>NZ_JBIAWS010000001.1:262936-1190554 GCF_042896045.1 Streptomyces sp. NPDC001351 | reverse complement strand
ATCGGGTGACACATCACGAGAGCGGAACCGCCGGGCGGAATAAGCCCGAACGGTTCACAGCGTCCTCGCTGTGTATTTTCAAAGGAACCTCGCCCCAGCAGACGCTGGAGACGGGGTATCAACATATCTGGCGTTGATTTTTGGCACGCTGTTGAGTTCTCAAGCAACGGACGCTTCCTTTGTACTCACCCTCTCGGGCTTTCCTCCGGGCAGTTTCCCTTCGGTCTTGCGTTTCCGACTCTATCAGATCCTTTCGGGCCTGATTCCCAGTCGGCGGGGCCTTTCGACATTCACTACGTTAACCGATTCCCCCGGCAAACTCATAATCGAGTTCTGCGAGTCCGAATTCAGGCATGCGGGCACACCGAATTCGACCCCGCCGAGGGGCGATCGTAGGTAGTGGTTTGGCCGCTTCCGGCTGTTGGCGATTGCCGTACCGGGTCAAGCGGCTCGGGCTACATTACGCAGCTTCCAGGGACGCGTCAACTTGAGCGGCGCCTCGGAACGTGGGCCCGATAGGGGCTCACCGTCGGGTCGTTGGCGATCCAGTAGCGCCACGGGTGCACGCCCCCCTCACCTGCCACGCCGGTGCGTGGACCGTTGCGTACCTGGTCGGGGGCGACTGCGGTGCCCGTCAGGATCCGCAACGGCGTGTCCCCTGGGGCGCACGCGTCCGTGCCGTCAAGATCGCGGGCCACGCCCAGGGCTGTGGCCAGGCGTGCGGGCCCTTTGGCCAGTTCCTTGTCATTTCGGGCCGAGAGTCTGCGTTTACGAGCGAGCTCGGCGCCCTCGATGACCTCACCGGCCCGGAGCAGGACCGCGCTCGCCCTTCCTTCGGGGCCGCACACCAGGTTCATGCAGAACCACATGCCGTAGGTGAAGTAGACGTATACATGCCCGGGCGGACCGAACATCACGCCGTTTCGGGCCGTGCGTCCGCGATAGGCGTGGGAGCCGGGGTCGTTCGGGCCGTCGTAGGCCTCGACCTCCGTGAGGCGCAGGGCGATCGGACCGTCCGGTGTCGTACGCACGAGGATGCGGCCCAGGAGGTCGGGGGCGACTTCCAGGACGGGGCGGTCGAAGAACTTCCTGGGGAGTGGCGTACGGTCCGGTGGCGCGATCATGGGGCACGAGCCTAGTCCAGACGGGTGGAGGCCAAGGGGTGGTCAAGGTTCCGTCTGCTTGCCAGGGTGTGGGGCGGAACCGGCCGTGCCCGGATCGCGTTGGTAGGGATCAAGGGTCCACACGTATAGGGAGAGACATGGCGTTCAAGAAGCTGCTCGCGAGCCTGGGGGCCGGCGGGGCTTCGGTCGAGACGGTGCTGACCGAGGTCAACGTCGTTCCGGGCGGCGTCGTCCAGGGTGAGGTGCGGATCCAGGGCGGGTCCGTGAACCAGGACATCGAGGGCCTGTCGGTCGGGCTGCAGGCCAGGGTCGAGGTCGAGAGCGGCGACGAGGAGTACAAGCAGAACATCGAGTTCACCAAGGTGCAGCTCGGTGGTGCCTTCGAGCTGCAGGCCGGGGCCGTGCACGCGGTGCCGTTCGGGCTCGAGATCCCGTGGGAGACGCCGGTCACGATGATCGACGGGCAGGCGCTGCGCGGAATGAACATCGGTGTGACCACGGAGCTGGCGATCGCGCGCGCCATCGACTCCGGTGACCTGGACCCGATCAATGTGCACCCGCTGCCGGCGCAGAAGGCGATCCTGGACGCGTTCATCCAGCTGGGCTTCCGCTTCAAGAACGCGGACATGGAGCGCGGACACATCCGGGGTACGCGCCAGAAGCTGCCGTTCTACCAGGAGATCGAGTTCTTCCCGCCGTCGCAGTACCGCGGGCTGAACCAGGTCGAGTTGAGCTTTGTGGCCGACGAGCACGCCATGGACGTCATCCTGGAGATGGACAAGAAGCCCGGTCTGTTCAGCGAGGGCAGTGACACGTTCCGGTCCTTCCAGGTGGGGCTGCAGGACTTCTACGGGACCGACTGGGCGGCGTACCTCAACCAGTGGCTGTCCGAGGTCGGCAGCAAGCGCAACTGGTTCTAGGCTCGGAGCTGCTGATTCCGTCATCGATCAGGAGGTACCGAGGTGACCGAGCTCAAGCGGCGGCCGCTCCCCCATGACTTCCATCCGCCCGTGCCGTCGTTCACGGTGACGAGTGAGGACGTCGAGGAGGGCGCCACGCTCAAGGACGCTCAGGTCTATGCGGGCGGCAACACCTCGCCGCAGCTGCGGTGGGAGGGCTTCCCCGCCGAGACCAAGAGCTTCGCCGTGACCTGCTACGACCCGGACGCGCCTACGGGCAGCGGGTTCTGGCACTGGACGGTCTTCGACATCCCGGCCTCGGTGACCGAGCTGCCGGCCGGTGCGGGCAGCGGCAAGTTCGAGGGGCTGCCCGAGGGTGCCGTGCAGGTGCGCAACGACTACGGGAGCAAGGACTTCGGCGGGGCCGCTCCGCCGCCCGGGGACGGGCCGCACCGGTATGTGTTCACGGTGTACGCCGTGGACCAGGAGAAGTTGGGGCCGGATTCCGATGTCTCTCCCGCCGTCGTCGGTTTCAATCTGCGGTTCCACGCGATCGCGCGTGCCCAGCTGATCGGTGAGTACGAGGTGCCTGCCGAAGACTGACGTTCATGGAACGTTTGCCCGCCTCTGGTCTTGGAATTGATCAGGGGCGGGCAGTTTTTATTGCGTTGTCCATCTCGGCGTGCCCGGCCAGAGTTGATCCAAGCCCGCCAGGGGGTGGGCCGACTGCACGGGAGGTGGGCTGGGATGCGGGACACGCTGGTACTGAATGCGAGCTTCGAGCCGCTGTCGACGGTGACGTTGAATCGAGCCGTCGTTCTGGTGCTGCAGGACAAGGCCGTTGTCGAGCAGGCCCACCCCGAGCTGCGCATGCGTGGAGCCGCGGTCGACATACCCGCGCCCCGGGTGATCCGATTGTGCAGGTACGTGAGGGTGCCGTTCCGAAGACAAGCTCCGTGGTCGAGGCGGGGTGTGCTGGTGAGGGACCGGCACCGGTGCGCGTACTGCGGTCGGCGGGCGACCACGGTGGACCATGTGGTGCCGAGGGCGCAGGGCGGTCAGGACTCGTGGCTGAATACGGTGGCCTCCTGCGCGGAGGACAACCACCGTAAGGCGGACCGCACTCCGGAGCAGGCGGGTATGCCGTTGCTGCGGCAGCCGTTCGAGCCGACGCCTCAGGACGCGATGCTGCTGACGCTCGGCAGTGAGGACTTCGAGGCGCTTCCGGACTGGCTGGCCCAGCCCGCCGCCTAGGCCGTACGCAGAACTCGGGGCTCACCTCCGTCGGAGGTGAGCCCCGGTGTCGTACAGGACGCGTCAGTCGATCGACGGCTTCTCTCGGCGTTCCGGAGCCTTCTCCGCGCCTCCGCCGCCCGAGTTGCCGCCGAACGGGCCGAAGTTGCCCATGGCGCCGGAGAGTCCCTTGAGGGCGTCGCCGATTTCGCTGGGGACGATCCAGAGCTTGTTGGCGTCGCCCTCGGCGATCTTCGGAAGCATCTGGAGGTACTGGTAGCTGAGGAGCTTCTGGTCGGGGTCGCCGGCGTGGATGGACTCGAAGACCGTGCGGATCGCCTGGGCTTCGCCCTCGGCGCGCAGGGCGGCGGCCTTGGCCTCACCCTCGGCGCGCAGGATCTGGGACTGCTTCTCACCTTCGGCGGTGAGGATGGCGGCCTGGCGCGTACCTTCGGCGGTGAGGATCGCTGCGCGCTTGTCACGGTCGGCGCGCATCTGCTTCTCCATCGAGTCCTGGATGGAGGTGGGCGGTTCGATGGCCTTGAGCTCGACGCGGTTGACGCGGATGCCCCACTTGCCGGTGGCCTCGTCGAGGACGCCGCGCAGGGCCGCGTTGATCTCCTCGCGGGAGGTCAGGGTCCGCTCGAGGTCCATGCCACCGATGATGTTGCGGAGCGTGGTGACGGTGAGCTGCTCGATCGCCTGGATGTAGCTGGCGACTTCGTACGTCGCGGCCCGGGCGTCGGTCACCTGGTAATAGATGACCGTGTCGATGTTGACGACCAGGTTGTCCTGGGTGATCACCGGTTGCGGCGGGAACGGCACGACCTGCTCGCGGAGGTCGATGCGGTTGCGGATCGTGTCGATGAACGGGACCACGATGTTGAGGCCCGCGTTGAGTGTCCGCGTGTAGCGGCCGAAGCGCTCCACGATGGCGGCGCTGGCCTGTGGGATGACTTGGATTGTCCTGATCAGGGCGATGAAGACCAACACCACCAGAATGATCAGGACGATGATGACCGGTTCCATCGTCGTTCCCCGTACCCTTCTCCGCCTCGGCGCTTTCGGAAGATCTTATGGTTGTTGAAGATCTTGCTGGTCGAGTCTGACAGACCCTCGCACAACTCGTGGGCTGTTCGCTTCAGTTGAGTCCTACGAGGTCAGATGACGATTGCGGTGGCCCCTTCGATCTCCACGACATCCACTTCCTGCCCCACCTCGTAAGCGCTGCCGGCGTCGAGCGAGCGGGCCGACCAGACCTCGCCGGCCAGTTTGATCCGGCCTCCGGAGCCGTCGACGCGTTCGAGTACGACGGCCTGCTTGCCCTTCAACGCCTCGACGCCTGTGGCGAGTTGGGGGCGTTGGGCGCTGTGCCGGAGCGCGATGGGCCGTACGACGGCGATGAGGGCGACCGCGACGACGACGAAGGTGAGCACCTGCGCCACGACGCCGAAGCCCAGTCCGGCGAGGACCGCGGCGGCGACGGCGCCCACTGCGAGCATGCCGAACTCCGGCATCGCGGTCACCACGAGCGGGATTCCGAGCGCAGCCGCGCCGACGAGCCACCACACCCATGCGTCGATGTCGTTCACATGGTCATGGTAGGACCGCGGGTCCTGCCTCGGACAGGGCGCGATGGGGCTGGGTGGGCTTCTTGCCCGTGTTTTCGCGCGGGCTTCACACCGTCAGGACAGCGGCAGGCCCTGAGCGGTCCAGCGGTCGCCGACCTGTTCGACGACGAGCGGGAGGCCGAAGCAGAGGGAGAGGTTGCGGGAGGTGAGCTCGAGCTCCAGCGGGCCGGCGGCGAGGACCTTGCCCTGACGGATCATCAGGACGTGGGTGAAACCGGGGGCGATCTCCTCGACATGGTGGGTGACCATGATCATCGAGGGTGCGATCGGGTCGCGGGCGAGGCGGCCGAGACGGCGGACCAGGTCCTCGCGGCCACCGAGGTCGAGGCCGGCGGCGGGCTCGTCGAGGAGGAGGAGCTCAGGGTCGGTCATCAGGGCGCGGGCGATGAGGGTGCGCTTGCGCTCACCCTCGGAGAGCGTGCCGAACTTGCGGTCCACGTACTCGGTCATGCCGAGGCGGTCGAGGAAGGCGCGGGCGCGCTGCTCGTCGATGTCCTCGTAGTCCTCGTGCCAGCCGGCGGTCATGCCGTAGGCGGCGGTGAGGACGGTCTGCAGGACGGTCTGGCGCTTGGGGAGCTTGTCGGCCATGGCGATGCCGGCCATGCCGATGCGGGGGCGCAGCTCGAAGACGTCGACCTTGCCGAGGGTCTCGCCGAGGATGGTGGCGCTGCCGTTGCTGGGGAAGAGGTAGCTGGAGGCGACATTCAGGAGGGTCGTCTTGCCGGCGCCGTTGGGGCCGAGGATGACCCAGCGCTCGCCTTCCTTGACCGACCAGGAGACCTGGTCCACCAGAGCCCGGCCCTCACGGACCACGGATACGTCCTGAAGCTCCAGAACATCGCTCATGAGCGCGTTGTCTCCCCTTGCAGTGTGACCGGTCTCGGCGTCTCGGCTGTCGCGTGCGCGCTTTTCGGGCGCAGCCCTCGATGAAATCTACGCCACCGGTCGCCCGGCCCATTCCATCGGTCCGGTCCTTAGGGTGGGGGCATGCTCTCGGAACCGCGTTCAGGACGCTTTGCCGCTTGGGGAAACGCCCTTTTGGCCGGACTTGTCTCGCCGGACGACGCTGTGCTGGCGATCGTCGGGGACGATGCCGTGCATCGCATGGAGGGGCTGCCCGGTGAGGCTGCGCCCGTCGGGCTCACTCTGGCGCTTGGCCGGCTGCGGGCGCTCGGCGCCACGGGGCTGCGGGTCGCGCTGCCCGCGCCGGGGCATCCGCTGGGGCTGAGCGGGCCGCCGGAGTTCAATGCGCGGGCGATGGACGCCGAGGAGGCGGTGGTCTGTCATGGCGCCGCGTTCGGGTTGGTGCCTGAGGTGTACGAGGCCGGGCCCGACGGCGATGTGCATGTGGAGGTGGTGTGGCACTGCCTGCCGGTGCGGGAGGCCCCGCCGGCCGATGTGCCCTCGCTGGGTGAGGCCGAGCGGGAGCTGGCGGAGGCGTTGCGGGAGGCGACGGAGGTGCTGTCGCGGCTGGATGTCGCCGGGTCGGGACCGGTGGCGGAGGCGGCGATCGATGCGTACCGGGCGCGGGCCGAGCGGGGGCGGGAGGTGCTGGCACCGGGTTATCCGCCGCGGGCGGTGCGGGTGCTGGAGCTGGCGCAGCGGGTGGGGCTGCTGATTTCCCTTGCTCGCGGCAACGGGCACGGGGGCGCGGTGAGCGCCGGTGAGATGGGGGCGCGGGCCGAGGCGCTGCGGCCGGTGGAGCGGACGGCTCGGCGGGCGCAGGTCGCCGCGTACAACTCCGTTGTGGAGGAGCGGGAGCGGGGGGTGCGGTGAGCGTTGGGTTCTCTGTGGCCGGGGGTTGTGCGGCCGTACCTGGGGGCTTTGCCCCCAGACCCCCTTTGTCGGCCTGAATGGCCTCGTCCTCAAACGCCGGACGGGCTGAAAGACAAACCCCGACCGGCGCTGCAGGGCGACCGCCGTCAAAGACTGACCGGCCTCCCGGGATACCCGGGAGGCCGGTGGTCGTGCATGCCCTGTGGCGGACGTCAGTGGTTGACGGCCAGGTTGCCGAAGGCGGGGTTCAGCACGCCGACGACGTTCACGCTGTTGCCCGAGACGTTCACCGGGACGTGCACCGGGGCCTGGACCACGTTGCCCGAGACGATGCCGGGCGAGCCCACGGCCGTCCCGTCGGCGTGCGCACCGCCGGTGGTGGCGGAGGCCATTCCGGCTCCAGCGGCGAGCAGACCGCCGGCCACCATCGTCACAGCCGCTGCCTTCTTCAGGTTCTTCACTTTCCAAGCCCTCCCTAGCGGTTGCCGCGGCAATCGCCGCAGCACGCACTGAAGAACGGCGGAGATCCGCGGAGGATGCGCCATCCGGGGGACATTCCCACGACGGTATGAATCTCAGTCCGGAGCGGAACCCTCCGTATTGCCGCGGCGTCCCGGCGCTCGGCGCGTTTCAGCCGGTCACACCATGGCGGACGGCCCACAGGGCCGCCTGGGTGCGGTCCGCCAGGTCGAGCTTCATCAGGATGTTCGAGACGTGGGTCTTCACGGTCTTCTCGGACAGGACGAGGGCCCGCGCGATCTCCCGGTTCGAGCGGCCGTCCGCTATCAGGCCGAGCACCTCGCGCTCCCGTTCCGTGAGCGAACCGCCCCGCCCCTGGCCCGAGTTGGCCTCCTCCTGGGACAGCAGGGCGCCCGCGACCTCGGGCTGGAGCAGGATGTGCCCGGCGTGGACGGAGCGGATGGCGCCGGCCAGGGCGTCCGGGTCCACGTCCTTGTAGACGTATCCGGCGGCGCCGGCGCGCAGGGCCGGGACGACCGTGCGCTGTTCGGTGAAGCTGGTGACGATCAGCACGCGCGCGGGGTTGTTCAGCTCGCGCAGCTTGCGCAGAGCGTCGACGCCGTCCATGCCGGGCATCTTGACGTCCATCAGCACGACGTCGGGCTGCAGCTCCTCGGCGCGGGCGACTCCTTCGGCGCCGTCGGCCGCCTCTCCCACGACCTGGATGTCGTCCTGCACTTCGAGGAACGTGCGCAGGCCGCGGCGGACCACCTGGTGGTCGTCGACGAGCAGCACCTTGATTGCGTCAGCCACCGGGGACCTCCATCTCGATCGTGGTGCCCTTTCCGGGCGCCGACTCCACGTTCAGCACGCCGCCGACCCCGCTTGCGCGGTCCCGCATGGACACCAGGCCCAGGTGGCGTCCCGCGCGGCGTATCGACTTCGGATCGAAGCCGCTGCCGTCGTCCGTGACGCGGAGGACCGTGCCGCCCTCGCGCCGGGACAGGGACACGTCCACGTGCCGCGCCCCGGAGTGCCGCAGGGCGTTGTGCAGGGCCTCCTGGGCGACGCGCAGGACGGCCTCCTCCTGGGCGGCCGGCAGGGCGCGCACGCCGCAGCTGTCGAAGGTCACACGCGCGGTGTGGGCGCGGTCGAGGACCTGGATCTGGGTGCGCAGGGTGGCGACCAGTCCGTCCTCGTCGAGGGCCGCGGGACGCAGCTCCACGACGGCGGCGCGCAGTTCGTCGGCGGCCTCGGCGGCGAGCGCGGCCACCTGTTGCAGCTCGCCCTTGGCGCGGGAGGGATCCCGGTCGACGAGGGCGGCGGCGGCCTGGGCGGTCAGGCGCAGGGAGAAGAGCTTCTGGCTGACCGCGTCGTGCAGCTCGTGGGCGAGCCGGGAGCGCTCCTCGGCGATGGTCAGCTCGCGGCTGCGCTCGTACAGGCGGGCGTTGGTGAGGGCGATCGCGGCGTGCTGGGCGAGGATGGCGAGCAGGTCCTCGTCCTCCTCGGTGAAGCCGCAGCTGCCTTCCGGCTTCGGGCAGTTCTTATTGGCGAGGAACAGGGCGCCGATGACCTCGTCGCCGTCCCTGATCGGCAGGCCCAGGAAGTCGGACATGTCGGGGTGGGCGGAGGGCCAGCCCTCGAAGCGGGGGTCCTTGCGGACGTCGGCGAGGCGCTCGATCTTCGCGTCCTGGAGCATCGCGGCGAGGATGCCGTGCTGGCGCGGGAGCGGGCCGATGGCCTTCCACTGCGCGTCGCTCACGCCGTCGACCACGAACTGGGCGAAGCCGCCGTGGTCGTCGGGGACGCCGAGGGCGGCGTACTGCGCGTCGAGCAGCTCGCGGGCCGAGGCGACGATCGTCTTGAGGACGTCGCGCACCTCGAGATGCCTGCTCATGGCCAGCAGCGCGGAACTCACCGCGGTGAGGCCGGACCGGGGGCCGTGACTCATGCCCTCAAGGTACCGGCGGGGTGTGACAACGGGGATCGGCCCTGTGACGGCGGAGCCTGCGCCGGTGGGCCTAGGTCGGGCGGAGTAGGTCCGGGGCCCCGGACGGGCGGCTTAGTCCGAAGGGCCCCGGCCGGTTGGGGCCCGCGTCCGAGGCGGGGCGGGCGGCGCGGTTCCTAGGTTGAGGTCACCGCCGATCGACGGGCGGCCGAGACGAGGGGACGTGTCATGCCGGTAGCGATCATCACGGGGGCTTCCAAGGGGCTGGGGAGGGCGCTGGCCGAGGCGCTGGCCGCGCGCGGCTGGGATCTGGTGCTGGACGCAAGGACGCAGGGGGCTCTCACCGAGGCGGCGGGGGCCGTGTCCGCGTACGGCACGCGGGTGAGCGCCGTGCCCGGGGACGTCACGGACGCCGGTCACCGGGCGGAGTTGGTGGCGGCCGCGGGGAAGCTGGGCGGCATCGATCTGCTGGTGAACAACGCCAGCGCGCTGGGCGCCGAGCCGCTGGTACGGCTGGAGCAGCTGCCCCTGGAGGGGTTCAGGCGGGCGCTGGAGGTGAACGTGGTGGCCGCGCTGGGCCTGGTCCAGGAGGCGCTGCCGCTGCTGCGGACGTCCGAGGCGGGCATGGTGATCGCGGTCAGCTCGGACGCGGCCGCCGAGGCCTATGAGACGTGGGGCGGGTACGGCGCCTCGAAGGCGGCCCTCGACCATCTGGCGGCGGTGCTCGGCGAGGAGGAGCCCGGGCTGCGGGTCTGGGCGGTCGACCCCGGGGACATGGCCACGGACCTGTATGCGGCGGCCGTACCGGACGACGGTGATCCGCGGCCGGCACCGGCGAGTGTGGTGCCGGCGTTCCTTCGGCTGCTGGACGAGCGGCCGGCGAGCGGCCGGTATGCGGCTCCGGCGCTGCTGGAGGGGCAGCGATGACGGTGGCGGTGCACGTACCGGAGGAGCTGTCGGCCCGGGTCCCGGTCGAGCAGCGCGGGGCGGGGCTCGACCGGGACGCCGTACGGCTGCTCGTGTCGCGGGGCTGCGAGGTGTCGCACCATGCGTTCGTGGAGCTGCCGCGGCTGCTGCGGGCCGGGGATCTGCTCGTCGTGAACACCTCTCCCACGCTGGCCGCCGCCGTGGACGGGCGGGCCGGGCACGCGCGCGTGGTGGTGCACTTCTCCACGCGCGGGGACGACGGGCGGTGGGCGGTCGAGCTGCGGGATCCGGACGGGAAGGGCACCACGCGCGCGCGTGCGGGCGGGCCCGCGGGCCTGGAGGTGCGGTTGCCCGGGGGCGTGCGGCTGGTCCTGGAGGAGCCGCTGAGCGCGCGCGGCGACCGGCTGTGGTGGGCGCGGGTGTCGGGGGCCGGGGTCCTTGGGCTGATGCGGGAGCACGGGCGGCCCATTCGCTACTCCTATACGGAGCGGGACCAGCCGCTGGCCGTGTACCAGACGGTGTTCGCCCTGCCGCCGGCCGACGGGGCGGGCAGTGCGGAGATGCCGAGTGCGGCGCGGCCCTTCACGGCGCGGCTGGTGGCGGAGCTGGTCAGCCGGGGTGTGCAGTTCGCACCGATCACCCTGCATACGGGGGTGGCCTCGGCGGAGGCGCACGAGCCGCCGTATCCGGAGCGGTACTCCGTGCCGGAGGCGTCGGCGCGGCTGATCAATGCCGTGCGGGCGGGCGACGGACGGGTGGTGGCGGTCGGGACGACGGCCGTGCGGGCCGTGGAGTCGGCGGCGGGGCCGGACGGCGTCGTACACGCGCGTGAAGGGTGGACGGATCTCGTGGTCACCCCGGAGCGCGGGGTGCGGGTGGTGGACGGGCTGCTGACCGGGCTGCACGAGCCGGAGGCCTCGCATCTGCTGATGCTGGAGGCGATCGCCGGGCGGGCCGCGGTCGACCGTAGCTACGAGGAGGCGCTGCGCGGGCTCTACCTGTGGCACGAGTTCGGGGACGTCCACCTCATCCTGCAGGAGGAGGCCCCTTACGCAGTGCATTGCTCAAGCAACTCATGGTGAGAATGTCCCGGTGACGATGTGAGCCCGCGCATAGGGCGCAGATCACGTACGAAGGGCGATAGGAGACAGACCCTCCCCGCATGAGCGGGGCGAACGGTCCAGTCTGTCCGTTTTTGCCCTCACCCGATCCACTACCGGGGATCGTATGTCACACCTTTGCCACGACATTTTGCGGCCGCTAAGAATGGCTGCCGTCGCTCAGCGCCGCGGGTTCCCCCCGCGGCGTTTGTGCGGGTCGGACCCGTGTCCCCCGCCGGACGTAGAGCGACCTCCGCGCTATTCGAAGAGGTCCGTCTGCCATGCTCAAGAACACCAACATTCGCCGTCTCAGTCGCTCGCTGACCCGTCACCAGAAGGTCGCGATGGCCGGTGTCGCCACCCTCGGTGCCGCCGCTCTGGCGTTCTCCGCGGTGCCCAGCAACGCCGAGACGACCACGAACGAGGCCACCCTCTCGACGGCCAAGGTGGAGTACGGCACCAACCAGATCAAGGACGTCAAGGCCAGCGTCACCGACCAGCTCGCCGGTGCCAGCCTGAAGGCCGAGGCCATCAAGGCCCAGGCCGAGGCCAAGGCCAAGCAGAAGGCCGCCGCCGCTGCCGCCGCCAAGAAGGCCGCCGCCGCTGCCGCCGCGCAGAAGGCCGCGGCCGCGAAGAAGGCTGCCGCCGCGGCCGCGGCGAAGAAGCAGGCCGAGGCCGCGCGCCAGGCGAAGGAGGCCGCGAGCCGGGCCGCCCAGCGTGCCGCGGCCAAGCCGGTCGTCAAGACCTACGCGAACAACCTCGACGGCTGGATCAGGAACGCGCTCGACATCATGCAGTCCAAGGGCATACCGGGCAGCTACAACGGCCTGTACCGCAACATCATGCGGGAGTCCTCGGGCAACCCGATGGCCATCAACAACTGGGACATCAACGCCATCAACGGCATCCCGTCGAAGGGCCTGCTGCAGGTCATCCCGCCGACCTTCAGCGCCTACCACGTGGCCGGCACGTCCTGGAACATCTACGACCCGGTCGCCAACATCACCGCCGCCGCCAACTACGCGGCCGACAAGTACGGCTCGATCGACAACGTCAACAGCGCGTACTGAGGTCGGCGCGGACCTCTTCACGCATGCGCCGAAGGGCGGCACCCACTGAGGGTGCCGCCCTTCGGCGTCGTACGAGAGCGTCGTGGCGGACGGACTACTTGCGCATGACCTCCGGCTCATGGCGGCGCAGGAAGCGGGCCACGAAGAACGCGCAGATCACACCGAGCGCGATCAGGGCGATCATGTCCATGCTCCAGGCGCCCACGGTGTGCTCCCAGAGCGGGTCGTTGGGCTTGCCCTTGCCGGGCGGGCTGATCCGGTTGAAGTCGAGCGTGGCGCCCGCGGCGGCGACGGCCCAGCGCGAGGGCATCAGATACGAGAACTGGTTGACGCCGATCGCGCCGTTCAGGGCGAAGAGGCAGCCGGTGAAGACGACCTGGACGATCGCGAACATGACCAGCAGAGGCATGGTCTTCTCGGATGTCTTCACCAGGGCGGAGATGATCAGGCCGAACATCATCGAGGTGAAGCCCAGGGCCATGACCGGGATGGTGAGCTCGAGCAGCGGGAGGTTCTTGAGGACGAGGCCCTCCGTCGGGATCTTCCTGCTGGCGAAGCCGATCATGCCGACCATCAGGCCCTGCAGCACCGTGATGAAGCCGAGCACGAAGACCTTCGACATCAGGTACGCGGAGCGGGACAGGCCGGTCGCGCGCTCCCGCTCGTAGATGACCCGTTCCTTGATCAGCTCACGGACGGAGTTCGCGGCACCGGCGAAGCAGGCGCCCACCGCGAGGATCAGCAGGACGGTGGTGGCCGTGCCGTTCGGGACGGGCTGCTGGGTCGTCGGGTTGATCTCCGTGTTGACCAGCAGGTCCTTGCCCGAGTCGATGAGCAGGCTCACCGAGCCGAGGACGAGCGGCAGGATCACCGTCAGGGCGAGGAAGCCCTTGTCGGAGGCGATGACCGAGACATAGCGGCGCACCAGGGTGACGAACTGGCTCATCCAGCCCTGCGGCTTCGGCGGCTTCATCGCCTGCATCGGAGGCATCTGTACGGACTGTGGTGCAACGGCGTCGATGTCCGCGGCGTACATCTGGTAGTGCTGTGAGCCCTTCCAGCGTCCGGCCCAGTCGTAGTCGCGGTAGTTCTCGAAGGCGGAGAAGACGTCGGCCCAGGTGTCGTAGCCGAAGAAGTTCAGCGCCTCCTCCGGCGGGCCGAAGTAGGCGACCGCGCCACCCGGGGCCATCACCAGGAGCTTGTCGCACAGGGCCAGCTCGGCCACGGAGTGGGTGACGACGAGGACCGTACGGCCGTCGTCGGCGAGGCCGCGCAGCAGCTGCATGACATCGCGGTCCATGCCCGGGTCGAGACCCGAGGTCGGCTCGTCCAGGAAGATCAGGGACGGCTTGGTGAGGAGCTCCAGGGCCACCGAGACGCGCTTGCGCTGGCCGCCGGAGAGGGAGGTGACCTTCTTCTCCTTGTGGATGTCGAGCTTCAGCTCGCGCAGCACCTCGTCTATGCGGTTCTCGCGCTCCTGGGCCGTGGTGTCGGCGGGGAAGCGCAGCTTGGCCGCGTACTTGAGGGCCTTCTTGACGGTCAGTTCCTTGTGCAGGATGTCGTCCTGCGGGACCAGTCCGATGCGCTGGCGCAGCTCGGCGAACTGCTTGTACAGGTTGCGGTTGTCGTAGAGGACGTCGCCCTGGTTGGCGGGGCGGTAGCCGGTGAGCGCCTTGAGCAGGGTCGACTTTCCGGAGCCGGACGGGCCGATGACCGCGATCAGGGACTTCTCGGGGACGCCGAAGGAGACGTCCTTGAGGATCTGCTTGCCGCCGTCGACCGTGACGGTCAGGTGGCGGGCCGAGAAGGACACCTCACCGGTGTCGACGAACTCCTCGAGGTGGTCGCCGACGATCCGGAACGTGGAGTGGCCGACGCCGACGATGTCGGTCGGGCCGAGCAGCGCCGAGCCGCCCTTCGCGATCGGCTGGCCGTTGACGTACGTGCCGTTGTGCGAGCCCAGGTCGCGGATCTCCATGCGGCCGTCGGGCGTCGAGTGGAACTCGGCGTGGTGCCGGGAGACCTGCAGGTCGGAGACGACCAGCTCGTTCTCCAGGGCACGGCCGATGCGCATCACGCGGCCGATGGAGAACTGGTGGAACGTGGTGGGGCTGCGGTCGCCGTAGACCGGCGGCGCCCCCGCGCCACCACCGGGGCCCTGCTGCTGCGGAATCGGCGCGGCGGCCTGCTGCGGCTGCTGCCAGCCGGGCTGCGGGGCCTGCTGCTGCGGTGTCTGCTGGGCCCAGCCGGGGCCCGCGCCCTGGGCGGCGTACGGCTGCTGCTGGGGCTGGGCGACCGCGGCCGCCGCGCCGGTGACGTTGACCAGCGGGCCGTCGGTCGCGTTGCCGAGGTGCACCGCGGAGCCGGGCCCGATCTCCATGTGATGGATCCGCTGCCCCTGCACGAACGTGCCGTTGGTGGAGCCCTGGTCCTCGATGACCCAACTGCGGCCGCCCCAGCTGATCGTGGCGTGACGCCAGGACACTCTGGCGTCGTCGAGCACGATGTCCCCCTGCGGATCACGTCCGAGGGTGTACGGCCTGGACGGGTCGAGCGTCCAGGTACGTCCATTCAATTCCAGTACGAGTTCCGGCACTCCATGCCCCACTGAGTAGTCCCCCGAGTTACCCCCGACACAGGGAGTCTAGGGATGTCGAACATCGTCGGGAACTATTTCAGGCTCGCCCCCCTGACCGAAACTCGGGCCTTGTGAACCACCACGCACATGCGCATCGGCTGGTTCCGTTGACGGGGTTGAAAAGGGCCCGGAGAGTGGTAATCCACGCGAGGGGGACATGCGCGGCCGCCGTGCCGCAATGCGGATCGGGGGGTCTGCCATGAGTGCGTCCATGAGCGCGTCGTCGAGTGTCGAGTCCGTCAGGAGCGGCACCAGGGTGCCCTGGGGGGACGTCCTGCTGTCCGCGATCGCCTCCGTGAGCTGGGCGTTGATCGGGATGGTGGGCACTGCGGCGCTCGGTCTGCATCTGCTGGAGGCGGACGCGTCGGGCTCGCTCGGGCCGATGACCGCGGCGGTGGTGGCACTTGGGGCGGGTGGTTCGGTCACACCGTCCGGCGACGTGTCGGCGTTCGGCCTGAAAGGCGCGCAGGCGCATACGGCCGTCACGATCACGCCACTGGGGGTCAGCCTGGTCGGCGCCCTCCTGCTCTCCTGGTTCTTCCTACGGTCCTTGCGGGCGGCGGGAGTTGTGATCGCGCCGGCCGAACTCCTGGCGCGCGCGGGCGCGGTGGTGGCGCTGTTCGTGGCGACGCTGGGCGGGCTGGCGTGGGCGGGGCACGACGTCATCACGATCGACGGCGGTTCGCTTGGCCTCGACAAGCTGCCGGGCGCGGGCGGCGGGGGCGGGGGCGGGGGCGGCGTCGACATCCCCGGGCTCGGCGACATCGGGAACATCGGCGGGCTGCTGCCCGACAACATCGGCAACCTCATCCATGCGAAGGCGGCGGTCGGCTTCACCGTCGATACGGCACCCACGCTGCTGGGCGGGCTCGGCTGGTCGGCCGGCATCCTGCTGATCGCCCTGCTGGCCTCGCGCCGCACTCCCCTGCCGCGCGGCTGGGAGGCCGTGCACCGGGTCGTACGGCCGGCGGCGTCGGCGATCGTCACGGTGATGCTGACGGCGGTGGCGGCGGGGTTCATGGCGGGGGCGTACGCGGCAATCGGTGACGACCACCCGAAGCGGATCTTCGGCGCCGCGCTGCTGGGCACGCCCAACGGCACCTGGCTGGCTATCCCCATCGGTCTTTTCGTGCCGTTCGACGGCAAGGCGACCGGCGTACTGACCAAGTTCCTGCCGCATCCGCTGGACGGCCTGCTCACCGCGAAGACCGACCAGTCGGTGACGCTGGGGCGGCTGGCGGACCTGGACGGGCGCGTGTGGCTGCTGGGGGTGGCCGCGGCCGTGATGATGCTGCTGGCAGGGGTGCTGGCCGCGGTGCGGACGCCGGTGGGTGCCGGGGCTTCGCCGGCTGCGGCTTCTTCGGGAGTACGGGGTCCGGGCGCCCTCGCCTTCGCCGGGCGGTGCGCGGTGCGGCTGGGGATCGTCACGGCGCTGACGTTGCCGCTGCTCGCGTGGCTGACGGAGGTGTCGGCGGACGCCTCGCTGTCGGTGCTGGGCTTCGACGCGTTCGGCGCCGGGGTGGAGCTGCACGGGCAGCTCGGCATGGCGCTGCTGCTGGGCGCCCTGTGGGGTGCGGGAGCGGGGGCCGCCGGGGCGCTGCTGGCGTGGGCGACCGGCGCGGCGGGGCGGCGGGCGGCGCCGCTGGCGCTGGGCGGCGGGGTGGCGGTGGTGTACGCGCCCGAAACCGGGGGCGGGGTGCCTGCCGCCGGGGGCGCGTCGGGGCCGTACACGCCGAGTACGCCGTACCGGGCGCCGAACCCCACCACCAATCCGTATCTGCAGCTGCCGGACGAGCTGCGGGAGCCGGAGGACGCGCGGCCGCCGGACCGGCAGGGTGAGCCGGGCGCCTCCGGCCGTGGACGGCCGCCCGCCGGCTCGCCGCCACCCGGTACCCGCAACAGCGACATGTACGGCGCCCCGACGGTGGCCCGCCCGATGGGCAGCCCCCCGCCCCCGCGGCAACCGCCCCGCCCCCACCGCGGGAACCGGCCGGCCCCCGGCCCGGACGGGGCCCCGCCCCCGCCCCAGCCACCGCCCCCTCCGGGGCGTCCGAAGGACGACCGCTGAGCCACACACGCCGGCCACCGCCGGAAGGAAACCCGGCTGCCCGGCTGCCCGGCTGCCCGGCGCGCGCATACCGTTCGAGGCGACCGGACCGCCGAGAGCGGATGCGCCCCGCACAGTCGTCGCCGGCCTCTACGGCTCCCGCCGGCCAGAGGCAGGCCGCGGAGCGGGATGCACCGGCCCCCGAGGTAACCGGGCCGTCCGGCACGGTGCGCGGCAAGCAGCACTCGGCGAGATCCGGTGCGGCAGCTGCGGCCGAAGGGGGGCTGAGCCTGGCGCATCGCCCCCTGGTGGAACCGGGCCCCCGGCACACGTACGCCACCCGAGGCGCCCACCCACCCCCGAAGCGGCCCGGGCGGTCGGTGTCCTCGGTGCAGTCGTGGTCGGACCGTAAGGCTTTGGTCATCCGCTCGACACCCATTGTTCCGTGTCCGGCAGGCGGACCGCGGCGGCGGTCGGCACTGGGTGCCGGATACGGTGGGTACACCATGAGCGCATCGCAGACCTCGACCTCTGACGTCCCCACCCTCCTCGTCAAGATCTTCGGCAAGGACCGGCCGGGCATCACGGCCGGCCTGTTCGACACCCTCGCCGCCTACTCCGTCGACGTGGTCGACATCGAGCAGGTCGTCACCCGTGGCCGGCTCACGCTGTGCGCGCTCGTGACCCCGCCGCCCCACGGTCTTGAGGGGGATCTGCGGGCGACCGTCCACAGCTGGGCGGAGTCGATGAAGATGCAGGCGGAGATCATCTCCGGGCGGGGCGACAACCGCCCGCGCGGCCTCGGACGCTCACTGGTCACGGTCCTCGGTCACCCGCTCACGGCGGAGGCGACCGCCCGGATCGCCGCGAAGATCGCCTCCGTCGGCGGCAACATCGACCGCATCTTCCGCCTCGCCAAGTACCCCGTCACAGCGGTCGAGTTCGCGGTGTCCGGCGTCGAGACCGAGCCGCTGCGCACCGCCCTGGTGACGGACGCCGCGGCACTGGGTGTCGATGTGGCGGTCGTCGCGGCGGGTCTGCACCGCCGGGCGCAGCGACTGGTCGTGATGGACGTCGACTCGACGCTCATCCAGGACGAGGTGATCGAGCTCTTCGCGGCCCACGCCGGCTGCGAGGACAAGGTCGCCGAGGTGACCGCGGCCGCGATGCGCGGGGAGCTGGACTTCGAGCAGTCGCTGCACGCGCGCGTGGCGCTCCTTGAGGGGCTCGACGCGTCCGTGGTGGACAAGGTGCGCAGTGAGGTGCGGCTGACGCCGGGGGCGCGGACCCTGATCCGTACGCTCAAGCGGCTCGGGTACCAAGTGGGCGTGGTCTCCGGAGGGTTCACCCAGGTCACGGATGATCTGAAGGAGCGGCTGGGGCTCGACTTCGCGCAGGCCAACACCCTGGAGATCGTCGGCGGCAAGCTCACCGGCAGGGTCACCGGCGAGATCGTCGACCGCGCGGGCAAGGCGCGGCTGCTGCGCCGGTTCGCCGCGGAGGCGGGCGTACCGCTCGCCCAGACCGTGGCGATCGGCGACGGCGCCAACGACCTGGACATGCTCAACGCGGCCGGTCTCGGCGTCGCCTTCAACGCCAAGCCGGTCGTACGGGAGGCCGCGCACACGGCGGTGAACGTGCCCTTCCTGGACACGGTCCTGTATCTGCTGGGCGTCACCCGTGAAGAGGTCGAGGCCGCGGACACGCACGACGAGGAGTAGTCGCCCCCATCGGCACAGAGGGGCCTGCCCGGCACCGTGGTGGTGCCGGGCCCCTCGGTCGTCGTGTCGCCTGCTCGCTTCGTCGGTCGTCTATTGGTTGCGCCGTTTCGGCTACTCGGTCGGCGCCCAATAGTCCAGCAGCGTGGCCACGCCCGGCTCCAGGCCCTTCCAGGGGCCCTCGAAGGACAGGACGGCGAAGGCGGCGGCCGGGAAGCCGCGGCGGTTCATCCGCTCGCCGGCGTCGCCCTCGGACGAGCCGGCCAGGATCTCGGCGAGACCCTGCACGCCCGGGTTGTGGCCGATGAGTACGGCGTTCTGCACGTCGTCGGGGTTCTCGTTGAGCAGCGCGATCAGCTCGCCGGGTGAGGCCTCGTAGATCCGCTCCTCGTAGACGGTTTTCGGCCGGTGCGGGAATTCATGGACGGCGAGCTTCCAGGTCTCTCGGGTCCGGACCGCGGTGGAGCACAGGGCCAGATCGAAGGGGATACCGGTGTCGGCCAGCTTGCGTCCGGCGACTGCGGCGTCCGTGCGGCCCCGCTCAGCGAGGGGGCGCTCGTGGTCGGTCACCTGTGGCCAGTCGGCTTTCGCATGCCGGAAGAGGACGATCCTGCGGGGTTCTGCGACGCTCATGGAACCCAGCTTCGCATGAAACAGGCCATGGGGCGCAGGGAGTTGACTGGCGGCCGAACCGGTGCTCAGCGGCCTATGAGCTGCTGTGCCCGCTCGAAGAGGTGGGTGATCGCCGGATCGCCCGCCGCCGCCTGTGCGTCCGACGGGTTCAGCATCAGAGCCAGCAGCACGATGAAGGCGAGCGTGGGCAGGGCGAGGGCCCACCAGGGCAGCCGGATGTCGATGCCACCCGTGGTCGCCGGGTGGGGCCGGGTGTGCGACTGGGCCGACATGGGTGCCTCCGCTGGTCTTCGGGTCCGGGTGATCCGCCGTACGCGGTCACACCTCGAAGTTACGGAATCCGGAGCCCTCAACCCATCCGGAGATCCACCCAGTTGACCCTGACACTCACCCCCTAGGGGATGGGGGTGCTAGCCCCACCATCGGGCGCATCGGGCCGCCCGGCGGACGGTCACGGCGAGGCGATCGTCGCGATGATGGCGATGATCACGAAGATGGCGAGGAACGAGCCGAAGACGAGCAGCATCTTCTTCTGGCCGTTCTGGGGGTTCGGGTCGAGCACTGGCATGCGGCAAGTCTCGCACCCCACGCCTGCGACGGTTCGGCCGGGGTCAGCGGGCCGCTTCGTCCTCCACTGTGCGGTTGCGTCCCGCCAGGACACCGACGACCATCTGCGGGACCATGAGGGCGGCCATCAGCGCGATCGGCAGCCCCCAGCCGCCGCTGTGCTGGTAGAGCACGCCCACCAGGAGCGGGCCGGGGATGGAGATCAGATAGCCGGTGCTCTGCGCGAACGCCGACAGCTGGGCGACGCCCGCGCCGGTCCTGGCCCGCATGCCGACCATGGTGAGAGCCAGCGGGAAGGCGCAGTTGGCGACGCCGAGCAGCAGCGCCCAGGCCCAGGCACCGGCGGCCGGAGCGAGATACAGGCCGGCGTAACCGGCGAGTCCGCAGGCACCCAGCGCGATCACGATCGGCCCCTGGTGCGGCAGCCGGGCGGCGACGCGCGGGATGACGAAGGCCAGCGGCACGCCCATCACCATCGTGACGGCGAGCAGCAGGCCCGCCGTGCCCGCGGGCACGCCCGCGTCCCGGAAGATCTGCGCCATCCAGCCCATCGTGATGTACGCGGCGGTGGCCTGCAGCCCGAAGAAGACGGCGAGCGCCCAGGCGGTACGGCTCCGGGTGATCCGCAGCGCGGGCGTCTCCACGCGCGCGTGCTCCTGCCGCCCGGGCGGCTGCTCGGCGGGGGTCGCGCCCCGCTGCCGTACGAACGGGATCCACGGCAGTACGGCGGCCGCCGCGAGGGCCGCCCACACCGTGAGTCCCGACTGCCAACCGCCGCCCAGTGCCTCGGTCATGGGCACCGTCACCGCGGCCGCCGCGGCGGTGCCCAGGGCGAGCGCCATCGAGTAGAGGCCGGTCATGGAGCCGACCCGGTCCGGGAACCAGCGCTTGACGATGACCGGCATCAGGACGTTGCTGACGGCGATGCCCATGAGGGCGAGCGCGCTGGCGGCCAGGAAGCCGGCCGTGCCGCCCACGTACGGCCGTATGAGCAGGCCCGTGGTGATGGCGACCATGCCCGCGCACACCACCGCGCCCGGTCCGAAGCGGCGGGCCAGGCGCGGGGCCGTGACGCCGAAGACGGCGAAGCAGAGCGGGGGCACGGAGGTGAGCAGGCCGGCCACGCTGCCGCTCATGCCGAGCCCGTCGCGCACCTCTTCGAGGAGCGCGCCCAGGCTGGTGATGGCGGGGCGGAGGTTGAGAGCCGACAGGACGATGCCGAGCACGAGCAGTCTCGTCCGCCACGCGCGCGTGGCGGGTCGCCGGGGCTCGCCCGCGGCCGGAAGGGCCACGGTCGTGAACGTCGTCGTCCGAGTTTCCTCACTTGCCATGCCGTCCATCATAGAATCATTGGATGATTGGTTGTCCACCCCCGGGTCGGCCGGATCCGCCCGCCGCGTGCGAAGGTGTGCCATGCCCCTGAGTCATCCCCGCCGTTCCGCGCTGTCCGAGCAGGTCATCGCCGCACTGCGACACGAGATCACCTCGGGCGAGTGGCCGGTCGGCTCCCGCATCCCGACGGAGCCCGAGCTGGTCGAGCAGCTCGGGGTGGCCCGGAACACGGTCCGTGAGGCCGTCCGCGCCCTCGCGCACAACGGTCTGCTGGACATCCGCCAGGGCTCGGGCACCTATGTCGTGGCGACCAGTGAGCTGGCGGGTGTGATGCACCGCCGCTTCGCCGGCGCGGACCCGCGGCACATCGCCGAGCTGCGCTCCACGCTGGAGTCGGCAGCCGCCAGGCTCGCCGCCGGGCGGCGCACGGACAAGGACCTCAAGCAGCTGGACGCGCTGCTCGTACGGCGCGAGGAGGCCTGGGAGTCGGGCGACACGGAGACCTTCGTGACGGCGGACTCGACCTTCCACCTGGCGGTGGTGGCGGCCTCGCACAACGACGTGATGACCGCGATGTACGCCGATCTCGGCGAGGTGCTGCGGGACTGGCTGCGCGAGGACGTCGGCCGGGAGCTCACCCCGGAGACGTACATGGAGCACACACGGCTGGTCGACGCGATCCGTACGGGCGACGCCGAGGCGGCCGGCGCGGAGGCGGCGAGCTATCCGCTCCTGTGCCGTCCCGGACGGTTCAGCGCCTCTGGTGACTGATCCACACCGAGCCGACTTCCTTCCAGCACCGGCCGGTGAGCCGTACGGTCATCGCCGGCTCGGTGTCGACCGGGGTGCTGTCGGTGTCGAGGTCCCACCAGCGGGCGCACTCGACGTGCAGGCTGACGCCGTCGGTCTGCGGATAGGGGTTGTGGCAGTACGCGGTCACGTGGGAGCCGGTGACCCTGGTACGGCACTCGGCGCCGAAGAGCTGCGGCGCCGGCGGCTTCCCGGGCCTCACGCGCGCGTGGGGCATCGCCTCGTACGGCAGGGACATCACGAGAGCGACGGCGACGGTCACTGAGGCCAGGTGGCGGAAGATGCGCACAAGGGGACCTCCTCGGCCGTGCTGGGGAGGGAATCACGTGCTGAACACGTAATCCAGGGTGCGCAGTCCAGTCCCGGCCCGCCCGGCCACATAGCCCGAACGGGTGACATCGCGGCGGGGGCGGGGCACGCGCCGAGGGCCCGCACCCGGCCGGGTGCGGGCCCTCGGTGTCGGCCGAGGCTCAGCGGCAGCGTCAGGCGCCGATGGCGTGCAGTCCGCCGTCCACGTGGACGATCTCGCCCGTGGTCTTCGGGAACCAGTCGCTCAGCAGGGCGACGATGCCCTTGCCGGCCGGCTCCGGGTCCTTGAGGTCCCACTCCAGCGGGGAGCGGTTGTCCCACACGGAGGCGAGGTCGGCGAAGCCCGGGATGGACTTGGCGGCCATCGAGGCGAGCGGACCCGCGGAGATGAGGTTGCAGCGGATGTTCTGCTTGCCCAGGTCGCGCGCGATGTAGCGGCTGGTGGCCTCCAGGGCGGCCTTCGCCGGACCCATCCAGTCGTACTGCGGCCAGGCGTACTGCGCGTCGAAGGTGAGGCCGACGACCGAGCCGCCGTTCTGCATCAGCGGCAGGCAGGCCATGGTCAGCGACTTCAGGGAGTACGCCGAGACATGCATGGCGGTGGCCACGGACTCGAACGGCGTGTTCAGGAAGTTGCCGCCGAGCGCGTCCTGCGGCGCGAAGCCGATGGAGTGCACGACGCCGTCGAGGCCGCCGAGCTCCTCGCCGACCAGGTCGGCCAGGCGGGCCAGGTGCTCGTCGTTGGTGACGTCGAGCTCGATGACCTTGGTGGGCTTGGGGAGCTTCTTGGCGATGCGCTCGGTCAGCGTGGGCCGCGGGAACGCGGTCAGGATGATCTCGGCGCCCTGCTCCTGGGCCAGCTTGGCGGCGTGGAAGGCGATGGAGGACTCCATCAGCACACCGGTGATCAGGACGCGCTTGCCCTCGAGAATTCCGCTCATGGTGATCAGTGACCCATTCCCAGTCCGCCGTCAACGGGGATGACGGCTCCAGTGATGTACGAGGCGTCGTCCGAGGCGAGGAACCGCACCGTCGCGGCCACCTCCTCCGGCTGCGCGTAACGGCCGAGCGGCACCTGCTTGACGATGCCCTCGCGCTGCTCGTCGGTGAGCACCTTGGTCATGTCGGTGTCGACGAAGCCGGGCGCGACGACGTTGAAGGTGATGTTGCGCGAGCCCAGCTCACGGGCGAGGGAACGCGCGAAGCCGACCAGGGCGGCCTTGGAGGCGGCGTAGTTGGCCTGGCCGGGGCCGCCGTACAGCCCGACGACCGAGGAGATCAGGACGACGCGGCCCTTCTTGGCGCGCAGCATGCCGCGGTTGGCGCGCTTGACCACGCGGAAGGTGCCGGTGAGGTTGGTGTCGATGACCGAGGTGAAGTCCTCCTCGGACATGCGCATCAGGAGCTGGTCCTTGGTGATGCCGGCGTTGGCGATCAGGACCTCGACCGGGCCGTGCTGGGCCTCGATCTCCTTGTAGGCCTGCTCCACCTGCTCGGTGTCGGTGATGTCGCACTTGACGGCCAGGCAGCCCAATTCCGTCAGGGCGGCCGGCGGCTCCCCGGAGCGGTAAGTGATGGCGACCTTGTCGCCGGCGTCGGCGAACGCGTGGGCGATGGCGAGGCCGATGCCCCGGTTGCCTCCGGTGACGAGAACCGAGCGGCTCAACGGATCACCCTTTCGATAGCGGTCTGATACCCCCCGCCCGAACACCTGGATGACAGGCGGCTTCCTCGAAAACCTATCGGTCCAGGTGCTCCCGCGGACAATCGGGCACCGACAGTGGCTTACGGGACTCACTGTCGGGTCCCTACAGAAAGTTCCCGGTACCGGCTCGAAACCTGTGGTCCGCGGCCCGGTCACGCGAAATGATCGGAGCAACCGCCGGTCCGATCACAGGTCACGACAACAAGGAGAGACCTCGGTGCCTCATACCATCGACGAAGCCTTCACGGCACTTCCCCTACGGGCCCTGGCCGACGCGGCACTCGCACGCGCGCGTGCCCTGGGCGCCGAGCACGCGGACTTCCGGTTCGAGCGGGTGCGCAGCGCGTCCTGGCGCTTCCGGGACGCCAAGCCCTCCGGTTCGTCGGACACCACCGACCTCGGGTACGCGGTGCGGGTCGTGCACGGCGGCACCTGGGGCTTCGCATCGGGGGTGGACCTGAGCCTGGACGCCGCCGCCAAGGTCGCCTCGCAGGCGGTCGCGATGGCGAAGCTCTCCGCCCAGGTGATCAAGGCGGCCGGTTCGGACGAGCGGGTGGAGCTGGCCGACGAGCCCGTGCACGCGGACCGGACCTGGATCTCGTCGTACGAGATCGACCCGTTCTCCGTGCCCGACGAGGAGAAGTCGGCGCTGCTGGCGGACTGGAGCGCGCGGCTGCTCGCGGCGAACGGCGTCAACCATGTCGACGCCTCGCTGCTCACCGTGCACGAGAACAAGTTCTACGCCGACACGGCCGGGACCGTGACCACACAGCAGCGCGTGCGGCTGCACCCGCAGCTGACGGCCGTGTCGGTCGACGAGTCGAGCGGCGAGTTCGACTCCATGCGGACGATCGCACCGCCCGTGGGACGCGGCTGGGAGTACCTCACCGGCACCGGCTGGGACTGGGAGAGCGAGCTCGAGCAGATCCCGGAGCTGCTCGCCGAGAAGATGCGCGCGCCGAGCGTCGAGGCGGGCCTGTACGACCTGGTCGTCGACCCCTCCAACCTGTGGCTGACCATCCACGAGTCCATCGGCCACGCCACCGAACTGGACCGCGCGCTCGGCTACGAGGCCGCCTACGCCGGCACCTCCTTCGCCACCTTCGACCAGCTCGGCAAGCTGAGGTACGGCTCCGAGCTGATGAACGTCACCGGCGACCGCACCGCCGAGCACGGACTCGCCACCGTCGGCTACGACGACGAGGGTGTCGAGGGGCAGTCCTGGGACCTGGTGAAGGACGGCACGCTCGTCGGCTACCAGCTCGACCGGCGGATCGCGAGGCTGACCGGGTTCGAGCGGTCCAACGGGTGCGCGTTCGCCGACTCCCCCGGGCACGTTCCGGTGCAGCGCATGGCCAATGTGTCGCTGCAGCCGGATCCGGCCGGGATGGCGACGGAGGACCTGATCGGCGGGGTGGACCGGGGCATCTACGTCGTCGGCGACCGTTCCTGGTCGATCGACATGCAGAGGTACAACTTCCAGTTCACGGGCCAGCGGTTCTTCAAGATCGAGAACGGTCGGATCACCGGGCAGCTGCGGGATGTCGCCTACCAGGCGACGACCACCGACTTCTGGGGCTCGATGGCCGCGGTGGGCGGCCCGCAGACGTATGTCCTCGGGGGTGCCTTCAACTGCGGCAAGGCCCAGCCGGGCCAGGTCGCCGCCGTCTCGCACGGCTGCCCGTCCGCGCTCTTCAAGGGCGTCAACATCCTCAACACCACGCAGGAGGCCGGTCGATGAGCGCCCGCAGCAACAAGCCGCACGAGATCGTCGAGCGGGCGCTGGAGCTGTCCACCGCCGACGGCTGTGTCGTCATCGCCGACGAGCACTCGACCGCCAACCTGCGCTGGGCGGGCAACGCGCTCACCACGAACGGCGTCACGCGCGGGCGCACCCTCACGGTCGTCGCGACCGTCGACGGCAAGGAAGGCACCGCCTCCGGTGTCGTCTCCCGCTCGGCCGTGACCACGGACGAGTTGGAGCCGCTGGTGCGGGCCGCCGAGGCCGCCGCCCGCGGCGCCGGGCCGGCGGAGGACGCGCAGCCGCTGGTCACGGGCGTCGCCCAGTCGCCGGACTTCGTCGACGCGCCCGCCGAGACCTCGTCGACCGTGTTCGCCGACTTCGCGCCGGCGCTCGGTGAGGCCTTCGCACGCGCGCGTACGGGCGGCCGCGAGCTCTACGGTTTCGCCAACCACGAGCTGACGTCGAGCTATGTGGGTACGTCCACGGGCCTGCGCCTGCGGCACGACCAGCCCAACGGGACGCTGGAACTGAACGCCAAGTCCCCGGACCGTACGCGCTCGGCGTGGGCGGGCCGCTCCACGCGCGACTTCAAGGACGTCGACCCGGCCGCGCTGGACGCGGAACTCGCCGTACGCCTCGGGTGGGCCGAGCGGCGGATCGCACTGCCCGCCGGGCGGTACGAGACGCTGCTGCCGCCGACCGCCGTCGCGGACCTGCTGATCTACCAGATGTGGTCGGCGTCCGGCCGGGACGCGGTGGAGGGCCGCACGGTGTTCTCCAAGCCCGGCGGCGGCACCCGTGTGGGCGACAGGCTCAGCGAGCTGCCGCTGACCCTGCGCAGCGACCCGAACGAGCCGGGCCTGGAGTCGGCGCCCTTCGTGATCGCGCACTCCTCCGGCGGCGACCAGTCGGTGTTCGACAACGGCCTGCCGCTCACGGCCACCGACTGGGTACGGCAGGGCGAGCTGGCCCACCTGACCACCACCCGGCACAGCGCGGGCCTGACCGGGCTGCCGGTGGCTCCCGCGATCGACAACCTCGTCCTGACCGGCGGGGACGACCGCTCCCTGGAGGAGATGGTCGCGAACACCGAGCGGGGGCTGCTGCTGACCTGCCTGTGGTACATCCGCGAGGTCGACCCCGCCACCCTGCTGCTCACCGGGCTGACCAGGGACGGCGTCTACCTCGTCGAGAACGGCGAGGTCAGCGGCGAGGTCAACAACTTCCGCTTCAACGAGTCGCCCGTCGATCTGCTCGGGCGGGCCACGGAGGCCGGGCGCACGGAAAAGACGCTGCCGAGGGAGTGGAGCGACTGGTTCACTAGGGCTGCGATGCCTGCGCTGCGGGTGCCCGACTTCAATATGAGCTCTGTCAGTCAGGGCGTATAACCTCGTAGCCGGTAGTCGTACGACCGCCCGAAGATCATCAAGGAGATACGAGAACCGTGACGGACATCGTCGACGAGCTGAAGTGGCGGGGGCTGTGGGCCCTGTCCACTGACGAGGATGCTTTGCGCAAGGCGCTCGCGGACGGTCCCGTCACGTTCTATTGCGGCTTCGACCCGACCGCGGCCAGTCTGCACGTCGGCCACCTGGTCCAGGTCCTCACCATGCGCCGGCTCCAGCAGGCGGGCCTGCGCCCGCTGGCCCTGGTGGGTGGCGCGACCGGCCAGATCGGTGACCCGCGCCCCACGGCGGAGCGCACGCTGAACGACCCGGAGACGGTCGCGAACTGGGTGACCCGGCTGCGCGCGCAGATCGAGCCGTTCCTGTCCTTCGAGGGCGAGAACGCCGCGGTCATGGTGAACAACCTGGACTGGACGGCCGGTCTGTCCGCCATCGAGTTCCTCCGGGACATCGGCAAGCACTTCCGCGTCAACAAGATGCTGACCAAGGACTCCGTCGCGCGCCGGCTCGAGTCCCAGGAAGGCATCAGCTACACGGAGTTCAGCTACCAGCTGCTGCAGGGCATGGACTTCCTGGAGCTGTACCGGAGGCACGGCTGCACGCTCCAGCAGGGCGGCAGCGACCAGTGGGGCAACCTCACGGCGGGCCTGGACCTGATCCACAGGCTGGAGCCCGACGCCGAGGTGCACTGCCTGGCGACGCCGCTGATGGTCAAGGCGGACGGCACCAAGTTCGGCAAGACCGAGGGCGGCGCCGTCTGGCTCGACCCCGAGATGACGACGCCGTACGCGTTCTACCAGTTCTGGCTGAACGTAGATGACCGGGACATCTCGACGTACATGCGGATCCTGTCCTTCAAGTCCCGTGAGGAACTCGAGGAGCTGGAGAAGCAGACCGAGGAGCGTCCGCAGGCCCGTGCCGCTCAGCGCGCGCTGGCGGAGGAGCTGACGACGCTGGTGCACGGCGCCGACCAGACGGCCGCGGTGATCGCCGCGTCCCGTGCCCTCTTCGGGCAGGGGGAACTGGCGGAGCTCGACGAGCGGACGCTGGCGGCGGCGCTGTCCGAGCTGCCGCATGTCCGGGTTGCCGAGCCCGGCCCAGTGGTGGACCTGTTCGCCGAGGTCGGGCTGGTCGCCAGCAAGTCGGCTGCGCGGCGGACCGTGAAGGAGGGCGGGGCGTACGTGAACAACGTGAAGGTCGCGTCCGAGGACGCGGTTCCCGCCAAGGAGGATCTGCTGCACGGGCGGTGGCTTGTGCTGCGGCGGGGCAAGAAGAATCTTGCCGCCGTTGAGGTCACTGGAGCGTAAGCGCCGTAGGGGTGCGGCAAGCTGCGGGCTGCGGCCTCGTCGTGGCTTGTCGCGCCCACGCGGCGGAGCCGCATATCGACACAGCCCCGCGCCCCCTGAAAGGGGCGCTGCAGCTCATGCCCGTTGTTTGTGCTTGCCCAATGTCGCCATGTATGCCATGTCGACCAGGAAGACGATGATGATCGCGGCCACCAGTTGGAAGGCGTGGCGGCTCCAGTCGATGCCTCGGGTCGAGGCGACGCCGACTGCTCGGGCCAGGGCGTTGCCTGCGATCGCGCCGAGCATGCCGCAGATGGTGGTCAGCCAGAGCGGGCTGTGCTGCTTGCCGGGGATGACCGCCTTGGCGATCAGGCCCAGTACGAATCCCACGATGATGGCCCACAACCAGCCCATGGCTGCCTCCTCGTACGGCTCGATGTGAGCCTTGGGCCCAGTGTCGGCCCGGGCACCGTACGGCGCATGCCGGGTGGGGCTGTACGCGCTACGGCTGAGGCCGTTCGGCCAGGTAGGAGGTGACCCGGTCTCGTAGGCGGCGCAGGCGCGGCGTAACGTGGGAGGTGTCCGGGCACCGTTCCCCGACCGGGGGCGGACCGGGCACGGGGACGGGGACGGTCCGATGCGGGCGGATGGTGGAATGTGATGCGGAAGCTGCATGGCGTCGGCAACAGCCAGGTGTTCCGGATCACCGGGGCTCGGGCGAGCCTCGACGAGGACGTGCGCGGCCGACAGCGCCGGTACGTCATCTCGATGTCGATCCGTACGGTGTCGGTGATCCTCGCGGCCTCGCTGTGGAACGTCGAACGGCACGTCGCGATCGTGGCGTTGGTCCTTGGAGCGGTCCTCCCCTACATCGCCGTGGTGATCGCCAACGCGGGCCGGGAGAACGCGCCGTCGCTTCCGTCGACGTTCGTGAGTGTCCCGATGCGTCCGATGATTGCGCCGCCGCGGACGAACGACGGTTTCGCGGAACCGGTCCCGGAAGATGTCGCGGCCGAGTCCGCACCGGACGCACGAAGCGAGCCGCACGACCGGGCGTGACCACGGCACAAGGGCCGCAAGCGGAAGGCGGCTCCGCACCAAGCTCAAGAAAAGCTCAGATCAATCATGTTGTTCAGGTGCCGGGCGACGGGTTACCCGTGACATACTTCGTAGGCGCTCCGCATCCCCCGTCGGAGCGACAGACCGACGCCGGGCAGCTCCCCCCGTGGCTGCTCGGCGTCGCCTTGTTCGGTGTCTTTTCAGCGCCTTGTTCAGCCCGGTTGTGAGACGAACCTGTGAGTGACGAGAACCCGATCTGCTCCGCCAAGGGCTGCCGTGCCGATGCCGTGTGGGTGCTCGCGTGGAACAACCCGAAGATCCACACGCCGGAGCGGCGCAAGACATGGCTGGCCTGTGAGGAGCACCGGGAGCATCTCTCCCAGTTCCTCGGTGTACGGGGCTTCCTCAAGGACGTGGTCCTGCTGAAGGAATGGGAGTCCTCCCAGGAGGCCTAGGTTCCCTCGAGGCCCCTAGCCGCCGATCGCCGACATCGGGCGGTCCGGCTGGACGAACGACGGGTCGTCCAGGCCCGCTCCCGCCTTCTTGCCCCACATGGCCAGTCGCCAGATGCGGGCGATCTCCTCGTCCGGGGCGCCGGAGCGCAGGGCTGCGCGCAGGTCGGTCTCCTCCTGCGCGAACAGGCAGGTGCGTATCTGGCCGTCGGCGGTGAGGCGGGTGCGGTCGCAGGCCGAGCAGAACGGGCGGGTCACGGAGGCGATGACGCCGACGCGGTGCGGGCCCCCGTCCACGATCCAGCGCTCGGCGGGGGCCGAGCCGCGCTCGTCCGTGCCCTCCGGAGTCAGGTCGAAGCGGGTGCGCAGGGAGGCCAGGATGTCGCCGGCGGTGACCATGCCCTCGCGCTTCCAGCCGTGCTGGGCGTCCAGGGGCATCTGCTCGATGAAGCGCAGCTCGTAGTCGTGCTCCACCGCCCAGGCGAGCAGGTCCGGGGCCTCGTCCTCGTTCAGACCCGGCATCAGGACGCTGTTGACCTTGACCGGGGTCAGGCCTGCGTCGCGGGCGGCCTGAAGGCCCTCGATGACGTCCTTGTGCCGGTCCCGGCGGGTGAGGATCTTGAAGATGTCGGGGCGGAGGGTGTCGAGTGAGACGTTCACCCGGTCCAGGCCGGCCGCCTTCAGGGCCGTCGCCGTGCGCCTGAGTCCGATGCCGTTCGTCGTCAGGGACATCTGGGGGCGGGGGTGCAGCGCGGCGACCCGCTCGACGATGCCGACCAGGCCCGGACGCAGGAGGGGTTCGCCGCCGGTGAAGCGGACCTCCTTGATGCCCAGGGAGGTGACGGCGATGTCGATCAGGCGGACGATCTCGTCGTCGGTGAGCAGATCGGGCTTGGCCAGCCACTGCAGCCCCTCTTCGGGCATGCAGTACGTACACCGCAGATTGCACCGGTCGGTCAGCGAGACCCTCAGGTCGGTGGCCACTCGGCCGAAGGTGTCGATGAGCACGTGGGCCCCCTCCCTCGTAACGGATCAGGACGGCTTCATCATTTCCCGTCACCTGCGAGCCTACGTGACGCCACCGACAACGACAGCGTCCCGATCCCACGAGGTACGGGGCGGCCGCGTCGTAGATCCCTACGACGCGGCCGCTCAGGGACGTACTCAGGGTGATTTCGGAGGACTCATCGGGTTCAGTGGGCGCCGGTGCCGGTCAGGGACCGGACCTCCAGCTCCGCGTACTTGCCCTTGTCGGGCTCCTCCTTGGACAGGTAGGTGCCGATGACTCCGAGCAGGAAACCGACCGGGATCGAGATGATGCCCGGGTTCTCCAGCGGGAACCAGTGGAAGTCGACGCCGGGGAACATCGACGTCTCCTTACCGGAGACCACGGGCGAGAACAGCACCAGGCCGACCGCCGTGATCAGGCCGCCGTAGATCGACCACAGGGCTCCCTGGGTGGTGAACCGCTTCCAAAAGAGGCTGTAGAGGATGGTCGGCAGATTGGCGGAGGCGGCGACCGCGAAGGCGAGGGCGACGAGGCCGGCCACGTTCAGGTCGCGGGCGAGGGCGCCGAGGCAGATCGAGACGGCGCCGATCGCGACCGTCGCCCAGCGGGCCGCCCGCAGTTCCTGCTTCTCGGTGGCCTCGCCCTTCTTGATGACGTTGGCGTAGATGTCATGGGCGAACGACGAGGAGGAGGCGAGGGTCAGGCCCGCGACGACCGCGAGGATCGTGGCGAAGGCGACCGCGGAGATGGACGCGAGCAGGATGGCGCCCCAGTTGGAGTCGACACCGCCCAGGTGCAGGGCCAGCAGTGGCGCCGCCGTGTTGCCCGCCTTGTTGGAGGCGATGATCTCGTCCGGTTTGATGAGCGCCGCGGCGCCGAAGCCCAGTGCGAGCGTCATCAGGTAGAAGGCGCCGATGAGGCCGATCGCCCAGTTCACGGATTTACGGGCGGCCTTGGCCGTGGGCACCGTGTAGAAGCGGATCAGGATGTGCGGCAGGCCCGCGGTGCCCAGGACCAGGGCGATGCCCAGGGAGATGAAGTCCAGCTTGGACGTCGAGGTGAGGCCGTACTTCAGGCCTGGCTCCAGGAAGGCGGACCCCTTGCCGCTGTTGTCGGCGGCCTTGCCGAGCAGGTCGGAGATGTTGAAGTGGAACTTCAGCAGCACCAGGAAGGTCAGCAGCAGGGCGCCCGCGATGAGCAGCACGGCCTTGACCATCTGGACCCAGGTGGTGCCCTTCATGCCGCCGATGGTGACGTACACGATCATCAGAATGCCGACGAGGGCGACGATGCCGATCTTGCCGGCGTCGCTGGTGATGCCGAGCAGCAGCGAGACCAGGACGCCCGCGCCCGCCATCTGGGCCAGCAGGTAGAAGATCGAGACCACGATGGTGGACGTACCGGCCGCGGTGCGGACGGGCCGCTGGCGCATCCGGTAGGCGAGGACGTCGCCCATGGTGTAGCGGCCCGAGTTGCGCAGGGGCTCGGCCACCAGGAGCAGCGCGACCAGCCAGGCGACCAGGAAGCCGATGGAGTACAGGAAACCGTCGTAGCCGGCCAGTGAGATCGCGCCCGCGATGCCGAGGAAGGACGCGGCGGACATGTAGTCGCCGGAGACGGCGAGGCCGTTCTGGAAGGCGGTGAACTGGCGGCCGCCCGCGTAGAAGTCGGCGGCGTCCTTGGTCTGGCGGCCCGCCCAGATGGTGATGACGAGGGTCGCGGCGACGAACACCGAGAACAGGGTGATGATCAGCGGCCGGTGCTGACTGGCCTCACCCGCGGCCAGCACGGTCTGCTGCGCGATGCTCATGCGTCGCCCTCCATACGGGACTTGATCGCCTCGGCCTTGGGGTCGAGCTTGGCGGCGGCGTGCCGCGAGTACCACCAGGCGATGAGGAACGTGGTGAGGAACTGGGCGAGGCCGAGCACCAGGGCGACGTTGATGTTGCCGAACAGCTTGGTGCCCATGAAGTCGTCCGCGTAGTTCGACAGCAGGACGTAGAGCAGGTACCAGGCGATGAAGCCGACGGTGAGCGGAAAGGCGAAGGAGCGGTGGGAGCGGCGCAGTTCACCGAACTCCGCGCTCTCCTGCTCCGCGACGAACTCCTCGGTGGAGGGAAGTCGGGCTTGGGTCTTCGAGGGGGGCGGTGTCTCGGTGGCCACGGAGTCTCCTCGCGTTGCGGATGCGGTTGTGAGGGGGATCGGGGGCGAGTGTCCTCGTGCTCCCTGTCCAAGGTCACGGCGCCACGCGAGGACAGGTTCAACTCCCTTGACCTGTTTCCGAACTCACCTTGGGCAACTCATTGCTGACCAGCGGCGCCGGGAGATAGCTTCGGCCTGCACCGCCCGTCATGTACCTGCCCGAGCAGCACCTGCGTCTCGGGCGGTTTCGTTTCCGGATGATGTGGAGACCCCATGGCTCATCTGCGTTCCAGACGCCGGCTCGCACTCGCCGTACCGGTCGCGCTGTCGCTGACCGCCTCGCTCGGCTTCCTGCCGGCGGCCGCTCACGCCGCCCCGCGCGCGGAGTCCACGGCACAGGCGGCCGACGCGGAAAACTTCGCGTATCTCGTCAACACCAGGACGGACCATCGCACGATCGAGTCGGTCAAGGAGGCGATAGCCAAGGCCGGCGGCACCGTCGTCGTGGCGTACGACAAGATCGGCGTGATCGTCGTCCACTCCGCGAACCCCGCCTTCGCCCAGCAGATACGCAAGGCGCCCGGCGTGCAGTCCGCGGGGGCCTCACGCACCTCGCCGGTGACCGCGGCGGGGACGACGGACGAGGGGGCGGTCCAGTACCTCTCCAAGGCCCAGGCCGCGAAGATCGCGGGCAGTTCGACGGCCGGCGAGGAGCCGCTCGAGGCCGACCAGTGGGACCTCAGGGCGATCGGCGCCGACAAGGCGGCCAAGATCGACCCGGGCAGCAAGAACGTGACCGTCGCCGTGATCGACGTCGGCGTCGACGACACCCACCCCGACATCGCCCCGAACTTCTCCGCCTCGCAGTCCGCGAACTGTGTGAGCGGTAAGGCGGACACGACGTACGGCTCCTGGCGGCCGGTCGACGCCGACCACTACCACGGCACCCATGTGGCGGGGGAGATCGCCGCGGCCCGCAACGGCATCGGTGTCGCGGGGGTCGCGCCCGGTGTGAAGGTCGCCGGCATCACGGTGGCCCAGCCGGACGCGAACCAGCTGTTCTTCCCGGAGAGCGTGGTGTGCGCCTTCGTGTTCGCCGCTGACCACGGCGTCGAGGTCACCAACAACAGCTACTACGTCGATCCGTGGCAGTACAACTGCATGGACGACCCCGATCAACGTGCCATTGTTGATTCGGTCAACAGGGCCCAGCTGTATGCACAGCGCAAGGGCACGCTCAATGTCGCCGCGGCGGGCAACTCCAACGACGACCTCGACTCGAACGCCCTCGTCGACGCCTCCAGCCCCGACGACTCGACCCCGGTCACCCGGACGGTCGACCCGCACAAGTGCTTCGACGTGCCGACCCAGCTGCCCGGTGTGGTCACGGTCAGCGCGACCGGTGTCACGGGCGCCAAGTCGTACTACTCCAGCTACGGCGACGGAGTCATCGACGTCGCGGCGCCGGGCGGCGACAAGTACAAGATCCCCGACACGCCGTCGAAGAACGGCCGCATCCTCTCCACGCTGCCGAACAACTCCTACGGCTTCCTGCAGGGCACCTCGATGGCCACACCGCACGTCGCGGCCGTCGCCGCGCTGCTGAAGTCGACGCACCCGTGGGCGACTCCGGCCCAGCTGCAGGCCCTCCTCAAGGCGCAGGCCGACAACCCTGGCTGCCCGACCGACCCGTACGACGGGAACGGCGACGGCGTCGTGGACGCCACGTGCGTGGGCGGCAAACGGATCAACGGATTCTACGGTTTCGGTATCGTCAACGCGCTGCGCGCAGTGAAGTAGATCCAGTGTCTGCTCGGGCGGCGCGGTACAGGGACCGCGCCGCCCGGACCTCCCGCACGGTCCGTACCGACCGCTCGCACCGCGAACGAACTGGAGACACCGACACATGACAGCGCCTCACCCGCGCTACCGCCGCGCGATCGCGATCCCACTCGGGATGGCGACGGCGACGGCCCTCGCGTTCCTGCCGAACGGCACGGCCGCGGCGGTGGACAGCGCGTCGGCGGCCACGACCGCCGCCGACGCGAGCTCGCTCAGCTATGTCGTCAACGTCCGCCCCGGGCATGGAACCGCGACGCACGTGAAGAAGGCGATCGCCGAGGCCGGCGGCACGATCGTGACCTCGTACGACGAGATCGGCGTGATCGTCGTCCACTCGGCGAACCCCGACTTCGCCAGGACCCTGCGCACCGTGCCGGGGGTGGAGTCGGCCGGCAACACCCGCAACGCGCCGCTGCCCGCCCAGTCGACGACCGACATGGGCGCGCCGCAGGCCCTCACGGCCGAGGAGCTGAAGGGCGTTCAGCACGCCGCCGGGCAGGACCCGCTGGAGCCCCTGCAGTGGGATCTCGCCGCCATCAAGGCGGACAAGGCGCACGAGAAGTCGCTGGGCAGCCCGAAGGTCACGGTCGGCGTGATCGACACCGGCGTCGACGACACACACCCCGACATCGCGCCCAACTTCAACCGGGACGCCTCGGTCAACTGTGTGTCGGGCAAGCCGGACACGACCGACGGCGCCTGGCGCCCCAGCGCGTCGGAGAGCCCGCACGGCACGCATGTGGCGGGCGAGATCGCGGCCGCGAAGAACGGTGTCGGCATGACCGGTGTCGCTCCGGGCGTGAAGGTCGCCGGCATCAAGGTGGCGAACCCGAACGGCTACTTCTACACCGAGGCCGTGGTCTGCGGCTTCGTATGGGCGGCCGAGCACGGCGTCGACGTCACCAACAACAGCTATTACACCGATCCCTGGTACTTCAACTGCACCGACGACCCGGACCAGAAGGCGCTCGTGGACGCCGTCACCCGGGCCGCGCGGTTCGCCGAGCGGAAGGGCACGGTCAACGTCGCTGCGGCCGGGAACGACAAGTACGACCTGGCCTCGGACTCGGTCACGGACCCGTCCTCGCCGAACGACGGCACTCCCTCCAACCGGGTGGTCGACCCGTCCAAGTGCCTTGACATACCGACCCAGTTGCCGGGTGTGGTGACCGTGGCGGCGACCGGCGCGAAGGGCATCAAGTCGTCGTTCTCCAACTACGGTCTGGGCGTCATCGACGTGGCCGCTCCGGGTGGCGACTCGACCCGCTACCAGGCTCCGGCTCCGCCGGCCACCAGCGGCCTGATCCTGGGCACGCTGCCGGGCGGCAAGTGGGGCTACATGGCCGGTACGTCGATGGCCTCGCCGCATGTGGCAGCCGTCGCCGCATTGATCAAGTCAACCCATCCACACGCCTCTGCCGCCCTGGTGAAGGCCCTGCTGTACGCCGAGGTCGACGGCACGGCGTGCACGGACCCGTACGACATCGACGGGGACGGCAAGGTCGACGCGGTGTGCGAGGGGCCGAGGAACTACAACGGCTTCTACGGCTGGGGCACGGTGGACGCGCTGGACGCAGTGACCAAGTAGACCGGTCCACCTATTCCATATATTGATTCAGTCAATGATGCATAGTGCAGTCATGACTGCAATCAAGTTCGCATGGTCTGAACTGGGTGGCGATGCCGCCCTTCTCCCGCGGGTGTCGACCGTGGTGCGGGAGGGCGCTCTCCAGGGGCGCCTTCCCGTACGGGAGTTGGCGCGGGCCTGCGTCGGGGCGTGCGCGCTGGCCGGTGCCGAGCTGGGAGCACGGCGGAGCGGGCTCCCCGAGGTGCCCGGGGTCCGGGTGGACGACGGGGCCGTCGCCGCGGCCTTCCACAGTGAGCGGCAGCTGCTGGTCGACGGGCGGGCGCCGGTCAGCTTCGCGCCGTTGTCGCGGTTCTGGCGGACAGCGGACGGATGGGTGCGGACGCATGCGAACTATCCGCACCACCGGGCACGGCTGCTGGACGCACTGGGTGTGCCGGACGACGTGGCCGCCGTCGAAGCCGCGTTGGCCGAGCAGTCCGCACTGGAGGTCGAGGAGGCGGTGTACGCGGCCGGGGGTCTGGCCGTGGCACTGCGCACCCCCGAGGAGTGGGCCGTGCACGAGCAGGCCGTAGAGGTGGCCGAGCGCCCCCTGGTGGAGCGCGTACGGCTCGGCTCCGCGCACGCGCGTGTGCTCGCCCCGCTCGACGGATCTCCCCTGCTGCCCGCGGCCGGACTGCGCGTCCTCGACCTGACCCGGGTGCTGGCCGGCCCGGTCGCCACCCGCACGCTGGCCCTGCTGGGCGCGGACGTACTGCGCGTGGACCCCCCGCGGCTGCTAGAACTGCCCGACCAGCACGCCGACACGGGCTTCGGGAAGCGGTCGACGACGCTGGACCTGACGGCCGACCGGCACACCTTCGAGGAGCTGCTCGCGGCGGCGGACGTGGTCGTCACCGGCTACCGGCCGGGCGCCCTGGACCGGTTCGGGCTGTCGCCGCAGGCGCTGGCGGAGCGGCGGCCCGGGGTGGTCGTCGCGCAGGTGTCGGCCTGGGGCGCGTACGGGCCGTGGAGGGAGCGGCGGGGCTTCGACAGCCTGGTGCAGGTGGCGTCGGGGATCGCCGTCGTCGAGGGATCCCCGGAGCAGCCGGGTGCGCTGCCCGCGCAGGCGCTCGACCACGGGACGGGCTATCTGCTGGCGGCGGCGGTGCTGCGGGCGCTGACCGAGCAGTCGTACGAGGGCGGCAGCCGGTTCGTACGGCTGGCGTTGGCGCGGACCGCCGAGTGGCTCGTGAACGGCATCGGGGCCGGTGCCGCGGACGGGGACGCGTACGACGGGCCCGGTCCCTGGCTCGCCGAGACGGACAGCTCGCTGGGCCGGCTGCGGTACGCGCTGCCGCCGGTGTCCTTCGTGGGCGGGCCGGCCGACTGGGCGCGGCCGCCGGTGCCCTGGGGGACGGATCCCGCGCGGTGGGTCTGAGTCATGGGAGCGCCCGAAAGCGTACCTGTGAGCAGAATGCCGTACCCCAGTTGTCTTACTCCACTTGCCCGGTTCTGCGACGGCTGGCGAACATCGTGAGGTGACCTTGATAAAACCCACGGCCGGGGAAGCCGAGGCCGGGGAGCCCGCACGGCGCCCCCGGGCCGGCCGAGCCGTCGCCGTACTCGTCCTGGTGGCCCTGGCCTCGCTGATACCGCTGCTGGGCCCCTCCGTCGCGCTGCACGGCACGGGGGAGGCCGCCGCACCCGGTGTCAGCGGCATCGCGCTGCTGCGGGCGGTGCTGTTCGCCGCGTTGTGCGTGCCGGTGGGCGAGTTGTTCGTCAAGCGTCTGGCGCGTTCGCTGCCCGGCGCCCCGCAAGCCGCGCCCCGCAGCTGGGCGCCTTATGCGGCCGCCGCCGGTTTCGTCGCCGCACTGGGTCTCGCCTCGGTCGTGTCCACCGGCAACCTGGTGCCGCACAGCCTCGCCGACATCAACGTCGGCGGCCTCTACGACTCGCGGGACGGCAAGCTCGCGCTGGTGGAGGTCAACGCCTTTCTCGCGGCCGGCCTCTGCGCCCTCTCGCGCCGCCCCGCCACCCAGGTCTGGCCGCTGGCCGCGGTCATCGGTGCGGAAGCCCTGCGCGCGCATCCCCCGACCGAACACAGCCCGCTGCTCGGGTCGGGGCTGACGGTCGTGCACCTGACGTGCGCGACGCTGTGGTCGGGGAGTCTGCTGCACACCCTGCGGACGCTGCGCCGGTGGGGCCCCTCCGAGGCGGGCGCGGCCCTGCTGGGGCTCTACGCGCGCGTGGCCGCCGTTCTGTTCGCCGCCATCACCACCACCGGGGTGTGGAGTTCGCTGCGCCGCATGCCGGCGCACACGATCCTGGACCAGCTGACGACGACGGCGTACGGGCGCACTCTGCTCGCCAAGGTGATCCTGGTGGCCACCGTCGCCCTGCTCGCCCTGTGGGCGCGGATCCGGCTGCGCCGCGCCGCCGACCCGCTGACCGCCTGCTCCCCCGCGCGCGTGGAGGTCGCCGCCCTGGGGGTGGTGGTCCTGGTGTCGGGGCTGCTGACGGCGCTGCCGCTGCCGATCCGCTGGTCGTGACGGTCAGTCGTTGGTGACGAGCACCTTGAGGGCCGTGCGCTCGTCCATCGCCTTGTAGCCGTCGGGGACGCCCTCCAGACCGACCCTCAGGTCGAAGACCGGCGAGGCGTCGACGGTGCCGTCCAGGACGTCGGGCAGCAGCTCCGGGATGTAGGCGCGGACCGGTGCGACACCGCCGCGCAGTGCGATGTTCCGGTCGAACATGACGCCGAGGTCGAGGCCGGTGCCGCTGCCGTGCGGCACGCCGACGAAGCCGATCGCGCCGCCGTCGCGGGTGATGTTGACCGCCGTGCGCATGGACTGTTCGGTGCCCACGGCTTCGACGACGGCGTGTGCGCCCTGTCCGCGGGTGAGTTCACGCACGGCCTCGACGGCCGTTTCGCCGCGTTCGGCGACGACGTCGGTGGCGCCGAAGCGGCGCGCGATGTCGGTGCGGACCTGGTGGCGGCCGAGGGCGATGATCCGCTCCGCGCCGAGCCGCCTGGCGGCGAGCACCGCGCACAGGCCGACGGCTCCGTCACCGACGACGGCGACCGTGGCTCCCGGGCGGGCACCCGCGCCGAGGGCCGCGTGGTGGCCGGTGCCGAGGACGTCGGAGAGGGTCAGCAGGGCGGACAGCAGGTGGTCGTCGGAGGCCGCGTCCTTGGGGAGCCGCACCAGGGTGCCGTCGGCGAAGGGCACGCGCACGGCCTCGCCCTGGCCGCCGTCGTGGCCGACGGAGCCCCAGAACCCGCCGTGCTCGCAGGAGGTGGTCAGACCCTCGCGGCAGTAGTCGCACACGCCGTCGGACCACATGAAGGGCGCGACGACGAGGTCACCGCGCTTGAGCGTGCTCACCTCGGAGCCGGTCTCCTCGACCAGGCCGAGGAACTCGTGCCCGATCCGCTGCCCCGGCTGCCGGGCCGCCTCGCCGCGGTACGCCCACAGGTCGCTGCCGCAGATACAGGCGCGCAGCACCCGCACCACGGCGTCGGTGGGCAGCTGCACCAAGGGCTCGGGCACGTCCTCCACGCGCATGTCGTACGGGGCGTGGATGGTGGTGGCGCGCATGGCGAGGGTCTTTCTCGTGCGGTGTCATGGGTGCGCTCGGGGGTGGTCGGGCGCACTTCACGGTACGCCGCCGCGGATGCCCGCCGCTCGCCGAGGGCGCCGCGGACCAGCGGGAATCGGGCCCGCTAGACCCCGGCCGCCCCCAGCAGCGTCCCCGCCGCGTAGGTGACCCCCATGGCCAGGGCTCCGCCCGCCACGTTGCGCAGCACGGCCTGCGCGGGCCGGGCACCGCCCAGGCGTGCGCTGGTCCAGCCGGTGAGGACGAGGGCGGCCAGTACGGAGATCACGGTGACCGGGAGCCGCCAGGGGGCGGGCGGCAGGACTATCGCCAGCAGCGGCAGCAGCGCGCCGACGGTGAACGCGAGGAAGCTCGCCCACGCCGCGTGCCAGGGATTGGTCAGCTCGTCGGGGTCGATGCCGAGCTCCACGCGCGCGTGCGCCCTCAGTGCGTCCCGTTCGGTCAGCTGCTCGGCCGCCTCCCTGGCCACCTCGTGGGACATGCCGCGTTCCTGCAGCAGCCCGGTGAGTTCCTCCAGCTCGGCCTCCGGCTGTTCGCTCAACTCCCGCCGTTCCAGGGCGAGTGCGGCCATCTCGGAGTCCCGCTGGGTGGAGACCGACACGTACTCCCCGGCGGCCATCGACATCGACCCGGCCAGCAGGCCCGCGAGACCGGCGGTGAGCAGGGCCGAGCGGTGGTCCGTCGCGCCGGCCACTCCGACGACGAGACCCGCGGTGGAGACGATGCCGTCGTTCGCGCCCAGCACGGCCGCACGCAGCCAGTTCAGCCGCTCACCCAGTGCGCCCCCGTGGGCCTCGTCGGCGTGCGTTGGTTCCATCACACCGGGAGCATCCCACTGCCGGCGTCACCACACCCGTACCGACGCTCCCCGGGCGAACGCCGGGCTCGTGGCGTCCGCCGGTGGTTCGGTGAGCGGCTCGGCCAGCTCCGCCACCGTCGGCCCCACCTTCGCCGCGATCGGATCCAGCAGGCCCAGGTCGAAGCCGTACAGGCGGGCCGCGTTGCCCCCGACCATGGCGGCGACCTCGTCGCGCGGCACGCCCGCGTAGGCGATGCGCAGGCCCTCCCTGGAGTACGGGTAGGTCCCCTCGTCGTGCGGGTAGTCGCTGCCCCACATGATCTTGTCGACGCCGATGCGGTCACGCAGCGGCACCTCGTGAGGACGCATGAAGCTGGCGCCGACGAAGCAGTTGTCGCGCCACACCTCGGAGGGCTGCCTGCCCATGCGGGCGGCGAGGCCCGCGCCGAACCTGGACTCGGCGGTGGTGGCCCTCGTCGCGGCCGCGACCAGGCGGCCGTGGTAGTAGTCCAGCATGTCGAGCACCCCGGGGATCCAGCCCGAGCCCTGCTCGGTCAGCACCAGCTTCAGCTCGGGGTGGCGGCGGAAGGCGCCACCGAAGACCAGGTGCCACAGGGCGCGGTGCGCGAACCAGGTCGCCTCGACCATGAAGACCGCGCGGGCGGCCGGTTCGTCGCCCAGCGGCGGCGAGGCCGAGCCGCCGTGGTGGTTCACCACGACGCCCAGTTCCGCGCAGACGGCCCAGATGGGGTCGTAGGACTGCGAGTGGAGCTCCGGCAGGCCCGAGCCCGGCGGGGTCCCGGGCAGCGTCAGACCGCCCCTGAGGCCCGCCTCGGTGGCCCACCGGATCTCCTTCACGGCCGCGTCCACGTCGTTGAGGAGGATCTGGAAGACGCCCGCGCGGCGGCCCGGCGCGGCCGCGCAGAAGTCCGCGAGCCAGCGGTTGTGGGCGCGCAGTCCGGCCCAGCGCCTTTCGAAGTCCACGGCGGTCGGGGCGGTGGCCGTCAGGGAGCCGGACGGGAAGAACGGCGGGATGGTGTTCGGGAAGATCACCTCCGCGACGATGCCGTCCTCCTCCAGCTCCGCCATTCGGCGCTCGGAGTTCCAGTTCTTGTCGGCCGAGTCGGCGAGCAGGTCCTCGTGCGGGTTGACGTACGTCGCCGCCCACGCGTCGAACTCGTCGTGGTAGCGCTTCTCCAGGTACGGCCTGTAGTCCAGGAGGTCGGCGCCCGCGTGGCAGTCGGCGGAGATGACGGTGTAGCGATCCTCTGCGTTCATCGGTCCGCCCCCAGTACCGGGAAGTCGTGGTCGGTCAGCCAGTGCCGGCCCACCTCGCGCGAGCGCGCCCAGGACGCCGTCACGGCCGCCTGGTCGTCCGGCTGGCCGAGGTCGGCCGGTGTGGGCCCGATGCGGTGGGCGAGCGGGGTCAGCCTCTCGACGTCGAAGCCGAAGACCTCCGCGGCCGCCAGGCCCAGCATGCGGCGGGTCTCGGTCACCGGGATGTCGTGGAAGGTGCACCGCAGCCACGCGCGCGTGTCGGGCCAGGTGCCCTCGGGGTGCGGGAAGTCGCTGCCCCAGAGGATGTTGTCGACGCCGATCTCGTAGCGCTGGGCCAGTTCACGGCGCTTGGTGTTGGTCGCGCATATGAAGACCTGGCGGTCCAGGTACTCGTGCGGCGGCCGCTTCACCTCCTGGAACGGGGAGAGCTTCTTGCCGCCGTGCGCGCCCAGGAAGAGACGGTCCATGAACCACAGGAGGTTCGGCAGCCACCAGCAACCCGACTCCGCCACACCGAACTTCAGGCCGGGGTGGCGCTCGAAGACACCGGACCACAGGAGGAACCACAAGGGCCGGGCGGGCCACCAGGTCACCTCGCTCACGAAGATCCCCAGATGATCGCCGTACTCGTGGCGCGGTGCCGATCCGGAGTGCGTCATCACCGGCATCCCGCAGTCGGCCGCCGCCGCCCACACGGGGTCGTAACGGCGGTCGTGGTACGGCTCCCGGTCACCCCACAGCGAGGGAATCAGCAGGGCGCCGAGCCCGGACTGCCTGGCGCGGTGGATCTCGGCGACCACCTTCGGCACTTCGGCCGTGATCGGCAACAGGGCCACCCCGCAGTGCCGTTCGGGGTGCTCCGACACGAAGTCGGCCAGCCAGCGGTTGTGCGCCTGGGCGCCGGCCAGGCCCAGCTCCGGGTCCTGGTCGCCGGACAGGCCGAGGCCCACCCCGAAGGGGGCGGCCGTGCGGCTGTCCACCGCGTCGGCGTCCGGGAACACCACCTCGGCCACGACTCCGTCGCCGTCGAGCTCCTTGAGCCGCTGCGCGGTGTCCCAACCGCCGCGCAGCCCTTCCTCGTTGTCCTGGAACCACTTGGCCGCGAACGTCTCGTTGCGGACACCGAGCCGCGTCATCTCGGCGCGGCGCCGCTCGCGTCCGGCGAGGAAGCCGTCGAAGTCCCGGTGGAAACGGGCCTCCAGGTAGGGCCGGTACTCCTCGGTGGGCAGCCCGGCGTGGCAGTCGGAGGAGATGATCAGGTACGGGTCCTGGTCGGTCACAGCGGTCCCCCAGTCGGTCCGTCTGTCAGTCCATCTGTCAGTCCAGAACGAAGCTTTCGAGGTACGACGGGTTCGTGCGGTGGAGCATCGACTCGGCCCGCGCGCGGATCTGGGCGTCGCTGTGCTCGCTCACCGGCAGCAGCCAGAAGCGGTCCGCGCGGATGCCGTCCACGACGAACTCCGCGACCTCCTCCACGGGCGTGAACCGCACCTCGCGGCCCGCCGCGCGCATCGCCGCCTCCCACTGGCCGAGGCTGCGGTACGGGCTCCTGCGCGGCCGCTGCTTCGCATACCGTTCGGGCCTGTTGCGGTGCGACTCCCACAGGCCGGTGCGCAGCATGTGCGGCCCGGGGAAGAGCACTGACGCGCCCACGCGCGCGTGCTCCGCCCTCAGGTGGGCGTACAGGGACTCGGTCATCGTGACGACGGCGGCCTTGGTGACGGCGTACACGGAGGCGGTGGGCAGCGGGGCGATGCCACCGTCGCCGGAGGACGTGTTGACGACATGACCGGGTTGACCCGACTTGATCATCCGTGGCAGGAAGGCCTGGATGCCGTGGAAGACGCCCCACACATTGACGGCGAACGCCCACTTCCAGTCGTTCGGTTCGTGCTCCCACATGCGGCCCTCGGCGCCGGAGCCGACCCCGGCGTTGTTGCACAGGACATGCACGGCGCCGTATGTGTCGTACACCGACTCGGCGAGGCCCAGGACCTCCTGGCGCTCGCCGACGTCGACCACGCGCGCGTGCACGTCGGCGCCCTCGGCGCGCAGGTCCGCGGCCGCCTTCTCCAGAGCGCTCTCTTCGACGTCGGCGAGGACCACTTTCAGGCCCTCGGCCGCGAAGCGCCGGGCCATGGCGAGCCCGATCCCGCTCGCCGCGCCCGTGACGACAGCCACCTGTCCGGCCTGCAGCTCCATCAGATGCTCCCCGCCGGTGGCGCGTCGAGGATCTGCCGCGGGTCGTCGTAACGCTGGTGGATGTACGGCAACAGGGCCTGGGCACTGACCCGTTCCACGACCTTGCCGCGCTGGTCGCTGGTCTTCTCACCGATGGTGATGTCGACGAGATCCAGGACCGGGAGGTCGGCCACCGGGTCGTACATGGACTCCCGCAGGACGACCTCCCCGGTGATGCGCTCCAGCCGGCGCACCTTCTCGCTGCGCAGGCAGTGCACCAGCACCGGATCGGCGTCGAAGCCCCAACCGTCCACCGCGGGAAGGAACTTGAAGTAGAAGTCGGTCTTCCGGCTCGGCTCCGGCAGCGGCAGCGGCCCGCTCACCGCGCCGCGCACCTCGACGAAGGCGATGCCGCGCCGGGCGAGCGAGGCGCGCACGACGAGGCCCTCGCGCTCGACCGTCACCTCGCCCAGCTTCTTGGGCTCCCCGAACACCTCGCGGCCACCGGTGAGGGCCCGCTCCTGGGTCATCGGCATGACGAGCGGGTACCAGCCGTCGACGCCCGCGTGTGCGGCGGCGACCGCGAACGAGCCCGCGCCGAGCGGTTGTCCGGGCAGCTCGACCCGGCTGATGTTCACCCGGACCAGGGGCCGGCCCGTGGGCTTCAGGGGCGGCGGCAGCACCGCGGCGAGCGCGTCCGGGTCGGTCTCCCACAGGGCCACCACACCGGTGGACCAGATGTCGGGAAGCTTCGCGACCGCTGTGCGTGCGGCGGCCATCTCCGCCTCGGTCCGTGCCCCGTACCGTACGCGTGCCATAGCCGTACCGCCCTTCCGTCGACCGTCACACGCCGGGCGGGCAGCACGCTTGCACCGGCTGCCGAAAAGGTCCATAGCCGGGGCACAGACATTCGCGCCATTCGCGGCACTCGAACAGACCGGCGGGGAAGGCCACCTGACGGACAGGACTGTCAGTGCAGGGCCGTATCCTCAGGGACCATGCTCGAAGACCGTACGACCGCAGCGTCCTCCCCCACAGCGTGGCCGGCCGCGTATCCGCAGGGATACGCGGTCGTTGACGTGGAGACCACCGGACTGGCCCGGGACGACCGGATAATCTCCGCGGCCGTCTACCGGCTGGACGGGCGCGGCGAGGTCGAGGACCACTGGTACACGATGGTCAACCCGGAGCGCGATCCGGGGCCGGTGTGGATCCACGGTCTGACGAGCGAGGCGCTGGAGGGCGCGCCCCTCTTCCAGGACATCGCCGAGGAGTTCGCGACCCGGCTCGAGGGCCGGGTGCTCGTCGCGCACAACGCGGTCTTCGACTGGCAGATGATCGCGCGGGAGTATGCGCGTGCGCAGCGCGAGGCGCCGGTGCGGCAGCGGCTGTGCACCATCGCGCTGTCCAAGGAGCTCGGGCTGCCGCTGCCCAACCACAAGCTGGAGTCGCTGGCCGCCCACTTCGGCGTCGTACAGCAGCGCGCGCACCACGCGCTGGACGACGCGCGGGTGCTGGCGGAGGCGTTCCGGCCGAGCCTCGCGGCCGCGGCGGCCGGGGGCGTACGGCTGCCGCTGCACGAGTGCCGGCCGCTGACGGAGTGGGCGGACCGGCCCGCGCCCCGGATCGGACAGCAGAGCGGGGGCTACGGCAGTTATCGGCCGAGCAGTTGGCGCCCTTCCCGCAAAAGGCCCGCATGCCCGTATCCCAACCCAGGACGCTACGAAGACGGCAAACCGCTCAAACAGGGCATGCGGATCGCCTTCTCCGGGGACACCTCCGTCGAACGGGAGCTGCTGGAGGACCGCGCGGTCGAGGCGGGGCTGCACGTCGCGACGAGCCTGTCCCGGCTGACCAGCCTGCTCGTCACGAACGACCCGGACTCGGGTACGTCGAAGGTGGTCAAAGCCCGTCAGTACGGGACACCGGTGGTGGACGAGGCGGCGTTCGGCCAGCTGCTCAGGGATGTGGAGCCCGCCGACGGATGACCCGTACGGACGGGTGATTGCCGTGCGACTCGCCCGCCGCCCGCTCGCCCGCGCGGCGGCGACGGCTCACCCTGTGGCGCATGGCGACCTGTGAAGTATGTGGCAATGACTACGGAATGTCCTTCGAGGTGCATGCGCAGGGAGCGGTGCACGTCTTCGACTGCTTCTCCTGTGCGATCCACCGCATGGCACCCGTGTGCGAGCACTGTCGTGTGCAGATCATCGGGCAGGGGGTCGAGGTCGACGGCCAGTGGTTCTGCGGAGCACACTGCGCCCGCGAGGAGGGCAAGGTGGGCATCGTCGACAAGGTGTGACCCGCCACCCGGCCTCAGCCACCCCACGACCGAGTTGTACGGTCGTGGGGTGTACCGCTTCCTGTTGTCCCGGCAGTGGGTGATTCTCACCCTGATCGCCCTCCTCCTGATCCCCACGATGATCAGGCTGGGCATCTGGCAGAAGCACCGCTACGAGATGCGCACCGCCCGCAACGACCTGGTCTCCGCGGCGCTGCACGCGAGGCCGGTTCCCGTGGAGCAGCTCACCTCCCCCGGGCACGCGGTCACCAGCGCCGACAAGTACCGCACCGTCACCGCGACGGGCTCCTTCGACACCGCCCGCGAGGAAGTCGTCAGGCGCCGCACCAACTCCGACGACGAGGTCGGCTTCCATGTCCTGACCCCGTTCGTCCTGACGGACGGCAAGGTGGTGCTGGTCAACCGTGGCTGGATCCCGGCGAACGGGGCACAGACCACCTTCCCGAAGATCCCCGCACCGCCCGCCGGCAAGGTCACCATCAAGGGGCGGCTGAAGGCCGACGAGACGACGGCGGCGAGCGGCATCAAGGAGATCAAGGGGCTGCCTGACCGGCAGGTCATGCTGATCAACAGCGAGGAGCAGGCCCGGCGGCTCGGGGCCACGGTCCTCGGCGGCTACATCGAGCAGACGGCGCCGGAGGCGAAGGGCAACAGCCCCGAGCAGATCTCCGACCCCGGCAGCGAGGACGCCCCGCTGAACTACGCGTACATGATCCAGTGGTGGCTGTTCGCCGCCGGTGTCCCGGTGGGCTGGTGGGTACTGGTACGGCGCGAACGCCGTGACCGGGAGGAAGCGGCCGCCAAGGAGCAGGCGGAGGAAGCGGAACCCGCGGCGGTGTAGCCACGCGCCGGGTCACTCCCCCGGCCCCGCCCCGGATTGCCCCGCGGCCCTTGCGGGAACCCGCAACTGCGTGCACCCCCGTATCGAGGACTACGCCCTCATCGGCGACGAACAGACCGCGGCCCTGGTCGGCCGGGACGGCTCCGTCGACTGGCTGTGCCTGCCCCGCTTCGACTCGCCTGCCTGCTTCGCCAAGCTGCTCGGCGACAAGGAGAACGGCCACTGGCGCATCGCACCCAAGGGCGCCAAGGGCCCCTGCACCCGCCGCGCCTACCGCCCCGACACCCTCGTCCTGGACACCGAGTGGGAGACCGACCGGGGCGCGGTGCGCGTCACCGACCTGATGCCCCAGCGCGACCGCGCCCCCGACCTCGTACGCATCGTCGAGGGCCTGCACGGCAAGGTGACCGTCCGCAGCACCCTGCGGCTGCGCTTCGACTACGGCTCGATCATGCCGTGGATGCGCAAATCCGAGGGCAGCCGGGTGGCGATCGCCGGCCCGGACTCGGTGTGGCTGCGCACAGAACCCCCGGTGCACACCTGGGGCGAGGACTTCGGCACGCACTCGGAGTTCACCGTCAAGAAGGGGGAGAAGGCCGCGTTCGTGCTCACCTGGCACCCCTCGCACCACCCGCGGCCGCCCCAGATCGACCCTTACAAGGCGCTGCGCTCCAGCGTGAAGGACTGGCAGAAGTGGTCCGCCGCATGCCGCTACCACGGTCCCCACCGCGACGCCGTGATGCGCTCCCTGATCACGCTCAAGGCCCTCACCTACGCGCCGACCGGCGGCATCGTCGCCGCCCCCACCACCTCCCTGCCCGAGGAGCCGGGCGGGGTGCGCAACTGGGACTACCGCTACTGCTGGCTGCGCGACTCCACTCTCACCCTCGGCGCGCTCCTGGCCTGCGGCTACCACGAGGAGGCCGAGGCGTGGCGGGACTGGCTGCTGCGCGCGGTCGCGGGCGACCCGGCCGACCTGCAGATCATGTACGGCCTGGCGGGCGAGCGGCGGCTGCCCGAGTTCGAGCTGCCGTGGCTGTCCGGCTTCGCGGATTCGACGCCCGTACGGATCGGCAACGAGGCCGTGAACCAGCTGCAGCTGGACGTGTACGGCGAAGTGCTGGACTCGCTGTGGCTGGCCCGGAAATCGGGCCTGTCCGTCAAGCCGCACATGTGGGCGACGCAGGCCTCCCTGGTGGACTGGCTGTGCGCGCAGTGGCGGCAGCCCGACGAGGGGCTGTGGGAGGTGCGCGGCGGCCGGCGCCACTTCGTCCACTCCAAGATCATGGTGTGGGTGGCCGCCGACCGTGCCGTGCGCACGCTGGAGGAGAACCCGAAGCTGGGCGGCGACCTGGACGACTGGCGCGCACTGCGCGACGAGGTGCACCGCGAGGTGTGCGAGAAGGGCTTCGACGCCGAGCGGAACACGTTCACGCAGTCCTACGGCTCCCGCGAACTCGACGCCGCGCTCCTGCTCATCCCGCGCGTCGGATTCCTGCCGCCGGACGACCCGCGGGTGGCCGGCACCGTGGACGCGATCCGCGAGGAACTGGGCCACGGCGGTTTTCTGCGCCGCTACAGCACCGACGAGACGACGGTCGACGGACTGCCCGGCGACGAGGGCACGTTCCTGGTGTGCTCGTTCTGGCTCGCGGACGCGCTGCACATGACGGGCCGCAAGAAGGAGGCACGGGAGCTGTTCGAACGGCTGGTGGGGCTCGCCAACGACGTGGGGCTCCTCTCCGAGGAGTACGACCCCGTCGACGACCGCCAGCTCGGCAACTTCCCGCAGGCCTTCAGCCATGTCGGCCTGGTGAACACCGCCCTCGCCCTGTTCGGGGGCGACGAGGCAGGATAGGGGCCATGGATCTTGGACTGAAGGACCGGGTGTACGTCGTCACCGGGGCCACGCGGGGCCTCGGCAACGCCGCCGCGCGTGAGCTCGTCGCGGACGGCGCGAAGGTGGTCGTGACGGGGCGGGACGAGGCGCGTGCGCTTGCTGCGGCGGACGAGTTGGGGCCGAACGCCGTCGGGGTGGCCGTCGACAATGCCGACCCGGAGGCGCCGACGCGGCTGATCGCGCTGGCGCGGGAGCGGTTCGGGGGGTTCGACGGGATTCTCGTGAGCGTGGGCGGGCCGGCCCCTGGGTTTGTCGCCGACAACACGGACGAGCAGTGGCAGGCGGCTTTCGACTCGGTGTTCCTGGGAGCGGTACGGCTCGCGCGCGCGGCGGCCGCGGAGTTGGAGGCCGGGGGTGTCATCGGGTTCGTACTGTCCGGGTCGGTGCACGAGCCGATTCCCGCGCTGACGATTTCCAACGGGCTTCGCCCGGGACTCGCCGGGTTCGCCAAGTCGATCGCCGACGAGCTGGGGCCGCGGGGAATTCGCGTGGTGGGGCTGCTTCCGGCGCGGATTGACACGGATCGCGTGCGCGAGCTGGACGGATTGTCCGCGGACCCCGAGGCCACTCGTGCCGCCAACGAGTCCCGTATCCCGCTGCGGCGGTACGGAAGGCCGGAGGAGTTCGGGCGGACGGCGGCTTTCCTGCTGTCGCCGGCTGCGTCTTATCTGACCGGGATCATGGTGCCCGTTGACGGGGGCATGCGGCACGGATTTTGAGTGCCGGCCAGTGGGGGCTGGTCGCGGGAGGTCAACTCACCCTTTCCGCACGATGCTTGACGCTCTTCATGCGCACTTCTGCCGGCAGTGATGCCAGGCCCGCTGAATTGCGGGCGTGCATCAGGGCCTGAGCAGTGAGATGGTGCAGTGCCGTTCCGGGGTCCACGTGGGGTTCCAGGAGGAGCTGAACGCGGGTCTCGGGGGCCGTGCGGCGGCCTGTGAGGTGGACATGGGCATGCGCCACGCCCTCCAAGCCGCCCGCCTCGCTCGCCAGTACGCCTTCCAGGGCCCGGCCCCGCAGCAGCGCGCCCTCGCCGTCGCCGGTGTCCACCAGGACCTCGGCGAGGCGGCGCCGGCGCAGGACGGCGATCAGCCACCACAGGGCGAGCAGCACCAGGACGGCCAGTGCGGCGATGACGGTCGGCCACCACCAGGCGGAGCCCTGCCAGCGGGTGCGTTCGGCGTCGCTGAGCAGGACGTCGTGCCGGCCGTGGTGGATCCACCAGGACGGTGGCGGAGCGCCGAGTCCGACGGCCAGGACCGAACCGCCCAGCAGGAGCAGGGCGAGTCCGGCGATCCCGATCAGTACGCGGTTGACGATCCTGAGCATCGCCCTCACCCCTTGCGTCCGGGACGCCGTACGTGCACGGACAGCGCGGGCGGGCGGGTGAGCCCCAGGCCGCTGATCGCCTCGTCGAGCGTGGCGTTCAGGTCGGCGCGTACGTCGCCCGGGTCGCGGAAGTGCGAGAGGGCGTACACATCGGCGCGGGTGCGGCGCATCCGGACCCGTACCGACTGGACGCCGGCGACCTCCATGGCGCGGTCGCGCAGCACGAAGGCGGCCGCCTCGCGGTGCAGTCCGGCGCGGACGTCGACGTGGGTGCGCCGCATCGGCAGGATCCCGCGCAGGCCGGGCGTGAGCGCCAGCACGAGCAGCCAGAGGCCGAGGGCGGCGGCGATCCCCGCGCCGGCGAGCACCCAGGTGTCGTCGAGATGACGTTCGGCGAGCTGACGGGCGAGTTGGCGCCGCCAGGCCATCGCGGGCCGGTGCGCCCGTACGGCCGCGATGTCGTACAGGAGCAGGCCCGCGACCGCCAGGACCAGCAGCGCCACGATGCCCGCGGGGATGCGGCGCGCCGACCAGAAGCGTCCCTGGTCGCCGTCGTGGCCCGACGGCGCGGGCCCGTAGGCCGGTTGGTCGGCGGGTGCCTTCTCGATGACCGGCAGTCGTTGTGTGGTGCCCTCCAAGCCCTGGGGCTCGCTCACCGCGTCCTCCCCTGTGCCACGCCGTGTGCCGGGGTCAGATGCAGCCGCTCCACGTGGACGGCGACCTCCGGCACTTCCATGCCCACCAACGCGCCTACCCGCGAAGCGACATGTCGACGCACATCCGCGCATCGGGCACCGATGTCGCAGGGATAGTCGAGTTCGATGTGAACGCGGACGTGGGCGGCCGCGAGGGGGGTCCCCCCGCTCGAACGAAGTGGGGAGTGGGGGCGGACCACGACGCTGGCGTGCGGGGGTGAGGTGTCCTCGGTCTGGTCGCTGAGGGTCTCCCTGGCCGCCTGGGCAGCGATCTTCGCGACCACCCGGTCGGCGATCCTGGTGGCCCCGCGCTCGCCGGGCGAGACGGTGGCCGTGGGTCTGCGCAGCTCACCGGCACCGTCGCTCACCGTGCTCACCGCCGGCGGTCGTCACGCGGACGGAAGAACTCGCCGATCTCCAGATCCCCCTCCAGGAACCGGCCGACGACGAACCCGATGGCGCCCAGGGCGGCCACCAGCAGGAAGGCACCGAAGCCGCCGAAGTATCCGGCGAAGCCCAGCGCCATTCCGGCGATCATGCCGATCACGGCCCTGCTCATCGTGCGCTCCCCTCGGTGGTGCGGTTGTCCGGTCGCCGGCCGGTCACTGGATCCGGGGCTCCGGCTCCTCGTCCTCTTCCTCCGGCAGTTTCACATCACTCACCCCGATGTTGACCTCGACGACCTCGAGGCCCGTCATCCGCTCCACCGCCGCGATGACGTTCTCCCGCACGGCGCGGGCGACGTCGGAGATCGAGACCCCGTAGTCGACGACGATCTCCAGGTCCAGTGCCGTCTGCACCTCGCCGACCTCGGCCTTCACGCCCCGCGTCAGGGACTTCGAGCCGCCCGGCACCCGGTCGCGCACGGCTCCGAAGGTGCGGCTGAGCCCGCTCCCGAGGGCATGCACGCCGACCACGTCCCGCGCGGCCAGTCCGGCGATCTTCTCCACGACCCCGTCGGCGATGGTCGTCCGCCCCCGGGTGGCGGGGTCTCCTCCGCCGCGCCGTGTCGGCTGCGCCTTGCGCAGCGTCGGGGGGTCCGTCGCCTCGCTCGTTCCCTGGGGGTTCCTCGTCCGGCCCTGCTCCGTCATGTCGGTCATCGCCGCACGTCCCTTTCGGTTCGTCGTCCTACGACCACGGTAAGTGGGGTTGGGCCGCCGCGTGCCGAGGATGCGGCAGGCTGGAGGAATGACGACGGAACCGTGGGCGCACGCGGTACGGCACCAGTTGGGCCTCGGCAGGCTCCTGCCGCTGGGCGGCCCGCACGACGGCGCGTGGATCTCGCAGGCGGCGGCCGAGGCGGTGCTCCGGCGCGCGGTCGGGGAACTGCGCGGGGTACGGCTGGACGCGCTCCGCATCGCGCTCGCCGACCCGGACACCGCTCACGACCCGGCCGTACCGCCGCCGCCGAGCGCCCTGCCGCCCGGACCGCTGCGCGTGACGGCGGACTTCGCCGCGACGGCGTCCGAGCCGCTGCCGACGAGGGCGGCCCTCGTACGGACGACGCTGGCAGCCGCGGCGACCGAACTGTTCGGCCTGGCGCCGGCCGAGGTGGACCTGCGGGTCACGGCCCTGCTGGACGAGGAACCGGAACCCGCGCCCGTACGCCGGCCACAGCCGCCGCGCGCCGTGGAGCCCGACGACGAGGACGAACTGTGCGCGGCCTCCGCCGCGTTGATGGTCCCGGGAGTCGCCCACCTGACGGGCGGCCTGGGCCGAGCGGCGGTACAGATCACGACCCTCCAGGAGGAGGGCAGCCTCCCGCACCGCCACGCGCGCGTTGAGCTCGCGGTGAGCGCGGACCACCGTGCCGTGGACGTGGCCCGCGAGGTACGTGCAGCCGTCGCCGGGGTGCTACCGGATCACCCGACGGTGGCGGTACTGGTAACCGCGGTCAGCTGAAGCCCCCTTAGGGGCGCGGGGCTGTGACATCAGCGGCTCCGCCGCGGGGCGCGACCAGCCACAACGCACCCGCAGCCAAAGACGCACCACCGCCGGAGGCTCACTCACCGAGGCCGGCAAGATCCCGCAGCCGCCGCGCCTGCGCAGCCCGCTCAGCGGCACGCTGCTCATCAAAGGACCGCCCCTGGGCCCCCCGAATCAGCGCCTTGGTCTCGATCACGGCGTCCCGCGGCGCAGCCAGAATCGCCGACGCCAGATCCCGCACGGCACCCTCGAGCTGATCGCCCGGCACCGCGAGGTTGGCAAGACCCGTGCTGACGGCCTCCTCGGCCGACACAAAGCGCCCGGTGACGCAGATCTCCAGCGCGCGGGCATAGCCGACCAGCGACACCAGCGGATGCGTCCCCGTCAGGTCCGGCACCAGCCCAAGGCTGGTCTCACGCATGGCGAACTGCACGTCGTCGGCGACGACGCGCAGGTCACAGGCGAGCGCGAGCTGGAAGCCCGCCCCGATGGCGTGGCCCTGGACGGCGGCGATGGACACGAGGTCGCTCCGCCGCCACCAGGTGAAACCGGCCTGGAACTCGGCGATGCTCGTGTCGAGTTCACCGTCGCTGCTGCGCGCAAGGTCGATGAACGTCGGCTCGCCCTCGATTCCCTCGGGCGTGAACATCTGCCGGTCGAGCCCGGCCGAGAAGGACTGCCCCTCGGCACGCAGCACGACGACGCGGACGGACCCCGGCAGGACCCGCCCGGCCTCGGCGAGCGCACGCCACATCGCGGGGCTCTGCGCGTTGCGCTTGGCCGGGTTGGTCAGCGTCACCGTGGCGATCGCGTCGTCGACGGTGAGCCGTACGCCGTCCTTGTCGAGTACCGGACCGAGGTCCTGGGCGGGCGAAGCCATGGAGTGCCTCCGATGAGTGCGGTCAGCAGAGCAAGCTAAAGCGCAAAGCTAAGTGACTGCACAGTAACCACCCGGCCGATCTGCCGACCGACCGGGTGGCCACCATCGAAGCCGATGGGCCGCCCGGGAATCAGGACGAGGCGGCCTTCTTGCCCCGCGTCGCCCCGCCACGCCCACGGAGCGTGACGCCCGACTCACTGAGCATCCGGTGTACGAAGCCATACGAGCGGCCGGTTTCCTCGGCCAGCGCCCGAATGCTCGCACCGGAGTCGTACTTCTTCTTCAGGTCTGCCGCGAGCTTGTCGCGCGCGGCGCCGGTTACCCGGCTGCCCTTCTTCAGAGTCTCGGCCACCCGTGCCTCCTCATGGGAAGTGCGCTCTGGTCCCCTCATGATCACCCCTCCGGGCTTTCATGGCCACCCATTCGGCAAGGTCCGTGAGACAGGGTTTTGACGACAGGAGCGCATCCCCACAAGCGGAATCCGAAATTCCCCCCGGTCGCGTTCGTACCGCCGAACGGGTTCTTTTATGAAGTGCCAGGTCAGAGACGTACGACGGCCGAGCCCTTGTCGATAAAGGGCTCGGCCGCGAAATGGATGTAGGACACACCTCGGTACGAGGAGATCTCACACAGATGATGGATCACGGATCGGCCGAATGATCCATACGCTGTGGATCACGCCTTCGATCAAGCAGCGCTGACGATCCAGTGCGCTCAGGCGAGGGCGACCAGGTCCGCGTAGTCCGCGCCCCACAGGTCCTCGACGCCGTCCGGCAGCAGAATGATCCGCTCGGGCTGCAGCGCCTCGACCGCGCCCTCGTCGTGGGTGACCAGGACGACCGCGCCCTTGTAGGTGCGCAGGGCGCCGAGGATCTCCTCGCGGCTCGCAGGGTCGAGGTTGTTGGTCGGTTCGTCAAGGAGCAGGACGTTCGCGGAGGAGACGACCAGGGTCGCAAGCGCCAGACGGGTCTTCTCGCCGCCGGACAGCACTCCGGCCGGCTTGTCGACGTCGTCGCCGGAGAACAGGAACGAGCCGAGCACCTTGCGGACCTCGACGAGGTCCAGGTCGGGTGCGGAGGAGCGCATGTTCTCCAGGACCGAGCGCTCCGGGTCGAGGGTCTCGTGCTCCTGCGCGTAGTAGCCGAGCTTGAGGCCGTGGCCCTGGACGACCTCGCCGGTGTCGGGCTTCTCGACGCCGCCGAGGAGACGCAGCAGGGTCGTCTTGCCGGCGCCGTTGAGGCCGAGGATGACGACGCGGGAGCCCTTGTCGATGGCCAGGTCGACGTCGGTGAAGATCTCCAGCGAGCCGTACGACTTCGACAGTCCCTCGGCGGTGAGCGGTGTCTTGCCGCACGGGGCGGGCTCGGGGAAGCGCAGCTTGGCGACCTTGTCGCTCTGGCGCACCGCCTCCAGGCCGGAGAGCAGCTTGTCCGCGCGCCGGGCCATGTTCTGCGCGGCGACCGTCTTGGTGGCCTTGGCGCGCATCTTGTCGGCCTGCGAATGCAGGGCGGCGGCCTTCTTCTCGGCGTTGGCCCGCTCGCGCTTGCGGCGCTTCTCGTCGGCCTCGCGCTGCTGCTGGTAGAGCTTCCAGCCCATGTTGTAGATGTCGATCTGGGCGCGGTTGGCGTCCAGGTAGAACACCTTGTTGACGACCGTCTCGACCAGGTCGACGTCGTGGGAGATCACGATGAAGCCGCCGCGATAGGTCTTCAGGTAGTCCCGGAGCCAGACGATCGAATCCGCGTCGAGGTGGTTCGTCGGCTCGTCCAGCAGCAGGGTGTCCGCGTCGGAGAACAGGATGCGGGCCAGTTCGATACGGCGGCGCTGACCACCCGAGAGCGTGTGCAGCGGCTGGCCGAGCACCCGGTCGGGCAGGTTGAGCGCGGCGGCGATGGTGGCCGCCTCGGCCTCGGCGGCGTACCCGCCCTTGGTGAGGAACTCCGTCTCCTGGCGCTCGTACTGCCTCAGGGCCTTCTCGCGGGTCGCGCCCTGCCCGTTCGCGATGCGCTGTTCGTTGTCGCGCATCTTGCGGATCAGTACGTCGAGGCCGCGCGCCGAGAGGATGCGGTCGCGGGCGAGGATGTCGAGGTCGCCGGTGCGGGGGTCCTGCGGGAGGTAGCCGACCTCTCCGGAGCGGGTGACCGTGCCGCCGGCCGGGATGCCCTCGCCGGCCAGGACCTTGGTGAGGGTGGTCTTGCCGGCGCCGTTGCGGCCGACCAGGCCGATGCGGTCGCCCTTGGCGATACGGAAGGAGGCGGACTCGATGAGGACGCGGGCACCGGCGCGCAGCTCGATACCGGAGGCGGAGATCACGGACAGGCTCCAGGGCAGAAAGGGTTGACGGGTGGGCGGCTGAGGCGTTCCCGCCGTCTAATGCGCGAGGAGAATGGCCATGGGCCAAGTCTAACGGGGCCGTGCAAGCACTTTTTCTGTGTTCGGGTGTTCGGGCCGCCTCCCGGGGACGTCGTTGCCGAGGGGGGTGCGGTGCGGGGTGATCCGGCCCAGGTCGTCGACGGCGATGAGCTGGGACGTCCAGGCCGCCGCCGGGCAGGGCTGGGCGACGATCAGCGCTCCGGCGTGACGTACGGCACGCCCGGGCGTGAAGACGCACCCTTCGTGCGCGGGCACCGCCCAGCGCAGGTCGCCGTCGGCGAGGCGGTAGGCGGCGATGCGGGGCGGGGTGACGACGGCGAGGATCCCGCGGCCGAGGGGGCGCAGCACTCCGGTGCCGCCCTGGGCGGGCAGCCAGTCGTCGGCCGCGGGCAGGGCGCGGTGCCAGCGGACGGAGGTGCCGTCGTTCGCGGTGACCACTCCGTCGTCCCAGAGCGTGACGGCCTCCCCGCGCACGGGCAGCACGGCGAGCGGATGGCGGCCCTCGCGCGCGTAGGACGCGTGGGCGGTGAAGTGGTCGCCGTAGGGGGCGGGACGGGTCGCGTGGAGGGCCGCCAGGACGGGCGCGGCCACGAGGAGGGCGAGGGCGGCGGGAAGGCGGCGCCGCAGAGCCGGACGCCAGGCGCCCCCGGGGCGCCCAGGGGCGGAGGGATTCGGCTCCGTCGCCTCGACCGGCAGAACGACCACATTGCCCCCTTCAGCGCCCATTGGCTCGGATTCGGCGCAGAGCGTAGTCGCGGGCACGGGCTGTGCGGGGGACACGGCGGCGGGTGAACGGGGGTGTCCCCCGTTCGGCCCTGCACCGAGCGCCTGGCCATGTGCCGCGATGTGCCGTCGCGCGTCTGCGGCTGCTTCGTGGCTGGTCGCGCCCACGCGGCGGTAGCCGCACATTCAACGCAGCCCCGCGCCCCTTCGGGGCGCTCAGCTACCGCCGGTGTGCACCTGGAACGCGGCCCGGCGGACCGCCTTCGCGAGGGCCGGGTCCGGGTGGGCCGCCGCGAGGGCGACGAGGACCTGGACGGTACGGGGGTGGCCTACGGCCCGTACCTCTTCCAGGAGCAGGGGGACCGTCGGCTGTACGGCCGACTCCAGGTGGCGTACGAGCATCGGGGCCTCGCCGTGGTCGGCGACCGCGGCGGCGGTGTCGACCCACAGCCAGGTGGCCTCTTCGCGGGTGAGGACCTCGTGGGCGTCCTCGGGGTCGACCCCGTCGTGCTCGGCCAGCCACAGCAGGGCGTACGGCCGCAGGGTCGGCTCGTCGGCGACGGCCCTGACGTCCGGCTCGGCGGGGGCGCCGACCACGCGCAGTGCCTCGAAGGCGAGGCCGCGCAGCAGGGCGTCGTCGCCGCGGGCGGCGGCGATGAGTTCGGTGACGGCACTGCCGACGGGGCGGGCGGCGAGCCAGGCGCGGTATTCGGCGCGGGCGGCGTTGGGGCGCAGCTGGGCGCAGCCGCGGAGCATCTCGTCGGCGGCGACCTCGATGTTCCCGGCGGGGCTCTGCGCGGCGACGCAGATCTGCTCCAGCTTGACCCAGACGGCCCAGCTGCCGAGCGGGGTGAGGGTGGCCTGTCCGCCGCCGTAGGTGAGGGCGCCGACGGAGGCGAGGGCGTGCAGGGCCCAGTCGAGGAGGGGCGCGAGCGGGGCGTCGAGGGCCGGCGGCTGCTCGACGGGCTCGGGCTGCGGGCCGTAGGGGATCTCGCAGCGCTCGGTGCGCAGTTCGGTGACGCGCTGCACCAGAAGGTCGAGGAGCTGGTCGACCGGGACGGGCCCGGCGGACAGCTGCAGGAAGGAGAGCACCTGGGGCATGGCCGAGACGACCTCGGCGACGGCGGCGGGCTCGTGGTCCGCGGGCTCGCCGTGGGCGAGGGACCAGGCGTCGAAGAGGGCGACCCAGCCGCGCAGGACGGCGCTGTCGTCGCGGTTCCAGGCGCGCAGCCGCCAGCCGGGGCGGGCGCTGTCGCCGTGCACCTCGACGAGTCCGGCGAGCCGGGCGGTGTCCCAGTCGGCCCGCACCTGAGTCACGGTCAGGCCGAGGTCCCGGGCGGCTCGTTCGGCGGTCGCGTCGGCGAGGGTGGCCTTGCCGTCGGCGGTCGCGCCGTCGCTGCCCGGGCCGAGCGCGGCGTCGGCCCAGCGGGCGACGCGGGCCGCGGCGGCCAGCTGGGAGCGAGCCATTCTGGCCAGCTCCGCGGGTGCCGGGGTGCCCTCCGGGGGGCGGGGCGCGGCGCGGCGCGGGCGGCGCTGGTTCACGGCTCTGGGGGCGGCGGACAGGGATCGCGGGCCGACGAGTCGAAGCCTGGAGTCGCGCGGGATACGGGACGTCACGGGTGCAGTCTTCCGGTTGACGGTCCGAAAACCCAAACGGAATGTCACGGCGGGCGACGGGACTGGCCAACGCACGGGGTCCGGCGGGCGGCTCGGGGGCGGGAACAGGCCAGTGGTACGGCCTTAAACGGAATCGCGCCGACCGTTCATCTCCGCTCCGGCCCGGCACCGCGGGAGGGGCGGTGAAGGGATCACATGAGGGGGGTGAGGAAGCGGCGCAACGCTTCTTCGTAGGCCTCCGGGTCGGCGTTCCACATCGCCGAGTGCGGGGCGTTCGGGACCGTGCGCAGAGCGATCAGGTTGGGACGGGCGTGGGCGAACCGGCGGGAGTACTCCCAGGGGGCCAGGGTGTCGTCCGGTCCGTGGAATATCAGCGTCGGCACGGTGAGCTGCTCGGCCTCGGCGGTGCGCTCGCGCTCCATGCCGGTACGCCCCTGGGCGGCCCGCACGGCGAGCGGCAGCAGTGCGCCCGGTGTGCGGCGGGCCGCGGCGAGGGCGCGCAGCGTCGTGGCCCAGCTGAGCACCGGGGAGTCCAGGACCAGTCCGGAGATGCTGTCGCGCAGCCCGGAGTGGGCGGCGGCGCGCAGCGCCATGGTGGCGCCGGTCGACCAGCCGTGCAGGACGACCTGCTTGGCGCCGTGGCTGACGGCGTGCCGGATCGCCGCGTCCACGTCGCGCCACTCCGTCTCGCCGAGGTGGCCCAGGCCGTCCGGGGGGCGGGGTGCGCCGGGGTCGCCGCGGTAGGCGAGGGCGAGGACCGGGAAGCGCTGGCGGTGCAGGAACTCCATGATGTTCATGGGGAGTTCGCGGGTGGCTCCGAGGCCGTGCACGGCGATCACCCAGGTGTTCCGGACGCCGGGCACGAACCAGGCGGGCAGGTAGCCGAGTTCGCCGGGGATGTCGACGTCGGTGTGGGGCAGGCCGAGGGCGCTGCCCGGGTCGCCGGTGTGCAGGTTCGGGGTCAGCCACACCTTGTCGCCGGGCTCCAGGGTGCCGTGCGTGACCCGTTCCAGGCGGCGGACGACGGTGTCGGCGGAGTGCGTCGCCGTGGCGAGGACGGGGCCGACGACAGCGTGGGTGCCGTCGCCGGCGAGGCCGTAGGTGCCGGGGCGCATGGCCGCCAGGTCGCGGGTGAGCGCGATCTGGCCGGCGGCCGTGGCGTGCACGGTGAGCTGGGGTTCGGTGGGCAGGGGCCGGCCCGGCGGCGCCTTGAGCGCCGCGTCGCTCGCGAACCGGCCGGCGGCCACGCTTGCCGCGCCGGCCGCCAGGGCTACGGTGACGGCTGCGGCCGTCGCTTTGACTGTGCGCACCCGTCCAGTGTCCTGGCGGACCCCGCCTGCGGCCAGCGGGAGGACGGGGCGGGGTGAGGCGAGGTCGCCGACAGCCGTGCCGCGTTCACGCCCACGACGGCTGTACGGACCTCACCACCGCTGCCCGTACCCACGCACCCCCTCCCCACCTCCGCCACCCGCTGCGGGGACCGCAGCATCAGGGTGATGCGGACGACCGACAGCCGCGCCGCCCGCGGCGACTGCGGTGGTGCGAGCCTCCTCGCCGCTGCCGGCCCGCCGACTGCGGCCGGGCGGACCTCACTGTCGTTGCCCGTACCCGCGCAGCTTGTCCCCCGCCTCCGCCAGCTGCTGCGAGGAGAGCAGTGTCGGTGACAGGCCCGGCACCGACGAGGCCGTCAGCCACAGGCGGCACATCCATTCCAGTTGGGCCGTGCGGTCGTAGGCCTGGTCGAGGGTGCCGCCGTAGGCCATCGTGCCGTGGTTCTGCAGCAGGCAGGCGGTGCGGTCGGCGAGGGCGTGGAGCATGTTCTCGGCCAACTCCTCACTGCCGTATGTCGCATAGGGGGCAACTCGGACGGGGCCACCGAGGGCGCCGGCCATGTAGTGGATCGCCGGGAGCTCGGGGACGAGCGTCGAGACGGCCGTCGCGTGCACGGCGTGGGTGTGGACGACGGCGCGGGCGTCGGTGGTGCGGTGGATCGCGAGGTGCATGGGGAGTTCGCTCGTCGGGACGAGCGTGCCGAGCACCTGGCGGCCGTCGAGATCGACGCCGGTCACGTCCTCGGGCCTGAGCCGGTCGTAGGGCACACCCGAGGGTGTGACCAGCACGGTGTCCCCGACGCGCACCGAGACATTGCCGGAGGTGCCGACGACGAGGCCGTCGGCGACCGTGCGGCGGGCGGTCGCGACGAGTGCCTCCCAGGCGTGTGCCACCTCGGTACTCACACCCCTCCCCCACCGCTCCGGCACGTCCCGCACACCTTCTCGCGCATCCCGTTCGCCTCGCTGGTCCCGCCGCTGCTCAGCCATGCCGCGATCCTGCCAGGCACCTCCCCGGCCCGGCGCCGGGCGGGGGCACTTTAGGGCGGAAGCCATGCCTCCGAAAGACCCCTTATAGGGACATATCACCCTCTCTCCCTGCTTGGCCTGAGATCACCGGGCATTCGACGACCTTCCAGTAATCTCCCGTTGTTTTGTCGTGCACGTCGCCATTCCGGGGGGAAATATGGCTCGTGATCACAAACCGCTGCGCCGCCGCGCCCGCGTCCTCGCGGTCTCCGTGGCGGCACTCACCGCCACCGGGGCGGCTCTCGCCGGGCTTCCGGCCTCGGCGGCGAGTCTGCCGCAGGGCCACGACGTCTCTTCGCACCAGAAGAACGTCAACTGGTCGAGCGCGAAGGCCAAGGGCGCCAGGTTCGTCTACGTCAAGGCGACCGAGTCCACGAACTACCGCAACCCGTACTTCAACCAGCAGTACAACGGCGCCCGCAGCGCCGGCATCATCCGGGGGGCGTACCACTTCGCGCTGCCGGACAAGTCGTCGGGCAGGGCGCAGGCGGCGTACTTCGTGAACCACGGGGGCAGGTGGCGGTCGGACGGCTGGACGCTGCCACCCGCGCTCGACATCGAATACAACCCGTACAGCGCCAAGCACAGGTGCTACGGCCTGAGCAAGGCGCGCATGGTCAGCTGGATCAAGGCGTTCAGCGACGAGGTGAAGCGGCTCACCGGCCGCCACCCCGTGATCTACACGACCACCCACTGGTGGAACGCGTGCACCGGCGGAAGCGGCGCGTTCGCCTCCAGCCACGCGCTGTGGATAGCCCGTCACGAGGCCGGGGCCGCGGGTTCCCTGCCGGCCGGCTGGTCGTTCTGGACCTTCTGGCAGTACGACAACAGCGGCGGACTGCCAGGTGACCAGAATCTCTTCAACGGGTCGCAGACCCAGCTGAGGAAGTTCGCCCGGGGCTACTGACCAAGGACACCGCGAGACCGGGGGTCGCCGGGACAGAGCGAAGCGGCGACCCCCATCCGGACATCGTGCAGCCGCCCTCAGTTCATCTTCCGTTCACCCAGGTTGCCTACGGTCAACCGACCGTTGACTTCGAACGATTGCCTGGGTAAATGGAAAACTTCTCGCTGATCCTCGCGATTGTGGTAGTAACCGCACTCGCGTTTGATTTCACGAACGGTTTCCACGACACCGCCAACGCGATGGCCACCACCATCTCGACCGGCGCGCTCAAGCCCAAGGTCGCGGTGGCCATGTCCGCCGTGCTCAACCTTGCGGGTGCCTTCCTCTCCGTGGAGGTCGCCAACACGATCTCCAAGGGGCTCGTCGACGAGACCGGCATACGTCCCGAGGTCATCTTCGCGGCGCTGGTCGGCGCGATCCTCTGGAACCTGCTGACCTGGCTCGTCGGGCTTCCCTCCAGCTCCTCGCACGCCCTGATGGGCGGCCTGATCGGCGCCACCATCGCCTCGGCCGGCATGGGCGCGGTGCACGGCGACGTGCTCGTCACCAAGGTGCTCATCCCGGCGCTCGCCGCCCCGATCGTCGCGGGCCTTGCGGCACTGCTCGCGACCCGGCTGTCGTACACCCTCGGCAAGAAGGCCGACGGCAAGGCCGCCGAGAAGGGCTACCGCGCCGGCCAGATCGCCTCCGCGGGCCTGGTCTCGCTGGCCCACGGCACCAACGACGCACAGAAGACGATGGGCATCATCACCCTCGCCCTGGTCGCCGGCGGTGCCGTCGCTCCCAACTCGGACCCGCCCACCTGGGTCATCCTCTCCGCGGGCCTGGCCATCGCGCTCGGCACCTACATCGGCGGCTGGCGCATCATCCGCACGATGGGCAAGGGTCTGACCGAGCTCCAGCCGCAGCAGGGCTTCGCCGCCCAGACCAGCGCGGCCACGGCGATCCTCGCCTCCTCGCACCTCGGCTTCTCCCTCTCCACCACCCATGTCGTCTCCGGTTCGGTGATGGGCGCGGGCCTCGGCCGCAAGGGCGGCGTGGTCCGCTGGTCGACGGCGACCCGCATGCTCGTGGCCTGGTGCCTGACGCTGCCGGCCGCGGCGCTGGCCGGTGCGGGCGCGGAGTCCGTGACGGATCTCGGTGACTGGGGCACCGCCGTCGTCGCCGCCTTCCTGGTCGCCGCCAGTGCGGCCATCTGGAAGATCTCCCGCCGCGAGGTCGTCGACGCGTCGAACGTCAACGAGACCGAGGAGCCGGCCGGCGTGGTGACCACGGCGATCGCCGCCGTGACCCCGCCCCCCACGGGCACGGTCACCGAGGGCCTGACGGCCACGATCCCCGCCCCGGCCCCCGTGACCGCCGCCCCCGACCCGGCGACCCCGCCGGCCGCGACCGTCTGAGCCCGCCCACCCGGTACGAAGGAAGAGAAGCAGCATGAAGATCGACTGGGCAGCCCTGGGCTCCGTCTTCGGCGTCAGCCTCGCGGTCACGGTGGGCCTGGTGGCCCTGTTCACCCTCGGCATCATGGGCCTGTCGCGTCGCGAGCGGGCCGTGGCACAGGGCAACTCGGCGTCCCTGGCGGTGGCCGGCGCATACGTGGCCTTCGCGGGGTGCGCGGCGGCGGTGGCGTACGGAATCCATCTGGTGGTCGCCAAGTCCTGAGGCTGCGGCCGGACCGTCTTTCCCGACCGTCCCGCGGGGCGAGGAAGCACCCTTTCGTGCTTCCTCGCCCCGCGGGTTTTTCATGCCGGGTTCTGAGCGCCGGGTGTGGGCCTCAGCACACTCCCCCGTCGCAGGTCAACGGCAAGTTGACTGCCGTTCGGGGGCGTGGTGGACTGCCGAAGCCATTTACGGCGGCGCGAGAGGAAGCCGGTGCGAGTCCGGCGCGGTCCCGCCACTGTCACCGGGGTAGTAAGCCCCGGGAGCCAGGAACTCTCACCGCCGGTCTCGTCGAACCAGGGCGTGGACACCCTGAGTGAGGACATGTCGTCATGCCAGCCTGCCGTTTGAGGTTCAGGACCAGGTCGCTGCCCGACCCCACGGCCGGCTGAGCCGATGCGTGCCGATCGCGTCTTCGCGTACGGCGCCGCCGCCGGCCTCCTCGGTGACCATCTGCTCGGCGATCCGCGCCGTGGGCATCCGGTCGCCGTGTTCGGGCGGGCCGCGGGGGCCGTGGAGCGGGTGTTGTGGCGGGACCATCGCGGGTGGGGCGCGCTGCACACCGCCGTGTGCGCCGGGAGCGCCCTTGCGCTCGGTGTCGTCGCGCAGAGGGCCGTACGTCCGTCCCCTGCCGCCTCCCTCGCACTGACCGCGGCCGCCACCTGGGCCGTCGTCGGGGGGACTTCGCTCGCGCGCGAGGCCCGTGGCATCGGGCGTGCGCTGGAGGCCGGGGACGTCGAGGCCGCGCGGGCCAGGCTGCCGCATTTGTGCGGGCGGGATCCGCAGGCCCTGGACGCCGACGGGATCGCGCGGGCGGTGGTGGAGTCCGTCGCCGAGAACACGTCCGACGCCGTCGTGGGGGCGCTGGTGTGGGGGGCCGTGGGCGGGGTGCCGGGGCTGCTCGGGTTCCGGGCCGTCAACACGCTCGACGCCATGGTGGGGCACAAGTCGGCCAAGTACCGGCGGTACGGGTGGGCTTCGGCGCGGCTGGACGATGTGGCGGGGTGGCCGGGGGCACGTCTGACCGCCGTGCTTGCAGCCGTCGCGGGAGGTGACCGTCGCGGTGCGGTGCGGGCCTGGCGTTCCGACGCCGCCAAGCATCCGAGTCCCAACGCCGGGCCCGTGGAGGCTTCGTTCGCGGGGGCGCTGGGGGTGCGGCTGGGCGGGACGTTGTCGTACGGGGGGCGGGTCGAGCATCGGCCTGTGCTGAACGGGCAGGGGCGGGCTGTGGAGGTCGGGGACATCGAGCGGGCCGTGCGGTTGTCGCGGCGGGTGGGGTGGTTGGCGTTGGGGGTCGGTGCGGCTGGGGCGGTGCTGCGAGGGCGGGCGGCGAGGCGCCCGGCGGTTGGGGCTGTGCCCACCCGTTCCGCCCTAGCGGAACGACTGCCCACAGCCTTCGGGAGTGCGTCATGAGCGGCGGGGGGCTTCTCGTTGCCGGTACCACCTCCGATGCCGGGAAGAGTGTCGTCACCGCCGGGATCTGTCGGTGGCTGGTGCGGCAGGGAGTGAAAGTCGCGCCGTTCAAGGCGCAGAACATGTCCCTCAACTCGTTCGTGACGCGCGAGGGGGCCGAGATCGGGCGGGCTCAGGCCATGCAGGCGCAGGCCTCCCGCATCGAGCCGACCGCGCTGATGAACCCCGTGCTGCTCAAGCCCGGTGGCGAGCAGAGCAGCCAGGTCGTGCTGATGGGCAAGCCCGTCGGCGAGCTGAGTGCGCGCGGGTATCACGGTGGGCGGCAGCAGCAGCTTCTGGGGACCGTGCTCGACTGTCTCGCCGAGTTGCGGGGCACGTATGACGCCGTGATCTGTGAGGGGGCGGGTTCTCCCGCCGAGATCAACCTGCGCCGGACCGACATCGTGAACATGGGGATCGCCCGCAACGCACGGCTTCCCGTGCTCGTGGTCGGTGACATCGACCGCGGCGGGGTCTTCGCCTCCTTCTTCGGGACCGTCGCCCTGCTCTCCCCCGAGGACCAGGAGCTGGTCGCCGGGTTCCTCGTCAACAAGTTCCGGGGGGACGTGAGCCTCCTGGAGCCCGGGCTCGACATGCTGCACGGACTCACGGGACGGCACACCTACGGCGTCCTGCCCTTCCAGCACGGTCTCGGCATCGACGAGGAGGACGGACTGCGGGTCTCCCTGCGCGGGACGGTGCGGGAGTCGAACGTCGCGCCGCCCGTCGGCGAGGACGTGCTGCGGGTCGCCGTGTGCGCGATTCCGCTCATGTCCAACTTCACCGACGTGGACGCCCTGGCCGCCGAACCGGGCGTCGTGGTGCGGTTCGTGGACCGGCAGGAGGAGCTCGCCGACGCCGACCTCGTCGTCGTTCCCGGGACCCGGGGGACCGTGAAGGCCCTGGAGTGGCTGCGCGAGCGGGGACTTGCGGACGCCCTGGTCCGCAGGGCCGCCGAGCAGCGGCCCGTCCTCGGCATCTGCGGTGGCTTCCAGGTTCTCGGCGAGCACATCGAGGACGAGGTGGAGAGCCGGCGCGGCCATGTGGAAGCGCTCGGGGTACTGCCCGTGCGGGTGCGGTTCGCCCGCGAGAAGACCCTCACCCGGCCGGTCGGGGAAGCCCTCGGCGAGCACGTCGAGGGGTACGAGATCCATCACGGTGTCGCCGACATAGCCGGAGGGGAAGCCTTCCTGGACGGCATCCGGGTCGGGCAGACCTGGGGCACGCACTGGCACGGTTCGCTGGAGTCGGACGGGTTCCGGCGGGCCTTTCTGCGCGAGGTGGCGGCCGCCGCGGGCCGCCGTTTCGTACCGGCGCCCGACACCTCGTTCGCCGCGCTGCGCGAGGAGCAGCTCGACCGGCTCGGCGACCTGATCGAACAACACGCGGACACGGACGCGCTGTGGCGGCTCATCGAGTCGGGCGCGCCGCAAGGACTGCCTTTCATTCCACCGGGAGCGCCCGCATGAGCACAGTGCTGTTGTTGTCGACCGCCGACACGGATCTGTTGGCCGCCCGGGCCGCGTCCGGTGCCGACTACCGGATCGGCAACCCGACCCGGGTGGATGTGACCGAGGAACTGCCCGGCCTCCTCGACGGCGCCGACATCGCCGTCGTACGGCTGCTGGGCGGGAAGCGGGCCTGGGAGGACGGGCTCGCCGCGCTCAGGGCGTCCGGGATCCCCACCGTGCTGCTCGGCGGGGAGTCCGTCCCCGACGCCGAGCTGATGGCCGAGTCGTCCGTACCCGCGGGTGTCGTGGCGGAGGCGCTCAGGTACCTCGTCGAGGGCGGGCCCGCCAACCTGACCGAGCTCGCCCGGTTCCTGTCCGACACCGTGCTGCTGACCGGCGAGGGATTCGTCGAGCCGCAGAAGATGCCGGAGTACGGCGTCCATGGCGAGCGGGAGTTCGTCGAGGGGCGGCCGACCATCGGCGTGCTCTTCTACCGGGCCCATGAACTGAGCGGCAACACCGCCTTCGTGGACACCCTCTGCGACGCGATCGAGGCGAAGGGCGCCAATGCCCTGCCCGTCTACTGCGGTTCGCTGCGCGGTGCGGACGCCGGGCTGTACGAGATCCTCGGCCGGACCGACGCCCTGGTCGCCACCGTCCTCGCCGCCGGCGGTACACATGCCTCGCAGGCGTCGGCCGGCGGTGACGAGGAGGCGTGGGACATCGGGGCGCTGGCCGACCTCGACGTACCCGTGCTGCAGGGCCTTTGCCTGACGTCGTCCCGCGAGGCCTGGGACGGGTCGGATGCCGCCCTGTCCCCCATGGACGCGGCGATGCAGGTCGCGATCCCCGAGTTCGACGGGCGGCTCATCACCGTCCCGTTCTCCTTCAAGGAGCAGGGCCCTGACGACGTGCCGGTGTACGTCGCCGACCCGGAGCGGGCCGCGCGGGTCGCCGGGATCGCCGTACGGCACGCGCAGTTGAAGCACAAGGCGAACGCCGACAAGAAGCTGGCGCTCGTGTTCACCGCGTACCCGACGAAGCACTCGCGGGTCGGCAACGCGGTCGGCCTGGACACGCCCGCGTCGGCGGTGCAGGTCCTGGACGCGCTGAAGGCCGCCGGGTACTCCCTCACCGAATACCCCTCCGGTGGCGACGAGTTGATCCACCGGCTCATCGCGGCCGGCGGTCACGACGTGGAGTGGCTGACCGAGGAGCAGCTGGCCGCCGCGCCCGCACGGGTGCCGCTCGCCGACTACCGGGCGTGGTTCGACGAGCTCGACCCGGAACTCAGGAACGCCATGCTGGAGGCCTGGGGCGAGCCGCCGGGCAATCTGTACGTCGACGGGGAGGACATCGTCCTCGCCTCCCTCCAGTTCGGGAACGTCGTCGTGATGATCCAGCCGCCGCGCGGCTTCGGCGAGAACCCGATCGCGATCTACCACGACCCCGACATGCCGCCCTCGCACCACTACATGGCGGCCTACCGGTGGCTCGACAATACGTTCCGCGCCGACGCGATCGTCCACATGGGCAAGCACGGGACGATGGAGTGGCTGCCCGGCAAGGGACTCGGGCTCAGCGGCGGCTGTGCGCCGGACGCGGTGCTCGGTGAACTCCCGCTGATCTACCCGTTCATCGTCAACGACCCCGGTGAGGGCACCCAGGCCAAGCGGCGCGGGCACGCCACGGTCGTCGACCACCTCGTACCGCCGATGGCCCGTGCCGACACCTACGGCGATCTGGCCAAGCTGGAGCAGCTGCTCGACGAGTACGCGCTCGTCTCCGACCTGGACCCGACGAAGGCGCCGGCCGTGCGCGCGCAGATCTGGACGCTGGTGAAGGCGGCCGAGCTGCACCACGACCTGCATGTGGACGAGCAGCCGGACGAGGACGAGTTCGACGAGTTCGTCATGCACATCGACGGCTATCTGTGCGAGATCAAGGACGTGCAGATCCGGGACGGACTGCACATCCTGGGCGGCGGGCCGGTCGGCGAGCCGCGGGTGAACCTCGTGCTGGCGGTGCTGCGCGCCTCGCAGGTGTGGGGCGGGCAGGCGAACGCGCTGCCGGGGCTCAGGGCCTCGCTGGCCTCTCATTTCGGTCTGGTCGAGAAGGAGCTGCTCGCCGAGCCCGGCGCTCCGGTGAAGGTGCCGGTCGAGCTGACCGATCTCGTCGAGGGCCCCTCCCGAACGGCCGCCGACGCCATCGACCTGCTGGAACAGCTGTGCCGGCGGATCGCGGAGGGCATGGAGGCACGGGACTGGGACGTCGCGCTCGCCCCGGCCCTCGTCCGCGGGGTGCTCGGCACCGAACTCCCGGACGCCGTCGCGGTGCTGGAGTTCGCCTGCACCGAGGTGGTGCCGCGGCTGGCCCGTACGACGGACGAGATCGGGCACATCCTCAAGGCGCTGAACGGCGGTTATGTCCCCGCCGGTCCGTCCGGTTCGCCGACCCGCGGGCTGGTCAACGTCCTGCCGACCGGCCGGAACTTCTACTCGGTCGACCCCAAGGCCATTCCCTCCAGGCTGAGCTGGGAGGTCGGCCAGTCCCTCGCCGACTCCCTCGTCCAGCGGTATCTGCAGGACACCGGCGCGTACCCGAAGTCCGTCGGTCTGACGGTCTGGGGCACGTCGGCGATGCGCACCCAGGGCGACGACATCGCCGAGATCCTGGCGCTGCTGGGCTGCCGGCCGGTGTGGGACGACGCCTCGCGCCGCGTGACCGGCTTCGAGGTGGTCCCGCTCGACGAGCTCGGGCGGCCGCGCATCGACGTCACCGTCCGTATCTCCGGCTTCTTCCGCGACGCTTTCCCGCACGTCGTCGGGCTCATCGACGACGCCGTCCGCAAGGTCGCCGAGCTGGACGAGCCCGCCGACCGCAACTTCGTGCGCGCCCACGCCGACGAGGACACGGCACAGCACGGCGACCGGCGGCGCGCCACCTCCCGGATCTTCGGCTCCAAACCGGGCGCCTACGGTGCCGGTCTGCTGCCCCTGATCGACGCCCGCAACTGGCGCTCCGACGCCGACCTGGCCGAGGTGTACGCCGTCTGGGGCGGCTACGCGTACGGGCGCGGGCTCGACGGACGGGCCGCCCGCGGGGACATGGAGACCGCGTTCAAGCGGATCGCCGTGGCCGCGAAGAACGTCGACACCCGCGAGCACGACCTCGTCGACGCCGACGACTACTTCCAGTACCACGGCGGCATGGTCGCCATGGTGCGGCACCTGACGGGCGAGAGCCCCGAGGCGTACGTCGGCGACTCCGCCACCCCCGACCAGGTGAAGACGCGGACGCTGGGCGAGGAGACGCACCGCGTGTTCCGCGCGCGGGTCGTCAACCCGCGCTGGATGGCGGCCATGCGGCGGCACGGCTACAAGGGCGCCTTCGAGATGGCGGCGACCGTCGACTACCTCTTCGGCTACGACGCCACGGCCGGCGTCGTGGACGACTGGATGTACGAGAAGCTCAGCGCCGAGTACGTCTTCGCCCCGGAGAACCGGGAGTTCATGAAGCAGTCCAACCCGTGGGCGCTGCGCGGTATCACCGAGCGCCTGCTGGAGGCCGCCGACCGCGGACTGTGGGCCGAGCCGGACGCGGAGACCCTGGAGCGGCTGCGCGCCACATACCTGGAGCTGGAAGGCGACTTGGAGGGCGACCAGTGACCACCCCCTTCCCCTTTACGGCGGTCGTCGGCCAGGACGACCTGCGGCTCGCGCTGCTGCTGAACGCCGTGTCCCCGGCGGTCGGCGGTGTGCTGGTGCGCGGCGAGAAGGGCACCGCCAAGTCGACGGCCGTGCGGGCGCTCTCCGCGCTGCTGCCGGAGGTGGCCGTCGTTCCCGGGTGCCGTTTCTCCTGCGATCCCGCGGCACCGGACCCCTCCTGCCCGGACGGACCGCACGAGGCCGGGCCCGGTGCCGAACGGCCCGCGCGGATGGTCGAGTTGCCGGTCGGCGCCTCGGAGGACCGCCTCGTGGGCGCGCTCGACATCGAGCGGGCGCTGGCGGAGGGCGTGAAGGCCTTCGAGCCCGGCCTGCTCGCGGACGCGCACCGCGGGATCCTCTACGTCGACGAGGTCAACCTTCTGCATGACCATCTCGTCGACCTGCTGCTGGACGCGGCCGCGATGGGTGCGTCGTACGTCGAGCGCGAGGGCGTCTCGGTACGGCATGCGGCACGTTTCCTGCTCGTCGGCACGATGAACCCCGAAGAGGGTGAGCTGCGGCCGCAGCTGCTCGACCGGTTCGGGCTGACCGTCGAGGTCGCGGCCTCCCGGGAGCCGGACCAGCGGGTGGAGGTCGTACGGCGCAGGCTCGCCTACGACGACGATCCGGACGGTTTCGCGGCCCGTTGGGCGGACGAGGAGACTTCCGTACGTCAACGGATCGTCGCCGCACGGCAGTTGCTCCCGTCGGTGCGGCTCGGCGACGGGGCGCTCCGGCAGATCGCGGCGACCTGCGCCGCCTTCGAGGTGGACGGCATGCGGGCCGACATCGTGATGGCGCGTACGGCCACCGCACTGGCCGCCTGGGCCGGGCGCACCGAGGTGCTCGCCGAGGACGTACGGCAGGCGGCACTGCTCGCGCTGCCGCACCGCAGGCGCCGTAACCCCTTCGACGCGCCGGGTCTCGACGAGGACAAGCTCGACGAGACGCTGGAGGAGTTCTCCGAGGACGACGATCCCGACCCGGACCCCGACGGCGGCGGACCGGGTGGTGGCGGGCAGCCGCCCTCCGGGGACTCGGACGGTCCGCAGGGCGGTGACACCGATGCGCGGCCCGAGGCCGGCGAGGGCGGGCAGCCGCAGGCCTCCGGGGCTGCCGAGCAGTCCGCCGTACGGGCCTCGGAGCCCTTTCGTACCAAGGTGCTGAGCGTGCCCGGGATCGGTGAGGGGGCCGCCGGTCGGCGTTCGCGGGCGCGGACCGAGCATGGGCGGACGACGGGGGCCCGGCGGCCTCAAGGGGCGCTCACCAAGCTGCACCTGGCGGCGACCGTGCAGGCCGCCGCGCCGCATCAGCGGGCGCGGGGGCGGTCGGGGCCGGGGCTGGTCGTACGGCGGGACGATCTGAGGCAGGCGACCCGGGAGGGGCGCGAGGGCAACCTCGTGCTGTTCGTGGTCGACGCCTCGGGGTCGATGGCGGCCCGGCAGCGGATGAGCGCCGTGAAGGGGGCCGTGCTGTCGCTGCTGCTGGACGCGTACCAGCGGCGGGACAAGGTGGGCCTGGTCACGTTCCGGGGTTCGGCCGCCGAGGTCGCGCTGCCGCCGACCTCGTCCGTGGACGCGGCGGCGGTGCGGCTGGAGTCGTTGCCGACGGGTGGGCGTACGCCGCTCGCCGCCGGGCTGCTGCGCGCGCACGACGTGCTGCGGGTGGAGCGGTTGCGGGATCCGGCGCGGCGGGCGCTGGTCGTGGTGGTGACGGACGGGCGGGCCACCGGTGGTCCGGAGCCCGTGGCGCTCGCTGGGCGGGCCGCTCGGCTGTTCGCGGCCGAGGGGGTCGCCTCCGTGGTCGTCGACTGTGAGTCCGGGCCCGTCCGGCTGGGGCTCGCCGGGCAGCTCGCGGGGGAGCTGGGCGGGACGGCGGTGACGCTCGACGAGTTGCGGGCGGACTCGATCGCCGGGCTGGTCAGGGATGTACAGGGTGGGACGAAGAGGAGGGCCGCGTAATGCCGCAGGGGCAGCCGAGTGTGGTGCCGGACGACGGGCTGACGACTCGTCAGCGGCGTAACCGTCCGCTGGTCGTCGTGCACACGGGCATCGGGAAGGGCAAGTCCACGGCCGCCTTCGGGCTGGCGCTGCGGGCCTGGAACCAGGGGTGGCCGATCGGGGTGTTCCAGTTCGTCAAGTCGGCGAAGTGGAAGGTCGGCGAGGAGAACGCGCTGCGGGTGCTCGGCGCCAGCGGTGAGGGCGGGACCGTCGACTGGCACAAGATGGGCGAGGGCTGGTCCTGGGTGCAGCGGGACTCCCAGATGGACAACGAGGAGAAGGCCCAGGAGGGCTGGGAGCAGGTCAAGCGGGACCTCGCCGCGGAGACGTACAAGCTGTATGTGCTGGACGAGTTCGCGTACCCCATGCACTGGGGCTGGGTGGACACCGACGAGGTCGTCGACGTGCTGCGGAACCGGCCCGGGACCCAGCATGTGGTGATCACCGGGCGGAACGCGCCCGAGAAGCTCGTCGAGTTCGCCGATCTCGTGACCGACATGTCCAAGGTCAAGCATCCGATGGATGCGGGCCAGAAGGGCCAGCGAGGCATCGAGTGGTGATGTCGTCGTGAGTGTCCCGTCCTCCGTCCCCAGGCTGGTCATTGCCGCGCCCTCCTCGGGCAGCGGCAAGACCACCGTGGCCACCGGGTTGATGGCCGCGTTCGCCGCGCGGGGGCTTGCCGTGTCCCCGCACAAGGTCGGGCCGGACTACATCGACCCCGGGTATCACGCGCTCGCCACCGGGCGGGTGGGGCGGAACCTCGACGCGTATCTGTGCGGGCCGGAGCTGGTGGGGCCGTTGTTCCTGCACGGGGCTCGTGGGTGTGACATCGCCGTCGTCGAGGGTGTGATGGGGATGTTCGACGGGGCCGCGGGGGAGGGTGAACTGGCGTCCACCGCTCATGTGGCGAAGCTGCTCGGGGCGCCAGTGGTGCTGGTGGTCGACGCGTCGTCGCAGTCCCGGTCCGTGGCGGCGTTGGTGCATGGGTTCGCGTCCTGGGATCCGGAGGTGCGGGTCGGGGGCGTGATCCTCAACAAGGTCGCCTCGGATCGGCATGAGGAGTTGTTGCGGGAGGCGTTGGAGTCGGCGGGGGTGCCTGTGCTGGGGGTGCTGCGGCGGGTTGCGCAGGTGGACACGCCCTCGCGGCACTTGGGGTTGGTGCCGGTCGCCGAGCGGCGGACCGACGCTGTGGAGGCGGTTGCCGCCATGGCGGCGCAGGTTTCCTCCGGGTGCGATCTTGAGGCGTTGGCGGGGCTGGCGCGGAGTGCTGGTGCGTTGTCGTGTGCGGCCTGGGATGCGGCTGAGGTCCTGGGGTCCTCGCCCCCGCCGCCCCTTCCCGTCCCGACCCTGGGGGCTGCCGCCCCCAGACCCCCGCTTCGGCCTGAACGGCCTCGTCCTCAAACGCCGGACGGGCTGGTGGTTGCCGTTGCCGGTGGGGCCGCCTTCACCTTCTCCTATGCCGAGCACAGTGAGCTGCTCGCTGCCGCGGGTGCCGAAGTCGTTTCCTTCGATCCGCTTCGGGATGAGCAACTGCCCGACGGGACACGGGGGTTGATCATCGGTGGGGGCTTCCCCGAAGTGTACGTGAGCGAGCTGTCCGCCAACGAGCCGCTGCGCAAAGCCGTCGCCGCGCTCGCGCAGGGCGGTGCTCCCGTGGCTGCCGAGTGTGCCGGGCTGCTGTATCTGTGCCGGGAGCTCGACGGGCAGCCCATGTGCGGGGTGCTCGATGCCAGGGCGCGGATGAGCGGGCGGCTCACCCTCGGGTATCGGGACGCCGTGGCCGTCGGTGACAGTGTGCTCGCGCCCGCCGGGACCCGGATGCGGGGGCACGAGTTTCACCGGACGGTCGTCGAGCCGGGGGCGGGGGCGGCTCCCGCCTGGGGCGTGCGCGCCCCTGTGCCGCGGGTCGAAGGTTTCGTACAACAAGGTGTGCACGCCAGTTATCTGCACACGCACTGGGCGTCCGAGCCCGGTGTCGCCCGTCGGTTCGTGGAGAGGTGCCGGACGTCATGACCAGCAGCAGCAACAGCAGGTTGATCGGGGTCGGTGTGGGTCCCGGTGATCCCGAGCTGGTGACCGTCAAGGGGGTCAATGCCCTGCGGGCCGCCGATGTCGTCGTCGTGCCCGTCATGGACACCTTGGAGCGGGGGCGGGCCGAGGCCACCGTGTTGCACTACGTGCCGGCGGAGAAGGTCGTCCGCGTGGTGTTCGCGCTGAACGAGCGCAGTGACCGCGGGCGGCGGGAGGCTGCCTGGGACGCGGCCGGGGAGCGGGTCGCGCAGTTGCTGCGGGAGCGGGGCGTCGTCGCGTTCGCCACCATCGGTGATCCCCATGTCTATTCGACCTTCACCTATCTCGCGCAGACCATCGCCGAGCTGGTGCCGGGGACGGGCATCGAGACCGTCCCCGGGATCACCGCCATGCAGGATCTCGCGGCGCGCTCGGGTGCCGTGCTCACCGAGGGCACCGAGCCGCTCACCCTGGTGCCCGTCACCGCCGGGGCCGCCGTGCTCAAGGAGGCCCTCGCCGGGCCCGGCACCGTCGTCGCCTACAAGTTCGGGCGGCAGGCCGGGGAGGTCGCCGAGGCCTTGCGCGAGACCGGGCGGATCGACGACGCCGTGTGGGGTTCCGCGCTCGGGCTGGAGTCGGAGTCCATCCGGCCGGCGTCCCAGCTCGACGGCGAGCCCCTCCCGTACCTCTCCACGCTCATCGCGCCCGCGCCGCGCGACGGCGGGCGCGGCGGCAAGCTGTGACCGGCACGGACTCACCCGGCCAGGCCCACCACGAGCCAGATGAAAGCCGCCCCCGCCACGGTGCACAGCAGCGTCGAGCGGGCGGGGTGCTCATGGTGCGCCTCGGGGAGGATCTCGGCGGCGGCGAGGTAGAGGAGTACACCGCCGAAGAGGCCGAGGTAGCCGCCGAGCAGGCCCTGAGGGATGGTGACGAACGCCGCCGAGGCCGCGCCGGCCACCGGGGCCACCGCGTCCGCGAACAGCATGGTCAGGGCCTTGCGACGGGCGTTTCCGTACAGGCTGGTGATCGTGTACGTGTTGAAGCCGTCCGCGAAGTCGTGGGCGACCACCGCCAGCGTGACCGCCGCGCCCATGCCGCCGCCGACCTGGAAGGCCGCGCCGATCGCCACGCCGTCCATGTAGCTGTGACCGACCATCGCCGAGGCGGCCGTGAGGCCCACCTCGGGCGCGCGTCCGTTGCTCTCCTCCCCGCCGTGCGCGGCCTGGCGGGCTGCCAGCAGGCGTTCCACCAGATGGGCCAGCAGAAAGCCGGCCACGAACAGGAGCAGGGCCGCCGGTACGCCGAAGACCTCTTCGCCCGCCGCCTTGAGCGCCTCCGGCAGCAGGTCCAGGCCGACGACACCCAGCATCAGTCCGCCGGCCAGGCCCAGAACCAGGTGGCGGCGGTCGGTCACACGCTGTGCCGTCCAGCCGCCGGCCAGCGTCATCAGGAACGCGCCGAGCGCGACGAAGACCGCCATACGCCCTTGCTATCCGATCAACCCCCGTTCACGCACGTCCGACGGCAATAACCACACTCCACTCGTCACTCCAAGAGCCAGACCCGAGCTTTGCTAGAGAGGACCGTTCCCATGGCCGATGCCCCCACCGGCAAGGTGACCTTCGTCGGTGCCGGCCCCGGCGCCGCCGACCTGTTGACGTTCCGTGCCGCGCGCGCCATCGCCGAGGCCGACGTCGTGATCTGGGCGGCGAGCCTGGTGCAGGCGGAGGTCCTCGAGCACGCGCGCGAGGACGCGGAGATCCTCGACTCGGCGACCATGTCGCTGGAGGACGTCGTCGCCGTCTACGAGCGCGCACATCGCACCGGCCTGAAGGTCGCCCGTATCCACTCCGGGGATCCCGCCCTGTGGGGCGGTACGCAGGAGCAGCTCGACCGGTGTGCGCGGATCGGCATCGGGACGGAGGTCGTGCCCGGTGTGTCCGCGTTCTCGGCCGTCGCCGCGCTCGCGCAGCGCGAGTTGACCATCCCGGAGGTCGCGCAGTCCGTCGTACTGACCCGGCTCGGCGGCGGCAAGACGCCGATGCCGCCCGGTGAGGAGGTGCGGGAGTTCGCCAAGCACGGCACCACCATGGCGATCTTCCTGTCCGCCGCCCGCAGCGGGCAGCTGGTGCGGGAGCTGCTGGAGGGCGGCTACCCGACGTCGACGCCGGTCGTCGTCGCCTACCAGGCGACCTGGCCGGAGGAGCTGGTCGTGCGGTGCACGATCGGGACGCTGGAGGAGACGGTCAAGGAGCACAAGCTCTGGAAGCACACCCTCTTCCTGGTCGGCCCGGCGCTGGACGCCGAGGGCACCCGCTCGCACCTGTACCACCCCGGTCACTTCCACGGCTACCGCAAGGCCGACCCGGAGGCCCGCAGGGCCCTGCGCGCGCGGGGTGCCAGTACGTGATCACGGTCGTCGGTACGGGAACGGGCGCACCCGTTCCCCTCGAAGCGGTGGCGGGGGCCGAGCTCGTCGTGGGCGGGCGACGGCATCTGGACGCCGTGCGGCTGCCCGAGACGGCCGAGCGGATCGTGCTCGGGCCGCTGGCGCCCGCCCTGGACACCATGGAGGAGTACGTCGGCAAGGACCGGCGGGTGGTCGTGCTGGCCTCCGGCGACCCCGGGTTCTTCGGGATCGTGCGGGCGCTGGCCGAGCGCTTCGGTGCGGAGCGTCTGGACGTACGGCCGGGTGTCTCGTCCGTCGCCACCGCCTTCGCCCGGCTCGGGCTGACCTGGGACGACGCGGTCGTGGTCAGTGCGCACGGGCGGGATCCGCGCACGGCCGTCAACATGTGCCGGGCGCACCCGAAGGTGGCCGTGCTCACCGGGCCCGGCGCCGGTCCGGCCGAGTTGGGCGCCGCGCTCGCCCGTACCGCGCCCGGCCGGGTCCTCGTCGTCGCCTCCGCGCTGGGCTCCGGCGAGGAGCGCCTGGAGCGGGTCTCCCCCGCCGAGGCCGCGGGCCGCGACTGGGGTACGGCGGTGAGTGTCGTCCTGTGCCTGGACGAGACGCGGGCGCTCGGTCCCGTACGGACGCTCGCCGGGACGGCCGTACGGCCCTTGGGATGGGCCCTGCACGAGGGCGAGTTCGCGCACCGCGACTCCATGATCACCAAGTTCGAGGTGCGGGCGCTGGCCCTGGCCCGGCTCGGGCCACGCCCCGGCGATCTGGTCTGGGACGTCGGCTCCGGCTCGGGTTCCGTGGCCGTGGAGTGCGCGCGGCTGGGCGCCGCCGTCAGCGCCGTCGAGAAGGCACCGGACGGGGTGGAGCGGATCCGCGCCAACGCCGGTGCGCACGGCGTCGACGTGCACGTGGTGCACGGGACGGCGCCGGACGCGCTGGATCGGCTCGACGATCCCGACGCCGTGTTCGTCGGGGGCGGGGGGCGCGAACTGCCCGGCATCGTGCGGGCGTGCGCGCGGCGGGCCCGGCGGACGGTCGTGGTCGCCATGGCCGCACTGGACCGGGTGCCCGCGGTGCGCACGGCGCTCACCGGTGCCGGGTTCGACTGCGACGGGGTGCTGCTGCAGTCGTCGCGGCTCGCACCGCTGCCGGGGGATGTCACCCGCCTCGCGGCGACGAACCCCGTATTCCTGCTGTGGGGGACCAGAACCCCCGTGTCTCACGAAGGAGTTGCCCTGTGATCGGCCTCATTTCCGCCACCGCGGCGGGGGCGGCGGCGCGCGACCGGCTGGCCGCGGCGTGGCCGGACCGCACGCGGGTGTACGAGGGTCCCGTCGGGGACGCCGTACAAGTCGCGTTCGCGGAGTGCGAGCAGCTCGTGTGTTTCCTGGCGACGGGGGCGGTGGTTCGGCTCGTGGCGCCCCTGCTGGGGGACAAGAAGAGCGACCCCGGTGTGGTGTGCGTCGACGAGGGCGGCCGGTTCGCCGTGTCGCTGGTGGGCGGACACGGGGGCGGTGCCAATGAACTCGCCGAGCAGGTGGGCGAGTTGCTCGGTGCCGAGCCCGTGGTGACCACGGCGACGGACGCCGTGGGCATTACCGGCCTGGACACGCTCGGCCTCCCGGTGGAGGGCGACGTGGCCGGTGTGACGCGGGCTCTGCTGGACGGTGAGCCGGTCGCGCTGGACGCCGAAGTGGCCTGGCCGCTGCCGCCGCTGCCGTTCACGGCGGAGGGCACACGGACCGTCCGGCTGACGGACCGAGCGGCCGAACCCGCCGAAGGTGAGGTGCTGCTGCGTCCGCCGTCCCTCGTCGTCGGCGTCGGTGCCTCCAAGGGCGCCCTCGTCGACGAGGTGCTCGGGCTGGTCGAGGGCGCGTTGCGGGACGCCGGACTGTCTCCTCGTAGCCTCGCCGAGCTGGCGACCGTGGACGCCAAGCGGGAGGAGCCCGGCATCGTCGAGGCGGCCGCGCGGCTCGGGGTGCCCCTGGTGACGTACTCCGCCGAGGAGCTGGCGAAGGTCGAGGTCCCCAACCCCTCCGACGCCCCGCTCACCGCCGTGGGCACTCCGTCGGTCGCCGAGGCCTCCGCGCTCGCCCGCGGCGGTGAACTCCTCGTCCCCAAGCGGAAGTCGGCCCGTGCGGACGGGCACGCCTCGATGGCGACCTGCGCCGTCGTACGACGTGCCGCGCGCGGGCGGCTCGCGGTGGTCGGGCTCGGCCCCGGCGCCCGCGATCTGCTCACCCCGCGCGCCACGGCCGAACTGCGGCGCGCCTCCGTGCTCGTCGGGCTCGACCAGTACGTCGACCAGATCCGCGACCTGCTGCGGCCCGGCACCCGGATCCTGGAGTCCGGGCTCGGCGCCGAGGAGGAGCGGGCCCGGACCGCGGTGGCCGAGGCCCGGAAGGGCCAGGCGGTCGCGCTGATCGGCAGCGGCGACGCGGGCGTGTACGCCATGGCCTCGCCCGCGCTAGCCGAGGCCTCCGACGACATCGACGTGATCGGCGTACCGGGCGTCACCGCCGCGCTCGCGGCCGGGGCGATCCTGGGCGCGCCGCTCGGCCACGACCACGTGTCCATCAGCCTCTCCGATCTGCACACGCCGTGGGAGGTCATCGAGCGGCGGGTGCGGGCGGCGGCCGAGGCGGACCTCGTGGTGACCTTCTACAACCCCCGTTCCCGGGGCCGGGACTGGCAGCTGCCGAAGGCGCTCGCGATCCTCGCGGAGCACCGGGAGCCGACGACGCCGGTCGGTGTCGTACGCAACGCGTCGCGGCCGGACGAATCCAGCCGGGTGACCGACCTGGGCTCCCTGGACCCGGCGACGGTCGACATGATGACCGTCGTGACCGTGGGCAACACGGCGACCCGTGAGATCGCGGGGCGCATGGTGACGCCGCGCGGCTACCGCTGGCAGGAGGCCGCATCATGAGCGACTCCGTCGCCGGGCCGGTGAACCGTGTGGTCCATCCGATCGAGCAGGAGTCCTACCGGCGGCTGCGTGCCCGCCTGGACACCTCGCACTTCCCGCCGCTGACGCGGGCGGTGGTGGAGCGGGTCGTCCACTCCGCCGCCGACCTCGACTACGCGACCGATCTCGTCATGGACGAGGCCGCCCTGGAAAAGGCGTACGCGGCCCTGCACGGCGGGGCGCCCGTCGTCGTGGACGTGGAGATGGTCGCGGCCGGGATCACCCGGCGCGAGACGGTCTGCCGGCTCAGGGACGCCGTCGCCGGTCCCGGACTGACCCGTTCGGCGCACGCGATACGGCTCGCCTACGAGCAGGTCGGCCCGGGCGCCCTCTGGGTGATCGGCAACGCGCCGACCGCCCTGGAGGAGCTGCTGACCCTGGACGCCTCCCCCGCGCTCGTCATCGGCCTGCCCGTCGGCTTCGTCGGCGCGGTCGAGTCCAAGGCCGCGTTGCGCGAGAGCGGGCTGCCCGCCGTGAGCAACGTGTCCGAGAAGGGCGGCTCGGCGGTCGCGTCGGCCACCCTGAACGCCCTGCTGTACCACCCCACTTCGTATTCCGAGGAGACATCGTGACCACCCCGCCGCCCGCCCTGCTCATCGCCGGTCACGGCACCCGGGACGAGGCCGGAGCCGAGGCGTTCCGCGACTTCGTACGGCAGCTGGGGGACCGCCACCCCGACCTGCCCGTCGCGGGCGGCTTCATCGAGCTGTCGCCGCCGCCGCTCGGCGAGGCGGTCGCCGAACTGGTGGAGCGGGGGGTACGGCGTTTCGCCGCCGTGCCGCTGATGCTGGTCTCCGCCGGGCATGCCAAGGGCGACATCCCGGCGGCCCTGACCCGCGAGAAGGAGCGCCACCCGGGGATCTCCTACACGTACGGGCGTCCGCTGGGCCCGCACCCCTCGCTGCTGTCGGTCCTGGAGCGGCGGCTGGACGAGGCGCTCGGAGAGACCGCGCGGACGCCGGAGGACCGAGCGGACGTGACCGTGCTGCTGGTCGGGCGCGGCTCCACGGACCCCGACGCCAACGCCGAGGTGTACAAGGCGGCACGGCTGCTGTGGGAGGGACGCGGGTACGCGGGCGTGGAGACGGCGTTCGTGTCGCTGGCGGCGCCGGACGTGCCGAGCGGCCTGGACCGGTGCGCGCAGCTGGGTGCCAAGCGGATCGTCGTCCTCCCCTACTTTCTGTTCACCGGCATCCTGCCGGACCGGGTGCGGCAGCAGACCGAGGGCTGGGCGGCCGCGCACCCGGAGGTCGAGGTGCGCTCCGCCGACGTCATCGGCCCGGAGCCGGAGCTGCTCGATCTGGTGATGGAGCGGTACGAGGAAGCGGTCAAGGGCGATCTGCGGATGAACTGCGACTCGTGCGTGTACCGGATCGCGCTGCCTGGCTTCGAGGACAAGGTGGGGCTGCCGCAGCAGCCGCACTTCCACCCGGACGACGACGGACACCACCATCACCACCACGGCGGACACGCCCATGCGCACTGAGCACGATCTCCGGCACCACGGCGACGCCGAGGTGCGCGACGACGGCTTGGCCCTGGTCGACCTGGCGGTGAACGTCCGCGCGGACACACCGCCCGCCTGGCTGCGCGAACGCGTAGCCGGTTCGCTCGGCTCCCTCGCGGCCTATCCGGACGGACGGGCCGCGCGGGCGGCGGTGGCGGCGCGGCACCGCCTCCCGGTGGAGCGGGTGCTGCTGACGGCCGGTGCCGCCGAGGCCTTCGTGCTGCTCGCCCGCGCCCTGAAGGTACGTCGACCGGTCGTCGTGCACCCGCAGTTCACGGAACCGGAGGCGGCCCTGCGGGACGCGGGCCACACGGTGGACCGGGTGCTGCTGCGCGAGGAGGACGGCTTCCGCCTCGACCCGGCGGCGGTCCCCGAGGACGCCGACCTGGTGGTGATCGGCAACCCGACGAACCCGACCTCCGTCCTGCACCCTGCCGCGGCCGTCGCCCAACTCGCCCGCCCCGGGCGGACGTTGGTCGTGGACGAGGCGTTCATGGACGCGGTGCCGGGCGAGCGGGAGGCGCTGGCGGGACGTACGGACGTGCCGGGGCTGGTGGTCCTGCGCAGCCTCACCAAGACCTGGGGGCTGGCCGGCCTCCGGATCGGCTACGTCCTCGCCGCCCCCGAGACGATCGCCGAACTGGAGCGCGCCCAGCCGCTGTGGCCGGTGTCCTCTCCGGCGCTGGCCGCCGCCGAGGCCTGCATGGGACCACAGGCCCTCGCGGAGGCGGCCCACGCGGCACACCGCATCGCCGCCGACCGGGCCCATCTGATCGCCGGGCTCGGCGAGTTCGCCTCGGAGGGGCTCCGGGTGACAGAGCCCGCCGAGGGCCCCTTCATCCTCGTACGACTGCCCCGGGCGACCGCGGTACGCAGGCATCTGCGGGACCTGGGCTTCGCGGTCCGGCGCGGGGACACGTTCCCGGGGCTGGGCGAGGAGTGGCTACGGCTGGCGGTGCGGGACAGGGCGACGGTCAACACCTTCCTCCAGGCACTGGACCGTGCGCTGACCCTGGCGTCGTCGCGCCGCTGAGCGGTCCCGGCTCCCTCAGGGCCGCGGGGAGTGCGCCCTTTAGGGGCGCGGGGAACTGCGCGACCAGCCACATCGAGCCCGCAGCCAAAAAACGACCCATCCCCGCACCCCCAGCGGAGCGCTCAGCTCCGGCTTCGCCGCGCCAGCGCCACCGCTCCACCGCCCGCCACGACCAGGGCGATCGCCCCACCGGCGATGTACGGCGTCATGGAGCCACCACCGGTCTCGGCGAGCCCAGACTCCTCGCCCTGCGCCTTGGTGCCACCGGTGCTGCCGGAGCCGCTGGACCCGGCGGAGCCGCCCGGCGCCTCGCAGGTCGCCTTCGCCAGGGTGAGGGTGCCCCCCACCTCGGCCACGTTCAGCTTCAACGGGTTGACGGACACCTTGAGTTCGAGGGCGGTCGCGGCCGCCGTACGCGAGGTCGTCTCCGTCTTCGACAGGGCGAGACGCACCTCACCGATGCCGGCCGCCTTGACCTCCGTGCTGCCGCCGGTCGTCAGGGTGACCTTCTTGCCCAGAACCGTCACCGAGCCGCCCAGGTTCGAGGAGGCCACGGGCTTCTTCCCGGCCTCGCAGACCGCCTTCGAGGTGACCTGCTCCAGCTCGATGAGGGACAGCAGCGGCAGCCCCGGGACATGGACACTGGCGTGGGCGAGGTTGGTGTAGCCCTCGGCCCTGGCGGAGGTGACGCTCGCCGCGGACTTCGCCGTCTTCGCGTCCAGCACGCTGAAGGGCCTGCCGCCGTTGACGCCGTCCAGCTCCGCGCTCAGCGCCGTCTTCTCGGCGCTCTCGGGTGCCTCGACCTGGTTGAGCGAGACCGCGAGGGGGACGTTCACGGTCTTGTGGAGCAGGGAGACGTCGAGCCCGGTGCGCAGGACGACAGCGCTCGCCCGGCCCTGGTCACCGGTCGCGTGCGCGGCGCCCGCGCCGGCCAGCGCCGCGGGACCTGCGGCGAGGGCCGTGGCCGTCGCGACGGTGGCGAGACGGCGTGCGGGCATGCGGAAGTTCTTGCCGTTCAAGGTGGGGACCCCTCAGAGGATTCTTGCTCGGGACCCGTCAAGAATTGCGCACCAGGGGTGCCCTGAAGGCATTCCGGCGCCACTTCACCCCATCGTGTGTTCGCCGTGAACATTTTCGAATCACCAGGCACAGGCGTTCCACTCTTTCACCGCCGTACCGCCTTGTGCCCGCGTCGGTCAGCCGACGACGTGTCCGTTCACCACTACCCGCCGAGGGGCCTCGAGTACACGTACGTCGGCCCGCGGATCGCTCTCGTACACCACGAGGTCGGCCGGGGCTCCCTCCTCAAGTCCGGGGCGGCCGAGCCACTTCCGCGCGCCCCAGGTGGTCGCCGACAGCGCCTCGACGGGCGGGATGCCGGCGGTGACCAGCTCCGCCACCTCGCCCGCCACCAGGCCGTGCGCGAGGTGGCCGCCGGCGTCGGTGCCGACGTAGACCGGGATGCCGGCGTCGTAGGCGTTGCGCACGGTGTCGTAGCGGCGTCCGTGGAGCCGGCGCATATGAGCCGACCACTTGGGGAACTTGTCCTCGCCGCCGTCGGCGAGCTGCGGGAAGGTCGCGATGTTGACGAGGGTGGGGACGATCGCGACGCCGCGCGAGGCGAAGAGGGGGATCAGGTCGTCGGTCAGGCCCGTCGCGTGCTCGATGCAGTCGATCCCGGCCTCCACCAGGTCCTGGAGGGAGTTCTCGGCGAAGCAGTGCGCGGTGACGCGGGCACCGAGGCGGTGGGCCTCGGCGATGGCCGCGTCCACGGCCTCCCGCGGCCAGCTGGGGGCCAGGTCGCCGAGGTCGCGGTCGATCCAGTCGCCGACCAGCTTCACCCAGCCGTCGCCGCGGCGGGCCTCCTGGGCGACGTAGGCGGTCAGTTCGTCCGGCTCGATCTCCCAGGCGTAGTCGCGCATGTAGCGGCGGGTGCGGGCGATGTGGCGTCCGGCCCGGATGATCTTCGGGAGGTCCTCGCGGTCGTCGATCCAGCGGGTGTCCGAGGGCGAGCCCGCGTCGCGGATGAGCAGGGTGCCCGCCTCGCGGTCGGTGAGCGCCTGCTTCTCGGCGACGTCCTGTTCGACCGGCCCGTGCGGGCCGAGGCCCACGTGGCAGTGGGCGTCGACGAGCCCGGGGAGCGCCCAGCCCTCGACGGTGCGGATGTCGTCCGCGCCGCCGGGACGGTCGTAGGAGACGCAGCCGTCGACCACCCACAGCTCGTCCCGGACGTCCTCGGGTCCGACGAGGACCCTGCCCTTCACATGCAGCACCGCGCGATCGCTCATGGGCCTCAGACTAGGACGACGGGCGGTCCCTCCCCGATCCGGCTCAGCGGCCGGCCGCCGGAACCCTCGCACAGGGCACTGTCAGCCGGCCCCGCCCACCTGGTCCGAGGTCCCCTCCTCCACCTGGGCCATCGCCGGGTCGAGGAGCCGGGACAGGAAGTGGCGGGTGCGTTCGTGGACGGGGGCGCCGATGACCTGGTCGGGGGTGCCGTCCTCGACGATCGTGCCGCCGTCCATGAAGACGACCCGGTCGGCGACCTCGCGGGCGAAGGTCATCTCGTGGGTGACGACCATCATGGTCATGCCCTCGTCGGCGAGCATGCGCATCACGGCCAGTACGTCCCCCACCAGTTCGGGGTCGAGCGCCGACGTCGGCTCGTCGAACAGCATCACCTCAGGGCCCATGGACAGCGAGCGGGCGATCGCCACGCGCTGCTGCTGGCCGCCGGAGAGGGAGGCGGGGTAGGCGTCCGCCTTCTCCGACAGGCCGACGCGCGCCAGGTTCTCGGCGGCCACCTGCGCGGCCTTCGCCTTGTCCCGCCTGAGCACCCGGCGCTGCGGCAGCGTGAGGTTCTCGGTCACCGTGAGGTGCGGGAAGAGGTTGAACTGCTGGAAGACCATGCCGATACGGCGGCGTACGGCGTCGATGTCGACGTCGGGGTCGGTGAGTTCGGTGCCGCCCACGAAGACCTGGCCCTTGGTGGGCTCCTCCAGCAGGTTCACACAGCGCAGCAGGGTCGACTTGCCCGAGCCGGACGGGCCGATGACGCAGACGACCTCGCCCTGACAGATCTCCAGGTCGATGCCGCGCAGCACCTCGTTGGCGCCGAAGGACTTGTGCAGGCCGCGTACTTCGATTTCCGGACGGCTCATTTGACGGCCTCCTGGGCCTTCGCCTCCATACGGCGTACGACGAAGCCGAGCGGGATCGTGATCAGCAGGTAGCACAGGCCCGCGACCAGGATCGGTGTGGAGTTGGCGGTCGTACTGGCCAGGTCACGGCCGTACTTGGACAGTTCGCGCTCCTCCAGGGTGACGCCGAGGAACAGCACGAGCGAGGAGTCCTTGAAGAGCAGGACCAGTTCGTTGGTCAGCGGCGGGAGGATGATGCGGAACGCCTGCGGGATGATGATCGAGACCATGGCGCGGCCCGGCGAGAAGCCCAGCGAACGGGCCGCCTCCATCTGGCCCTTGGGCACCGCCTGGATGCCCGCGCGGATCGTCTCGGCCATGTAGGCGGCGGCGACCAGGCCGAGCGCCAGGGCCACCTTGCCGTAGGTGCCGCCCACGATCTCCGTGCCGGGGAAGGCCAGCGGGACGGCGACCCCGATGAAGATGAAGATCAGCAGGGCGGGCAGGCCGCGGAAGATCTCGATGTAGACGCCGGCCAGCCAGCGGTAGGGGCCGACGGACGACAGCCGCATCAGCGCGATCACCATGCCGAGCGCCAGGCCGACGACGAAGCCGGACAGCGTGTACAGCACGGTGTTCTTCAGCGCCAGCGTGATGACGTCCGGGAACATCTGCTTGGCGATGCTGCCCTGCGCGAACTGGTTCTTCAGCCGCCCCCAGTCCGCCGAGACCGCGAAGGCGATCACGGCGGCGACGAAGACGACGTACTGCGCGCCGCGCGACAGACTGCGCTTCTGACTGCGCGTCAGACCCTTTTTCCTGGGCTGGAGTTGTACGTCCGTGTCGGTGCTCATGGGTCAGGACGCGGCGGGGGACGGGGAGGCGGCGGAGGGGTTGTACGGGCCGATCCACTTCTCGTACAGCTTCTTGTACGTGCCGTCCGCCTTGGCGTCCTTGATCGCCTTGTTGATGGCGGCGAGGAGCTTGGTGTTGCCCTTCTTGACCGTGAAGCCGTACTGCTCACCGGTGTTGAGGTTGTCGGCGACCTTGAACTTGTCCGCGTTGGTCTTGTCCTTGAGCCAGCCCTGGACCACCGGGTAGTCGATGATGACGGCCTTGACCTGGCCGGTGCGCAGGCCGTTGAGGACGGCGTCGGAGGACTCGAAGGAGACCGGGTCGAAGCCCTGCTTCTTCGCGTAGTCCTCGCCGGTGGTCTGCGCCTGGGCGCCCAGCTTGACCTTCTTGGCCTTCGCGTCGGCGAGCGAGGTGATGCCGCTGTTCTTGTCGACCAGGAGGGCCTGGGTGGCATCGAAGTAGGGGTCCGAGAAGTCGACGTTCTTCTTGCGCTCGGCGGTGATGGTCATGCCGGCAGCGGCCAGGTCGCACTCACCGGAGTTGAGGAACGCGCCGGTCTTGAAGTTCTCGAAGGGCGTGTCGAGGATCTGCTGCTTCACACCCAGGTTCTTGGCCACGAGGTCGATCAGCGACACGTCGAAGCCCTGCACCTTGCCGTTGATCTCCGACTGGAAGGGCGGGTACGGCAGGTGGGTGCAGGTGGTGAGCTGTCCGGCCTTGACGAGCTGAACGCCGCCGGCGGCGGTCTTGCTCCCGCTGCCACCGTTGCCGGTGGACGTGCAGGCAGCCACGAGCACCAGCCCGGCCGTCGCGGTGGTGGCGGCCAGAACGCGGGTCCGGCGCCCGGAGAACGTCTTCACGGGGTGGCCTCCTGTGTGGGAACTGTGGGTTCCGATTATAAGGAGATGTTTGGGTCTCTCAAATCAAACCGATGGTTGCGGGGCTGTCCGGCCTAAGAAGTCGCAAGTGGCAGGAGGGGCGGGAGTGGGGTCATGGGTGGTGGATACCCTCGACCGAGCCGACCACTCGTGACCGAAGAGAGCACCGCCGTGACCCACCCTTACCTCGATCTGCCCCCGATGAGCGCCGCGCACTTCGCGTCGGTCGAGGACCGGGTGGCGCGGCTGCTCGGCACCGAGCAGGACGTCGTGATCATGCAGGGTGAGGCGCTGCTGCCGCTGGAGGGGGCGATCCGCGCGGCCGCCGGGCCGGGGACGGTCGCGCTGAACGTCATCACGGGCCCGTACGGGCAGACCTTCGGGAACTGGCTGCGGGACTGCGGGGCGACGGTGATCGACCTGGCCGTGCCCTTCCACACGGCGGTCACCGCCGAGCAGATCCAGGCCGCGTTCGCCGAGCGTCCCGAGATCGACTTCGTGTCGCTGGTGCACGCGGAGGCGGCGACCGGAAACACCAACCCCGTCGCGGAGATCGGGGAGGTCGTACGGGAGCAGGGGGCGCTGTTCTACCTGGACGCCGTCGCCTCCATCGGGGCCGAGCCGGTGCTGCCGGACGCGTGGGGTGTGGATCTGTGCGTCATCGGGGCGCAGAAGGCGATGGGCGGTCCTGCGGGGGTGTCGGCGGTGTCGGTGAGCGAGCGGGCATGGGCGCGGATGGCCGCCAATCCGGGGGCGCCGCGCCGGTCGTATCTGTCGCTCCTCGACTGGAAGGAGCGGTGGGTCGACGGCGGGCGGAAGGCACTGCTGCATGCGCCGGCGCAGCTGGAGATGCTGGCGCTCGAGGCGTGCGTCGAGCGGATCGAGACGGTGGGGCTGGATGCCGTCATGGCCCGGCATGCGGCGGCCGCGGCGGCGACCCGGGCGGGGGCGGGGGCTCTGGGTGGGGGGCTGGAGCCGTATGTGTACGAGGCGCGGGAGGCTGCGCCGGTGGCCACGACACTGAGGGTTCCTGACGGGGTGGTGGCGTCGGAGGTGGTGGCTCGGGCGCTGGAGAGCGATCCCTCGCTGCCGTTGGCGGCGGGTGGGGGTGCGTTGGCCAAGGAGATGGTTCGGGTCAATCACTATGGGCCGGATGCTTCGGTGGAGGTGGTGCAGTCCTGCCTGGCGGCGCTGGGCGGTGCGCTGGCGGAGCTGGGGGTGACCGGCCGCCAGCGGCGGAGCCGCTGATTTTCAGCCCGTCCGGCGTTTGAGGACGGGGCCGTTCAGGCCGACAGCGGGGGCCTGGGGGCGGCAGCCCCCAGTGCGGTGCCATGCTCGCCCCATGGCTAACCAGACGCTTCCCGACGGCCGCACCGTCCCCCACCTCACCGGCGATGAGCGCCCCATGCTCGAAGGCTGGCTCGACTTTCACCGGGGCACCCTGGCCCTGAAGTGCGCGGAGTTGGACGACGCGCAGGTGCGGACGGCGTCCGCCGAGCCGTCGGCGCTCACGCTGCTCGGGCTGGTGCAGCACCTCGCCGAGGTCGAGCGGAACTGGTTCCAGCGGGTGGTCGGCGGGCTCGACGTACCACCGGTCTTCGGGGAGGAGACCGGGTACGTGCTCGACCCGGCGCGCGGGCTCGACGAGGCGCTGGACGTGTGGCGCCGGGAGATCGCACACGGGCGGGAGCTGTGCGCCGGGCTGTCGCTGGACTCCACCGGGCGGCTCGTCGACGGCCCCATGGCGGGGCTGGAGGTCAGTCTGCGGTGGGTGCTCGTTCATATGATCGAGGAGTACGCCCGGCACAACGGGCACGCCGATATCTTGCGGGAACGGATCGACGGAGTAACCGGCTTCTAATTCCAGGCCGAACTCCGGGTGTAATTCAGGAATTCACTTCTGCACAGCTTCCCGTGCTCTTCTGCCCGCTTTTCCCCGGCCTAAACGCAAAGATTTCGCGAACACCAACCGGGGGAATTCGGGCAGATCTCGTGGGGGTTACATGCTTGTGACGCGTTACACATCGCGACCGATTTGCCCCGTATTTTCCGGACAATACCCCCGGTATCACCTCCGCCCCGTGCGACCACTCGCGCCCGCGTGATAACACACGAGGCCGCCGTGCGTAACCCTCACCGGCGATGCAATTTCGAATTTCCCTGGGTAAATTAAATCCGCATGACTGCCGTTCAAGCAGATCTGCACATCGACCGTCCGCAGGTCGCGGACGGAGCCGCGTTGTGGCGGATTGCCAAGGACTCGAAGGCCCTCGACCTGAACTCGTCGTACAGCTATCTGCTGTGGTGTCGCGACTTCGCGGCCACCTCGGCGGTGGCCCGCGACGGGCGCGGGGAGCCGGTCGGCTTCGTCACCGCGTACGTACGGCCGGACCGCCCGCGCACCCTGCTGGTGTGGCAGGTGGCCGTGGACGAGGCGTACCGCGGGCGCGGCCTGGCCGGCGCACTGCTCGACGGGCTCGTCGCGCGGGTCGGTGCCGCGCACCGGATCACCGCCGTCGAGACCACCATCACACCCGGCAACACCGGCTCCGAGCGCCTGTTCACCTCGTTCGCCGAGCGGCACGGCGCCCTCGTGGAGCGCGAGGTGCTGTTCGACGAGGGCCTGTTCCCCGACGGGCCGCACGACCCCGAAGTCCTGTACCGCATCGGTCCCCTCTCCCTCTGACCGACACGGACGACACCACCGATGACGGCACCGATGCCCCACCCACTGACGACCCACACGCACTCCCCCCACGCAACGAGGAGCGATTCGTCGTGACCATCACCCAGCCCGACCTCAGCGTCTTCGAGACACTCGAGTCCGAGGTGCGCAGCTACTGCCGCGGCTGGCCCACCGTCTTCGACCGTGCGCACGGCAGCCGTATGTACGACGAGGACGGCCATGAGTACCTGGACTTCTTCGCCGGAGCGGGCTCGCTGAACTACGGCCACAACAACCCCGTCCTGAAACGGGCGTTGATCGACTACCTGGAGCGGGACGGCGTCACGCACGGGCTCGACATGTCGACCACCGCCAAGCGTTCCTTCCTGCAGACCTTCCAGGACCTGGTGCTGCGGCCGCGCGACCTGCCGTACAAGGTCATGTTCCCGGGCCCGACGGGTACGAATGCCGTGGAGTCGGCCCTGAAGCTGGCGCGGAAGGTCAAGGGGCGCGAGGCCATCGTCTCGTTCACCAACGCCTTCCACGGCATGTCCCTCGGCTCCCTCGCCGTGACCGGGAACGCCTTCAAGCGGGCCGGGGCCGGCATCCCGCTCGTCCACGGCACGCCCATGCCGTTCGACAACTACTTCGACGGCAAGGTGCCGGACTTCCTGTGGTTCGAGCGGCTCCTGGAGGACCAGGGGTCCGGGCTCAACAAGCCCGCGGCCGTGATCGTCGAGACCGTGCAGGGCGAGGGCGGCATCAACGTCGCGCGGCCCGAGTGGCTGCGGGCGCTGTCCGAGCTGTGCGAGCGCCAGGACATGCTGCTCATCGTCGACGACATCCAGATGGGCTGCGGGCGTACCGGTGCCTTCTTCTCGTTCGAGGAGGCCGGGATCACCCCGGACATCGTCACCGTCTCCAAGTCCATCAGCGGCTACGGACTGCCCATGTCGCTGTGCCTGTTCAAGCCGGAGCTGGACATCTGGGAGCCGGGCGAGCACAACGGCACCTTCCGCGGCAACAACCCCGCCTTCGTCACGGCCACCGCCGCCCTGGAGGCGTACTGGGCGGACGGGTCCGCGATGGAGAAGCAGACCCGGGCACGCGGCGAGCAGGTCGAGCAGGCACTGGCCGCCATCACCGAGGAGAACCGCGCCGACGTCAAGGAGTACCGCGGACGCGGGCTCGTGTGGGGCCTGGAGTTCCACGACAAGGGCCGGGCCGGCCGGATCGCGAAGCGCGCCTTCGAACTCGGGCTGCTCATCGAGACGTCGGGCCCCGAGAGCGAGGTCGTCAAGCTCCTCCCGGCGCTCACCGTCACGGCCGACGAGATGGACGAGGGGCTCAGCATCCTCGCCCGCGCCGTACGCGAAACCAATTAGTCACGACCAGCAAGGAGTAGTGCAAGCACCGTGATCGTCCGTTCGTTCAAGGACATCGAAGGCACCGACCGGCATGTGAAGGCCGCGTCCGGCACGTGGGAGAGCAAACGCATCGTCCTCGCCAAGGAGAGGGTCGGCTTCTCCCTGCACGAGACGATTCTGTACGCGGGTACGGAGACGTCGATGTGGTACGCGAACCACATCGAGGCCGTCGTGTGCGTCGAGGGCGAGGCCGAGCTCACCGACGACGAGACCGGGCAGAAGTACACCATCACGCCCGGCACCATGTACCTCCTGGACGGGCACGAGCGGCACACGATGCGGATCAAGGAGGACTTCCGCTGCATCTGTGTCTTCAACCCGCCCGTGACCGGCCGGGAGGACCACGACGAGAACGGCGTCTACCCGCTGCTCACCGAGCCCGAGCCCGAGGAGGTGTGACATCACCATGACCACCGTCACCGATCTCTATCCCAGCCGCGGCACCACCGAGGTGTCGACCCCGCGCCAGGACCCCGTCGTGTGGGGCTCCCCCGACACACCGGGCCCGATCACGTCCGGCGACCTCCAGTCCTTCGAGCGCGACGGCTTCCTGGCCGTCGACCAGCTCATCGCCGACGACGAAGTCGCCGTCTACCGGCAGGAGCTGGAGCGCCTCGTCACCGACCCGGCGATCCGGGCCGACGAGCGCTCGATCATCGAGCCGAAGTCCAAGGAGATCCGCTCCGTCTTCGAAGTGCACAGGATCAGTGAGGTGTTCGCGAACCTCGTGCGCGACGAGCGGGTCGTGGGCCGGGCGCGGCAGATCCTCGGCTCGGACGTGTACGTCCACCAGTCGCGGATCAACGTCAAGCCGGGCTTCGGGGCCAGCGGCTTCTACTGGCACTCGGACTTCGAGACCTGGCACGCCGAGGACGGTCTGCCGAACATGCGCACGGTGTCCGTCTCGATCGCGCTGACCGAGAACTACGACACCAACGGCGGCCTCATGATCATGCCGGGGTCGCACAAGACGTTCCTCGGGTGCGCGGGAGCCACGCCCAAGGACAACTACAAGCAGTCGCTGCAGATGCAGGACGCGGGCACGCCCTCGGACGAGGCGCTGACCGCCATGGCGAGCGAGTACGGCATCAAGCTGTTCACGGGCAGGGCCGGCTCGGCGACCTGGTTCGACTGCAACTGCATGCACGGCTCGGGCGACAACATCACGCCGTTCCCGCGCAGCAACGTGTTCATCGTGTTCAACAGCGTGGAGAACGCGGCGGTCGAGCCGTTCGCGGCGCCGATTCGGCGGCCTGAGTTCATTGGCGCGAGGGACTTCACTCCCGTCCGGTGACTCGTTCCGGAGCGGGCGGCGTCACAGGCTTCACAGCCAGGACGGTGACGCCGCCCGCTCCAGTGCGCTGCGCGCCGGGGTTCAGTCGGACAGGGCGTCCAGCAGGCGGTCGACATCGGCCGCCGTGTTGTACAGGTGGAAGGCGGCACGCAGGTTGCCCGCGCGGTCGGAGACCTCCACTCCGGCGCCGCTCAACTCGCCCTGGCGGCGTCCGAGTCCGGGGACCGAGACGATCGGGGAACCGGGTGACGGGACGGGTTCGTGGCCGAGGGAGGCCAGGCCCGCGCGGAAGCGGTCGGCGAGGGCGAGGTCGTGGGCGCGTACGGTGTCCGTGCCGAGTTCCTCCAGGAGTTCGAGGGAGCGGCGGGCGCCGGCGTAGGAGAAGAGGGCCGGACTCTCGTCGAACCGCCGTGCGGAGTGGGCGAGTTCGTCGATGGGGCCGTAACAGGCGTCCCAGGGGCGCTCCCCCGCCACCCAGCCGGCGAACAGCGGGGTGATGTGGCCGAGGTCCTCCGGTACGACGAGGAAGGCCACACCCCGCGGGCAGACGAGCCACTTGAAGCCGACGGCGGCGGAGTAGTCGTAGGCGTCCGCGTCGAAGTCCAGCCAGCCGGCGGCCTGGGACGCGTCGATGTACGTACGTGCTCCGTGCTCGCGCGCCGCCTGCCGGATCGCGGGCAGGTCGGCCACCCGCCCGTCGGCGGACTGCGCGGCGCTGACCGCGACCAGGGCGGTGCCGGGCCGCACGGACTCGGCGACGCCCTCCAGGGGCACGCTGCGCACCTTGAGGTCGGAGCGGACGTGGAAGGGGTTCACCACGGAGCTGAAGTCGCCCTCGGCGGTGAGGACTTCGGCGCCGTCCGGAAGAGAGGCAGCGATCAGCCCGCTGTAGACGGCGACCGAGGCCCCGGCCGCCACCCGGCGCCCGGGCACCCCGACGAGCCGCGCGAAACAGTCGCGGCTCGCCTCGACGTCCCCGAACATGTCGGTCGGATCACCGGCCGCGGCCGCCTCCACGGCGACGCGCATGGCGGCCACGGTGCGCGCCGGCAGCAGTCCGGTGCTCGCGGTGTTCAGATAGGTGTTCTTCGGGGCGAACTCGGCACGGACGAGGCTCTCGAAGGTCTCCATGGATCCACTGTGAGCCTCAGGGAACCCATAGTCCATTGCCGATTCTTACGTGGTTTCACTAAGCAACGCTTATATGTCCGCCCCGGCCTGCACACTTCCTCAGTGCTGCGGCACCGCGCACCCGTCGGGACCGCAGGCGTCCGCGTCCCCCTGGTCGATCAGCTGCAGCGGCGAGCGCTCGCCCCAGGCCTGGGTCAGCGCCTGGGTGAAGACCTCGGCGGGCTGGGCGCCGGAGACGCCGAACTTGCGGTCGAGCACGAAGAACGGCACACCGCCCGCGCCGAGCTGCGCGGCCTCGCGCTCGTCGGCGCGGACCTCGTCGGCGTAGGCGGCCGGGTCGGCGAGCACCTTGCGGGCGTCCTCGGCCTCCAGACCGGCGGCGACGGCCAGCTCCACCAGCCGCTCGTCGCCCTCGGTGAAGACGGACCGCTCCTCGGCGAAGTTCGCCTTGTAGAGGAGCTGGATCAGCTCGTCCTGCCTGCCCTGCTCCTTGGCGAAGTGCAGCAGGCGGTGCATGTCGAAGGTGTTGCCGTGGTCGCGGTCCCGGGTGCGGTACTCAAGACCCTCGGCCGCGGCCTGCGCACCCAGGTTCTCCTCGCCGGCCTGCGCCTGCGCCTCGCTCATGCCGTACTTCTTGGTGAGCATCCTGATCACCGGCTGGACATCACCCTTGGCGCGCCCGGGGTCCAGTTCGAAGGAGCGGTGCACGACCTCGACCTGGTCGCGGTGCGGGAAGGCGTCGAGCGCCTTCTCGAATCGGGCTTTCCCGACATAGCACCAGGGGCACGCGATGTCCGACCAGATCTCGACCTTCATGTTCTCGGCTCTCCAGCTCGTACGGGTACGGAGACGGAGACACCCTCCGCCGAGTAGATGAACGTTCAAGCAGGGGGGATCATTCCCCGGTCGCGCTTCGATCCCGGGTCACCGCATACCGCAGGAAGAGGTGGTGGTCACCCTCGGCGGGCGGGTTCGCCGGGTCCGGGACCCAGCCCTGACGGGCGTAGAAGGCCTGGGCGCGATGGTTGTCGGCATGCACGTCGAGAACGGCCGTCTGCCTGCCGTCGGCCCGCCACTGCTCGACGCAGGCGGTGTGCAGGGCCGCACCGAAGCCGGAGCGCCAGTGATCGGGGTCGATGTGGAACTGGAAGAGCTTGACCGTATCTGCCCGGGCGCCCTCCGGGGTGCGGAAGGAGGCGATGCCGACCAGACGGGCGTCGCGGACCGCGCACAGCACCTGGCCATCGGGGCGCTCGATGGCCTGGGTCCAGGCGGCCTGCCAGTCGATGCCGTCGTCCGGGAGGCCGTCCGGGTAGTACGTGGATCGGGCCCGCTCATGCAGGGCGGCGACGGCCGCGGCCTCGGCAGGCAGTGCGGTTCTGATCACCAGGGAGTCGACGGTCCGGTTCGCTCTGATCATGCAGCGGAGGACGTGGCCGCGGCGGTCTCGGTTCCCAGGCGGGTGAACTGCGTCCGGTAGGCGCTGGGTGTCAGACCGGTACGACGGACCACGTGGGCGCGCAGTGAGTCGGCGGTGCCCAGGCCGCAGGCGCGGGCCACCTGGTCCATGGGCAGGGTGGTGGTCTCCAGGAGCTCCTTGGCGCGCTCGATGCGCTGGTGCAGCAGCCACTGCAGGGGGCTGACGCCGCTCTCTGCGTGGAAGCGGCGGGTGAGGGTGCGGACGGAGACGCCCGCGTGGCGGGCCAGGTCGGTCAGGGTGAGCGGCTTGTCGAGGTTGCGCATGGCCCAGCCGCGGGTGTCGGCGCAGACGGTGCCGCGCTCGGGCGGCAGCGGGGTGTGCGCGAACTGGGTCTGGCCGCCCGGCCGTACGGGGGCGACGAGGGCCAGCCGGGCGACCTCGTTGGCGACGGCGGCGCCGTAGTCGGTGCGGATGACGTGCAGACAGAGGTCGATACCGGCGGCGTAGCCGGACGCCGTGACATACGGGCCGTCCTGGACGTACAGCACGTCTCCCTGGAGGTCGACCTGGGGGTAGCGACGCCGCAGTTCCTCGGCGTGCGCCCAGTACGTGGTCGCCCGGCGGCCCTGCAGCAGGCCCGCCTCGGCGAGTTGGAAGGCGCCGGTGCACAGGGAGGCGATCCGCTTGCCGGCGTCGGCGGCCTCGCGGACGGCGGCCACGATCCGCGGGTCCGGCTCATAGGGCGCGCCCGTGCCGGCCACGACCACCGTGTCCGCCTCCCGCACGGCCTCCAGCCCGTCGCGCACATACAGGTCGAGCCCTCCGCTGGTGGGGACGGGCCCGGGCTCGGCGGCGCAGATGACCACGTCGTAGCCGGGCCGCCCGGCCACCTCGACCTTGCCGAACAGCAGCTCGGGGATGGCCAGGTTGAACATCGAGACGGGCGACGGCGCGATCACGGCGATGCGGTGCGGGACGAGCCGGTCGGACATGGCCAGAACCTCCGGGTGCATGGCATTCGGGCCACTACTGTACGACGGCCCGGATCCGCAGCATGGAGCCATGTCGACCGACCGGATCCTCAAGGACGTACAACCCGCCGTCATCGAACGGGAGTTGACGCCCAAGCGACCCTCCCCAGGGCTCACCCTCACCGCCGCTCTCCTCGGCTTCGCGCTGATCTGCCTCGACGCGTCCGTGGTGAACGTGGCGCTGCCCGCGATCGGCTCCTCGCTCGGCGCGGGGATGTCCGGCCTGCAGTGGGTGGTGGACGCCTACACCCTTCCCTTCGCCGCGCTGATGCTGTCCACCGGAGCCTTCGCGGACCGGGCCGGGGCGAGCCGCGCGTTCGCACTCGGCACGACGGTCTTCACGCTCGCCTCGGCGGCCTGCGGACTGGCGCCGAACCTGCCGTCCCTGATCAGCGCTCGGGTGCTGCAGGGCGCGGCGGCGGCCGTCGTGCTCCCGGCCTCGCTGGCCCTGGTGCGGCAGGCGTACCCGGAGCCGAAGCGGCGTGCGCGTGCGGTGGCGACCTGGGCCGCCGGCGGTTCGGCGGCGGTGGCGCTCGGCCCGGTTGCGGGCGGTCTGCTGACCACCGCGTGGGACTGGCGCGGGATCTTCTTCGTCAATCTGCCGGTGGGGGCGCTGATCGTGGCTCTGCTCGTACGGGCCCCGCGCTCCGAACGCCGCCCCTCACCGCTGGACCTGCCGGGGCAGGCCACGGCGGTGGTGGCGCTCACGGCCCTGACGTTCGCGGCGATCGAGGGCGGTACGGCGGGGTGGGCGGCCCTGGCCGTCGCCGTCCTGGCGGCCGTGGTCTTCTTCCGCGTGGAGGCACGCAGCCCGCACCCGGTCGTCCCCCTCGGGCTCTTCCGCAACCGGACGGTGGCCGTGGCGGTCGCGGCGGGCGCGGCGGTGAGCGTGGCCTTCTACAGCGTGGTGTTCGTCTTCTCCCTCTTCTTCCAGCAGGTCCAGGGCCTTTCGGCGCTGCGCGCCGGGCTGGCGTTCCTGCCCATGACCGGCCTCATCGCAGTGACGAACGTGGTGGCGGGCAAGCTCGCGGGGCGGTACGGGCCGCGGCTGCCGATGCTGGTGGGGCAGGCGCTGGCCGTCGTCGGACTGCTGGTCCTGCTGTACGTCGACGCCGGCACGTCCTCGGTCCTTACGGCCGCGCTCCTCGTACCGCTGGCCCTGGGGTGCGCGCTGACGGTGCCGCCGCTGACGGCCGCGATGATGGACGCGGTGCCGGCGGAGCGGGCCGGGCTCGCGGCGGGTGTGCTCAATGCCGCGCGGCAGGTGGCGGGAGGGCTGGGGATCGCCGTGTTCGGGACGCTGGTGTCCCACGGGTTCACCGGGGGAATGCGGCTCAGCCTGGTCATCAGTGCGGGGTTGCTCGCGCTGACGGGTGCGGCTACATCTCGCTTGCGGTAGGCGCTGGGGGCTCCGCCCCCAGACCCCCGTTCGGCCCTTAAGGGGCCTCGTCCTCAAACGCCGGACGGGCTGAAAATTTGTCAGCTACCGTCTCGCAGGTCTGCGGGCCAGTGGGGGCGGAACTCCAGGTGGTCGTACGTGACCACACACCCCTCCCCCATCGGTGACTGGGTCATGAAGCCGACGAGGGCGTCGCCGGTCTCCTTCTCGTCGCCCAGGGTGAAAAGGCGGACGAAGGTCCAGCGCCTGCCGTCGCGGGAGGCGTGGAAGGCGAAGGCGCGGCCGGTGCGGCTGACCCGGAGCCAGACCGAACTGCCGTCCACGGTGAAGGAGTTGGCGTCGTCGGAGTGTCCCCGGGTGACCACCGTGCAGACGGTGGGCACGTCCGGGGAGTACTCCAGGCACAGCTTGGCCCAGGCCCGCTCGCCGACATGGACGTACAGAACCCCCGCGTCGAAGGCCGAGGCGAACCCGACCGTGACGCGCGCGATCAGCTGGAAGTCCCCCTCGGGCGCCCCGAGCAACCGGGGCGCGTCGGAGGCGGGCTCCAGCGCCTCCCCGGTGGGCGGCACGAACCGGTCCTGCCGGGGGCCCGCCCATCCGCTGAGGATCCCGTCCTCGTACAACCAGTGCCCGTCGGGGCCGTAGGTACGGAGGGCGAAAGGCAGTTCGGGAAGTTCCACGTCCATCAGCTGATTGTCGCAGGCCCGGCGAAGCCGCCCTGAGGGGCTAACGCTCGAGCCGCCCGTTGAACCGCCGAGGCAACCCCAGCGGGTTGTCGTCCCGAAGCTCCGGGGGAAGGATCGCCTCCGGTGCCGTCTGGTACGTCACCGGCCGCATCCACCGCTCGATGGCGGTGCCGCCGACCGACGTCGACGTGGACGTGGTCGCCGGGTACGGGCCGCCGTGGTGCTGGGCGGGGGCCACCGCAACGCCCGTCGGCCAGCCGTTCACCAGGACACGGCCCGCGAGCGGCGTCAGCTCGGCCAGCAGCTCCGCGCCGCGGCCCTCCCCGGCCGCCTCCTCCGCCGACAGATGGACCGTCGCGGTGAGATTGCCGGGCAGCCGTGACAGGACCCCGTGCACCTGGGCCTCGTCCTCGTAGCGGGCCACCACGGTGACCGGCCCGAAGCACTCCTCCAGGAGCAGGTCGTACTGGCCCTCCTCGGCCAGCTTGTCCGCCGGGACCGTCAGGAACCCGGCGCTCACCGTGTGCTCGCCGCCCGCGCCCGGCGTCACCGGGGACTCGACCTCGGGAAGCTCCGCACGCTCGGCGACCCCGGCGATGAAGTTGTCGCGCATGCGGTGGTCCAGCAGGACTCCGGCGTCGGTGTCGCTGACGGCGTCCGTGAGGGACTTGACCAGGCGGTCGCCCGCCGCCCCGCTCGGCGCGAGCACCAGGCCCGGCTTCACGCAGAACTGGCCCACGCCCAGCGTCATCGACCCGGCGAGGCCCGCGCCGATCGCCTCGGCGCGCTCGGCCGCCGCGGCCTCGGTGATGACCACCGGGTTCAGGGAGCCCAGCTCGCCGTGGAAGGGGATCGGGGTCGGGCGTGCCGCGGCGGCGTCGAAGAGGGCGCGGCCGCCCCGTACCGAACCGGTGAAGCCGGCCGCCGAGACGAGGGGGTGCTTGACCAGCTCCACGCCGGCCTCGAAGCCGTGGACCAGGCCGACGACGCCGTCGGGGATGCCGTGCGCGGCGGCGGCCCGGCGCAGCACCTTGGCGACCAGCTCGGACAGGGCCGGGTGGTCGGGGTGGGCCTTGACGACGACCGGGCAGCCCGCGGCCAGCGCGCTCGCGGTGTCGCCGCCGGCTACCGAGAAGGCGAAGGGGAAGTTGGAGGCCGAGTAGACGGCGACGACACCCAGGGGCACCTTGTAGCGGCGCAGGTCCGGGATGGGCGGGGTCGCGGTGTCGTCGGGGTGGTTGATGATCACGTCGAGGAAGGCGCCCTCGTCGACGATGTCCGCGAAGGCCCGCAACTGGTAGCAGGTGCGGGCGAGTTCGCCGGTGAGGCGGACCGGGCCGAGCGCGGTCTCGGCGTCGGCGGTCTCGACGAGCCCGTCCTTCGCCGCCTGGAGCTGCTCGGCGGCGGTGCGCAGGAAGGCCGAGCGGACCGCGCGGTCGGCGAGGGCGCCGCGGGCGGCGTGCGCGGCGCGGACGGCGGCGTCCACCTCCTGGGCTGTGGCCTCCACCGCAACCTGTTCACGCTGCTTCCCGGTACGGGGGTCGACACTCCAGACTGGTGCTGCTGCCACCGCGGGTCCCTCCACGTATGTCTTGCGGTATGTCCTGCTGTATTGCCGCAGTATCTGGGTCATCCACCAGGGTCGTTCGATATACTGAACGCTGTCTCTGATGATGAATATGCTGTCGGAGACTATATCTTCGGTTTCCCGTCGAACGAAGGGGTCAAGGGCGATGTCGGTAGCCGAGACAGGCGGCGGGGCACAGGTCAAGTCCGCGGTGCGGACGGTCGAGCTGCTCGAATACTTCGCCGGCCGGCCCGGTATGCACTCCCTCGCATCGGTCCAGGAGGCTGTCGGGTATCCCAAGTCCAGTCTCTACATGCTGCTGCGCACCCTGGTGGAGCTGGGCTGGGTGGAGACGGACGCGACGGGCACGCGGTACGGCATCGGGGTGCGGGCGCTGCTGGTCGGTACCTCGTACATCGACGGCGACGAGGTGGTGGCGGCGGCCCGCCCGACCCTGGACCGGCTGTCGGACGACACCACGGAGACCATTCACCTGGCCCGCCTGGACGGCACGAACGTGGTGTACCTGGCCACCCGGCAGTCGCAGCACTATCTGCGCCCGTTCACCCGGGTGGGGCGCCGGCTGCCCGCGCACTCCACCTCGCTGGGCAAGGCACTGCTGAGCACGTACACGGACGAGCAGGTCCGCAAGATGCTCCCGGAGACCCTGCCGGCGCTGACCGAGAACACCATCACCGACCGGGAGAAGCTCATCGAGGAGCTGCACCAGGTGCGGGAGCAGGGCTTCGCCGTGGACCGCGAGGAGAACACGGTGGGCCTGCGCTGCTTCGGCGTCGCCATCCCCTACCGCACTCCGGCGCGCGACGCGATCAGCTGCTCGGTGCCGGTGGCGCGGCTCACCCCGGCCCATGAACAGATGGTCAAGGACGCCCTGTTCGACGCGCGCGACCGGCTGACCCTGGCGACACGGAGGCTGTGACTCCTAGGCTTCGGCGTCATGGACGTCGTACTCCGTGAAGTGCACGACAGTGATCTGCCGGTCTTCTTCCGGCAGATGAACGATCCCGAGGCGCTGCGCATGGCCGCGTTCACCCCGAAGGACCCGGCCGACCGGGACGCCTTCGAGGCCCACTGGAAACGGATGCGGGCCTCCGAGGACGTCCTGCGCACGGTCCTGGTCGACGGTGACGTGGTGGGCAGCGCCGCGGTGTACGGCGAGCCGGGCGAGCGCGAGGTCACCTACTGGATCGACCGCATGCACTGGGGCCGGGGCATCGCCACGGCCGCGCTGCGGGAGCTGGTGGCCGAGGTGCCCGAGCGTCCGCTGTACGCCCGTGCGGCCGCCGACAACACCGGCTCCCTGCGGGTCCTGGGCAAGTGCGGATTCCGGGTGACCGCGCGGGCCTCCGGGTTCGCCAACGCGCGCGGCGAGGAGATCGACGAGTTCGTGCTCGCGCTGGACGCCTGACACCGCCATGTGACACCGCCGTGGATGAGCGTCCGATGAGAAAGACGGGCGCACGGGAACGCTCGACCCGCTTCTGGTCGTCTTCCGAGTGGGATGAACAAGACGATCAGGCGGGCCGCCGTCTTCACACTGCTGCTGGTGATCGCTCTGCTGGTCAGGGCGACCTGGGTGCAGTTCTACGACGGCAAGGCCCTCGCGGACGACAAGTACAACCGGCGCAACGCGATCCAGACGTACGCGGACCCGCTCGGGAACATCATCGTGGGCGGCAATGCGATCACCGGTTCCGCGGTGACGAAGAACAGCGACCTCAAGTACAAGCGCACGTACAAGGACGGCAAGCTGTACGCGGCGGTGACGGGCTACGCCTCGCAGGCGTATGCGCCGACCCAGCTGGAGGGCATCTACCAGGACCTCCTGGACGGGACGGACAACCGCCTCAAGACCGTGATGGACACGATCACCGGCAAGCGGGCCGACCCGGGCAACGTGGTCACGACGATCGACCCGGACGTGCAGAAGGCGGCGTACGACGCGCTCGGCGGCAAGAAGGGCGCGGCCGTCGCGATCGATCCGAAGACAGGCAGGATCCTGGCGGTCGTGTCGACGCCGTCGTACGACCCGTCGACGCTGACGGACGCCAACACCGCGGGCACGGCCTGGAAGACGCTCAACGCGGACTCCGGCAAGCCGCTGACCAACCGCGCGCTGCGCCAGCCGCTGCCGCCGGGCTCGACGTTCAAACTGGTCGTGGCGGCCGCGGCGTTGGAGGATGGGCTGTACTCGTCGGTGGACGAGAGGACGAAGAGCCCGGACCCGTACACGCTGCCGGGCACCACCCACGACCTGTCCAACGAGAACCCGAACGCGCCCTGCGAGGACGCCACGATCCGCACCGCACTGCAGTACTCCTGCAACAACGTCTTCGCGAAGATGGCCGTCGACCTGGGCCAGGACAAGGTGAGGGCGATGGCCGAGAAGTTCGGCTTCAACGACACGCAGCAGGACGTGCCGGTGCGGGCCTACACCAGCGTCTACCCCTCGAACATGGACCGGTCCTCCACGGGCCTGACGGGCATCGGCCAGTACAACGTCACCGCGACCCCGCTCCAGATGGCCATGGTGTCCGCCGCCATAGCCAACGGCGGCAAGCTGGTCTCGCCGCACATGGTCTCGCAGATCACCGACAGCGGCGGTGACGTGCTGAAGAACTACGACGACAGCGCGAGCACCAAGGAGATCGTCAGCTCCTCGACCGCCGGGCAACTGCAGTCCGCGATGCAGACGGTGGTGGAGAAGGGCACCGGCACGAACGCCCGGATATCAGGCGCCACCGTGGGCGGCAAGACCGGCACGGCCCAGCACGGCGAGAACAACAGCAAGACGCCGTACGCCTGGTTCACGTCCTACGGCAAGGAGGGCGGCAAGGAGATCGCCGTGGCGGTGATGGTGGAGCAGTCGGACGCGGCCCGCTCGGAGGTCAGCGGCAACGGGCTGGCCGCCCCCGTGGCCAAGGCCGTGATGGAGGCGGCACTGAAGAACTGAGTCCCGGTTCGTGCCTACTTCACACCCAGGATCTGCTCCACGGGGTCGATGGCGAAGTACACCAGGAACAGCGCCGAAACCCCCCACAGCAGCCAGTGCACCTCCTTCGCCTTGCCGAGCACCGCCTTGATGACGACGTAGGCCAGGAAGCCCGCCCCGATGCCGTCGGTGATCGAGTACGTGAACGGCATCGCGGCGATGGTCAGGAACGCCGGAATGGCGATCTCGTACCGGTCCCAGTCGATGTGCTTGACGTGGGTCATCATCAGGAACCCGACCGCGATCAGCGCAGGCGCAGCCGCCTGCAGCGGCACGATCGTCAGCAAGGGCGTCAGGAACAGCGCGAGTCCGAACAGCCCACCGGTGATCAGGTTCGCAAAGCCGGTGCGCGCCCCTTCACCGACACCCGCCGCCGACTCGATGTAAGCGGTGTTGGAGGAGGCGGATCCCAGACCTCCGGCCACGGCCGCCGCGCCGTCGATGAACAGCACGCGGCCGATCCCCGGCACCTGCCCCTTCTCGTCGAGCAGTCCGGCCTCCGCGCTGATGCCGACGATGGTGCCCATGGCGTCGAAGAAGTCCGACAGGATCAGGGTGAACACCAGCAGGACGGCCGTGAGGATGCCGGCCTTGGCGAAGCCGCCGAACAGGCTGAAGTGACCGATGAGTCCGAAGTCCGGCGTGGAGACGATCTTGTCGGGCACATGCGGGGTGGTCAGGCCCCAGCTCTTGATGTCCGCCACCGCGTCGATGATGATCGCGACGATCGTCATGGTCACGATGCTGATCAGGATCGCGCCCTTCACCTTGCGCGCGAGCAGCGCGATGGTGAGCAGCACGCCGAGACAGAAGACGAGGACGGGCCAGCCGGTCAGCCGGCCCACGGCCCCCAGCTGCACGGGCACGGTGGTCTGCGCCGCGTCCGGGATACGGCTGACGAACCCGGCGTCGACAAAGCCGATGAAGGCGATGAACAGACCGATGCCGACGCCGATCGCCTGCTTGAGCTGCTGCGGAATGGCGTTCATGATCGCCTCGCGCAGTCCGGTGAGGACCAGGACGCAGATCAGGATGCCCTCGAGAACCACGAGGCCCATCGCGTCGGACCAGCTCATCAGCGGGGCGAGCTGGAAGGCGACCACGGCGTTGAGGCCGAGGCCCGCGGCGATGGCGAGCGGGAGGTTGCCGCCGACGCCCATGATGATCGTCATCACACAGGCCACCAGGGCGGTGGCGGTGACGAGTTGGCCGGTGTCGAGGCTGTGGCCGAACTTGTCCTTCGCGCTGCCGAGGATGATGGGATTCAGGACAAGGATGTAGGCCATCGTGAAGAACGTGGCGAAGCCGCCGCGTATCTCCCGGCCGAAGGTGGATCCCCGCTCGGAGATCCTGAAGAACCGGTCGACGCCGTTCGCCGCTGGTGGCGCGGCACTTGACCGGTCGGCCGTCTTCCTGGTGTCGGACATGGCGGGTGCTCCTAGGTGCCTGATGGATCAGTGTGCGGATGCTGGCCGCATTGTTCCCGCGGTGAACCCTTTTCAGGTTTTCCCCGGGTTACGGAATCGGTCGGCCCGCCAGACTGCGTTCGAAGCCCCGTGCGAGTCGAGTGTTCATCGCTGCTACGCTTCCGGATCTCGTCCAAGCCTCCCCCGGATGATCACATGCCTCACAGGTCATCTACATGCCACACACAGAGAGGTCGCCCGTGGGCACTGTCGTCGACGATGCAGCCTCCGTGGAGTTTCATGCCTTCTTCGAGCGGCACTACGCCGAACTGTCCCGGCTCGCCCATCTGTTGACCGGCGAGGCGGACGCCGCTGACGATCTGGCCGCCGACGCGCTGCTCGCCCTGTGGCACCGCTGGGACCGGGTGCGCGCCGCGGACCACCCGGCCGCCTACGCCCGCGGGGTCGTCGCCAACCTGGCCCGCACCCGGATCCGCAGCGCCGTGCGCGAGCGCCGGCGGATCTCGCTTTTCTGGTCGCAGCGCGAGGAGAAGACCGAGAATCCGGACATAGCAGGCGTTGTCGACGTCCAGGAGGCGCTGCGCAGGCTGCCGTTCAGGAAACGGGCGTGTGTGGTGCTCCGGCACGCGTTCGACCTGTCGGAGAAGGACACCGCTCTCGCTCTGGGTGTTTCCGTGGGTACGGTTAAGTCCCAGACGTCCAAGGGGATGGCCGAGCTGCAGAAGATCCTCGGCTCCCAGGGCGTACCGCAGAGGGTGCACGCGGCGATGGCGCGCGGCGGCGAGAGTGAAGGAACGGACCGATGAGGCAGCAGGACGTGCACGACGAGCTGCGCGCCCGGCTGCATGAGACGGCCGAGGCGCACCAGCCGGACCGGGCCAGGATCCTGGCCCGGATCGAGCGGGGCATGAGCGAGCACGGCCGCCCCGACCACCGGGCGACCCGTCCGCCGGTGTGGGGCTGGGCCCGGGTGGTGGGTGCGACGGCCGCGGTCGCGGGCATGCTCGCGGTCGGCGGTTACGCGGTGGCGTCCGCGGTGAAGGACGACACTCCCCCGCAGCGGCAGACGGTCTCGGTCTCCCCGACACCCACGCCGTCGCCCGATGCGACGAGCCGGGCGCCCGTCCCGCCGGTGGACCGGACGCCGGGCACCCCCCGGCCGTCCCACAAGCCGAGCGGCACCCCTGCCGCCAAGCCCTCCGCCTCGGCGCCGGCGCCCGGCGCGAGCGACGGTCCGCTGTGGTCGGAAGGCTCGATAGACCTGCACAGCAACGACTTCTGGGCGCAGAGCAACATCACGCTCAGGACGAGCGAGCAGCTCACCGCCCTGACCGTGCAGTTGAAGGTCGCGCAGACCGGCGGGGTCAGCTCAACCGGGGCCTGGCGCTCGCTGCCGGAGCAGGACTTCGACCTCACGGTCGGCGAGCAGAACGGCTTCCTCGTCTACACCTGGACGCTCAAGGCGGGCCGTACGGTCCCCAAGGGCGAGTGGGTGTTCGCCGGGCAGTACAACCACCAGACCGGCGGCCGGGACGCCAAGGACGACACCTACGCGATCACGGCCACGGCGGGCGGCACGCAGCGGGCGGTCGGCGGCGACTTCGCGGCCCGCACCAACGACGCGGGCAACTCCTAGGCACATCCTGCGCGGAACCTCGCGCAAAAAATCTTGAAGGAGGCGGCAACCTGTTCCTCGGCGGCGGCAACCAGGAAGCACAGGAGTCCTCTCCACCTGCAGCTGAGTGAACATTCAAGTACGACGGGATTTCGCCCCTTGAGCACGCACAAGAGACACCTCACCCGCCGCCGGGTGCTCGGGGCCTCCGCGCTGGGCGTCGCCGCCACCGGCGCCGCCGTGGCGGGAGGCGCCGGTCTGCTGTCGTCCGCGTCCGCCGCGGCCTTCGGCTACCAGGACGACGGCGACGTACACGCTGACCGTCTACAAGGGCGAACTCGCCGTGCACTCCGAGTCGGTGAAGGTGACGGCGGGCGGTACGACGTCCCTGCACACCCTGAGCATCACCCGCGACCCGTCCGTCGCGTCCACCGTCTGGCGGCTCGGCGACTGGGACGGCACGCCCGGCGAGTTCAAGAACGCCAAGCTGATGACGTACGCGCACCCCTCCGACGGCCGCGCGGCCAAGTGGACCGGCAACGTCACCATCGGCGACGGCGAGGCCGCGTCCTTCCCGGCGTACATGTGGAAGGACGTCAACGACGGCATCCTGGTCCACTTCAAGCTGACCAAGGCACAGGACGCGGGTGACCGTGAACGACTGGGTCTCGGCCATTCCCACAGCACCCACACAGCCCGCGACTCGCTCCCTCACCACGGGTTCGTACCGTGGAATCAACCACACCTTCAGTTTCAACGTCCCTACTAGTGCGTGGAAGACGGACTCCTCCCAGTACAACGTTCTGAAGATCAACATCGTGAGCGGTTCGGGCGGCACGGCGTATCTCAGCGCCGGCACGTCGTTCGACTGCCTGGACCTGCTGACCTGAGCCCCCCTCGGTCAGCAGCCGCCGACTGAGCCCCCCTCGTCGGCGATGAGAACGCCCCGCCGGTGACGACCGGCGGGGCGTTCTGTTGAGTTCCACCTCATCGCCACCGACCTGGTCCACTGGACCAGCCGGCGCCTGGTGAAGGTGGCCCCCGGTGATGCCGGTGACGCGGGCCGAGTACGACCGGCCGCCGGCCGCGTGTCCCGCCGCCCGGGCGACGGGATCCGGGAACCTCGCGGGGCTCAGCTGACGAAGTACGTCGGGTTCGGCAGCTTGTAGGTGCGGTCGGCGTAGCCGCCGTCCAGGTCCGAGTACTGGTCGCCGAAGTTGGCGACGATCTCGTAGCCGAGGTCGTCCTCGATGTGCTTGCGGGTGCCGGACTTGTACTGCACGGTCGTGCAGGTCCAGGTGCCCGGCGTGGCGCAGGCGCTCAGATAGGCCGGCGGGTTCGCCTTGTCCTTGAGGAACATGTGGTCGGCGTCGAGGTTCACATCGGCGCCGATCTTCTTCAGGTTCGCGACGGCGGCGGTGCGCTGCGCCTCGCTCAGACCCGAGTTGTAGAAGACCTCGACGCCCTTGGACTCGGCGTACTGGACCAGCTCGGCGCTGCCGAACACGCCCGGGCGGTCCGCCTTGTTCACGTAGTCGGCCCACGTGGTCGGGTTGTACGTGTAGTTGTAGCGCTTCTCGTAGTCGAGGCTGAGCAGCAGCGTGTCGTCGATGTCGAAGACGACCGCGGGCTTCTCGCCCCGGTGGTGCGCCTTGCGGGCGGCCCGGTCTATGTACTTCCTGGCGGCGGCGTCGATGTGCGCCAGATCCTGGGCGTACGGGCTGTCCGGGGACGCCTGGTACACGCCGCTCGCATCGGCCGTGGTGCCGTAGTACGTGTCGATGTCCTTCACCAGGAGCCCGATGTTGTACGGCTCGTGGGTGGAGTTGGCCGTGGACTGGCCGGCCGTGGCCGCGCCGGCGCCGTAGAGGGTGCCGCCGGCGAGGGCGCACGCTGCGGCGATCGCCGCGATACGCAGTGACTTATGCATGACAGGTTTCTACGCGCGTCACCCCGGCGGGCGCGAGACCCGTTGCCCGATCGATATCTCTTCGGAAGGCAAAAAACGGGTAAAGCGCCCTGGACGGGACGGTTCCGGATCGGTGCTCGCGTCCGTCGGCTTGAAGGCCGGGGCGGAGATCCCGGAGTCCCCGTTGGTGCCGGACGAGGTGACCGCGGAGCCCTTGGTCACCGGGTGACGTAGCGGCCGACCGGGCGGCCCGCGACGCGCGGTACCGGCGAGTCGTTGGTCGTCATCAGGTGCTCACCTCTTTCGGTGGGGCCCAGGCGGCGCCGAGTTCGGAGTAGAGGGAGAGGGTGTCGGCGGCGGCCGCGACGAGTCCGTCGATGCCGTCCACGACCCTGCGGCCCTCACCGGGGACCAGGTGCCAGGCCCCGGCCGGCAGCGGGGCCGGGTCGGGGGCCTGGCGAATCGCTTCAACGACCTTCATGAAGGCGCCGGTCGCGTCCGGGGTGACCAGGAGATCGGCGCCGTCGGTGAGGTGGTCGACCAGGTTCTCCAGCAGGTCGGTGCGGCCGTACTCGTACTCCTCGGGGCCGTGGTCGGCGCGCTGGAGCAGGACGCGGTCCTGCTTGTACCAGTAGGTGATCCGGCCGCGGGTGCCGTGCACGACGACATACGGCTCGTCGTCCCGCTCGGCGCACAGAGTCGCGGCGACGGTGACCTTGCGGCCCGGTGCGGTGGTGATGCGGACGCAGGAGGTGTCGTCGGACTCGATGTCGTTGGCGCGCAGCAGCTCGAGCTCGATGCCGGTGACGTCCTCGGCGCGTGTGGTGCCGTTGACGGCGAGCGCGGTGGCCACGGCGTGCGCGAGGGGGTTGGTGAGCACGCCGTCGATGACGTCGGTGCCGTTCAGGCGCCGTTTACCCGCCCAGGGTGCCCGCCGGTAGTAGGCCTCGGGGCGCACCCAGGCTCCGGCCCCGCCGACGCCGACGAGTTCGCCGACGGCGCCCTCGGCGATCATCCCGACGATCGCGGGGACGGCGTGCGAGCCCAGCGACTGGAAGCCGATCTGGCAGACCACGCCCGCCTCGGCGACCCCGTCGGCCATCCGCCGGAACTCGGCGTACGACGGCGCGGGCGGCTTCTCAAGGAGCAGGTGCACACCCCTGCGGGCGGCCGTGAGCGCCAGGTCGGTGTGGGTGGGGATCGGAGTGCAGACGACGGCGATCCGGGCGCCGGTGGAGTCCAGGAGCGCGCCGAAGTCGGCGGACTGCTCGGGACTGCCGAGACCGTCCGGGATCTCGTCGCCGGTCAGCGGGGTCAGCTCACAGATGCCTGCCAGCCGTACGATCCCCTTGTCCTGGAGCCGGCGGATGTTGTCCAGGTGCCAGCGGCCGTGGCCGCGCGCGCCCGCCAGGACGATGTCTACGGTGGTCATGGGATCCTCTCGGCGCTGTCGATCTCTGTGTGCAGGGTAGGCGTCCGGCCGACGTCGGCCGTGAGGTCGCGTTCCCTGCCCGAGTCGTAGGCGTTGCAGATCGCCGGCAGGTCCACCGGGTAGCCGTTGAAGAGGGTGCCGGTCCGGTGGAGGGTGGTGTTCCAGCTCCTCACGAGGTCGGCGGCCTCGACATGACAGCTGCGGCGAGGTCAGCCCGCGTACGGGTCGGTGACCTTGCCCGGCCGGGACAGGAACTCGAAGTCGCAGCCTGTGTCCGCCTGGGTGATCTGGTCGTTGTAGAGGGCGCCGTAGCCGCGTTCGTAGCGGGTCGGCGGGGGTGTCCAGTTGGCCCTGCGTTGCTCCAACTCCTCGTCGCCCACGTGGAGATGGAGGGTGCGTGTCTCGACGTCGAGGGTGATGAGGTCGCCGGAGCGGACGAGGGCGAGCGGGCCGCCGATGTACGACTCCGGCGCCACATGCAGTGCGCACGCGCCGTAACTCGTGCCGCTCATCCGGGCGTCGGAGATGCGGACCATGTCCCGTACCCCCTGCTTCAGGAGGTGGTCCGGGATCGGCAGCATGCCGTACTCGGGCATGCCGGGGCCGCCCTTGGGTCCGGCGTTGCGCAGCACCAGCACGCTGTCGGCGGTGATGTTCAGCTCCGGGTCGTTCAGGGTGCGTTGCATGGTCCTGTAGTCGTCGAAGACGACCGCGGGACCGGTGTGCTTGAGCAGGTGGGGTTCGGCGGCGATGTGCTTGATGACGGCGCCGTCGGGGCAGAGGTTGCCGCGCAGGACGGCGACTCCGCCGTCGGCGGCGACCGGGTTCTCGCGGGTGCGGATGACGTCGTCGTCGTGGACGACCGCGCCCTCGATCTGCTCGCCCAGGGTGCCGTTCACCGTCGGGCGGTCCAGGTGCAGCAGATCGGCGATCCGGGAGAGGAAGGCGGGCAGGCCGCCGGCGAAGTAGAAGTCCTCCATGAGGTACGTCTGTCCGCCGGGACGGACGTTGGCCAGCACCGGCACGGTCCGTGCGATGCGGTCGAAGTCGTCGAGAGTGAGCGGGACTTGGGAGCGTCCCGCCATCGCGGTCAGATGGATCACCGCGTTGGTGGAGCCGCCGAGCCCGAGCACCGTGGTGACGGCGTCCTCGAAGGCCTCGCGGGTGAGGATCCCGGACGGCTTGAGCCCCCTCCAGGCGAGCTCCACGGCTCGGCGCCCGGAGGCCGCTGCCATCCGCTCGTGTCCGGAGTCGACGGCGGGGATCGAGGAGGCGCCCGGCAGCGTCATGCCGAGGGCTTCGGCGGCCGCGGTCATCGTGGAGGCGGTCCCCATGGTCATGCAGTGACCGGGGGAACGCGCCAGCCCGCCCTGCAGCTCCCGCAGTTCGCAGTCCGTCAGGTTGCCCGCACGGTGCTCGTCCCAGTACTTCCACATGTCGGTGCCGGAGCCGAGGGTCTCACCGCGCCAGTGCCCCGGCAGCATCGGCCCGGCGGGCACGAAGATCGACGGTACGTCGGCCGAGGCGGCGCCCATGAGCAGCGCGGGGGTCGACTTGTCGCAGCCACCCAGCAGCACCGCCGCGTCGACCGGATACGACCGCAGCAGTTCCTCCGTTTCCATCGCGAGCAGGTTGCGGTAGAGCATGGGGGTCGGCTTCTGGTACGTCTCCGAGAGCGTGGCGACGGGGAATTCGAGGGGGAAGCCCCCGGCCTGCCACACGCCCCGCTTGACCGCTTCGGCGCGTTCGCGCAGATGGACGTGGCAGGGGTTGATGTCGGACCAGGTGTTGAGGACGGCGATCACCGGGCGGCCCCGGTACTCCTCCGCCTCGTAACCGAGCTGCCGCATCCGGGCGTTGTGCGACCAGGTGCGCAGCCTGCCCTCGGTGCCGTACCACTGATGGCTTCTGAGTTCCTCGGGACGCATTCTGTCGGTCATGTCGACCATCCGGCGGCGATGGCGGCGACCTCCGCACGCTCGCCCTGCGGCAGCTCCTTGCTCGGCGGGCGGACGTCGCGGCGGCACAGGCCGAGGGAGGCGAGGGCCTCCTTGACCACGGTGACGTTGTTGGCGGAGCCGTTCGCCGCACGGAGTTCCTCGAAGCGGCGGATCTGCTCCCAGACCTTCATGGCGCCCGGGTAGTCGCCGGATCGAAGCGCTTCGATCATGTTCAGCGAGACGGACGGGGCGACGTTCACTAGTCCGGAGGTGAAGCCGGTGGCGCCCGCGGAGAAGTACGAGGGCGCGTAGGGCTCGGCGAGACCGGCGACCCACACGAAGCGGTCGAGTCCCGCGTCCCGTGCGAAGGCGGCGAACGTGGCGGCGTCGGGGACGGCGTACTTGACGCCGATGACGTTCGGGCAGGCGTCGGCGAGCTCGGCGAGGCGGGCGCCGGCCAGTTGGGCGTTACGGATGTAGGGGACGACGCCCAGCTCGGGGACGGCCTCGGCGATGGCGCGGTGGTAGTCGACCCAGCCGCCCTGGGAGACATACGGATGGACGGGCTGATGGACCATCACCATCTGGGCGCCGTGCTCACGGGCGTGCCGGGCGGAGGCGACGGCGGTGGACAGGTCATGGCCGACGCCGACGAGGATCGCGGCGCGGTCGCCGGTCTCGTCGATGGTCAACTCCGTGACGAGACGGCGCTCTTCGGGGGAGAGCGCGTAGAACTCGCCGGTGTTTCCGTTGGGGGTGAGGATGCGGATCCCGCCCTCGATCAGCCGACGCAGCAGGGCCCGGTGGGCGTCCTGGTCGACGGTGCCGTCCTCGGCGAACGGGGTCACCGGGATCGCCACCACGTCGGCCAGGGCCGTCCGTTGGGTCTCGAACGCCACGCTGCTCATGCGGTGCCTTCCTGGTTCGCCGCCTGGTCCGTGACCTGGTCGGTCGCCTGGGGGAACGCTCGCTCGACGAAGGACGCGATATGGGCGTGCAGAGCGCGGGCCGCGCCGTCGGCGTCGCCCGCCAGGGCGAGCCGCAGGATCTCCCGGTGCTCACCGGCCTCCCGCTCCCAGGAGGGCGAGGCCGCCCAGGCCACCGCGGAGACGAGGGCCGCCTGGTCGCGGACCTCGTCGAGCATGCGGCCGAGCAGCGGGTTGCCGCAGGGCAGATACAGGGCGCGGTGGAACTCCCGGTTGGCGAGGGACCGTTCGGCGGTGTCGGTGGCGTCGTCGGCCCTGGTCAGCGCGGTGCGTGCGGCGTCGAGTGAGGCCCCGCGCCGCACCGCACGCCTGAGTGCCTCGGGCTCCAGCAGCATCCGCACGTCGTAGACCTCGCGCGCCATGTCCGCGTCCACCATGCGCACCGTGACGCCCTTGTACTGGCTCATCACGACGAGCCCGGTGCCCGCCAGGGTCTTGAGCGCCTCGCGCACGGGCGTCTTGGACACCCCGAACTGTGCGGCGAGCTCGGTCTCCACCAGGGCCTGGCCCGGCGTCAACTGCCCGGTGAGGATGCGGTGTTTGATCGCGTCCAGCACGTACTGCGTGCGGGACGGGATCGGCGTGGGCACAGAGGTCATGCGCGCCTCTCGGAAGTCACGTGTCAGATCTCGGGTATCTGATCTCGGGTATCTGATCTCGTGTATCGCGTCTCATATATGACGTATGAAGTACGACGCGTTGAAGGTAGGAGGGGGCGCATGTTTCGTCAATGCTTCCGACAAAGGGAGTTGGGGCTGCGGGGTCGGGCCGTTCAGACGGTCGTGGTCTCGCCCTCGCGGGCTGTGGCGGTGCGGCCGCCGAAGGCCGCGGCGGCCCGTTTCGTCGCCGACTCCCCGGTGAGGGTGGGTCCGACGTGGGTGACGAGCAGTCGGCCCGCGGTGGCCGCGCGGGCCGTGGCGCCGGCGTCCTCGGGGGTCAGGTGCACCTGTTCGCCTTCGTGATGGGCGTCGATGTCGGCCTCGCACAGGAACAGGTCGGCGTCGGCGGCGAGTCGGCCGAGCGCCTCGCAGGGGCCGCTGTCCCCGGAGTAGGCGAGCACTCGCCCCTCGGTTTCCGCGCGCAGCCCGTAGGCCTCGATGTCGTGCCTGACGGCGCGGGAGGTGAGAAGCAGGTCGCCGTGCCGGGCGGTGTGGCCGTCGTGCAAGGTCCGGAAGTCGAGGATGCCGCTCAGGAATCCGGCATCGGGGCGCCCGAAGAACCCGGCGAGGCGCACGGCACAGTCGCCGGGTGCGTAGACCGGGACGGGCGAGGGCGGGGTGAGTCCCCCGTAGGCCAGTCCGTACACCGCGGACAGCAGATCGGCACTGTGGTCGGCGTGCAGGTGCGAGATCCAGATGGCGCTCAGTCGCGCAGGATCCGTGTGCCGCTGCAACTCCGCGAAGCTGCCGGGTCCGGCGTCCACCCATACCTCGGCGTCCCCACCGCGCAGGAGATACCCGGAGCAGGGGCGGCCGGGCCGCGGGTGCGGGGAGGCGGTGCCGAGGACGGTGAGGGCGAGGGGCATGCGGGGAGCCTACGGTCCGCCCCCCGGCCCGCGCGACCGTCCCGGTACCGGACGCCGTCGCCCCGCCGGTCACCGCGTGCGCGTCCACCCCGGGTCCCGGCCGCTGAGCCCCACCGCCCGGTCGAGCAGCGGAGCATCCGGCGGTACGGGCACCACGGGGCCGAAGATGCCGCCGCCCCGGCTCGGGTCGTTGGCCGCGGCCAGCAGGAAGTCGTGGGAGGCCTGGAGTGCGGCCGGGTCGGGGGCGTAGTCCTGGCCGGTGGCACGGGCCAGGTCCCAGCCGTGGATGACCAGTTCGTCGACGGCGACGGCAAGGGCGACCTCGCCGGGCAGGTCGACGCCGCCGGCCCTGGTCATACCGGTCCGGGCGGCCGGGTCGCGCCAGGCGGCGGCCAGTTCGTCGAGGACCTTGGGCAGGGCCTCGCGCCAGTCGGGGGCGAGGTCCGGGGCGGCGGCGCCGGGGTTGGTGTCGGTCGTGACGCCCAGGTCCTTGCGGGCCGCGTCGCGGAAGGCGACGGACAGTCCGAGCAGATGGCCCAGCATGTTGCGTACCGCGCAGTCCGGGCAGGGCGTCGCCTCCGCCAGCTGCTCGTCGCTCACGTCCTCCGCGAGCCGCGCGATGACGCGGGTCTGGGGTCCGAGGTCGAGGGTCGTGTCAGTCATGCACCGCTCCTCACAGTCGTGTCTCGTCGATGTAGACCGACCGCGCCCCCGAAACTCATCGCAGCCCGGTCTCCACCCGTACGGCTCGGCCGGGCTCGCTCATAGGGCAGCTGCCCCATCCCTGGCCGGGGGCCTTGGATCCACCATGGCCAGGCATGACGACATCGACATGGGCAGTCGTGCGGGTCGTGCGGGACCGCGATGCGGGCCTGTATCTCGCCGGCGTGGTGATCTCCGGCTTCGGGACGTCGGCGCTGTGGCTGGCGTCCGGCGTATGGGTCAAGGAGCTGACCGGCTCGGACGGGCCGGCCGCGCTGTGCCTGCTCGCCATGTGGGCGCCCACGCTCGCCGGCCCCCTGCTCGGCACCCTCGCCGACCGGCTCCGCCGCAAACCCCTTCTCATCGGCGTGAACCTCCTCCTGGCCGCCCTCCTGCTCACCCTCTTCGCCGTCGACTCCCCGAGCCGGCTGTGGCTGTTGTACACGGTCCTGTTCGTGTACGGCGCCGCGGGCGTCGTCCATGACGCGGCCGAGTCCGCCCTCGTCGCGGCGGCGATCGACCGGTCGCTGCTGGGCGACTTCAACGGGCTGCGCATGACGGCGACCGAGGGCATGAAGCTGGTCGCCCCACTCGCGGGCGCGGCCCTCTTCGCGGCATACGGCGGCCCGGGCGTCGCCCTGCTGGACGCCGTCACATTCGTGCTGGCCACGGGCCTGTACGCCCTGCTGCGGGTCCGCGAGGAGAAGCCGCCGCCGCCCACGCGCGGCCGGCGGGAGCGGACCGCGGAGGGCACCCGGTTCCTGTGGGCCGACGCACGCCTGCGGCCCCTGGTCCTGGCCGGCGGCACGACGATGCTCTGCGCGGGCGTCGGCGGGGCGCAGCTCTACGCCGTCATCGACGGCCTCGGGCACTCCCCTGCCTACGCGGGTGTCCTGTACGCCGTCCAGGGCGCCGGATCGGTCGCGGTCGGACTGGTCTCGGGGCCCGCGCTGCGATGGCTGGGCGAACGCCGGTTCGCCGCGTCGGGCATCGCCCTCACGGCCGTAGCGATCGCCGCGCGAGCGATCCCCTCGGACCCCGTGGTCCTGGCCTGCTGCGCGGCGAGCGGCGCGGGGCTGCCCTGTGTGCTGATCGCCGCGCTGACCGCCCTGCAGCGCGAGACACCGGACGCGCTGCTGGGCCGTACGGCCGCCGCGGCCAACACTCTCCTGTTCACCCCGAACGTGTGCGGGCTGGCCGCGGGAGCGGCCCTGGTCGAACTCACCGACTACCGGGTGGTGTTGCTCGCCCTGGGACTTGCCCTGACCGTACCGACGGCCGCACTCCTTCAACACCCGACGAGCCCCGACCGCACCGCCACCAGGCCACCCTCCGACGCCAACCAGGCGTGACACAACCGCAGTTCGGGCGCCCCCGAAGCACCCATGGGGCAGCGCTGCCGGCCCACCGAGGGCCGGCTGCCTCAGAGCGCGGCGAGGGCCGAGCGCACCGACTCCAGGTCGGCGTCCGACGCCAACCCGGCGTGATACAGGCGTAGTTCGGTGGCGCCCCGGTCGCGGGCCGCCGCCGCGTCCGTGGTCAGCGTGGCCGGGCTGCCGCCCATTCCAGAGACCACGGGGAAGTTGGCGGCGATGACCGCCCCGTCCCGGCGCTGTTCGGCGAAGGGTGTCAGCAGGTCCGGGCCGCCCGCGCACGGGACGACCACCCCGTTCGCGACGGAGAGGATGTGGGCGGGGTCCACGCCGGGATTGGCGCCGACGTGGTAGGTCACGGGGTCGGCGTGCAGCAGGACCTGGAAGGTGTCGGGGGCCGCCGCGCGCACCGCCCGCACCGCGGTCTCCTGGAGTGTGCGGGCGGTCTCGTCGCGCCACGCGCGCGTGGCCGCCGCCTTCGCCTCGCCGAGCAGCTTCTCGACTCCGGCCCATCCGCCGTCGTCGGGCACACCCCGCCACAGTGGCTCCAGAGCGGCGCGTACGGAGGCTGCCAACTCGTCGGCGTCCAGGCCCTGTTCGCCGTAGCCGGTCCGGCAGGCCGGGCAGAAGCAGAGCGCCATCAGGTACATCCCGGCGTCCCCGAGCCCCACCCCGCCGGTCTTGTCGTGCGCGTGCAGATGCTGGAGGCCGTACCAGCCGAGCGACTCCAGCTCGGTGCCGCGCGCGCCGGGGCGTACGGCCGCCTCGACGGCCAGGTCGACGAGGTACGCGCGCGTGGCGGACTGCGCGATGCAGGGGGCCCAGGGGTAGCGGTCGCCGTAGGCGTTGACGACGGAGGTGTCCGGGTGCTCGCTGCCCAGGCGGGAGTTGTGGGCGAGGACGACCCAGGTGTGCACCTCCAGGCCGGCGTCCGCGAGGGCCGCGGCCGCCTCGCCGTAGGCGTCTCCCGGCGCCCAGTCCCCGGCCGGGCAGGGGCGCAGCGCACGTCCCTCCCAGCGGCCGTCGGTGGGGTACAGCACGGCCGCGTGCTCGGCGGTGACGATGCGGTGGCGCGGGTGGCGGGGTGTCAGCGCACGCGTGGAGTGGTACGCGGAGGCGAGTGTCACCTGCTGCACACCGAGCGCGGCGATGCGGCCCGCGGCCTCCGGATCGCCGTTGACGTCCCAGGGGTAGACGAAAGTCGACGCCTTCACTTGGTCTCCGCCTTCACGTGCTCTCCGCCTTCACTTGTTCTCTTCCAACAGCGCATACCCGCGCTCGATCAGCTCGGCGAGCTGTTTGAGATGGTCCTCGGTCGGCTCGTGCAGCGGCGGCCGCACTTCCCCGACGTCGAGCCCACGCAGCCGTACACCCGCCTTGACCAGGGCGACGGCGTAACCGCGCCCCTGGGCGCGCAGCTCGACGAACGGCCGGTAGAAGCCGTCGAGGAGCCGGTGCGCGGTGGCGATGTCGCCGGACTCCAGCGCCCGGTGGAAGGCGAGCGCGATCTCCGGGGCGAAGCAGAACACGGCGGAGGAGTACAGCGGGACGCCGATGGCACGGTAGGCGAGCTGGGTCTGCTCGGCGGTGGGCAGGCCGTTGAAGTAGAGGAAGTCCCCGGGAGCCTCGGTGCGGACGGCGCTGACGATGCGCTGCATGAGGTCCAGGTCGCCGAGGCCGTCCTTGAAGCCGATGATCCCGTCCGTGCGGGCCAGCTCGACGACGGACTCCGGGGTGAACACGGCGTTGTCACGCTGGTAGACGATCACGGGCAGTGCGGTCGCGGCGGCCACCTCCCGGTAGTGCCGCAGCAGCCCCTCCTGACCGGCGACTACGAGGTACGGAGGCATGGCGAGGAGCCCGTCCGCCCCCGCGGCCTCCGCCACGCGCGCGTACCGGACGGCGAGCGCGGTGCCGTACCCGGCGCCGGCCAGCACCGGCACCCGGCCGTCCGCCGCCTCCACCGCCACCCGCACACACGCCTCGAACTCCTCCGGCGTGAGCGCATGGAACTCACCGGTGCCGCAGCACGCGAAGACCGCAGCGGCCCCGCCCTCGACCCCGCGGCGCACATGGGCGCGGTACACGTCGAGGTCGACCGAGCCGTCGGGCCCGTAGGCGGTGACCGGGAAGAACAGCGGCCCGCTGGGGATGCTGAGGCGAGCGGCGAGAGGGACTGACGTCACGGGCACTCCCGATTTCGATGCATTCCGATACCGATTCCACGTTCATGATCTGCGTCTACATTTCTGAACGCCACCACGCTAAGCCGCCCCTTTGCGGCCGGTCAAGCGCGCCCGCCGGCATCACATGAGCGGATTTCCGCATTTCGCAGAGCACTTGACGGGGTACGGCGCGGCTCCTTAGCGTGTCCATGGATGTGAATAGCGTGCACGCATGCGCCCCGCCAACCGAAGGAGGAGCGAGGATGCCAGCCCCCCGCACCGTTCTGCTCACCGGCGCCGCCGGCGGGCTCGGCACCCTGATGCGGAACCTGCTGCCGGCCTTCGGCTACGAGCTGCGCCTCCTCGACGTACGCCCGATCGAGGGCGACCCGGACGCCGTCACCGCGGATCTCGCCGACAAGAAGGCCCTGCGCGAGGCCGTGCGGGGCGTCGACGCGATCATCCACCTGGCCGGCATCTCCCTGGAAGCCCCCTTCGAGAAGATCCTCGCGGCGAACATCGAGGGCATGTACAACCTGTACGAAGCGGCGCGGGAGGAGGGCGTCGGCCGTATCGTCTTCGCGTCCTCCAACCACGCGGTGGGCTTCACCCCGCGCCCCAGGGCAGACGACCCGCTGATCCCCATCGACACCCCGCGCCGCCCGGACACCTTCTACGGCCTGTCCAAGTCCTTCGGCGAGGACCTCGCGCAGCTCTACTGGGACAAGCACGGCCTGGAGACGGTCTCGGTACGCATCGGCTCCTGCTTCCCCGAGCCCACCAGCGTGCGCATGCTGTCCATCTGGATGAGCCCGGCCGACGGCGCCCGCCTCTTCCATGCGGCCCTGACCGCCGAGAACGTCGGCCACACCGTCGTCTACGGTTCCTCGGCCAACACCCGCCTGTGGTGGGACCTGTCCACGGCACGGGCGCTCGGCTACGAGCCGCAGGACGACTCCGAGCCGTACGCGGAAAAGCTGATCGCCGACCAGGGCGAACTGGACCCCGACAACATCGCCCACGCCTATCTGGGCGGCCACTTCGTGAGCGACCCGCCGATCTGGCCGCACTGACAGCGCCTCCAAGGGGCGCGGGGCCGCATCCATATGCGGCTCCGCCGCGCGGAGGCGCCCGGGCACGGAACGGGCCCGCCCGCCCCCGCATTCGGTCACCGCACCTGCCCGATCCCACGCCCCCACTCACAGCCCCGCAGGTCCGAGGCGGGCACTCCGCTCGGCAAACGGGCACACACGGGCAGCATCGGCCCTGCAACAGGCCTGGTCAGTGCCGCACACCAGGGGTAGAACTTCCTGCGAGGGCCCCACCGGGCCCGAACGGGCAGCACGGCACGAGGGCAGGTGACGGCGATGACGGCGAACTACGCGAAGACGGCGGAAGAGCGCCAGCGGGAGATCGTGCGGGCCGCGCGCGCCACCGGCTCGGTCGACGTCACCGGGCTCGCCGCCGCACTGGGCGTGGCCAAGGAGACCGTACGACGGGATCTGCGCGCCCTGGAGGACCACGGCCTCGTCCGCCGCACCCACGGCGGCGCCTACCCCGTGGAGAGCGCGGGCTTCGAGACGACGCTCGAGTTCCGCGCCACCAGCCACGTACCCGAGAAGCGCCGGATCGCGGCCGCAGCGGCCGAGCTGCTCGGGGACGCCGAGACGGTCTTCGTCGACGAGGGCTTCACCCCGCAGCTCATCGCCGAGGCACTGCCCAGGGACCGGCCGCTGACCGTGGTCACCGCGTCCCTGCCGGTCGCGGGCGCACTCGCCGAGGCCGACGCCGTCTCCGTTCTGCTGCTCGGCGGCCGGGTCCGCTCCGGGACCCTGGCCACCGTCGACCACTGGACGACGAAGATGCTGGCCGGTTTCGTCCTCGACCTCGCCTACATCGGCGCCAACGGCATCTCCCGCGAGCACGGCCTGACCACCCCCGACCCCGCGGTCGGCGAGGTCAAGGCACAGGCGATCCGGGCCGCGCGCCGCACGGTGTTCGCGGGAGTGCACACCAAGTTCGGGGCGGTCAGCTTCTGCCGGTTCGCGGAGATCGGCGCACTGGAGACGATCGTCACGAGCACCCTGCTCCCCTCGGCCGAGGCCCACCGCTACTCACTGCTGGGCCCGCAGGTCATCCGCGTCTAGAGAACCCGTCCGCGCCCGCACCTTGCGCGTCTGACAACCCAACTCACCTTCCCCCAGGGCACTTCCATGCCCGCAAGCACCCCCTTATCTCCCCATATGTTCAGGAGCGATCCATGCGCACCCAGAGCCGACGACGGCCACCGCGAGCCACGCTCGCCATGGCCGCCGCAGGGACGCTGCTCGCCCCGCTGCTCTCCGGCTGTTGGGTCGGGGCGGGCGGGTCCGGTTCCGGCGGCAATTCCATCAACGTCCTGATGGTCAACAACCCGCAGATGGTGGAGCTGCAGAAACTCACCGCCGCGCACTTCGCCAAGGAGACCGGCATCAAGGTGAACTTCACCGTGCTGCCGGAGAACGACGTCCGCGACAAGATCAGCCAGGACTTCGCCAACCAGGCCGGCCAGTACGACGTGGCGACGCTCAGCAACTACGAGATCCCGATCTACGCCAAGAACAGCTGGCTGCACGAGATGAACTCGTACGTCGCCAAGGACCCCGGCTACGACGAGCAGGACGTCCTCAAGCCGATGCGCCAGTCGCTGACCGCCGACGACGGAAAGCTCTACGGCCAGCCCTTCTACGGCGAGTCGTCCTTCCTGATGTACCGCAAGGACATCTTCGCCGAGAAGGGCCTGACGATGCCGGCCCACCCCACCTGGGACCAGGTGGCGAAGCTCGCCGCCGAGGTCGACGGGGCGAAGTCCGGGATGCGCGGCATCTGTCTGCGCGGCCTGCCCGGCTGGGGCGAACTGATGGCACCCCTCACCACCGTCGTGAACACCTTCGGCGGCACCTGGTTCGACAAGAACTGGAAGGCCGAACTCGACTCCCCCGCCTTCGAGCAGGCGACGAAGTTCTACGTCGACCTGGTACGCAAGCACGGCGAGTCCGGCGCCGCCCAGTCCGGCTTCGCCGAGTGCCTCAACAACATGACCCAGGGCAAGGTCGCCATGTGGTACGACGCCACCTCCGCGGCCGGATCCCTGGAGGCCAAGGGCTCCCCCGTCAAGGGCAAGCTCGGCTACGCCCCCGCCCCCGTCGAGAAGACCGACTCCTCCGGCTGGCTCTACACCTGGGCCTGGGGCATCCAGAAGGCCTCCCGCAACCCCGACAAGGCCTGGAAGTTCGTCTCCTGGGCCTCCAGCAAGCAGTACGAGCAGCTGGTCGGCGACACCAGCGGCTGGTCCGACGTCCCCGCCGGCAAGCGCGCGTCGACGTACACCAACGCCGACTACCGCAAGGAGGCCGGCGCCTTCCAGGAGATGACCAGGGAGGCCATCGAGGGCGCGAAGCCCGACAACCCGGGGGTGCAGCCGCGCCCCGCGCCCGGCATCCAGTTCGTCGGCATCCCCGAGTTCACCGATCTCGGCACCAAGGTCTCCCAGGAGATCAGCGCGGCGATCGCCGGACGCCAGTCCGTCGACTCGGCGCTGAGGAAGTCCCAGCAGCTCGCCGAGAAGATCTCGAAGGAGTACGAGGGACGATGACCGCCACGACAACGGCTCCCCTGGCCGCAACTCCCGTACGCAGCACACGCCGGCACTCCGCCCGGCTGAAGGCCTGGTCCACCCGGGCCCCACTGCTGCCCGCCCTGGTCTTCATGATCGTGGTGACCCAGCTGCCGTTCGTGGCCACCCTGGTGATCTCGTTCTTCGACTGGAACGCCCTGTATCCCAAGGCCCGCCACTTCACCGGCTTCGACAACTACCAGCAGGTCCTGACCGACGCCGACCTGCGCCACTCGGTGTGGACGACGATCCTGCTGACGGTGACGGTGGTCCTGGTCAGCCTGGTCCTGGGCCTGGTCCTCGCCCTGCTGCTCGACCGGAGGTTCCGGGGCCGCGGAGTGGTCCGCACCCTGCTGATCGCGCCCTTCCTGGTGGTCCCGGTCGCCGCGGCCCTGCTGTGGAAGCACGTCCTCTACAACCCCGAATACGGCCTGCTCAACGGGCTGTTGCACTACGTGGGCGGCCCGCAGCCGGACTGGATATCAAACACCCCGCTGCTCGCGGTCGAGGCCTCCCTGATCTGGCAGTGGACGCCGTTCATGATGCTGATCCTGCTGGCGGGCCTGCAGAGCCGCGACAGCCAGCAACTCGAAGCCGCACGCGTGGACGGTGCGAACGACTGGCAGATCTTCCGCCACCTCACGCTCCCGCACCTGCGCCGGTATCTGGAGCTGGGCGCCCTGCTCGGCTCGATCTACATCGTCCAGAACTTCGACGCGGTCTTCACCATCACCTCCGGCGGCCTGGGCACCGCCAACCTCCCCTACACCGTCTACCAGAGCTTCTACCAGGCCCACGAGAACGGCCTCGCCTCGGCCGCGGGCGTCCTGGTGGTCATCGGCTCGATCATCATCGCGACCTTCGCCCTGCGCGTCGTGTCGTCCCTGTTCCGCGAGGAGGTGTCCCGCGCATGAGCACGGTCGCCGTACGAACGAGCCCCCGCCGCAAGGGAGTCGGCCTGGGCCTGATGGCCTGGCTGCTCGGCGTCGTCTTCTTCCTGCCCATCGCCTGGATGGCGCTGACGTCCTTCCACTCGGAGTCGGACGCGGCGACCAACCCGCCGTCCTTCGGCGCCGCCCTCACCCTCGACGGCTACCGCGAGTTCTTCGGCACGGGCGGCGGCGCGAGCCCCTGGCCGGCGCTGGTCAACTCCGCGGTGGCGTCGGTGGCTTCGACGGTCCTGGTCCTGCTGCTGGCCCTGCCGGCCGCGTACGCCCTCTCGATCCGCCCGGTGAGGAAGTGGACGGACGTCCTGTTCTTCTTCCTGTCCACGAAGATGCTGCCGATCGTGGCGGGCCTGCTCCCGATCTACCTGTTCGCCAAGAACACCGACATGCTGGACAACATCTGGCTGCTGGTCATCCTCTACACCTCCATGAACCTGCCGATCGCGGTGTGGATGATGCAGTCCTTCCTCGCCGAGGTGCCGGTGGCGGTGATCGAGGCGGCGCAGATCGACGGCGCCCGGCTGCCGACGATCCTCGCGCGCGTGGTGGCCCCCATCGCCCTGCCCGGCATCGCCGCAACGGCCCTGATCTGCTTCATCTTCAGCTGGAACGAACTTCTCTTCGCCCGAGTCCTGACCGGCGTGGTGGCCGAGACGGCCCCCGTCTTCCTGACCGGCTTCATCACCAGCCAGGGCCTGTTCCTGGCGAAGGTGTGCGCCGCGTCGCTCGTCATCTCCCTGCCGGTGCTCGCCGCGGGGTTCGCCGCCCAGGACAAGCTGGTCCAGGGCCTGTCACTGGGAGCCGTCAAATGAAGGCCGCCGTCATCGAGTCCGTGGGCCGCGCCGTCGTCACCGAGGTCCCCGACCCGACACCCGGCCCGCGCGAGGTCGTCGTCGAGGTCGCCGCCTGCGGCCTGTGCGGCACGGACCTGCACATCCTCCAGGGCGAGTTCGCACCCAAGCTGCCGATCGTGCCCGGACACGAGTTCGCGGGCCGGGTCGTCGGGGTGGGCACCCAGGTCACGGAGGTCGCGGTCGACGACCGGGTGGCGGTCGACCCGTCCCTCTACTGCTACGAGTGCCGCTACTGCCGTACGGGCCACAACAACCTCTGCGAACGCTGGGCCGCGATCGGCGTCACGACGGCCGGAGGCGCGGCGCAGTTCGCGGTGGCGCCGGTGGCGAACTGCGTGAAACTGCCCGAGCACGTACGCACCGAGGACGCGGCCCTGGTGGAGCCTCTTTCCTGTGCCGTCCGCGGCTACGACGTGCTGCAGTCCCGCCTGGGCGCGCACGTCCTGATCTACGGCTCGGGGACGATGGGCCTGATGATGCTGCAGCTCGCCAAGCGCACGGGGGCGGCGAGCGTGGACGTCGTCGACCTGAACCCGGCGCGGCTGGAGACGGCACGGCGGCTCGGAGTCTCGGCATCCGCTGCGAACCCGGACGAGCTAGACCGTCCCCAGGGCTGGGACCTGGTGGTGGACGCGACGGGTAACGCGGCAGCGATCCAGGACGGCCTGGACCGGGTCGCCAAGGCGGGTACGTTCCTGCAGTTCGGGGTGGCGGACTATGCGACGCGGGTGACGATCGATCCGTACCGGATCTACAACCAGGAGATCACGATCACCGGCTCGATGGCGGTTCTGCACAGCTTTGAGCGGGCGGCGGAGCTCTTCGCGAACGGGGTGCTGGATCCGGAGGTCTTCATCAGCGACCGGATTCCGCTGGAGCGGTATCCGGAGGCGCTGGAGCAGTTCGCGGCGGGGGTGGGCCGCAAGATCGTGGTGGTGCCGTAGGTTTTTCGCCCCCGCCGCCCCTACCCGTCCCGACCCGGGGGCCGGCCCCCGGACCCCCGCTCCTCAAACGCCGGAGGGGCTGGTTTTTCAGCCCGTCCGGCGTTTGAGGACGAGGCCGTTCAGGCCGAAGCGGGGGTCTGGGGGCGGCAGCCCCCAGGGACGGGAAGGGGCGGCGGGGGCGAGGTAAAAGGCGGTCGATCGGGGGGAGAGTAAGGGAACGGTAAAGCAGTCTCGCTCGTTCACCCGGCATGACAGCTATGACCCCTGGCTCGAACATCCCTCTCTCCACCGCCCGCGTGACGGTGGACGTCACCGCCCCCGTGCGGCTCGACGTATCGGGCCTGCTGCTCACGGGCGACGGCAAGGTGCGCTCCGACGACGACTTCATCTTCTACAACCAGCCGGCCGGCCCGGGCGTGACCTACCGGTCGGGCGGAGGCACCGCTCCCGACGCGATCACCGTCGACACCGCCGCCGTCCCGCCGGGCATCGAGAAGATCGTGGTCACCGCAAGCCCGGACGCCCAGGGCCAGACCTTCCAGGGCATCGAACCGACGGCCACGATCCGCAATGCGGACGACAACACCGTCCTGGCCACGTTCACGCCCCCGCAGCTGGGCACCGAGACGGCACTGGTGGTCGTCGAGATCTATCTGCGGGGCGGCCAGTGGAAGGCCCGCGCGGTCGGCCAGGGATACGCCAACGGCCTGGCGGGCATCGCCACCGACTTCGGCGTCACCGTGGAGGAACCGGCCGCGGCCGCCCCGCCCCAGCCGGTCGCTCCGCCGACGCCCACGATGCAGCCCCCGGTGGCCCCGCCGGCCCCGTCCCTGTCCACCACACCGCCGCCCGCTCCGGGCACCGGAAAGATCAACCTCGACAAGGGCCGGGTCAGCCTCCAGAAGAACCAGACGGTCTCCCTCGTCAAGGGCGGCCGCCCGCTGCTCTCCCAGGTCAAGATGGGCCTCGGCTGGGAGCCCGCCTACGGCGGCAAGGACATCGACCTGGACGCGTCGGTCATCGCCTACGGCCCGCAGCGCAACCACATCGACAGCTGCTACTTCGGCAAGCTGTCGATCCTCAATGGCGCGATCAAGCACTCCGGCGACAACCTCACGGGTGAGGGCGGAGGCGACGACGAGGTCATCGTGGTCGACCTCGGCCGCATCCCGCAGGAGGCCACCGGCCTGGTCTTCACGGTCAACTCCTTCTCCGGCCAGAAGTTCACCGAGGTCGCCAAGGCCTACTGCCGCCTCCTGGACGCGACCACCGACGAGGAACTCGTCCGCTTCGACCTGACCAACGCCGAACCCCAGACGGGCGTGATGATGGCGAAGCTGATCCGCCAGTTCTCCGGTGAGTGGGAGATGACGGCGATGGGCGAGTTCGTGAAGGCGCGCACGGTCCGGAACATGGTGAAGCCGGCCGCGCAAGCTCTCTAGCCGCCGCGGCTACGCGCGCAGCCCCTCCGTCAGCAGCGACAGATACCGGCGGAGGTGCTGCGTCCCGCCGTTCGCCAACTCGGAGGCGTGAGACACTCCGTGGGCCAGCCTCAGCACCTCGATCGGCTCGATGTCCGGCCGCAGCGTGCCCTCCTGCTGAGCCGCCGCGACCAACCGCTCCGCCGCCCCCTTCATATGGGTCCCACAAGCCGTGAGCGCCGCGTTGCTCCCGTCCGTGACGGCCGAGCCCAGCAGGGCCTTCAGCCCGCGGACCTCGATGGTGCCGATGCACACCTCGTACAGCCACTCCGCCAGCGCCTCGCCCGGCGGCAGCTCCTTCGCGATCTCGTCGGCGCGGCTTCCGAGCGCCTCGATCGTGTCGACGTACACCGCCTCCAGCAGCGCCTGCCGCGTCGGGAAGTGCCGGTACAGCGTGCCCGACCCGACGCCCGCCCGCTTGGCGATGTCGTCGAGGGACGCCTGCTCCCCATGCTCGGCGAAGGCCTCCGCCGCCACCTTCAGCAGCCGTTCGTAGTTGCGCCGAGCGTCCGCGCGCATGGGCCTGACCTGCGTCATCCAGATACTCCTTGCGAACCGGGGACCCTCTCCGTATCTTAGCGAGAGTTAAACGGAGACAGTCCCCGGTTATCTCCGTGGGCCGCCCTCGCCTGCCCGTCCTCCATCACTTCGTGCTGCCCGCGCACATCCGCCCCGGGGCTTCGCAACGGGAGAACTCCATGTCCAGCCCGTCCGGCACCACCACCGAAACGCTCTCCGCACCACCACACCCCGCCAGGCTCGGCACCGTCCTCTTCGTCATCGTCACCGCCTACCTGATGGTCGGCGTCGACTCCACCGTCGTCAATGTCGCCCTGCCCGACATCCAGCAGGACCTCGGCTTCAGCCGCACCGGCCTGTCCTGGGTCCTGAACGCCTACACGCTCGCCTTCGGCGGTCTGCTGCTGCTCGGCGGGCGCGTCGGGGACATCGTCGGCCGCCGCCGCACCCTCGCCACCGGCGTCCTGCTCTTCGCCGGCTCCTCCCTGCTCGGCGGGCTCGCCACCGACAGCGCCTGGCTGCTCGCGGCCCGCGCACTGCAGGGCGCGGGCGCCGCGCTCACCGCCCCCAGCACCCTCGCGCTGATCACCACCAACTTCCCGGAGGGCCCGCGCCGCCACCACGCCCTCGGCATCTACTCCTCCATGGCGGGCATCGGCGCCTCCATCGGACTGGTCCTCGGCGGCATGCTCACCTCCTGGGCGTCCTGGCGCTGGGCCCTGCTGATCAACGTCCCCATAGGCATCGGGGTGGCCCTGGCCCTGCCCCGCTTCGTCGGCGAAACCCCGCGCCACGCGGGCCGGTTCGACGCGGGCGGCGCCCTGACCGGCACGGCGGGCATGACCTCACTCGTGTACGCGTTCATCCGGGTCTCCGAGGCGGGCTGGAGCGACACCCAGGCGCTGCTCGGATTCAGTACGGCCGCCGCCCTGCTCGCCGGGTTCACGATCACCGAGTCCCGGGCCGCCCAGCCGATCATGCCGCTGAGGCTCTTCTCGGACCGCAACCGTGCGGGCGGCTACGCGGGTGTGCTGTTGCTGCCGGCCGGCATGTTCGGCGCGTTCTACTTCCTCACGCTGATCAGCCAACAGGTCCTGGAGTACAGCCCGTTGCGCGCCGGATTCGCCTTTCTGCCGATGACCCTGGCGATGTTCACCACCGTTCGCTTCGTGCCGCGGCTGCTGGCCCGGTTCGGCGCCAAGCCGGTCCTGCTCACCGGTATGGGCCTGCTCGTCGCCGCGGCCGCCTGGCTGTGGCGGCTCGAACCCGGCGAGGGCTATCCGGCCGGTCTGCTCGGGCCGCTGCTGCTGATGGGCATCGGCGTCGGCCTGAGCTTCATGCCGCTCAACGCGACGATCCTCGCCCGGATCGAGCCGCGGGAGGCGGGCGCCGCCTCCGGGCTCCTGCAGACCCTGCAGTGGCTCGGCGGCACCCTCGGACTGTCCGTCCTGGTCACGGTGTTCGGCACGGCGACCCGGCACGCGTCGGGCACCCCGGCCGAGATCCTCACCGAGGGGTCGGCGCGCGCGTTCGGCGTCGGCGCGCTGATCGCGCTCGCCGCCCTGCTGGTGTCGGCGTTCGTGATCACGGGGCAACGACGGGAAGCCGCCCGGCGTGAAGCCGCCTAGAACAGGGCGCTGTACGCGTTGAGGGCGGGCTGCCCGCCCAGATGGGCGTAGAGCACCGTCGACTGCGGGCCGATCTCCCCGCGCTCGACCAGGTCGATCGTCCCGGCCATGGACTTCCCCTCGTACACGGGGTCGGTGACCATCCCCTCGGTGCGGGCCGCGAGGCGCATCGCGGCCAGGGTGGTCTCGTCGGGGATGCCGTAGACGCCCGCGTGGTACCGCTCGTCCAGTTCGACATCCGCCTCGGTCAACTCCCTCTTGACGCCGATGAGTTGGCCGGTGTTCCGGGCGATCCGGGCGATCTGCTCCCGGGTGGTGGCGGGCTTGGCCGAGGCGTCGATGCCGAGCACGCGGCGCGGCCGTCCGCCCGCCTCCTCCAGGGCGGCGAACCCGGCGACCATGCCGGCCTGCGTCGAGCCGGTGACGGAACACACCACCACCGTGTCGAAGAAGACCCCCAACTGCCGCTCCTGCTCGGCGACTTCGTACGCCCATCCGGCGAAGCCGAGCCCGCCGAGCGGATGGTCGGAGGCCCCGGCCGGAATGGCGTAGGGCTTCCCGCCCGACTCCTCGACCTCCCTGAGCGCCTGCTCCCAGCTTTCCTTGAACCCGATGCCGAAGCCGGCCCGCACCAGCCGTACGTCCGCGCCCGCGAGCCGGCTGATCAGAATGTTGCCGACCTTGTCGTACACGGAGTCCGGCCACTCCACCCAGCTCTCCTGGATCAGGACGCACTTGAGCCCGGCGCGGGCCGCGCAGGCGGCGACCTGGCGGGTGTGGTTGGACTGGACTCCGCCGATCGACACGAGCGTGTCGCAGCCCTTGGCGAGGGCGTCGGCGACCAGGTACTCCAGTTTGCGGGTCTTGTTGCCGCCGTAGGCGACACCGGAGTTGCAGTCCTCGCGCTTGGCCCACAGGGAGGCGCCGCCGAGGTGGGCGGTCAGGCGCTCCAGCGGGTGTACGGGCGAAGGGCCGAAGAGGAGCGGGTAACGCTCGTACGAGGAAAGGGACATGGGTCCTCCCGGGGTCGGGATCAGTCGCCGTCGGCGAGGTCGTCGGCGAGCGTGCGCCAGATCTCCGCGGTGACGCGGACGGCCTCAGCCACGCTGCCGTGCGCACAGGCGTCGATCAGCTGCTCGTGCAGGCCGGGCGAACGGCAGGTGCTCTCGCCGAAACGGCGGCGCTCCAGCCGGCGGATGAGGGGGGTGTAGCGGGCGATGGTGGCGGCTGCCGCCTGGTTGCCGGCGACGCGGACCAGTACGTCGTGGAGTTCGTCGTCGGCGCGCAGGGCACCGTCGACGTCGCCCGAGCCGACGGCCGCGGCGAACCGCTCGTTGGCCGCGCGCATCGCCTGGACGTCGGCGGCGAACAGCCGGGGCACGGCAACCCGTGTGGCCAGCTCGTGCAGGGAGCCGACCACGGCGGCGGCGTCCCGCACCTCGGCCGTGACGAGCGGGGTGACCCGCGTATAGCTCTGCGGCTTGCTCTCCAGCAGCCCCTCGTCCACCAGCCGGGAGAAGGCCTGCCGTACCGGCGCCCGGGACAGCCCGAGCCGCTCGGCGAGCTCGGCGTCCCGCACCACTGCGCCTGGTTCGAGTTCCCCGGCCACGATGGCGTCGCGGATGGATGCGTAGGCGCGGTCCCTGAGGAGGGTGCGCTCGACGGGTCGTATGGCCTCCACGACTGAAATGTTAGATGTCAATCGTCCGCGCGAGCAAGGGTGTGGCCCGCACCCCCGTGAGGTGCGGGCCACGATCGTGCGGCTCAGGCGGCCCAGGGCCAGTCGGCGTCCCGAGCACTCTCAAGCAGGGGCACCATCCGGAAAGCCGCATCCGAAAGTCCCCCGAAGGTGTGCCTGTTCCCCGTCCCCGACGGGCCGTGGCCCGCGCGGTACCCGGCGAGGTTCCAGGTGTAGACCGGCACGTTCGCCGGGACCTGCTCGGTCGGGTGGCCGTGGCGGCTGTAGGCGTACTGCTCGTCGGTGACGATCAGGACGCGGTCCTGCCCCCTGTAGTGCGCGCGGATCGCCGAGGTGGTGTCGGTGCCGCCGAGGTCGCCGAAGCGGCCGAGGATCTTGAGCACCGACTCGCCCTCGTCGAACGACAGCCGCCGGCTGGTGGTGCCGAACTCGACGAGGTCGGCGTCCTGCGCCCGCAGTGCGAGCGCCGTGCCGAAGATCGCCGCCGCGTCGGCCCGGTTGAGTTCCGAGCGGTCCGACAGCCGCGCCCACATCGAGCCGGAGCGGTCCACCAGGATCAGCGTGCGGCCCGGCAGCGCCGGCACGTTGGCCAGCGAGTGGCCGAGCGCCTGCTCCAGCGGGTACGACCAGCGCAGCGAGGGCGCGTGCTGGTACGCGGCGAGATACCGGAAGGGGAACTGCCGCGAGCGCGCGACCTGAGCCGGGTCGCTGATGCGCGCGGCCACCTGGGCTGCCACCTTGTCGGACACCCCGGCCTGGTCGAAGTTCCGCAGGTTCCGCACGAGCGCCATGACCCCCATGGACGGGATCACGGCCTCCCAGGCCGCCTTGTCCATCGGGCCCTGCAGCCACCCGGCCAGCGCCTCCCAGGTCAACCCGGCCGCCGCGAGCCGCTCCGCTCCGCGGCGCGAGGTCACGACCGCGCGCCGCTCGGCCACCGGCAGCGCCATCAGCTCACGGTGCGCGGTCAGGACGCGGTTCGAGGCGGGCGGCACCGCGGTGTCCGGGTTGTGCCGGCGGTCGAGGGCGTACTGGAACAGCTCGCCCTGCCACGGCTTGTCCGGATCCGGCGCGGCGTGCACCAGGTTGAGGATGTCGCCGAAGCGGTAGCCCTTGGAGGCGGTGTCGTACTTCAGCAGCGACTTGCCGCTGTAGAGGCGGCGCACGGCGTCGGCGATCCCGCGCTTGACGGGCTTGGGGACGCTGCGGCCGTACGTCGCGGTCCAGTACGCGAGCAGTTCACCGGGCTCGTCCGGGCGCTGCAGTACGGAGGCGATGACCTGGCGGTTCGAGGGGCCGTCGGTGGCGCCCGCGTCGAGGCGCGCCTTCACGTACTCGGCGGCGCCGACGAGCGAGGCCGTACGGATGTTGCCCTCGCCGCGCAGCCAGCCGAGCAGACCGGCGGTCCAGGCCGGGTCCTCGACGGCGAGGCGCCGTACGAGGCGCGCGAACCGGTCGTCACGGTCGGCGCCGCTCTCGTAAAACGTCTGCTGCGACACGAAGTTGGCGACCGCGAGCAGAAAAAGCTCGGAGCGCTCGTCTCGCTCACGGCCGCGGCCGCCCTCGTAGGTACGGAGCACGCGCCCCGTCGAGGTGACGCGCGAAGTGGGCTGCGCTCGCGCCGCCTTGGTGTTGAATCGTGCCATGGTGAATTCCCCCGAATTCGTTTCCGTTTCGGAGGGAGGCGCAGCAGAAGGAGGGTGTCCGAGGTCGAAGTCGGTTGCGGTGCTTATAAACTGGCGCGTCTTCCGTTCCGCCACACCGACCCCGGGTCGATGACGGGATTCGAACCCGCATGAGGGCTTTTCCCCCACCAGTCCCCTGAAGTATCCGCCGCCTGCGCACCGGGCACCCACCTTGAGCTGCGCCTCCCCGAGATCACATGCTTCGCACCGGGAGGTGCAATGAAGTTGTGGTGTCCAGAGATCGAGGTCGGCGGAACCGACATAGGTGCTCTAACCCCTGAGCTACACCGGCGCGTTGTACCGGTGGCGGGACTCGAACCCGCGGCCGCCCCATTATGAGTGGAAGTAGGTCCTGCCTTCGCACCTGGACGTTCATCACTCTAAGAGGCGTGCCGCGGGAGGAGCGACCGAATTAATTACCCGCGCTTCTGGCGCTTCCAGGGTCCGGTGATCGCCAGCATGATCCCTGGCTCCTGGATGTTCGCGAACAGCGTGCTGCCGTCGGGTGAGAAGGTGACGCCGGTGAACTCGCTGTATTCGGGCTCCTCTTCGGTGCCGATGTTGAGTTCGTTGCGGGCGATCGGGTACGTGCGGCCGCTGTCGGTCGCGCCGAACAGGTGCTGCAGGCCCTCGCCGTCCTCGGCGATGACGAGGCCGCCGTATGGGGAGACGGTGATGTTGTCCGGGCCGTCGAAGCTGCCCTCGGCGGACGGGTCGGGGTTGACGCCGAGCAGGACCTTCAGGGTGAGGGTGCGGCGCTTCGGGTCGTAGAACCAGACGGCGCCGTCGTGCTGCACGGGGCTCTCGTCACGGGCGTACGAGGAGACGACGTAGGCGCCGCCGTCGCCCCACCACATGCCCTCGAGCTTGCGGGCGCGGGTGACCTGGCCGGTGGTGAACTGCTTGCGGACGGGGGTCGTCCTGGCGTCGCGGTCGGGGACGTCCACCCAGTCGACGCCGTACACGGTGCCGATCTTCGTGGCGCGGGAGAGGTCGTCGACGAACTTGCCGCCGGAGTCGAAGCACTTGAAGGCCTGGAGGACACCGGCGTCGTCGGCGAGGGTGCGGAGCTTGCCGCGGCCGTGGCGGAAGCCCTCGGGCGGGGTCCAGCGGTACAGGAGGCCGTTGGGGGTCGACGCGTCCTCGGTGAGGTAGAGGTGGCCGCGCCTGGGGTCGACCACGACCGCCTCGTGGGCGTAACGGCCCAGGGCCTTGATGGGCTTCGGGTCGCGGTTGGCGCGGCGGTCGGCGGGGTCGACCTCGAAGACGTACCCGTGGTCCTTGGTCATGCCGTTCTGGCCGGCCTTGTCCTCGGTCTCCTCGCAGGTGAGCCAGGTGCCCCAAGGGGTGTTGCCACCCGCGCAGTTGGTGGAGGTGCCGGCGATGCCGACCCACTCGGCGACGTGGTCGCGGCGCACCTCGACGACCGTGCAGCCGCCGGATGCGGCGGGGTCGTAGACGAGGCCCTCGGTGAGGGGCACGGGGTGCGGCCAGTTGGCGCGGGGGCCCTTCAGCTCGTGGTTGTTGACGAGGAGGGTGGCGCCGCGGGGGCCGGCGAAGGTGGATGTGCCGTCGTGGTTGGAGGGGGTGAACTCGCCCGACTCCAGCTTGGTCCTGCCGCTGTAGGTGATGATCCGGTACGTGAAGCCGGCGGGGAGGGCGAGGATGCCGTCCGGGTCGGGGATCAGCGGTCCGTAGCCGACGCCCGTGTGCGTGCCGGCCGACTCCTCGCCCGCCTCCTCGGTGTCGGTGGACGCAAGGGCGCCCGGGGCGGTGGCCAGGGCGCCGACGCTGCCCGCCAGCGCGACACCGGCACCGGTGATCGCGGATTTTCTGGCGAAGTCCCTGCGGGTGAGCGACATGGTGTCTCCTGTGACGGTGGGTGTGCCGTGGAGGGTGGCGGACCTCGGGTCGGCGCCACCGTTTCGCCCGTGCCTGAACGGGAGTTGAACACCGGACGACACCTACGGGCTCTCTTCCATGAATCCGTACGCACAGCACCACGGGATTCAAAAAACCCTTGTGTCCGGGTAATTGGTCGGACGAATCTTCGTAAGGAAGGTCGAATGCCGCTTGTCGTCACCGATCCGATGATTTAAGGCAGGACACCTTGACCGCCGGTGTGCACGGCAATAGACACCCAGATGCCTGGAGAACCCGGGGGAGGCGAGCCGAAGTGGACGCACGTCGTGCGCGCAGCCTCCATGAGGGCCGGCTGATGGGCCTGCCCAACGTGACGGGGGTCGGAACCGGGAAGGACGAGGCCACGGGCCGGGACGTCATCATCGTCTTCGTGACCCGCAAGGTGCCCCGGGACCGGCTCAGGGACGAGGAAGTGGTTCCGGAGGAACTCGAGGGCGTACCCGTGCGCGTACTCGCGATCGGCGAGGTCTCCGCGCAGGAGTAGCGCCGCGCTGTCGGGCCCCGGAACCGCGACGACACCGGGGAAGTAGGTGGTCTGGCCGTGACGAGCCAGCCCGAACTGATGCGAGGACCCACCGGCGGACAGCTCAGCGACAGTTCACGGCAGCAGGCGCTGTCGGACTTCCTGCGCCGGGAGCAGCCGCTGGCGAACGTGGTCGGCTTCGGCCACGGCGTGAAGTGGAGCGGCGGTGAACCCACCGGCAGGGAGGCCGTGTTGGTGTTCGTGACGCAGAAGGTTCCGGAGTCGATGCTGCCGGAGCGGGACGTGGTGCCGTACCGGATGGACGACGGGACGCCCACGGACGTGGTGGCGGTCGGCCATGTGGCCGCCCAGCGGCAGACGGCCTCGCGCCGTGAGGAGCGGCGCGGGACGGCGTACGGGCCGGACGGCAGCGTCGAGGAGCAACTGGCGCGGCTGACCCAGCCGTTGCTCGAGGAGCTGAGCGGCGCCCCGGCCGCGTTCGAGCCGCAGATCCTCAAGCGCCGTATGCGGCCGTGCCCTTCGGGCTTCTCGGTGGGCAACGTCCGGGTGACCGCGGGCACGCTGGGCAGCGTGGTGTACGACTTCCTGCCGGGCGCGACGGTCGACCCGCCGGGCCCCGGCCTCGGCACGCCCGCGAAGTTCTACGTGCTGTCCAACAACCATGTGCTGGCGGACTCCAACCGGGCGCAGCTGGGCAGTCCGATCGTGCAGCCGGGTGTGTTCGACGGCGGCAGCGACCCGGCGGACCGGATCGCGACGCTGGACCGCTTCATCACGATCCAGTTCGCTCCGCAGATCCCGCTGGAGCGGCAGAACAACGTGGTGGACTGTGCGCTCGGCGCGGTGGAGTTCCAGGACGCCACCCGTGAGCAGTACTTCAGCGGCGCGCCGCGCGCCTGGCGGCGCAAGGCCAATGTCGCGGTCGGCGACCTGGTGAAGAAGACCGGCCGGACGACCAACATCAGCTTCGGCCGGATCATGGCGGTCGACGCGACGATCGACGTCAACTACGGCACGGCGGGCACGGCCCGCTTCAAGGACCAGATCCTCACGACGAACATCTCGGCGGGCGGCGACTCGGGCTCCCTGGTCACCTCGCTGGACAACGTCGCGGTGGGCCTGCTGTTCGCGGGCTCGTCTACCGTCACGATCGCCAACCACGTCGAGAACGTCCGCGCGCTGCTGCGCATCGAGATCGCCGAGCAGCTGGCCTGACGGTCGACCGATTTCCGTACGAGGGGAGGCTCATCCCATGACCACGCAGGCACGCAGGCAGAGGACCCCGGCGTCGGTGGAGCACCGCTTCCACAACGCTCAGGGCGCCGAGGTCAAGACGCGCGACGAGGCGTTCGCTGCGCAACAGGAGGTGTCGCCGGAGGCGGTGGCCGCCACCGCGAGGCTGGAGCTGCACAACGGGGCGACGGTGACCTGGGAGCTGGAGGTGCGGTACAACCCGAACACCCACCCGTACGTCGTTCTCGGCGGCCAGATCACGGGCACCATCGCCAGTCCGCCCTGGGACATCACGGGCGGCTACATCGGCGACACGATCCGACTGGACGCCAAGCAGCACAACGGCACCACGACGGTCACCATCGTGGGCGAGTACCAGAACCCGCCGGCGTACCGGGGGACGTACGGCTTCAACGGAGCGACGTCGTCGTTCAAGCACACGACGGTCTATCACTGTTAAGCAATGCGGTTCGCCGCGCCCCCAAAGGGGCGCGGGGAACTGCGCGACCAGCCACGACGGACCCGCAGACGATCGATGCTTCGCGGCACACCCAGCGGGGCGCGCCGCTCACCCCCCGTGCTGCGACCGCGCCTTGAACGCCGCCTTCCGGGCCTCCTTGGCGATCCGCTTGTCCGGATGCAACCGCCCCATCGCCTCCAGCACGTCCGCCGTGGCAGGGTGGTCCACCCGCCAAGCCGCCGCGAAGAAGCCGCCGTGCTGGGCGGCCAACCCTTGCACCAGCGCCCGCAACTCCTCGGAGTTGCCCTCCGCAGCCAGCTGCGCGGCAATCGTGTCGATGGTCAGCCAGAAGATCATCGTCTCGGACGGGGCCGGCACGTCCGAGGCGCCGTGCTCGGTCAGCCAGACCCGGGCGAGGCCGCCCAGCTCCGGGTCGTCGAGGACCTCGCGCAGTGCGGGTTCGGCCTCGGTGCCGACGAGGGACAGCGCCTGCTGGCAGCGCAGCCGGCGCAGCGGTGCGCCGGCGTCCGCGCCACGCGCCGCGGCCAGCAACTCCCGTGCGGCGGCGAGGGGTTCTCGCCGGGCCAGCCACTGTTCGGTCTCGGCCTGCGCCGCGGCCTGGGGGAAGGTGGCCGTGCCGTCGAGCAGCGCGTCGGCCCCCTTGTCCACGAGGTCGCCGACCGCGGGCGCCGTGACCCCGGCCTCCAGCAGCCGGGCCCGCAGCCCGTACAGGCCGAGCGGGGTCAGCCGCACCATGCCGTAGCGGGAGACGTCGGTGTCGTCGGCGCGGGCGGCGGGTTCCTCCTCGGTGTCCGCCATCAGGGCTTCGTCGACCGGCTGGTATTCGACGAGTCCCACCGGCTCCAGCAGCCGGAACTGGTCGTCGAGCCGCATCATCGCGTCGGAGACCTGCTCCAGGACGTCGTTGGTGGGCTCCCCCATGTCGCTGGGCACGATCATCGACGCGGCGAGGGCGGGCAGCGGCACGGGCCCGTCGCCGGGGCCGTCCTCGCTGACGGTGAGCAGATAGAGGTTGCCGAGGACGCCGTCGAGGAACTCGGCCTCCGCCTCCGGGTCCCACTCAAGCCGGGAGAAGTCGATCTCGCCGCTCTCGTCGAGGGCGCCTTCCAGGTCGTCCAGGTCGGGGACGCTCGCGTCGGCGAGCACCGTCTCCAGGGCCTCCTGCCACACGGCCAGCACCTCGTGCGGCGAGCCCTGGGTGAGCAGTGCCAGGTCCTGCCCGGCGGTGACGGTGCCCTCGTCCTCGTCCTCGGAGTCGACGATCTCGACCAGCCCGGTGTCCACGGCGACCCGCCAGGCCTCGCTCGCGAAGGCCGCCGCGTCGTCCCCGCTCAGCCCGAGCAGTTCGGCGGCGGCCGGCAGCTGTTCCTCGACGAGCCCGCCCCCGGCGTCGATCCGGGTGTCCGGTCCGGCCCAGCGGGCGAGCCGGGCGGCCCGGGAGAGCAGCGGTGTGGCCAACGCGTCCCGCGCCAGCTCCGCTTCGGGATGCAGCCGCACCGGCGGCAGGGGGGAGCTGTCTGACATCGGCTGGTTCTCCTCGGGCGTGTCGTACCACTCAAACGCTCAGCCTAGACGGATTTCCACCCATGCCGCCCGGTTCATCTCCCGGACCCTGTCCGTACATGGCCGAAACCTTGACAACTGGCGTGCGCACACAGGAGATTGACGCGCGTAGAAACGAAGCGGACACATGTTCACTGTATTTTCTACGCGCGTCGCCACCGCCCCACAGGTCGCGGCCTCGGACCGTCCCACGCACCACCCTCGTCCCGGCACCCACGCATGTCCCCGGAGGGATCCCGTTGCCGAGCAAGTCTTCCGCGCGTCTCGCCGCGCTCACCGTCGCCGCCGTCTGTTCCGCGGCGTCCGCCGTAGCCCTGACCTCGCCGGCGCACGCCGACTCCGTGCGCATCCATGACATCCAGGGCACTACGCGCATTTCTCCGTACGCCGGCCAGAAGGTCACCGACGTGGCCGGAATTGTCACCGGCGTGCGCACCTACGGCTCTTCCAGAGGCTTCTGGATCCAGGATCCGAATCCGGACGACAACCCGGCCACCAGTGAGGGCATATTCGTCTTCACCAGCTCCACCCCGAAGGCCGCCGTCGGTGACTCCGTCACGGTCACCGGCACGGTCTCCGAGTACGTCCCGGGCGGCGCCTCGTCCGGCAACCAGTCGGTCACCGAGATCACCAAGCCGACCGTCACCACCGTCTCCACGGGCAACGCTGTCCCGGCCCCGACGGTGATCGACGCGAAGTCGGTGCCCGCGCTCTACACCCCGGCGGGCGACCCCGCCGCGAACGGCTCGATCAACGGTCTGACGCTGGAGCCGTCGACGTACGCCCTGGACTACTACGAGTCCCTGGAGGGCATGAACGTCCAGGTCGCCGACGCCCGCGTGGTCACGGCCACCGATCCGTACTCCGAGCTGTGGGTCACGGTGAAGCCGCACGAGCACCGGACCCCCAGCGGCGGCACGCTCTACGGCTCCTACGAGTCGCAGAACACCGGCCGGCTGCAGATCCAGTCGCTGGGTGCGACGGCCGACTTCCCGAAGGCGAACGTCGGCGACTCGCTGACCGGCACCACGACAGGCCCGCTGGACTTCAACCAGTTCGGCGGCTACACCCTGGTCGCGAATCAGCTGGGCACGCTGAAGAGCGGCGGTCTGCAGCGGGAGACGACGCAGAAGCAGTCGCGCGGCGAGCTGGCGGTCGCGACGTACAACGTCGAGAACCTCGACCCGTCCGACAAGACCTTCGACGCGCACGCCGCCGCGATCGTGAACAACCTGCAGTCGCCCGACATCGTGTCCCTGGAGGAGATCCAGGACAACAACGGCGCGACGGACGACGGCACGGTCGACGCGAGCCAGACGGTGAACAAGCTGATCGACGCGATCGTCGCGGCGGGCGGCCCGAAGTACGACTGGCGCTCGATCAACCCGGTCAACGACCAGGACGGCGGCGAGCCCGGCGGCAACATCCGCCAGGTGCTCCTGTTCAACCCGGAGCGGGTGTCCTTCGTGGACCGCGCGGGCGGCGACTCCACCACCGCGGTCGGCGTCACCAAGGTGCACGGCAAGGCGCAGCTGACGGCCTCCCCCGGCCGCATCGACCCGGCGAACGAGGCCTGGAAGTCCAGCCGCAAGCCGCTGGCCGCCGAGTTCGTCTTCCGCGGCCGCACGGTCTTCGTGATCGCCAACCACCTGAACTCCAAGGGCGGCGACCAGGGGCTGACCTCGCAGTACCAGCCCCCGACGCGCAGCTCGGAGACCCAGCGCCACGCCCAGGCGACACTGGTCAACGCGTTCGTCAAGAGCATCCTGGACGTCCAGAAGAACGCGGACGTGATCGCGCTCGGCGACATGAACGACTTCGAGTTCTCCGACACCGCGAAGATCCTCGAGGGTGACGGCGAGCTCTGGTCGGCGATCAAGTCGCTGCCGAAGAACGAGCGTTACACCTACGACTACCAGGGCAACCAGCAGGTCCTGGACCAGATCCTGATCAGCCCGTCGATCCGGAAGTCCTGCAAGTTCGAGTACGACAGCGTGCACGTCAACTCGGAGTTCAACGACCAGATCAGCGACCACGACCCGCAGGTGCTGCGCTTCCGCCCGTAACGGGCGGGTCCTGCTCAGGACTGGCCGAACACGCCGTTCAGCCAGTCCTGCCAGGCGGCCTCGCACTCCTTGATGTCGGCGCCCGGTGTGAAGTCGTGCAGGGAGATGCCGACCCGGTGACCCCAGTGGTTGCGCCCGAAGAAACGGGTGAGGCCCCGGTCCGTGCGCAGCCCGATGAAGTACGGGTTGCGGAAGTCGACCACGGCGTCGAACTCGTCGGGCCCATGGACCGTCACCCGGGTGCCGGCGGCCACGTCCTCGCCGACACCGAGCGCCCGCCCGACGACGGCGAGGGCGTCGGCGGCCTGCGAGGCCTCGGGCCCGTCGAAGGTGGCGAACGCGGCCGGCCGAGGCGCGAAGTGGACCAGGTACTCGCGCAGGGTGTGCAGATAGAAGTCGGTGTGCTTGGCGGCGCCGTCGTACTGGTTGTCCCAGTCGTCGACGAAGATGCCGCTGTGCACGTACCGCACCCAGGCCCGGCGGCCCTCGTCACGCGGTTCGACCGTGTAGTCGAGCTGGTTGAGGGTCTGCTGGGAGATTCCCTCGACGTCCGCCACGCGGTTCGTGTAGCGGTGCGGCGGATCCCAGGCCGTGACCTCGGACCCGAAGGGTCCCTTGCCGCCGACCCGGGGCTCGGGCGGCTCCATCGGCCACAGATACCCGCCGGTGCCGGTGGTGATCGCCGCCCACACCTCCTCCGGAGTGGCGTCGACCTCGAACTCTCTGACGATCTCGAATTCCTTGGACATGGTGGGGCTCCTGCCTAGTCCTGCTCGGTTGCCTTGAGGGTGGGATGGACGGCCACGACGATCCGGTGGTCACGCCCGCCCTCGGCCTCGGGCGCGTCGTACTTGCGGATCAGCGCGGTGACGCCGGCCGTCAACTCCTGGACGAACGCGGCCCGTTCGGCGGCCGAGGCGAAGCGCACCTCGCCGTCGAGCGCATACGTGGCCAGCCGTTTGCGGGCCTTCGCGGCGCCGGTGATCAGCGAGCCGACGTCCCGCACGAGCCGGGCGCCGAGCGCCAGCAGCCACCGCGCGGACAGCTGGTCCCGGAAACGGTCCGGGTCCGGCTGTACGGCGGCGAGCGCGAGCGGCGAGATGACGTACGAGGCCGCAGTGGCCTGCATCAGCCGCTCGGTGACATTGCCCTTGCGGCGCTCCCCGGCCAGCTCGACCAGGCCGTGCCGCTCCAGCGCCTTGAGGTGGTAGTTCACCTTCTGGCGCGGCAGACCGACCCGGCCGGCCAGCATCGCCGCCGACGCGGGTCCGGCCGCCAGCTCGGCGAGCAGCCTGGCCCTGACGGGGTCCAGGGAGACGGCTGCGGCCTCGGGGTCCTCGATGACGGTGACGTCCAGCATGCGTCCACCGTCCCACCGAAAACTTTTTTTGTCCAGAAGACTGAGATTTTCGGTGGGAGGGCGTCAGGGCCAGAGGCAGGAGCGATCTGCTACCGCTTGGGGTACCGCCAGCCCACCACCACGACAAAGGCCAGCGCCGCACCGATGACCAGCGCGGGCCCCGGATGCCGTACCGCAGCCCTGACGACGGGGCCGGCCGGCCAGGGGACGTCGTGCTCCGCCTTGTGCTGCAGCGTGTGTCCCGTCCGGGAGGCCCTGTCCTGGGCGGCGTGGCCTGCCGTCAGGGCTCGGTCGTGCACCTGGTGACCGGCCCTCGTCGCCCTGTCCTGGACCTGGTGGCCCGCCTGCGTGGCCCTGTCGTGCACCTGATGGCCCGCCTGCGTGGCCCGGTCCTGGACCGCATGGCCGGCGTGCGCGGCCGTGCTGCGCAGTTGCACGGTCATGGCGCTCGCCTTGTCCTTGAGGTCGGCCGCGCGGGCCCTTGCGCGTCCCTTCACATCCATCTTCTTGGCCAACTCCTCCACTGTTTCGCCGAGTTGGTTGCGTGTCTGCTCGATCTGCCGCCTCAGCTCATCGGGTCCCTTGGCGCCGGTCGGCCCCGTCCTGTCCGTCATCGGTGCGCCCTTTCCCTGATCTCCTCGACATCGGCCCGGACGCTCACGAGGGTCTCCTCGGGCGTCGGCGGTGCGGCGCGGCGCAGCTGGGCGCGGCCGGTCACGGCCAGCACGCCCGCGATCACGAACAGCACGGCGGTCACGATGAGCGCCGCGGCCCAGACCGACAGCACCAGCGAGAGGGCGGCGACGCCCGTGCCGGCCAGAGCCAGCAGACCGGCGTAGGCGAACGCGGCCGCGGCGCCGAGCAGTCCGCCACCGCGCCCGGCGCGCCTGCCCTTCGCGGACAACTCCTCCTTGGCGAGGGCCACTTCCTGTCGTACGAGCCGGGATAGCTGTTCGGTGGCCTGTCCGACGAGCTCGCCCACCGAGCGGTGCCCGTCGCGCACCGGCTGGGGGTGCATGGTCCCGGTCACGGGGTCGCCTCCTCTCGCGTTTCTCTCGGCTTCCTCCGTTCGGAACACTCCGGGTACCCCTGCCGACCTCCGCTACCCCTGCCGGCCACCGCCCGGCCCGCGCTCGCCGAGCCGGCCGAGCTGGGTCTGGAACCAGTCGAGGCGGGCCTGCAACAGGGCTGCCTCGGCGACGAGTTCGGGCACCCCGAGCCCCTCGGGCACCGCGAGATCCGCCGCCGGCAGCGCGGCGCCGCTGCCCGCCACCACCCGCAGCCCCTCCCCGGCCAGTCGCGCGAAGGAGGCGAGCGAGACGGACGTACGGCCGCGGACGCAGCCCCCGCAGGAGGGGGCCAGCGCGCGCCAGCCGGGCCGGCCCCAGCCCGCGTCGGCCAGGGCGGCTGCGACCGCGCCGCACACACAGGGGCCGACCGTGGCGGTCCGTACCCGCTGGCGGGCGTAGCGGAAGCCGCGCTCGAAGCGGATGTAGCGGCCGAGGACCAGGACCTCCAGCAGGACGGCGGCCCGGTGCTCGGCCGTGCACAGCAGCGCCTCGGCCGCCGTGCGCTCGTGCACGCAGTGGAAGCCGCAGTCGCAGCGGCGGTGCGGTGCCCGGTGGCGCAGCCCGTAGACACAGGACGCGTCGGCCAGGACTCCGTACGGCAGCGCGCCGCCCAGCGACACACCGGTGAACCCGGCCCGGGTGCCGTCCTGGGACAGCACCGGGTGGGCGATCTTGTATCCGGTCGGCGGCTCCGTCGGGCGTTCCTCCGGAAGCCGCAGTCTCATCGGGCCGCCGGAACCTCTTCGCGCGCGGACGCCTCGACGTCCTGGATCTCCTCGGGCAGTTCGAGCTCTTCCTCATGGGTCTGCGGCTGTTCCTCCGCGACTCCGGTGGCCAGTGCCTTGCCGAGCTTCATGACGCCTCCATGGGCCGGTGCCGATGACCGTCACGACCATGCTGACCCATGGCGGGCGAAATGGACATAGGGCCTGGCCGGACCTGGGTCTGGCCGTCCGCACCACAGCAACGCTTATCGATATCTCGTAGAAGAATTAAGTGGAGCTTCACTGTCGGTCTGCCGAGACTGGGAGCATGACGACTACCGCCCCGTTCGGCCGTGCCCTCTGCGCGATGATCACCCCCTTCACCGAGGAGGGCGCGCTCGATCTCGGCGGGGCGCAGCGGCTCGCCGACCACCTGGTCTCCCGGGGGTGCGACGGTCTCGTGCTCTCCGGTACGACGGGCGAGTCGCCGACCACCACGGACGCCGAGAAGGCGGCACTGGTCGAGGCGGTACGGGAGGCGGTGGGCGGCCGCGCTTCGGTCGTGGCGGGTGTCGGCACCTTCGACACCCGGCACACCGTGGAACTCGCCCGGGAGGCCGAAAAGGCGGGCGCGGACGGTGTGCTGGTGGTCAGCCCGTACTACAGCAGGCCCCCGCAGGACGCGCTGGAGGAGCACTTCCGGACGGTCGCGGACGCGTCCGGGCTGCCGGTCGTGCTGTACGACATCCCGGGCCGCACCGGCACCCGTATCGAGTCCGACACGATGATCCGGCTCGCCGAGCACCCCCGGATCGTGGCGGTCAAGGACTGCTCCTACGACTTCCTCGCCGCCCAAAAGGTGCTCTCCCGCACCGAGTTGGCGTACTACGCGGGCTGCGACGAGCACAACCTCGCCCTGTACGCGGTGGGCGGCGCCGGATACATCAGCACCGTGGCGAACGTCGTACCGTCCGAACTCCGTGCCGTGCTGGACGCGTTCGAGGCGGGCGACACCCCCGTGTCCGCCCGCCTCCAGCAACGCGCCACGCCGCTCATCGAGTTGATGATGTCGGCCGGTCTGCCCGGCACCGTCACCACGAAGGCGCTCCTCAACGAGCTCGGCCTGCCGGCGGGAACCGTCCGCGCCCCGCTGCGGCCCGCCGGCCGCGAGACGGTCGACGGGCTGCTGGCGGCCTACCAGGAGCTCACGGCCGGGTGACCGTCAGGGCTGGGCGAAGATCGGCTCCCAGCGCCCGGCATCCGCGTCGCCACCCGTGCGGAAGCCGCTGAGCGGCACCTCCTTGTTGCTGCCGATGGTGACCAGCACCAACCGGTTGTGGAACTCGTTCTTGACGTCCTTGCCGATGTCCCAGGCGATGAGCCGGTCGTTGCCGACCCAGGCGAGCAGCTGCTGCCCGCGCACCTTGGTCTTCTTGCCGGTGTAGGCGTCGACGACCCAGGAGGCGGTCTTCCATCCCTCGCCGGCGAAGTCCCCGGCGACCAGCTTCCCGTTCGGCGACTTCCCGGCGTCGACGAACCACTCCAGGTACTTGTAGCCCGCCGGTACGGCGACCTTCCTGCCCGTGAGGTCCCAGAACTCCTTGCCGATGTCGCCGTTCGGGTTCCCGGCCCAGACGTACCGGCCGTCGTCGGTGAGGGCGAAGTCCTGGCGGGAGTTGACCACGTCGAGAAAACCGCGGCCGCCGCCCGCGTCGACCCGGCTCCAGCGCGCCTTGCCGGACGCCACGTCGATGACGTAGAAGCCAGTGCGGTGCGAACCCGTCTCCACGCTCACTTCGCCGCCCCCCTTCACCTTCTTGGGGATGGGCTTGAGGTCGGGGTTCTCGCTGTAGGTCGTCGCGACGAGCTGCCGGCCGTCGCGGGAGAAGGCGAGCCCGCCGACCCCGTGGTCGACCTGGATCCACCGCTTCACCTCGCCGGAGGCCAGGTCGAGCAGACCGATCCGCGAGGCGGGCAGATCCTGCTCCAGGACGGCGGCGGTCCTCAGGCCCGGCGCGACGGCGACCCAGGACCACTTCGGGGACTTCTCGTACTTGCCGGTCCTCGGGTTCAGCAGGTAGTAGGTCCGCCGGCCGACGGCGGTGGTCGCGGTCCTCTTGACCGTCTGCGAACTGTAGTAGGCGGCCAGCGCCGTTCCCCCGGCCGCGATCAGATCGCGCGGCGGCGACTGGTTCGGGTGGGCCTTGGTCTTCCTCTGTTCCACGACGTCCGACGGACGTACGTCCTTCTTGCCGGAGTCGAGCAGCGGCACCGCGATCCCTGCGGCGACCACGGCCGCCGTGGTGAGGGCGGCGACCGCGACCCTGCGGGTACGGCGGCGCCTGCGGACGGCCAGGACACGGTCGGCGAACCCCGCTGCCGCCGGGTGCTGTCCGGCGGCCTGCTCGCGCAGGGCGTCGCGCACGAGTTCGTCGACGTTCACGGACGCACCTCCACGGGTGAGTAGTCGCGGGACGGCTGCTGTTCGGCGTCCGCCGGGCCGAGGGCGGCGAGCTCCGGCGCCAGGGCGCGCAGGCGGGCGAGGGAGCGGTGGGTGGTGGACCGGACGGTGCCGACGGAGCAGCCCAGCAGGCGGGCCACGTCGGCCTCCGGCAGGTCCTCGAAGTAGCGCAGCACCAGCACGGTGCGCTGGCGGGCGGTGAGCCGGGCGAGCGCCGCCCGCATCACGACGCGCAGCTCGGCCGCGGCGGCCGAGTCACCGGAATGCCCCAACTGCCCGCCCCCTTCGGGCGGTTCGGCGACGCTGACCTCCCGTCTGCGCCACTTCAGCCGCCAGCGGCTGACCTGCTGGCGGTACAGGATCCGGCGTACGTACGCCTCGGGCTCGTCGATCCGCTGCCACCTGCCCGCCGCCTTGACGAGCGCGTTCTGCAGCAGGTCCTCGCCGGCGTGCTGATCTCCCCCGCAGAGCAGCACGGCCGTCTTCAGCAGAGCCGACGACCTGCTGTCCACGAACTCGCGGAAGCTGTCCAGCCCTTCGGCATTCATCGTCACCTTCTCTTCCCCGGCGGCTGCCTCTGTGCCCGCCCCTGTGCCCCTTGTGACGCGTCCCGCCGCCCGCGGCTATGCCTGCCGGACGAAGAAATTTTCCGTACGTTGTTGCTGTGAGCCGCCCCCTGCTGTTCCTCGACGTCGACGGCCCGCTCAACCCGTGGGCCGCACAGCCGGAACGACGCCCCGAGGGTTACACGACGATCCGGGTGGCCCTGCACCCCGGCAGGGCCCTGCGGGTCTGGCTGAACCCGTCCCACGGCCCGGCACTGCTCTCCCTCGACTACGACCTGTGCTGGGCCACGACCTGGATGGACGCCGCCAACCGCTGGATCGCCCCGGTCATCGGCCTGCCGGAGCTGCCGTACGTCGACTTCGGCGCGGGCCTGTTCGCGCTCCGGCCCGACGGGGTCCACTGGAAGACGGAGGCGATCGTGACGTACGCCGGGGGTCGCCCCTTTGCCTGGGTGGACGACGAGCAGAGCCCGGCGGACGAGGAGTACGTGAGCGCGCGCCACGCCGGCCCCGCACTCCTCCACCACGTCAGCCCGCGCCTCGGCCTGCGTGGGGACGACTTCAGGGCCCTGGCGGAGTTCGCGGCTGCCGTCCGGACATGAAAGGGCCCCCCTTTGACGCGGACCTTGCGCGCCAAAGGGGACTCGGCGCACTCAGAAGGTGCCGGGGACGCTGACCGAGATGTTGTTGGTGGTGTCCGTGAGCATGATGTTGATGAACGAGACGGTCATCGGCGGGCTGCACGACGGCTGGAAGGCAGCCGTCACCGACAGCGAGAGGTCGGCCTTGCCGTTCTGCACCGGGAAGTCATCGGCGCTGTTGAGGAACTCCTTGTTGACGGCCTTCGGGTGGCTGCCGCCGCCGTTGATGCACAGAGCGGTGGTGCTCAGGACGACGTGGACCTGTGCCTCGTCACCGAGCCCGGCCTCCCTGCCGCTGACGGTCAGAGTGTTGCCCGACCTGCTCACGGAGGTGGCGCTGTTCACCAAGTGCGGGCTGCCTGCGTAGGCGGGCCCCGAGAGCAGCGACACGGCGGTCATCGCCGTCGCCGCGGGGAGGAGGAACAGTGCGCTTCGCCGCATGGGGAATCGCCTCATTCGCTGCACGATGCGAAGTGTGGATGTACCCGAAGGCGTCGGCCGGATGCCCGGCCACGGGAACCCCGCCCTCGGCCGCTTCACGCGCTGCGGCGGACCGCACTGTCGGGGCACGCCGAGCGGACGAGACGCCAGTGGCCTCGCCCTGCCCCTGCGGGTGCCCGTGTCCAGCCCCGCGACTCCGTTCCCGATCAAGTCCGCCACCTCCCCCTGGCGGCGCCTCGAGGTCACGAGGCGTCCCGGGAACGACCCAGGAAATGCCGCAAGGGGGGCATAACTGACGTTACGCCCCCCTATGGGGTCTGCAAGGCGCCCGGTGACGGCCGCCGGTGATCAGTTGTGGCTGTGCAGGATCTCGTTCAGACCGCCCCAGACCGCGTTGTTCGGGCGGGCCTCGACCGTGCCGGTGACCGAGTTGCGGCGGAAGAGGATGTTGGAGGCGCCGGAGAGTTCACGGGCCTTGACGATCTGCCCGTCGGGCATGGTCACGCGGGTGCCCGCGGTGACGTACAGGCCCGCCTCGACGACGCACTCGTCGCCGAGCGCGATCCCGACGCCCGCCTCGGCGCCGATCAGGCAGCGCTCGCCGATGGTGATGCGGACGTTGCCGCCGCCGGAGAGCGTGCCCATGGTGGAGGCACCGCCGCCGATGTCGGAGCCGTCGCCGATCACGACACCCGCGGAGATACGGCCCTCGACCATCGACGTGCCGAGCGTGCCGGCGTTGAAGTTGACGAAGCCCTCGTGCATCACGGTGGTGCCCGCGGCGAGGTGCGCACCGAGCCGCACCCGGTCGGCGTCGGCGATGCGGACGCCCTTGGGGGCGACGTAGTCCGTCATGCGCGGGAACTTGTCGACGGAGGTCACCTGCAGGTGCAGGCCCTCGGCGCGGGCGTTGAGCCGCACCTTCTCGATCTCGTCGACGGCGACCGGGCCGAGCGAGGTCCAGGCGACGTTGGGCAGCAGGCCGAAGATGCCGTCCAGGCTCTGGCCGTGCGGCTGGACCAGACGGTGCGAGAGCAGGTGCAGCCGCAGGTAGGCGTCGTGCGTGTCGATCGGCTTCTCGTCGAGCGAGGAGATGACCGTGCGCACCGCTACGACCTCGACACCCCGACGGGCGTCCGTCCCGATCGCCTTCGCCGCACCGTCCCCGAGCAGCTCCACGGCCTTCTCCGCGGACAGCCGCTCGGTACCGGCCGGACCGGCCTCCTCGCTCAGCGCGGGCGCGGGGAACCAGGTGTCGAGAACAGTGCCGTCGGCGGCGATCGTGGCGAGCCCGGCGCCCACGGCGCCGGTGGTACGAGGAGCAGTCGTGTCGGTCATGAGGGCAACCTAACCGCCCGGACCCCACCCAGGCCAACCGACAACCCACCCGTCTCAGGTAACGAGCGGACACCCCGCCCAGCCCATCCAGCCCGTCGTGGGGTCCCCCCGCTCGAGCGAAGCCGAGAGTGGGGGAGAAGCCGAGAGTGGGGGAGTTTGAGGACGAGGCCGTTCAGGCCGACGGGGTGTCTGGGGGCGCAGCCCCCAGCGGGGCCGAAGGGGCGGCGCCCCTGGGACGGGACGGGTAGGGGCGGCGGGGGCGAGAAATTTCTGCGGCGGCGGACACAGGGCCGGCGGTCCGGCCCCCGGCCAGCAGCACCGCACCCCCGGCCACCACCCCCAACCCCGCGCACACCGGCCACAACACCCCCGGCGCCGCCGCATACAGCACCCCGCCCAACGGCGCGGCCAACACCACCCCACTGATCGACACCCCGGCATACAGCGACTGGAACCGCCCGAGCACATGCTCCGGCGCTTGATCAGCGACATAAGCCGTAGCGGTCGTCTTGTACAACACCTCCCCCACCGTCAGCAGCCCCATCATCACCACCGCCGCCCCAACCCCGGCCCCCACCAGCAGCACCCCATACCCCCCACCCACCAACAACAACCCGCATCCCACGATCCGCAACGGCGACAGCCGCCGCAGCACCACCGCGACCGGCAGCTCCAGACACAGCAGCACTCCCCCGTTGATCGCGAGCAGCGCCCCGTACACCCGCGCATCCATCCCGTGATCGGCGAGGAAGAGCGGAAACGTGGAGTACTGCTGCCGATAGACCACATCGATCACCAGGATCGCCGGCAACAGCACCAACACCCCGGGCCGAGCCCGAAGCGCCGTCCACACCCCACCCCGCTCGACACGCCCCGCCCGCCCCCGCCCGGCAGCCCCCCGCGCCGGCACCACCCGTGCCGTCCAGCACGCCAGCCCCACGCTCCCGAGCCCCTCGGCGACGTACAGCCAGTCGTACGAGAAGCGTGTGGCGACCAGCGCCCCGAGCACCGGGCCCAAGGTGAACCCCCCGTTCGCCGCGGCCCGCACCACCGCGAACGCCTGCCGCCGCGCCCCCTCGGGCACGATGACCGCGACGAGCGCCGAGTTGGCCGCGCGCTGCACCCCGGACGCGTACTGGGACAGCGGCAGCGCGACGAACAGCAGCGAGCTCGGCAGCAGCGGCACGGCGGCCAGGACGAGCCCGGACACCGCGGCGCCCGCGAGCAGCACCCGCCGGTGCCCGAACCGGTCTCCGTACCAGCCGCCGGTGAAGTTGCCCGCGACCAGCCCGGCCCCCGCGACCCCGCTGAGCAGACCCGCCTGGCCCGTCCCGAGCCCCCGCGGCCCGGTCAGATACAGGAACGTGTAGGCGAAGCTCACGCTCACGACCATGTTCACGAAGGTCCCGCAGGCCAGCAGCCAGACCGTCGGCGGCACTTCTCGCAGACCTCGCACTCGTCCCCCCAGTGAGTTCCTTTTAGGAACTTACTATGGAGGCATGACAATGTCAGGTCAACCACGACCTGTGCACGAAGGGACGGGAAGCCATGGCCCGCAGGACGAGCCTGGAGGACGCCACCTGCGCCATCGCCCAGGCCCTGGACGTGGTCGGCGACTGGTGGACGCTGCTGATCGTCCGGGACGCGGCACGCGGCGTGCACCGCTTCGACGCGCTGCAGGCCGAACTCGGCGTGTCCAGAAAGGTGTTGACCGAGCGGTTGCGCCTTCTCGTCGAGGCGGACGTGCTGTCCCGGGTGCCGTATCAGGAGCGCCCCGTCCGCCACGAGTACCGCCTCACCCCGCGCGGCCGCGCCCTGCTCCCCGTTCTGATCGCCCTGCAGGACTGGGGTGACGCCTGGGTCCTGGGCGACGGGAGCACGACGGCCACGACGGCGGAGGCCTCCGCGGAGGCCCAGCGGGTGCACGAACTGGTCGGCGAGCGGATCCCCGAGCTCCGGCTCCCCGGGCACACGGGCGGGTTGCTGGACCCGGTCGCCGCCGACAGCCCGTACACCGTCCTGTACTGCTTCCCCGGCGCCTACGCCCGCGCCGACTCCTACCCGCCGGGCTGGACGGACATCCCCGGCACGCCCGGCTGCACCCTGGAGTCCTGCACCTATCGCGACCGGCTGGCCGAGTTCACCGCCGCGGGGGCCGCCGTGCACGGCGTCTCCACCCAACGCCCGGACGAACAGCGGGCGTTCGCGGAGAAGGAGGGGCTGCGCTTCCCGCTGCTCTCGGACGCCGGACTGTCGCTCATCGCCGCGCTGCGGCTGCCGACCTTCCGCGCGGCGGGGGCCAGCCGGCTGAAGCGGCTCACGCTGGTCGTGGACCGGGAGCGGGTCGTACGGGAGGTGCAGTATCCGGTGACGGACATCGCCGGGAGTGTGGCGGCCGCACTGGCCACGGTCCGGCGTCTCGCCTCGGAGGAATGACGCGGGCGGCGCCGGCTCAGGAACGGGGCCGGGGGATCATCCGCGCCAGCACCTCGCGCGCGTACTCCTCGTCGTAGGGCACCCCCGTCAGCAGCACCTGCAGGCAGATGCCGTCCATCAGCGCGACCAGCGCCCGGGCCGTCACCGGGTCGGTGTGCCGGGCGATCTGCCGGGCGACGTCATCGGCCCATTCCGCGGCCACCGGGCGCAGGGCGGGGCGGCGCAGGGCGGCGAGATAGAGCTCGTACTCCAGCTCGACGCCGGTGCGGTCGCCCGCGAGCCACTCGCCCAGGCAGCCCGCGAGTTCGGCGGCGAGGTCGGGCGGCGGGTCCTCCAGGCCGCCGCGCGAGGCGACGACCTCGGCGAAGCCCTCGCTCGCCTGCCGCAGGGCGGCGACCATCAGCTCGTCGAGGGTCTTGAAGTGGTACGTCGTCGAGCCGAGCGGCACGTCGGCCTCGGCGGCGGCGGAGCGGTGGCTCAGCCCGGTCAGGCCCTTCTCGCCCACCACCCGGATCGCCGCGTCGATGATCCGCTGCCGCCGGTCGGGGTCGTAGCGGCGGGCCATCAGTGCGCCCCTCCCAGGTTGAGCACGACGACCCCGACGATGATCAGCCCGATCCCCACGGCCTTCGGGACGGTCATCCCCTCGCCGAGGTAGAGGATGCCGATGGCCGCGATGGCAGCGGTGCCGAGGCCGGCCCAGATCGCGTAGGCCGTGCCGACCGACATGCTCTTCAGCGTCTGGGCGAGCAGCCAGAAGGAGACGCCGTATCCGGCCAGCGTCAGCACGGAGGGCCACAGCCGGCTGAAGCCGTGGCTGAACTTCATGGCGGTGGTACCGCCCACCTCGGCGGCGATGGCCGCGAGGAGCATCAGGAATGCCATGTGTACAAGCGTACACAATGATGCGTACGTCCGTACACAACGACAGGTCGGCACCGGGAGATCCGTAGGCCCGCATTCCACATGAGGAGGTTCAACTTTCATAGAAATCGCTCACTCAAACGACTCCCCGCGATCTCTCCGCTCCACTAAGGTTTCACCGCTCACTCACGTCACCCTCACCTCACCCCCGGCCGCCGCCTCGGGCGCCGCTGGAGAAACAGCGCATGCCAGAAACCATCCCCGAGCCACCCCGGAACCAGCCCTGGGAGAACGGCTGGTCCCCCGACACCTCCCGAGCCCCGGGAACCCGAAGACTCTGGCTGGCCGGCGTGCTGGCCCTGTCGACGATCGTCGCGTGCGCCACGGCGATCGCCGTGATGGACAAGGACTCCGACCGCCCGTTACGGGCGTCCGGGATCCCGTCGTCGTCCGTCGCCGAAACGCCGCCCGGCCTGATCTCCTTCGCCACCCCGTCCACGGACGGCGTCACCGCACCGGCCGGCAAGAGCGGCCCGTCGTCCACGCAGTCCCGTACGTCCCCCTCGCCGAGTCCGCACGACTCGGCGGCCGGCGGCGGCAAGCCGTCCACGTCACCCAAGCCCCACGCGAGTTCGCCGAGCCACTCGAAACCGTCGGCCACCTACCGGTCCCTCCAGTCGGTGAACTACCCCGACCGCTACTGGCACGTGAGCGGCGACTACGTGAAGCTCGACCCGCCGGCCGGCTCGGAGTCCCGTCAGGACTCCACCTTCAAGGTGGTCAAGGGCCTGGCGGACAGCTCCTGTTATTCCTTCGCCACGCACGACGGCAAGTACCTGCGCCACCGCGACTTCCTGCTCCGCGACGAACCGAGCGACGGCTCCTACCTCTTCAAGCAGGACGCCACCTTCTGCCCCCGGGCGTCGGCGTACTCGGGCGCGGTGATGCTGGAGTCGGTGAACTACCCGGGCCGGTTCCTGCGGCACCAGAACTTCCAGCTGCAGCTTGACCCTTACCAGTACAGCGGCGCCTACCAGGCGGATTCGGCGTTCCGCTTGGTGACCGGGCTGGCCTGAGGACACCACACCTGCGGACACAGCACCTGATGACACGACAACGGCGACGCCCTCAGGCGTCGCCGTTGTCGTGAACGAGTGCGTGGACCTCAGACGTTGAACCCGAGCGCCCGCAACTGCTCCCGCCCGTCGTCCGTGATCTTGTCGGGGCCCCACGGCGGCATCCACACCCAGTTGATGCGCAGCTCGCTGACGAGGCCGTCCGTGGCGGACTTGGCCTGGTCCTCGATGACATCCGTCAGCGGGCAGGCCGCCGAGGTCAGGGTCATGTCGACGGTCGCGATGTTCGCGTCGTCGACGTGGATGCCGTAGATCAGGCCGAGGTTGACGACGTCGATGCCCAGCTCGGGGTCGACGACGTCCATCAGGGCCTCGCGGAGCTCCTCCTCCGAGGCGGGCTTGATCTCAACGGTGTCGCTCATGCCGTCTTCCTTTCGGCGTCGGCTCCGCCCAGGGCCTGGGCCGTCGCGTCCTTCCACGCCATCCAGCTGAGGAGGGCGCACTTGACCCGGGCCGGGTACTTGGAGACACCGGAGAACGCGACCGCGTCCTCCAGCACCTCCTCCATCGCGTCGTCCGGCTCGATCCGGCCCTTGGACTGCATCAGCTCAAGGAAGGTCTCCTGGATCTTCTGGGCGTCCGTCAGGTCCTTGCCGACCAGCAGTTCGTTCAGGACGGAGGCCGAGGCCTGGCTGATCGAGCAGCCCTGCCCCTCGTAGGAGACGTCCTCGATCTTCGTGCCGTCGTACTTCACGCGCAGGGTGATCTCGTCGCCGCACGTCGGGTTCACGTGGTGCACCTCGGCGTCGCCATCCCGAAGACCACGCCCGTGCGGGTTCTTGTAGTGGTCCAGGATGACTTCCTGGTACATCGAGTCCAGCTTCACGGTCTCAGCTCACGCCCTTCAGCCGAAGAAGTTCCGTACGTGCTCCAGCCCCTCGACCAGTGCGTCGATCTCGGCCGGCGTGGAGTACAGATAGAACGACGCTCGCGTGGTCGCAGGAATTCCGTAGCGGAGGCAGACGGGCCGCGCGCAGTGGTGACCCACGCGGACCGCGATGCCCTGCTCGTCGAGGACCTGGCCCACGTCGTGCGGGTGGATGTCGCCGAGCGTGAAGGAGATCGCCGCGCCGCGGTCCTCGGCCGTGGTCGGGCCGATGATCCGCAGGTCCGGGACCTCGCCCAGCTTCTTCACCGCGTACTCGGTGAGTGCGTGCTCGTGGGCCAGGATCTTGTCCATGCCGATCGACTGGAGATAGTCGATCGCCGCTCCGAGGCCGACCGCCTGCGCGATCGGCGGGGTGCCCGCCTCGAACTTGTGCGGGGCGGGAGCGTACGTCGACGAGTGCATCGACACGGTCTCGATCATCTCGCCGCCGCCGAGGAACGGCGGCAGGTCCTCCAGGAGTTCCTGCCGGCCCCACAGGACACCGATGCCGGTCGGGCCGCACATCTTGTGGCCGGTGAAGGCCACGAAGTCGGCCTGCAGCGACTGCACGTCCAGCGGCATGTGCGGGGCGGCCTGCGAGGCGTCGATGCAGACCAGCGCACCGACCTCCTGGGCGCGGCGGACTATCGCCTCGACCGGGTTGACCGTGCCGAGGATGTTCGACACCAGCACGAAGGAGACGATCTTCGTCTTCTCGGTGATGACCTCGTCGATGTTGGAGAGGTCGAGACGGCCGTCGTCGGTCAGGCCGAACCACTTCAGCTTCGCGCCCGTGCGCTGCGACAGCAGCTGCCAGGGCACGATGTTGGAGTGGTGCTCCATCTCCGTGATGACGATCTCGGTCTCGTGGTCCACGCGGTAGGGCTCGTCGGCCCAACCGAGCATGTTCGCCACGAGATTGAGCGACTCGGAGGCGTTCTTGGTGAAGATCACCTCGTCGCGGCTGGGTGCGTTGATGAAGGAAGCGACCTTGTCACGCGCTCCCTCGTACAGCGCCGTGGCCTCCTCGGCGAGCACATGCACACCGCGGTGGACGTTGGCGTTGTAGCGCTCGTAGTACTCGTTCAGGGCGTCCAGCACCTGGCGCGGCTTCTGCGAGGTCGCCGCGTTGTCCAGGTACACGAGCTTCTGCCCGTCGTGAACCTGACGGTCCAGGATGGGGAAGTCCTTGCGGATCGCCTCGGTGTCGAGGAGGCCCGGCATCTGCGTCACTCGGATGCGCCGCCCTTCGTGTAAGCCTCGTAGCCCTCGTTCTCCAGCTTGTCGGCGAGCTCGGCACCGCCGGACTCGACGATCCTGCCGCCGGCGAACACGTGCACGTGGTCGGGCTTGATGTAGCGCAGGATGCGCGTGTAGTGCGTGATCAGCAGGGTGCCGACCTCGCCGGTCTCGCGGACGCGGTTGACGCCCTCGGAGACGACCCGCAGCGCGTCGACGTCGAGGCCGGAGTCGGTCTCGTCGAGGATCGCGATCTTCGGCTTGAGCAGTTCGAGCTGGAGGATCTCGTGGCGCTTCTTCTCACCGCCGGAGAAGCCCTCGTTGACGTTGCGCTCGGCGAAGGAGGGGTCCATGTTGAGGCGCTCCATGGCCTCCTTGACCTCCTTCACCCAAAGACGCAGCTTGGGGGCCTCGCCGCGGATGGCCGTGGCGGACGTACGGAGGAAGTTCGACACGGAGACGCCGGGAACCTCGACCGGGTACTGCATCGCGAGGAACAGGCCGGCGCGGGCGCGCTCGTCGACGGACATCTCCAGGACGTCCTCGCCGTCGAGGGTGACGGTGCCGCCGGTGATCGTGTACTTGGGGTGGCCCGCGAGGGAGTAGGCGAGGGTCGACTTGCCGGAGCCGTTGGGGCCCATGATGGCGTGCGTCTCGCCCTGCTTCACGGTCAGGTCGACGCCCTTGAGGATCTCCTTCGTGGCGTTGTCGGCCTCGACGGTGACGCGCAGGTCTCGGATTTCAAGCGTTGCCATGGGTGCCTCAGGACTCCTGGTTGAGGGAGACGAGCACGTCGTCCCCTTCGATCTTTACGGGGTATACGGGGACGGGGCGCGTCGCGGGCAGGCCGGACGGCTTGCCGGTGCGCAGGTCGAAGCTGGAGCCGTGCAGCCAGCACTCGATCTGGCAGTCCTCCACCTCGCCCTCGGAGAGCGAGACGTTCGCGTGCGAGCAGATGTCGTGGATCGCGAACACTTCGCCCTCGGTCTGCACGACCGAGATGGGCGTGCCGTCGAGTTCCACCCGCTTCGGGGTGTCCTCCTCCAGCTCGCTCAGCGCACAGGCGCGTACGAAGGCCATCAGACCGTGGCCTCCAGCTCCTCGTCGATCTTCACGAGAAGGCGCTCTTGGATGTCGTCGACGCCGATCTGCTGGACCAGTTCGGCGAAGAAGCCGCGGACCACCAGGCGACGGGCCTCGTCGGCCGGGATGCCGCGGGCCATCAGGTAGAAGAGCTGCTCGTCGTCGAAGCGGCCGGTGGCGCTCGCGTGCCCCGCGCCGACGATCTCGCCGGTCTCGATCTCGAGGTTCGGCACGGAGTCGACCCGGGCGCCGTCCGTGAGGACGAGGTTCCGGTTCATCTCGTACGTGTCCGTGCCCTCGGCCTTGGCCTCGATGAGGACGTCGCCGATCCACACCGCGTGGGCGCCCTCGCCCTGCAGCGCGCCCTTGTAGACGACGTTCGACTTGCAGTGCGGGACGTTGTGGTCGACCAGGAGGCGGTGCTCCTGGTGCTGGCCGGCGTCCGTGAAGTACAGCCCGAACAGCTCGGCCTCGCCGCCGGTGCCGGCGTAGGAGACGCGCGGGTGCAGCCGTACGACGTCACCGCCGAAGGTCACCACGACCGACTTGAAGCTCGCGTCGCGCCCGATGAGGGCGTTGTGCTGGGCCACGTGCACGGCCTTGTCGTCCCAGTCCTGGACGGAGACGACGGTCAGCTTGGCGCCGTCGCCCAGGATGTAGTCGACGTTGGCGGCGAGCACCGCGTCACCGGTGTGGTCGATGACGACGACGGCCTCGGCGAAGGCTCCGAGCTCCACGACCTGGTGGCCGTAGGCGACCCCGCCCTCGCCGTGCACGGCGATGCGGATCGGCTCGGTGAGCACCGTCTCCTTGGGGACGGTGACCACGCCGGCCTTCTCGAACGCCGAGTACGCCTGCGCGGCGACGCGGTCCACCGGGGTGCCGGCCTTGCCGATCCGGGCGTCGTCACGGTCGACGAGCTCGACGGTGACGCCCTCGGGGGCCTCGACGGCGACCTTCACGCCCTCGCCGGTCGCGACGGCGGTGCCGTCGTGCAGCCCGCGCAGGCGCTCCAGCGGGGTGAACCGCCACTCCTCCTCGCGGCCGTGCGGGACCGGGAAGTCCGCCACGTCGAAGGACGGGGGGGCGCTCATGCGCGTGGCGACGGTCGACTCGGCGGCCACCGCGATCTGGCCCGCGGTGGTGGACCCCACGGGGATGTTCTGAGCCTCAGCCATGGCTGTCGGTCTGCTCTCTTCCTACGTAAGTGACTTGATGGGGGCGGCCGTTGCTTAGCCGACCGCGCCTTCCATCTGGAGCTCGATCAGCCGGTTGAGTTCCAGCGCGTACTCCATGGGCAGCTCCTTCGCGATGGGCTCGACGAAGCCGCGCACGATCATCGCCATCGCCTCGAACTCGGAGAGACCGCGGCTCATCAGGTAGAAGAGCTGGTCCTCGGAGACCTTGGAGACGGTGGCCTCGTGGCCCATGGACACGTCGTCCTCGCGGACGTCCACGTAGGGGTACGTGTCGGAGCGGGAGATGGTGTCGACGAGCAGCGCGTCGCACAGCACGTTCGACTTGGATCCGGCGGCGCCCTCACCGATCTCGACCAGACCGCGGTAGGACGTACGGCCGCCACCGCGCGCCACCGACTTGGAGACGATGTTGGAGGAGGTGTTCGGCGCCATGTGGACCATCTTGGAGCCCGCGTCCTGGTGCTGGCCCTCGCCCGCGAAGGCGATGGACAGGGTCTCGCCCTTGGCGTGCTCGCCCATCAGGTAGACGGCCGGGTACTTCATCGTCACCTTGGAGCCGATGTTGCCGTCGATCCACTCCATGGTCGCGCCCTCGTACGCCACGGCGCGCTTGGTGACCAGGTTGTAGACGTTGTTCGACCAGTTCTGGATGGTCGTGTAGCGGCAGCGGGCGCCCTTCTTCACGATGATCTCGACGACCGCGGAGTGCAGGGAGTCCGACTTGTAGATCGGGGCCGTACAACCCTCGACGTAGTGGACGTAGGCGTCCTCGTCGACGATGATCAGCGTCCGCTCGAACTGGCCCATGTTCTCCGTGTTGATGCGGAAGTAGGCCTGGAGCGGGATCTCCACGTGCACGCCCTTCGGCACGTAGATGAAGGAGCCGCCGGACCACACCGCGGTGTTCAGCGACGCGAACTTGTTGTCGCCGACCGGGATGACCGTGCCGAAGTACTCCTTGAAGAGCTCGGGGTGCTCCTTCAGGGCGGTGTCGGTGTCCAGGAAGATGACGCCCTGCTCCTCCAGGTCCTCGCGGATCTGGTGGTAGACGACCTCGGACTCGTACTGGGCCGCGACACCGGCGACGAGGCGCTGCTTCTCCGCCTCGGGGATGCCGAGCTTGTCGTACGTGTTCTTGATGTCCTCGGGCAGGTCCTCCCAGGACTCCGCCTGCTTCTCCGTGGAGCGCACGAAGTACTTGATGTTGTCGAAGTCGATGCCCGAGAGGTCGGAGCCCCAGTTCGGCATGGGCTTCTTCTCGAACAGGCGCAGGCCCTTGAGACGGAGCTTGGTCATCCACTCCGGCTCGTTCTTCTTGGCGGAGATGTCCCGGACGACGTCCTCGCTGAGACCGCGCTTGGCAGAGGCACCGGCCTCGTCGGAGTCGGCCCAGCCGTATTCGTACTTGCCCAGGCCCTCGAGCTCAGGGTGGGCAGTCTCCGTGGGGAGAGTCATGCGGGGTTCCTCCCGGCCGTGCTTGCGGTTGCGTTGTCAGTGGTCTTGGAAATCTTTGGGATGAACGTCGTGCAGACGCCGTCGCCGTGCGCGATGGTCGCCAGCCGCTGGACGTGTGTGCCGAGCAGCTGGGAGAAGATCTCGGTCTCCGCCTCGCACAGCTGCGGGAACTTCTCCGCGACATGGGCCACCGGGCAGTGGTGCTGGCAGAGCTGCTCACCTTTTTGCGGGAGGGGGGCGCTGCGCGCCGTAGCAGCGTACCCGTCCGCGCTCAGGGCCTTGGCCAGGGCTTCGGTGCGCTGCTCGGGGGCGGCGGCCTCGATCGCCGCGCGGTAGGCGGCGGCCTGCTCCGCGATCCTCGCGCGCGCGAAGGCCACCACCGCCTCGTCCCCGCCGAAGCGCTCCGCGATCCAGCGCAGGGCGTCCGCGGCGAGCTTGTCGTAGGACTGGTCGAAGGCGTCACGGCCGCAGTCGGTCAGCGCGAACACCTTGGCGGGACGGCCGCGTGTGCGCGTGCCGTACACCCGCTGCTCCCGTGCCTCGACGACGTCGTCCGCGACCAGGGCGTCCAGATGCCGTCGTACGGCCGCGGGCGTGAGCCCGAGGCGCCCGGCCAGCTCGGTGACGGTCGACGGCCCGTGGTCCAGGATCGACCGCGCGACCCGGTTGCGCGTGGAGCGCTCACCGGTCGCGTGCTCTTCCTGGTGCGCCCCCGTGGGGGCTTCCAGAGCCTCGCCGACGTTTTTCACAACGCCATTGTTGCGTAATTCCTCAGGACCGGGCAAGCCGCGTCCCGGCTGCTGGACGGTGCCCTGCGTCACTTAGGCACCCCTAACCTGACCTGCGGAAACGATCTTTGATCGATCAAAGCGGTGCCAATTCGGTGGCGCCCCGGGGCCCCTTCGGGAACACTCCCCAACCATGCCGACACCCCCTCCGACCGGCCCTCTTGTCACCCGCGACACGGTCGCAACCCAGCTTCGCCTGCTGGGCGTCGAGACCGGCGAGATCCTTCTCGTGCACTCCTCCCTCAGCAGCCTCGGCTGGGTGTGCGGTGGTGCCGTCGCGGTCGTCCAGGGACTGCTCGACGCGGTCGGCCCGGAGGGCACGCTCGTCGTCCCGACCCAGACCGGCGACCTCTCGGACCCGGCGCTGTGGGCGAACCCGCCGGTGCCCGAGGAGTGGTGGGAGCGGATTCGGGCCACCATGCCCGCCTACGACCCGCTGGTCACGCCCTCACGCGGGGTCGGCGTGATCCCGGAGACCCTGCGCACCTGGCCGGGCGCCCGGCGCAGCGCGCACCCGCAGACCTCCTTCGCGGCCCTCGGCCCGCGCGCGGCGGAGATCGTCGACGGCCACGCGACCGACTGCCGCCTCGGCGAGCGCAGCCCGCTGGCGCGGCTGGAGGCGCTGGGCGCCCGGGTGCTGCTGCTCGGCGCCGGGTACGGCTCGTGCACCAGCTTCCACCTCGCCGAGTACCGGATACCGTCGCCGCTCGTCGCGGTGGGGCGCCCCGCGCCCGGGGGCGGCTGGGAGACGGTGACGGAGGTGTCGATCACCTCCGAGCGGTTCGACGAGCTGGGGTACGACTTCGAGCGGGACCGTGCCGTCGTACGCGGGAAGGTGGGCGCCGCCGAGGTCCGGCTGTTCCGTGTGGCGGACGCGGTGGCGTACGCGGAGCGGTGGCTCGCGGTGCACCGGTCCCGTGAGGACGAGATCCCCGCACCCCCTGGGAGTGGAGATCCTGCACCCGCCCGCCCGGGCCGTGGAAGGCGTACCTAGACTCTGGCCCATGCGAAGTGAGCCCGTGGTCCAGGTTCAGGCCCTGGTGAAGCGGTACGGCACCAAAACCGCTGTGGACGGCCTCGACCTGGTGGCCCAGGCGGGCGTGACCGCCGTACTCGGCCCGAACGGCGCGGGCAAGACCACGACCGTCGAGACCTGCGAGGGATACCGCAGACCGGACTCGGGCACCGTGCGCGTCCTGGGGCTCGACCCGGTGCGGCAGGCGCGTCAGCTGCACCCGCGCATCGGCGTGATGCTGCAGTCCGGCGGCGTCTACTCGGGCGCCCGGGCGGACGAGATGCTGCGGCACGTGGCGAAGCTGCACGCCGACCCGCTGGACGTGGACGCCCTGATAGAACGGCTCGGCCTCGGCTCCTGCGGCCGTACGACATACCGCCGCCTCTCCGGCGGCCAGCAGCAGCGCCTCGCGCTCGCGATGGCCGTGGTGGGCCGCCCGGAGCTGGTGTTCCTGGACGAGCCGACCGCGGGCCTCGACCCGCAGGCCCGGCACGCCACCTGGGACCTGGTCCGCGACCTGCGCGCCGACGGCGTCTCGGTCATCCTCACCACGCACTACATGGACGAGGCCGAACAGCTCGCCGACGACGTCGCGATCATCGACGCCGGCCGGGTCATCGCCCAGGGCTCCCCGGAGGAGCTGTGCCGAGGCGGCGCCGAGAACACGCTCCGCTTCACCGGCCGCCCCGGCCTGGACGTGGGCTCCCTCCTCAAGGCGCTCCCCGCGGACTGCTCGGCGGCGGAGCTGACCCCGGGCTCCTACCGGGTCGTCGGCAAGGTCGACCCGCAACTGCTGGCGACGGTGGCGTCCTGGTGCGCACAGCACGGAGTGATGCCGGACAAGATCTCGGTCGAACGGCACACCCTCGAAGACGTCTTTCTGGAGCTCACCGGCAAGGAGCTGCGCTCATGAATCGGGCTCACACAACGATCTGCTGGGGGTCCGGGGGTTACCCCCCGGGAAGACACAGCCTGGAGCTCACCGGCAAGGAGCTGCGCTCGTGACTACGGCCACCGGTACGTACACGCCGAAGCCCGGCGCGACCCCCCTCCCCCGCATGATCGCGGCCCAGGCCGCGCTCGAGACGAAGATGCTGCTGCGCAACGGCGAGCAGCTCCTGCTGACGGTCGTGATCCCGACCCTCCTGCTGGTCCTGTTCAGCTCGGTGGACATCGTCGACACCGGCGCGGGCAAGTCCGTCGACTTCCTCGCCCCCGGCATCCTGGCGCTGGCCGTGATGTCCACGGCGTTCACCGGCCAGGCGATCGCCACGGGCTTCGAGCGCCGCTACGGCGTCCTCAAGCGCCTGGCCTCCTCGCCGCTCCCCCGCTGGGGCCTGATGACCGCGAAGACGGCGTCGGTGCTGGTCACGGAGATCCTCCAGGTGATCCTCCTGACGGTGATCGCCTTCGCGCTGGGCTGGTCGCCGCACGGAAACCCGGCCGCGGTCCTGTTGTTGCTGATCCTGGGCACGGCGGCCTTCTCCGGCCTTGGTCTGCTCATGGCGGGCACGCTGAAGGCGGAGGCGACGCTGGCCGCCGCCAACCTGGTCTTCCTGCTGCTGCTCGTGGGCGGCGGTGTGATCGTGCCGATGGACAAGTTCCCGCAGGGGGCGCAGGACGTGCTGGGGCTGCTGCCCATCTCGGCGCTGTCGGACGGGTTGCGGGACGTGCTGCAGCACGGGGCCGCGATGCCGTGGGGTGACCTGGGGATTCTGGGCGTGTGGGCGGTCGTGGGGCTCGCGGTGGCCGGCAGGTTCTTCCGCTGGGAGTAGCCCCCAGCAGTGGGGGGACGTGGGGGGACAGGGACTTCACGGACCCTCGTGAACGCGTGCACAAGCGGCCCGCCTACGATGGGCCCGTGCCAAACGTGACCCGCGCCGACGCCGTGGCGGCCCTGCGCAACCCGCTCTCCTTCATCGCCGGACGCTGGACCCCCGAGCCCCGGACGGTCCAGCGGTCGGCTCTTTCCGCGCTCGTCATGTCGGTGGTCATCGTGGTCACCGGCGGTGCGGTGCGGCTGACCGGCTCCGGGCTCGGCTGCCCGACCTGGCCCAAGTGCACCGCGACCTCGCTCGCGCCCACGGGCGAGATGAACTTCCACAGCGCCATCGAGTTCGGCAACCGCATGCTGACGTATGTGCTGTGCGCCGCCATCGGCTGGGCGATCGTCGCGGCGCGCTCGGAGAAGCCATACCGGCGCAGCCTGACGCGTCTGGGCTGGGCGCAGTTCTGGCTGGTCATGAGCAACGCGGTGCTCGGCGGCGTCGTGGTCCTGGTCGGCCTCAACCCGTACACGGTCGCCGCCCACTTCCTGCTCGCCTCCGCGCTGATCGCGGTCGCCGTGGTGATGTGGCAGCGCACCCGTGAGGGCGACGGGGCGCCCCGCCCGCTGGTCGGCAAGCCGGTGCAGCAGATGGTGTGGTTCCTGGTCCTCGCCACCGTGCTGCTGATCGCGGTGGGCACGGTGGTCACCGGCGCGGGACCGCACGCGGGCGACTCCAAGGAGGTCGAGCGGATCCCGATCGACTGGGAGACGGTCGCCAAGCTGCACGCGGTGCTCGCGTGGATCGTGGTGACGCTGACCTTCGCCCTGTGGTTCGTCCTGAAGGCGGTCGACGCCCCCAAGGACCCGCTGGCCCGCACCCGCGAGCTGTTCCTGGTGCTGCTCGCGCAGGGCGTCATCGGCTATGTCCAGTACTTCACGCACCTGCCCGAGGTGCTCGTCGGACTGCACATGTTCGGCTCCTGCCTGATCTGGATCTGGGTGCTGCGGGTGCTGCTGGCCCTGCGGGAGCGGCCGGAGGCGGTTGTCGGCCTGCCCGGCCCCTCGACCGAGGTGACGGTGGGCACGCGGGCCTGACCGGTCCGCGTCCCGGTAGGGCTCACCCCAGCCCGTACACCCGGCGCGCGTTTCCCGCCGCCACCATCCCCGCCACCCGCTGGGCATCCGCAAGCGACCACGCCCCCTCGGCGACCCAGCCGCCCAGGACCCGCCCCAGGGCCTCACGGAACAGTCGTGCCCCCACGACGTGCAGTTCGGGCAGGCCATGGGCGCCGCTGGAGAAGAGGATCTTGCCGAAGGGGGCCAGTTCCAGGGTCTCGGCGAGGACGGTCGCGGCGCGGGCGCCGGTGCGGACCAGGGCGGCGCCCGAGTCGGCGTAGACGTGCGGGAAGGCGCCGGCCAGGTGGGCGGCGTGGCGGTGGTAGGGGTAGCCGTGCAGCAGGACGAGGTCGGTGCCCAGGCCTGCCGTCGCGCGGACGAAGTCCGTGAGCAGCACCGGGTCGGTGCGGTCGATGCGCTGGCCCGGTTCGCCGAGGCCCGCGTGGAGCTGGAGCGGCAGGCCGGAGGCGACGGCGATCCACAGCAGGTGCCGGAGGAGTACGGCGTCGGTCAGCTCGCCGCCCACCCTGCGCCGGGCCAGCCACCGGCCGGCGGCGCCCCGCACCTCCCCCGGCCCCGGCGGCTCGGGCGCGAGCGCCAGACCGTGCCGTACGCCCGCGACCGAGGTGAAGGCCACGGCGTTCGCGGCCGCGGCGTGCACCGATTCGGCGAGGTTGGCGAGGAAGGACTCCACGGTGCCGGAGGTGTCGGCGACCTGTTCGGCCAGTAACTCCAGGCGGACGATCTCGCGGGCCTCCGCGGCCCCGGCGGACGCCAGCTCCGAGGGCCCGGTCAGATCGCCGGGCAGCCCCGTGTCGACCAGATACGTCGTGATGCCGCTGCCGCGCAGCAGCCTGCGGCCCGTTTCCAGTACGCCGAGTTCACGACGGCGGGCGAGATAGCGGGCGGGCGGACAGTGCGGTTCCAGGCCGAGCAGCGGAGGGCACCAGCGTCGTACGGCGAAACCGGTCTGTGTGTCGAAGAGGGTGGTGCCGGGCGCGGGCGGGCCCTCGGTGCGGGACAGCTGGGCCTCGAAGGTGCCGAGGCCCAGCTCCGTCCTCAGTACGCCGTGGCAGTACTGGTCCACGAGGGACGGCGTTTCGATCATCCGGACTCCCCGTGTACTGGCCCATGGCTTCGTCACAGGGCCTAACGGGTGAACCCGGCACTAGGTGTTGCTGGGACCGCCCACCTGGATCCCCGCCATGCGCGTCCACTCGTACCGGCCCGTCCTCACCTTGGCCGCGAACTCGCCGTCGAAGTCCTCGTGGACGGTGATGCCGGCCTTCTCCACCGCCTTCTCGGCCAGCTCGTACGAGGGCGCCACCAGGTCGCCCCAGCCGCCGTCCTCGCCGACGAGGACGATGCGCGCGCCGCGCTCGCCGATGTAGGCCACCTGGCCCTCGGCCCCGCCGTGCGCCTTGGAGAAGGCGCTGATCTGCTTGGCGAGCCGGGCCACCTTGCGCTCGGCCTTCGGGTCAACCTGCTGAGTCTCTGCCATGGCCAGGATGCTACCGACGGGTAGATCAAACGGCGACGGGCGGGGTGCGTGGCCTTGACCACGCACCCCGCCCGTCTGCGGCCACTAGCGCAGGAAGGGGTCCACCGCGACGGCGACGAACAGGATCGACACGTAGGTGATGGACCAGTGGAACAGGCGCATCTCCTTCAGCTTCGCGCCCGTCACCTCGGCCTTGGCCCGGTTCTGCAGGCCGTGCGCCTCCCACAGCCAGAAGCCGCCGGCCGCGAGGGCGACCACCGTGTAGAGCCAGCCGGTGTAGCCGAGCGGGGTGGGGAGCAGCGAGACCAGGACCATCACCCAGCTGTAGATGACGATCTGCCGGGCGACGACCTTGTTGGAGGCGACGACCGGGAGCATCGGCACGCCCACGCGCGCGTAATCCTCCTTGACCTTCATGGACAGCGGCCAGTAATGCGCCGGTGTCCAGAAGAACATGACGAGGAACAGGATGATCGGCGCCCAGGACATCGAGTTCGTGACCGAGGACCAGCCGATGAGCACCGGCAGGCAGCCGGCGATGCCGCCCCACACGATGTTCTGCGAGGTACGGCGCTTGAGGATCATCGTGTAGACGACCACGTAGAAGAGGAGCGCGCCGAGGGAGAGCCAGGCGCTCAGCCAGTTGACGGTGAAGCCGAACAGGAGCGTCGAGACGACCGCGAGGGTGATGCCGAAGGCGAGGCACTCGCGCGGGCTGACCATGCCGGTGACCAGCGGGCGCTGCGAGGTGCGGTCCATGAGGGCGTCGATGTCGCGGTCGATGTACATGTTCAGCGCGTTGGCGCCGCCCGCCGAGAGGTAGCCGCCGACGCAGGTGAGCAGCACCAGCGTCAGGTCCGGCACACCCTGCTGTGCAAGGAACATCACCGGAACGGTGGTGATGAGCAGCAGCTCGATGATCCGCGGCTTGGTGAGCGCCACGAACGCCTTGACACGGGCCCCGAACGGCCGGTGACTCGAGCTCCTGCTCTCCCCCAGCACACCCGCTGGACGGGATTCGACGGCCGTCACGCACACCCCTACAGAGACATCCCAGCAAGCCTCACCCGTGTGAAGTCCCGGTAAAGGCTCGCGCGTACCACGCCACTGTAGACGTTGCCCATACCCCGGCCTTCGCGGGGGTGGGGTCGTGTTGGGAGGGGCCGTACAGAAGCTCGTTCGAGAGCTCGATTGAGCACTCGGATGAGCCGCTCCGTATTCAGTTGCCGAATGCGATCTGCCCAGTCGGGAGGCGGATCCCCCGTAGGCCCGGCAGTCTGGAATGACTCGAAAAATTGCACGTACTTACAGGGGTAGGCTCGACAGCGGCCGGTGGGCGTCCAGTGCGCCGGCATTCGACATGCGTGACATGTGGAGAGGAGCCCTGACTCAGGGTGAGCACCAAGCCGACCACCACAGACCTCGAGTGGACCGAGTTGGACCAGCGGGCCGTGGACACCGCCCGCGTCCTGGCCGCCGACGCCGTACAGAAGGTCGGCAACGGCCATCCGGGTACGGCGATGAGCCTGGCGCCCGCCGCCTACACCCTCTTCCAGAAGGTGATGCGGCACGACCCCGCCGACCCGGACTGGGTCGCGCGCGACCGCTTCGTGCTGTCCGCCGGCCACTCGTCCCTGACCCTCTACACGCAGCTCTACCTGGCCGGCTTCGGCCTGGAGCTGGACGACCTCAAGGCCTTCCGCACCTGGGGCTCGAAGACCCCGGGCCACCCGGAGTACGGCCACACCAAGGGCGTCGAGACGACGACCGGCCCGCTCGGCCAGGGTGTCGCCAACGCCGTGGGCATGGCGATGGCCGCCCGTTACGAGCGCGGCCTGTTCGACCCGGAGGCCCCGCAGGGCGAGTCCCCGTTCGACCACTTCGTCTTCGCGATCGCCGGTGACGGCTGCCTGCAGGAGGGCATCTCCGCGGAGGCCTCCTCGCTGGCCGGCCACCAGAAGCTCGGCAATCTGATCCTGCTGTGGGACGACAACCACATCTCGATCGAGGGCGACACCGAGACGGCCGTCTCCGAGGACACCGTCAAGCGCTACGAGGCCTACGGCTGGCACGTCCAGCGCATCGCCCCGAAGCCCGACGGCGACCTGGACCCGCACGCCATCTACAACGCGATCGAGGCCGCGAAGCAGGTGACGGACAAGCCGTCCTTCATCGCGATGCGCTCGATCATCGCCTGGCCCGCCCCGAACGCGCAGAACACCGAGGCCGCGCACGGCTCGGCGCTCGGCGACGACGAGGTCGCGGCCACCAAGCGCGTCCTCGGCTTCGACCCGGAGCAGTCCTTCGAGGTCTCCGACGACGTCATCAAGCACACCCGTCAGGCGCTGGAGCGGGGCCGCGAGGCGAAGGCCGAGTGGGAGAAGTCCTTCCAGCTGTGGCGGCAGAACAACCCCGAGCGCGCCGCCGATTTCGACCGCATCAACGCGGGTGAGCTGCCGGCCGGCTGGGAGGACAAGCTCCCCGTCTTCGAGCCGGGCAAGGGTGTCGCGACGCGTGCCGCCTCCGGCAAGGTGCTGCAGGCGCTGGGTGCGGTCATCCCCGAGCTGTGGGGCGGCTCCGCCGACCTCGCCGGGTCGAACAACACGACCATCGACAAGAACAGTTCGTTCCTGCCGGCGGACAACCCGCTGCCGGAGGCGAACCCCTACGGCCGCACGATCCACTACGGCATCCGCGAGCACTCCATGGCCGCGGAGATGAACGGCATCGCGCTGCACGGCCACACCCGTATCTACGGCGGCACGTTCCTGGTGTTCTCCGACTACATGCGTAACGCCGTGCGTCTGTCGGCGCTGATGCACCTGCCGGTGACGTACGTGTGGACGCACGACTCCATCGGTCTCGGCGAGGACGGCCCGACGCACCAGCCGATCGAGCACCTCGCGTCTCTGCGTGCCATCCCGGGCCTGAACGTGGTCCGCCCGGCCGACGCCAACGAGACCGCGATCGCCTGGCGCGAGATCCTCAAGCGGTACACCAAGGAGTTCGGCAAGGGCGCCCCGCACGGCCTGGCGCTGACCCGTCAGGGAGTGCCGACGTACGAGCCCAACGAGGATGCCGCCAAGGGTGGTTACGTCCTGTTCGAGGCCGAGGGCGGCGAGGCGCAGGTCATCCTGATCGCCACCGGTTCCGAGGTGCACGTCGCCGTCGAGGCGCGCGAGCAGCTGCAGGCCGACGGGGTGCCGACGCGGGTCGTGTCCATGCCGTCCGTGGAGTGGTTCGAGGAGCAGGACCAGGGGTACCGGGACAGCGTCCTGCCGCCGCAGGTGAAGGCGCGGGTCGCGGTCGAGGCGGGCATCGGTCTCACCTGGCACAAGTACGTCGGGGACGCCGGTCGCATCGTTTCCCTGGAGCACTTCGGTGCTTCCGCCGACGGCAAGGTCCTCTTCCGCGAGTTCGGGTTCACTGCGGAGAACGTGGCCGCCAAGGCCCGGGAATCCCTCGCCGCCGCCCAGCGCTGACGCCCATATACGACACGTAGGAGATGTAATTCCATGACAGACGCACTCAAGCGCCTCTCCGAAGAAGGCGTCGCGATCTGGCTGGACGACCTGTCGCGCAAGCGGATCACGTCCGGCAATCTCGCCGAGCTGATCGACCAGCAGCACGTCGTGGGCGTCACCACCAACCCGACGATCTTCCAGAAGGCGATCTCCTCGGGCGACGGTTACGAGCAGCAGCTCGCCGACCTCGCCGCCCGCAAGGTCACCGTCGAAGAGGCCGTCCGTATGATCACCACGGCGGACGTCCGGGACGCCGCCGACATCCTGCGCCCGGTCTTCGACGCCACCGACGGCCAGGACGGCCGCGTGTCGATCGAGGTCGACCCGCGTCTGGCCCACAACACCAGGGCGACGGTCGCCGAGGCCAAGCAGCTGGCCTGGCTGGTCGACCGCCCGAACACGCTCATCAAGATCCCGGCCACCAAGGCGGGCCTGCCGGCGATCACCGAGGTCATCGGCCTCGGCATCAGCGTCAACGTCACGCTGATCTTCTCGCTGGAGCGCTACCGCGAGGTCATGGACGCCTACCTCTCCGGCCTGGAGAAGGCCAAGGAGCGCGGCCTGGACCTCTCCCTGATCCGCTCGGTCGCGTCCTTCTTCGTGTCCCGTGTGGACACCGAGATCGACAAGCGGCTCGACGGCCTGGGCACCGACGAGGCCAAGGCGCTGCGCGGCAAGGCCGCCGTCGCCAACGCGCGCCTCGCCTACCAGGCGTACGAGGAGGTCTTCGCCTCCGACCGCTGGAGCAAGCTGGAGAACGCGGGCGCCCGCAAGCAGCGTCCGCTGTGGGCCTCCACCGGTGTGAAGGACCCGGCCTACAAGCCGACCCTCTACGTCGACGACCTGGTGGCGCCGAACACGGTCAACACCATGCCGGAGGCCACCCTGCAGGCCACCGAGGAGCACGGCTCGATCACCGGCAACACCGTCGCCGGCACCTACGAGCAGGCCCGCGCCGACATCGACGCCGTCGAGAAGCTCGGGATCTCGTACGACGACGTGGTGCAGCTCCTCGAGGACGAGGGCGTCGAGAAGTTCGAGGCGTCCTGGAACGACCTGCTCAAGTCGACCGAGGCGGAGCTGGAGCGCCTCGCCCCCTCGGAGGGCTGAAACTTTGTCGAGCAGCAACCCGCTGCGTGACCCCGCCGACCGACGGCTCCCGCGTATCGCGGGGCCGTCGGGCCTGGTCATCTTCGGGGTCACGGGCGATCTGTCACGGAAGAAGCTCATGCCCGCCGTGTACGACCTCGCCAACAGGGGTCTGCTGCCGCCGGGCTTCTCCCTCGTCGGCTTCGCGCGCCGCGAGTGGCAGCACGAGGACTTCGCGGCCGAGGTCCACGACGCCGTCAAGGAGCACGCCCGTACGCCGTTCCGTGAGGAGGTCTGGCAGCAGCTCATCCAGGGGATGCGCTTCGTGCAGGGCACCTTCGACGACGACGACGCCTTCGAGCGGCTGCGCGGCACCATCGAGGAGCTCGACAAGGCACAGGGCACGGGCGGCAACTTCGCCTTCTACCTCTCCGTGCCACCGCGCTCCTTCCCCGTGGTCATCCAGCAGCTGAAGAAGCACGGCCTCGCCGATCAGACGGGCGGCTCCTGGCGCCGCGCGGTCATCGAGAAGCCGTTCGGCCACGACCTGAAGTCGGCCGAGGAGCTCAACAAGGTCGTCCACGAGGTCTTCGCCCCGGACCAGGTCTTCCGCATCGACCACTACCTGGGCAAGGAGACCGTCCAGAACATCCTGGCGCTGCGCTTCGCCAACACGATGTTCGAGCCGATCTGGAACCGGTCCTTCGTGGACCATGTGCAGATCACCATGGCCGAGGACATCGGCATCGGCGGCCGGGCCGGTTACTACGACGGCATCGGCGCCGCCCGTGACGTCATCCAGAACCACCTCCTCCAGCTCATGGCGCTCACGGCCATGGAGGAGCCCGCCTCCTTCGACGCGGACGCGCTGGCCGCCGAGAAGACCAAGGTGCTCGGCGCGGTACGGCTGCCGAAGGACCTGGGCCGGGACACCGTGCGCGGCCAGTACGCGGCAGGCTGGCAGGGCGGCGAGAAGGCGGTCGGGTACCTCCAGGAGGAGGGCATCGACCCCAAGTCGAAGACGGACACGTACGCGGCCATCAAGGTCGAGATCGACAACCGCCGTTGGGCGGGCGTCCCGTTCTACCTGCGCACCGGCAAGCGCCTGGGCCGCCGCGTCACCGAGATCGCGGTCGTCTTCCAGCGGGCCCCGCACTCCCCCTTCGACCACACGGCGACGGAGGAGCTCGGCAAGAACGCGATCGTCATCCGCGTCCAGCCGGACGAGGGCGTGACGGTCCGCTTCGGTTCGAAGGTGCCGGGCACCTCGATGGAGATCCGTGACGTGTCGATGGACTTCGCCTACGGCGAGTCCTTCACCGAGTCCTCCCCGGAGGCGTACGAGCGTCTGATCCTGGACGTCCTGCTCGGCGACTCGAACCTCTTCCCGCGCACCGAGGAGGTCGAGCTGTCCTGGAAGATCCTCGACCCGATCGAGCAGTACTGGGACCAGAACGGCAGGCCCGCCCAGTACCCCTCCGGCACCTGGGGGCCCGTCGAGGCGGACGAAATGCTCGAGCGAGACGGACGGAGCTGGCGCCGGCCATGAAGATAGACCTCACGGACACCACGGCCAGCAAGATCAACAAGGCGCTGGTGCAGGGCCGCCGTGCCATCGGCACACCGGCCGTCGGCATGGTGCTCACGCTGGTCATCGTGACGGACGAGGAGAACGCGTACGACGCCCTGAAGGCCGCGAACGACGCCTCGCACGAGCACCCCTCGCGCACCCTCGTGGTCATCAAGCGCGTCTCGCGCTCGCCCCGCGACCGTACGCAGTCCCGGCTGGACGCCGAGGTGCGGGTGGGCGCGGACGCGGGGACGGGCGAGACGGTGGTGCTCCGTCTGTACGGCGAGGTCGCGGACCACGCCCAGTCCGTCGTCCTGCCCCTGCTGCTGCCGGACGCCCCCGTGGTCGTCTGGTGGCCGGTGAACGCGCCGCTCGACCCGGCGAACGACCCGCTGGGCGCGCTCGCCCAGCGCCGGGTGACCGACACGTACGCCGCGGAGCAGCCGGTACGGGAGCTGTCGGCCCGCGCCGACACGTACACCCCCGGCGACACCGACCTGTCCTGGACCCGCATCACGCCCTGGCGTTCGATGCTGGCCGCCGCGCTCGACCAGGTCACCTGCGAGGTGGAGGCCGTCGAGGTGGAGGGCGAGGAGTTCAACCCGAGCTGCGAGCTGCTGGCGATGTGGCTCGCGGACCGGCTGGACGTGCCGGTGAAGCGGTCGCTGTCGAGCGGGCCGGGCCTCACGGCGGTCCGCATGGCGACGGACACCGGCCAGATAGTCCTGGACCGGGCGGACGGAGCCCTGGCAACCCTGTCCATCCAGGGCCAGCCGGACCGTGCGGTGGCGCTGAAGCGGCGTGAGACGGCCGAGCTGATCGCGGAGGAGCTGCGGCGGCTGGATCCGGACGACACCTATGCGTCGGCGCTGCGGTTCGGGGTGGACCGGCTGAACCCTTCGCTGCCCACGGCGGACCTCTCGGAGGCCGTGGCCCCCAAAGGGGAGGCCGTGGCTCCCAAAGGAGAAGAGGCCGCCGTCGAAGCCCCCGAGGAAGCTTCCGCACCGCAGGCGGAGGCGGAGGCGCCGGTGAACGACGCGGCGGAGAACAAGGCGACGAAGGCGGCGGCGAAGTGAGTACTCCGCAGCTGGTCGTGCACCACGACAAGGAGCTGATGGCGCAGGCCGCCGCGGCCCGGCTCATCACGAAGGTCGTGGACGCGCAGGCCTCCCGTGGCTATGCGTCCGTGGTCCTGACGGGCGGCCGCAACGGCAACGGCCTGCTGGCCGCCCTCGCTGCCGCTCCGGCCCGGGACGCGATCGACTGGGGCCGGCTCGACCTGTGGTGGGGGGACGAGCGCTTCCTGCCGGAGGGCGACCCGGACCGCAATGTCACGCAGGCCCGGGAGGCCCTGCTGGACTCCGTCCCGCTGGATCCGAAGCGGGTGCATGCCATGCCGGCGTCGGACGGTCCGTACGGGGCCGATGTCGAGGCGGCGGCGGAGGGCTATGCGCAGGAGCTGGCCCTGGCGGCCGGGCCGGAGAACCACGGTGCCGTGCCGACCTTCGACGTCCTGATGCTGGGCGTGGGCCCTGACACCCACGTGGCCTCGCTCTTCCCGGAGCTGCCCGCGGTGCGGGAGACGGAGCGGACGGTGGTGGGCGTCCATGGCGCGCCGAAGCCACCGCCCACCCGGGTCACGCTCACCCTGCCCGCCATCCGCGCGGCCCGCGAGGTGTGGCTGCTCGCAGCAGGGGAGGACAAGGCGGAGGCGGCCGCGATCGCCCTGTCCGGCGCCGGTGAGATCCAGGCCCCGGCAGCGGGCGCGACGGGCCGGCAGCGCACCCTGTGGCTGCTGGACGCGGCGGCGGCTTCCCAACTGCCGCGGTCCCTGTATCCGCCGGCTTCACCCTGAGGCACCCCGGACCCCCGCTCCTCAAACGCCGGAGGGGCTGAATTTGGCTCAGCCAACTCAGCCCGTCCGGCGTTTGAGGACGAGGCCGTTCAGGCCGAAACGGGGGTCTGGGGGCGAAGCCCCCAGGGGACGGGAAGGGGCAGGGGCGGCGGGGGCGAAACACCCCCCGGCCTCCTCACTTCACGGACCCCGCCATAACCCCCTGCACAAAGTGCTTCTGGAACGCGAAGAACACCACCACCGGCACCACCAGCGACACAAACGCCCCCGGCGCCAGCACATCGATGTTGCTCCCGAACTGCCGTATCTGCGACTGAAGCTGCACAGTCAACGGCTGCGACGAACTGTCCGCGAACAACAGCGCCACCAGCATGTCGTTCCACACCCACAGGAACTGGAAGATCGCCAGCGAGGCGATCGCCGGCCGCCCCACCGGCAGCACCAGCCGCGTGAAGATCCGCCACTCGCTCCCGCCGTCCATACGAGCGGCCTCCAGCATCTCCTTCGGCATCTCGGCGAAGTAGTTCCTCAGCAGGAACACCGCGAACGGCAGCCCGTAGGCCACATGGAACAGCACGACCCCCGGAATCGTCCCGAACAGCCCCAGCTGACCGAAGAGTTTGGCCACCGGCAGCAGCCCGATCTGCACCGGCACCACCAGCAGGGCCACCACGACCAGGAAGACGGCCTCCCGCCCGGGGAAGTCCAGCCAGGCGAAGGCATATCCGGCCAGCGCCGCCAGCACCACGACCAGCACGGTCGCCGGCACGGAGATCAGCACCGTGTTCCAGAAGGCCTGCGTCATCCCGGAGTTCTTCAGCAGCGCCGAGTAGTTGTCGAAGGACAGCTGGCCGGGGCTGGTGAACACCTTCCACCAGCCACTGCTCGCCGAGTCCTGACTGGACCGCAGCGACGACAGGAACAGCCCCGCCAGCGGTGTGACCCACACCAGACCGATCACCACCAGGAAAGCCTGCACAAGCCCATTGCCCAGGCCGCGCCTGACCGCGTTCATCGCTGACTCCTCCGGAAACGACGGACGTTGAAGACCATGGCGGGGACCACGAGCAGCAGGAGCAGCACACCCAGCGCACTGCCGAGCCCCTGGTTGTTGCCGCCGCCGAAGGACACCAGCCACATCTGGGTGGCGAGCACGGTCGCGTCCTCCTGCACCGGCCCGGGCGCGATGATGTAGACGAGGTCGAAGACCTTCATCACGTTGATCACGAGGGTCACGAAGACGACCGTGAGCACCGGCGCCAGCAGCGGCACCGTGATCCGCCGGAAGATCTGCCACTCGTTCGCGCCGTCCATCCGCGCCGCCTCCAGCGCATCGCGCGGCAGCGTCGCGAGCCCGGCGCCGATCAGGACCATCGCGAACCCGGTCCAGATCCACAGATACGCCCCGATGATCGCCGGCGTGACGAGCATCGGCCCGAGCCAGGAGACGCCCTGGTACGGCTGCGCGAAGTTCGACGCGGGCAGCTCCACCGTGTACGAGCCGGACTTCAGCCCCGAGAAGCGGAAGGAGCCGTCAGCGGCAGTCGTCGTGCTCCCGGCCGTCGTCCCGTCGTCCCGCACCGCCTCGACCTTCATCTCCGGCAGCCCGCTCTCCCGCGGGTCGACCTGGCCCTGCTTCCCGCCCCCGCCGGGGGTGAAGTCCAGGTAGACGACCCCGCTCACCTCGTCGGCCGCGGCCTTGCGGTGGGCGGCGCCGTACGCGGGCTCGGCACCGCCCGGCAGGTCCTTCGGGGCGACGCCGACGAGCCCGAGCGCCACCGACTGCCCCGGGGACACGCTCCCGCTCGTCCTGTACGAGCCGTCCGGCTCCGCCTTCAGCCCCTGGCCCACCCGGGCCCGCGCCGTCGGGTACTCCGAGGCGCCCTTGAAGGCGTCGTGCACCGAGACCACGGCCGCGTTCAGCACCCCCTTGTTCGGGTCCTCGTCGTAGGCGAGCCGGAAGATGATGCCCGCCGCCAGGAAGGACACGGCCATCGGCATGAACAGCAGGAGCTTGAAGGCCGTCGCCCAGCGGACCTTCTCCACCAGTACGGCGAGGATGAGGCCGAGGCCGGTCAGCAGCGCGGGCGCCACGACGACCCAGATGGCCGTGTTCCGTACGGCTTTGAGGGTCGCCGGGTCCCGGAACATCTCGGTGTAGTTCTCGCCGCCCACGAAGCGCGTCCCGGACGCGTCGAAGAAGCTGCGGCCGACCGAGAACAGCACGGGGTACACGACGAGCGCGCCCAGCAGGAGCAGCGCCGGGAAGACGAAGAGCAGGGCGATGAGCCGGGCCCGGCGGCGGGAGCGCCGGGCCCGCTCGACGCCCGCGACCGGGGGCGGACTTGCCTCTTTCACCAGAGTCGCGGTCATGGCGCGTCAGCCCTTGTAGGCCTTGGCCGCCGCGGCCTCCAGCTGTGCCGCGGTGCCCTTCGGGTTCGACGGGTCGCTCAGGAAGTCCTGGAGCAGCTTCCACTCCCCCGCGCCCTTCGTGCCGCCGAACGCCGCAGGCGCCTGGTCGGACATGTCGAAGCGGACCGAATCACCGGCCGAGACAAGGGACTTGGCGGTGGCGCGGGTGACGTCGTCGCCGTAGGAGTCGAGAGACAGCTTCTTGTTCGGGGACAGGAAGCCGCCCGCCTTCGCCCATACGGCCGCCGCCTCCGGGGTGGCCAGGTACTCCAGGAGCTTCATGCCGGCCGTGGCGTTCTTGCCGTCCTTGAGGACGACGGCCGCGTCACCGCCGCTGACCACCGGGGCCTTGCCGCCGTCGACCGCGGGGAAGGGGAAGAAGTTCGCGTCCGTGCCGATGGTCTTGCCGAACTGGTCGTGGGCGACCCCGGCGACGAAGTCGCCCTCGTAGACCATGCCGGCCTCGGGCTTGGGTCCGAAGACCTTCTCCACCGAGCCCGGGAAGTCGGTGTTGAGGGCCTCCTTCTGACCGCCCGCTATCAGCTGCTTGTCCTTGAACAGCTTGCCGAGGGTGCCGAGCGCCTTGATCACCGAGGCGTCGGTCCACTTCAGCTTGTGGGCGGCCAGGGCGTCGTACTTCTCGGGACCGGCCTGCGAGAGGTAGATGTTCTCGAACCAGTCGGTGAGGGTCCAGCCGTCCTGCCCGGCGACCGAGAAGGCGGCGAGCCCGGAGTCGGAGACGGTGTGCCCGGCCTTCAGCATCTCGTCGTACGTCTTCGGCGGCTTGACGCCCGCCTGGGTGAGGGCGGCGGGGCTGTACCAGACCGTCGACTTGTGGGCGGCCTTGAAGTAGAGGCCGTAGAGGCGGCCGTCGACGCTGCCGTACTTCTTCCAGACGGGGGCGTAGCCCGTGTCCACGGCCTTCTCGGTGGTGGCGGACAGGGGCTTGAGCCAGCCCTTCTTGGCGAACTGCTGCAACACTCCGACCTGCGGGACCATCACCACGTCGGGCGCGTTGCCGCCTTCGATCTTGCTGCCGACGACGGTGGAGACGTTGTCGCCGGTGGAGATGAACTGGGTCTTGGCGCCGGTCTTCGCGCTGAAGGCGTCGAGCACCTTCTGGAAGTTCTTCTGCTCGCTGCCGGTCCAGACGCCGGCCACGGTGACCGTCTGCCCGCTGAGCGCCTTGTCGCCGCCGCCCGCGGAGACCGGTCCGCCGCCTCCGCAGGCGGTCGCGCCGAGGGAGAGGGCGAGGGCGGTGCAGCTCGCGAGCAGGGTCGTGCGTCGTCGCATCATCGTTGATGTCCCTTCAAAGGGTGGAGAACTGACGAACAATCAGGGGTGATGGGGCAGTGATGGTCAGAGGTCGTTGATCCACCAGGCCGCCGTCGAACCGGGCAGCACCCCGGCCGTGCAGGGGCCGCTGGAGAGCAGCGGGGTGCCGGAGACCGGTGCGGGCATGGGCGCCGTACCGAAGTTGACGGCGCAGACGAGGCCGTCGCCGCGGATGAAGGCGAGGACGCCGGGCGGGGTCTCCAGCCAGTCGAGCGTTCCCTCACCCAACTGGGGCAGTGCGGCCCGCAGTTGGAGGCCGTCGCGGTACAGGTGCCAGAAGGAGCGGGTGTCGGCCAGGGCGCGGTCGGTGGCGTACTCGGCGAAGTAGGACGGCTGCGGCAGCCACGGCCGCGCGCTTTCGGCGCCGGAGGTGAAGCCGAAGGGCGAGGCCTGTCCGGACCACGGCAGCGGCACCCGGCAGCCGTCGCGGATGCGGGCGCGGCTACCGGTGCGGCGGAAGATCGGGTCGGTGAGCACGTCGTCGGGCAGGTCGACGACCTCGGGCAGGCCCAGTTCCTCGCCCTGGTAGATGTACGCGGCTCCGGGCAGCGCCAGCATCAGCAGCGCGGCAGCGCGGGCGCGGGCGGTGCCCAGGCCGCTGCCCTCAGGGGCGGGTTCGCCGTAGCGGGTGACGGTGCGGACCTGGTCGTGGTTGTTGAGGACCCAGGTGACCGTGGAGCCCGTGCCGGCTATGTCCTGCATGGCCTCGGTGATGACCTTGCGGAAGGCGTCGGCGTTCCAGGGGGCGCTGAGCAGGTCGAAGAAGAAGGCCTGGTGCAGTTCGTCGGGGCGGACGTACTGCGCGTGTTCGCGGGCGGTCGGCACCGACACCTCGCCGACCAGCAGCCGCTCACGGCCGTCGCGTGCCGTGTACTCCTCGCACACCGCCCGCCAGTGCCGCCACACGTCGTGCACCTCGGGCTGGTTCCAGGCGAGCGGGTTGACGGAGTCGCGGGTGCGGGCGTCGGCCTCGGGGTCGTCGGAGTCGGGCAGTTCGGGGTGCTTGTAGAGGCCGGCCGCCACGTCGATGCGGAAGCCGTCGATGCCCCGGTCGAGCCAGAAGCGCAGGATCCGGTCGAACTCGGCGCCGGTGGCGGGGTTGCGCCAGTTCCAGTCGGGCTGCTCGGGCGCGAACATGTGCAGGTACCACTGGCCGGGGCGGCCGTCCGGCTCGGTCACCCGGGTCCAGGCGGGGCCGCCGAACATGGAGTGCCAGTTGTTGGGCGGCTCCGAGCCGTCGACGCCGCGGCCGTCGGCGAAGTGGAAGCGGGCGCGGGCCGCGCTGCCGGGCTTCGAGGCGAGCGCCTCCTGGAACCACGGGTGCTCGCTGGAGCAGTGGTTGGGCACGACGTCCAGCAGCACCTTGACGCCGAGCTTCCGGGCGGACGCCATCAGCAGGTCGAACTCGGCGAGGTCGCCGAAGAGCGGGTCGACGTCGCAGTAGTCGGCCACGTCGTAGCCGTGGTCGTGCTGCGGGGACGGATAGAAGGGGCTCAGCCAGATCCCGTCGACGCCCAGCTTCTTCAGATACGGCAGTCCGGCGCGGACCCCGGCCAGATCGCCGATGCCGTCTCCGGTGCTGTCCAGGAAGCTGCGGACATACACCTGGTAGATCACCGCGTCACGCCACCAGCGGTACTTACTCAACATGCATGCATGTTAGGTAGGCGTGTCGTGAGGGTGTCAATGAAAGAAACAGAAGCTACTGCTGAGTTGGCATGGCAAAAGCGGACTTACAGGGGCATCCTGCGGCCAGATGAGACTTCCGCGTTACTTAACAAGTAACTAGCGGCTGGAGACGGCAGCCAGCTCCCGCGCCAGCCTCTGCACCGCCGCGGCCGGTGTCTCGTGGCCGGTCATCGCGTCGTGCACGACCGCCTGCACAACCAGGCTGACCTGGTCGTAGCGCGGGCTCTTGGGGCGCGGCGCGGCATGCAGGACGCTCGTGCGCAGGGTCGGCAGATACGGGAACCGCCGTATCAGCTCGGGATCTTCGTACAGCGCGGCCCGTACGGGCGGCAGCGCGCCGCGGGTGAGGACCTGGCGCTGGACGGGCTCGCCGGTGAGGTACGCGAGCAGGCGCGCGGCGGAGTCGGGGTGCCGGGTGTGCGTGTTGACGGCCAGGTTGGAGCCGCCGAGGACGCTTCTGCCGGGTCCGTCAGGGCCGGGCAGCGGTACGGCGCCGATTTTGCCGGCGACCGGGGAGCCCTTGGCCGAGGCGCCGACATAGGCGTAGGGCCAGTTGCGCAGGAAGAGCAGACGGCCGTCCTGGAAGGCCTGTTTGGACTCTTCTTCCTTGTAGGTGAGCGCCTTCTTCGGGATCCAGCCCTCGCGTACGCCCCGGGCGAGGAAGCCGATGCCCTCGCGTGCGGCGGCCGAGTCGACGGTGACGCGTGCGCCCTCGTCGCCGAGGATGCTGCCGCCCGCGGAGTAGACGGCCTCGGCGGCGTTGACGGTGAGGCCCTCGTACGGGAGGAACTGCCCCGCGTAGCCGTCGAGTCCGTACTTCGGCGCGATCGTCTTCGCGTCGTACTCCAGCTCGGCCCAGGTGCGCGGCGGCGGGACGCCCTCCTTGGCGAGGATGTCCTTGCGGTAGAGGAGCAGTCCGGCGTTGGTGACGTACGGGACGGCGTACAGATGATTGTCGTAGGTCGCCGTGTCGACGACCGGCTTCAGGAAGCCCTTCATCGGGAAGCGGTCGCGGGGCAGCGGCCGTATCCAGCCCGCGGCCGCGAACTCCGAGGTCCAGCTGACGTCGATGTTGAGGACGTCGAACCGGCTGCGGTCCCCGCCGCGCAGGTCGGTGACCATCTGCGCATGGGTCTCGTCGGCGGAGTCGGGAAGCTCGACGAGGGTGACCTTCTCGCCGGGGTGAGTGCGGTTCCAGCCCTGGAGGAGGGGATCGAGGTAGTTGGTGAGGTCTCCGGCCGTGGCGAGCGTCAAGGGCCCGCGGCCGCCCGCCGTGCCCTCCTCGGCGCGCGCGCCCGAGGTGACGTACCCGGCCATGACCACGACGAGAACGAGGAGGCCCCTACCCGCGGCATGGATCCACCGCATAGGTTCCTCCCTGTACACCGGCGCCGGGCATCTTCGCCCGGAGTCAGAGGCCATGTATACCTGTTAGGTATGCGCGATACTAGGGCCTGGAGCACATTCCGAGGACAGGAGGACAGCACGAGTGCGCCTGCCCCTCCTGGCACTCCTGGCACGCGGTCCGGCCCACGGCTACGAGCTCAAACAGGACCTTGAGCAACTGCTGGGCTCCGCGTACCCTCAGCCGAACGTCGGCCAGATCTACGTAACCCTCGGTCGCCTCGAGAAGCAAGGCCTGATCGAGGGCGAGGACGTCGAGCAGTCGAGCCGGCCCAACAAAAAGGTCTACCACCTCACCGACACCGGGCGGGAGGCGCTGCGCGCCTGGTTCGAGGAGCCGGAGGACGAGCCGCGGGTGCGGGACGAGTTCTTCATGAAGCTGGCGCTCGCTCCGCAGACCGGTCTCGCCGAGCAGATCGCCCTGATCAACAAGCAGCGGCGCCAGTACCTCAACACCATGCGCGACCTGTCGAAGCTGGCCGCCGCCGAAGACCGCGACAACCGCATCGCCCATCTGCTGATCGAGGGCGCGATGCTGCACCTGCAGGCCGACCTCGACTGGCTGGAGAGGTGCCAGGAAGAGCTGGAGGAGCTGGAGTGAGCGACAGTCCCGCTCCCGTGCTGTACGCAGAAGGCCTGGTCAAGACGCACTACGGCGAGGGCGCGCCGGCGCATGCCGTGCGCGGGGTCGACCTGTGCGTCCGGCAGGGCGAGTTCGTGGCCGTCACCGGTCCCTCCGGGGCCGGAAAGTCGACCTTGCTGCATCTGCTGGGCGGGCTGCAGCGGCCGGACGGCGGCAGCATCCGGCTGGACGGTGAGCGCACGGACGCGTGGAGCGAGGCACGCTGGGCGGTGGAGCGCAGGAAGCGGATCGGGATCGTCTTCCAGTTCTTCAACCTCGTCTCCAATCTGTCGGTTTCCGACAACGTGGAGCTGCCGGCACTGCTCGCGGGGGTCGCTCCGAAGCAGGCGCGGGCCGAGCGGGAGCAGCTGCTCGGCGAACTGGGGCTGGACGGCAAGGAGCGGAGCATGCCGGGCGAGCTGTCCGGCGGCGAGCAGCAGCGGGTCGCGCTGGCCCGCGCCCTGGTCAACCACCCTCCCCTCCTCCTGGCCGACGAACCCGCGGGCAGCCTGGACAGCAAGGGCACCCGTGAGGTGATGCGGCTGCTGTCCCGCTTCCACCAGCGCGGCCAGACGATCGTGCTGGTCACCCATGACGCCCGGCTGGCGAGCGCCGCGGACCGTGTGATCAGCTTCTTCGACGGCCGGATCGCCGACGACGCCGAGCTGGACGGCACCGGGGCGTCCCGCCGCAGCGGGATATCCGGGGTGCTGGAGCTCAGGGACTGACATGCGGGTGTACGACGATCCCCGGAAGGCCTGAGCCGTATGCGAGCAACTCTGCGCTGGGCGCACTCCGATCTGCGCACACACCGCGGCGAGGCGCTGTTCCTGGTCCTCGCCACCGCCGGGATCGTCGTGTCGCTGCTGCTGGCCACGGCTCTGTTCGGGTACGCCACCAACCCCTGGCAGCGGATCTTCACCCAGGAGCGCGGCGCGCACGTCTGGATCCACACGGGCAGGTCCGCCCAGGTGGGAAAGCTGACCGGCCTGGACGGTGTGGAGTCCGTCGCCGGCCCCTACCCCACCGCCGTCGCCACCCTCGCCTCACGCGGCACCCGCGCCTCGGTCGAACTGCGCGCCACTGCCGAGCGCCCCACCGTCGGCCGTCCGCTGCTCACCGCAGGCCACTGGCTGAACCCGGCCACCCCCGACGGCGTGGTCCTGGAGAGCCGCCTCGCCCGCGCCCTGCTCGCCGAGCCGGGCGACACGCTCACCCTGCCGGGTACGGCCCGGACGGTGACCGTCGTGGGCGTGGCCGACAGCGCGGAGCCCCGCTACCGCGCGAACGAGCAGCCGGGCCTGGTCTGGGCCCTCCCCTCCGCGGTGCCCCACCCCACCGGCCAGGTCATCGGTCTGCGCCTGACGGATCCCGAGGACACGGACTACGCCGTCCAGCGCGCCGTCACCGCCCTCGGCGCGGGCGCCATCGGCGAGGTCTCCACCTGGCAGCAGGCCCGCGCCGAGGCACAGGGCGACAACCGGCTCCTTGGCCAGGTCCTGGGCCTGTTCGGCCTGGGCGCACTGGTCGCCGCGGGTCTCGCCGTCCACGGCGCGATAGCCACCCGCATCCGCGGTCACCTGCGCGACATCTCGGTACTGAAGGCGATCGGCTTCACCCCGGCCCAGGTCGTCCGCGTGTTCCTGTTCCAGCACATCGCCTACGCCGTCCTCGGCGCCGCGGCCGCGGCAACGCTCACCCAGTCCCTGGGCAGCCGCTTCCCCGGCCGCCTCGGAGACGCCCTCGGCGTATGGCAGGGCCTGCCCGGCCACACCCCGACCCTCGTCGCCATCCCGGCGGGCGCCGTCCTCTTCATCGGCGCAACGACGGCCCTCGCAGCCTGGCGAGCGGGCCGCGTACCACCGGTCCCGGCGGCCCGACCTGCGAGCACGGGCGGCAGAGGCCTGGGCCTGGCCCGTCGGGCACTGGGCCTGGAAGCCGCAGCCCCACCGCCACCCGGCGCTCCCGCCCGCCGCACCACGAGCCTGCAGCAGATCACACCCTCCGGCGGGCATCTCTCCGGCCTGGCCCGACGGGCGCTGGGGCTGGGGGTGCCGCCCGCTTTGGTGCTGGGCTGGCACACTGCCTCGGTCCGTCGGCTGCGGTCCCTGGCCACCGTGGCCCGGCTGGCCCTGCCGCTGTTGCTGATCGTCGTGGCGATGAGTGCCTGGACCACCATCGACCGCTTCCACAGCAGGCCCGAGCAGATCGGGCTGCCGGCCGCACTCACCGTCCACGCCGACGCGGGTCTGAGCGACCGGGACGCCCGTGCCCTGCTGCAGCGCGACCCGCAGGTCGCCGCCGTCTACCCGGGTGTCGAGGTCGCCGCCCTGGTGCCGGGCCAGACGGCCACGATCGCCCTGCGCGGTCTCGGCACCAGCCACAACCCCTACCCGTACACCCTGGCCGAGGGCCGGCCCGCCCGCGGCAGCGACGAGGCGGTGGCCGGGCAGGGGCTCCTGGACCTGCTGGACGTCCGCGTCGGCGACTGGGTGCGGATGACGGTCGGCGACCAGCCGCAGATCCTGCACATCGTGGGCCGCAGCATCGAACCGGAGAACGCCGGCCGGGTCATCTCCACCTCCCTCGACACCCTCCGCGAGAACGACCCGCGCCTCACTCCCACCCTCTACCAGCTCCGCCTGCGCCCCGGATCCGACCCGCACGCGGTCGCCGGCCGACTGGCCGCCGCCGGACACGGCCGGCTCGACGTGCACGCCGTCACCAACCCGGCCGACGGGCTCTCCCCCCTGCGCTCGGTCGTCCTCGGCCTGATCGCCGTCCTGGCTCTCATCGGGCTCGTCGAACTGCTCACCGCGATCGGCGGTACCGTCCGCGAGGGCGAACGCGATCTGCTCGCCCTCAAGGCCATCGGTCTGTCCCCGCGCCAGATCACCGCGATCACCGTCACGGCCACCGGCTGCACCGCCCTGGCCGCCGTCCTCCTCGGTACGGCCCTGGGCACTCCGCTCGCGCACTGGCTCATCAACTCCCAGGGCAGGTCCAGCGGCATCGGCGCCGGGATCGCCCAGAACCCGCCGCCGGTCCTGCTCGTGCTCCTCGCCGCCGCCGCGGTGCTCGGCGCGGCCGCACTCGCCGCCCTCCCGGCGGCACGCGCGGCAAGACGACGGCTCGCGGACACCCTCAGCGCGGTGGCCTGACGCTGAAGGCTGCACCTCAACTGCCCTGGGTTTTCCCGCGAGTTGCACGGCGCCGGAAAGCGAACGGTCAGGCACCGCTCGCTTCCCCCAGCCGTAGCGGCAGCGCTACGCCCGCCCCCGCAGCTCCCGGTACTTGGCGACCAGCGCCTTGCTGGACTCGTCCAGGCCCGCCACCTCAGCTCCCTCAGTCAGTGCGGGCTCGACCCGCTTGGCCAGTACCTTGCCGAGCTCGACGCCCCACTGGTCGAAGGAGTCGATGTTCCACACCGCACCCTGCACGAACACCTTGTGCTCGTACAGCGCGACCAACTGACCCAGCACGGACGGCGTCAGCTCGCGCGCCAGGATCGTCGTCGTCGGGTGATTGCCCTTGAACGTCTTGTGCGCCACCAGCTCCTCCGGCACGCCCTCGGCCCGCACTTCGTCCGGTGTCTTGCCGAAGGCGAGGGCCTGCGTCTGCGCGAAGAAGTTCGCCATCAGCAGGTCGTGCTGCGCCTTGAGCCCCTCGCTCAGCTCGGCCACCGGTTCGGCGAACCCGATGAAATCGGCCGGGATCAGCTTTGTGCCCTGATGGATCAGCTGGTAGTAGGCGTGCTGTCCGTTGGTGCCCGGCGTGCCCCACACCACCGGCCCCGTCTGCCACTCCACCTCCCGCCCGTCCCGGCCCACGTACTTGCCGTTGGACTCCATGTCCAGCTGCTGCAGATAGGCGGTGAACCTGGAGAGGTAGTGGCTGTACGGCAGCACCGCATGCGACTGGGCGTCATGGAAGTTGCCGTACCAGATGCCCAACAGGCCCAGCAGCAAGGGCACGTTGGACTCGGCGGGCGCCGACCTGAAGTGCTCGTCCACCAGCCGGAACCCGTCGAGCATCTCCCGGAAGCGATCCGGGCCGATGGCGATCATCAGCGCCAGCCCGATCGCTGAGTCATACGAGTACCGGCCGCCGACCCAGTCCCAGAACTCGAACATGTTGGCCGTGTCGATGCCGAACTCCGACACCTTCCCGGCGTTCGTCGACAGCGCCACGAAGTGCCGGGCGACGGCCTCCTGACCGGCTTTCAGCTCACCGAGCAGCCACTCCCGCGCCGAGGTCGCGTTCGTGATCGTCTCGATGGTGGTGAAGGTCTTGGAGGCGATGACGAACAGGGTCTCCGCCGCGTCCAGATCACGGATCGCCTCGTGCAGGTCGGCGCCGTCGACGTTCGACACGAAGCGGACCGTGAGATCGCGGTCGGTGTAGCTGCGCAGCACCTCGTAGGCCATCGCCGGGCCCAGGTCGGAGCCGCCGATACCGATGTTGACGACGTTCTTGATGCGCTTGCCGGTGTGGCCCGTCCAGGCACCGGAGCGGACCCGCTCGGCGAACTCGGCCATCTTGTCGAGCACGGCGTGCACACCCGGGACGACGTTCTCCCCGTCGACCTCGACCACCGCCTCGCGCGGGGCGCGCAGCGCGGTGTGCAGTACGGCGCGGTTCTCGGTCGTGTTGATCTTCTCGCCGCGGAACATGGCGTCCCGCAGTCCGAACACGTCGGTGGCGGCGGCCAGCTCGCGCAGCAGCCGCAGGGTCTCGTCGGTGACGAGGTGCTTGGAGTAGTCGATGTACAGGTCGCCGACCTGGAGTGTGTACCCGGCGCCGCGTCCCGGGTCGGCGGCGAACAGGTCCCGCAGCCGCACTTCGCCGAGCTCCTCACGGTGCTTGGCCAGCGCGGTCCACTCGGGCGTCTGGTTGAGCCTGTTACGGACGTCTGCGTTCATTTCGGACTTCAGCCTTCTTTCCTGCCGTGCCCCGCTGCCGGTCCCAACCTAGTTGATCAGCGCGTGACATGGGCCGTCGTGGTGTCGCCGTGCGGCGCATCCACAGGTACGTCCGGCTTGCGGGCGGGTATCAGCGCGAGGACCGACAGGACGAAGAAGGCGGCGGTGAGCAGGGGCGGTGTGTTCGGGCCCCAGGCGGTGGCGACCGCGCCGCCGAGCAGGGCGCCCAGCGGAGCCCCGGCGACGGCCAGGGTACGGAAGGCGGAGCTGACCCGGCCGAGCAGGTCGGCGGGGGTGCGCTGCTGCATCAGTGTGGTCGTGTTGACGTTCCACACCATTCCCATGAAGCCGAACACGGCGAGTGCCGCCGCCGTCGCGGTCAGGCTGGGCACGCTGCCCATGACGACGAGGGCGGCTATCTGTACGAGGCCTGCGAGCAGTACGGCCCGCATGGACCCGAGGCGGGTGGTGAGCTGCCGGTTCACGACTCCCCCGGCCAGGCCGCCGACCGTGTAGGCGGTGGTCGCCACCGCGTATCCGGCGGTGCCCGCGTCCAGCCGGCGGGTGACCAGGACGACCAGGGTGGCGATGAGAGCGCCCATGCCGATGTTGCACAGCGCGGTCGCGGCGCACAGCCCGCGCAGGGCCCGGTCGCGCCACAGGGTCCGCAGCCCCTCCGCGATCTCCCGGCGCAGTGTGCTGCCCGCCCGCTTCGGCCCGCGCTCCGGTGCGGCGGTGCGCAGCGAGGCGACCAGCGCGGCGGCCACCAGGAACGTACCCGCGTCGGCCATGAAGGGGACGGCGGCTCCGGCGGCCAGCAGCAGCGGCACCGCCGGTGCCCCTATCAGGCCGCCCGCGATCTGCTGTCCCGTCATCAGCCGGGCATTGGCACTGCCGAGCGCCTCCTGATCCACCAGGACGGGCAGCAGGGCCGTGGAAGCGTTGTCGAAGAGCGTCTGGAGGGTGGTCAGCACGAAGGCCAGCACGATGAGCAGCGCGATCGAGGCATGGCCGAGCGCGACGGCCACGGCGAAGGCGGCGACGAGCAGTCCTCGAAGCGCATCCACCGTCCACATGGCGCGCCGCTGGTCCACCCGGTCCGCGACCGCGCCGCCGAGCAGTCCGAAGACGATCCAGGGCAGATAGCCGCAGGCTGTCACGGACGCGATGAGCAGGGGGCTGTCGGTCAGGGAAGCGGCGAGCAGGGGCAGTGCCGCACCTCGCAGCGCGTCTCCGAACCGGGACACCACCGCGGCCGTCCACAGCCGCCCGAATCCCCCGCGCCACGCGGGCGCAGGGCTGCCCGCCTCCTCGACCGTCGCCACAACTCCCCCTCACGATCTGCCGATGCACAAACCGTAGAGGGCAGCACTGACAATCGGTCCTCAGGCGGCCGGGGGCCGGGTACGAAACAGCTCCGGCCAGGCACCCCTCGGTGCCCGGCCGGCTCTCAACTCCTAGATCTCGCCCCGCAGTTTGGCGAGCGCCTCGGCGAGGATCGCCTCGCCGTCCGCGTCACTGCGCCGCTCCCTGACGTACGCGAGGTGCGTCTTGTAGGGCTCGGTGCGCGGCGGGTCCGGCGGGTTGTCCCGGTCCTGTCCGGCGGGGAAGCCGCAGCGCGGGCAGTCCCAGGTCTCGGGAACCTGCGCGTCGCTGGCGAAGCTGGGCTGCGTCTCGTGCCCGTTCGAGCACCAGAAGGAGATGCGCAGACGCGGCGCGGACTCGCCGCGCTCGGCCTCGCCCATCGGCCCCGCCCCGACCCGGCTTCCTCGGATCGCGTTGCCACTTGCCACGGTCGTAACTCCCTGCGTGATGGTGCCGCGAAGCGAGTCGGCGTTTCGCTTCGTTGCGAGCGCCTCAGTCTACGTAAGGCCCAACGCGCGTCCAGTGATTGGAGTTACACCCCCCACACCTAGACGCAAGCCCCATGATAGGCCGCGCTCAGCTGCGCGTACCGAACATGGGGCCTTACGTGCGGAATGTACGTGCTGTGTGCGTCGCTGCTCAGCTGTTCGTCTTCATGAGGATGCCGAGTACGACAATGCACGCGAACCAGAGCAGACCGATCACCACGGTGATCCGGTCGAGGTTGCGCTCGGCGACCGAGGAGCCGCCGACGGACGACTGCATGCCGCCACCGAACATGTCGGAGAGGCCGCCGCCCTTCCCCTTGTGCATCAGCACCAGCAGCATCAGCAGCAGGCTGAAGACGATCAGGGCGATCGAGAACCCCAAAACCACGGCTGGACCAACTTCCTCGGATTCGGATGGACGACGGGGGCACAGCGACCAGGCTGTGCCCCCGCAAGGGTACGACGTATCGCCGCTACCGCATACTCCCAGCTCGTGTCACTGGTCGCGGAAGCGCACGATCTTGACGAACTCGTCCGCGTCCAGCGAGGCACCGCCGACCAGGGCGCCGTCGATGTCGGCCTGCGCCATGATCTCGGCGACGTTGCCGGCCTTGACGGAGCCGCCGTACTGGATGCGGACCTGGTCGGCCAGCTCCTGGGTGTACAGCTCGGCGATCTTGCCGCGGATGGCGGCGCAGACCTCCTGGGCGTCCTCGGCGCCGCAGACCTTGCCGGTGCCGATGGCCCAGACGGGCTCGTAGGCGATCACGATCGACTCGGCCTGTTCGGCCGGGAGGTCCTTCAGACCGCCCTCGACCTGGGCGAGCGTGTGCGTGACGTGGTTGCCCGCCTCGCGGACCTCGAGCTCCTCGCCGACGCACAGGATCGGGGTCAGGCCGTGCTTGTAGGCGGCCTTGACCTTGGCGTTGACCAGCTCGTCGGTCTCGTTGTGGTACTGGCGGCGCTCGGAGTGGCCGATCGCCACGAACGTGCACTTCAGCTTGGCCAGCATGGCGCCGGAGATCTCGCCGGTGTAGGCGCCGGAGTCGTGCGCCGAGAGGTCCTGGGCACCGTACTTGATCTTGAGCTTGTCGCCGTCGACCAGGGTCTGCACGGAGCGCAGGTCGGTGAAGGGCGGCAGGACGGCGACCTCGACGGCCTCGTAGTCCTTGTCCGCGAGGGCGAAGGCGAGCTTCTGGACGTGGGCGATGGCCTCGAGGTGGTTGAGGTTCATCTTCCAGTTGCCCGCCATCAGCGGCGTGCGCGTGCTCATGTAGGTCAGTCCTCCAGTGCGGCGAGGCCGGGGAGCGTCTTGCCCTCGAGGTATTCGAGGGAGGCGCCGCCGCCGGTCGAGATGTGGCCGAATGCGTTCTCGTCGAAGCCCAGGAGGCGCACGGCCGCGGCGGAGTCGCCGCCGCCGACGACCGTGAAGGCCGGGGAGTCGAGGAGGGCCTGGGCGACCGCCTTGGTGCCCTCGGCGAAATCGGGGTGCTCGAAGACGCCCATCGGGCCGTTCCAGAAGACGGTGGCGGCGTCGGCGATCTTCGAGGCGTACAGCTTGCGGGTCTCCGGACCGATGTCCAGGCCCTCCTGGTCGGCCGGGATGGCGTCCGCGGCGACGGTGGTGGGGTTGGCCGGGGCCTTGGTCTTGAGGTCGGGGAAGTCCGTGGAGACCAGGGTGTCGACGGGCAGCACCAGCTCGACGCCGGTCTTCTCGGCGCGCTCGATGTACTCGAGGACCGCCGGGATCTGGTCCTCCTGCAGGAGGGACTTGCCGATCTCGTAGCCCTTGGCCTTGAGGAAGGTGTACGCCATGCCGCCGCCGATGAGCAGGCGGTCGGCCTTGCCGAGCAGCTGGTCGATGACGGCGAGCTTGTCGGAGACCTTGGCGCCGCCGAGGGCGACGACGTACGGGCGCTGCACGTCTTCGGTGAGCTTCTTCAGTACGGCGACCTCGTTCGCGATGAGGTAGCCGGCGGCGTGCGGCAGACGCGCCGGGAGGTCGAATACCGAGGCGTGCTTACGGTGCACAGCGCCGAAGCCGTCGCCGACGTAGACGTCCGCGAGGGCGGCCAGCTGGTCCGCGAACTCGCCGCGCTCGGCGTCGTCCTTGGAGGTTTCGCCCGCGTTGAAGCGCAGGTTCTCGATGACCGCGACCTGGCCCGGCTCGAGGCCGTCGACGGCCGCGTGGGCGGCGGGGCCGACGGTGTCCTGGGCGAAGGCCACGGGGGCGCCCAGGAGTTCACCGAGCCGCTCGGCGGCCGGAAGCAGGGAGAAGGCCGGGTCCGGCGCGCCCTTGGGGCGGCCGAGGTGCGAGGCCACGACCACCTTGGCGCCCGCGTCCGCGAGGGCCTTGACGGTGGGCAGGACGGCGCGGATGCGGCCGTCGTCGGTGATGAGGCCGTCGGCGAGCGGCACGTTGAGGTCGGCGCGGACGAAGACCCGCTTGCCGTCCACGCCGTCGGCGAGAAGTTCGTCGATCGTCTTCATGTGAGGACTCCTGGTGAGGGCTGCTCTGATCGTACGAGGGCTGATCCGTACGTGAGTCAGGGCCCGGGCGGCGCGTCCCTGCGCTGCCCGAGCCCTGCGTTCACATCGAGTTGCCTGCTCTGTGGGTCAGATCAGAGCTGGTTGCCGACGAAGACCGTCAGGTCGACGAGGCGGTTGGAGTAGCCCCACTCGTTGTCGTACCAGCCGAGGATCTTCACCGAGTTGCCCTCCTGGACCATGGTCAGGGAGGAGTCGAAGGTGCAGGAGGCCGGGTCGCTGACGATGTCCGAGGAGACGATCGGGTCCTCGGTGTACGACAGGTAGCCCTTGAGGTCGCCGTCCTCGGAGGCCTTCTTGAACGCGGCGTTGACCTCGTCCTTGGTGACCTCGCGCTGCAGCGTCACGACCAGGTCGGTGGCCGAGCCGGTGGGGACCGGGACGCGCATGGCGATGCCGTCCAGCTTGCCCTTGAGCTGCGGCAGGACCAGGGCGGTGGCCTTGGCGGCACCGGTGGTGGTCGGGATGATGTTCTCGGCGGCGGCGCGGGCGCGGCGCAGGTCCGAGTGCGGGAAGTCGAGGATGCGCTGGTCGTTGGTGTACGCGTGGACCGTCGTCATCAGGCCCTTGACGATGCCGAAGTTCTCGTCGAGGACCTTCGCCATCGGCGCCACACAGTTGGTGGTGCAGGAGGCGTTGGAGATGACGTGGTGGTTGGCCGCGTCGTACTTGTCCTGGTTGACGCCCATCACGATGGTGATGTCCTCGTCCTTGGCCGGAGCCGAGATGAGGACCTTCTTGGCGCCGCCGGCGATGTGCTTCTCGGCGTCGGCCTTCTTCGTGAAGATGCCCGTCGACTCGACGACGATGTCGACGCCGAGCTCGCCCCACGGGATGTCGGCGGGGTTGCGCTCGGAAAGAACCTTGATGGTGTGCCCGTCGACGGTGATCGTGTCGGCGGTGTGCGACACCTCGGCCTTGAGGCGGCCTAGGATGGTGTCGTATTTGAGCAGGTGGGCGGTGGTCGCGGTGTCACCCAGGTCGTTGACAGCCACGATCTCGATGTCTGCACCCTGCTCCAGCAGCGCGCGGAAGTAGTTGCGACCGATACGACCGAAGCCGTTGATGCCTACGCGGATCGTCACGAACCGATCTCCTCGTTGGTACGCCGGCCATGCGGTGCCGGCGAGCTCTGTTTGGGATGTCCCCGACCACCCCCGACCCTACCTCCCTGAGGGCCCCGGAGTGACATCGAGACGCCCCATACATGGGCAGGCGGTCCGTACCCGCCAGTAGGGGTACGGACCGCCCGGGACGAAAGTTCTGATCACTCTTTTTGACTACGGAGAGCTAGTCATCGTTGACCGGGGTGTTCACCCTTCCAGGGCCGCGAGCGCCTTCTTGACGAGGCTGTTGCGGTCGGCCGCCGCGCTGACGTGCTCCAGGCCGAAGCCCAGCAGCACGGTCCGGTCGGTGGTGATCGCTCCGTATGTCCTGAACAGGGCTCCGGTGCGCGCCCAGTCCTTGAGGACGGCCGGGCTGCCCGCGGGCGGTCCGGACACGCTCCAGGCGCCGAGCGACGTCTCGAAGCCCTCGGTCTGGGTCGGCGTGCCGCCGATGACGAGCGAGGCGTCGTCGGCGAGGACGCCGTGGCCGCCGGTGCCCGGGTCGGTGACGTAGCTGAGGGAGACCTCGACGGACTTGCCGGCGTAGGCGCTCAGGTCGAAGTTGACCTGCTCCCAGCCGTTGGAGGCGCCGGTGAGGCTGTTCCAGGAACCGCTCGTGCCGGTCGCGGTGCAGTCGTTGTTCGCGATGGTCAGGTAGTGCTTGAGCCACGGGTGCTCGTTCACCAGGAAGCCCGCCCCGCACTCGCTCGGTACGGTCTGGCGGGTCGCTCCGCCCTTCTCCGGCAGGGTCGTCCAGTCGTCGGCGCCGGTGGTGTGGGCCTCGACGATGACGTGGTCGTAGCCGGGCTCGGTGTCCCAGAGCAACTGGCTGCGCAGGGTGGGCTGCTGGGCCGCGGTGACACCCGTGAGGTCGATGGTGCGGGTGAGGCGCTTGTAGGCGTCATCGGTGTGGACGGCGGCCGCCATGTACGAGCCTGCGTACGGCCCGTACGGGTTGACGGTCCCGGCGAACTGGCCTGCGCCCGCACTGGCGAACTGCGGGTACTTGTCGGCGGGCAGCGAGTCGGATGTGACGCTGTAGGTGCCCGCCTTGTCGAGCGGGTTGCCGGTGGCGGCACCGAGCGCCCCGCTGAAGCCGTCGAGCTTGCCGGAGCCGGTGAAGCCGGTGGCCCCGGGGGTCGACGTACGGGAGTAGGCGCCCAGGTAGTACTGGCTGAAGTCGTTCGACAGGGTGCCCCCGCCGAGGTCGACGCTGCCGCCGGCCTGCTCGCCCGCCTCGATCAGCTTGCCGCCCTCGTTGAGATAGGCGCGCAGCTGGAGCTGGGTGGCGTTGCCCGGGACGCTCGCCCCGGTGTAGTGGACGACGGTCTTGAAGTGCTTCAGCACGCCGAGCGCGTCGGGTGCGCCCTGGGTGGCGACGTCCCAGACGATCGCCTTGCGGCCGTTCGCCTTCAGCGCGTCCACGTACGTCTGCGCCTGCGTGGCGGTCGCGCCTTCCTCGGCGACGACGAGCGTGTCGGCCTTGGCCCGCTGGGCGACGGTGTAGGTGAAGTGCTCGCTGGAGACCTTCTTGCCGTTCCTGGCCTTGCCGGTGAACCACACCTCGACCTTGTCGCCCGGGGCGCCGTCCCTGACCTTGGCCCGGTACTCGTCGAAGTGCAGGTTGTCGTCACCGCCGTAGGTCTCGCCGCCCTTCCAGGCCCTGAGCCCCTCATCCTGCGTACGGCCGCCGTTGACGCGGTACTTGAGCTCCTTGTCGCGCACGGCCTTGCGTACGACGACGGAGACCTCCTGGTCGGCGCCGCGCGCGTACGACGTGGCGAACTTCGCCGGGGTGAAGTCGGCGGCGGTCAGGCCGAGCGAGGAGGACGGTGTGTCGGGGTGCGGGGCGGTCTCGGCGACCGACAGCGCGAACGGGATGTTCTTCTCGAACTCCTGCTGGATCAGCTTCTCGTCGTCCGGGAAGTTGAAGACGGACTGGCAGTCGGCCGCGTTCCACTGGTCGTTCGGGTCGATGTTCGACGCGGTCTGACACGTCGACATCTCCGGGGTGAACATCGATATGCCGTTGACGTTCGCCGCGTGTCCGTCCGCCTCGCCGTTGGTGGTGTACAGCTCGGAGGAGACCTGCGGGCGGTAACCGGGGATCGCGGAGTGGTCCGGCGAACCGGCGAGGGCCTTGTAGACCACGTCGTCGGGGGTCGGGGTGGCGACCTGCCAGCCGACGCCGTAGAGGAGGAGTTCGGCGGCGGAGTGGTAGTTGATGGCGTACGTGAAGCCGATGCGCTTCTCGAAGGCGTCCAGCGCCCTGGTCTCGGGCTCGGAGGCCGGGCTCGCGCCGCGATAGGTCTCGCTGGTGGGGTTGGGGGACGAACCCTCGTCGTCGTAGCCCCACTTGTAGGCGAAGTTGCGGTTGAGGTCGACGCCGTCACCGGTGGATATGACGCCGTCGCCGTTGACGTCCCGCAGGTTCTTGCGCCACAGGCGGGTCTCGGAGTTCTTGAAGGTGTAGTCGTAGCCGTCGGGGTTGGCCGAGATCACGAACCACAGCTCGGTGGAGTCCACGATCTTCTTGATGCGCTGGTCGGTCTTGTAGTGGTCCAGGTAGTAGTGCATCAGCCGGCGGGTCATCTCCGGCGTGATCCACTCGCGCGCGTGCTGGTTGGACAGGTAGAGGACGGAGGGCTTCGAGCCGTCCTTGGACTTCTTCGCGTCCTTGGTGAGTTTCAGGGCGAGGATGTCCTGTCCGTTGACGGTCTTGCCGATGGAGACGACCTTGGTGAGGCCGGGATTCTGCTGACCGGTCCGGACGATCTCCTCCTTGAGGCCGCCGCTTCCGCTGTACGGGCGGAAGACGCCTTGGCCGGCGGCCTCCACGCGCCTCGCGGCCCTGGCCGAAAGCGTGTGCTCGGTCAGGGCGACGCCCTGCTTCTCCAGCTTGTGGGCCTGTTGACCGGTGAGGTAGAGCTCGACCGAGGCGGTGCCCTTCTCCGGGACCTGGTCGCTGAGTTCGTCGCCGTCCTGTCCGGCGGCCAGCAGCAGGGGTACCTGCTGGGCGGTGACGTCGGCGCGGTAGACCTTGACCTCGGTGGGGTCGGATCCCTGCGAACTTCCGTTCTGTGCCTGGGCGATGGGTGCGAGGCCCGCTCCGCCGAGCAGGAGCGCGCCGACAGCGAGGATCGATCTCGCTCTGTGTCTCATGAACCCCCCTAGCAGTCCTTCGTCACGGTGACGAAAGTCTTGCCAGGCTCATGCCACTACACGGCCGAGTCAAGGGCGCCTCAAAGACAGAGAAAACCGGTGCCGACGGCCCAAGTGGGCGTCGGCACCGGTGTGTTGGACTGCGGGGCTCAGCCGACCAGGTTGTCGGCCATCTCCTCGGTGATGCTGGACTCCGTGCCCGGGATGCCGAGGTCGGAGGCGCGCTTGTCGGCCATCGCGAGGAGCCGGCGGATACGGCCGGCGACGGCGTCCTTGGTCAGCGGCGGGTCGGCGAGCGCGCCCAGCTCCTCCAGCGAGGCCTGCTTGTGCTCCATGCGCAGCCGTCCTGCGGCCGCGAGGTGCTCGGGCACCTCGTCGCCGAGGATCTCCAGGGCGCGCTGGACGCGGGCGCCGGCGGCGACGGCCGCGCGTGCGGAGCGGCGCAGATTGGCGTCGTCGAAGTTGGCGAGACGGTTCGCCGTGGCCCGCACCTCGCGGCGCATCCGGCGCTCCTCCCAGGCCAGCACCGACTCGTGCGCGCCGAGGCGGGTGAGCAGGGCACCGATCGCGTCGCCGTCACGGACGACCACGCGGTCCACGCCGCGCACCTCGCGCGCCTTCGCGGCGATCGACAGCCGGCGGGCGGCGCCGACCAGGGCGAGCGCGGCCTCCGGGCCGGGGCAGGTCACCTCCAGGGAGGAGGAGCGGCCGGGCTCGGTCAGGGAGCCGTGCGCCAGGAAGGCGCCGCGCCAGGCGGCCTCCGCGTCGCAGGTGGCCCCCGAGACCACCTGCGGGGGCAGACCCCGGATCGGGCGGCCGCGGCCGTCGACCAGGCCGGTCTGCCGGGCCAGCTGGTCACCGCCGGCGACGACCCGTACGACGTAGCGCGAACCGCGGCGCAGTCCGCCCGGCGCCATCACGATCAGTTCGGAACTGTGGCCGAAGATCTCCAGGATGTCCCGCTTCAGGCGCCGCGCCGCCATCGCGGTGTCCAGCTCCGCTTCGATCACGATGCGCCCGCTGACCAGGTGGAGGCCGCCGGCGAACCGCAGAATGGCGGAGACCTCCGCCTTTCTGCAGCAGGTCCGGGTGACGGGGAGCCGGGAGATCTCGTCCTTCACCGCTGCCGTCATCGCCATGGGCCGATCCTTCCATGCATCCGAAAAATACGGTCGTACGCGGCGGCCAGCAGCTCCGGGTCGTGCCGCGGAGTTCCGTCCCTCCGGGCCACCGGCGCCAGCTCGACCGCGGCACCGAACCGCTCGGCGGCCTCGGTGAGCACGTCGCGGTCGGGCACCGCGGCCTCGTCGGCCAGCACCACGTCCAGGGCGAGTTTAGGGGCGTGTCGTCCCAAAACCTCCAAATGACGCTGCGGGGAGAAGCCCTCGGTTTCTCCGGGCTGCGGCGCGAGGTTCAGCGAGAGTACCCGGCGTGCCTTCGTCTCGGTGAGGGCGTCCAGGAGTTCGGGCACGAGCAGGTGCGGGATGACCGAGGAGAACCAGGAACCGGGGCCGAGGACGACCCAGTCGGCGTCCAGGACCGCCTCGACGGCCTCGGGGACGGCGGGCGGGTCGTTCGGAACGAGGTGCACGGACTGCACCTCGCCCGGCGTGAGCGCCACAGTCGCCTGTCCCCGCACGGTGTCGACGTCCTCGGGCCGCTCCGGGTCGTGCCCCTTGACCAGAGCCTGCAGCTCCAGGGGTACGGCGGACATGGGCAGCACGCGCCCGTGCGCGCCGAGCAGCTTGCCGACCAGGTCGAGGGCCTGGACATGGTCGCCCAGCTGCTCCCACAGGGCGACGATCAGAAGGTTGCCGACCGCGTGTTCGTGCAGGTCGCCCTTGGACTGGAAGCGGTGCTGGATGACGCGGGCCCAGGTCTGTCCCCAGTCGTCGTCGCCGCACAGCGCGGCCAGCGCCTTGCGCAGGTCGCCGGGCGGGAGCACGCCCAGTTCGTCACGCAGGCGGCCGCTGGAGCCGCCGTCGTCGGCCACGGTGACGACGGCGGTGAGGTCGCCGGTGATCCGGCGCAGCGCGGCGAGCGAGGCGGACAGGCCCATGCCGCCGCCGAGGGCGACCACCTTGGGCTGGGCGCCGCGGCGGCGCGGCCGGGCGCCGCGGGCCTCCACGGGCCGGCCCGAGCGGGACTCGGGCACGACCCGGCGCAGCCTGCTCAGCCGCGGAGAACGCTCCGTCATTCGCGTCCCATGTCCCGGTGCACGACCACCGTCTCCACGCCCTCGGCCGCAAGACGTGCGGCGAGCTTCTCCGACATGGCCACCGAGCGGTGCTTGCCGCCCGTGCAGCCGATGGCGATGGTCACGTACCGCTTGCCCTCGCGGCGGTAGCCGGCCGCGATGAGGCGCAGCAGCTCGGCATAGCGGTCGAGGAACTCCTTGGCGCCGGGCTGGTTGAAGACGTACGCCGCGACCTCTTCGTTCAGGCCGGTGAAGGGGCGCAGCTCCGGGACCCAGTGCGGGTTGGGCAAAAAGCGCATGTCCGCGACCAGGTCGGCGTCGACCGGGAGGCCGTACTTGAAGCCGAAGGACATGACGGTGGCCCGCAGCTCGGGCTCCTCCTCGCCGGCGAACTGGGCGTCCATCTTGGCGCGCAGCTCGTGCACGTTCAGGCTGGAGGTGTCGATCACCAGGTCGGCGTCGCCGCGCAGCTCGCGCAGCAGCTCGCGCTCGGCGGCGATGCCGTCGACGATGCGGCCGTCGCCCTGGAGGGGGTGCGGGCGGCGGACCGACTCGAAGCGACGCACCAGGGCGTCGTCGGAGGACTCCAGGAACACGATCCGCCGGGTGACGTGCTTGGCCTCCAGGTCGGCGAGGGACTCGCGGAGGTTGTCGAAGAAGCGGCGGCCGCGGACGTCGACGACGACCGCGATCCTGGCGACGTTGCCCTGCGAGCGGGCGCCGAGCTCCACCATGGTGGGGATCAGCGCGGGCGGCAGGTTGTCGACGACGAACCAGCCGAGGTCCTCCAGACACTTGGCGGCGGTCGACCTGCCCGCACCCGACATGCCCGAAATGATCACCAGCTCCGGGATGGCCGCCTCGGGGACCGCCCCGGGTGTGTCGCTGCCCGTACTCACCTGTACTCCGTCTCCGGCCTGGCTTTCTTGCCCGTCGTGCTCGTTCACATTCATGTCTCCTGCCCCCGTCGTTCGTCCGGGGCACCCATGGCTACGGGCTGCCCGCTGGAACCCTTGCTGGAGGGTTCCTCCTCCATGATCTCTCCAGTCGCCGTGTTCACGGCGGGCGCGGCCGGGGCCGCCTGGGCGAGGGCGACGGCGATCGTCTCGGCCGTCTTGCGGCCTATGCCGGGGACCTCGCAGATCTGGTCGATGGTGGCGGATCGTAGTTTCTTGAGCGAACCGAAATGTTTCAGCAGTGCCTGCTTGCGTGTGTCCCCGAGTCCCGGCACGTCGTCCAGGGGGCTCGACCTGAAGCGCTTGGCCCGTTTGGTGCGCTGGTAGGTGATCGCGAAGCGGTGCGCCTCGTCACGGACGCGCTGCAGCAGGTAGAGGCCCTCGCTGGTGCGGGGCAGGACCACCGGGTCGTCCTCGTCCGGCAGCCACACCTCCTCCAGGCGCTTGGCGAGGCCGCACACGGCGACGTCGTCGATACCGAGCTCGTCCAGGGCCTTCTTGGCCGCGGCGACCTGGGGCTGTCCGCCGTCCACGACGACGAGCTGGGGCGGGTAGGCGAACTTCTTGGGGCGGCCGTCCTCCTCGGTGAGCGTGTTCTCGCCGTCGGCCCACTCCCCCGTCTTCTCCTTCTCCGCGAGGTAGCGCCGGAAGCGACGGTTGATCACCTCGTGCATCGAGCGGACGTCGTCCTGCCCCTCGAAGCCCTTGATCTGGAAGCGGCGGTACTCGCTCTTGCGCTGCAGGCCGTCCTCGAAGACGACCATGGAGGCCACCACGTCGTCGCCCTGGAGGTGGGAGATGTCGTAGCACTCGATGCGGAGGGGGGCGCTGTCCAGGTCGAGGGCCTCGGCGATCTCCTCCAGGGCACGCGAGCGCGTGGTCAGGTCGGAGGCCCGCTTGGTCTTGTGCAGCACGAGCGCCTGCTGGGCGTTGCGCTCCACCGTCTCCATCAGGGCCTTCTTGTCGCCGCGCTGCGGGATGCGCAGCGAGACCGCGGAGCCGCGGCGCTCGGTGAGCCACTCCTGGACGGGCTCGACGGGGTCGGGCAGGGCCGGGACGAGGACCTCCTTGGGGACGGAGTCGCCCTTCTCCTCGCCGTAGAGCTGCTGCAGCGCGTGTTCGACGAGGGCACCGGTGGTGATCTCCTCGACCTTGTCGGTGACCCAGCCGCGCTGCCCGCGCACGCGTCCGCCGCGGACGTGGAAGATCTGGACGGCCGCCTCCAGCTCGTCCTCGGCGACCGCGATCAGGTCGGCGTCGGTCGCGTCGGCGAGCACGACCGCGTTCTTCTCCATGGCCTTCTTCAGGGCCTCGATGTCGTCGCGCAGGCGGGCCGCCCGCTCGTACTCCATCTCCTCGGCCGCCTGGGTCATCTGCTTCTCGAGGCGGCGCAGGTACGTCCCCGTACGCCCGGCCATGAAGTCGCAGAACTCCTCGGCCAGTTCGCGGTGTTCGTCGGCGGAGACGCGCTCGACGCAGGGGGCGGAGCACTTGCCGATGTAGCCGAGCAGACAGGGCCGGCCGGTGCGGGCGGCGTTCTTGAAGACACCCGCCGAGCAGGTGCGCACCGGGAAGACGCGCAGCAGGAGGTCCACGGTGTCGCGGATCGCCCAGGCGTGCCCGTACGGCCCGAAGTAGCGCACGCCCTTGCGCTTGTGGCCGCGCATCACCTGGACGCGCGGGAACTCCTCGTTCATCGTCACCGCGAGGTACGGGTAGCTCTTGTCGTCGCGGTACTTGACGTTGAACCGGGGGTCGAACTCCTTGATCCAGGAGTACTCCAGCTGCAGGGCCTCGACCTCCGTGGACACCACGGTCCATTCCACGGACGCGGCCGTGGTGACCATGCTGCGGGTGCGGGGGTGGAGTCCGGCCAGGTCCTGGAAGTAGTTCGCCAGGCGCTGGCGCAGGCTCTTCGCCTTTCCGACGTAGATCACCCGGCGGTGCTCGTCACGGAACCTGTACACCCCTGGCGAGTCCGGGATCTGTCCCGGCTTGGGGCGGTAGCTGGAGGGATCGGCCATGTCTCACACCCTACTGGCGAGGGCTGACAGTGCGGCGGGCCTGTGGACAACGCCGCCGCGCGGGTCACCGGGCCTCGGGGGACGTCACCCTCGGTGATCCACGCCGGCGCGCCGACTTGAGGCACCGATCGCGTCTCGGCCAGGAGTGCGCCGCTGTTGGGTCTCAGGTGTTGTCGGGACTAGGTCAACACGCTTCAATGCGGGGGAACTCGGGACCGGGAACGACGGCGTACGGATGTGAAGACTCCACGGCGCCGACGGGGTGGCCCCGAAACACGCACAACCCGGCCCGACCAGCCGTAGCGAGCATTCACAGAAAGGCCCCTGCATGCCGCACGCCACACAGCACGCGGACGTCGCCGCCGTCGTGACCGCGGAACTGGACTCGGCCCTGCGGGGCGGCCCCTTCCACGTCGCGCTGCGTGCCGCGATCGCCGCCCGCGGACTGCCGCTGCAGCGCGTGCAGCACCATCTGTCACGCTACGGCGTCAAGGTCGGTGTGACGAGCCTGAGTTACTGGCAGCAGGGTGCCCGACGCCCGCAGCGCCCCGAGTCCCTGCGGGCCGTACGCGCGCTGGAGGAGATCCTCCAGCTGCCGGAGGAATCCCTGATCCGGCTGCTCGCGGAGACCGACGAACCCTCGTGCGCGGGGCGGTCCGCGGGCCGTTCCTACCGCTCACTGGTGGAGGCGTCGGGCGTCCTGGAGCGGCTGCTGGCCGAGCTGGGCTCGCCCCTGGACGGGGGTCTGCACACCCTGGGCCACCACGAGCGGGTACGCATCGGCGCGCACCGCGAACTGGCGGGGCGCGAGTCCCACCACATAGTGCGCGCCCACAAGGACGGGGTCGACCGCTTCGTGGCCGTCCACCACGGCGACCCTGGCTGCGCGCCGGACCGCATGCGGGTGCACGCACTGGAGAACTGCCGCACGGGACGCGTGCGCGTGCACCACGACACCGGCGTGCTCGTGGCCGAGTTCCTCTTCGACACCCGCCTGCGGGCCGGGGACACCTTCCTCTTCCGCTACGGCATCGAGGACGGCACCGCCGGTGTGTCCCGTGAGTACATCCGCGGCTTCGGCCCGGCCGGCGGGCAGTACGCGCTCCAGGTGCATTTCCACGAGCAGGCCTTGCCCTCCCGCTGCCACCGCTTCGCCCAGCACTCGCCCGCGGCCCCGCGCAGCGGCCGCCAGGAACTGGCCATGAGCGGCCGCCACCGCTCGGTCCACCTCGTCGAGCCCCGGGTACGGACGGGGATCGTGGGCATCGGGTGGGACTGGGAGTGAGCCCTGCCCCACGGGCCGGCCGGATCGACGCACCTCTCCGCCACTACGGGACGTAAACGTTTGCGCAAGCGTTTACGCGGAGCCCTCGATGGGATACCGTCCTGGCCGAAGGCACGCCGTGCCGCCGGAAGGGGCGGGGCCCAGGAAGGGGCGGGCCCCAGGAAGGGGCGGGCCCCAGGAAGGGGCGGGGCCCAGGAAGGGGCGGGGCCCAGGAAGGGGACGCGATGGCGACCATGGCCGACGTCGCTCGAAGCGCCGGGGTCTCCGTGGCGACCGTCTCGCACGTCCTGAACGACACCCGGCCCGTCCTCCCCCACACCCGCCAGGCCGTCCTGGACGCCGTCGACCGGCTCGGCTACACCCCGAACACCCTCGCCCGCTCCCTGGTGACCGCGCGCACCCGCTCCATCGGGCTCGCGGTGTCGGCGATCAGCAACCCGTACTTCACGGAGATCCTCCAGGGCGTCGAGGCCGGTGCCCTGGAACACGGCTACAGCCTGCTCATCGCCGATCCGCACGACGACCCGGAGCACGAGCGCAAGGTCGTCCAGCTGCTGCACGAACGCCGGGTCGACGGCATGATCGTCGCCCCCTCCGCGAACCCGGGCGACCTCCTCGCCTACCTCGGCCGCCACGGCGTGCCGGCCGTCTTCCTCGACCGGCTCGTCGCCACCCCCGCCGACGGCACACCCGCCTACGACCAGGTGTGCGCCGAGAGCGTCGAACCGACCGCCCGGCTGGTCACCCATCTCGCCGAGCTCGGCCACCGCCGGATCGCCCTGGTAGCAGGCCGGCCCGGGCTCAGCACCACCCGCGAACGCGTCGCCGGATACCGCCACGGCCTCGCCGCCTCCGGGCTCCCCCACGACGAACGCCTCCTGGTGCACGGCGACTCCGAGTCCGCCGACGCCGAGCGCGCCACCACGGCTCTTCTCTCCCTCGCCACTCCGCCCACCGCACTCGTCACCGCCAACAACGCGATGACCATCGGTGCGCTGCGCGCCCTGCGCGAGCGCGGTCTGTCGGTGCCCGAGGACATGGCCCTGTGCTGCTTCGACGACTTCGCCTGGGCCGATGTGTTCTCGCCCCGGCTGACCGCCGTCGCCCAGCCCAGCCGGGAGATCGGTGCCCAGGCGGTGCGGGTGCTCCTGGAACGCCTCGCCTCCCCGGACCGTCCCGCCCGCACCCTGCGTCTGCCCTGCACCCTCGTCCACCGGACCTCGTGCGGCTGCCCGGAGGAGACGGCGCGGTCCGAACACCCCGAACAGCCCGAGACATTCGAGAAGCCCGAGACGTTCGGCAAGCGCCAGAAAGGAACCGCCTCGTGATCGTCGTCGCCGGTGAGGCCCTGATCGACCTGGTACCGCAGGGCACGGGTGCCCTCGCGGGCCTGAAGCCGGCGCTCGGCGGCGGCCCGTACAACACGGCCGTGGCCCTCGGCCGTCTCGGCTCCCCCACGGCGTTCTGCTCCCGCACCTCGCGCGACGCCTTCGGCGAGGCGCTGCTCGACGGGCTCCGGTCAGCGGGCGTGGACGTCTCGGCGGTGCAGCGCGGTGCGGAGCCGACCACCCTCGCGGTCGCCACGATCGACGGGGACGGATCCGCCGCCTACTCCTTCTACGTCGAGGGCACCGCCGACCGGCTGTTCGTGGCGCCCGAGGCGCTCCCCGCCGACACGCGGGCCGTGTCCTTCGGCACCTGCTCGCTCGTCCTGGAGCCCGGGGCGACGGCCTACGAGACCCTGCTGCGGACCGCGGCCGCGCAGGGCGTGTTCACCGCGCTCGACCCCAACATCCGGGCGGGCCTGATTCCTGACGCGGACGCCTACCGGGCGCGTTTTCGGAGCTGGCTGCCCTCGGTCTCGCTGCTCAAGCTCTCCGAGGAGGACGCCCTGTGGCTGGGCGGCTCCCCGCGGGAGTGGCTGGCCGCCGGACCCGCGGCCGTCGTGATCACCCATGGCGGCGACGGGCTCAGCGCCTTCACCCGAGACGGGGCCGTGTATCCCGTACCGGGCGAGAAGGTCGACGTCGTCGACACCATCGGCGCCGGCGACACGGTGAACGCGGCTCTCCTGCACGGTCTGGCCGCCCAGGACGCCCTGTCCGCCGAGGCGCTTGTGGGACTGGGCGCCGGCGGCTGGACCAGACTGCTGCGCTTCGCGGCGCGGGCCGCCGCGATCACCTGTTCCCGGGCGGGCGCGGAGCCGCCGTATGCCTCCGAACTGGACGAGGTGTAGGAGGCCGTAACGCGCGTGCGAGCCCGGCTTGCAACGGGCAGGCGCCCCGCGGGAAGTTCTCCCGCGGGGCGCCGCACTCTTCTGGATCCGCTCAGGCCTTGCGTGCCCGCGTCGTCTTCTTCGCGGGCGTGGCCTTCTTCGTGGCGCCGGCAGCCTTCTTCGTGGCCGTGTTGTTGGCGGTCCTGGCCGTCGCCGTCTTCTTCGCCGCCGACCCGGCCGCGACCGTCTTCCTGGCCGCGGTCTTGCGCGGGGCCGGTACCGAACTGGCGTCGCTGATCCGGTCGGCGCCGAGGATCTCCCGCAGGAACTTGCCGGTGTGGCTGGCGGGGATCCCCGCGACCTCCTCGGGCGTGCCCTCGGCGACGACGAGTCCGCCGCCGGCGCCGCCCTCGGGGCCCATGTCGACGATCCAGTCGGCGGTCTTGATCACGTCGAGGTTGTGCTCGATGACGATGACCGTGTTGCCCTTGTCGACCAGTCCGGCGAGCACCGTCAGCAGCTTGCTGATGTCCTCGAAGTGCAGACCGGTGGTCGGCTCGTCCAGGACGTAGACCGTGCGGCCGGTGGAGCGCTTCTGCAGCTCGCTGGCGAGCTTCACGCGCTGTGCCTCACCACCGGACAGGGTGGTGGCGGACTGGCCGAGCCGGACATAGCCGAGACCGACGTCGTTCAGCGTCTTGAGGTGGCGGTTGATCGCCGGGACCGCCTCGAAGAAGTTCATGGCTTCCTCGATGGGCATGTTCAGGACCTCGGCGATGGACTTGCCCTTGTAGTGGACCTCCAGGGTCTCCCGGTTGTAGCGGGCGCCGTGGCAGACCTCGCAGGGGACGTACACGTCCGGGAGGAAGTTCATCTCGATCTTGATGGTGCCGTCGCCCGCGCAGTTCTCGCAGCGGCCGCCCTTGACGTTGAAGGAGAAGCGTCCGGGCAGATAGCCGCGGACCTTCGCCTCGGTGGTCTCGGCGAACAGCTTGCGGATGTGGTCGAAGACGCCGGTGTACGTCGCCGGGTTGGAGCGCGGGGTGCGGCCGATGGGCGACTGGTCGACGTGCACGACCTTGTCGACGAGGTCGTCGCCGTCCACGCGCGTGTGCCGCCCGGGAACACTCCGCGCGCCGTTCAGCTCGCGGGCCAGGTGGGTGTACAGGATGTCGTTGACCAGCGTGGACTTGCCGGAGCCGGACACACCCGTGACGGCCGTGAACACGCCCAGCGGGAAGGAGACGTCGATGTCCTGGAGGTTGTTCTCGCGGGCACCGTGCACCGTGAGCCTGCGGGAGGGGTCCTGCGGGCGGCGGATGTCGGGCAGCGGGATCGACTTCTTGCCGGCCAGGTACTGGCCGGTCATGGACTCGGCGTTGGCGAGCAGCTCCTTCAGGGAGCCGCTGTGCACGACCTTGCCGCCGTGCTCGCCGGCGCCGGGGCCGATGTCGACGACCCAGTCGGCGACCTTGATGGTGTCCTCGTCGTGCTCGACGACGATGAGCGTGTTGCCCATGTCGCGCAGTCTGACCAGGGTCTCGATCAGCCGGTGGTTGTCACGCTGGTGCAGGCCGATGGACGGCTCGTCCAGGACGTACAGGACGCCGACGAGGCCGGAGCCGATCTGGGTGGCCAGGCGGATGCGCTGGGCCTCACCGCCGGAGAGGGTGCCGGCCGCGCGGTTCAGCGAGAGGTAGTCCAGGCCGACGTCGACCAGGAACCGCAGCCGTTCGTTGACCTCCTTCAGGACCCGCTCGGCGATCTTCTTGTCGCGGGCGTTGAGCTTCAGCTCGCCCAGGAAGTCGGCGCAGTCACTGATGGACATGCCGGAGACCTCGGCGATCGACTTCCCCATGATCGTGACCGCGAGGACGATCGGCTTCAGGCGGGTGCCCTCACAGGTGGGGCAGGGCACCTCGCGCATATAGCCCTCGAAGCGCTCGCGGCTGGCGTCGCTCTCGGCCTCGCTGTGCCGGCGCTTGACGAAGGGGACGGCACCTTCAAAGGGCGTGGTGTAGACGCGCTCGCGCCCGTACCGGTTGCGGTAGCGGACCTCGATCTGCGTCTTGTGGCCGTGCAGCAGCGCCTTCTTGGCGCGCTGCGGCAGACCCGCGAAGGGGATGTCGGTGCGGAATCCCAGCGCGTCCGCCAGGGCGCCGATCAGGCGGCCGAAGTAGTCCTTGGTGTGGCCGTGCGACCAGGGGTGGATGGCGCCCTCGTCGAGGGACTTGTCCTCGTCAGGGACGATCAGCTCGGGGTCGACCTCCATGCGCGTACCGATGCCGGTGCAGTCGGGGCAGGCGCCGAAGGGCGAGTTGAAGGAGAAGGAGCGCGGCTCCAGCTCCTCGAAGGACAGGTCGTCGTACGCGCAGTACAGGTGCTCCGAGTACATGCGCTCGCGCTCGGGGTCGCCCTCCGGGAGGTCGACGAAGTCGAGCACGACCATGCCGCCGGACAGGCCGAGGGCGGTCTCCACGGAGTCGGTGAGCCGGCGCTTGGCGGAGTCCTTGACCGTGAGGCGGTCGACGACCACCTCGATGGTGTGCTTCTCCTGCTTCTTCAGTGTGGGCGGGCTGGAGAGCTGGATGGTCTCGCCGTCCACGCGCGCGCGTGAGTAGCCCTTCGTCTGGAGATCGGCGAAGAGATCGACGAACTCACCCTTGCGCTCGCGCACCAGCGGCGACAGCACCTGGAAGCGGCTTCCCTCCGGCAGCTCCAGGACCTTGTCGACGATGGCCTGCGGCGACTGGCGCGAGATCGGGCGGCCGCACTCGGGGCAGTGCGGCTTGCCGATGCGCGCGAAGAGCAGACGCAGGTAGTCGTAGACCTCGGTGATGGTGCCGACCGTCGAGCGCGGGTTGCGCGAGGTCGACTTCTGGTCGATGGAGACGGCCGGGGACAGACCCTCGATGAAGTCGACGTCCGGCTTGTCCATCTGACCGAGGAACTGGCGGGCGTACGAGGAGAGCGACTCCACGTAGCGCCGCTGCCCCTCGGCGAAGATGGTGTCGAAGGCCAGCGAGGACTTGCCCGACCCCGACAGGCCCGTGAAGACGATGAGCGAGTCGCGCGGCAGGTCGAGCGAGACATTCTTGAGGTTGTGCTCGCGCGCGCCACGGACGATGAGACGGTCGGCCACGCCGGTCCGCACCTTTCTTGGCTTGAGAGGAGTGACAGGGGCGAGGCCCCCGTGCTTTCTCAGACTAGGGGGAGCCACTGACAACGCCGGTCGGATTCCCGGGTTGCATAACAATCCCCGGCACTCCAGCATGCCCGACGCCACGCCCGACCATATAGCACGCGCATTCGATTTACGGCACGGCTTCACCACCTTCACCCAAAGGTGTGGCGGAGCTAAGGTCAGCAGCATGATTGATCACGGTCATGACCTGGCGTCTGTACGTGACGCAACGGACCGGCTGCTCAGCGCAGCCGCCAAGCTGGACAACGCATCGGTGGCCGAGCCGTCACGGCTTCCTGGTTGGAGCCGCGGCCATGTCCTCGCCCACCTCGCCCGCAACGCGGACGCCCTGGTGAACGTCCTCGAGGGCCGTCCCATGTATCCGTCCGGGGAGGCCCGCGACGCCGACATCGAGCGGGACGCCCCACGCCCCCTCGACGTCCAGCTCACCGACCTGCGCGACAGCGCGGCCCGCTTCCAGGAGACGGGCGCGGCGCCGGCGGACTGGTCGCGCACGGTGGAGCTGCGCAACGGAGTCACCGACTCGGCGTCCAGGGTGCCGTTCCGCCGGTGGGTCGAGGTGGAACTGCACCATGTGGACCTCGGCATCGGGTACGAGCTGGAGGATCTGCCGTCCGAGTTCTCACAGCGGGAGATCGATTTCCTCGCCGCACGCTTCTCCGGGCATCCCGATGTGCCCCCCACAGAGCTGACGGACGGTACGCGCACGTGGCGGACGGGCCGGGAGGCCACGGAGCCGGAGGTCACCGTCTCGGGCCCGGGGCCGGAGCTGCTCGGCTGGCTGGCCGGCCGCCGCGACGGCTCCGGACTCACCGTGCAGGGCGGCCCGCTGCCGGCGCTCCCCCCGTTGTGACCGCGCGGCCCATGGCGGGGGCTCCTGCCGCGCTCCCCCGCTATAGGCTGCCGCCATGACGTACAGCGGACAGGTGACGGTCGGCGGCCCGGCGGATGTGCACGAGCTGAAGGACCTGATGATCACCAAGATCGCGGTCGGCCCGATGGACAACAACGCCTATCTGCTGCGCTGCCGGGCCACCGATGAGCAGTTGCTGATCGACGCGGCCAACGACGCGGACACGCTGCTCGGCATGATCGGTGACGACGGCATCGCCTCCGTCGTCACCACCCATCAGCACGGCGACCACTGGCAGGCGCTCGCCCAGGTCGTCACGGCCACCGGCGCCCGCACCTACGCGGGCCGGGAGGACGCCGTCGGCATCCCGGTGCCGACCGACGTCCTGGTCGACGACGGCGACACCATCCGGGTGGGGCGCGTGGAGCTCACCGCTCGCCACCTGGTCGGGCACACGCCGGGCTCGATCGCCCTCGTCTACGACGACCCGCACGGGCATCCCCATGTCTTCACGGGGGACTGCCTCTTCCCCGGGGGCGTCGGCAACACCCGTAAGGATCCGAAAGCGTTCGCCAGTCTGATCCACGACGTCGAGACGAAGATCTTCGACGTGCTTCCGGACGAGACCTGGGTCTATCCCGGGCACGGCAACGACACGACGCTGGGCGCGGAGCGGCCGCAGCTGCCGGAGTGGCACGCGCGCGGGTGGTGAGAACGCCGAACGGCACACAGGGGCGGTCAGGCACTACGACCTGACCGCCCCTGTACGCCTCGGCCCGCTTGCCGCCTCGAGAGGACGGGCCCTGACCCATGGGAGTCATGCCCTACAGCGCGCAGGGCGGCCGATGCGTCACATCCCGGTGGCGCAGACCTCGTGATGTGCAGGGGAGCGCCCCGCGCTCGGTCCGCGCTCCGGCGCGAACTCCCCGTACACCCGCGCCGACTTGACGCACGCGCCCCGTGTGAACCATTCACACGAGCCGAAGTCCTGCGCGCGCTCCCCGGGCACCTTGTTGCGCAGTCAACTGGAAGCAGCCCCGCACAGGATGACGGCTCCTGCGCGGTATGGGCCGCCGGTCTTTCCATCCCCGCCCTCGACCGGCGGCCCCGGCGTTCTCTCCGGAAGATTTCACAAGATCGCAACACGTGTTCCCACTATGCGGACAATTCCCGTCGTGACCTCGACAAACGGGACGCCGGACTGCCACTCTCCCGCCATGCACCTCGCCCCTCGCGCACTGCGCCGCGCCGTCGCCGCGGCAACCATAGGCCTGCTCGCCACCGCTGTCGGCTGCGCTCCGCAGCCGGAGGACAAGGCGGCGGCCACACCGTCCGGTTCGGCCTCGAAGACCTGCGCCAAGGGCAAGTTGGCCACCAAGGCGTCCGGCAAGCTGACGATCGCCACGGACGAGCCCGCCTACGAGCCGTGGTTCAAGGACGACAAGCCCGCCAACGGCAAGGGCTTCGAGTCGGCCGTCGCCTATGCGGTGGCGCAGCAGCTGGGCTACGACAAGAGCGCCGTCGTCTGGCAGCAGGTGCCCTTCAACAAGGCCTTCGCACCCGGCGTGAAGACGTTCGACTTCGACATCAATCAGGTGTCCATCAGCAACGAGCGCAAGAAGGCCGTGGACTTCTCCTCCGGCTACTACGACGTGCGCCAGGCCGTCATCGCACTGAAGGGCTCGAAGGCCGCGAAGGCGACCAGCATCGCGGATCTCAAGGGCCTCAAGCTGGGCGCCCAGGTGGGCACCACGAGCCTGAACTACATCAGCGACGTGGTGAAGCCCTCGCAGGAGGCGGCCGCGTACTCCAAGAACGACCAGGCCATCTCCGCGCTCAAGAACGGCCAGGTGGACGCGATCGTCACCGACCTGCCCACCGCCTTCTACGTCACCGCCGCCCAGGTGACCGACGCCAAGATCGTCGGTCAGTTCGAGAACCAGGGCGGTACGCCCGAGCAGTTCGGTCTCGTCCTCGACAAGGGCAGTGACCTCACCTCGTGCGTGTCGTCGGCCGTGGACGCCCTCCGCAAGGACGGCACGCTGGCGAAGCTGGAGAAGCAGTGGCTGTCCGACGCCGTCGACGCCCCGGTACTCAAGTGACGGTCACGAAGGAGGAGTCCGGGCAGGACGCGGGCCAGGGTGACATGCCCGACGGGTACACCCCGTCCGAGCGGCGGCTGGCACGCGAGCGCTACAAGCGCGCGCGTGCCCGTCGTGCGACGGCCATCGCCGCCGTCTCGACGCTCGTCACCGCCGTCGTCCTCTACCTGGTCGTCGTCAGCGCTCCCGGCTGGGAGCGCACCAAGGAGACCTTCTTCGACGCGGGCTACGCACGCGAGGCGTTCCCCAAGGTCCTCGAAGGGCTGTGGCTCAACATCCGGCTGCTGCTGATCTGCGGTGTGCTGGTGCTTGTCCTGGGCATGCTGATCGCCGTCGCACGGACCCTGCCGGGGCCGGTGTTCTTCCCCCTGCGGGCGCTCGCGGCCGCGTACACGGACTTCTTCCGCGGTCTGCCGCTGATCATCAACCTGATGATCGTCGTCTTCGGCGTTCCTGCGCTGCGCCTCCAGGGCGTGACCGTCGATCCCGTGTGGCTGGGCGGTACGGCGCTGACCCTGACGTACTCGGCGTACGTCGCCGAGGTGTTCCGCGCAGGCATCGAGTCGGTGCATCCGTCGCAGCGCGCCGCAGCCCGCTCGCTGGGCCTGACCAACCGGCAGGCGCTGCGGCACGTGGTGCTGCCCCAGGCGGTACGCCGTCAGGTGCCGCCCCTGCTGAACGACCTGGTGTCGCTCCAGAAGGACACCGGGCTGGTGTCGATCGGCGGTGCGATCGACGCCGTCCGGGCGTCCGACATCATCGCCCAGCGGAGCCTGAACTACACGCCGTACATCGTCGCGGGCCTGGTCTTCGTGGCGCTGACCATCCCGATGACCCGCTTCACGGACTGGGTGACGGCACGGATGGACCGCCGGCGGGCCCAGGGAGGATCGATATGAGCGACGCGCCCGTGCTGCGCATGGAGTCCGTGCGCAAGACCTTCGGCGACTCGGTCGTCCTGCGCGACGTCGACCTGGAGGTCGCGCCGCACACGGTGACCGCGCTGATCGGCGCCTCCGGCTCGGGCAAGTCGACGCTGCTGCGGTGCGCGAACCTCCTGGAGGAGATCGACGACGGGGCGATCTGGCTGGACGGCGAGGAGATCACCGATCCGCGCGCCGACCAGGACGCGGTACGCCGCCGTATCGGCGTGGTCTTCCAGGCCTACAACCTGTTCCCGCACATGACGGTCCTGGACAACATCACCCTCGCCCCGCGGCGGGTGCACGGCGCCTCCCGTGCGGAGGCCGAGGAGCGTGCCCGGGAGTTGCTGGAGCGGCTCGGGCTCGGCGGCAAGGCGGGCGAGTACCCGGACCGGCTGAGCGGCGGTCAGCAGCAGCGTGTGGCGATCGTGCGCGCCCTGGCCGTACGGCCGCGGCTGCTGCTGCTCGACGAGATCACCGCCGCCCTCGACCCCGAGCTCGTCGGCGAGGTCCTCACCGTGGTGCGAGACCTTAAGGTCGACGGCATGACCATGGTGCTGGCCACGCACGAGATGGGCTTCGCCCGGGACGTCGCCGACCAGGTTTGTTTCCTGGACTCGGGGGTGGTCCTGGAGCGCGGAACCGCCGAGCAGGTCTTCGGCGACCCGCAGCAGGAACGCACACAGCGGTTCCTGCGACGGATCGTGGAAGCGGGCCGGCTGTAAGACTCGCGCGCCTGGTGAGCGGGGCTTACGCGTCGGCCTGAGCGGCCCCCGCCAGCGCCGCGACGCGCTCCACGCCGAACACGTACCCCTGCACTCCGCATCCGGCGATGACGCCGTCGGCGCGCAGGGAGACGTAGGAGTGGTGCCGGAACGACTCGCGCCGGTGGATGTTGGAGATGTGCACCTCCAGCACGGGCAGTCCGTCGCACGTGTTGAGCGCGTCCAGAATCGCGACTGACGTGTGGGAGTAGGCCCCGGGGTTGATGACGATCCCGCAGTGGTTCAGCCGTGCCTCGTGGATCCAGTCGACCAACTCGCCCTCGTGGTTGGACTGCCGGAAGTCCACCGTGCCGCCGTGCGCGGCGGCCGCCTTGGCGCACAGGGCCTCGACGTCGGCGAGGGTGTCCTTGCCGTAGATCTCCGGCTGGCGCTGGCCGAGCAGGTTCAGGTTGGGCCCGTTGAGGATCATGATCGGGGCGTTGGCCAGGGTACGGGGCACGGTTCCTCCGGTCCGGTGGTGTGCGGCGATCCGTCGAGGACCGCTGTTCGCACCCGGTTTATCACGGTGCCTTCGCGGCGGGACGGCCCGCACTCCCGACGGGACGCCCGGCGCATCACCGTCACGTACCGGCGAGGCCCGAGCACGCCCGTGCGCCCCCGTAACCCGCTGTCACCGTGGGTAGTTGACGCGACATGCACGACGTACGCACCGTAATGAGACCCTCCATGCTGCGGCTCGCGGCCGCCTCGCTCGCCGGGACAGCCATCGAGTTCTACGACTTCTTCGTCTACGGGACCGCCGCGGCACTGGTCCTGGGCCCACTGTTCTTCCCGGCGTTCTCACCGGTGGCGGGGACGCTCGCCGCCTTCGTCACCTTCGGCGTGGGCTTCGTGGCGCGGCCGCTGGGCTCGGTGCTGTTCGGGCACATCGGGGATCGGCGCGGGCGCCGGCCGGTCCTGGTCGGCTCGTTGCTGCTGACCGGCGCCGCCACGGTCGCGGTCGGCTGTGTGCCGGCGTACGAGTCGATCGGTGTGGCCGCCCCCGTGCTGCTCCTGGTGCTGCGTTTTCTTCAGGGGCTGGGGCTCGGCGGGGAGTGGGGCGGGGCCGTGCTGCTGACCGCCGAGCACGCGCCCGCCGAACGGCGTGCCCTGTGGTCGAGCTTCCCGCAGGTCGGGCCCGCCCTGGGGTTCCTGCTCGCCAATGGTGTGGTGCTGGCACTGTCCGTGACGCTGTCCGACGCGCAGTTCGCCCAGTGGGGATGGCGGGTGCCGTTCTGGGCGGCGGGTGTGCCGGCCGCGGCGGGGCTGTGGCTGCGGTCGTCGCTCGCCGAGAGCCCCAGCTTCCTCGAGATCGAGGACCACGCGCGCGTGCCGCTCGCGGAGGTCGTACGCGACCACTGGCGGCTCGTCCTGCTCACGGCCGGAGCGCTCTCGGTCGGGTACGCGATCTTCTACACCGTGACGACCTGGTCCCTCGCGTATGCGACGGAGCGGCTCGGAGTCAGCCGTACCGTCATGTTGACCTGCGTCATGGCCGCGGTGGTGGTGAAGGGCGCGCTCACCCCGCTGGCCGCGCTGCTCGGGGACCGCTACGGGCGGCGGCCGATGTGCCTGGTGGGGTGCGCCGCCGCCACCGCGTGGATGTTTCCGACGGTCTACCTCCTCGCGACCGGTCAGCCGCTGCTGATGTTCGCCGGCTTCCTGGGGGCGCTGCTCGCGTTCGTCACGATGTTCGGAGTGATCGCCGCGTATCTGCCCGAGCTGTACGAGCCGCGGGTGCGCTGCACAGGAGCGGCCGTCGGCTACAACCTCGGTGGGGTGCTCGGGGGCGCGCTCACGCCGATCGCGGCGACGGCGCTGGCCGCGCACGGGGGCCGGGTGCCGTGGGGCGTGGGCGCGTATCTGACGGCAATCGCGCTGTTGAGCCTGGGGTGCTTCGCGCTGCTGCCGGAGACACGGCCGGCGGCGGTGGTCGTCGCGGAGCCGGTCATGGATTGACCGCGAGCTCCAAGTACGCCGCGAACAGCACCAGATGGACCCCGCCCTGCAGCGGTGTGGCCCGGCCCGGCACCACCGTCAGCGAGCTCACCACCACGGTCAGGGCGAGCAGCACCATGGCCGTGGAGCCGAGGCCGAGGACGAGCGGGCCGGAGAGCCAGACGGAGGCCAGAGCGACGGCGGGGATGGTCAGGCCGATGCTGGCCATGGCGGAGCCGAGGGCGAGGTTCAGGCTGGTCTGCACGCGGTCGCGGCGGGCGGAGCGCAGGGCCGCGATGGTCTCCGGGAGCAGCACCAGCAGGGCGATGATCACGCCGACGACCGCGTGGTGCAGTCCGGCGGCCTCCACTGCGGACTCGATGGTGGGCGACACGCCCTTGGCCAGTCCGACCACGCCGATCAGCGCGAGACCGAGCAGGCCCAGGCTGATCCAGGCGGTGCGGACGGCCGGGGTGTCCGCGTGGTCGTCCCCGGTGATCACCCCGCCCTGGCGGCTGATGGGCAGGAAGTAGTCGCGGTGCCGCACGGTCTGGGTCGCGACGAACAGGCCGTAGAGGATCAGTGAGGAGACCGCGGCGAAGGTGAGCTGTACGCCGGAGAACTCCGGGCCCGGCTTGCTGGTGGTGAACGTCGGCAGTACCAGGCTGAGCGTGGCCAGGGTGGCGACGGTGGCGAGCGCGGCTCCGGTCCCTTCAGGGTTGAAGACCGCGGTGCCGTGGCGCACGGAGGCGACCAGCAGACAGAGGCCGACGATGCCGTTGCAGGTGATCATCACCGCCGCGAAGACCGTGTCCCTGGCCAGGGTCGAGCTCTTGCCGCCGCCATCTGCCATCAGGGTCACGATCAGAGCGACCTCGATGACCGTGACGGCGACGGCGAGCACGAGCGAACCGAAGGGTTCGCCGACCCGGTGGGCGACCACCTCGGCATGGTGCACGGCGGCGAGGACGGCGCCGGCGAGGACGAGGGTGACCACAACGACCACCGCGGCGGGCAGATCACGCCCCCAGGTGAAGGCAAGCAGCACGATCGCGAGCACCGGCACGACGGACGTCCACTGCGTCGTGAGCGACCCGAGCCGAGCGATCATGCAGCGATCGTCGCAGAGGCGTACGGGCCCCGCACCCTGGCGGTACGGGGCCCGGGCCGGTCACTTCAGCTCGGTCATCTCCCGGACGTCGCAGTCGGTGAAGGAGGGTGGCCGGCTGCACAGCGCGGCCATCTGCTCCGCCATCCTGCTCGTCTCGGGATCGCTGTTGTTGCGCATGGCCTCGTCGTACGAGTCGAACTCGATCACGACGAGGTAGCGGCCCGGCTGATTCCTGTCCTCGAGGACCAGGCGGTGCGTCGGGCCGCCGCTGCGGCTCGAGGCACGCTTGTCCGCTTCCTGGACCAGCGCCCGCATCTCCTCGATGCGCTCGGTTTCGAAGTCGATGATCTGCGCGAACTTCATCGGTGCTTCCACGATGCCTCCACCCGGCAGCGGCGCTCCCGGGCGGAAGCGCTCAGCACTCAACGAAGCACCGGGAGGGGTGGTCGGCAATTCGCCGCGCACCGCTCCCGGTGCTGGTTGTTTCTACGTCCGTCGCAGTCAGGCCTGGATGCTGTCCTTCGCAGCGCCTTCGCTCTCGCCGTGCGCCGCCTGAGCCGCCGCCTGCTTCTTCGATGCCCGCAGGCTGGTGATGGTGGTGACCACGAGGACCGAGCAGATCACGCCGAGGGAGACCGGGATGGAGATCTCCGGGACGTGCACGCCGGACTCGTGCAGCGCGTGCAGCACCAGCTTGACGCCGATGAAGCCGAGGATGATCGACAGGCCGTAGCTGAGGTGGACCAGCTTCTTCAGCAGTCCGCCGATCAGGAAGTACAGCTGCCTGAGGCCCATCAGCGCGAAGGCGTTGGCGGTGAAGACGATGTACGGGTCCTGGGTCAGGCCGAAGATCGCGGGGATCGAGTCGAGCGCGAACAGGACGTCGGTGGTGCCGATCGCGAGCATCACGACCAGCATCGGCGTCATGACCCGCTTGCCGTTCTGCTGGATCCACAGCTTGGTGCCGTGGTAGCGGTCGGCAACGCCGAAGCGGCGCTCGGCGGCCTTGAGCAGCTTGTTCTCCTCGAACTCCTCGTCCTCCTCATCGGCCCGGGCCTCCTGGATGAGCTTCCAGGCGGTCCAGATGAGGAAGGCGCCGAAGAGGTAGAAGACCCACGCGAAGCTGGCGAGGATCGCCGCACCGGCCGCGATGAAGATCGCCCGCAGGACCAGGGCTATGAGGACTCCGACGAGCAGCACCCGCTGCTGGTACTGGGAGGGCACCGCGAACTTCGCCATGATCAGGACGAAGACGAAGAGGTTGTCGACGCTCAGGGACTTCTCGGTGATGAAGCCCGCGAAGAACTCGCCGCCGGCCTGGCCGCCACCGAAGAGGAGCAGACCGAGGCCGAAGAGACCGGCCAGGGCGATCCAGACGACCGTCCAGATTCCGGCTTCCTTGATCGAGACGTCGTGCGGCTTGCGGCCGATGAAGAAGTCGACCGCGATCAGGGCGGCAAGGCCCACGATGGTCAGGACCCACAGGGTCGGGGAAACATCCACTGTGCCTCCGGCAATACGTAACGGCAGATGACCAGCGTCGTCGCGCTGCCGGAGGTCTCTTCCACCCAGGGTGGGCCGACGCCCCGGGATCAGCTCTGATCCGTATTGACGGGTACGCCGCAGTCGACAGGGAGTACTCCCCTCCGTGAGGACTACAGTACCCCAATCACCAAGGGAAGGTAAAGCGATTAGCAAAGTAAAGGTCAAAGTGCCAGTTCAGGACACCCTTACCGGTACTTGGTGCGAGCCGTTGCCACCTGGGTGAGGACCTGCTGGAGCACCTGGCTGCCGGGCGGCACGAGGGCCGGCTCGTAGGTCCAGGCATGGCCGACCCACGGGTCGGCGAGATGGTCGTCGGGCAGCGGGGTGAGACGCAGCAGCGAACGCCACAGGGGGTCGAGCAGAGGCCCGTAGCCGGCGGCCTCCTCGCGGTCCGCGACCATCATCAGATGGACGCCCACGGCCGGGCCCTCGTCCGCGAGGTAGCGCAGCTGGGTCACCGCCCGGTCGTCGAAGCCGTGCGGGAAGTCGTTGACGATCAGGAGCTGCTCGGCGGTGTCCAGGCCGGGCGGGAGCGAGTCGGCCGCACCGCCGCGCACCGCCATCTGCACCAGGTCGACGCGCTGGGTGAGCCGGGTCAGGACGTCCGCCACGCCTGCCGCGCCCAGGGCGGGCGGGGTCGCGAGCACGCCGCTGTGCACCAGCGGCGTGAGCGCCTGGGCTGCGGAGCCGGCCGGGTCGATGACATGCACGGTGAACTCGCCCGCGGGGTAGACCGCGAGCAGTCGTGCCGCGAGTGCCACCGCCGTGTCCATCGCAAGGCGTCCCAGCTCATCGGCGTTTACGGACGAGTCGTCGAGGGACGCGGGACGTCCGCTGTCGATCCACAGGCCGCGTTCGAGCGGCAGGCGGACCAGCATCGGGATGCGCAGCAGCTCGCTCTCGGGCAGCGAGAGGTCGCCCAGGCGCAGGGCCATGGGGATCTCCATCGGCACCCGGTAGCCGTGCCACACGGGGTTGTCCCAGCGCGCGTACGCGGGCGGCAGCGCGGGCTCGACGACCTCGGCCTCGGCGGCAAGCTGGGCGAGGTCCCGGTCGAGCGCCGCCCTGGCCTGGTCGACGAGTTGCGCGTGCTTGGCGCGGGCCGCCTCACGCGCGGCGTCGCCCTGTCCGCCGATTCTGCTGCGCGGGTCGGACAGGGCCTGGTCGAGTTCCTTCTCCATGCGCGAGTCGGCGAAGTCGACGGCGCTGCGGTAGGCGGCCGTGGTGCGGGCCAGGTCCTCGAACATCCCCCAGACCTGGTTGTACAGCCGCTCGTCCATGGACCAGCCGGTCGCGTCGCCCGCGACCGGCGGCGCGGGCTGTCCGGGCGGGGCCGGGGGCGCGGTCGGCGGGGGCGGTGGCGGAGCGGCGGCCTGCCGGCCCGGGTGGCTGTAGTCGACCGGGCCACCGGCAGTGGGCGAGGACGGCTGCGTGACCGCGGAAGGATCCGCCGGGTAGCCGGGCTGGGTGCCCTGTGGTCCGTACGGAGATGTGGGTTGCGGGGGTACGGGGCCGGGGGCGCCCTGGGGCGCCGCGGCCTGGTCGGGTCCGTACGCCGGCGCGGCGGCCTGGCGGGTGCGATCCCCCTCCGCGGTGCGCTGCGGGGGTGCCGGCACCGATCGGGCAAGGCCCTGGGCCACCGCCTCGTTGATGATGCCCGCCAGGCGGTGGGCCTCGGTCAGGCCCTGGTCGGCGAAGAGCTCGGCGAGGCCGCCCGCATACCCCTGGCCGACGGCACGCACCTTCCAGGCGCCCTGCCGGCGGTAGAGCTCCAGGGCGACGACGGCGCACTCGGCGTCCAGACCGGTGATGGTGTAGCTGGCGACCTCGGTGCCGTCCAGGCCGGTGACCGCCACGAAGGGGGCGGCGACCGTACCGAAGCGGACCGGGCCCTGTCCGCCCGCCGTGGGCAGGGCAAGCAGCACGTTGACCCGGTGCACGGCCTCCGGCATGGCGTCCAGGTCCACCGCGAGACGGTGGTCGGCGGCCGCCTGCTTGGAGACCTCGAGCCCGGGCAGGGTGGGCGCGCCCGGGTGGGCCACCCAGTCGACGCCGCGTGCCTTGCCGTTTTCGTCGCTGAGCGTGGCCGAGGCCACGAGCGGCGTGCCGGCCGCGACCCGGATCTCCAGACGGGACTGGGAGAGCGGGTGGTTCTGCCCCCGCACCAGCTCGGCCGTCATCGCCCTCGTCCCCCTGTGTCGCTGGTGTGTCGTGTCGAGTGCCGCCAGGGCCGGTCTTCGTGGCGGGCCCTGGCGGGGTGGGCTCTACAGGTGCGGCAGGATCGCCGGCATCAGGTCCTGGAAGGTGCGGCCGTTGGCCGGGGTGCCGAGGGCCGTCATCGTCCAGCCCGGGCCCGAGCGGTGCACCTTCGCCATGATCTGCGCCGTGTAGGCGCCGCCGCCCGCCAGCGTGTAGCGGGCGAGCTCCTGGCCGTTGGTCTCGTCGACCAGGCGGCAGAACGCGTTCTGCACCTCCTGGAACGTCTGGCCGGTGAAGGAGTTCACGGTGAAGACGATCTGGTCGATGTGGACCGGGACACGTGCCAGGTCCACGAGGATCGCCTCGTCGTCGCCGCCCTGGCCCACGCCGCCGACCAGGTTGTCACCGGTGTGGCGCACGGAGCCGTCGTCGCTCACCAGATGGCGGAAGAAGACGACGTCGACCGGCTGCTTGTCGGCGAACAGGACGGCGGAGGCGTCCAGGTCGATCTCCCGGGTGCGCGAGCCGAACAGGCCGCGCCGGGGAGCCGCCTGCCAGCCGAGACCCATACGGACCGCGGTCAGGCTGCCTCCGTCGTTCTTCTGCAGACTGATGGCCTGACCCTTGGTCATGTTGACGGTCACGCGCTGTTCCCCTCTCGAACTGTCCCCTGTTGCCGCAAAGTCCGCGGTTGCCCAAAACCCTACGCAGGGCCGCCGAGACTGCCGCACCCCGGCCCGTACTTTGTGTCGGTCTTGCAACACAGAACGGATGGGCCGAGGTCCGGCAGCGGCAGCGGGTGGTCAGGCCAGCCCCGCCTCCCTCATCTGACGCAGTTCCTTCTTCATCTCGGAGACCTCGTCGCGCAGCCGGGCCGCGATCTCGAACTGGAGGTCGGCGGCGGCCGCCCGCATGCGCGCCGTCATCTCCTCGATCTGCTCGGCGAGTTCGGCGGCGGGACGGTCGGTCGGGACCGTCTCCTTGGCCTTGCCCTTGGCGGACTTGGCACCGCCGGCCGCCTTGGAGCCGAGGGCGGGTACCGGTGCCTTGGCGCCCTTGCCGTCCTTCAGCTTGCGGTAGCCCGAGCCGAGCAGCTGCTCCGTGTCGACGTCCTCTCGGGCGATCTGGGCGACGATGTCGTTGATCTTCTTGCGGAGCGGCTGGGGGTCGATGCCGTGGGCCGTGTTGTACGCGACCTGCTTCTCCCGGCGGCGGTTGGTCTCCTCGATGGCCTTCTCCATCGCCGGCGTGATCTTGTCGGCGTACATGTGGACCTGGCCGGAGACGTTGCGCGCGGCGCGGCCGATGGTCTGGATCAGCGACGTACCGGAACGCAGGAAGCCTTCCTTGTCGGCGTCGAGGATGGCCACCAGGGACACCTCGGGCAGGTCGAGACCCTCGCGCAGCAGGTTGATGCCGACCAGGACGTCGAACTCGCCGGAGCGCAGTTCGCGCAGCAGCTCGACACGGCGCAGGGTGTCGACGTCGCTGTGTAGATAGCGGACCTGGATGCCGAGCTCCAGGAAGTAGTCCGTGAGGTCCTCGGCCATCTTCTTGGTGAGGGTGGTGACCAGGACGCGCTCGTCCTTCTCGGTGCGGGTGCGGATCTCGTGCACCAGGTCGTCGATCTGGCCCTCGGTGGGCTTGACGACGACCTCCGGGTCGATCAGGCCGGTGGGGCGGATGATCTGCTCCACGGCGCCGTCCGCGCGCGAGAGCTCGTACTTGCCCGGGGTCGCCGACAGATAGACCGTCTGCCCGATGCGCTCCTGGAACTCCTCCCACTTCAGCGGCCGGTTGTCGAGGGCGGAGGGCAGCCGGAAGCCGTGGTCGACGAGGGTGCGCTTGCGGGAGGCGTCACCCTCGTACATCGCGCCGATCTGCGGGACCGTGTTGTGGGACTCGTCGATGACCAGCAGGAAGTCGTCCGGGAAGTAGTCCAGCAGGGTGTTGGGCGGAGAGCCGGGCTGCCGGCCGTCGAAGTGCATCGAGTAGTTCTCCACGCCGGAGCAGGAGCCGATCTGGCGGAGCATCTCGAGGTCGTACGTCGTCCGCATCCGCAGGCGCTGGGCCTCCAGCAGCTTGCCCTGCTTCTCCAGCTCGGCCAGGCGCTCGCCGAGCTCCTTCTCGATGTCGTTGACCGCTCGCGCCATGCGCTCGGGGCCCGCGACGTAGTGGGAGGCCGGGAAGACGTACAGCTGCTGGTCGTCGCTGATGATCTCGCCGGTGATCGGGTGGAGCGTGGAGAGCGCCTCGATCTCGTCGCCGAACATCTCGATGCGGACGGCGAGTTCCTCGTAGACCGGGAAGATCTCGATGGTGTCACCGCGGACGCGGAAGGTGCCCCGGGTGAAGGCCAGGTCGTTGCGTGTGTACTGGATGTCGACGAAGCGGCGCAGCAGCTGGTCGCGGTCGATCTCGTCGCCGACTTTGAGGGGGACCATGCGGTCCACGTACTCCTGTGGCGTGCCGAGGCCGTAGATGCAGGAGACGGAGGCGACCACGACGACGTCGCGACGGGTGAGCAGCGAGTTCGTCGCCGAGTGGCGCAGGCGCTCGACCTCCTCGTTGATCGAGGAGTCCTTCTCGATGTAGGTGTCCGACTGCGGGACGTAGGCCTCGGGCTGGTAGTAGTCGTAGTACGAGACGAAGTACTCGACCGCGTTGTTCGGCAGCAGCTCGCGGAACTCGTTCGCCAGCTGGGCGGCCAGGGTCTTGTTCGGCGCCATCACCAGGGTGGGGCGCTGAAGCTTCTCGATCATCCACGCGGTGGTGGCGGACTTGCCGGTGCCGGTCGCACCGAGCAGGACGACGTCCTTCTCGCCTGCCTCGATGCGCCGGGCGAGCTCGGCGATGGCCTGCGGCTGGTCGCCGCTGGGCTGGTAGGGGCTGACGACCTCGAAGGGCGCCACCGTGCGTTCGATGTTGGAAACGGGCCGCATGGAATCAACCGTACGACCCGGCACTGACAACGCCGGCCGATCAGCGGTTTTGCGGGGTGCGGGCGCTGCGTCGGCCCGGCTGCCTGGCCGGGCGGAGCGGGGGGCGGTGGGCCGGGTGGTGGACGGCCGGGTGGGCCGGGACGCCCGGCTTGGCCTCGACGGGGGTCAGGGCGGGCTTGCCCATGACCATCAGCGGGTCGAACATCACGACCACCGCGGCGAGCAGGAGGAAGGCGAGGGGGCCCACCAGCATGGGCCACAGCGCCGCGGCGGGCGAGTCGCCGGCGGCCGGGGCGGCAGTGTCGTGGAGGTGGACGCTGAGGGCCGCCATACCGGTGTAGTGCATGCCGCTGACGGCGAGCCCCATGACGAGGCTCGCGCCCACGCTCCACAGGAAGCCCCTGACCTGTCCGGCCGCCCACAGGGCGGCGGTCGCGGCCACCATCGCGATGACGACGGAGGCGCCGACGGTCATCGTGTTGTATTCCAGCTTTCCGTTCAGGCGCATTCCGGCCATGCCCAGATAGTGCATCGAGGCGATTCCCAGGCCGGTGATCGTGCCCCCGGTGAACAGGGCCGTTCCCCTCGCGCCCTTGTAGCCGACGATGAAGATCCCGACACCCACCATGACAATGGCGACACCGAGGCTGGCGAACGTGATCGGCTTGTCGTAGTGGATCGGGGCCTGTCTGACCGTGAACCCCATCATCGCGACGAAGTGCATGGTCCATATGCCGGAGCCGATGGCCGCCGATCCGAGGGCCAGCCAGCCCGGCCGCCAGGAGTGGGCGACGAGCATGGATCTGGTCGTGCAGCGCAGCCCCAGGGCGCCACCGAGGGAGGCCATGAGATAGGCCACCACCGGTGTGACGAGTCCGTAGCTGAATCCGTCGACCGTGCCTTGCATGCGCGGCTGCCCTTCCCGCCCTCTTACGTCCCGGAATTCCCTGAAATGCGCCCCCTCCCAGGACCGCCCGAGCGGTCAGGGTTGAGGCAGAGAGTATGACTCCCACCAGAATGGTCGAACGATTTTCCGGCAAAGAAACACGTCGTTGCCCCAGTTGTGCGGCCGCAGTGAGCGGACTTGGGCGACTCCATTCAATGTGTGGTCGTTCTGTAGCCCACCGTCGCTGACGCTCTGCTGTCACAGTTGAGCTGTCCGTGTTCACACGACGCGAGGAGTACGCATGCACGCGCGCGCAGTCGCCGCCTTCACCACCGCGCTCCTGGGGACCGCCGCCCTCCTGCTGCCCGGCTCCGCCGCGCGGGCCGGCGACGTCGACGAACGACCACTGGTCATCGGGCACCGGGGGGCGTCCGCCTACGCGCCCGAGAACACCCTGGCCTCCATCGACAAGGCGGCCCGGCTGGGCATCCCCTGGGTGGAGAACGACGTCCAGCGCACCAAGGACGGCGAGCTCGTCGTCATCCACGACGACAGCCTGCAGCGCACGACCGACGTCGAGGAGGTCTTCCCCTGCCGCACGTCCTGGGAGGTGAAGGACTTCACCGCGGCCGAGATCGCACGGCTCGACGCGGGGAGCTGGTTCGGCCGCCGCTATGCGGGCGAGCGCGTGCCGACGCTCGACGCGTACATGCGCCGGGTCGAGCACAACCACCAGAAGCTGCTGCTGGAGATCAAGAATCCCGAGCTGTATCCGGGCATCGAACAGCAGACCCTGAAGGTGCTCGCCAACGACGGCTGGCTCGACCCGCAGCACCTGGCCGACCGGCTTGTCGTACAGAGCTTCAGCGCGGACAGCCTGCGGATCGTCCACGGCCTGAAGCCCGCCGTCAGGACGAGCTTCCTCGGTACACCGCACGCCTCGGAGCTGCCCGCCTACGCGCGCTTCACCGACGGGATCAATCCCTCCTTCGGCTCCATCTCCACGGGTTACGTCGCCGCCGTGCACGCCTTCACGGGACCGCACGGGAAGCCGCTCAACGTCTTCACATGGACCGTGAACGACGCCGACACCGCCCGGCAGGTCACCCGGTACGGCGTGGACGGCATCATCACCAACGAGCCCGACGTGGTCCGAGCCGCGCTGCAGGCGCCCTGAGCCCCGTTCTCCGGGCGTTGTCAGTGGCGGGCCGTACGGTGGGCGCATGGACAGCGATGGGCAGTACGAGCAGCAGGTCGTGTGGGCGGTGGTCGGTACCGGGATCGGTCCGCTGCTGCTGGCCGCGACCCGCGAGGGCCTGGTGAACGTCGTGTTCCACGCCACGGACGCGGTGCGTGACCGGGCACTCGAGCGGTTGGCGTCCCGGCTGGGCGGCGAGCCCGTCGAGGCACCCGACTCGCCCCTGCTGGCCGAGGCGATAGGGCAGGTCGAGGCGTACTTCGCGGGCGAGCGGCGCGCCTTCGAACTGCCGCTGGACTGGTCGCTGATCTCGGGCTTCAACCGGCAGGTGCTGCGCGAACTGGCCGCGGGAGTGCCGTACGGCGCGGTCGTGGGCTACGGCGACCTGGCCGGGCGAGTGGGTCAGCCGGGCGCGGCCCAGGCGGTGGGGGTGGCCATGGGGTCCAATCCGCTGCCGGTGGTCGTGCCCTGTCACCGGGTGGTGGAGAGCGACGGGGGCATCGGCGGGTTCGGGGGCGGGCTGGAGACGAAGCGCAAGCTGCTCGCGCTGGAGGGGGTGCTGCCCGAGCCGCTGTTCTGAGAGACCCGGGCTCCGGGGAGGCGCGAAGGTGGCCGGGAAGCGAAGGCGGTAGCAGACTCCGGGGCACCTCGCTGGCCCGCCCGGGCACCTCGCTAGGCGTAGTGCCGGGCCTCGAGGATGTTTCCGTCCGGGTCGCGGAAGTAGAAGCTGCGCCTGGCCTTTCCGCGGGCGCCGAAGGAGTCGTAGGAGAACTCGGAGACGGGGACGGCGCGTTCCTCGAGGCGGCCGTGCAGGGCGTCGAAGTCGTCGCCGGACAGCGCGAGGCAGACGTGGTTGACGGGGTGGCCCGCGCTGTCGGCGGCGCCGGGGAGCACCTTCATGTGCTCCGCCATGGAACGGGGCATGAGGTCGAGGATGGTTTCGTCGTTGAGCCGTACCGAGGGGAACGACGCCCTCCCCGCGGAGAACTCGGTGATCCTCAGGGGACGCAGCCCGACTGCCTTCTCGTAGAAGTCTGCCGAGGCGACCGGGTCGTGCACCCACAGGACGACATGGTCGAGACGTGTCGCGTTGTCCGTCATGTTCTTCAGGCTGGTACCGGCTCCGCCCGGGCCGCAAGGGTGTGACCGGAGGTCCCGGTCGCGGGACTATTCCTTGCTCCCCCAGGCCGAGATCATCGGGGCCGTGGCCAGGTCCATCCCGCCGGCCTCGATGTTCGCCAGGTGGCGGTCGATCTCCTCGTCGGTGGCGAGGTTCGCGGTGACGAGGGTCTCGCGGATCTGGCGGATCGTGGCCGACTCGAGGGCGGCGCAGGCCGGGGAGGCGATCGGGAAGTACGCGTCGGCCTCGACGCCGTGCAGGCCGGCCTCGCGGAGCAGGCGTGGCAGGCGGCGGCCGTAGGAGAGGTCGGCACCACGGTCGGCGAGCAGCCGGCGGAAGCCGTGCCGCAGACGGTTGGCGAGCCGTTGCTCGGGACCGTGCTCGTCGGGGCAGACCAGGGGCTGCAGGGCGGGGTCGGCATCCTCGATCAGGAGCCTCCCGCCGGGCCGCAGGGCCTTGATCATCGAACGCAACGCCCGTTCGCGGTCCGGCACATGGACGAGGACCAGCCGGGCGTGCACCAGGTCGAAGCCCTCGCCCGGCGGTTCCTCGGCGCCCACGTCGTGGACGCGCACGTCCACCGGCGGGCGGGACACGGACGCGAGCAGCGACGTGTCGATGTCGGTGGCGACGACCTGTCCGGTCGGGCCCACCTTCTCGGCCAGCCAGGACACCACGGAGGTGCCGCCCGCACCGACCTCCCAGCAGCGCCGGCCGGAGTCGACGCCGAGCCTTTCGAGGTGCCGGAAGGTGGTGGGGTCGAAGAGGGTGGCGAAGGCGTCGAAGCGCTCTGCTGCCTCGGTCTGCCGGTTGTCGAGGAGATAGCCGTCGGATCGCTTCATGACGCGATCATCCCAGTTGCCCGGCTTGCGGGAAGCGTCGACGAGTCACCTTCGGCAAGCCGGGCAGACGTTCCGTGGGCAGACCCCTTCGTCCACAGGCGGGAACCAAACGGAATGCCCTGCTCCCACAGGCTCACCCACCCCTTACACAGACCTGGCACACTGGCGCGCCAAGGCACCGACAGGCGGCTCACCACGGGGGCGAACCGCGAACCGCGTATCAAGCCCGGAGATCCACGCAAGGAGATCCATATGTCCATGGCAGGGAATCTGCGCAAGGTCACCCACCTCAGCGGGGTCGGCGGACTGCGCAAGGTGGCACGGCTGGCCAGGCGACGGCCACGCGTCGACCTGAGTCACCCGGCGCGGTCCCCGCTGGGCTCCTCGGTGGTGAACTGTGTGACATACCGGGACGGCGTGCGGGTGCCCGGGGGCAGCGACCTGGTCGACGCCGTCGAGCGGGTGCGCAAAAGCGGTGACGGGTTTGTGTGGCTGGGTCTGCACGAGCCGACGGACCAGGAGTTCGCGGGCATCGCCGAGCTCTTCGATCTGCATCCGCTGGCGGTCGAGGACGCGGTCGAGGCCCATCAGCGCCCGAAGCTGGAGCGGTACGGAGAGACGCTGTTCGCGGTGTTCAAGACGGTCTGCTACGTCGAGCACGAGGAGCTGACGGCGACCAGCGAGGTGGTGAACACCGGCGAGATCATGGTGTTCGTCGGCGAGGATTTCGTGATCACGGTCCGGCACGGGATGCACGGTTCGCTGGGTCCGCTGCGCGAGGGCCTGGAGGCCGAGCCGCAGCAGCTCGCCAAGGGGCCGGCCGCGGTGCTGCACGCGATCGCGGACCATGTGGTCGACGACTATCTGCTCGTCACCGACTCGGTGCAGGCGGACATCGACCAGGTGGAGATGGACGTGTTCGCGGAGAACGGCGCGCGGGCCGACCCCGGCCGGATCTACCAGCTCAAGCGTGAACTCCTCGAGCTGAAGCGGGCCGTGGTCCCCCTCGGCCGCCCCGTCGAGGACCTGGCGACCCGGCCGATCCGGGTGGTCGACCCGGAGATACAGGCCTACTTCAGGGACGTCCTCGACCACCTCATGCGGGCGAAGGAGCAGATCGCGTCCTTCGACGAGCTGCTCAACTCGATCCTGCAGGCGCATCTCGCGCAGGTCACGGTCGCGCAGAACGAGGACATGCGGAAGATCACGGCCTGGGCGGCGGTGATCGCCGTACCGACGATGGTCTGCGGTGTGTACGGCATGAATTTCGATTACATGCCGGAGCTGCACTGGAGTTTCGGATACCCCCTGGTCATAGGCGTGATGGCGGCGGCCTGCCTGGTGCTGTACCGCGGTTTCCGGCGCAGCGGCTGGCTGTGAGGCGCTCCGTCGGGCGGGTCAGTGCGTCGTGCTCCGCGCGTACACGCTGTGCGCGAAGTCGGCGATCTGCTCCTCCGTCAGGTGGCGGGCCACATCGGCCTCGCTGATCATGCCGACCAGCCGCTTGTTCTCGATGACGGGGAGCCGGCGGATCTGGTGGTCCTGCATCTCCCGGAGCACGTCACCGACGTCGGCGTTCGCGTCGATCCAGCGGGGGGTGCCGTGGGCCATCTCGCCGGCGGTGACCTTGGCCGGGTCGTGGCCCATGGCCACGCAGCCGATGACGATGTCGCGGTCGGTGAGAATTCCGCAGAGCCGCTCGTTCTGGTCGCTGATGGGCAGGGCCCCGACGTTCAGTTCGCGCATCAGCTGGGCCGCGCGGTCCAGTGTCTCGTGGGCGGGGATCCACTGGGCGCCGCGGTGCATGATGTCTCCGGCGGTGGTCATGGAGTACCTCCCGGTGCCGGACGGCCGGCGCGGCGCGGGAAGGCACCGCTAGTCCCGGCGCCCTACATTGTCGTCGCGTGGCCGGGCACCTGCACCCGGAACTCGGCGGTAACGGGCGCCCGGGGAACGCCGTCCCGGAAGCCTCAGGCCGAGAAACCCACGATCTTCCGCGGAACGATGCGGATGATCACGCGGACCTCGTCGTCCTTCTCACCGGGCGGGTCGATGCCGAGGTACTTGTGCGAGAGCTCGTACGGGAGCTGTTTGTCCTCGTCGGGGAGGATCTCGGCGGTGCCGCGGATCTCGACCGAGGTGTAGGGGTCGGCGAGATCGAAGACCGAGAGGCTGATGCGGGGGTCGCGGCGGAGGTTGCGCACCTTCTGGCGTCCGTCGGTGGAGGAGAAGAGCACGGTGTCGCCCTCGCGCTTGATCCAGACCACGGAGTTCTGCGGGGCGCCGTCGGGGCCGAGGGTGGCGACGCTGGCGAAGTTCTTGCCGTCGAGAAGGGTGCGGACGGAGTCGGCGAAGGGGACGGGATCACTCGGGGAGGTCGTCATGGCACCACGGTAACTGCATGCACGTGCATATAAAAGGGGGTTTGCCGATCAACTCCTCGGCGGATCAACCCCTCCATGCCGGGTGGCGTGGGTCGTCGGCTCGCACCAGGACGTCGGCCGTGCCGGCCGGGTCGGTCTCGTCCGCGTACCGCTCGAAGGCGGGAAGTGTCCAGTGGTCGGCCTCGGGGGTGCGGCGGCGGAGGGCGCCGGGCGAGAGAAGGACATGGACGGTCAGGTCGAAGGGGAACCAGTGGCGCAGCAGGAGGGGGCCGTGCAGCAGCAGAAAGCCACCGGGCGGGAGTTGGGCGTAGGGAGTGCGGGTGGCACGGTCGGTGACCGGGTCCCACAGGTCGGGCAGGACGCGTCCGTCGCCGCCGGGTTCGAGGGGGCCGAAGACCTCGCGCCACAGGGCGCCGGTGTCCAGCCAGCCGTCGTAATAGGCGTCGACGTCGTGGTGGCCGTACTCGAGGCGGACGGAGGCGGGCCGCAGAAAGCCCTCCGCGCCGACGGTCAGCGAGGGGCGGCCGCGTACGCGCAGTGCTTCGGCGACGCGTTCGGCGAGGTCTCCCGGGCGGGCTGCCGGGGCTCCGTCGAAGGCGATGCGGGGCCAGGGGCTGCCGTCGGCGGGCTTGAGGTCGAGCAGTCGCTCGGCCAGGAGGTCGCCGAGCCGGTCCCAGGTGATCGCTTCGAGTCGCACATGGCCCATGATGCGTCAGCCGAGGGCCGGGACGCGCTTCGCGCCGACGGAAGGGCGGCGCCGAGGAGGAGAGGAGGGCGAGGGCGCAGTGGGCGCGATTTCGTGGTAGTCCGCAGCGCCCCCGGGGGGAAGGAAACACCTATGGCACGTCTTGCAACTCCTGCGTCCCGCACCGGGATTGTCGTCTTCCAGCCGATCAAGAGACGGCACTGCGGGGAGTGTCATGCGGGGCCGTTGCCGCTGCTCGTGCTCGAGGAGGGGGCACCGCGGTGTCTCGACTGTGCCGACCTCGGGCATCTGGTCTTCCTGCCGCGCGGCGACACCGCGCTGACAAGGCGGTCACGGGAGGAGAGTGCGCTGTCTGCGGTCGTGGTGCGCTTCAACCGGCGCAAATCGCGGTACGAGCGGCAGGGCGTCCTGGTCGAGGAGGCGGGGCTCGCCCGGGCCGAGCAGCGGTGCCTGGCGGACGCGGAGGCGCGGCGGCGGCGCCGGGTGCGGGACGCCCGGCGGCGGATCGCGGAGGACCTGCGGTTCACGGAGGCGTTCGCGGCGGAGATACGACGGCTGTTTCCCGGATGCCCGGCGGAGCGGGCCCGGGCGATCGCGGCGCATGCGTCGGTGCGGGGCAGCGGCCGGGTGGGCAGGAGCGCGGCGGGGCGGGCGCTGTCCGAGGGGGCCGTGGTCTCGGCGGTCGCGGCATCCGTACGGCACGTGGACACGCCGTACGACCAGCTGCTGATGAGCGGAGTACCGCGACACGAGGCTCGGCGACGGATCGGGGCGGCGGTGGAGACGGTGCTGCTCGGGTGGCGCTCGCAAGAGGCGGGGATCGGTTGACGCCCGCGGGGCCCGCCGGTGCGGGGCGGGATCGGTCGGCGAAAGGGCGGGATCGGCTGGACGCTCGCGTATGTGGCCGCGCCCTTCGGCCATGGTCACTGTGCTCGTACGGGAATTCACTTGTGGTGACGGGAGGTGCCGGGGAAGATCTCGGCTCTACGCGGGAGTTGACGACATGATCGCTGGACCCTATTTCTGGCTGACGGTGCTGGGGGTGCTCGGGACCGGTCTGGTGGCCGGGGTGTTCTGCGGATTCTCGACGTTCGTGATGAGGGGGCTCGCCGCGCTCCCGCCCGCGCAGGGCGTGGCCGCGATGAACGCGATCAACGCGACCGCGGTGATGCCGGCGTTCATGATGGTGTTCGTGGGGTCGGCGGTGCTGTGCGCGGTGCTCGCCGTCGTGACGTTCGTGCTGTGGCCGGACGACGGGCGGGTGGAGCTGCTGGTGGGCAGCGCACTGTATCTGTTCGGCTCGTTCGGCGTGACCATGGTCGCGAACGTACCGCGCAACGACACGCTGGCCAGGCTGGACCCGGGCACCCCGGAAGCCGCCGCGTACTGGCCGTCGTACATACGCGAGTGGACGTTCTGGAATCACGTGCGGATGGTCGCCTCGGCCGGTTCGGCGGTGGCGTATGTACTGGCGCTGACCTGAGCGGAACGGAAGGACGGAAAGAGGGGCGGAAAGCGCTGTCCATCCCCTCTGCGCACGGGGCCGTGGAGTCGTATCGTGGCCGGAAGAGTGCCGCCCGATGACGCACGGCTCGTCACATGCGTAGGCAAGGAAGACGGCCATGGCCGATCCCAAGGGATTCATGACCACGCCTCGCCAGGACTGGCCCCGCCGCCCGGTCGCGGAACGGGTCCAGGACTGGGACGAGGTCTATGTCCCCGGAGCGCTGCTGCCCATCATCAACAAGCAGGCCGACCGGTGTATGGACTGCGGCATACCGTTCTGCCACGACGCCTGTCCGCTCGGGAATCTGATACCGGAGTGGAACGACCTGGTCAGCCGGGACGACTGGCGGCAGGCCGCCGACCGGCTGCATGCCACGAACAACTTCCCCGAGTTCACCGGGCGGTTGTGTCCCGCGCCGTGCGAGGCGGGGTGCGTGCTCGCCATCAACCAGCCCGCGGTCACGATCAAGAACGTCGAGGCCGCCATCGCGGACCAGGCCTGGGAGCTGGGCTTCGCGCCCCCGCGGCCGCCGGACCGGCTGTCCGGGCGGACCGTCGCGGTGATCGGGTCCGGGCCGACCGGGCTGGCCGCGGCCCAGCAGCTGACACGGGCCGGGCACACGGTCGCCGTGTACGAGAAGGACGACCGGCTCGGCGGGCTGATGCGGTACGGCATTCCCGAGTTCAAGATGGAGAAGCGCCATCTGGACCGGCGGCTGGAGCAGATGCGGGCCGAGGGAACCAAGTTCCGTACGTCGACGGCGGTCGGGCGGGACGTCGGGGCGGCGGAGCTGCGGGCCCGGTACGACGCCGTGGTGATCGCGACGGGAGCGACAGCGTGGCGTGAACTGCCCGTGCCCGGGAGGGAGTTGGCGGGGATACAGCAGGCGATGGAGTATCTGCCGCTGTCCAACCGGGTGTGCGAAGGGGACGTGGAGAGCTCCCCGATGTCCGCCGCCGGGAAGCACGTCGTCATCGTCGGCGGCGGTGACACCGGGGCGGACTGCCTGGGGACCGCGGTACGCGAAGGGGCCGCGTCCGTCACCCAGTTGGACATCTACGCCCAGCCCGGCGCCGAGCGCGACGAGGACGCCGAGCCCTGGCCGACGTACCCGAAGATCTACCGGCTGTCGGCCGCACACGAGGAGGCCCGGGATCTGGAGACGGCGCCGGCGGCGGACGCGGACGCGCGGCTGTTCGCGGCGTCCACGCTCCGCTTCACCGGCGACGAGAGCGGGCATGTGCGGTCGCTGCACCTGGTAGAGGTGGACGCGGCCCGGCGTCCACGGCCCGGCACCGGCCGGACGCTCCCCGCCGACCTCGTGCTGCTCGCCCTGGGCTTCTCGGGCCCCGACCGTCAGGACGGGCTCGTCGACCAGCTGGGGCTGGCGATGGAGCCCCGCGGGACGATCACCCGGGATGCGGGGTTCGCGACGAACGTGTCCGGTGTGTTCGCGGCCGGGGACGCCGCACGGGGGCAGTCGCTGATCGTGTGGGCGATCGCGGAGGGGCGGGCGGTGGCGGCGGCCGTCGACCGTTATCTGACGGGGAGTTCGCAGCTGCCGGCGCCCATTGGGCCGTACGACCGTCCGATGACGGTGTAGCGACCGGCTAACGGCGCCGCTCGTCCGTCCCCGCCACCTTGCCCGTCGAGAGGGCCACCCGGTTCCAGGTGTTGATCGTGAGGATCAGGGCGAGAACGTGGGCCAGTTCCTGCTCGTCGAAATGGGCTGCGGCCCGCGCGTAGACCTCGTCCGGGACGCCGGCGTCGGCCACCAGTGTCACCGCCTCCGTCAGGGCGAGGGCGGCCTGTTCCCGTTCGGTGAAGAAGTGGCGGGCCTCGCGCCAGACGGCCACCATGTGCAGCCGGTCCTCGCTCTCGCCGGCCTTGCGGGCGTCGCTGGTGTGCATGTGCAGGCAGTATGCGCAGTGGTTGAGGTGCGAGGCCCGGATCTGGATCAGTTCGACGAGGGCCGGGTCGAGTCCCTCACGGGCGGCGGCGTCGAAGCCGATGAGGGCACGGAAGACCTTCGGAGCGGACTTCGCGAAGTCCAGGCGAGCCGTCGTGATGTGCGTCGTGTTCGTCGTCATGTCCTTCAACCTATGCGGCGGAAAGACCCACGCTAGGGTGCACTTCCATGGCGAAAACATGGGTCAATTCCGCCGAGCGGATCGGGGCCGACCTGCATCTGGAGCTGGCCGAGGCGGGTGGGCGGCGGGCCGCGCTCATCGGGGCGCTGCGCGACGCCGTACGGGAGGGCCGGCTTGCTCCTGGCACCCGGCTGCCGCCGTACCGCTCGCTCGCCGCCGACCTCGGTGTCGCCCGCAACACGGTGGCCGACGCGTACGCGGAGCTGGTCGCGGAGGGCTGGCTGAGCGCCCGGCAGGGCTCGGGCACCCGGGTGGCAGACCGTGCCGAACCCCTGCGGCAGTCCGAGCGGACGCCCCGAGAGGCACCTCCACGCGCGCGTGGCCCACGCCACGATCTGCGCCAGGGCACCCCGGACGCGTCCGCGTTCCCGCGTGCGGCCTGGATGGCGTCCTATCGGCGGGCCCTGCAGCAGGCACCCAACGAGGTGTTCGGCCCCGGAGATCCCGCCGGCCGGATCGAGCTCAGGGAGGCGCTCACGGAGTATCTGGCACGCGCGCGTGGTGTGCGCACCGAGCCGGACCGGATCGTGATCTGCTCCGGTTTCGCCCACGGGCTGCGGTTGCTCTTCGGCGGCCCGGACCGGGGCCTCGCCGGACCGCTGGCCGTCGAGGCGTACGGGCTGCCGTTCCACCGTGAGCTGCTCGCGGCCGCGGGCGTGCGGACCGTGCCGCTCCCCCTGGACGAACAGGGGGCACGGGTGGACCGGCTGGCGCGGGAGCGGGCCGTTCTGCTCACGCCCGCGCACCAGTTCCCCACCGGCGGTCCGCTGCACGCGGAACGCCGGGCCGCGGTGGTGGACTGGGCACGCGCGCGTGGCGGGGTGATCGTGGAGGACGACTACGACGGGGAGTTCCGTTACGACCGCAGGCCCGTCGGGGCGGTCCAGGGGCTCGACCCCGAGCGGGTGATCCTGATCGGCTCGGTCAGCAAGAGCCTGTCGCCGGCCGTGCGGCTGGGCTGGATGGTGCTGCCCGGGCGGTATGTGGACGGTGTGCTCGCGGCCAAGGGCGAGCGCGAGGCGTGGGCGAGCGTCCTCGACCAGCTGAGCCTCGCCGACTTCATCGTCTCCGGCTCGTACGACCGTCATGTGCGGCGCATGCGGCAGCGGTACCGCAGCCGCCGCGACCGCCTCGCCGCGGCGCTCGCCGAGCACGCGCCGCACATCGAGGTCACCGGGGTCGCGGCGGGCCTGCACGCGGTGCTGCGGCTGCCGCCCGGCACGGAACGGTCCGCCGTCAAGGCCGCCGCCTGGCAGGGCGTCGCCCTGGACGGACTGGCCGAATTCCGTCATCCGGCGGCGGACACGGCGGCCCAGGACGGCCTGGTCGTGGGGTACGCGACGCCCTCCGAGCATGCGTACGGGGCGGCGTTGGAGGCGCTGTGCGGGGCGCTGCCGCCGGAAGCGGACGAGCCGCGTACCCCGTCGTCCTGACCCGGCACCGGCTCCCCCAGCTCGGGATGCCACAGCTGCGGCACCGCGCGTGAACTCCGCGCGGGAGCGCAGTGCCAGGGTGACGCCCGTGGCCTTGAGCTGCTTCGGCCGCGCCGTATCGAGGAACTGCCGTACCCCGTGCCGGGCCATCCACTGCGTGGCGCGGTGCAGGAACGCCCGGTTGACCCGCGCCGTCACCGGCACCCGTGGGTCGAGGGCTGGCATGCGGCGGCCCATGGCCTCGTCCACCGGGTGGGTGTCCTTGCCGCCGAAGTACTAGTCGTACATCCGGGCGGGGTGCGGCTTGCCGGTGTCGATCTCAACCATTAATTGATGATCCATCAGTTCGCAATCAAGACTTGGTTCACCATCAGGACGGGCAGTTGATCAAGTGTCCGAGCAGGCGCCGGACCAACAGGTCACGACAGCAGGAAGTCCGCCTCCCCCGCCTTGGCGCCCTCGATGAACGCCGTCATCTCGTCGGTGGTGTAGATGAGCGCCGGCCCGTCCGGGTCGGTGGACTGACGGACGGCGATCCGGCCGTCCGCCAGCTTCATCGCCTCCAGGCAGTTGCCGCCGTTGCCGCCGCTCCACGGCTTGAGCCAGCCCTCGCTGCCCAACTCCCGTGCGGGCATGCCGTTGTAGACGCGGCCCCGCGCCTTGATGCGATCCATTCACAGCTCCTTGCGGAGATCCTCGAGGATCTCCTTCGTGCGATGTGCCGTAGCGGCCTGCGCCGCCATGCGGTCCATGACCTCGAGATGGGTGGCCACCTCGGCGCGCGCGTCGAGATAGACGGCGCCGGTCAGGTACTCGCTGTAGACCATGTCCGGCAGTTCTGACATGGCAAATCGGAACAGCACGAAGGGCCCGTACGTACCGGGGTGCGGGCCGCCCGCGAAGGGCGCGACCTGCACGGTCACATTGGACAGCTTCGTGGCCTCGAGCAGTCTGTCGATCTGGGCACGCATCACCTCCGGGCCGCCGACCGGGCGGCGCAGTGCGGTCTCGTCCAGGACGGCCCAGAAGCGCGGCGCATCCTGACGGGTGAGCAGTTCCTGGCGTTGTATGCGCAGGGCGACGTGGCGCTCGATGTCTTCGGGGCTGGTCTGGCCGATCGCGCCCGACCGCAGGACTCCGCGGGCGTAGTCCTCGGTCTGCAGCAGACCGGGGACGAAGTGCGGGTCGTAGGAGCGAATGAGGCTCGCGGCACCCTCGAGGCTGACGTACATGGAGAACCAGCCGGGCAGGATGTCGTGGAACCGCTGCCACCAGCCGGGTCTGTTGGCCTCCTCGGCCAGTTGCACGAAGACCTCGGTCTCCTCCTCGGAGACCCCGTAGGACTTCAGGAGCAGCTGGAGGTACGGGATCTTGAGGGCGACCTCGGCCATCTCCATGCGGCGGACGGTGGCGGGGGCGACCCGGAGGATGCGGGCGGCCTCCTCGCGCTTGAGTCCGGCGTGCTCCCGCAGGTCCAGCAGACGGCGGCCGAGGACGACTTGACCGACCGTCGGCGCGGACCGCGGTTCGCTCACCCTCCACCTCCCGTGGCCGCTCAGAGTCCAAAAAAGCATGCTGACAGCCATACGGCGCCATTCGAAGACCTATTCGGAGATCTGTACCGTTTCGTACGGATCTCCGTCGATCCCAACTGGCGCCGTGTGACGTGCTGTTGCGAGCAGTGTGCCACGGCCTTCCACACCGTCACAGGCACTCTGCAATTTTCAGAGTGACACTTGCCAAGTGTTCACGCCGGGGCGATAGTGGCAAGCGTGATTCCGTCCGCGCCCTTAGGAACAGACGCCACCGAAGGCCGCCCCCACAGCCTCGGTGCACGCCACGCGGGGACCCCTGCCGAGCGCCGGTTCCGCTTCGAGCTGGCCGCGCACCCGGCTTCTCCGGCGCAGGCCAGACGCCTGACGAGGGCCCGGCTGAACGTCTGGTCGGTGTGCGAGGACATCTGCGACACCGCGGCTCTGGTCATCTCCGAGCTGGTCACCAACGCCCTTGTGCACACGGCGAGCAGCCACATCGTCTGCGAGCTGCACGACGGCGACGAACTGGTGCGCATAGCCGTGGGTGACGAGGGCTGCTCCCCGGGTGCGCCCCATGCGTCGCGGGCGCGGCCCGAGGAGGAGCACGGGAGGGGGCTGCTCCTCATCGACGCGCTGTGCGACGCATGGGGCGCCCATGAACACGGTCCGGGGCTGCTGGTCTGGGCGGAGCTTCCGCGCAAGGCCGGCACTCCCCACCATGACTGCGGGCCCTGCACACAGGCCAACGGGCCGTACAACGACCTGGGCTGGGGTGCCCGTCCCAAGCCGGGTCCGGCCGGTGGTTCGGGTGACGAGGACGAGGCGGCCGCACCACGCGGTGGGGACGCACCTCACGGGCAGCACGGGACGGGGGCCGCATGGCGGTGAGCGCTGCGTCCGGCGGCCGGGTGCTGACCCTGGACACGCTGGTCCGCCTCGGGCGCGGGGCGCGCACGCCGGGCACGCCCCGGCGGCTGCCGGTGCCGGACGGCATGACGGCCCCGCTGGGCTGCGACGCCGTGGAGGTGCCCGCCCGCTTCGGCCCGCTGGTGCTGTCCCGGCTGCCGCGCGTGGGGTGCGTGTACGCCGACGCGGCGCACTGGTGGTGGCTCGTCCCGTCCGACTCCGACTACGCACTTCAGTGGCCGACGCCCGCGCAGTACGCCGCCGGGGCGCTAGTTCCGGACGCCCCGGCGGTCCCCGACCTCATCCACCGGCCGGCCGGCACACTCCCCTACACCCCGCCGATCCCGCTGTATCTGGCGCTGTGCCGGGTGACGGGGACGACTCCGACGTGGTCGCGGCCGGCCGTCGCATGACCCGCGTGGTTGCGTAAACATCGCACCCCCGCAGGGCGTACGCCCGCGCGCTCGTCCCGCGGCGCCACGCGCTCTCCCCCGCGGGGTCCGGTCCCGCGATAGTGGCCGTTCGTCGACGTGGATCGGGGGAGGCCGACGGTGGCGGAATCACAGGGGTCGGGCGGGCGGAAGAAGACGCAGAACCCGGGTGGGCGGGGGAAGAAGCGCGGCGAGGGCCCGCCCGAGGTCTCCGAGTCGGAACAGCTGCTCTTCGGCGGGCCGTTGCGCTACGACCTGGGCTGGAACCAGCACCGGGACGCGTTCATGGAGCTGAACTTCCGGGCCATGGTGACGCGGCTGCCGGCCCTGCTGGGCTCCAGTTTCCGGCTCGCCTGGCAGGCCGACCGGCAGGCGGCGCGGATCGTCCTGGCGGCCGAGGCGGGCCGGGGTGTGGCCCAGGCGGTGGGTCTGCTCGCCATGAACAGCGTGCTGGGGCGGCTGATCACCGGCGGTGCGATCGGGGACCGGCTGCGCGACGCCGTACCGGTGCTGGCCGCGATGGCCGCCGTGGCGCTGCTCGGGGCGCTGCTGCGGGGGGCGTCGACGTATGCGACCGGACGCCTCGAACCCAAGGTGGAGCGGGTCGCGACCGAGCTGTATCTGGAGCGGGCGGCGGCCGTGGAGCTGGCCGCGATCGAGGACCACGCCTTCCACAAGCTGCTGGACACCGCGCAGTACGGGGCCGGTTCGGCGCGACGGATGATCTCGTACGCCACACGTGTGGTGAGCGCGCTGATCTCGCTGATCGCGGCGGCGGGCGTGCTGACCGTGCTGCACCCCGTCCTGCTCCCACTGCTGGCGACGATGACGCTGCCGACGGCGTGGAGCGCGCTGACGAACGCCCGGCGGCGCTACGAGTCCTGGCACACCTGGGTGCAGCATGCCCGAGCGGGCTATCTGCTCAGCGGTCTGCTCACCGAACCGGCGGCGGCGCCCGAGATCAGGGTGCACGGGGTCGGTCCCTTCCTGCTGCGGCACTACCGCGCCATGGCGGAGACGGCGGAAGCCGAGCAGGCGCGGCTGGCCCGGCTGGCGGCGCGCACCGGGGTGATCGCGTCGGCCTGGACGGGCCTCGCGAGCGTGGCGACGTACGCGACCCTCGCCGGGCTGCTGCTCGCCGGTGCGATGGCCCTGTCCGTGGCGGGTACGGCGGTGATCGCGATCCGCACGGGCTCGTCCAGCCTGGACAACCTGGTGGTGGCGGTCAACTCGCTGCACGAGGACGCCCTGTTCGTGGGCGATCTGCAGAAGCTGTACGTCGAGGCGGCCGAGCGGGCCATCCCGGTGGGCGGCGACCCGCTGCCCGAGGACCCGCGGGAGATCCGCTTCGAGAACGTCACGTTCAGCTACCCGGGCGAGTCAGCCCGCCCCGCCCTCGACGACGTCACGCTCACCCTGCCGCTCGGCCGGATCGTCGCGCTGGTGGGCGAGAACGGCTCCGGGAAGACCACCCTGGTCAAGCTGCTCGCGGGCCTGTACAAGCCGGACGGCGGACGGATCCTGTGGGACGGCGTCGACGCGGCGAGCGCGGACCGGCACCAGCTCGCCGAGCGGGTCGCGATGGTGGCCCAGGACTTCAAGCGCTGGCCGTTCACGGCCCGCGTCAACGTGGCCATCGGCCGCTCCTCCGTGCCCCTGACCGAGGAGCGCATGACCACCTCGCTCGCCGAGGCCGGCGCGGAGGACGTGGTGGCCGATCTGCCGCGCGGCCTGGACACCCTGCTGGCCCGCCAGTTCAACGGCGGCCACGAGCTGTCCGGCGGCCAGTGGCAGCGGCTCGGCGTGGCACGGGCCGCCTACCGGCGCGGCCGGATCCTGGTCGTGGACGAGCCGACGGCGGCCCTGGACGCGCGGGCCGAGCTGGAGGTCTTCGAGAAGATCCGCGCCCTGGCCTCGGCCGGGCAGACCGTCGTGCTGATCACCCACCGGCTGGCGTCGGTGCGCCACGCGGACCTGGTGCACGTCCTCGACCAGGGCCGCCTCGCGGAGTCCGGCACTCCGGACGAGCTGCTGGCGAGCGGCGGCATCTACGCGGAGCTGTACTCGCTCCAGGCCGAGCAGTACTCGGCGCCGGTCCCGAAGGCCGGATGAGCCAGCGCCGGTGCGGAGCGGTCAGGCGACCGCGTCGGCGGTCGCCTCGCCGCGGACGACCACGAGAAACGTGTCCGTCGCCAGGTCCATGACGACCTCGGCGGCCAGCCCTTCCATGCGCCGCGCATGCGCGAACTCCTCGGCCGGCCACGATCCCCGCGGCCCGCCCGCGGGAAAGCGTTCGAGCACTGTTCGCCCGTTCACCATCCTGCACCTCCAGAAAGCGTCGTACCTGTAGGAGTTAACGCCTTCCAGGGGCCGAACGCCTCGCTCAGTTGCCGGACTGAGACGTAGTTGACACTCGTTCACCGCGGAGTGTGAGGATCCGGTCACTTAGTGAAGATCCCGGCCGGGTTTAGACTACTTTCTGTTTCATTCCTCGCACTCTTCGTGATGCCGCTTTGTATACGTCACCGGGAGCTCGACCAGGCCGCGGGCGCGCAGGGAGCGGCGCCACCGCGGGTCGTCGTCCGCGAGTGCGAGTTCGGGGAAGCGTTCCAGGAGGGCGGCGACGGCGATCTCGGTCTCGGCACGGGCAAGAGGTGCGCCCAGGCAGTAGTGGATGCCATGGCCGAGGGCGAGATGGCCGGAGGCGTCGCGGGTCAGGTCGAGGCGGTCGGGGTCGGGGAAGCGGGCGGGATCGCGGTCGGCGGCGGACGGGGACACCCAGACCGTCTCGCCGGCGGGGACCGTGACCCCGCCGATGGTCATGTCCGCCACGGGGAAACGCCGGATGGCCAGCAGCGCGGGGCCTTCGTAGCGCAGGAACTCCTGGACCGCGGCCGGGAGTCGGGTCAGGTCCTTGCGCAGGGCGGCCAGCTGCTCGGGGTGTTGCAGCAGGGCGAGAACGGCGTTGCCGATGAGCTGCACCGTGTTCTCGTAGCCGGCGAAGAGGATGAGGAAGGCGAGGGACATCAGCTCGTCCTCGCTGAGCCGGTCGCCCTCCTCGCGCACGGCGATCAGGTCGGAGAGCAGGTCGTCGGCGGGCTCGCTGCGCTTGTCCGCGAGGAGCCGGGTGAAGTAGCCGAGCATCGCCACCACCGCCTCCTTGGCGGCCTCGGGTCCGGCGTCCGGGGCCGGGGCGACCAGGGTGTCGGTCCAGATCCGGAAGTCGAGGCGGTGCTGGCCCGGGATGCCGAGGAGGTCGCAGATGACGGTGATGGGCAGCGGCGCGGCGTAGGCGGCGATCAGGTCGGCGGTGCCGTGCGGGCCGAGCGCGTCGAGGAGCCGGTCGGCGGTGCGGCGGATCGGTGTGCGGAGTTGCTCGACGCGGCGCGTGGTGAAGGCGCGGCCGACCAGGCGGCGGACCCGGGTGTGGTCGGGCGGGTCCATGTTGAGGAGATTGGCGTCGAGCGCCGGCGGCAGGGAGAAGCCCTTGTAGGTGCCCGCGGTGGCATGCCGTTTGTCGAGCGAGAGCCGTGGGTCGGCGAGGGCGGCGCGTACGTCGTCGTAGCGGGTGACGAGCCAGGCGGGGGTGCCGTCCGGCCCGGCGATGCGGTGCACGGGCGCGGTCTCGCGCAGCCGCCGGTAGACGTCGTAGGGGTGGTCGAGGAGGCCGTCGGCGGGATCCATGGGGTTCAGGGTATGGGTGGCCGGACTCTCACGAGATCACCTGCCCGACTGCGTTACGCCCTGGGCGAGTTGACCGACGACGTGGAAGACACCCTGGCCGAAGGCAGTGGGTGCGACCAGAATGCCGAACACCAACACGATGGCTACGGTCAGCTTCTCGTCTTTCCGGCTCCGAGCCTCCGTGCGGCGCCCCAGCCGCAGGACGATGATCACAGCGAGCAGCACCGCCACGTCGATCGTGAGCTCCACCGGTCGGCCTCCCGTCAGACGAATTCGTCACGTACGTCCCGGCCTACCTGTGTAGCGTGAAACCACTTGGCGTGACTGCCCGATCACCCGTGGTTGGCGGCAAAACGCTTCTCCTGGACCGATTTCTAGGTCTTGTAATCCTGGATCCGGCGGCAATGACCGCGGTCGAGCAGTGCGGGCATCCGCTCCCCCAACTCCCTTACCACCGCCGGGACATCGAGGGTGAGCAGCTCCCGGTCGCGCATCAGTACCCGTCCGTCGACGATGGTCGTCCGTACGTCGCAGGAGCGGGCGCTGTGCACGAGGGTGGCGGCGAGGTCGTGGACGGGCTGGGTGTGCGGGCCGGTGAGGTCGACGAGGACGATGTCCGCGCGGCGACCGGGGGCGAGGGTGCCGAGGGTGTGGCCGAGGCCGACCGCCCTGGCGCTCTGCAGGGTCGCGTGGTGCAGGGCTTGACGGGCCGTCAGCCAGCGTGGGTCGCCGGTGGTCTGCTTCTGGATGAGGGCGGTGAGCGCCATCGACTCCCACACGTCGAGGGAGTTGTTGGAGGCCGCGCCGTCCGTGGCCAGGCCGACGGGGACCCCGATGTCGTACAGGGCGCGGATCGGAGTGGTGGCGGGCCAGGCGAACTTGAGGTAGCCGCGGGGCGCGGTGGCGACGGCCACGCGGCCGGTGGCGCCTTCGAGCACGGGCAGGTCGCGCTCGGTGATGCCGGTGCCGTGGGCGATGAGGACGTCGGTGTCGAGGATGCCGGTGCGCTGCAGGATCTCGATGGGGGTGGCGCCGTGGCGTTCGAGGCTGACGTCGGTCTGGTCGCGGTTCTCGGCGGCGTGGATGTGGACGGGCAGGCCGTGTGCGCGGGCGAGTTCGGCGGTGGCGGCAAGGTCGGCGTCGTCGACGGTGTACGGCGCGTGCGGGGCGAGCGCGGTGGTGATGCGGCCGCCGGCGCCACCCCGGTGTCGTAGCGCGAACTCCAGGGACCTCTCCCGGCCTTGGGGTCCCTGGGAGGAGAAGTACGCCTCTCCCAGATGGGCCCGGATCCCGCACTCCTCGACCACGGCGGCGACCGCGTCCATGGCGAAGTAGTGGTCGGCGAAACAGGTGACGCCGCCGCGGATCATCTCGGCGCAGGCGAGCCGCGCCCCCAACTCCACGTCCTTCTCGGTGAGGTTGGACTCGACGGGCCAGACGACGTCGTTGAACCACTCCTCGGTGGGCAGGTCCTCGGCGACACCGCGCAGCGTGACCATCGGCGCGTGGGTGTGTCAGTTGATCAGGCCGGGCATCGCGACCTGGCCGCGTCCGTCGATGCGCTCGGCGGCGGCGAGGTGCTGCACCTCAGAGGCAGCCGTCACCGCCTCGACGACCCCGTCCCGTACGACGACGGCGGCGTCCTCCTCGAACCCGACCCGTTCCTGATCGTCATGCACGAGGACGGTGCAGCCGGTGATGACGAGGTCGGCGGGAGAGTCGGTCATCCCGCCAACGTACGGCGCCGTGGTCGGCCGGTGTGAGCCGATGCGCGCATCCGGTCCCGTCCGGTCGCGGAAACGGCCGGTCTCGGGGACCCTGTCCTCACCACAGCTCGCCGCACGGCTTCTGGAAGGGGCCCGGCATGCTTCTCGGCACCTGGAACCTGGAGAACCTGTACCGGCCCGGCGGCCCCTTCGGGCCCAAGGACAAGGCCGCCTACGAGACGAAGCTCGCCTCTCTCGCCGCCGTGATCACGGAGCTCGACCCGGCGCTGCTCGGCGTGCAGGAGGTCGGCGAGCCCGAGGCGCTGGACGACCTGGTCGGCATGCTGGACGGCGACTGGCATGTCGCGCTGTCCGGGCATCCGGACGGCCGGGGCATCCGGGTCGGCTTCCTCAGCCGTACGGCGGTGGAGGTGGTGGCCGACACGAACGCGTTCCCGGCGAAGCTGCGGCCGGTGCAGGAGGACGACTCCGGTGCGCCGGTGTCGTCGGCGGGGCGCGGCTTCCTGGCGGTCGAGGTCGCGACGGACTTCGGTCCGCTGCGGGTGGCCGTGGCCCACCTCAAGTCGAAGCTGCTGACCTATCCGGGGAACCGTTTCTTCCCCCATGACGAGGGCGAACGGGCCCGTTACGGCGCCTACGCCCTCTACCGGCGCGCCGCCGAGGCGACCACCCTGCGCGCGCTGGCCGACACCCTGCTGGCCGGGGACGGCCGTGACCGGGACGTCGCCGTGCTGGGCGACCTGAACGACGAGGTGCAGGCCGCGACCACGCAGATCCTGCTCGGCCCGCCCGGCTCCGAGATCGGCACACCGGGCTACGACCATCCCGACCAGGGCGATGCGCAGCGGCTGTGGGACGTGGCCCCGCTGATCCCCGCCGAGCAGCGCTATTCCCGCATCAACTCCGGGCGCCGCGAACTGATCGACCACATCCTGGTCAGCCACCGCCTGGTCCTGCGGGTGACGGCGGCGGGGACGGGCCTGCCCGGCGACGGGACGCTGCGGCTGCCGTCGGTGGGGCCGGATCCGGCGGACCGGCGGGAGCAGCCCGGGTCGGACCATGCGCCGGTGTGGGTGCGGGTCGGGCAGTGATCCGCTCGGCGGGGCGCACCCGGGTGGCACGCCCCGCCGCCGGGCTCGCTAGCGGTCCAGATGGGCGACGAGCAGGTTCGGGTCCTGCTGGGTGAAGTAGGCGGCGCTGTTGACGTAGAGCGTGCAGCCGCGCACCGCCACGGAGGTGGGGTTGGACAGCCCGTCCGCCTGGGTGAGGACGACGGAGTGGGTGCCGTCCGGGCGTACCTCGACGAGCTCGCTGACGCCGATCAGGGCGGCGAGCACGGTGTCGTCGTGCGGTCCGGGGAAGGCGAAGTCGTCGACGTTGGTGAGCCCGGTCGCCCGGGTCTCGACCGCGCCCGCGGAGCCGTTCGGCCGTACGGGAATGCGCAGCAGCGTGCCCCGGTCGCTGTTGGACACCCAGACGGCTCCGCCGTGGACCTTGACCCCGTTGGCGCCGAAGCCGGCGCCCGTGACCGGGACCGGGTCGAGGGCGGAGTCCTCGGCCCACACGGTCGGTGTGCCCCCGGCCTGCGGAATCCGCCACACGATGCCCTGCGCCGAGTCGGCGGCGTAGAGCACGCCGTGGCGCTCGTCGAGGGCGAGGCCGTTGGGCAGGGCGGTCGTCGGCAGCTGCGCGATCTGCCGGGGTGCGCTGCCGTCGGGGTCGATGCGCCAGACGCCGGTCTTGTCGGTGCCCGTGGCGTAGTCGACGTAGAGGGTGCCGTCGTGGGCGCGGGCGATGCCGAAGACGGTCGCGGCCTTCAGCACGGGGGTGTTCGGGTTCGGCTCGTCGGGCAGGGTCGCACGGATCGTGGTGTTCCCGTCCCGGGTGACGTGGGCGACCTGCCGGGCGGAGGCGAAGGTCAGATCGGCGGAGCCGTCGGGTTCGACGGTGATGTTCTCCGGCGTCTGCCCTGCGGCGAGGTCGAAGTGGGCGAGGATGCGGGGCTGGGACACGGATGGTTCGTCCGCGGACGCGGGAGCGGTCGCGAGCACCGCCAGCGCGACGGCGGCCGTGGTGGTACCGACCAGGTGCGGGAGTCTGTGCGGGAACCTCTGCTGGAACATGAACCTCTCCTGGGACTGGGCACGAAGGCACACGAAGGCACCAGTGTGCGTCGCGGGACAGGAACTGTCGTACGAATTTCCGTGCGCCGCCCGGGAGTTCACCAGGCGGGTGCTACACGGCGAGGGGAAGCTCGGGCAGGCGCAGCCCCGTCCGTTCGCGTCCGTCCTTGAACTGGCCGAGCAGCTCGGCGAGTTGTTCCCGCTGGCGGGCGGACAGACGTCCTGAGTCGTCGAGCTGCACGGCACAGGCGGTGGTCGTGTCGACGAGCCGTTCGAGGATGGCGACGACCTCGTCCGCGCCCTCCGAGTGCCGGGCGAGTGCCGGGAGTTCGGCGGCCGCGAGGCCGATGGCGGTGTGGGCTTCGGCGAGTGTGCGGTAGGCCTCGCGGCGGAGGGTCCAGCGGGTGGCTCGGGAGTCGGCGCCGGCCAGGGGGTCGCGGGCCTCACCCAGAACATGTGCGAGGTACGCGTGCGCGGCGCTGCCCGCCGCGACAAGCCGGGCCTGCACCGTCCCGCCCCGCTGCCCCGGCATCGGCAGATGCCCGACGATGAGGACGATCGCGCAGGCCAGCAGGGTCTCACCGATCCGGCCTGCGGAGGCCTGCGGCTCCCCGCCGACCATCACCAGGGCGAGTACGAGCACGGTGACGACGGCGGTCTGCGCGGCGAAGTGCCGGGTGGCGACGGGGATGAGGGCCCCGCTGACGGCCACGAGCGCGATGAGCCCTTCGGGCCGGGGCAGTACGGCGGCGAACCCGGCGAAGACCAGAGCACCGAACACGGTCCCGGCCGCCCGGCACAGCACCCGCGAGACCAGCGGCCCGAGGTCGGGCTTGACGAGGAAGACGGCGGTGGCGGGCAGCCAGTACCAGTGCGCGTGCTGCCCGTACCAGCGGGCGTGGTGCAGGGCCTGCGCCACGGCCGCGCTGGCCCCGAAGCACAGGGCGACCCGCAGCCCGTACTCCCGCCCGCCGGCCCCGAATGCGAGACGGAACAGGTCCTTGGCCGTACGCCGCCGGGTGTGCAGGTCGCCCCCTTCGCCCTGGTCGAAGGCGTCGGCGGCATGGAGCAGGGCGTCGTCGAGGGCGCGCAGGGCGGCGGCCGAGCGGTGGGGTGCGGGCAGCGGCCCGGTGTGCGAGTTCTCCCGTACGGCGGCCGCGAGCCGTCGTGGCCCTTCGGATGCCCGCCCGGGGACGGCCTCCCCGGCCCAGGCGAGCGCGGTGGCGGCCTCGGCGAGCGGGAGGGCGGCGGCGTACTGCGCGTGCAGCCGTCGCTCCGCGGCGGAGGAGGCGTAACGCCGAAGCCGGGGGCCGGCGAGGGCGTCCTGCGCATGGTCGAGCGCGGCGGTCAGCGCGGCCCGGCGCGCGATGCCGTCCTCGGACCCCGCCGCCTCGAGCAGATCGGCGACGGCGTCGTACACGGCCGCTACGGCATCCCGTTCCCCGTCGAACCGGAAGTCACCGGCGGTGGCGCCGGGGGTGGGCAGCAGCAGCCGCAGGGCGAGCAGCCACCCGGCGCCCGTGAGAAAGGCCAGGGCACGCAGCCACCCCGCCTCCGGGACCGGCATCCCTGCACCGATGGCGGAGGCGACGAGCAACTGCGTCCCGGCACCGGAGGCGACGGGCCCGATGGCGCTGATGCCTCCGGCGATCAGCCCGGTGCCGGTGAGCAGGAGGGTGAGCACGACCGCTCCGGCATGCGCCCCGGCATACGTCCCGACGAGCAGCCCACCGGCCCCCGCGAGCGCGGGCACGCCGAGCCGCCTGACCGAGGCGCGACGGCTGCCGGGCCGGTCGTTGATCCCGGCGAGCATGGCCGCGATGGCGGCGACGACACCGAGGGAGGTGCGGCCGAGGAGGACGGCGGCGAGGAGAAGCGGCCCGGCGGCAAGAGCACCGCGCACGACGGCGCTCCAGGGGATGGGACCGCGCTGGGCGCGGAGGGCGTGGGCGAGCCAGGGCGGGAGTGCGAGGTGACGGGTGTGCGAGCCGGTGCGGGCGGCGGGGCGGGACACGGGGGGCTGGGCTCCTGTCCGGACGAGGGCGGGGTGTGCCTTCGGGCGACGGTGGCCGAGTTGCGGGGTGTGGTGTCCACGGTAGGTCGCGTTCCTGGAGCGAACGGGACGATTGTGTTTCCGGGGTGTGACGGTTGGCCGGGAGGGCGCGTTCTTTATGAACGCAATTCCCCGATGAAAGCAGGCGGACCCGGGGGCGTAGCCTGCCCCCGGGCCCTGGGATGCCGTCCATGTTCACACGCCGGCACGCTTGAGAACCCAGATCAGTCGTTATGTCGTCGCGTCCTGCCTTTGGACCACCGCACATCGAGCTGTGCGGACTGGACTTGAACCAGCATTTCGACGCGCTGGGGCCTGGGCCCGGTCGATCCGGCGATCGACGGCGAATGCTGAGTCTGGAGCGAGAGTCTGAGTTTGATCGCGGTCTGCCTCTGCCAATTGGGCTACCGCGGCACGGGAATCACTGCAATTGCTCTTGATGCCGCGGGGAGGACTCGAACCTCCACTGGAACCGCGCAGTCACGACAAGCTTCAGCTTCAGCTTGCGCTCCTCGCGCACCCCGGCCGCGAAGGACCGGGGAGTCTCAAAGGCTACCCGAACAGGTAGCCGAACACGGCGTCACCGACCCGCTGGTCGACGACGTCGGTGCCGTTCGCCTCTTCCCGCGCGAACTTCACTGCCTGCTGCAACTTCTCGACGCGGTCGAGGAGTTCATTGACCCGGCGGGCGGGAAGGGCACCGGAGAACTTCACGGTGGTCCAGTACCCGACGGGAATGTCCTCGTAGTAGACCTCGACCTGAGCGGGATGCTTCTCGGTCGCCTCGGCCTTGACGTGGTTGCGCGGCACCTTCTTGGTCCGCAGCGTCCGTACCGGCTCCGTCTTCCAGGCATCCGTGGACGGATCCCGCACCCATGACTCGGAGGCGTCGAGAACGGGCAGCTTCCGTACGAAGGTGTTGAGATCGACGAGCTGCTTCTCGAGAAAGAGCAGATAGGAGACGGGAACGTCCGCCGCAAGCACCCGTCCGTCCACCTTCACATCGGCACGGGCGGTGCAGTTGGCCCAGTCCTTCGTGGCGGTCACGTCGAACAGCCGGGTCAGGGTCGCCGCGGTCTCCCGCAGCACGTCCTCGGCCTGCACCTGCACTCGTGTCGACTCGGGCGGCAATTGCTCGCCCTCCTCGTCCTTAGGCTGGTACGTACGCGAGATGCCGGCCAGCAAAGCGGGCTTCTGCAGCCCGTGATGAGCGGCCGTCAGGTCCTGGTGCGCCTTGGACTTGATGCCCTTCTCCACTGCGATGATCTGATTGAGTTTCGCCACGTCCGGGACGGTAGCAGCGACAACTGCGCAATCTCGAAGGATTATTCGCCGCCGATCAAGGGTTGCATTGCGGAAGAGAAGAGAGCCTCCGCTTCATCGATCACCTGCACCAACGTCTCCGGGTCCGGGCCCAGTTGCTCAAGTACCGCGTCAATCCCCCGCAGTCCGGCCCGCTCCAGCAACCGCTTCTCATTCGTCACCCACTCCCCGCGTGCCGCCAGCACCGCGTGCCCGGTCTGTACGGCGGCCGTGGCGACGGTTCCGGCAACCTCGGTGAGGCGACCGTGGGGGGCGTGGTTGGCCTTCGCGTAGGCGAGCGTGACATGGGCGGTGCCCCGCCAGCGCTGGGCGGCGGAGGCCCGCAGCTTCTCCGGATACACGGCCGGCCGGGGCGCCTCGCCCCGAAGCACCCGGTTGACCGCCAGTTCTGCAACGACCAGATAGCTCGGGATCCCGGCGAGATGGAACATCAACGGCTCCACCCGGAACCGCCCTTCCTCCGCCTCCGCCAACTCGTGCTCGACGACGTCGAGATCCCGGTAGTGGACGTCGACGCGACGGCCGTCGATCGTCAGCCACGCACCTCCGTTGAAGACACCCCCGCCCCAACCGCCGACCTCCGAGACCTCACCCTCCCAGCCGAGGGCGCGCAGATCGTCCGGGTCGAACGGCCCGCGGTAGTAGACGGCCAGGTCCCAGTCGCTGTCCGGCCGGTGCGTGCCCTGGGCGCGGGAACCGCCGAGGGCGACGGCCCGGACAGCGGGAAGGGCGGCGAGGCGGTCGGCGACGGTGTCGAGGAACTTCTGATCGTCTCTGGTCGGCTCCACCATGCCGGTCATCCTGCCAGGGCGTGACCGACACCACCTCATCCACGGCGGCAGCGGCCGCAGCGCCTACGGCACGCTCACCTTGTACGACGACGACCGTCCCGAGGGGAACAGCATGCAGGCCGAAGACGGACAGGTACTGGCGCAGTTGGAGCAGGCTCTCCAGCCCTCCGGCCCCATCCCGCCGGGTGACAACTGGGCCGCGGCCCCCGATCTGCTGCTGTACCTCGTGGAGCAGATACGCGCGCGGCGCCCCGCACTCATCGTCGAACTCGGCAGCGGCACCTCGACGTTGTGGCTTGCGACGGCCCTGCGCACCTTCGGCATACCGGGCCGTGTGGTGAGCCTGGAACACGATCCCGGCTATCACGAGCAGACCGCGCAGGGGCTCGACCGCCTGGATCTCGGTGACTTCGCCGAGGTACGGCTTGCTCCGCTGCAGCAGTTCACCCTCCAGGGCGAGACCTGGCCCTGGTACGCCGAAGCGGCCTGGCGCGACCTGAGGGGGTGCGGCCTGCTGTTCGTGGACGGCCCTCCCGGCTGGTCCGCGCCCCTCGCCCGCTACCCGGCCGTACCCCTGCTCGCCGACGCCCTCACGCCCGGAGCCGCGGTCCTCCTCGACGACCACGATCGCGCCGATGAGCAGGCCATAGTCGCCCGCTGGCGCCGGCAGCACCCCACCTGGACCCTCGAACGCCTCGCGCACCGGAAGGGAACGGCGGTGCTGCACGTCCCGGACACGGAACCGAGTGGCCGGCCCTCGGAAATGGTTTGAGCGAGGCCGAGCACCGCTGCTACGTTCCTGATGGACCGTGAAGTCGTCGTATGGAGGTGAGCCCCGTGAACACAGTTACCCGTGGGTGCTCCCTCAACCCGTCACGGTCCGGCGGCTGACGTTCGGTGTCGCCAGGAGCGCCTGAGATCGAGGCACTCCTGGAGGGAGACTCCGATGAACACAAAGCCTTTCACATCCGGCCCGGGCGAGAACGCGGTGGTGATCACGCGCGTCGCGGACCGGCAATGGCATGCACTGGACGACGACCTGGTGGTCGGTCGCGGGCATGCGCAGCACCGGCCCGACGGACGCTTGTTCGTCAGCATCGACGCCTGGCACGACGCCACCTTCGACCGGCTCGCCGAGGCGATGCTGGCCGCGCTTCCGGCGCCGCTGTACACGGTCGTGGACGAAGCCGACGTGGAGCTGACGGCCGGCTGGCGGCGGGCCGGTTTCACGGTCCGGCGCCGCGAGTGGGAGTACATCATGCCGACCGACCCGCAGGTCACAGGGCTCGAAGCGGTCCTGCCGCCCGCGGGGGTGACGATCGTGCCCGCCGGTCAGGCGGACGAGGGCTTGCTGCGGGCGGTGGACCGCGCGATCCGTGCCGAGGTCGAGGCGACCGTCGGGTGGCGGTCGATGCCCGCGGAGGTCATCCCCCGCCCGGTTGACGACACCATCGTCGACCCGTCGAAGTACGCGGTGGCGGCGGCGCCGGACCGCTACCTGGGTCTGGTCCGGGTGGTGACGGTGATCCGGCCGCGCATCGGGCTGATCGCGGTCCGGGCCGGTGAACAGCGCCGTGGCATCGCGCGTGCGCTGCTCGCCCACGCGCTGGGGACGCTGCACCGCTCCGGGTTCGCCACGGCCTGGACCGAAGTCCAGGAGTCCAACCGAGCGGCCTCGGCGCTGTTCGAGGGCATCGGCGCCCGGCCGGCGAGCAGCAACCTGGAGCTGGTGCGATGACGAAGAACAAGAACGTCATCGAAGTCGAGGGCAAGGTCGTCGAGTGCCTGCGCAGCGCCATGTTCACCGTGGAACTCGAGAACGGCCACCAGGTGCTCGCGCACATCAGCGGCAAGATCCGCAAGAACTACATCAAGATCATGCTGGAGGACCGGGTGCTGGTGGAGCTGCCGCCGTACGACCTGACACGCGGCCGGATCGTGTTCCGGTACCGGAACTAGCGGCGATCGCCGCCTTCCACGGGGGCTGATCCTGGTGTCCCGGTCACGGCGTTTCCGTGACCGGGACACCGATAACGGCTCGCACGGCCGAAACCTGGCCCCGGAGGGAAATTCGGATGCGCTCCCAGCGGCCGGACCGGACCATCGGTGAGTTGTCCGTCGCCCACTCCGGGAGCCGCCCCATGATCCGCCGCGTCACCGTCCCGTCCCTCTTCCCGCCGCCCGTCTACTCCCACGCCTCCGTGGTGGAGGCCGGTACGAAACTCGCCTTCCTGGCCGGTTCCGTCCCCCTCGACGCCGAAGGAAAGCTCGTCGGCGACGGAGACCCCGTACGGCAGGCCGAGCAGGTGCTGGCCAATCTTGAGGAGCAACTGCACGCGGTCGGCAGCGACTTGGCGCATGTCGTGGCCACCGACGTGTACGTCGTCAGCAGTGAGACCGCCGTGCTCTCCGCCGTCTGGGACGTCGTCGAGGCGTCCGGGCTCAGTGCCGGGCCGCACTCGTCGACGCTGATCGGCGTGGCGTGTCTGGGGTACACGGGGCAGCTGGTGGAGATTACAGCCACCGCCGTAGTTCCCGAGGTTTCCCACGTTTCGTAAGGGGTCGCATGTTGATCGAGCATCGCGGGCGGCGTCCCGTCGTCCCCGATTCCGCGTACGTCGCCCCGACGGCCGTCCTGTGCGGTGCCGTGACCCTCGGCGAGCGGGCCAGGGTGCTGCACGGAGCCGTGCTCACCGCCGAGGACGGGGAGGTCCGCGTCGGCTCGGACGTCGTCGTCATGGAGAACGCGCTGGTGCGCGGGCGGGCCGGGCACCCCGCCTTCATCGGTGACGCCGTGCTCGTCGGACCGCAGGCCCATGTCAACGGCGCGACCATCGAGGACGAGGTGTTCGTCGCGACCGGGGCCTCCGTCTTCCCGGGGGCCGTCGCGGGCGCCGGCTGCGAGTTGCGGATCAACAGCGTGCTGCACGTCAACTCGGTGCTGCCGCCCGGCACCGTGGTACCCATCGGCTGGATCGCGGCCGGGACGCCCACCGCTCGGCTCTTCGCGCCCGGCGAGCACGACGAACTATGGGCGGTGCAGCAGGAGTTGGACTTCCCCGGCACGCTCTACGGCGTCCCGCGCGGCACCTCCATGCGGGACATCATGGCGCGCCAGGTCGACTACTACGGCGCCCATCACCACGACCTCACCCTCAACGACTGACGGGATCGCACGTGCCTTCCGAAGCCTCTCCCATGACTCTCCGCCGAGCTGTCTCGGCCCCTGACGCAGCCGCCGCGGCCGACGTCTGGCTGACGTCCTTCGCCGCCGCCCTGCCCACGGTCGTCAGTCCCCGCTCCGCCGACGAGGTGCACGGCTATTTCCGGGACGTCCTCGTACCCCTGCGCGAGACCTGGGTCGCGGACGCCGGAGCGGAGGGCGGCATCGTCGGCGTGATGGTGCTCCACGACGACGAGCTCTCCCAGCTGTATCTGCGTCCCGACTGGCGCGGGCGCGGCATCGGTGACCGTTTCGTAGCGCTCGCCAAGGAGCGCAGTCCCGGCGGGCTCAGCCTGTGGACCTTCCAGGTCAACAAGCCGGCCCACCGGTTCTACGAGCGGCACGGCTTCGTCGCCGTCGAGTACACGGACGGCAGCGGGAACGAGGAGCAGGAGCCGGACGTGCAGTATGTGTGGCGCCCCTGAACGCCCCTGATTGCCTTGGTGCTCAGGGCTTCCCAGGCCCGTGGTCCCGGTACGCCCAGGCCGCCGCCTGCGCCGCGAGCCCGACCACGTCCACCTCTGCGGTGTCGCCGTCCAGGTGCCGGTACTCCACCGCCGTAAGGATCACGACTCGTTCCCGCAGGCCCAGGTGGTCGTGGAAGCCGGAGGCGAGGATGTCGGCGGCGGCCTCGCCCGCGGGGACACCGGCCGCGTGACGGGCGTGGACGAGGGCTTCCAGCTCCCGCAGATAGGTGACGTACCCGCGGACGTCCTCGACGCTCATCACCGGCCCGTGGCCGGGAATCACCACCTCGGGGTCCAGGCCGAGGATCGTCTCGCAGGCCGCGGCGACCCGGGCGAGCGGGCCGTCCCAGTGGACGGGGTGGTCCTCGGCGAACAGGACGTCCCCCGCACACACGACCCGTCGGCGGGGCAGGTGCACTATGAGGTCACCGGCCGAGTGCGCGGGACCCACCTCGATCAGCTCGGCCTCGATGTCGCCCACCGTCAGGGCATACCGGCCGGAGAAGGTGGTGGTGGGCGCGACGGCCTCCACGCCCTCGTACGTATAACGGCCGAAGTGCTCGCGCGCGTACCAGCCCAGCGGCTGGTCGGCGGGTGTCTGGTGGATGAGGAAGTGCATCTGCTGCGGGGAGGGTTCGCGGCAGAGGTGCTCCGCGCTCGCCTTCGTGGCGATGATCTCGGCGCCCGGGAAGCAGCCGTTCCCGAACGTGTGGTCGCCGTTGACGTGCGTGTTGACGATCGTCGTCACGGCTGCCGCGCCCGCGGGCAGGACCGGGGCGGCCGCGGCGAGCAGGGCCTCGGTCATCGGCTGGTCGTAGGGGGTGTCGACCAGGGCGGCCTGCTCGCCGGAGGTGATGAGCAGGCAGTTCGCGAAGCCCCAGGTGCCCGCGTGGCCCGGGGACCACAGGTGGAGTCCGTCGGCGACCGGGACGAGTCCGTCGGGAAGGTTCATGGCGCTCATTGTCGGGGACGGTGACCGGGGGTTGTGCGGGCGGGTGCGCCCCACGTCCGCCTCTTCGGCACCGGTTTCGCGTAGCTGCCCGCCCGGCTGGTCGTCAGTTCCAACGCCACCAGCGACTCCGCCAGTTTGACGGCCGCCGTGACCCCGTCCACCACCGGCAGCCCGAGCTTCTCCCCCACCATCCGCTGCAGCCCGGTCATCCCGGCGCAACCGAGCACGAGGACCTCGGCCCCGGCCTCCCGTGCCCGTTCGGCAGCCGTCAGGAAGGCGGCCTCCGTGCGGTCCGCGTCGGCCAGGTCGAGGACTCCCAGGCCGGTCCCGACGACGGCGGCGCAGTTGCGCCCCACCCCGGCCAGTTCGAGGCTGTCCTCGATCTGCCCGCACGACCGCTCCAGCGTCGTCACGACCCCGTACCGGCGCCCCAGCAGGCAGGCCAGATGGGCCGCGGCCTCCGTGATGTCGACGACCGGTACGTCGACCAACTCCCGTACGCCTTCCCGCCCGTGCTCCCCGAAGCCGGCCATCACGACGGCGTCGTACGACGGGCCCTCGTAGGTGCGCAGCAGGTCGATGACGGCCGTGGCCGACAGATAGCTGTCGAGCCAGCCCTCCGCCGACTCCGGGCCCCACGCGGGCGTCAGACCGAGCACGGTGGTGCCCGGGCCTGCGGCGGCCCGGGCACCTCGTACGATCTCCTCGGTCATCTCCTGCGTGGTGTTGCAGTTGGTGACGACGATCCGCACGGTCGTCAGACCTCCACGGGAGTCGGTTCGGTGGCCCGCTCGGACCGGCAGATCACCAGGTAGAGGCCGGCGCCCAGGGCCGTGCCGATGAACCAGGAGTACGGGGCCACATCGCTGAAGGTCTTCACCAGGGCGAGCACCGCCGCGACCGCCGCCGACGGCAGGAACGCAGCCAGCGCCTTGGGGTTGACGCCCTTGCGGTAGTAGTAGCGGGAGCCCGGGCGGGCGTCGAAGAGCTCGTCCACGTCGACGCGGCCGCGCTTGACGAGGTAGTAGTCGACCATGATCACGCCGAACAGCGGGCCGAGGAAGGCGCCGAGGCCGCCGAGGAAGTAGTTGACGACCGTGGGGTTGGAGAACAGGTTCCACGGGGTCACGACCAGGGCCGCCACCGTACTGATCATGCCGCCGACCTTGAAGGTGATCTTCTGCGGCCAGACGTTGGCCAGGTCGTACGCCGGTGAGACGAAGTTGGCGACGATGTTGACGCCCATGGTGGCGACGGCGAAGGTGAACGCGGCCACGACCAGCACCCAGGTGTTGCCCACCTTCGCCACCAGCTCCGCGGGGTCCGTGATCGCCTGGCCGAACGCCTTCAGCGAGCCGGCGGTGACGATCACCGATACGACCACGAAGGCCGTCGAGTTGATGGGCAGGCCCCAGAAGTTGCCGCGGCGGACCGTCTTGTAGTCGGGCGCGAAGCGGGAGAAGTCGCAGAAGTTGAGCATCAGTGTGCCGTACGTGGCGAGGATCAGACCGATCGCGCCGAACCACTGCCGCCACTGCTCGCCGGTCGAGACCGGGTGCGGGGTGGAGGTGAGCGAGATGCTCCAGTCGGCCTTGGACAGGACCCAGACCGCCAGCGCGATCATCACGAGCCAGATCGCCGGGCCGCAGAAGTCCTGGAACTTGCGCACGGACTCCATGCCCTGACTGATGATCAGCGCCTGGATCAGCCACAGGGACAGGAACGACACCCAGCCGAGCGCGTTGAGCCCGAGGAAGGAGTGGTGCGTCCAGGACTCCAGACCCGGCCAGGCGGCCAGCAGCATCACATTGACGGCGACGGAGGCGAGGTAGGTCTGGATGCCGTACCACATGATGGCGATCACGGCCCGGATGAGGGCCGGGATGTTGGCGCCCCAGACACCGAAGCTGATGCGGCTGACGACCGGGAAGGGCACGCCGTGGCGCTGGCCGATCCTCCCCATCCAGTTCATGCCGATGTAGATGAGCACGAAGCCGACGAGCAGGGAGGTGAAGACCTGCCACACGTTCATACCGAGGACCAGCAGTCCGGCGGCGAAGGTGTAGTTGCCGAGGTTGTGGACGTCGGACATCCACATGGCGAAGAGGTCGAAGACCTTCCAGTTCCGCTTCTCGGCGGGCGCGAGGTCTTCGTTGGTGAGCCGGGGATCGGGGACGAACGCTGGTGCGCCGGTGGCTTCGGCGCGGTCGGCGAGGGACACGGGGCCTCCATGGGACGGGAGCGGAGGGTGGAGACGGCAACCGTTTGGTATACCAAACTGCGGCCATGGTCCCGCCGTCAAGCATTCCGACCGATGTCGTCATTGTTAACGCTCGGTAAAACACCCCCGGTGTCGGAGAAGATGGCTCCATGAGCTCCACGACGACGAAGATCGAACCCCTGGGCGCCGTGCGCGAGCGGGTCCTGGCCGGTCTGCGGCAGGAGATCATCGCGGGCAGTCTGCGGCCTGGCGACCGGCTGGTCGAGCGGGAACTGGCCGACCGTTTCGGGGTCTCCCGGGTGCCGGTCCGCGAGGCGATCCGCGCGCTGGTCGCCGAGGGGTTCGTCCACTTCGAGACGCCGCGCCGCACGGTCGTACGCCGTCTGACCCCGCACGACGTCCAGGAGCTGTTCGAACTGCGCGAGGCCCTTGAGGTCTACGCCGCCGGGCTCGCCGCGGCCCGCGCGACACCGCAGGACCTGGCCCAGGTCGAGGAACTGCTCGACCTCGCGGCCACCGCGACCGAGGCGGGGGACGCGGAAGTGATCACGGACATCAACAGCCGTCTGCACGACCGCATCGTGGCGATGGCCCGCAACAGCCTGCTGACCGAGGCCCTGGAGCCGGTCGCCGGGCGACTGCGCTGGATGACCCGGCGGAACGAGGAGTGGCCCCAACTCCTCGTGGAACACCGCGAGTTGTACGAGGCGATCGCCTCCGGCAACCCGGACCGCGCCCGCGCGCACGCCCTCGCGCATGTGCGGACCAACTACCGCTCCACGGTGCGGCACCTGTTCGGCGAGGCCGAGATGCCCAGCTGACATCGCCCTGGAAAATCCCGCCCCGGCTCGACCGTGGACGCTCTACTCTGCTGCTCGACGATCAATCGGGCGGGGGACGACAGTGGCGCGTGCGGCAGGACTCGGTGGCCTTTCCATTGCCATGCTCATGACCTTCGGCCTGCTGGCCGCATGCGGATCCGGGGGCGACTCGCAGCAGGGCGCCACGCCGGACAGGACGGCGAGGACCGGGACCTCCGGTGCCCAGGCCAGAACCCTGACCGCGAAGGCCCTGGAAAAGGCCGCGGTCAAGGGGGCCGACCTCGACGGGTACGAGGTGGAGCGCTCGTTCACGTCCGTCGGCTCGTCGCACAAGACGACTGTTCCCGAGGAGTGCGCTCCCGTGATGCACGCGGTGGGGGGAGGCAGCGGTTTCACCGCCACCGCGCGGGTCGGCCGGTTCGTCCACGCGAGGAAGGCCGGCCTGCCGACACGGCTGACCCTCTCTTCGCACAGTGTCGCGGACGCGCTGCGGGTGATGGACCGGCTGCGGACGGCCGCCGCGAAGTGCGGGAGCTTCAAGGACGTCACCGCCGAGCTCGCCTACGAAGGCGTCAAGGTTCAGCCCGACGCCGGTTACGGCGACGAGTCCGTGTCCCTGCGGCTGACGCAGCTGGTGACGGGGGCCGGATACGACGACGCCGTCCGCGTTCCGTACGCATTGGTGGCCGTCCGGCAGGGCTCGACGGTCGCCATGTTCAGCACGTCGAGCCGGGGCAAGGAGGCGGCCGTCGTACCGGACGCCGTCATCAGCACCCAGCTGAAGAAGCTCGGCGCGCAGGTCGCCTCCGAGTGACCGCGTACTTGTCCGTCGCCGCCACCAGCGCATCGGCGACTCCCGGCGCCCGCGTGTCGTGCCCGACCTCGTCGACGACGATCAGCTCGCTGCCGGGCCAGGCGTGGTGCAGGCGCCAGACGGTGCCGAGGAGGTTGCCGAAGTCGAGGCTGCCCTGGACGAGGGTGCCGGGAATGTCCTTGAGCAGGGGCGCGTCCCGCAGGACCACGCCTTCGTCGTTGCCCTCGCCGAAGAAGCAGTCGTTGCCCCAGTAGTGCGTGACCGTCCGGGCGAAGCCCATGCGGAACTCCGGGTCCTCGAAACGCTCCACCGAGCGCGGCGGCGCGGGAATGATCGCCGTCTCCCAGTCGGTCCAGGCACGCGCCGCCCGCTCCCTTACGGAAGGGTCGGGGGACTCCAGGAGACGGTTGTACGCGGCGGCGAGATTGCCGTCCCGGTCGTCGGCGGGCAGCTCGGCCAGGAACCGCTCGAAGGCCTCCGGGAAGATCCTCCCCAGCCCCCGGGTCAGCAGCACGTGCTCCGCGTCGGCACCGGTGGCGACGAGGGTCAGGACCAGCTCGGACACCGCCGCCGGATGCGTCTGCGCGTACCGCAGCCCCAGCACCGAGCCCCACGACGCGCCCCACACCAGCCAGCGCTCGATCCGCAGATGAGCACGGAGCAGCTCCAGGTCGGCGATGAGATGAGCCGTCGTGTTGACACTCATGTCGGTGTCGTACGCGCTCGCACGCGGCGTCGAGCGTCCGCAGCCGCGCTGGTCGAGCAGCACGATCCGGTAGGCGGCAGGGTCGAAAAGACGCCGTGAGTAGGGTGTGCAGCCGGACCCCGGCCCGCCGTGCAGCACGACCGCGGGCTTGCCGTGCGGATTGCCGCTGGTCTCCCAGTACACGCGGTTGCCGTCACCGACGTCGAGCATGCCGTGGTCGTACGGTTCGATCTCCGGGTAGAGGGGCATCCGTGCACCGTAACGCTCCTACGACCCTCCCCGCCCCTCATTTCACGGGCAGTCCCGCCGCCTCCCCCGCCCCGCGCAGCACGTCCCGCAGCATCTCGGGGGTGAGCTTGCCGGTGAAGGTGTTGCGCTGGCTGACGTGGAAGCAGCCGAAGAGGTCCAGGCCGTCGAGCGGCACACGTGCGCCGTGGGCGAAGACGGGCCGTGGCCGGGGCACCGTCCAGCCCGCCTCGGTGAACGCGGGCAGCGCGGCCTGCCAGCCGAAGGCGCCGAGCACGACGACCGCGCGCAGCGTCGGCCGCAGCAGCGTGAGCTCCTGGACCAGCCAGGGGCGGCAGGTGTCCCGCTCCCCGGGGGTGGGCTTGTTCTCGGGCGGGGCGCAGTGCACGGGCGCGGTGACGCGGACGCCGTGCAGTTCCAGGCCGTCGTCCGCGGTCACCGACGTGGGCTGCGAGGCGAGGCCGACGTCGTACAGCGCCCGGTACAGCACGTCTCCGGAGCGGTCGCCGGTGAACATGCGGCCGGTGCGGTTGCCGCCGTGGGCGGCGGGCGCGAGGCCGATGATCAGGAGCGAGGCATCGGCGGGACCGAAGCCGGGCACCGGGCGCGCCCAGTACGTCCAGTCCTGGAACGCAGCGCGTTTCGTCCGCCCGACCTCCTCCCGCCACTCCACGAGCCGAGGGCACGCGGAGCAGCCCGCTATACGGGTGTCGAGCTCGGCGAGGCTGTCCATGCCCCCACGGTAGGACCACCGGATGCGCGGGCGCCGAGCGGCGAGTCCGGCGATCCCGGCCCATGCTGGAGTCATGGACGTGCAACCCCCTGTCGTCCCCCCAGTCGTGGTGCTTGCGCCGCAGGCGGACGGCGGACGGCGCGTGACGATCCGCGGCAAGCGCGTCGGCACCGCCTACACCCTCTTCGACGTGCTGGACTTCCTGCACAGTGCGGGCCTGCCCGCCGACGAGGACCGGGCCGTCGACGACCCCGAGCTGATCGAATGGCGTGGCGGCGGGCCGTACGTGTGGAACGGCACGACATAGCCGCCGGCATGCGCCATGAGCCGAACCTGGAGGTGGGCCATGAGCACCCTCGAAGAACACGTCGATGTCGGAGTCCCGATCGCCAAGGCCTGGGACAGCCTCCACCGGGTGGAGAACTACTCGCGCTTCGTGGAGGGAGTGCGCGACGCCCATGCGGAGCCGCAAGGGCGGGCACATCTGGATGTCGAGGCCGGCGGCCGGGGCCGGGAACTCGACGCCGAGGTCTCCGACCGCGGGGAACGCGTGATGGAGTGGCACACCATGGGCACCCCGGAGCTGACGGGCTCCTTCTCCCTGCAGCCGATCGACCGGAACCGCACCCGGGTCCAGGCACGCCTCGAGTACGACCCCGACGCCCTCCGGGCGGCCTTCGGCGGTCCGCGGGGCTTCGCCCAGGCGAGCACGATCGAGCGGATCGTCCGCACCGATCTGCAGCACTTCAAGAAGTACGTGGAACGCGGGCGGTGACCGCGGCTGCCGCCGGGCACCGTTAAGGTCGGGAGCATGGCTTCCGAAGCTGACGAGGAGAGCGGCGGGCCCGGCCCCGCCGAGCAGGCGGCGCCCGAGGCGGTCGATCCCAGGATCGCCGCCGCCATCGCCGCCGCAGAGGCCGCGGGCCCGGCGGAGGGTGTGAGCGTGCGGATCGACAGCTGGATCTGGGCCGTACGTCTGGCGAAGACCCGCTCGGTCGGCGCTGCCGCCTGCAAGGGCGGGCATGTGCAGGTGAACGGGGTGCGTGTGAAGCCCGCGCACACCGTCCGGATCGGCGACGAGGTGCGCGTACGGCAGGAGGGCTGGGAGCGGATCGTCGTCGTCAAGCGGCTCATCCGCAAGCGTGTGGGCGCCCCCGTGGCCGCCCAGTGCTACATCGACAACTCTCCGCCCCCGCCGCCCCGCCAGCCCTTCGCCGCCCCGGCCGGCATCCGCGACCGTGGCACGGGCCGCCCGACCAAGCGGGACCGCCGGGACATGGAACGCCTGCGGGGGCTCATGGAGGGCGGCAAGCCGAGGCCGAGCGGGCGCTGACACACACAAGCGGGTGGCGTCCGGCTCGGGCCGGACGCCACCCGTGTCTTCGGGGCTCACGCCCGTCGTCGTACGAGCTTCAGCAGTTCCCGGGTGGAGCCCCGCCGGGCCCAGGCGATGAGGGCCAGCGGCACGATCAGGATCAGCGGGGTCGCGGCGTTCTCACCGTCGAAGACGGTGGTCTGGACGACGAACGCGCCCACCATGAGCCCGCTCAGTGCGATCGCCGCCACCGACTGCAGCACCGGGATCAACAGGGCCACCGCACCGGCCAGTTCGAGGGCGCCGATGGTGTACATGCCGGTGCTGCCCCAGCCGATCTTCGCGAAGGCGTCGACGGCGTAGTGGTTCCCGATCAGCTTGGGCAGGGCGCTCGCGATGCCGTAGAAGAGGGCGAGCAGCACCTGCAGGGTGCGCAGGGCGATCCGGGCGCGGCGGCCGCGGGCGGTCGCGGACTCGGCGACGACGGGGGCGGAAGCGACGCGGGCGGTGGTCTCGGACATGGGGTTCTCCTGTGGTGAGCGGTTCGTCGTGCTGTCACAGGGGTAGACCGGCCGCCGCTCGGGAACTCATCGCCGCCGAGCGGACTTTCGTGGAATTCCCTACAACGGGAACCAGCCGTGCCCGATGTACCAGTGGCGGCCCGCCCTGAGGTGGTCGCCGACCGCCCGCTCCACCGCCGTACGCCGGGGCAGGCTCTCGACGGGCAACTCCGGGTCGCCGAACACGAACTGGACCGGCTCCTTGTCGGCAGGCTCCCGGTCCTCGCGGGCCACCCGGAAGCGGTCCTGGAACCGCACGATGTTGGAGTCCGCCGGCAGGTACTCCTTCAACTGCGCGTCCAGCAGCCAGGAGTGGCAGAGCGCGGCCCGGTACTTCTCCTCGGGGTAGTGCCGTGCGAAGAACTCCGTCGCCAGCACCAGCGAGCGCTCGCAGGCAGCCGGTGACAGCGGTCCGAGGTAGTCGGGGATGTGGAGGTTCAGACAGGGCGTGCCCGGCGCCACGTCCAGACCGGCCGCCGCGAGCACCCGCGAAGTGCGCTGCCCGTGCCGCGCCCGTTCGAACTGCAGCCGGCCGATCTGGTACAGCTCGCCCCGGAAGTGGTGGGTGAGCCACCACGGCGCCTGCACCCCCGCCCGGCGGTGCCGCCTGCGGTGCACGGCCATGTTCCGTCCGAGGTCGGCGAGGGTACGGCGGGAGACGTCGTCCGGGACGCCCCGCGCACGGTGGTACGCGCGCGTGTACGGCAGCGCGGCCACGAACACGTACACAGGGAAGCAGCGCTGCAGCGGGCCCGAAGCCCAGTCCAGCTGGGGCAGGTCGACCGCGGTGCCGACCTCCCCCATCCCCCTGACGAGTTCCTCCACCGACCCCTCGAGGGCGCGCAGCAGCTCCGGGTCGTCCGTCACCCGGCGGCCCATCCGTACGAGCTGGTTGATGTCCTCGTGCGGTACGGCGAGGTCCAGCAGCACCTCGGCGAGCTCATCGGCGTCCGGCAGCACGCGGCGACCCCCTAGTCCCGTTCCCCTTGGTGAACGTCCGTCCCGAAGAGTACGTTGCCAACAGGAGTGGTGATCCCGATGCGTACGGGCAGTGAGCCGACGACCGCGCGCAGTGCACTGCGGGCGCGGTTCTGGCTGAGCGTGTGGGGGATGGTCTGGGCGATCTTCGGCACGGCCGCGTTCGCCCTGGTGGGGCGCCCCGGGTGGGCCGCCGCGTGCGGTGTGCTGTGGCTGGTGGTCACGGTCGACATGACCGTGATCCTCAAACACATCCGCGAGGGCCCGCACTACCAGCCGGGCCGGGATATTCCCCCGTACCGGCCACCGGAGAGCCGGCCCCGCTAGCAGCCGCTCAGGAGTCGAACCGTGCCGCCTTCAGGTACTGCGGGTTGGGGTCGAGCGCTGCCGCCAGTCTGAAATGGCGCTTGGCCTGCTCGGCCTCACCCCGGCGCTCATAGGTCCGGGCGAGCGCGAAGTGCGCGAACGCGTTGTCCGGCTCGCGCTCCAGGACGATCGTGAACTCCAGCTCGGCGGGCCGCAGTTGCGCGGCGGCGAAGAAGGCACGCGCGCGCAGCAGCCGGGCCGCGGTGTTCTCCGGGTGGGCGGCGATCACGGAGTCGAGCAGCTTCACCGCGCCCCGCGGGTCCCGTGCGTTGAGCAGCTGCTCGGCGGCACGGAAGTCGATGACATGCGTCTCCGGAGTACGTCCGGTGGAACCGCTGGTCTCGGGCACGGCAGAGTCCTTCCCTCACTCGAAGGGTTCAACGCCCCGATCAGGGGGCCCTATTCCTGCGACGGCCGTGGCGACCGTGGCGCACCGGACGGCCCGGACGCGGCCTGCGCTCTGCGTACGAGGTCCGCCCAGACGTCCTTCACCCGGCGCCGCAGGTCTTCCAGCGGTACGTCGTTGTCGATCACGACGTCGGCGATCTCCCGGCGCTTGTCTCGGGTCGCCTGCGCGGCCATGCGCGCGCGTGCGTCCTCCTCGGTCATGCCGCGCAGCCGTACCAGCCGGTCGAGCTGGGTCTCGGGGCTCGCGTCGACGACGATCACGACGTCGTACAGCGGCGCGAGGCCGTTCTCCGCGAGGAGTGGCACGTCGTGGACGACGACCGCGTCCTCGGCGGCCGCCGCCTCGAGCTCACGGGAGCGGGCGCCCACCAGGGGATGCACGATCGAGTTCAGGACGGCCAGCTTCTCCGGGTCGGCGAAGACGATCGAGCCCAGCTTCGGCCGGTCGAGACCGCCGTCGGCGCCGAGCACGTCCTCGCCGAAGGCCTCCACGACCGCCGCAAGACCGGGTGTCCCCGGCGCGACGACCTCGCGCGCGATCCGGTCGGCGTCGATCAGCACGGCGCCGCACTCGACGAGCAGCCGTGACACCTCGCTCTTGCCGGCACCGATCCCGCCGGTCAGCCCCACAGTCAGCATGAGCGGCAGCTTAGGGCCTGCCACTGACAGCGGGACCACCGGAGGTCAGTTGTCGCCCTCGCGTTCCGCCAGGAAGCGTTCGAACTCGAGGCCGATCTCGTCCGCCGACGGGATCTCGACGGGCTCGGCGAGCATGTTGCCCCGGCTCTCGGCGCCCGCGACCGCGTCGTACTGGTTCTCCAGGCCGGAGACGAGGGTGGTGAGCTCCTCGTCGCCCTCCTGGATCTGCCGGTCGATCTCGGTCTGGGTGCGGTGCGCGTCCGTGCGCAGGGAGTGCGCGATGCCGGGGAGCACCAGGCCGGTGCCCGCGGTGATGGCCTCCAGGACGGTCAGGGCGGCGTCCGGGTACGGGGACCGGGCGATGTAGTGCGGCACGTGCGCGGCGACACCGAGGACGTCGAAGCCGGCCTCCATGAGGCGGTACTCGACCAGGGACTCGGCGCTGCCGGGGACCTGTGCCTCGTCGAAGGGGCTGCGGTGGCCCGGGACGAGATCGGTGCGGTTGCCGTGCGGGGTCAGGCCCACGGGACGGGTGTGCGGAACGCCCATCGGAATGCCGTGGAAGTTCACGGACAGGCGCACGCCCAGCCGCTCCACGATCTGCTGGACGGCCGCGGCGAACCGCTCCCACTCGACGTCCGGCTCCGGGCCGGACAGCAGCAGGAAGGGCGCCCCGGTGGCGTCCTGGACGAGCCTCACGTCGATGGTGGGCTCCTCGTACTCGGTCCACCGGTCGCGCTTGAAGGTCAGCAGCGGACGGCGGGCGCGGTAGTCCACGAGCCGGTCGTGGTCGAAGCGGGCGACGACCTGGTGGGGCTGCGAGTCAAGGATCCGGTCGACGATCTGGTCGCCGGTCTCGCCCGCGTCGATGTATCCGTCGAAGTGGTAGAGCATGACAAGACCGGCCGACTCCTGGGCGAGCGCCATGTCGACGACAGCCAGCCCCTTCGGCTCCCATGCGTACAAACCCTGCGGATCAAGCACAGTGACCGCTCCTCCTCGTGTTCGTACGTTCCAACGCCCCCTGGAGCAAGGGCATTCCCGCCAGTACGCCTGATCAGCCATCTCTTGCGGCCTTTTCATGGCAGCGGGCGGATGGGCAACGGCTTCTAGGGGCGCGGGGAACTGCGCGAGAAACCCCCACCGGCCCGCAGCTGAGGAACAGCCCCGGGCAACGCAGAAGGGCCGCACCTCGAAAGGTACGGCCCTTCAGTTACCGGCTAAGCCTCAGCGGCAGCGTTCAGCTCTGGCCACCCGCGAGCTTCTCGCGAAGCGCAGCCAGCGCCTCGTCCGAGGCCAGCGCACCGGAGGTGTCCGCACCCTCGGAGGAGTACGAGCCACCGCCCGCGGCCGGAGCCGCACCGGCGGCCTCGCCGCCCTCGGCGGCAGCGGCGGCGTCGGCCTCGCGGCTCTTGATGACCTGCTGCTGGTGCTGCTCGAAGCGGGTCTGCGCCTCGGCGTACTGGCGCTCCCACTCCTCGCGCTGCTTCTCGTAGCCCTCGAGCCAGTCGTTGGTCTCGGGGTCGAAGCCCTCGGGGTAGATGTAGTTGCCCTGGTCGTCGTAGGACGCGGCCATGCCGTACAGGGTCGGGTCGAACTCGACCGAGGCCGGGTCGGCACCGAAGGACTCGTTGGCCTGCTTCAGCGAGAGGCTGATGCGACGGCGCTCGAGGTCGATGTCGATGACCTTGACGAAGATCTCGTCGTTGACCTGGACGACCTGCTCCGGGATCTCCACGTGGCGCTCGGCCAGCTCGGAGATGTGGACCAGGCCCTCGATGCCCTCGTCCACGCGGACGAACGCACCGAACGGAACGAGCTTGGTGACCTTACCCGGGACGACCTGACCGATCTGGTGGGTCCGGGCGAACTGCTGCCACGGGTCTTCCTGGGTCGCCTTCAGCGACAGGGAGACGCGCTCGCGGTCCATGTCGACGTCGAGGACCTCGACGGTGACTTCCTGGCCGACCTCGACAACCTCGGAGGGGTGGTCGATGTGCTTCCAGGACAGCTCGGAGACGTGGACCAGACCGTCGACGCCACCCAGGTCCACGAAGGCACCGAAGTTGACGATCGAGGAGACCACACCGGAGCGGACCTGACCCTTCTGCAGGGTCGTGAGGAACGTCTGGCGGACCTCGGACTGGGTCTGCTCCAGCCAGGCACGGCGGGACAGGACCACGTTGTTGCGGTTCTTGTCCAGCTCGATGATCTTCGCCTCGAGCTCCTTGCCCACGTAGGGCTGGAGGTCGCGGACGCGGCGCATCTCGACCAGGGAGGCCGGGAGGAAGCCACGGAGGCCGATGTCGAGGATGAGACCACCCTTGACGACCTCGATGACGGTACCGGTGACGATGCCGTCCTCTTCCTTGATCTTCTCGATGGTGCCCCAGGCACGCTCGTACTGGGCGCGCTTCTTCGAGAGGATCAGGCGGCCTTCCTTGTCCTCCTTCTGGAGAACAAGGGCCTCGATCTCGTCACCGACGGCGACGACCTCGTTCGGGTCGACGTCGTGCTTGATCGAGAGCTCGCGGCTCGGGATGACACCTTCGGTCTTGTAACCGATGTCGAGCAGGACCTCGTCCCGGTCGACCTTCACGATGACGCCGTCGACGATGTCGCCGTCGTTGAAGTACTTGATCGTCTCGTCGATCGCGGCGAGGAAGGCTTCCTCGTTACCGATGTCGTTGACCGCAACCTGCGGGGTGGTGGCGGTGGTCTCGGTGCTGCTCGTCATGTGGGAAAGGGCTCCGGTACGGACATTGAAGTCGTAGGTACTGCTACGCCGGGAGCCCGTATCGCTCTGAAGAAGCCGGACAGCCAAGGAAGCGCCCCAACAGCCAACTGGAAAACCAGATACTGGTGATGGCGCCTCGACAACCGAGGGGACATACAACAGATGCGAGCGCAGCCTGCTACGTCTGAGGTGCGCAGGCCCGCAGCGCAACTTGTAGCATACGGGGGCAGCCGGACAGGGTCAATGCGCGAACGCGCACACCCGGGGCGGATCGCCGCATACCCGGCACAAGAACTGTCTCTGGAGGCCACGCAGGCCTGAGAGACCTCTTCCGTGACACTGCCGAGAGGCCGACTGCGCCATGAGGGTGACGGAAGAGTACGACGAGGGAGCCGATCATCCAAGAGCCCGTATCTTCCGATTCCGCGTTCGAGCCGGAAGCCACCCGCCGCGCGTCCGACGTCACGGAGAGCGCCCGCGCCAACAGGGGCTGGTGGGACCGGAACGCGGACGAGTACCAGGTCGAGCACGGCACCTTCCTGGGCGACGACCGTTTCGTGTGGGGTCCCGAGGGCCTCGACGAGGTGGAGGCCGAGCTGCTCGGCCCGCCGGAGGAGCTCAAGGGCAAGGACGTGCTGGAGATCGGCGCCGGTGCGGCCCAGTGCGCGCGCTGGCTGGCCGCCCAGGGTGCCCGCCCGGTCGCCCTGGACATCTCGCACCGCCAGCTGCAGCACGCGCTGCGCATCGGCAAAACGTTCCCTCTGGTGTGCGCCGACGCGGGTGCGCTGCCCTTCGCGGACGGCTCCTTCGACCTGGCGTGCTCGGCGTACGGGGCGCTGCCGTTCGTCGCCGACCCGGTGCGGGTCCTGACGGAGGTGCGGCGGGTGCTGCGGCCGGGCGGGCGTTTCGTCTTCTCGGTGACCCACCCGATCCGCTGGGCGTTCCCGGACGAGCCCGGCCCCGAGGGCCTGACCGTCTCCGCCTCCTACTTCGACCGCACGCCCTACGTCGAGCAGGACGAGGAGGGCCGCGCGGTGTACGTCGAGCATCACCGGACGCTCGGCGACCGGGTCCGGGACGTCGTCGCGTCGGGTTTCCGGCTGGTGGACCTGGTCGAGCCGGAATGGCCGGCCTGGAACACCTCCGAGTGGGGCGGCTGGTCGCCGCTCCGCGGGAATCTGATCCCGGGGACCGCGATCTTCGTGTGCGTACGAGACTGAGTGCGTGATCCGTTACGACGCCCTGGACGCGCTGCCGGTACGTGGTGCGCTGCCCGCCCTGAGCGATGCGCTGGAGGGGCACGGCACCGCCGTTCTGGTGGCGCCGCCCGGCACCGGCAAGACGACGCTGGTGCCGTTGGCGCTGGCCGGGCTGCTCGGGGACGGGCCCGCGCGCCGTGTGGTGGTGGCCGAACCGCGTCGTATCGCGGCCCGTGCCGCTGCCCGGCGCATGGCGTGGCTGCTGGGCGAGAAGGCCGGCGGGAGCGTCGGGTACACCGTGCGCGGCGAGCGGGTCGTCGGGCGCCGTGCGCGCGTGGAGGTCGTGACGACCGGGGTGCTGCTGCAGCGGCTGCAGCGCGATCAGGAGCTGGCCGGTGTGGACGTGGTGGTGCTCGACGAGTGCCATGAGCGGCATCTGGACGCGGACACCGCGGCGGCCTTCTTGTGGGACGTACGGGAGACGCTGCGGCCGGAACTGCGGCTGGTGGCCGCGTCGGCGACCACGGACGCCGAGGGGTGGGCGCGGTTGCTGGGCGGGGCGCCCGTGGTCGAGGCCGAGGGCGTCTCGCATCCGGTGGAGGTGGTGTGGGCCCCGCCGTCCCGTCCGGTGCGGCCGCCGCACGGCATGCGGGTCGATCCGGCGCTGCTGACGCATGTGGCGTCGGTGGTGCGGCGGGCGCTGGGCGAGCGGGACGGAGACGTGCTGTGCTTCCTGCCGGGCGTGGGCGAGATCGCGCGCGTGGCGGGGCAGTTGGGCGAGCTGGGCGGCGTCGAGGTGCTGCAGGTGCACGGGAGGGCGCCGGCCGCCGTGCAGGACGCTGTGCTGGCGCCGGGTGAACGGCGCCGGGTCGTGCTTGCCACGTCGGTGGCCGAGTCGTCGCTGACGGTCCCGGGTGTGCGGGTGGTCGTCGACTCGGGGCTGGCGCGTGAGCCGCGTGTCGACCACGGCCGCGGGCTGAGTGCGCTGACGACGGTGCGGGCCTCGCAGGCGGCCGGACGGCAGCGGGCGGGGCGGGCCGGGCGTGAGGCGCCGGGAGCGGTCTACCGGTGCTGGACGGAGGCCGAGGACGCCCGCCTGCCGCGTTTCCCGGCGCCGGAGATCAAGCTGGCCGACCTGACGGCGTTCGCCCTGCAGTCGGCGTGCTGGGGCGATCCGGATGCGTCCGGGCTGGCGCTGCTGGACCCGCCGCCGGGCGGGGCGATGGCGGCGGCGCGGGCCGTGCTGAGGGCGATCGGAGCGGTGGACCCCGCCGGACGGGCCACGAAGCGGGGCGCCGCACTGGCCCGGCTCGGCGTGCATCCGCGGCTGGGCCGGGCCCTGCTGGACACGGCCGGCGAGGGCGCCGAGGCGGTGGCGCTGCTCTCCGAGGAGCCTCCGCGCGACTACGGCGACGACCTGGCCACCGCTCTGCGCTCCGCACGCCGCGGCGGCGACCCCTATGCGACGCGCTGGCGCACGGAAGCACAGCGCCTGCGGGCCGTCGCGAAGGAGTTCACACGGCCACCGGGCGGGGAATCCGTTCCGGACGACGACGGCACCGACGCCTCGCCCGCGACGGCCGGCAGCGCGCCTGCTCTCCCCGAGGAAGCGCAACGCCTGCGGCCCGCCGCCACGGAGTTGCGGCCACCGGCCAGGGAGCCCGATCCAGGGACAGGCGGCACCGACGCCACACCCCGGACGGCCAACAGCAACGCAGCCACCGGGCCTCCTCGTCCCGACGAGGCACAGCGCCTGCGACCCGCCGCGGCCGGTAGCGGTGTGGGTCCTCGGGGCGGTCAGGGTGGCGCGGTCGCCGCTTCGTTCGCGCTCGGCCCGTCGGGGGCGGATGGTGGTGATGACCGTCTTGTCGGGGTGGTGGCGGCCCTTGCCTTTCCCGAGCGGGTGGCCAAGGCCGACGGTGGATCGTTTCTCATGGCCTCCGGGACACGCGCCGAACTCCGCGACGGCAGTCCTCTGCGCGGCGCCGACTGGATCGCGGTGGCCGTCGCGGATCGTCCCGTGGGCAACGGGCACGCGCGCGTGCAGCTCGCCGCCGCTGTGGACGAGGACCTGGCCCGGTCGGCGGCGGCCTCGCTGTACTCCGAGGGCCAGGAGGTCCACTGGGCCGACGGGGACGTCGTGGCGCGGCGGGTGGAGCGACTGGGGGCGATCGAGCTGGCGGTGCGACCGCTCGCGGACGCCGACCCCGTACGCGTACGCGCTGCGCTCCTCGAAGGGCTGCGGCAGGAAGGGTTCGGGCTGCTCAGGTGGTCGCCCGACGCGCTCGTGCTGCGGCAGCGGCTGGCGTTTCTGCGTCTGCATCTGGGGGCGCCGTGGCCCGACGTCACCGACGATGCGCTGCACGCGCGCGTGGACGAGTGGCTGGAGCCCGAGCTGGGCCGGGCCCGGCGGCGGGCCGACCTCGCGCGGATCGACGCGGGCCAGGCGCTCACCCGCCTGCTGCCGTGGGCCTCGGGGGAGGCGGGGCGGCTCGACGAGCTCGCCCCGGAGCGGATCGCCGTTCCCAGTGGGTCCAGGATCCGGATCGACTACGGCAATCCGGAGCAGCCGGTGCTCGCGGTGAAGTTGCAGGAGATGTTCGGGCTGCACGAGTCGCCCGCCGTCGCGGGGGTGCCGCTGCTGGTGCATCTGCTCTCCCCCGCCGGCCGCCCGGCAGCGGTCACGGCCGACCTCGCCTCCTTCTGGAGGGACGGCTACAAGGGCGTACGGGCGGAGCTGCGCGGCCGGTATCCGAAGCATCCGTGGCCGGAGGATCCCGCCGGCGCGGAGCCGACCCGGCACACGAATGCGCGGCTCAGGCGGTGACCGGTTCCGCCGTGGTGGACTCGGCCGGTTCCGGGTCGCCGGGGCGGCGGCTGCGGGCCTCGAGCCACAGTGACAGGGCGAGCAGCAGGACGCCGAGGGTCAGGAAGCCCCAGGGCAGATAGGACGTCATCAGCAGGACCAGGGTGCGGTTGGACTTGACCAGGGCGACGGTGTGCCTGATGTAGTCCTCGCGCATCTTGACGTGGCCGGCGAAGGCGGTGACCTTGTCCCGGCCTCCCAGGAGCGTGCCGCCGCGGAGTTCCTCCTTGTGGATCTCCTCGCCGTACACGGGGGCGCCGGTGACGGGCTCGACCCAGAACTTGCGGACCGTGGTGTACCAGCGCGTGGTGCCTGTCTTCGCGACCGACTCGGGGGTGATGCCCTGGACGGGCATGGTCCGGGGGAACTTGACCTTGGTCCAGGGGATGGTCTGCTCGAAGTAGTAGACCTCCAGGCCGCGGAAGTTCTGAGTGCCCTTGTAGTGGATGGGGTTGGTGGTGCGGGTCTGGGCGTCGAAGTACTCGTAGTCCCGTTTCTGCGTCAGGAACGGCCACTTGAACTCGATGCCCGTCCGCTTCACCGGGTCGCCGTCGACCATCTCACCGGTGGCGTGGACCGGGGCCTGGCTGTGGGCGTCGAAGATGTAGCGCTCGGGGATCCGCGAGACCATCTTGCCGTCAGGGCCCTGGACATAGGAGAGGCCGTCCCAGACGACGACGTCCCGCCCGGCCGTCTTCTCGATCTTCTTCGCGGCCTCCACATTGCCCTTGAGGGTCTGCACGATGGTGACCTCGGGGACCGTGCGGGCCTTCATCGTGCCGTAGTCGAGGAGGGTCGCGTTCTTCGCCTCGAGGACCATGTCCTGGTACTGGTCGGCCGGGATCTTGGCCAGGCGCGGGAAGGCGTACCAGCGCAGCAGCGGGGACAGCGCCGCGAAGAACACGGCGAAGGCGAGCAGGACCAGACTGGCCTTGCGGCGCATCTCGGCCTCCCTCCCGGGCGGTTACGGGTGTGCGGGCACCGTCGTCAGCAGCGGTTTCGGGGACGTCCTGCCCGTGGGACTGCCCATGGCCGTGATCGTGAAGACCAGCGCGAGGGCGACGGCGAGACCGGTCGCGGCGGCGATCAGGGCGCGCATGCCTGCCTCCCCGGGGACGGGAACACGGACGGGAACTGATACATCGTCAGGTCCGGCACCGTAGCAACGGGCGAGCGAGATGAGAACACGTTGCACACACAACGACGGCGGCGGCGCCCTCTGGCCGAGGAGCACCGCCGCCGTCGCAGGGACGATACGGGGAATTACGCGGAGGGGCTGGGTGACGGGCTGGGGCTCGACGAGGAGTCGGGCGCCGCGACCGTCAGCTGGATGTCGAGGGTTGCACCGCCCGCGGTGGTGATGCGGAGGATGAAGTTGCCGGTGTTGTCGTCGGCGTACAGCTTCGGCAGCGTCAGCAGGCCCTTGGCATCGGTCGTGAGGCCGGTCAGGGTGCGTACGGCCTTGCCGTCGGCGTCCTTGAAGTAGGGGCCCTTGTCGTTCTCGGTCGGGTCGAGCACCGACTTGATCAGCGTTGCGGTGACCGCGACCTTGTCGGCGACGGCACCCTTGTAGATGGCCTTCACCTCGGCCTGGTCGGCGAACTCGCCGCCCGGGGTGCAGGTCAGCGCGGTGTCGCTGGTGCGCACGACGCTGTCGGCGACGCGCTCGGTGACGGTGGCGGTGTAGTCGAGGCCGGTGACCGCGCGGCCCACGACGGTGGCGCGGACGGTGAAGTCGCCCGTCTTCTCGCCCGCCTGCAGGGTGGGGGCGACGGCCACGCCGGAGCTGTTGGTGACCACCGTGGCGACGGACTCGCCGCCGGTGAAGGTGGTGTCGGTGTCGCCGACCACGGTGAAGCGGACCCTGACCTTGCCGACCGCCTTGCCGGACTTGGTCACGGCCTTGGTGCTGATCTTCTTGGTGAACGGGTCACCGGCCATCGCGGTGAGCTTCGCGGTGCCCGCGTCCGCCAGGCGGTCCACGGTGTCGGTGGGGGTGGGGGTGGGGGTGGGCGACGGGCTGCCTGGCGTGCTCGGCGTGCCGGGCGTGCCCGACGGCGGTGCGCCGGGGGTCGGGGAGCCGCTGCTCGGCGGCTTCGGCTTGGCGGGCGGCGTGGGCGAGGGCTTGGGATTGGCCTTCTGGCCGTCGTCGCTGCGGCCCGAGGGGACGCTGCCGCTGCCGTCCGGGATCTCGTGGGTGCCCTTTCGGTAGTACTCCAGCCACGACAGGACGGTGTGCAGGTAGTCCTGGGAGTCGTTGTAGCTGAGGATGGCCTGGTTGAGGTCGGCCGGCACGGACAGGTCCCAGCCGTTGCGGCACAGGTAGTGGCCGGCGGCCAGGGCGGCGTCGTAGACGTTGTTGGGGTCCTTGACCCCGTCGCCGTTGCCGTCGCGGCCCGCCCACGCCCAGGTCGACGGGATGAACTGCATGGGGCCGACGGCCTGGTCGTAGCTGCTGTTGCCGTCGTACTTGCCGCCGTCGGTGTCCTTGATCAGCGCGAAGCCGTTGCCGTCGAGCTGAGGCCCGAGGATCGGGGTGATCGTGGTGCCGTCGGCGTTGACGCGGCCGCCGCGGGCCTGGCCCGACTCCACCTTGCCGATCGCGGCGAGCAGTTGCCAGGGCAGGTTGCAGCCGGGCTTGGACGCGCGCAGCTCGGCCTCGGCCTTCTTGTAGGCGTCGAGGACGGTGGCCGGTATGCCCGCCTCGGCGGCGCCTTGCGCCACGGGGGTGCCGGTGGCACCCGGAGTCGGCGAGGGGTTCGGGCTGTTGAGCGGCGGAAGATCGGTGTAGTACGGCGAGTTGCCGGTCGCGGCGCCGTCGCCCGCGGTCACATCCGGTGAGGGCTGGGCCTCCGAGGCGGTCCGTCTGCCGTGGTCGTCGACTGTGACCCCCGGAGCCTGGGACGCGGACAGGGCAGCGACCGCGGCCGCTGCCACGGCTGTGGTTGCCGCTCCTTTGCGCAGCCTCATGCCGAATTGCGCCGCCATAGAGTGAACCCCTCCCGTGGACGCGTCAGCGCCCGTCTTCGTCTGCCCGGCGCACAGTGCGCCCGCCCTGTTGTGACGATCGACCCGGCGTGCGGGTTGCCCTCGTTTCGCTCTCTTGTTTCTCTCGGATTCCTGTCGAGCCGCCGTGTTCACCTGTTCGACCGTGCCGCCCGGCACGGTGACCCAGGCGACCCTACGACAACTTCCTTTCCACGGGGACCCGTTCGTGCCCGATATTCACCAGTTGGTCATGTACGAATGGCGTGGAATCGTGGCACGCATACTGGACCGGAGCGATCACCCGGGCCGTCCGCTCGGGCAATGTCCGGCGTGAGGAGCCCAGTTGCCGTTCACCCTGAGCCATGCGGCCGCCGTCCTGCCCGCCGTACGCAGCGACGGATCCGGCCGAGGACGACTGATTCCGGCCGTCCTCGTGGCCGGTTCCTTCGCGCCCGACATGACCTATTACGCGGCAAGTGCGGTGCCCGGTGCGATGGAGTTCGGAGAGGTCACGCACTCCTTCTTCGGCGTCTTCACGGTCGACGTGCTGGTGGCCTGGGCACTGGTCGGGCTGTGGCTGCTGGTGCGGGAGCCGCTGGTGGCGCTGCTGCCGCGGCCCTGGCAGCCGCGGCCGGCCGTCCTGCTGCGCTGCGGGTCGCCACGCGCGCGCCTACGGCCGTCCCTGGCGGGGTGGTGGTACGCCTCCGCGGCGCTCGGCGCCCTGACCCATGTGGTGTGGGACGCCTTCACGCATCACGACCGGTGGGGCGTGCGGCTGTTTCCGGTGCTGGGCCGGGTGCTGTGGGGGTCTCCCCTGTACTCGGACCTGCAGTACGGGAGTTCGGTGGTGGGCGCGGTGGTGATCGGAGCATGGGTGACGCGGGCGCTGCGCAGGGCTCCGGCGCACCCGGTTCCGCGTGCGGTCCCCGTGCTGTCGGTGCGGGACCGGTGGTGGGCCTGTGTGGTGCTCTGCGGGTGTGCGGGGGCGTGGGCCGTGGAGCGGGCGGTGCGGTGGTGGGCGTACTGGGGCGCGGTGGCGGGGCCCTGGGAGCTGATTCCGGCCGTGTGCTTCGGTGCGGGCGCGGGGCTGCTGCTCGGGCTGCTGCTGTACGTGGCCGGGGTCCGGGTGTGGCGGCCGGTGCCGTCTGCCGGGGAGCCGGAGCGGGTCAGCGCGGAGCAGGGCCGTCCGGCCGGTCGGTGAGGGTGCCCGCGGTCACGATGAACACCCTGACGGTACGGGCGTGGCGGCCGCGGCGGACACGGACGAGCAGCCCGGCGACGTAACTGCGCCCCAGCCCCGCCCACAGCCGCCAGGCGGGCGGCTCCGCGGATCCCGAACCGGGCCGCGGCAGCAGGCGCCGGAGGCCCGCCGCCGTGCGGCGCAGGACGACGGCGAGGTCGGTGGGGATGCGGGCGGTGCTTGCACGAGCGGCGAAGGCCGGCACCGGCGCGGGTGGCACGACGGGCGCCGTCTCGGCACTCGCCTCCGCTCCCGCCGGCCGGCGGTTGAGCATGCGTATACCCATGCCCGCATCCTTACGGTGCGAAGGCGGTGGGGGCCTTTTCGCGGGGGCCACCTGAGTGACGGTTCCCTGCGGGGCATGACGGGTGCGGCGGGGGCTCGCCCGTGCGCGCCGGGTTCGACCGCGCCCGCAAAGAGCGCGGGCCTCTTGCTCAGAGGGCTCGCCCCTGCGCGCCGGGTTCGGCCGCACCCTGAAGGGGCGCGGGGCTGTGTCGATATGCGGCTCCGCCGCGTGGGCGCGACCAGCCACCGCGCCCCCGAAGGGGCGCGGGGAACTGCGCGACCAGCCACGACGAGCCCCTGCGTGGAGGACTCACCCCTGGCCGGAAGGCCCGTTCGCCGCCTGGCCAGCAGCACCGAACCCTCGCCCACCGCCGGAGGCTAATGCGCAGCCGACTCCCAGTCGGACCCCACCCCCACCGAGACACCGAGCGGCACCCTCAGATGCACGGCGTCAGCCATCTCGCGGCGGACGATCTCCTCCGCGGCGGCACGCTCGCCGGGGGCGATCTCCAGGACGATTTCGTCGTGGACCTGCAGGAGCATGCGGGAGGTGAGGTCCGCCGCCCGCAGCGCGTCGTCCACCTTCAGCATGGCGATCTTGACGATGTCCGCGGCGGTGCCCTGGATCGGCGCGTTCAGAGCCATCCGCTCGGCCGCCTCGCGGCGCTGGCGGTTGTCGCTGTTGAGATCGGGCAGATAGCGGCGGCGGCCGAAGAGGGTCGCCGTGTAGCCCGTGGCCCGTGCCTCGTCGACGGCGCGGCGCAGATAGTCCCGGACGCCGCCGAACCGCTCGAAGTAGGTGTCCATCAGGACCCGTGCCTCGCCCGCGTCGATGTTCAGCTGCTGGGACAGGCCGAAGGCCGACAGACCGTACGCCAGGCCGTACGACATGGCCTTGATCTTGCGGCGCATCTCCGCGTCGACGTGCTCCCGGTCGACCGAGAAGACCTGCGCGGCGACCGTGTTGTGCAGGTCCTCACCGGAGGTGAACGCCTCGATCAGGCCCTCGTCCTCGGAGAGATGGGCCATCACGCGCAGTTCGATCTGGCTGTAGTCGGCGGTCATCAGCGACTCGAAACCCTCGCCGACGACGAAGCCACGGCGGATGGCGCGGCCCTCGTCCGTCCGGACGGGGATGTTCTGCAGGTTGGGGTCCGTGGACGACAGGCGGCCGGTCGCGGCGACCGTCTGGTTGAAGGTGGTGTGGATGCGGCCGTCGGCGGCGATCGTCTTGATCAGGCCCTCGACGGTGACGCGCAGCTTCGCCTGCTCGCGGTGACGGAGCATGACCACCGGCAGTTCGTTGTCCGTCTGGGTGGCGAGCCAGGCCAGGGCGTCGGCGTCGGTGGTGTAGCCGGTCTTGGTCTTCTTCGTCTTGGGCAGGCCCAGCTCGCCGAAGAGGACCTCCTGGAGCTGCTTGGGCGAGCCCAGGTTGAACTCGTGGCCCGCCGCCGCGTGCGCCTCCTTCACCGCCTGCTGCACGGCGCCCGCGAACATCTGTTCCATGGCCTCCAGGTGGGCCCGGTCGGCGGCGATGCCGTGCCGCTCCATGCGGGCGAGCAGGATCGAGGTGGGCAGTTCCATGTCGCGCAGCAGGTCCGTGGCGCCGACCTCCTCCAGACGGCCACGGAAGGCCTCGCCGAGGTCGAGGATCGCGCGGGCCTGCACCATGAGCGCCTCGGCCTCCGCGCCGTCGTCGGCGCCGAAGGCGAGCTGCCCGTCGGCCGCGGCGGCGGGGGCCAGCTCACGGCCCAGGTACTCCAGGGACAGCGCGTCCAGGTCGAAGGAACGGCGGCCCGGCTTGACCAGATAGGCGGCAAGGGCGGTGTCCATCGAGACTCCGGCGACGGACCAGCCGTGCTCGGCCAGGACGCGCATGGCGCCCTTGGCGTTGTGCAGGACCTTGGGGCGGTCCTCGGCGGCCAGCCACGCCGCCCACGCGTTCTCGTCGGCCTCGTCCAGCTGGGACGGGTCGAACCAGGCGGCCGGCCCCTCGGCGGTGGCGAGAGCGACCTCGGCGACCGAGCCGGTGCCCAGTGCCCAGGCATCGACCGTGGCGATGCCGAGCGTCCCGGTGCCGTGCTCGGTGAGCCAGCCGGCCAGCTCGCCCGTGCCCAGCACCGTCCCGTCCAGCTCCACACCCGGGGCCGCCGGCGTCGCCTCGGCCTCCTCGCCACCCGGGTCGACGGCCAGCAGCCGCTCACGCAGCGAGGGGTTCCTGATCTCCAGGGTGTCCAGGACCATCGCGACGGCCGTGCGGTCGTAGGGGGCGCGCTCCAGGTCGGCGACCGCCTTGGGCAGCTCGACCGTACGCACCATCTCGGTCAGGCGGCGGTTGAGCTTGACCGCCTCCAGGTGCTCGCGCAGGTTCTGCCCGGCCTTGCCCTTGACCTCCTCGACGCGCTCGACGAGCTCCGCGAACGAACCGAACTGGTTGATCCACTTCGCGGCGGTCTTCTCCCCGACGCCGGGGATGCCCGGCAGGTTGTCGGACGGGTCGCCGCGCAGCGCAGCGAAGTCGGGGTACTGCGCGGGCGTCAGCCCGTACTTCTCGAAGACCTTCTCCGGGGTGAACCGGGTCAGCTCGGAGACGCCCTTCGTCGGATACAGCACCGTCGTGTGCTCGCTGACCAGCTGGAAGGAGTCGCGGTCGCCGGTGACGATCAGCACCTCGAAGCCCTCGGCCTCGGCCTGGGTGGCGAGGGTGGCGATGACGTCGTCCGCCTCGAAGCCGTCGACCGCGAACCGTGCCGCGTGCATCGCGTCCAGGAGCTCGCCGATCAGCTCGACCTGGCCCTTGAACTCGTCCGGGGTCTTGGAGCGGTTGGCCTTGTACTCCGTGAACTCCTCGGAGCGCCAGGTCTTGCGGGAGACGTCGAAGGCCACCGCGAAGTGCGTGGGCTCCTCGTCACGCAGGGTGTTGGCCAGCATCGACGCGAAGCCGTAGATCGCGTTCGTCGGCTGCCCGGTCGCGGTCGTGAAGTTCTCCGCGGGCAGCGCGAAGAACGCTCGGTAGGCCAGCGAGTGCCCGTCCATGAGCATGAGGCGGGGCCGCTTGCCGCCGGAGGTCGTCTCGGTCTTCTTCGATGCTGTCTCTGCCACGTCCCCGATCCTGCCACGCCCCACTGACACTCAGACCCCCGCACGCCTGACGCCCGCTCTCCGCACGCCCTGGGACCCGCGCTGTCAGCGGCGCGTGCGAGGATCGAAGTGGTAGCTCGCAGGTGTCTGTGAATGGAGAGTGCGCGATGGCGACGAAGCCGCCCAAGGGTGATCCGGTCCAGGACGCGCCGCAGGTCGCCGGGCCCAAGCACGCGGCGGCGGGGCTGCCCGCCATCGGGCACACCCTGCGCATCGCCCAGCAGCAGATGGGCGTGAAGCGGACGGCGCTGACGCTGCTGCGTGTCAACCAGAAGGACGGCTTCGACTGCCCGGGCTGCGCCTGGCCGGAGCCGGACCACCGGCACAAGGCGGAGTTCTGTGAGAACGGCGCGAAGGCGGTCGCCGAGGAGGCCACCCTGCGCCGGGTCACCCCGGAGTTCTTCGCCGCGCACTCCGTCGCCGACCTCGCCTCCCGCAGCGGTTACTGGCTGGGGCAGCAGGGCCGGCTCACCCACCCCATGCATCTGCCCGAAGGGGGCACCCACTACGAGCCGGTGAGCTGGGAGCGCGCCTTCGACATCGTCGCCGAGGAGCTCTCCGCCCTCGCCTCCCCCGACGAGGCGCTCTTCTACACCTCGGGGCGCACCAGCAACGAGGCGGCCTTCCTCTACCAGCTGTTCGCCCGCCGGCTCGGCACGAACAACCTGCCCGACTGCTCCAACATGTGCCACGAGTCGTCCGGTTCGGCGCTGAGCGAGACCATCGGCATCGGCAAGGGCAGCGTCCTGCTGGAGGACCTCTACAAGGCCGACCTGATCATCGTCGCCGGCCAGAACCCGGGCACCAACCACCCGCGCATGCTCTCCGCCCTGGAGAAGGCCAAGGCCAACGGCGCGAAGATCATCAGCGTGAACCCGCTGCCCGAGGCCGGCCTGGAGCGGTTCAAGAACCCGCAGACCCCGCAGGGCATGCTCAAGGGCGCCGCCCTCAACGACCTGTTCCTGCAGATCCGCATCGGCGGCGACCAGGCCCTCTTCCGCCTCCTCAACAAGCTCGTCCTGGAGAGCGAGGGCGCGGTCGACGAGGAGTTCGTGCGCGAACACACCCACGGCTACGAGGAGTTCGCCGCAGCCGCCAAGGCAGCCGACTGGGACGAGACCCTGGCCGCGACCGGTCTCACGCGCGCGGAGATCGACGCGGCCCTGAAGATGGTCCTGGCCTCCAAGCGCACCATCGTGTGCTGGGCGATGGGCCTGACCCAGCACAAGCACTCCGTGCCGACCATCCGCGAGGTCGTCAACTTCCTTCTGCTGCGCGGCAACATCGGCCGCCCGGGTGCGGGCGTGTGCCCGGTGCGCGGTCACTCGAACGTGCAGGGCGACCGGACGATGGGCATCTTCGAGCGCCCCGCCCCCGCCTTCCTGGACGCCCTGGAGAAGGAGTTCGGCTTCGCACCGCCGCGCGAGCACGGCTACGACGTCGTCCAGGCCATCCGCGCCCTGCGCGACGGCCGGGCGAAGGTGTTCTTCGCGATGGGCGGCAACTTCGTGTCCGCCTCGCCCGACACCGAGGTCACCGAGGCGGCCATGCGGCGCGCCCGCCTCACCGTGCACGTGTCGACCAAGCTCAACCGCTCGCACGTGGTCACGGGCGCGCGTGCCCTGATCCTTCCCACCCTCGGCCGCACCGAGCGCGACATGCAGGGCAGTGGCGAGCAGTTCGTGACCGTGGAGGACTCCATGGGCATGGTGCACGCCTCCCGCGGCCGCCTGGAGCCCGCGAGCACACACCTGCTGTCGGAGCCGGCGATCATCTGCCGCCTGGCCCGCCGTGTGCTGGGCGAGGAGGACACGATGCCCTGGGAGGAGTTCGAGAAGGACTACGCCACCATCCGCGACCGCATCGCGCGCGTGGTCCCCGGCTTCGAGGACTTCAACGCGCGCGTGGCCCGCCCCGGCGGCTTCACCCTCCCCCACGCCCCGCGCGACGAACGCCGCTTCCCGACGGCGACAGGCAAGGCGAACTTCACGGCGGCGCCCGTGGAGTACCCGAAGCTGCCCGAAGGCCGTCTGCTGCTGCAGACGCTGCGCTCGCACGACCAGTACAACACCACCATCTACGGCCTCGACGACCGCTACCGCGGCATCAAGAACGGCCGCCGCGTCGTCCTGGTCCACCCCGAGGACGCACGGGCGCTCGGCGTCGCCGACGGCTCGTACGTCGACCTGGTCGGCGAGTGGAAGGACGGCGTGGAGCGCAGAGCGCCCGGCTTCCGCGTCGTGCACTACCCCACGGCACGCGGCTGCGCCGCCGCCTACTACCCCGAAACCAACGTTCTCGTGCCGCTGGACTCCACCGCGGACACCAGTAACACCCCGGCCAGCAAGTCCGTCATCGTACGTCTGGAACAATCGGCGACCGACTGAGCGTTTGCTCAGGCAGGCTGGACGAGTGATCAGGACGAACGGAGCCGGACCCATGGGCGAGCAGCAGCACGTGAAGTTCCCGCAGGAGGTCATCGACGAGTACGCCGCACTCGGCGTCGACCTCCCGGCTCTCTTCTCCGCCGGACACCTCGGCACCCGCATGGGCGTGGAGATCGTCGAGGCCTCCGCGGACCGCGTCGTCGGCACCATGCCCGTCGAGGGCAACACCCAGCCCTACGGCCTGCTGCACGGCGGCGCCTCCGCCGTCCTCGCCGAGACCCTCGGCTCCGTCGGCTCCATGCTCCACGGCGGCAGCTCCAAGATCGCGGTCGGCGTCGACCTGAACTGCACCCACCACCGCGGCGCCCGCTCCGGCCTGGTCACCGGCGTCGCCACACCCCTGCACCGCGGCCGCTCCACCGCCACGTACGAGATCGTGATCAGCGACGAAGAGGGACGGCGCGTGTGCAGCGCCCGCCTGACCTGCCTGCTGCGCGACGTCCGGCCCGGCGACGGGGCGCATGTGAGCGCCGCCGGCTGACCGTCCCGCCTCTGGCCCGACCCGCCGATCAGGCCATAGCGTCATGCCATGAGAACGGGAGGAGCCCTCCGGGCGGGGGCGGCGCCGGGCTGCGTGCCGGCAGTGGTGACGGGCGGACTGTGCCGGGTCGTCTCTCACCGGTCGCGCGAGGTGCTGGACAGCGGCATCCACGGGGACCATGAGACGATGGGCAGCAAACGCCAACGCGCCAAAGGCGCCGACGAGTTGATCGGACGCCGGGCGCACGATGACTGCCGGGACCGGTACCGCACCGGCAGTGCGAGCAACGGGCCGTGGCAGTGAGCAGCGTCGGCCCCGTCGAACCGGGCGAGGGCACCCGCGCATGGGACGCCCCGGAGGTGCACACCGCCCCGCCCCGCCGCCCGCGCGGACGCCTCCCGCAGTGGTACGACCGGCACCGGCGCGCCACCCTCAGCGCCGTCATGGCCGCCGTCCTGTTCGCGGGCGGCGCCTACCTCTATCTCACCCGGCCGCACAAGCCGCCGGCCCCCGCCCCGCCCTACCCGTCCCAGGTCGTGGACCTCACCTACATCGACCCCGTGACCGCACCGAAGCCGGCGCAGCCCGAGAGCTTCAGCTTCGCGGTGGACCTGAGCGTGCTGTCGGGCCCGCCGGTCACCGTCAGAGACATCACCCAGCCCTACGCCGGCATGTCCCTGACCACGCAGCCCCGCACGCCGTTCCGGACGCAGGCGGGAAGAAGCCGCAGGGTCGTGATCACCATGCACGTCACGCAATGCCGGAAAGCACCGGAAAGCGCCGGACTCCCTTTCCTGGACGTAACTCTGCGTAATACGCGTGCAATAGAAGTCCACAGTTTCATCCTGGGGCAGCGTTACGCACAGCACCTCACAACCGCCCTGCAAGGCATCTGCAACCACAGCTCCGCGTAATTACCAAAATGCTTGAAGCACCTGACAGTACCCGGTGAGTCCTGCAGGTTCTCAGAATGTGGACAGGGCGAATCGGCTGGAATTCCGCTGTTCCACCCACCGAGCACCGCTCTGCATTACGCGATGTCATAACAAGACAGTCACAGCCTCACCCAGACCCTCCTCCAGACTTCCTCAACCCGCTTAGAGTCACCGCCAGTCACCGTGCTGCCGAAGTCCCACTTCGACCCGGCACCACGACTCGGCCACTTCCAGGAGGGAGTGCCGTCCAGGGAAAGGACTGACCGTGCGTCAACGTTCGCTCATCGCCATAACCGCCACGCTGGCAGCGGGAGCACTCACCCTCACCGCCTGCGGCTCGCGCGGCAGCAGCGACAAGGGGGGCTCCAGCAGCGGCGGCACCACCGTCACCATCGGGGTCGACGCCCCGCTGACCGGCGACCTGTCCGCTCTGGGCCTGGGCATCAAGAACTCCGTGGACCTGGCCGTCAAGACGGCCAACAAGGAAAAGCTGGTCGACGGCATCACCTTCAAGATCGAGGCCAAGGACGACCAGAAGCAGGCCTCCGCCGGACAGCAGAACGCCACCGCCCTGGTCGCCGACAAGAGCGTCCTCGGCGTGGTCGGCCCGCTGAACTCCGCCGTCGCCCAGGCCATGCAGAAGGTCTTCGACGACGCCAAGCTGGTCGAGGTCTCCCCGGCCAACACCAACCCCACCCTGACCCAGGGCACCAACTGGCAGACGAAGAAGGTCCGCCCCTTCAAGTCGTACTTCCGCACCGCGACCACGGACGCCATCCAGGGCCCCTTCGCCGCGCAGTACGTCTACAACACCAGCAAGAAGACGAAGGTCTTCGTCATCGACAACAAGGGCACCTACGGCGTCGGCCTCGCCGCCACGTTCACCCAGGAGTTCACGAAGCTGGGCGGAAAGGTCGTCGGCACCCAGCACATCAACCCCGACACCAAGGACTATTCCTCGGTCGCCACCCAGGTCAAGAACTCCGGCGCCGACGTCGTCTACTTCGGTGGCGAGTACCCGAACGGCGGCCCGCTCAGCAAGCAGATCAAGGCAGCGGGCGCCAACATCCCGGTGGTCGGCGGTGACGGCATCTTCGACCCGACCTACATCAAGCTGGCCGGCCCCAAGAGCAACGGCGACCTCGCCACCTCCGTCGGCGCGCCCGTCGACACCCTCCCCTCCGCCAAGAAGTTCGTCGCGGACTACAAGGCGGGCGGCTACTCGGAGGACTACGGCGCCTACGGCGGCTACTCCTACGACTCCACCATGGCCATCATCCAGGCCGTCAAGAAGGTCGTCGCCGACAACGGCGGCAAGCTGCCCTCCGACGCCCGCGCCAAGATCACCGCAGCCATGCAGAACGTCTCCTTCGACGGTGTGACCGGCAAGGTCTCCTTCGACGAGTTCGGTGACGCCACCAACAAGCAGCTCACCGTCTACGCCGTCAAGAACGGTGCCTTCGCCGCCGTCAAGTCCGGTACCTACACCGGCTGACCCTCACCCGCACCACTCACGAGCCGCGCGGGGCGCTGTTCCACAAGCGCCCCGCGCGTTCTCGCATCCGGCCCCATCCGTCGAAAACATCCGAATAGTCTCGGAGGACATGCGGTGAACGAACTGCCGCAGCAGCTGGTCAACGGCCTGCTACTGGGATCCATGTACGGGCTGGTCGCCATCGGCTACACGATGGTCTATGGCATCGTCCAGCTCATCAACTTCGCCCACGGCGAGATCTTCATGACCGGAGCCTTCGGCGCTTTGACGGTCTACCTGTACGTCCTGCCGGACGGCACATCCATGCTGATCGCCCTGCCGCTGATGCTCATCGGCGCGATCATCGTCTCCGTCACGGTCGCCGTCGGAGCGGAACGGTTCGCCTACCGCCCACTGCGCACCGCCCCCCGCCTCGCGCCCCTCATCACCGCCATCGGCCTCTCCCTCGCCCTCCAGCAGGCGGTCTGGGCCTGGTACCCGCACGCCAAGTCCTCGATCACCTTCCCCCAGATCGACGGCGGCCCCTTCCACATCGGCGACGTCACCATCCAGACCGGCGACATCTTCCTGCTCATCGCCGCCCCCATCAGCATGGCCGTCCTCGCCTACTTCGTGATGAAGACCCGCACCGGCCGCGGTATGCAGGCCACCGCCCAGGACCCCGACACCGCCAAACTCATGGGCATCAACACCGACCGCATCATCGTGGTCGCCTTCGCCCTCGGCGCCACCTTCGCCGCCGTCGGAGGCGTCGCCTACGGCCTCAAGTACGGCGAGATCGACTTCCGCATGGGCTTCATCCTCGGCCTCAAGGCCTTCACCGCAGCCGTCCTCGGCGGCATCGGCAACATCTACGGAGCCATGATCGGCGGCGTCGTCCTCGGAGTCGCCGAAACCCTCGCCTCCGCATACATCTCCAACATCCCCGGCATGGAAAAGTTCGGCAGCCAGTCCTGGGCCGACGTCTGGGCCTTCGTACTCCTCATCCTCGTGCTCCTCTTCAGGCCCCAGGGCCTGCTCGGCGAGCGCGTCGCGGACAGGGCGTGACACCGATGACCACACAGACCACCGCACCCGAAACCCCGGGCACCCCCGCCGCGTCGACCCCGACCGGCCTCATCGGCATCCCGACGCCCATCGGCCGCGCCCTCGCCACCGGCGGCGGCATACTCACCGTCGTATCCACGTTCATGTCATGGACCTGGACCGCCGCGTTCCCCGGCGACCTCACCGTCTACGGCTACCCGGGCGGCCTGCAGGTCCTCGTCCTCATCGGCGGCGCCCTCACCACCCTCTTCGGCCTCGCCGGCTACGGAATCAAGGGCCTCCGCCACCTCGTACCCGCCGGCGGCGACGCCGCCCTCAGATTCGCCGCCCTCGCCTCCTTCGCCACCGCCTGGTACACGGTCATCGCGATCAGCGACGAACTCGGCGGCCTCGTCAACCTCGACCCGGGCGGCTTCCTCGTCGCCATCGCCACACTCGCCGCACTCATCGGCTCCCTGGCACTGCCCTTCCAACACCCCGAGCCCGACCCGATCGACCCCGACGACAGCGACTGGGAAAAGTTCAAGAACAAGGCCGCCCACAAGCGGGACACCATCAAGGCCGCCTTCGCCGCAGGCTCCCCCCGCCCCGTCGGCAAACTCCCCGCCTACGTCGAGATCCTGATCATCGCCGGCGTCCTCGCCCTGAGCCTGCTCGTCTTCACCTACGGCATCGGCACCGAGTACGACGAACTCTTCATCGGCTTCCTCATCACCGCCGGCTTCGGCTTCGCCGCCCTCAACAAGTCCGGCCTCGTCGCCCAGGCCACCCAGATCACCGCCCGGCACCAGAACATCACCGTCATCGGCGCCTTCGTCGCAGCGGCCCTGTTCCCCTTCACCCAGACCGACGACCAGTACGCGACCCTCGGCGTCTACATCCTGATCTTCGCCACCGTCGCCCTCGGCCTCAACATCGTCGTCGGCCTCGCCGGCCTCCTCGACCTCGGCTACGTCGCCTTCCTCGGCGTCGGCGCCTACGCCGCCGCCCTGGTCTCCGGCTCCCCCAGCTCACCCTTCCACGTGCACTTCCCGTTCTGGGCAGCCGTCCTCGTCGGCGCACTGGCCTCGCTCGTCTTCGGCGTCGTCATCGGCGCCCCCACCCTGCGACTGCGCGGCGACTACCTGGCCATCGTGACACTGGGCTTCGGAGAGATCTTCCGCATCACCGCCAACAACCTCGACGGCACCTCCGGCCCCAGCCTCACCAACGGCTCCAACGGCATCTCCTCGATCCCGAACCTGAAGATCCTCGGCTGGGACCTCGGCGCCCCCCACGACATCCTTGGCTTCACCATCGGCCGGTTCGCCAACTACTTCCTGCTGATGCTGATCATCACGGCCGTCGTCGTCCTCGTCTTCCGACGCAGCGGCGACTCCCGCATCGGCCGCGCCTGGGTCGCCATCCGCGAGGACGAAACCGCCGCCCTCGCCATGGGCATCAACGGCTTCAAGGTCAAACTCATCGCCTTCGCCGTCGGCGCCTCCCTCGCCGGCCTCGCCGGCACCGTCCAGGCCCACGTCACCTACACCGTCACCCCCGAGCAGTACCAGTTCGCCGGACCCATCCCCCCCAACTCCGCCTTCCTGCTCGCCGCAGTCGTCCTCGGCGGCATGGGCACCATCGGCGGTCCCCTCATCGGCGCCTCCCTGCTCTACCTCATCCCCAACAAACTCCAGTTCCTCGGCGACTACCAGCTCTTTGCCTTCGGCCTCGCACTCATCCTGCTGATGCGCTTCCGCCCCGAAGGCCTCGTCGCCAACCGGCGCCGCCAACTGGAGTTCCACGAAGAGGCCGAAGCGCCCACCGTCCTGAGCACGACAGGGGCCTGAGCACACATGACCACCGACACCACCACCCAGGACAGCACCCCCGGCGCCACCACCCCCGGCGAAACCGTCCTCGACGCCCGCGGCGTCACCATGCGCTTCGGCGGCCTCACCGCCGTACGAGGCGTCGACCTCACCGTCAACAGCGGCGAAATCGTCGGCCTCATCGGCCCCAACGGCGCAGGCAAAACAACCTTCTTCAACTGCCTCACCGGCCTCTACATCCCCACCGAGGGCGAAGTCCGCTTCAAAGGCAACGTCCTGCCACCGAAATCCTTCAAGGTCACCGCCGCAGGCATCGCCCGCACCTTCCAGAACATCCGACTGTTCGGCAACATGACAGTCCTGGAAAACGTCCTCGTCGGCCGCCACACCCGCACCAAGGAAGGCTTCTGGTCCGCCGTCCTGCGCGGGCCCGGCTTCCACCGCGCGGAAAAAGCCTCCCGCGAACGAGCCATGGAACTCCTCGAGTTCATCGGCCTCCAACACAAGGCCGAACACCTCGCACGCAACCTGCCCTACGGCGAGCAGCGCAAGCTGGAGATCGCGCGCGCCCTCGCCAGCGAGCCCGGCCTGCTGCTCCTCGACGAGCCGACGGCAGGCATGAACCCGCAGGAGACCCGGGCCACCGAGGAACTCGTCTTCGCCATCCGCGACATGGGCATCGCCGTCCTCGTCATCGAGCACGACATGCGGTTCATCTTCAACCTCTGCGACCGCGTCGCCGTACTCGTACAGGGCGAGAAGCTCGTCGAGGGCGACAGCGCAACCGTCCAGGGCGACGAACGCGTCATCGCCGCCTACCTCGGAGAACCCTTCGACAACGCCCCCGGCGACGCGGAAGTCGCCGAGGTCGAAGCCGCAGAGAACCAGGCCGACGCGCCCGGCAAGGAGAACGACCGATGACCGCACTCCTGGAGGTCGAGGACCTCCGCGTCGCCTACGGCAAGATCGAGGCCGTCAAAGGCATCTCCTTCAAGGTCGAGGCAGGCGAGGTCGTCACCCTCATCGGCACCAACGGCGCCGGCAAGACGACCACCCTGCGCACGCTCTCCGGCCTGCTCAAGCCGGTCGGCGGCCAGATCAAGTTCAACGGCAAGTCGCTCAAGAAGATCCCCGCCCACCAGATCGTCTCCCTCGGCCTCGCACACTCCCCCGAAGGCCGGCACATCTTCCCCCGCATGACGATCGAGGACAACCTCCGCCTCGGCGCGTTCCTCCGCAGCGACAAGGCAGGCATCGAAAAGGACATCCAGCGGGCCTACGACCTCTTCCCCATCCTGGGAGAGCGCCGCAAGCAGGCCGCCGGCACCCTCTCCGGCGGCGAACAGCAGATGTTGGCCATGGGCCGCGCGCTCATGTCCCAGCCCAAGCTGCTGATGCTCGACGAACCGTCCATGGGCCTCTCCCCGATCATGATGCAGAAGATCATGGCGACAATCGTGGAACTCAAGGCCCAGGGCACGACCATCCTCCTGGTCGAGCAGAACGCCCAGGCAGCACTCTCACTCGCCGACCACGGCCACGTCATGGAAGTCGGCAACATCGTCCTCTCCGGCACCGGCGAGGACCTGCTGCACGACGAGTCCGTACGCAAGGCGTACCTCGGCGAGGACTGAGACTGCCCTTTTTTGCTGGTACGACGAGGCCCGCGCCCCTGGTTCCCCAGGGACGCGGGCCTCGGTCCGTGTGCGGGCGCCGGGGTCAGCCCTTCGCGGCCTTCTTCTCATCCGCGTCCTGAATGACCGCCTCCGCAACCTGCTGCATCGACATCCGACGGTCCATCGACGTCTTCTGGATCCACCGGAACGCGGCCGGCTCCGTCAGCCCGTACTCCGTCTGGAGGATGGACTTCGCCCTGTCGACGAGCTTGCGCGTCTCCAGGCGGAGCGTGAGGTCGGCGACCTCCTTCTCCAGCTCCTTCAGCTCCGTGAAGCGCGAGACAGCCATCTCAATGGCCGGAACGACATCACTCTTGCTGAACGGCTTCACGAGGTACGCCATCGCACCGGCGTCGCGAGCCCGCTCCACGAGGTCGCGCTGCGAGAAGGCCGTAAGCATCAGGACGGGGGCGATGCGCTCCTCGGCGATCTTCTCGGCCGCCGAGATACCGTCCAGCTTGGGCATCTTCACGTCGAGAATCACGAGGTCCGGCTTGTGCTCACGGGCGAGCTCGACGGCCTGCTCGCCGTCACCGGCCTCGCCGACGACGCTGTAGCCCTCTTCCTCCAGCATCTCTTTGAGGTCGAGCCGGATCAGGGCCTCGTCCTCGGCGATGACGACACGGGTCGTCAGCGGAGGCACGTGCGACTTGTCGTCGTCGGGCGCGTCTACGGGCTGGGGCGACTCGGGGGCGGTCACGGGGGCTCCTTGTTACGGGCCGGGCAGGTGCTGCTGCGAGCAGCCTACCTAGCTGCGGCTGCGTGCGGTGACCCGGTATGCTTCCGATCAGCCAGTCTTGCCGGGTTGGTGGAATGGCATACACGGATGTCTCAAACACATCTGCCCGAGAGGGCTTGCGGGTTCGAATCCCGCACCCGGCACTTCTGATCAGAAAGCGGATGTCCACGTTCTCGTGAACATCCGCTTTTTGCTGCACATGGTCACGATCCGTGACGCAGAGTGGTCACATGGAACAGCACAGCCCTTCGATTCGCGCCCAGGCCGTCGCACTCATGCGCCAGGGCGTCCCCAATCGGCTGGTCGCAGAGCGCCTCAACATTCCGCGCGGGACCGTCGGGTGGTGGCGCAGCGAGGACCGCAGAGCGCGCGGCGAGGTGTACGAGGAGCCAACGGACTCCCCCAAATGCACGGGCCGCGAGTTCGATGCGACCGCATACGCGCACCTTCTGGGCCTCTACCTTGGCGATGGCCACATCATCTCGAAGCCGAAACAGAACCACCTGTCGGTCTTCTGCAACGCCGTGCAGACGGGCCTCATCACCGCCGCCGAGAACGCCATGCGCAAGGTCATGCCGCTAACCCGCGTCAGCCAACGCCACAAACCGGGCTGCGTCGAGGTGACGTCGTACACAAAGCACTGGACCTGCATGTTCCCCCAGCACGGCCCTGGCAAGAAACACGAGCGCCGGTCGCCCGCAAAGCCTCCGTAGCCCTCATGGACGCCCACGTGGGCCCCAAGTACTAACCCCGACCCCCTACTTGGGACTGTCATCCTCCCCAATGTGATGCACCCGCACCATGTTCGTCGACCCCGAAACCCCCGGAGGCGACCCCGCCGTAATCACCACGACGTCCCCCTTCTGGCAGCGGCCGTACTTCAACAACAGCTCATCGACCTGCTCGACCATCGCATCCGTCGAGTCCACATGCGGCCCGAGGAACGTCTCCGCACCCCACGTCAGGCTCAGCTGCGACCGCGTCGCCGGCTCCGGCGTGAAAGCCAGCAGCGGGATCGGTGAGCGGTAGCGGGAAAGGCGGCGGGCCGTGTCGCCGGACTGGGTGAAGGCGACCAGGAACTTCGCGCCCAGGAAGTCACCCATTTCCGCCGCCGCTCGGGCGACCGCGCCGCCCTGGGTGCGGGGCTTGTTCCGTTCCGTCAGGGGTGGGAGGCCCTTCGCGAGGATGTCCTCCTCCGCCGCTTCGACGATCTTGGCCATCGTGCGGACCGTTTCGATGGGGTATTTGCCGACGCTCGTCTCGCCGGACAGCATCACGGCGTCCGTGCCGTCGATGACGGCGTTCGCGACGTCGCTGGCCTCCGCGCGCGTGGGGCGCGAATTCTCGATCATCGAGTCGAGCATCTGGGTGGCCACGATGACCGGCTTGGCGTTGCGCTTCGCCAGTTTGATGGCGCGTTTCTGGACGATCGGGACCTGTTCCAGCGGCATTTCCACGCCCAGATCCCCCCGCGCGACCATGATGCCGTCGAAGGCGGCCACGATGTCGTCGATCGCCTCGACCGCCTGCGGCTTCTCCACCTTGGCGATGACGGGCAGTCGGCGTGCCTCTTCGTCCATGATGCGGTGGACGTCTTCGATGTCGCGGCCGCTGCGGACGAAGGAGAGGGCGATGACGTCGAAGCCGGTCCGCAGGGCCCAGCGGAGGTCGTCCTCGTCCTTGGGCGAGAGGGCGGGGACCGAGACCGCGACGCCCGGCAGGTTGAGGCCTTTGTGGTCGGAGACCATGCCGCCTTCGACGACCGTGGTGTGGACGCGGGGGCCGTCGACGGCGGTGACTTCGAGGCAGACCTTGCCGTCGTCGACGAGGATGCGTTCGCCGGGGGTGACGTCGGTGGCGAGGCCGGGGTAGGTGGTGCCGCAGGTGTGGCCGTTGCCTTCGGTGCCCTCTTCGACCGTGATGGTGAAGGTGTCGCCGCGTTCAAGGAGTACGGGGCCTTCGGCGAAGTGACCGAGGCGGATCTTCGGGCCTTGAAGGTCGGCGAGGAGTCCGACGCTGCGGCCGGTTTCGTCGGCGGCCTTTCGCACGCGCTGGTAGCGGTCCTCGTGTTCGGCGTGGGTGCCGTGGCTGAGGTTGAAGCGGGCTACGTCCATTCCGGCTTCTACGAGGGCTTTGATCTGGTCGTAGGAGTCGGTGGCGGGGCCCAGGGTGCAGACGATTTTTGCTCGGCGCATGGTTTGAGCGTAGGCCTTACCAGCGGGTAGAGAATTTGGTGTGCGTGACTACTCAACAACCTTTGGATGAAGGGGTGTTGACAAGTATTGAAGTGTGCAGATGCATGCTCCGATGAGCATTCGAACGGCTCGGGATCTGGGTTCTAGAGCTGTGGCGGTGCCATGGTGAATCGGGCGTTGACGGCGGCGTACACGTGCTGGCGTTGGGGTTCGAGGTCGAGTGCGGCGGCGGTGTCCTCGGCGGGTGCGCCGTAGGCCATGGAGCGCATGCGGGCTCCGGGGGCGGGTGGATAGGGCTGGGCGTTTTCGGCGCCGATGTCGGCGAGTTCCACAAGGGCCGCGAGTGAGGTGCCGAGGGCCTCGGCGTATTCCCTGGCTCGCTGGACTGCTTCTTTGACGGCCTGTTGTCGGGCTTGGCGGTGGGCGGGCGAGTCGGGGCGCAGCGCCCACCAGGGGCCGTCGACTCGTGCGAGTTCGAGGTCGGCGAGGCGGGTGGTGAGTTCGCCGAGGGCGGTGAAGTCGGTGAGCTCGGCGGTGATGTGGACGCGGCCGTGGTAGGCGTGGATGCGTTCGCCGCGGCCGTGTTCCTTGAGTTCGGGGGTGATGGAGAAGGAGCCGGTCTCCAGTCGCTCCACGGCGTCGCCGTAGGTCTTGATGAGGTCGAGGGCGGTGGTGTTGCGGCGGGTGAGGTCGTCGAGGGCGGCGCGGCGGTCTTTGCCACGGGAGGCGACGGTGATGCCGATGCGGGCGATTTCGGGGTCGACTTCGAGGTGGGCTTCGCCGCGTACGGCGATGCGGGGGGCGTCGGGGGTGCCGTAGGGGACGGCGGGGTGGGGGGTGTCCGGCGAAGGGGTGGTCATACGCCCCACTCTGTCACCTCTTGGCCTGCTGGGGCCGTGTGGTTGACCGCTTCGGTCATCCAATCGCAACCTGCTGGACCTGTTGCGGTCGGTCATGCACGGGTCAGAATCTACGCGCATTGTTGACCATTCCCTTAGGAGATCAAGACATGCCCTTGAACCGCCGGAGGTTCCTGCAGAAGTCCGCTGCGACCGGAGCGGGGGTGGCGGTGGCGGGTGCCGTCGCGGCTCCGTCGGCTCAGGCCGCGGAGGGCACGGCGGCGAAGAAGCCCGCGAAGCGGTACTCGCTGACCGTGATGGGCACGACCGATCTGCATGGGCATGTCTTCAACTGGGACTACTTCAAGGACGCGGAGTACTCGGACAAGGCCGGCAACGCGCAGGGCCTGTCCCGTGTCTCGACGCTGGTGAACCAGGTGCGTGCGGAGAAGGGGCGTTGCAACACGCTGTTGCTGGACGCGGGTGACACGATCCAGGGCACCCCGCTGACGTACTACTACGCGAAGGTCGACCCGATCACCGCGAAGGGCGGTCCGGTGCACCCGATGGCGCAGGCGATGAATGCGATCGGGTATGACGCGGCGGCGCTGGGCAATCACGAGTTCAACTACGGTCTGGAGACGCTGCGGAAGTTCGAGGAGCAGCTGCATTTCCCGCTGCTGGGTGCGAATGCGCTGGACGCGAAGACGCAGCGGCCGGCTTTCCCGCCGTATGTCATCAAGAAGTTCCGGGTGCCGGGGTTGCCGTCGGTGAAGGTGGCGGTGCTGGGTCTGGCCAATCCCGGTATTGCGATCTGGGACAAGGCTTATGTGCAGGGCAAGTTGGAGTTTCCGGGTCTGGAGGAGCAGGCGGCGAAGTGGGTGCCGAGGCTGAAGTCGATGGGTGCGGATGTGGTGGTCGTGTCCGCGCACTCCGGTTCCTCGGGTACGTCGTCGTACGGTGACCAGCTGCCGTACGTCGAGAATTCGGCGGCTCTGGTGGCGCAGCAGGTGCCGGACATCGATGCGATTCTGGTCGGTCACGCGCACGTGGAGATCCCGGAGCTGAGGGTCACCAACACCAGGACCGGGAAGACGGTGGTGTTGTCGGAGCCGCTGGCTTACGCGGAGCGGCTGTCGTTGTTCGACATCGAGCTGGTCTTCGCGAAGGGCCGCTGGTCCGTCGAGTCGGTGTCGTCGAAGGTGCTGAATTCGAACTCGGTTGCCGATGACCCGAAGATCACCAAGCTGCTCGGTGACGAGCACGCGAAGGTGGTCACGTACGTCAACCAGGTGGTCGGTACGGCGACGCAGACGCTGACGACGGTGGAGGCGCGGTACAAGGATGCGCCGATCATCGATCTGATCACCAGGGTGCAGGAGGATGTCGTCAAGGCGGCGCTGGCGGGCACCTCGTATGCCTCGCTGCCGGTGATCGCGCAGGCTTCGCCGTTCTCCCGGACGTCCGAGATCCCGGCCGGCGATGTGACCATCCGGGATCTTTCCAGCCTGTACGTGTACGACAACACGCTGGTGGCGAAGTTGCTGACGGGTGCGCAGCTCAAGGCGTATCTGGAGTACTCGGCGGAGTATTTCGTGCAGACGGCGCCGGACGCGGTGGTGGACGTGGAGAAGCTGACGAACGCGAACAATCGCCCGGACTACAACTACGACTATGTGTCGGGGCTGTCGTACGAGATCGACATCGCCCAGGCGGCGGGGTCACGGGTCAGGAATGTGACCTTCAACGGTGCCGCGCTGGACGACGCGCAGGAGTTCGTGTTCGCGGTGAACAACTACCGGGCCAACGGTGGTGGTGCGTTCCCGCATGTGGCGTCCGCGCAGGAGCTGTGGTCGGAGTCGACGGAGATCCGGACGCGGATCGCGGAGTGGGTGACGGCGAAGGGTGTGCTGGATCCGAAGGACTTTGCGTCGGTGGACTGGCGGCTGACGCGGGGTGGCGTGCCGGTTTTCTAGAGCGTCATTTTCTGGAGTGTCTAGAGCTTGAGCAGTGACAGGTCCACGGCGTCGGCGATGGCTTTTGCGCCGGCGTCGTTGACGTGGAGGCCGTCGCCGGCGTTGAAGTCGGCGTGGATGTGGGTTGGTCGGTCCGGGTCGGCGACGGCGGTGGCGATGTCGATGACGGCGTCGAAGGGGTGGTCGGGGCTGCGGAGCCAGTCGTTGATCTGGCGGCGTAGGGCCTGGCCCTCGGGGGTGTCGACGCCGTCGTAGATGGTGCCTTCGTAGGGGCCGAGGGTGCTGCCGATGGCGATGAGTCCGGCGGTGTGGATGCGGTCGGCCAGGGCGGTGAAGCCGGCGATGAGGTCGTCGGCGCCGGGCATGTCGGCGGCGGGCTCGGGGTACGACTGGGCGCCGGGCAGGCCGATGTCGTTGAGGCCGGCGTGGATGAGGACGTGACTGACGCCTGGTACGGCGAGGACGTCGCGGTCGAGGCGGGCGAGGAGGTGTTCGCCGACTTCGTCGGTGAGCAGGCGGTTGCCGGAGATGCCCTGGTTGACGATCCAGCCGCGCGTGAGTCGGCGGCCCAGTTGTGCGGGGAAGCTGTTGTTGGTGCCGGGGGTGGTGAAGGCGCCTTCGATCCAGGAGTCGCCGAATGCTACGGCGATGCGGGTGTCGGCGGGGGCGAGGACGTCGACGCCGGTGAGGAAGTGGCCGGTGGGCAACTCTTCTGCGTGGTGGAGGTGTTCGGCGGAGAGCTGGTTGCCGGGGACGGCGTGCCCGATGTCGTAGGGCACCGCGCTGTAGGTGGTCAGTCCGGTGTCGCCGGGCAGGTAGAGGCTGACGGTGAGTTCTTCGCCGGCGCTGACGGGGAGTTCGACGGGGTCGCTGGTGATGTCCTCGCCGACGGGGATGGTGACGGTGTCGGCGCCGGAGAAGCGCAGGGGTGTGTCGCTGGCGGGGTCGATGCCGCTGCCGTGGGTGCGTACGGCGAGGTGGGCGCCGCCGATGTGGAGGGGTTCCTTGCCGTAGCGGTTGCTGAGCCGTAGTCGTAGTGCTTCGCCGCCGCCGGCGAGGCGGATCGACTGCCTGATGGTCTGGTCGGTGAAGCCGCGGGGTTCGAAGAGGCGGAAGGCCTCGTGCGGGTTGATGACGGCGGTGCGGTGGGCGGCGATCCAGGTCGTGGTCATGGCTTGCTCCAACGTCACCACCGCCGGAGTTCTTCCTGCCGGTCCGTGGCTCATTGCCTGGCCGTGGCTCATTGCCTGTCGTCGACGAGGGGGGTGAGGACGGGTGCCTGGCGAGCACGTGGGATGTGTGGGTGTTGCTGCTGGTCGAGTCCGAAGGTGGTGAAGGCGGTCCGGGCGGGGAGGGGGTAGGTCTCCTTTCCGGTGAGGGAGTTGAGGATGGTGGCGGAGCGCCAGGCGGCGAGGCCGAGGTCGGGGGTGCCGACTCCGTGGGTGTGGCGTTCGGCGTTCTGGACGTAGATGTGGCAGTCGGCGGCGCTGATGGAGGGGTCGAGGGCGAGGCGGAAGCGTTCGTCGATGCGGGGGCGGCCCTGGCTGTCGCGGCGCAGGTAGGGGTCGAGGCCGGCGAGGAGGCGGTCGAGGGGGCGTTCGCGGTAGCCGGTGGCGAGGATGACGGCGTCGGTGGTGAGGCGGGAGCGGGAGTCCTGCTGGGTGTGTTCCAGGTGGAGTTCGACTTTGGTGGTGGCGAGGCGGCCTGCGGTGCGGACGCGGACGCCGGGGGTGAGCACGACGTCGGGCCAGCCGCCGTTCAGGGTGCGGTGGTAGAGCTCGTCGTGGATGGCGGCGATGGTGTCGGCGTCGATGCCTTTGTGGAGTTGCCACTGGCTGGTGACGAGGCGGTCGCGGACGGCTTCGGGGAGGGCGTGGAAGTAGCGGGTGTAGTCGGGGGTGAAGTGTTCGAGGCCGAGTTTGGAGTACTCCATGGGGGCGAAGGCCTCGGTGCGGCCGAGCCAGTGGATTTTTTCGCGGCCGGCGGGGCGGGCGCGGAGCAGGTCGAGGAAGATTTCGGCGCCCGACTGTCCTGATCCGATGACGGTGACGTGGTCGGCGGTCAGGAAAGTGTCGCGGTGGGCGAGGTAGTCGGCGGAGTGGACGACGGGTACGCCGGGGGCTTCGACGAGTGTTTTGAGGGGTTCGGGGATGTGGGGTTCGGTGCCGATGCCGAGGGCGATGTTGCGGGTGTGGATGCGGCCGAGGGCTTCGGCTTCTCCGTCTGGGCCGAGTTGGGTGTAGTCGACTTCGAAGACGTCGCGTTCGGGGTCCCAGCGGACGGCGTCGATCTGGTGGCCGAAGTGGAGTCCGGGGAGGCCGGCCGCGACCCAGCGGCAGTAGGTGTCGTACTCGGCGCGCTGGATGTGGAAACGCTCGGCGAAGTAGAAGGGGAAGAGGCGGTCGCGGGATTTGAGGTGGTTGAGGAAGGTCCAGGGGCTGGTGGGGTCGGCGAGGGTGACCAGGTCGGCGAGGAAGGGGACTTGGATGCGGGAGCCGTCGATGAGGAGGCCGGGGTGCCAGGCGAAGGAGGGGCGCTGGTCGTAGAAGGCGGTGTCGAGTTCGGTGAGGGGGTGGGCGAGGGCGGCGAGGGAGAGGTTGAAGGGGCCGATGCCGATGCCGACGAGGTCGCGGGGTGCGTCGGGCTCGTGGTGTGGGTGCGGGGGCGTGCTCATCGGGGTGGTTCCTTCCACGGGTCTTCGGCGGGTTCTGCGGAGTCTTGGGTGGGTGCTTCGACTTCGCGGGCGGCTTTCGTGTCGGGCGGCTCTCGTGTCGGGCGGCTTTCGTCTGGGGCGGCTTCGCTCAGGCGGGGTCGTCGGCGGCCTTTTCGACGAGGGCGAGGAGGGTGGCGAGGTCGTCGGGGCGGGTTTCGGGGTTGAGCAGGGTGGCTTTGAGCCAGAGGCGGCCGTCGAGGGGGGCGCGGCCGAGGACGGCGCGGCCCTGGTGGAGGAGTTTTCGGCGTACGGCGGCGACGGCTTCGTCGGTGGTGTGTGCGGGCCGGAACAGGACCGTGCTGATGGTGGGGCGGTCGTGGAGTTCGAAGCCCGGATGGCTGGAGACGAGGGCGGCGAACTCCTGTGCCCGCTCGCAGACTTGGTCGACGAGTGCGCCGAGGCCGGTGCGGCCGAGGGTTTTGAGGGTGACGGCGATCTTGAGGATGTCGGGGCGACGAGTGGTGCGCAGGGAGCGGCCGAGGAGGTCGGGGAGGCCGGCTTCGGTGTCGTCGTCGGCGTTGAGGTAGTCGGCGTGCTGGTCGAGGGCGGTGAGGTCGTGGGCGTCGCGTACCGCGAGGAGACCGGCTGCGACCGGCTGCCAGCCGAGTTTGTGCAGGTCGAGGGTGATGGTGTGGGCGTGGCCGAGGCCGGTGAGTTTGTTGCGGTGGCGGTCGCTGAGGAGGAGGCCTCCGCCGTAGGCGGCGTCGATGTGCAGGCGGGCGTGGTGGGCGGTGCACAGGGCGGCGATCTCGGGGAGGGGGTCGATGAGTCCGGCGTCGGTGGTGCCGGCGGTGGCGGCGACGAGGTGGGGGCCGGGGAGGGTGGTGAGGGCCTTGTCGAGGGCGGCGGGGTCGAGGGTGCCGGTGGGTGCGGGGATGGTGACGGGGTCGGGCAGGCCGAGGAGCCAGGCGGCGCGGGGCAGTGAGTGGTGGGCGTTGGCTCCGCAGATCAGGCGGAGGCCGGTGCCGTGTGTCTCGCGGGCGAGGAGGAGGGCGAGTTGGTTGGATTCGGTGCCGCCGGTGGTGATCAGGGCGTCGGGTGAGGGCGGGGTGGCCGCTCCCGCGTAGATCTCGGCGGCGAGGGCGCGGGTGACGAGCGTTTCCAGCTCGGATGCCGCGGGGGCCTGGTCCCAGGAGTCGAGGGAGGGGTTGAGGACGCTCGCGGCGAGGTCGGCGGCGGTGGCGACGGCGAGGGGCGGGCAGTGCAGGTGGGCGGCGCACAGCGGGTCGGCGGGGTCGGCGGCGCCTGCGGCGAGGGCGTGCACGAGGGTGTGCAGGGCGTGGGGGTCGCCGTGTTGCGGCAGTACGTCGCCGAGGGCGGCCCGTAGGCGTGCGGCGACGGCGGCGGGTCCGCCGGCGGGCAGGGGGCCTCCGCGTGCGTGTGCGCCCTCGTCGAGTGCTTGGAGCACGGTGTCGAGCAACGGCCGTAGCGCGTGGGGGCCTTCGGGGCCGGAGGCGAGGCTCGTTGTGCTCATGGGTTCCTCCCGGGCGCGCGGGCAGAGGGGGGTTCCAGCTTGTCGGTGGATGCGTGCGCGTGCCCGAGAGGTTCAACGATCGGAACCCGAAAGGGTGTCCTTACGGCTTTCCTACGGGAAAAACCTGTTGCGGTTCAGGGGGTTTTGGGGGTGTTGGGGTATAGGGGTCGCGCCGTTTGCCGGTGTCCGGCCCGGAAGTCGCCCGTGTGGTCGTCGGACGAAGCGCAGCTCGTGTCCGATCGCCTGGCCGATGGTGGCGATCTGATCTGCGTTGCTGACCGCCTCGGGCCCGGTGAGGCGGTGGACGGCGCCTTCGCGGCCGGGGTCGAGGGGGGCGCGTTCGGCGAGGGCGGCGGTGTCGTCCTCGTGGAGGGGGCGCTCAATCCGCAGCGAAGTCGCCTCGGACGGTGTCACCGGTGCGGATCTGCGGTGCCCTCCCCCGCTGCCTGAAGGGCGTGCGGGTGCCCCCACAGGGCGTCGGTGGCGTACACGCTGGGGCGCAGGAAGTTCCACTCCAGGCCGCTGTCGCGGATCGCCCGTTGCGCGGTGGCGTGCATGACGTGGATGGGGTGGGTCTCGTCGGCGCCGTCCTGGATGATCCCGGAGGAGAGCAGGACGACGTGCCGGACGCCGGCCGCGCGGGCGGCCGCCGGCAGGTCGGTGCCGGTCTGGAGGTAGGGGAAGAGCTTGGTCGCTCCCTCGAACAGGGCCTCGGGCCGGTCGGGTCGGAGCCGTACCACCTCGGCCCCGTCGGGCAGTGCGGCTCGCTGCGGATCACGGGTCAGGGCCCGCACCGGCAGCCCGTCGGCGACGAGGCGTTGGACGAGGGCACGGACGACGTTGCCGGTGGCGCCGGCCACTGCGATCACGGGCTTGTCTCCTGAGGAGAGTTCGGGCTGATCGTCCTTCGCCCGGCCGAGCCCAGGAAGGACGATCAGCTCCCCGCATCGTCCTCAGGGGCCAGCCACACCCGTGACGTCGTACGTCCCGGGTCCTACGCCTGTCTCACCCGCAACGCCCTTGCCAGGTCGTCGAGTTCGTCGGTCAGGCTGCGGCGCAGGGCGGGGATCGGGTCGGCGGTGTCGAGGCACTCTTGGCCGAGGTGCAGGTTCTCGGCGTCGACGGCGTGGGCGGGGAAGGCCCAGCGGCCGACGGCGGTGGCGATGGCGGGGCCGCGGCGGGCGGCGACGGCGACGGCGTCCTCGTAGTAGCGGGGCACGTACTGGCGGACCAGGTCGGCCTGTTCGGGCTGCCAGAAGCCGCGGGCGGTGGCGTTGAAGAGGTAGTTGGACAGGTCGGTGTGCTCGTCCGTGCCGAACATGGCCTGCCAGGCCTTGGCCTTGGCTTCGGCGTCGGGCAGGGCGGCGCGGCAGCGGGCGGCGCCTTCCTGACCGGTGGCGGAGGGGTCGCGGTCGAGTTCGGCGGCGACGGCCTGCTCGTCGGTGGCGCCGAGGACGGCGAGGCGGGCGAGGACACGCCAGCGCAGTTCGGGGTCGAGTTCGGGGCCGCCGGGGACGGTGCCGTCGGCGAGCCAGGCGGCGATGGTGTCGGGGTGGGCGGCTACGTCGATGAGGTGGCGTACGGCGATCAGGCGCAGGCCGGGGTTGTCGCCGTCCTCGGTGCGGCGGATGAGGTCGCGGCACAGGGAGGTGAGGGTGGTCAGGGCCGCCGGGCGTTGTTCGGGGGTGAGGTAGCGGTCGGCGACCTTGGTGGCGGCAAAGGCGAGGACGCCCTGGACGAGGGCGAGGTCGGTTTCGTGCGGGAGGTGGGCGCGGGCGGTGTCCAGGTAGGCGGTGGGCGGGAGGTGGCCGTCGCGGACGGCGTCGCGCAGGGCGTTCCAGACGACCGCGCGGGTGAGGGGGTCGGGCAGGCCGGAGAGGCTGGTGCGGACGGCGTCGAAGGACTCGGGGTCGAAGCGGATCTTGGCGTAGGTGAGGTCGCCGTCGTTGAGGAGGAGCAGCGCGGGGCGTTTGCCGAGGGGCTCGGGCGTGGTGTGCGGGATGTCGAGGTCGAGGCGGTCGCGCAGGATGAGGTGGCGGCCCTCGTCGGCGACGTCCGGGTCGTAGAGGCCGACGGCGATGCGGTGCGGGCGGCTGCCGGTGTGTTCGACGGTGAGGGCGCAGGTGCCGTCGTCGCCGGGGGTCACCACGGGGGTGAGGGTGTCGACGCCGGTGGTGCGCAGCCAGGCGTCGGCCCAGGCGTGGACGTCGCGTTCGGTGGCGGAGGCGAGGGAGTCGATGAAGTCGGCGAGGGCGGCGTTGGCGAACTTGTGGCGGGCGAAGTGGGTGTTGATGCCGGCGAGGAAGTCCTTCTCGCCGAGCCAGACGACGAGTTGGCGTAGCGCGGAGGCGCCCTTGGCGTAGGAGATGCCGTCGAAGTTGAGGAGGGCGGAGGCCGTGTCGTTGACGTTCTCGGGGGCTACCGGGTGGGTGGACGGGCGCTGGTCGGCGTCGTAGCCCCAGGCCTTGCGGACGACCCCGAATTCGGTCCAGGTGTCCGTGAAGCGGGTCGCCTCGGTGAGTGTCTGGTAGCCCATGTACTCGGCGAAGGACTCGTTCAGCCAGATGTCGTCCCACCAGCGGAGGGTGACGAGGTCGCCGAACCACATGTGGGCCATCTCGTGGGCGATGACCATGGCGCGGGTCTGGCGCTCGGTGTCGGTGACGGCGGAGCGGTAGACGAATTCGTCGCGGAAGGTGACCAGGCCGGGGTTCTCCATGGCGCCGGCGTTGAACTCGGGGACGAAGGCCTGGTCGTAGGAGTCGAAGGGGTAGGGCTCCTCGAATTTCTCGTGGTAGCGGTCGTAGCACTGCTTGGTGATCTCGAACAGTTCCTCGGCGTCCGCGTCCAGATACGGCGCGAGGGAGCGGCGGCAGTGCAGGCCGAAGGGCAGGTCGCGGTGTTCGGTGTGCACGGAGTGCCAGGGTCCGGCGGCGACGGCGACGAGGTAGGTGGAGATCAGGGGGGTGGTGGCGGCCTGCCAGCGGCCTTCGCCGAGGTGGTCGGTGATGCCGTTGGCGAGGACGCTCCAGCCTTCGGGGGCCGTCACGGTGAGGTCGAAGACGGCTTTGAGGTCGGGCTGGTCGAAGGCGGCGAAGACGCGCTGGACGTCGTCCATGAACAGCTGGGTGTAGGCGTAGGTCTCGCCGTCGGTGGGGTCGGTGAAGCGGTGCATGCCCTCGCCGGTGCGGGAGTAGCGCATGCTCGCGTCGAGGTGCAGTTCGTGCTCGCCGGCGGTGAGGTTCTTCAGGGGCAGGCGGTTGCCGTCGAGGGTTTCCGGGTCGAGGGGCTGTCCGTCGAGGGTGGCGGTACGCAGCTGGGCGGGCTTGAGCTCGACGAAGGTGTCGGCGTCCGTGCGCGCGGTGAAGCGGATGACGGTGCGGGAGTCGAAGGTCTCGTCGCCGGTGGTCAGATCGAGGTCGATCGTGTAGCGGTGGACGTCGAGGAGCTTGGCACGGGTCTGCGCTTCGTCGCGCGTCAGAACGGACATGCAGGTAATGCTGCCCGATGGCACTGACAAGGCACAGGGGCGGACCGGTACGCGCCCTATGTCCGCTCCCCTTCGAGCTCCCCGCCCAGCGCCTGGCGCAGGCGCTGGGCGGGGAGGTGGGCGTCGGGGTGGGGCAGGGCGGCGGTGCGCTGGGCGGGGTCGTCGGCGTCGGTGTGGTCCTTGACGAGGGCGCGCAGCTCGCGGATCTCCTGCTCGAGGGCCAGGTGGCGGCGGTGGGCGTCGTAGAGGTAGCGGACCTTGGTGCGCAGCGACCAGGGGTCTATGGGTTTCATGACGAGGTCGGCGACGCCGAGGGCGAAGGCTGTGGAGGTCAGTAACTGGTCGGGGCCGAAGCCGGTGAGGAGGATGACCGGGATGTGCTGGGTCTGTTCCACGCGGCGCATGTAGCGCACCACGTCCAGGCCGCTGACACCGGGCATGCGGACGTCGAGCAGCAGCAGGCCGACCTGTCCGCGGAGCACCTGCTTGAGGGCCTCGTCGCCGTTGGTGGCGCGGCCCAGCTGATAGCCCAGCGGGGCCAGGGCGCTCTCCAGGGCGTACAGGGTGTCCTCGTGGTCGTCCACGATGAGGATCTTGGCTTCCGGCATGGCCCGTCGTCCCTCCCGCGTGGACAACCAGCTTATGTCCGAGGTGCTGACGTGCCGTGGCCGTCAGCTGACAAGGAGTGCACAGCGCAGCATGCCCCGTGCGGGCCCTTCTGTCACGTCCTCTGCGGCATCGACCGAGGTCAATTCGCCGTTTTTGCGGAGCCGTTCACGGCGTCGTCGGCGATGCGTTCGTGGTGGCGGATCACTTCGGCGATGATGAAATTCAGGAACTTCTCAGCGAACGCCGGATCCAGTTTGGCGCTTTCGGCGAGGGCGCGCAGCCGCTCGATCTGGCGGGCCTCGCGGGCCGGGTCGGCGGGCGGCAGTTTGTGTGCGGCCTTGAGGTGGCCTACCTGCTGGGTGGCCTTGAAGCGTTCGGCGAGCATGTGGATGACGGCCGCGTCGATGTTGTCGATGCTGTCGCGCAGCCGGGCGAGTTCCTCGCGGACGGCGGGGTCGACGTCGCGGGTGCCGGTGTTGCTGGTGGTCATGGGCGCCCAGCCTACGTGGCGGACGTTGGTTCGATCATCGGTGGATCGTCGGGGTCGGGGACGTGGTTGCTCCAGCCGCCGGGGACGGCGAGGTACTGCTGGGCGCGGAAGCGGACGGGCGGCATGCCGACGCGGCTGGTGAACAGGCGGGAGAAGTAGGCGGGATCGGCGTAGCCGACGCGGCGGGCGACGGCGGCGACGGGGAGTTCGGTGGCGGCGAGGAGTTCCTTTGCGCGGCCGAGGCGGATGCCGAGCAGGTAGTCCTTGGGGCTGCAGCCGGCGGTGCGGCGTACGGCGGTGCGCAGTTCGGCGGGGGTCATGCCGTGCCGGGCGGCGTGGTCGGCGACGGTGAGGGGCAGGCAGGCGTCGCGGGCGAGGGCCTTGAGGATGAGGTCGCCGTCGGGGGCGAGGTCGGCCCGGGCGCGGCGCAGGGCGACGAGGAGTTCGTGGACGGCGGCGCCGGTCTCCACTTCCAGGAGGGGGTTGCCGCGGCGGGCGGCGCGGGCGATGCGGCCGATGACGGCGCGTGGGCCGGTGGCGTCGGAGAGGGGGACGACGGGGCGGTCGGGTTCGATGTAGCCGAGTTCGGTGTACGTGGTGGCGGCCGGCCCGGTGAAGACGGCGAAGCCCTCGTCCCAGCCGGTGCCGGCTTCGGGTGCGTAGTGGTGCGGTGTGCCGGGGGTGAGCCACAGCAGTGCGGGTGCGGTGACGGTGGTGCGGCGGCCGTCGGGGTGCTGGTACCAGCCGCTGCCGGTGTTGATGACGACGGCGACGTGGTGATCGAGAGTGCGGGGGCCGACGGTGGGTAGTGCGCCGTGCTGCAGGCCGACGCCGAGGCAGACGAGGCCGAGGCGGTGGTGGGCCGGTCCGGGCGTGAAGAACCGCATCCAGGTGCGGTACATCGGCGTGCTCCTCCCGGCGTGGTCCGGGCCGTTTCCCGGCCGTTGTCCAAGCCGCCGACGAACGCTGTTGTCCGGGTCGTCGTCCGGCGGGCGTGTTTTCGTCCAAGCAGCGCTGATCTTTGTCCATGGACGTGATCGCCGCCAAGGGGTGAGGCTGGGGCGCATGACGGAGTTCAAGGTGGGGGAAACGGATTTCCTGCTGGACGGGCGGCCGGTGCGGCTGCTGTCCGGGGCACTGCACTACTTCCGGGTGCACGAGGAGCACTGGGGCCACCGGCTGGCGATGCTGCGGGCGATGGGCCTGAACTGCGTGGAGACGTATGTGCCGTGGAACCTGCACGAGCCGGGGCCGGGCAGGTACGACGGCGTGGAGGCCCTAGGCCGTTTCCTGGACGCGGCCCGCGAGGCGGGGATGTGGGCGATCGTGCGGCCGGGGCCGTACATCTGCGCCGAGTGGGAGAACGGCGGGCTGCCGCACTGGCTGACGGGCGAGCTGGGCACGCGCGCGCGTACCCGTGACGAGCGGTTCCTGGCACATCTGGAGCGCTGGTTCGGCGTGCTGCTGCCTGGGATCGTGGACCGGCAGATCGACCGCGGCGGCCCGGTGATCATGGTGCAGGTGGAGAACGAGTACGGCAGCTACGGCTCGGACGCCGAGTATCTGCGCCGCCTCGCCGACCTGCTGCGGGATGCGGGTGTCACGGTGCCGCTGTGCACGTCGGACGGCCCGGAGGACCACATGCTGAGCGGTGGCTGCGTCCCGGGGGTGCTCGCCACGGTGAACTTCGGCTCCCGCGCGCGCGAGGGCTTCGAGACGCTGCGCCGGCACCGCCCCGAAGGGCCGCTGATGTGCATGGAGTTCTGGTGCGGCTGGTTCGACCACTGGGGCGGTGAGCACATCACCCGCGGCGCCGACGACGCCGCTGCCGCCCTGCGGGAGATCCTGGAGTGCGGGGCCTCGGTCAACCTGTACATGGCACACGGCGGGACCAGTTTCGCGGGCTGGGCGGGCGCCAACAGGGGCGGCGGCGCGCTGCACGAGGGGCCGCTGGAGCCGGATGTGACGTCGTACGACTACGACGCCCCGATCGACGAGTTCGGCCGGCCGACGCAGAAGTTCTGGCGGCTGCGTGAGGTCCTCGCCGAGTACGCCGGGGACCCGCTGCCCGAACTGCCGCCCGCGCCCGCGCGGTTGGGGGCGGCGGCCGAGGTGCGCCTGGACGGATGGGCGCCGTTGGGTGTCGTACTGGAGGCGCGGGGAGGCACGGAGAGCTCGGGGCCCGTGCCGCCCACCTTCGAGGAACTGGACGTGGACCGCGGGCTCGTCCGGTACGCGGTGACGGTGCCCGGGCCGCGGCAGCCGTACCCGCTGACCGCGCGCGGCCTGCGGGATCTGGCGGTGGTGTACGTCGACGGTGAGCGGGCTGGTGTGCTCGCCGAGGGCGACGAGCAGCTCAAGGAGCCGGTCGCGGGACACGCGCGCGTGGAGCTGTGGGTGGAGTCCCTGGGGCGCGTCAACTACGGGCCGCGCAGCGGGGAGCCCAAGGGCATCACCGGGGGTCTGCTGCACGAGCGGCAGTATCTGCACGGGGTACGCGCGCGTGGGCTGCGTCTGGATGCGCTGGACGCCATCGGGGGCGTCCCTTTCCAGCCGCTTGACGCAGGCGGCGCCCCGGGGCTGTACCGGGGGGTGGTCACCGTGCGGGGCGCCGGGGACGCGCGGCTCGAACTGCCGGGGTGGACTCGCGGATTCGTCTGGGTCAACGGGTTCAACCTGGGCCGCTACTGGTCGGCCGGCCCCCAGCGCTCCCTGTACGTGCCCGGTCCGGTGCTGCGGGAGGGCGACAACGAGGTGTGGCTGCTGGAGTTCGAGGAGGCGGCGGGGGCCGTGCTCCTGCAGACCCTCTAGCGATCTCGCAGGCCGACGGGATGGGCGAGCGGACTGCGGCCTGAAGATCAGGAGGCGCGCATGACAAGGGCGCGGGGTCGTGCGCGCGTCCTGGAAACCGGCCGGGGAAAATCCGCTCAGCTCCCCGTACAGTGGAATCGGGTTCAGGGCGTCTTGGGGGTTCGGGCGTGGCGAACGGCGGACCGGTCGAGCACGGCTACCCACACCTGGAGACGGTGCGGGCCGCCATCACCGCGCTGTACAAACGGTTGTCGTACGACACCATCCAGACCTTCTCCAGCAGCGTCCTGCCCGCCGATGTGGCCTTCTGCGACACCGACGACCTCTATCTGGGCGCACAGCGGGTGGCCCGCGAGCTGGTGCGCCACTACCGGCTGCCGGACGCCCGGCTGATCGTCGGCTTCCGCGAGATGCAGCACGCGGCGAACGTCGAACTCGCCGCGGGCCCCGAGTACTTCGTGGAGCTGAACGACCGCTTCCGCACCCACCGCCGCGACATCGGCGCCGCCCTGGCGCACGAGATCATGCACGTGTATCTGCACCGCCTGGACCTGTCCTTCCCCGGCACCCGCGACAACGAGATCCTCACGGACACGGCGACGACCTACCTGGGCGCGGGCTGGCTGCTGCTGGACGCCTACCGGGAGGACTCGGCCTCCTCCCAGAAGCTCGGCTATCTGACCCCCGAGGAGTTCGGCTACGTCCTGGCGAAACGCGCGCTGGTCTTCCACGAGGACCCGTCGATCTGGTTCACCAGCCCCCAGGCCTACGAGGCCTACACCCGGGGCATGGCACAGGCCCGCCACGACGAGCAGCAGCCTCCGCTGACGGCCGCCGGCTGGGCGGGGCGCCGCCGCTACGCCCGCGACCGCCGCCACGCCCCCGGGCCGCAGCCCGGCGTGCCCTACACCTTCACCCCCGACGGCGGCGGCCGCCTGCGTGTCTCGTTCCCCTGCCCGACCTGCCATCAGAGGATCCGGGTGCCGGTACGGGGGCGTGTCCGCGCGCGGTGTGCGCTGTGCCGGACGGTGCTGGAATGTGACACCTAGGGGTGCTGTTCGGCTCCCGGCGCCGCGGCGGGGGTCTGCGCTGCTCGGCGTGGGAGTGCGGCGCACAGAGCCGCGCACGTCACGAATGTCGCGGTCACCCAGGGCATCGCCGCCGTAAGCGCGTCCGTCAGGCCGTTGCCCGCGTGGTCGAAGAACACCGTGCCGACCGTGGCCGCCCCCAGTGCGCCCCCGAACTGCTGTGCCGTGGAGAAGATCCCGGACGCCCCGCCCGCCAGCTCCGCCGGCACCGCGGACAGCACCACGTTCACCAGCGGCACCACCAGGAAGCCCAGTCCGGCGCCCGCGATCACCAGGCCGGGCACCAGCGGCCAGGCGCCGGCGTGTACGGCGGGCGCGTCGGTGACCGCTGCCCACACCCAGCCCAGACCGGCGGCCATCATCAGGGCGCCGGCCCCGAGCACCAGGCGCCCGAACCGCACCGCGAGGCCGTCGGCGGCAGGCGCCGTGAGGAAGCTCCCGGCCGAGAAGGCCACGGTCACCACTCCGGCCTGCATCGGCGTGTACCGCTCGCTCCCCTGCAGCCAGAGCGCGAAGACCAGGAAGAAACCCTGCATACCGACCGAGAACAGCAGTTGCACCAGCACGCCCACCGAGAACGCGGGCAGCCTGAACGCCCGCGCCGGCAGCAGCGGCACCGTCCCCGCACCGCGCCGGCGCGCTTCGAACACCCCGAGCCCGGCGACGGCGCAGACGCCCGCGGCGAGGCAGAACCAGCCCCACACCGGCCATCCGTTCCCCCGGCCCTGCACCAGTGGCAGCACGATCGCCACCAGCCCGGCCGCCAGCACCATGCTCCCGAGCAGGTCCGGCCGCCCGGCCGAGCGCTCCTTGGTGGCCGGCACGAGCACCAGGCCCGCGATCAGCGTGGCCACCGCCACCGGTACGTTCACCAGGAACACCGAGCGCCAGCCCCAGCCGAACAGATCGGCATCGGTCAGCAGACCGCCCAGCAGCAGGCCCACCGCCGAGGCGAAGCCGGCGACGGCCCCGTACATCCCGAACGCGGCCCCGCGCTCCTTGCCCGCGAACAGGGTGCGGAACGAGCCGAGCACCTGCGGAATCAGCACCGCCGCCAGCACACCCTGCACGGCCCGCGCGGCGATCAGCTGCCCGGGCGTCTGGGCGAGGCCGCACCCAAGGCTCGCCAGGCCGAAGCCCGCGGTACCGGCGAGGAACAGTCCGCGGCGCCCGAAGCGGTCCCCGAGATGCCCGGAGACGATCAGTGTGGCGGCGAAGCCCAGCAGATAGGCGGAGACCAGCCACTGCAGCTCGCTCTGCGAGGCGTGCAGGTCACGGCCGATGGACGGGATCGCCACATTGACGATCGTGACGTCCAGCAGGTCCATCAGCGCCGCGATCATCATCACTACGGCGGCGGCCCAGCGGCGCGGATAGGGATCCGCCTCGGTGGGCGGGGACATGGCAAGGGTGGTGGTCATGGCGTCTCCCGTTGGGTTCGGATGTCGTCGAGCCCGATTTATTTCGTTCGGGCGAACGAAAGACTTGCATCGATGCCTCGGTGATCGCAAGTGCTTAGTTCGACCGAACGAAATATTTGCTACGCTGACGCCATGAGCGGCAGCGAGACGGGATCCGAACGGCGCCTGGTGCCGAACCTGGAGGCGGCCCTCCCCACGGACGACAAGCGGCGGGCCGACACCCTGTTGCGGCTGTTCACCGTGGGCCGGGAGAACAGCGGGGCCACCGTGATGTTCCACTCCGCGGTGTCCGCCAGACAGGGGCTGATCCCGAGCGAGGAGAAGGCCCTCGACCTTTTGGAGCGGCACGGGCCGCTCACCGCGAAGGACCTCGCCGAGCGCACCGGCCTTGCTCCCGCCTCCGTCACCGGCCTGGTCGACCGCCTCGAAGCCAAGGAATTCGTCCGCAGGATCAAGCACCCCACGGACAAGCGGCGGGTGCTCGTCGAGCTGAACCGGGAGAAGATCGCCCATCTCTTCGCGTTCTTCGAGGAGTGGGCGCGCGACATCGCCGCGGCGTGCGAGGAGTTCAGCACGGACGAGCTGGAGACCGTGATCCGCTTCCTGCAGGTGATGACGGAGGAGCAGCGCAAGGCCGCCGCCCGTCTCACCGGCTGAGCGCGCTCAGGCCCCGTACACCGCGCCCGGCTGTGCCGCCTCCGCCAGCAGCTTCAGCGCCGCCTCGCCCGCCTCGCCGGGACTCCAGCGCGCTCCCTTGTCGGCGCTCGGACCCGGCCGCCAGCCCTCCATGACCGTGATCCGACCACCCTCCGCCTCGAACACGCGTCCGCTCACACCGGCGCTCGCCGCGGAGCCGAGCCAGACGACGAGCGGGGAGACGTTTCCGGGGGCCATCGCGTCGAAGCCGGCGGCGGGCGCCGTCATCGTCTCGGCAAAGGTCCGTTCCGTCATCCGCGTGCGGGCAGCGGGCGCCACCGCGTTGACCTGGACGCCGTACCGGCGCAGTTCGGCCGCGGCGACCAGCGTCAGGCCGACGATGCCGGCCTTCGCGGCGCTGTAGTTGCCCTGCCCGACCGACCCCAGCAGCCCGGCGCCGCTGCTGGTGTTGACGATCCGGGCCACCGGCATGCGGCCCGCCTTGGCCTCGGCCCGCCAGTGCGCGGCCGCGTGCTTGAGCGGCAGGAAGTGGCCCTTGAGGTGGACGCGCAGGACGGCGTCCCAGTCGTCCTCGTCGAGGTTGACGAGCATCCGGTCGCGCAGGAAGCCGGCGTTGTTGACGAGGGTGTCGAGCCGGCCGTACGTCTCCAGGGCCGTCGCGACCAGGGAGGCCGCCCCTTCGGTGGTGGCGATGTCGCCGCCGTGGGCGATCGCCTCGCCGCCCGCCGCGCGGATCTCCTCCACCACCCGCCCGGCCGGACCGTCGGGGCCCGGCGCCCCGTCCAGGCCCACCCCCAGGTCGTTGACGACCAGCCGGGCGCCCTCGGCCGCGTACGCGTGCGCGTGCGCCCGCCCGAGGCCGCGGCCGGCGCCGGTGACGACCACGACCCGCCCGTCGCAGATTCCGCTCATCTCACGTCTCCTTGTTGGCAGTTGCCGCATCCAGGAACGCCGGCCGCTCCCCTCCCCCGTGCACCAGCAGGCTCGCCCCGCTGATGTACGCGGCCGCGCCGGAGGCCAGGAACACGGCGGCCGCGGCCACGTCGGCGGGGGTGGCAAGGCGGCCGAGGGGCACCGTGCGGGAGACCGCCTCGATGCCGTCCTCGCCGCCGTAGTGGAGGTGGGCCAGTTCGGTGCGGACCATGCCGACGACGAGGGTGTTGACGCGCACCTCGGGCGCCCACTCCACGGCCATCGAGCGGGCGAGGCTCTCCAGGCCCGCTTTGGCCGCCCCGTAGGCGGCGGAACCGGGCGAGGGGCGGCTGCCGCTGACGCTGCCGATCATCACCACGGAGCCCTGCGCCCGCCTCAGGTGTTCGTAGGCGGCGAGGGAGGCCGTCAGGGGCGCGAGGAGGTTCAGCTCCAGTACGCGCGCGTGCCGCTCGGCTTCCGCGTCGGCCAGCAGCCGGTAGGGCCCGCCGCCCGCGTTGTTGACCAGGACGTCCAGCCGGGGCAGTCCGGCGAAGAAGGACCGTACGGCGGGCGGGTCGCGCAGGTCGAGGGGCGCGAACTCGACGCCCTCGACCGGAACTTCGGGCGGCCTGCGCGCACAGGCCACGACCCGCGCACCGGCTTCGACGAACGCCTGCGCGATCCCGGCTCCGACACCGCGGGTGCCGCCGGTGACGACGACGGTCCTGCCGCTCAGCTGCGGCCGGGGCAACTTATCCACAGGCCTTCCCGCTCCGATCCGAGGGCTGCTAGCTTCGAAGCCTCGCACCTAACAAATGTTTGGTGGAAAGGCGTTGGTTGGAAAGGTAGCTGATGTGCCCATGGGTGTCTCCACCTCGTCCCCGGAAAACGGGCCCGGAAAAAATGGCATCGCCGTCGTGACGGTCGACTTCCCGCCGGTGAACGCGCTGCCGGTGGACGGCTGGTTCGCCCTGGCCGACGCGGTGCGCGCGGCGGGCCGCGACCCGCAGGTGCGGTGCGTGGTGCTGGCCGCGCGGGGGCGGGGGTTCAACGCGGGCGTGGACATCAAGGAGATACAGGCGCAGGGGCCGAGCGCGCTGGCCGGCGCCAACCGCGGCTGCTTCGAGGCGTTCGCGGCGGTGTACGAGTGCGCGGTGCCCGTGGTGGCGGCGGTGCAGGGCTTCTGCCTGGGCGGCGGGATCGGGCTGGTGGGGAACGCGGACGTTATCGTGGCGAGCGAGGACGCCACCTTCGGGCTGCCCGAGCTGGACCGCGGCGCCCTGGGCGCGGCCACGCACCTGTCCCGGCTGGTCCCCCAGCACCTGATGCGCGCGCTGTACTACACCTCCCGCACCGCGACCGCCGCCGAGCTGCACGCGCACGGCTCGGTGTGGCGGGTGGTGCCGCGGGAGGAACTGCAGACCGCCGCCTTGGAGTTGGCGGGCGAGATAGCGGCCAAGGACGGGGAGCTGCTGCGGCTGGCCAAGGCCGCCATCAACGGCATCGATCCGGTCGACGTACGCCGCAGCTACCGCTTCGAGCAGGGCTTCACCTACGAGGCGAACACGGTCGGGGTGGGCGACCGGGTCCGCGACACCTTCGGCAAGGAGAAGAACCAGAGGGACGAGAAGGAGGGCGCACAGGCGTGAGTGACAAGACGATGACCGCCGAGCAGGTCGTCTCCCGTCTGCACAGCGGCATGACCCTCGGCATCGGCGGCTGGGGTTCACGGCGCAAACCGATGGCCCTGGTCAGGGCGCTGCTCCGGTCCGGCATCGGCGACCTGACCGTCATCTCGTACGGCGGCCCGGACGTCGGCATGCTCGCGGCCGCCGGACGGATCCGGAAACTGGTGGCGCCCTTCGTCACCCTCGACTCCATCCCCCTCGAACCGCACTACCGCGCGGCCCGCGAGGGCGGTGCCTTCGAGCTGATGGAGATCGACGAGGCGATGTTCATGTGGGGGCTGCACGCGGCGGCGAACCGGCTGCCGTTCCTGCCGGTGCGGGCCGGGATCGGCTCGGACGTGATGCGGGTCAACCCCGGCCTCAGGACGGTGACTTCGCCCTACGAGGACGGGGAGACGTTCGTGGCGATGCCCGCCCTGCGGATGGATGCGGCCCTGGTGCACATGGGCCGCGCCGACCGGCTGGGCAACGGACAGTATCTGGGCCCCGACCCGTACTTCGACGACCTGTACTGCGAGGCGGCGGACGCGGCGTACATGTCGTGCGAACGGATCGTCGACACCGCCGAGTTGACGAAGGAGGCCGCACCGCAGACCCTGCTGATCAAGCGGCACACGGTGTCGGGTGTCATCGAGGCGCCGAACGGAGCGCACTTCACCTCCTGCGCGCCGGACTACGAGCGGGACGAGGCCTTCCAGAAGACGTACGCGACCACGCCGTGGCCGGAATTCGCGGCGCGTTTCCTGGCCGGGGACGAACAGGCCTATCAGTCGGCGGTCAGGGAGGCGACATGAGCGAGGTGAGCCGTGCCGAGTACTGCGTGATCGCCTGCGCCGAGGCCTGGCGGGGCAACGGCGAGGTGCTCGCCAGCCCCATGGGACTGATCCCGTCCATCGGTGCCCGTCTCGCCCGGCTCACGTTCTCCCCGGACCTGCTGCTGACCGACGGCGAGGCGACGCTGGTCCGTCCGGACGGGACGCCGGAGGGCTGGCTGCCGTACCGGCAGCATCTTGCCCTGGTCTCCAGTGGCCGCCGGCACGTGATGATGGGCGCGAGCCAGATCGACCGGTTCGGCAACCAGAACATCTCGTGCATCGGCGACTGGAAACGGCCCACACGGCAGCTGCTCGGGGTGCGGGGCGCACCGGTCAACACTCTGAACAATCCGACGAGTTACTGGGTGCCGAGACATTCACGGCGCGTGTTCGTCGAGAAGGTCGACATGGTCTGCGGTGTCGGATACGACCGTGCGGCCGGTGCGCGCCACCACCGCATCCCGTGTGTCGTCTCCGATCTGGGCATCTTCGACTTCGCCACCCCCGACCACTCGATGCGGCTCGCGTCACTGCACCCGGGTGTCACGGTGGAGCAGGTCAGGGAGGCGACGGGCTTCGATCTGGCCGTCCCGGACGAGGTGCCGCCGACGCGTGAGCCGACCGCCGGGGAGCTGCGGCTGATCCGTGAGGTGATCGACCCTGCCGGCAGCCGTGCCGGGGAGGTCGGTTCGTGATGGAGACGGCTCTCACCCGGCTGGTCGGGGTCCGGCATCCCATCGTGCAGACGGGCATGGGGTGGGTGGCGGGCCCGCGTCTGGTCTCCTCTTCGGCGAACGCGGGCGCGCTGGGCATCCTGGCCTCCGCGACCATGACGGCCGACCGGCTGCGGGATGCGATACGGGAGGTCAAGTCCCGTACGGACGAGCCGTTCGGGGTCAATCTGCGGGCCGACGCCTCGGACGCGGGCGACCGGGTGCGGATCCTGGTCGAGGAGGGCGTGCGGGTGGCCTCCTTCGCCCTCGCGCCCTCCGCCGAGCTGATCGCGGAGCTCAAGGAGGCGGGCGTCGTCGTCATCCCCTCCATAGGGGCCCGCCGGCATGCCGAGAAGGTCGCGGCGTGGGGCGCGGACGCCGTGATCGTGCAGGGCGGCGAGGGCGGCGGGCACACCGGCGAGGTCGCGACGACGGTGCTGCTGCCGCAGGTGGTGGACGCGGTGCGGATACCGGTGGTGGCGGCGGGCGGATTCTTCGACGGCCGGGGCCTGGTCGCGGCGCTGGCGTACGGGGCGGCGGGGGTCGCGATGGGCACGCGGTTCCTGCTCACCTCCGACTCGACGGTGCCGGACGCGGTGAAAGCCAGGTATCTGGCGGCAACGGTCAAGGACGTCACGGTGACCACGGCGGTGGACGGGCTGCCGCACCGGATGCTGCGCACGGACCTGGTGGCCGCGCTGGAGGACTCCGGCCGGGCGAAGGCCCTGCTGCACGCCCTGCGCCGGGCGGCAGGGTTCCGTAAGGTGTCGGGGCTGACCTGGCGGCAGATGGTGCGCGACGGGCTGGCCCTCAAGCACGGCAAGGAGCTGTCCTGGAGTCAGATGCTGCTCGCCGCCAACACCCCGATGCTGCTCAGATCGGCCATGGTGGACGGCCGTACGGACCTCGGGGTGATGGCGTCCGGGCAGGTCGCCGGGGTGATCGAGGACCTGCCCGCGTGCGCGGAGCTGGTGGAGCGGATCATGAAGGAGGCGGAGGGGATCCTGCAGTCGCTGGAGTCACTCAGAGCCGTTCGATGATCGTCACGTTGGCCTGGCCGCCGCCCTCGCACATCGTCTGCAGTCCGAACCGGCCGCCGGTTCGCTCCAGTTCATGCAGCAGGGTGGTCATGAGCTTGACGCCTGTCGCGCCCAGGGGATGGCCGAGGGCGATCGCGCCGCCGTTGACGTTGACCTTGTCCGGGTCGGCACCGGTCTCCTTCAGCCAGGCGAGGACGACCGGCGCGAAGGCCTCGTTGATCTCGACCAGGTCGATGGCGTCGATGGTCAGGCCCGTCTTCTTCAGGGCGTGGGCGGTGGCCGGTATCGGGGCGGAGAGCATGCGGATCGGGTCCTCGCCGCGCACGGACAGGTGGTGCACGCGTGCGCGCGGCGTCAGTCCCTGCTCGCGCACCGCCCGCTCCGAGGCCAGCAGCATCGCCGCCGCCCCGTCGGAGACCTGGGAGGAGCAGGCGGCGGTGATGGTGCCGCCGTCGAGGACCGGCCTGAGCCCGGCCATCTTCTCCAGGGAGGTGTCCCGGCGCGGGCCCTCGTCGACGGCCACCGGGCCGTGGGCGACGGTCTCGCGGTCGAAGCGGCCCTCGTCGATGGCCCGCAGCGCCCGCTGATGGGACCTGAGCGCGAACTCCTCCTGGTCCTGGCGGCTGATTCCCCACTTGGCGGCGATCATCTCGGCACCGGCGAACTGGTTCACCGGCTGGTCCCCGTACCGTGCGCGCCAGCCCTCGCTGCCCGCGAAGGGTCCCGCGGTGAACCCCAGGGGCTCGGCGGCCTGGCGGGTCGCGAAGGCGATGGGGATCTGCGACATGTTCTGCACGCCGCCGGCGACCACCAGGTCCTGCGTGCCCGACAGCACGGCCTGCGCCGCGAAGTGCACGGCCTGCTGCGAGGATCCGCACTGCCGGTCGACGGTCACGCCCGGCACCTCCTCGGGCAGCCCGGCCGCCAGCCAGCAGGTCCGCGCGATGTCCCCGGCCTGCGGCCCCACCGCGTCCAGACAGCCGAACACGACGTCCTCGACGGCGGCCGGATCCACGCCCGAGCGGGTCATCAGCTCCTTCAGCACATGGGCGCCGAGGTCGGCTGGATGGACGCCGCTCAGTCCGCCTCCGCGCCGCCCCACGGGCGTACGGACCGCTTCGACGATATAGGCCTCGGCCATGGCAACTCCCCAGCCTTCCCCATGGGTTACGTGCGTACGGCGATCCCGTCCAGCACCATCGACAGGTACTGCCGGGCGATCTCCTCCGGGCTGTGCTGTCCGCCGGGCCGGTACCAGGACGCGGCCACCCACACGGTGTCGCGCACGAACCGGTAGGTGAGCCGGACGTCCAGGTCGGCCCGGAAGACCTCGGCGGCGACACCGCGCTCCAGCGTGGCCAGCCACGCCTTCTCGAACTTGCGCTGCGACTCGGCGAGGAACGCGAACCGCTCCTGCGCGAGCAGCTGCTTGCTCTCCTTCTGGTAGATCGCGACGGCGGCGCGGTGCCGGTCGATCTCCCGGAACGACTCGGTGACCAGGGCCTCCAGGGTCTCCCGCGGTCCCAGCTCGGCGTCCAGGACGGTGTCGTAGCCGCCCCAGAGCTCATCGAGGAAGGTGCGCAGGATCTCCTCCAGCATCGATTCCTTGGAGTCGAAGTGGTAGTAGAGACTGCCCGCGAGCATGCCCGCGTGGTCGGCGATCTTGCGTACGGTGGTGGCGTTGTAGCCCTGCTCGGCGAAGACCTCGGCGGCGGTCTCGAGGAGTTCGCGCCGCCGGGCGGGCGCGGCGGTCACCTGGGGCTTCTTCTTTGTCGGCACGGTTCCATTGTCGTCCTGCGCATGTGTCGTCCTACGCGTGCTGGCTGCTGACGGAGACGACCTCTCCGGTCAGGTACGAGGAGTAGCCGGACGCCAGGAACACGATCACGTTGGCCACCTCCCAGGGCTCCGCATATCGCCCGAAGGCCTCGCGGGCGGTCAGCTCCTCCAGCAGTTCGGGGGTGGTCACCTTCACCAGGTGCGGGTGCATGGCGAGGCTCGGTGAGACGGCGTTGACCCGCACGCCGTACTCGGCGGCCTCGATCGCCGCGCACCGGGTCAGCGCCATCACGCCTGCCTTCGCCGCGGCGTAGTGGGCCTGGCCGGCCTGGGCGCGCCAGCCGACCACGGAGGCGTTGTTGACGACCACTCCGCCGCGTCCGTCCGCCCGCATCAGCCGCAGCGCCGCCCGTGTGCACCGGAACGTGCCGTTCAGCGTCACGTCGAGGACTCGGGCCCACTGCTCGTCGCTCATGTCGACGAGGTCCGCCGTGCCGCCGAGACCGGCGTTGTTGACCACCACGTCCAGCCGCCCGTGCTCGCGCACGGCGGCCTCGAACAGGGCCTGCACCTGGCCCTCGTCGGTGACGTCGCACGGCAGGGCGGCGACCGACGCGGCACCGAACTCGCCGGCGAGCTCGGCCTCGTACTCCTTGAGGCGCCGCACATGCGCGTCGCCGATCAGCACGCGTGCGCCCTCCTCCAGGAACCGCCGCGCGGTCGCGCCGCCGATGCCCGCTCCGGCCGCCGCGGTGATGACGGCGGTGCGTCCCTTCAGCAGCCCGTGCCCCGGCTCGTACACGGGACTCTCGACGACTGTCATAGCCCCACGCTAACCTACCAAACACTTGTTAGGGAAGGATGGCAGCCGATGGATCTCGCCTTCACGCAGGAAGAGGAGGCCTTCCGCGCCGAGGCCCGGGCCTGGCTCGCGGACCGGGTGCCGCGCGCTCCCCTGCCGTCCCTGGAGACCGCGGAGGGCTTCGCGGCCCACCGCGCGTGGGAGGCCGAACTGGCCGCCGACCGCTGGTCGGTCGTCAACTGGCCGACGGCGTACGGCGGAAGGGACTCCGGCCTGGTTCGGTGGCTGATCTTCGAGGAGGAGTACTGGGCGGCGGGGGCCCCGGGCCGGGTCGGTCAGAACGGGATCAGTCTGCTCGCCCCGACCCTCTTCGACCACGGCACCGAGGAGCAGAGAGCGCGCGTGCTGCCGCCCATGGCCACGGGCGAGGTGGTGTGGGCGCAGGCCTGGTCCGAGCCGGAGGCGGGCTCGGACCTGGCGTCCCTGCGGTCGAAGGCGGTGCGCGCGGACGGCGGCTGGCTGCTGAGCGGGCACAAGACGTGGTCGTCGCGGGCCGCCTTCGCGGACCGCGCCTTCGGCCTCTTCCGCAGCGACCCGGCGGCACCCAAGCCCCACCAGGGCCTGACCTACCTGATGTTCGATCTGCGCGCGCCCGGGGTCACGGTCCGCCCGATCGGCCGTCTCGACGGGAAACCGGCGTTCGCCGAGCTGTTCCTGGACGAGGTGTTCGTGCCGGACGAGGACGTGATCGGCGCGCCCGGCGAGGGCTGGCGGATCGCGATGTCGACGGCGGGCAATGAACGGGGGCTGATGCTCCGCTCCCCCGGCCGCTTCCTGGCCGCGGCGGGACGGCTGCGCCGCCTCTGGCAGCAACAGGGCTGCCCGCCCGCCGCCCAGGCCCAGGTGGCGGACGCCCTGATCGGCGCCCGGGCCTACCGCCTCTTCACCTTCGCGGCCGCCTCCCGCTTCCTGGAGGGCGCCTCCATCGGCCCGGAGTCCAGCCTGAACAAGGTCTTCTGGTCCGAGTACGACATCGCGCTGCACGAGACGGCCCTCGATCTGCTCGGCGAAGAGGCCGAGGCGGCGGACTCGGAGTGGGCCGAGGGCTATGTCTTCTCCCTCGCCGGCCCGATCTACGCGGGCACGAACGAGATCCAGCGCGACATCATCGCCGAGCGTCTGCTCGGCCTGCCGAAGGGGCGCCGCTAGTGGCTCCGCCGGGTGCGCCGCGATGGGTTGTTCGTCGTCCGCGGCGCCGTCGTGGCTTGGCGCGCCCACGCGGCGACAGCCGCATGTTCAACACAGCCCCGCGCCCCTTCAGTGCGCTTGTGAACCACACCGCGACTCCCGCGCCCGAAGGTATGCCGAAGGTTTCGAAGGGACGTTACTGATGCGGTTCCTCCTTGACGCCGAGCAGCGTGCGTTCGCGGCCTCGTTGGACGCCATGCTGACCACCGCCGACACGCCTTCGGTCGTACGGGACTGGAGCCGCGGCGAGCACACGAGCGGGCGTGCCCTGTGGTCGCGTATCGCCGACGCGGGCGTCTTCGCGCTCGCGGTCCCCGAGGAGTACGGCGGCCTGGGCCCGCGTCCCGTCGAACTCGCAGTCGCATTCGTCGAGTTGGGGCGGCATGCGGTGCCGGGCCCGCTGGTGGAGACGGTCGCGGCGGCCGCCCTGCTCGCCGCCCTGGACGACACGGGCCCGGCGAAACGCCTGCTGCCCGCACTGGCCTCCGGCGAGTCCGTGGCGACGCTCACGACGGGACCGTATGCGCTGGACGCGGACATGGCCGACGTACGGCTGACGGCGGCGCCAGGTAACGCCGAGGTGCGCCTCGCGCCTCCGCCCGGCCGACCGCACCGCTCCCTCGACCCCGCCCGCCGCCTCTTCGCGCCGGCGCCCGGCGGGGAGCTGCTCGCCGCCGGCGCGCAGGTCGCCGAGGCCGTCGCGGGTGGCCTGACCTGGGGCCGCCTCGCCGCTGCCGCCCAGTGCCTCGGCCTCGGACTGGCGCTCCTGGACCGGACCGTCGCCTACGTCCGGCAGCGCACCCAGTTCGGCGTCCCCATAGGCTCCTTCCAGGCCGTCAAGCATCAACTGGCCGACGCGAAGGTCGCGTTGGAGTTCGCCCGCCCCTTGTTGTTCGGTGCCGCGCTCACCATGACCCCTGCCGACGTGGCCGCCGCCAAGGTCACGGCAGCCGAGGCGGCGTACGCCACCGCCCGTACGGCACTGCAGCTGCACGGCGCGATCGGCTACACCGCGGAGTACGACCTGTCGCTGTGGCTGACCAAGGCCCGCGCCCTGCGCACCGCGTGGGGCGGGCCCGAGGAGTGCCGGGCCCTGGTCCTCAGTGGTGGTGATCGCCGCTGGTGAGTTCCCGGTACTCCTCCACCGTCGGCTTCGGGATGTGCGACTCCGAGCCGAACATGACCCGGGCCAGCCGGGCGCGCACCCGCTGCCCCGTCCTGACCGGCCGCCGTACGCCGTTCGCGTCGACGAGCGGGCCGATCTCGTAGGGAGGGTTCTGCTCGTGCTGGGTGAGAGTGAACAGCTGGTCCTGTGCGAGGGGTTCGTGGACCTCGACGAACTCGCCGTGCGGCAGCCGTCTGATGGTGCCGCTCTCCCTGCCGTGCAGCACCTTGTCCCGGTCCTTGCGCTGCAGGCCCATGCAGACCCGTTTGGTGACGAGGAACGTGACGACCGGCGCCACGAAGAAGGAGACCCGTACGAACCAGGTGATCGAGTTGATGGACAGATGCAGATGGGTGGCGACGATGTCGTTGCCGCCGCCGATCAGCAGCACGACGTACAGGGCCAGCCAGGCCGCGCCCAGGCCGGTGCGGACGGGCATGTTGCGCGGCCGGTCCAGGATGTGGTGCTCGCGTCTGTCGCCGGTGATCCATGCCTCGAGGAAGGGATACAGACCGAGCGCGAGCAGCAGCAGCGGGAAGAGGGTGAAGGGGATGAAGACGCCGAGTTCGAGGGTGTGGCCCCAGAAGTTGAGCTCCCATCCCGGCATCACCCGGATCAGGCCCTCGGAGAAGCCGAGATACCAGTCCGGCTGGGCGCCCGTGGTCACCAGGTCCGGGCGGTAGGGGCCGAAGGCCCACACGGGGTTGATGCTGGCGATGCCGCCCATGAGCGCCAGCACGCCGAAGACGAGGAAGAAGAAACCGCCCGCCTTGGCCATGTAGACCGGCAGGAAGGGCATGCCGACGACCGTCTTCTGGTCCCGTCCGGGCCCCGGGTACTGGGTGTGCTTGTGGTAGAAGACCAGGATCAGATGGGCGACGACCAGTCCCAGCATGATCCCCGGCAGCAGCAGGACATGGACCGGGAAGAGCCGCGAGATGATGTCGTGCCCCGGGAATTCCCCGCCGAACAGGAACATCGACAGATACGTCCCGACGATCGGGACGGACAGGATCGCGCCGTCGGCGAAGCGGATGCCGGTGCCGGAGAGCAGGTCGTCGGGGAGCGAGTAGCCGGTCAGGCCGGTGATGATGCCGAGGAACAGCAGGGTCCAGCCGAACAGCCAGTTGAGCTCGCGCGGCTTGCGGAACGCGCCGGTGAAGAACACCCGCATCATGTGCACGAGCATGCCGGTGACGAAGACCAGCGCCGCCCAGTGGTGGATCTGCCGGATCAGAAGCCCGCCGCGCACATCGAAGCTGATGTCGAGCGTGGACTCGTAGGCCCGGGTCATCGGGACGCCGTTGAGCGGGACGTACGAGCCGTGGTAGATCACCTCGACGCCGCTCGGCTCGAAGAACAGGGTGAGATAGATGCCGGTGAGGATCAGGATGAGAAAGCTGTAGAGGCAGATCTCCCCCAGCATGAAGGACCAGTGGTCCGGGAAGACCTTGCGCATGTTGGCCTTGGCCAGCCCGTACAGCCCCAGCCGCCCGTCGGCCCAGTCCGCCAGCTTCTCGCCCGTCCCCGCCGGCTCCCTGCGCGTGGAGCCGGCCGTTTCGTTCCCCGATCGTGCGCCGTCCATACGTTCGTCGCCTCCCCGTCGGATCATCATCAGGGTGGCACGGCGTCCCGGGTAAGCCAACGGTGAGAGCAGCCGTACGAGTGATTCGCGCCCCTCAACTGGCTCTCAGGGCGCCCGCACGATCCCCTGGGCCCGGGCGGCGGCCAGCCACATCGGGAACTCGCCGACCAGCCGGTCGTACAGCTCCGCGTCGGTCACCCGTGCCGGATCGGATCCGGCGTGGAAGAAGCCTGCGTTGTCGACGATCCGCTTCTGCGGTACCGCCAGCTCGTCCAGCTTGCGCAGGAAGTCGAACTGCTTGCTGCCCGGGTCCCCGAAGCCCACGAACTGCCAGAACAGCGGCAGCCCAGCAGCCTTGCACAGATAGCGTTCCGCGGCGAGCTTGTTGATCGGGCCGCCGTCGGTCTGGAAGACGACCAGGGCGGGGGCGGTCGAGCCGCTGTCGAGGTAGTGGTCGATGACCGCGTCCATCGCCAGGTGGTAGCTGGTCTTGCCCATGTGCCCGAGCCCGGCCACGATCTGCTCGATCCGGCCCTCGTGGCCGGCGAGCTCGATATCGGTCTCGGCGTCGACGTCCGTCGAGAAGAAGACCACCGGCACGCGCCCGTCGTCGTCGAGATGCGCGGACAGCCCCAGCACCCGGTCGGCGAGCGCCTGCACACTGCCGTCCTTGTAGTACGGCTTCATCGACCCGGAGTAGTCGACGACGAGATACACCGCCGCCCGCAGCCCGTCCAGCCCGTGCTTGTGGAGCGACACCCCGGCGCTCTTGTACAGGCTGACCAGCGCGGGCGCGGTCTCCTCGATCTTGCGGAGACTGATCGCGGCCATGCTCCCCCCTTCGTTCGTGCCGAGGTTACGTCACGCCGACCCCACCGCTCCCACCAGCCACAGCCGTTCGCTATTTTGTTCGCCGCCGTCCCCACCGGCTCGCCGCCCGTCCCACCCCCTCCGAGGAGCCGGCTGTGGAATCCGAGTCCACCGTCACCACCTGCTACCGCCATCCCAAGGTGGAGTCCCACGTCCGCTGCACCCGCTGCGACCGTTACATCTGCCCGGACTGCATGCGGGAGGCGGCCGTCGGCCACCAGTGCGTGGAGTGCGTGAAGGAGGGCGCGCGATCGGTTCGGCAGGCGCGTACGGCGTTCGGCGGCCGGATCACCTCGGCGCCCATGGTGACGTACGTCCTGATCGGGCTCAATGTGCTCGCGTATCTGGGCGAGTTGGTGCGGTCGTCGACCGTGGACCGCTTCGAGATGCTGGGCCGTGGGCTGGTCGGGCCGGACGGCGGCCACTACATGTGGGTGGCCAATCACCCCTCCGACTACCACCTCGAAGGCGTGGTCGGCGGTGAGTGGTACCGCCTGCTCACCGGGGCGTTCCTGCATCTGCCGCCCACCGGGGGGACGTTCGGGATCGCGCACATCGTGATGAACATGGTGGCGCTGTGGAACATCGGCCGGGTGGTCGAGTCCCAGCTCGGCCGGATCCGCTACATCGCCCTGTACGTCCTGTCGGCGCTGGGCGGCTCCGTCCTGGTCCTGCTGATCGCCCCCGACCAGGCCACGGTCGGCGCCTCGGGCGCGATCTTCGGGCTCGGCGCCGCGTACTACGTGATGGCCCGGCGGCTGGGCGCCGACATGAGGTCCGTCAACCAGTTCATGGGCGGCCTGCTGCTGTGGCTGGTGATCTCCGCGTTCGTCACGTCCTGGCAGGGCCACCTCGGCGGGCTGCTGGCGGGCGGCGTGGTGACACTGGCGTACGCGTATGCGCCGCGTGACGGCCGCCGCAACTTCGTCCAGGCGGGGGCCTGCGTCGCCCTGCTGGCGCTCCTGGTGATCCTTACGGTCGCGAAGGTCACGGAACTGGCGGCCTGACCGGGATCACCCGGCCGTACCCTCTCGCTATGCTGCGTTTTTCTGGGGGACGGCCCCCAGGCCCCCGACGTGCCGGTCTCCTCCTGCTCGCGGCCCTCCCCGCGGTCGTCACGGGCGTGGTCTACGTCCTCTCAACCGCCGACTCCTCCGGCTGGAACGGGAGCAGGACGTCGGCCACCGCCGCGCAGAAGGCCCGCCAGAGCGCCAAGAGCCGGGCCGAGCACGAGAGCGCGGAGGACGAGGAGGTGATCGCCGACCTGCCGGCCGGCCTCGCCGCCCCCGCCAAGAAGGAACTGGCCCAGGAGCTCGTGGCCAGCGCCGAGAACTCGACGCTGAACTGGCGCAGTGCCTACGGCTACATCGAGGACATCGACGACGGCCAGGGCTACACCGCCGGCGCCGTCGGCTTCTGCACGGGTACCCACGACCTGCTCGCGCTCGTCGAGCGCTACACCGAGGACCATCCCGACAACGGCCTCGCCGACTACCTGCCCGCGCTGCGCGAGGTCGACGGCACGGACTCCCACGAGGGCCTGGACCCGGGCTTCACCGCCGCCTGGAAGGCCGAGGCGGAGCTGCCCGCCTTCCGGAAGGCCCAGGACGAGGAGCGCGACCGCGTCTACTTCGACCCCGCCGTCCGCCTCGCCAAGCTGGACGGCCTCGGCACACTCGGCCAGTTCGTCTACTACGACGCCATGGTCCAGCACGGACCCGGCACCGGCCCGACCAGCTTCTACGGCCTGCGTGAACAGGCGATGGACGAGGCGGACCTCCCCTCACAGGGCGGCTCCGAGCAGACCTACCTGGACGTCTTCCTCGACATCCGCGTCGAGGCCATGCGGACCGTGCGTCCGGACATCGACACCAGCCGCGTCGAGACGGCCCAGCGGCAGTTCCTGTACGACGGGAACCTGGACCTGAAGACGCCGCTGACGTGGAAGGTGTACGGGGAGACGTACAAGGTGCCGTAGCCCACCCCGACCGGCGGCCGACCGCAGACATGCGACGGCGCCTGCCATCGTCCGGTCGGGGACAGGGCAAGCGCCGTTGCGGTGTTCCGTACGCCTTTGTACGGGACGTATATGAGGGGCCGTCAGGCCATCAGGGCCCGGTCCGTCGGGCGGATCGGGGCCGGCAGGTCGCTGGCGCCCGTGAGGAAGCGGTCGGTGCCGCGGGCGGCCGAGCGGCCCTCCGCGATCGCCCACACGATGAGGGACTGGCCGCGGCCCGCGTCACCGGCGACGAACACGCCGGGCACGTTGGTCTGGAAGTCCGCGTCGCGGGCGATGTTGCCGCGCTCGTCGAGCTCCAGGCCGAACTGCTCGACCAGGCCGTTCTCCCGGTCGGTGCCCGTGAAGCCCATCGCCAGGGTGACCAGCTGGGCGGGGATCTTGCGCTCCGTGCCCGGCTTCGGGGTCAGCTTGCCGTCGATGAACTCCACCTCGGTCAGGTGCAGCCACTGGACGTTGCCGTCCTCGTCGCCCTCGAAGTGGGTGGTGGAGACGGAGTAGACCCGCTCGCCGCCCTCCTCGTGCGCGGACGTGACCTTGTAGAGCATCGGGAAGGTCGGCCACGGCTGGGTGACGTTGTTCCGCTCGTCGTTCGGGCGGGGCATGATCTCCAGCTGGGTGACGGAGGCCGCGCCCTGGCGGTGGGCGGTGCCCACGCAGTCCGCGCCGGTGTCGCCGCCGCCGATGACCACGACATGCTTGCCCTCGGCCGAGATCGGGGAGGTGACGTAGTCGCCCTCCTGGACCTTGTTCGACAGGGGCAGGTACTCCATCGCCTGGTGGATGCCCTTGAGCTCGCGGCCGGGGACCGGGAGGTCACGGGCGGTCGTCGCACCGGCGGCGATGACGATCGCGTCGTAGCGCTTCTTCAGGTCGGTCGCCTTGAGATCGCGGCCGATCTCGATCCCGGTACGGAAGCGGGTGCCCTCCGCGCGCATCTGCTCGATACGGCGGTTGATGTGCCGCTTCTCCATCTTGAACTCGGGGATGCCGTACCGGAGAAGGCCTCCGATGCGGTCCGCGCGCTCGTAGACGGCGACGGTGTGGCCGGCCCGGGTCAGCTGCTGGGCGGCGGCCAGGCCCGCGGGACCCGAGCCGATGACCGCGACGGTCTTGCCGGAGAGGCGCTCGGGGATCTGCGGGGCGACGTCGCCGGTCTCCCACGCCTTGTCGATGATCGAGACCTCGACGTTCTTGATGGTCACCGGCGGCTGGTTGATGCCCAGCACACACGCCGACTCGCACGGAGCGGGGCACAGGCGGCCCGTGAACTCCGGGAAGTTGTTCGTCGCGTGCAGACGCTCCGACGCGGCCGACCAGTCCTCGCGGTAGGCGTAGTCGTTCCACTCGGGGATCAGGTTGCCCAGCGGACAGCCGTTGTGGCAGAAGGGGATGCCGCAGTCCATGCACCGGCTGGCCTGCTTGCTGATGATCGGCAGCAGGGAGCCGGGGACGTAGACCTCGTTCCAGTCCTTCAGACGCACCTCGACCGGGCGGGACTTGGCGACCTCACGGCCGTGGTTCAGGAAGCCCTTCGGGTCAGCCATTGATCGCCGCCTCCATCATCTTCTCGGTGATCTCGGACTCGGAGAGTCCCGCCTGCTCGGCGGCGTCCTTGGCGGCGAGCACTGCCTTGTACGTGCTGGGGATGATCTTGCTGAAGCGCTCGATCGCGGTGTCCCACTCGGCCAGGAGCTTCTCGGCGACCGTGGAACCGGTCTCCTCCTGGTGGCGGCGCACCACGTCGTGCAGCCACTGCTTGTCGGTGTCGTCGAGGGCCTCGACGGCGCTGACGTTGCCGACGTTGACGTTGTCGACGTTCAGGTCGATCACGTACGCGATACCGCCGGACATACCGGCCGCGAAGTTGCGGCCCGTCTCGCCGAGGACCACAGCGCGACCGCCGGTCATGTACTCGCAGCCGTGGTCGCCCACGCCCTCGGAGACGACCGTCGCACCGGAGTTGCGGACACAGAACCGCTCGCCCGTACGGCCGCGCAGGAACAGCTCGCCGCCGGTCGCACCGTAGGCGATGGTGTTGCCCGCGATCGTCGAGTACTCGGCGAGGTGGTCGGCGCCCCGGTCGGGACGGACGATCACGCGGCCGCCGGAGAGGCCCTTGCCGACGTAGTCGTTGGCGTCGCCCTCCAGGCGCAGCGTGACACCGCGCGGCAGGAAGGCACCGAAGGACTGGCCCGCGGAGCCGGTGAAGGTGATGTCGATGGTGTCGTCGGGCAGGCCCGCACCGCCGAACTTCTTCGTCACCTCGTGGCCGAGCATGGTGCCGACCGTGCGGTTGATGTTGCGGATCGCGACCTGCGCGCGCACCGGCTGGGCGTCGGTCGCGGAGTCCGCGGCCAGGGCGTCGGCGGCGAGCTTGATCAGCTCGTTGTCGAGCGCCTTCTCCAGGCCGTGGTCCTGGGCGATCACCTGGTGCCGGACCGCGCCCTCGGGCAGCGACGGCACGTGGAACAGCGGCTCCAGGTTCAGGCCCTGTGCCTTCCAGTGGTCGACGGCACGCGTGACGTCGAGCGCCTCGGCGTGGCCGACGGCCTCCTCGATGGAGCGGAAGCCCAGCTCGGCGAGGATCTCGCGGACCTCTTCGGCGATGTACTGGAAGAAGTTGACGACGTACTCGGCCTTGCCGGAGAACCGGTCCCTGAGGGTCGGGTTCTGGGTGGCGATGCCGACCGGGCAGGTGTCCAGGTGGCAGACGCGCATCATGACGCAGCCGGAGACGACGAGCGGCGCGGTCGCGAAACCGAACTCCTCGGCGCCGAGCAGCGCGGCGATGACGACGTCACGGCCGGTCTTCAGCTGGCCGTCGGTCTGCACGACGATGCGGTCGCGCAGGCCGTTGAGCAGCAGCGTCTGCTGGGTCTCGGCGAGACCGAGCTCCCAGGGACCGCCCGCGTGCTTCAGGGACGTCAGCGGGGAGGCACCCGTACCGCCGTCGTGACCCGAGATCAGGACCACGTCCGCGTGCGCCTTGGAGACACCCGCGGCGACCGTGCCTACGCCGACCTCGGAGACCAGCTTGACGTGAATCCGCGCCTGCGGGTTCGCGTTCTTCAGGTCGTGGATCAGCTGGGCCAGGTCCTCGATGGAGTAGATGTCGTGGTGCGGCGGCGGGGAGATGAGGCCCACGCCCGGGGTGCTGTGCCGGGTCTTGGCGACCCAGGGGTACACCTTGTGGCCGGGCAGCTGGCCGCCCTCGCCGGGCTTGGCGCCCTGGGCCATCTTGATCTGGATGTCGTCGGCGTTGACCAGGTACTCCGAGGTCACGCCGAAGCGGCCGGAGGCGACCTGCTTGATGGCGCTGCGCCGGGCCGGGTCGTAGAGACGGTCCGGGTCCTCGCCGCCCTCACCGGTGTTGGACTTGCCGCCCAGCTGGTTCATGGCGATGGCGAGCGTCTCGTGCGCCTCGCGCGAGATGGAGCCGTACGACATGGCGCCGGTGGAGAAGCGCTTGACGATCTCGGAGACCGGCTCGACCTCGTCGATGGAGATCGACGGGCGGTCCGACTTGAAGCCGAACAGACCGCGGAGCGTCATCAGCCGCTCGGACTGCTCGTTGACGCGCTCGGTGTACTTCTTGAAGACGTCGTAGCGGCCTGTGCGCGTGGAGTGCTGCAGGCGGAAGACCGTCTCCGGGTCGAACAGGTGCGGCTCACCCTCGCGGCGCCACTGGTACTCGCCGCCGATCTCCAGCGCACGGTGGGCGGGCGCGATGCCGCTCGCCGGGTACGCCTTCGCGTGGCGGGCGGCGACCTCCTTGGCGATGACGTCGATGCCGACACCGCCGATCTTGGTGGCCGTGCCGTTGAAGTACTTCTCGACGAAGGCCTCGTCGAGACCGACGGCCTCGAAGACCTGGGCGCCGCGGTAGGAGGCGACCGTCGAGATGCCCATCTTGGACATGACCTTCAGAACGCCCTTGCCGAGGGCGTAGATCAGGTTGCGGATGGCCTTCTCGGGCTCTATGTCCGACAGGAAGGTGCCCGCGCGGACCAGGTCCTCGACGGACTCCATCGCCAGGTACGGGTTGACGGCCGCGGCACCGAAGCCGATGAGCAGCGCGACGTGGTGGACCTCGCGGACGTCACCGGCCTCGACCAGCAGGCCCACGTGGGTGCGCTGCTTGGTGCGGATGAGGTGGTGGTGGACGGCCGCGGTGAGCAGCAGCGACGGGATCGGCGCGTGCTCGGCGTCCGAGTGGCGGTCCGACAGGACGATCAGCCGGGCGCCGTTCTCGATGGCCGCGTCGGCCTCGGCGCAGATCTCCTCGATGCGCGCGGCGAGGGCGTCACCGCCGCCGGAGACCCGGTACAGGCCGGACAGGGTCGCGGCCTTGAAGCCGGGCATGTCGCCGTCGGCGTTGATGTGGATGAGCTTGGCCAGCTCGTCGTTGTCGATGACCGGGAAGGGCAGGGTGACCGAGCGGCATGAAGCGGCCGTCGGCTCCAGCAGGTTGCTCCCCGGGCCGAGGGACGAGCGCAGCGAGGTGACGAGCTCCTCGCGGATCGCGTCCAACGGCGGGTTGGTGACCTGCGCGAACAGCTGGGTGAAGTAGTCGAAGAGCAGCCGCGGGCGGCTGGACAGCGCGGCGATCGGCGAGTCCGTACCCATCGAACCGATCGGCTCGGCACCGGCCTTGGCCATCGGAGCGAGGATGACGCGCAGCTCCTCCTCGGTGTAACCGAAGGTCTGCTGGCGGCGGGTGACCGAGGCGTGGGTGTGGACGATGTGCTCGCGCTCGGGCAGGTCACCCAGCTCGATCTCGCCGGCCTCGATCCACTCGGCGTACGGCTGCTCGGCGGCGAGGGCCGCCTTGATCTCGTCGTCCTCGATGATGCGGTGCTCGACCGTGTCGACGAGGAACATCTTGCCGGGCTGCAGCCGGCCCTTGCGGACGACCTTGGAGGGGTCGATGTCGAGGACGCCGACCTCGGAGCCGAGGACGACCAGGCCGTCGTCGGTGACCCAGTAGCGGCCGGGGCGAAGGCCGTTGCGGTCGAGGACCGCGCCGACCTGCCGGCCGTCGGTGAAGGTGACACAGGCCGGGCCGTCCCAGGGCTCCATCATCGTGGAGTGGAAGTTGTAGAAGGCGCGGCGGGCCGGGTCCATGGAGTCGTGGTTCTCCCACGCCTCCGGGATCATCATCAGCACGGAGTGCGGCAGCGAACGCCCGCCCAGGTGCAGGAGTTCGAGCACCTCGTCGAAGGACGCCGAGTCGGAGGCGTCCGGCGTACAGATCGGGAAGACGCGCTCCAGCCCCTTGTCCCCGAACAGGTCCGAGGCGAGCTGGGACTCCCGGGCGACCATCCAGTTGCGGTTGCCCTTGACGGTGTTGATCTCACCGTTGTGCGCGACGAAGCGGTACGGGTGCGCGAGCGGCCACGACGGGAAGGTGTTCGTGGAGAAGCGCGAGTGGACCAGCGCGATGGCCGACGCGAAGCGCCGGTCGGACAGGTCCGGGAAGAAGGGCTCCAGCTGGCCGGTGGTCAGCATGCCCTTGTAGACGATGGTGCGCGCGGAGAGCGACGGGAAGTAGACACCGGCCTCACGCTCGGCGCGCTTGCGCAGCACAAAGGCCTTGCGGTCGAGGGCGATACCCGTAGCAGGCACAGCGGCGTTGTCCGTGACGAAGATCTGCCGGAAGGCGGGCATCGTCGAACGGGCGGTGGCGCCGAGCAGTTCGGGCGCGACGGGGACCTCGCGCCAGCCGAGGACGGTGAGGCCCTCGTCGGCGGCGATCGTCTCGATCTGCGAGACGGCCTCGGCCGTGCCGTCCTCCGGCAGGAAGGCGATACCGACCGCGTAGGCACCGGCCGCGGGCAGCTCGAATCCGGCCACCTCACGGAAGAAGGTGTCGGGGACCTGGGAGAGGATGCCGGCACCGTCACCCGAGTCGGGCTCGGAGCCGGTGGCACCGCGGTGCTCGAGGTTGCGCAGCACCGTCAGGGCCTGCTCGACCAGGGTGTGGGACGCCTCGCCGGTGAGGGTCGCCACGAAGCCGACGCCGCACGCGTCGCGTTCGTTGCGGGGGTCGTACATACCCTGCGCAGCAGGGCGAGCATCCATGAAGGACCAGTTCTGGCCATTCGCGGAGTGCTGGGACGGCTGGCGCGGCGTACGCATCGGCTCTCCCGTCGTCGTCTCAAGTGGCTGGTGGCACCTCCCAGGCCCTTGGGGCTCTGGGGGAGCGGATTGCCGAGGGACGACGTTGGCCCTCTGCGGAGTGCAAAATTTCGTGCAGGTTACATGATGGAGCGGTTCTCGGGAACCGGGATATTCCGTTCCAACATGCGGACACCGCGCGGCTGCAGTGCGGGTACCGCGCCTGCGGTGGAAGCTATGGGGACCGAGTGAGACAGATCGGTGTCCATCGGCCCGAAAGACGGGGAGGGCTGCGTCGCCCTTCCCGCGGGTGCGCGACAGGCCTCATTGCCCACAGCGCTTACGGCTCATGCCCGGTGGTTAAGCATTCGAAACCAGCGAGTAACGGCTACTTATGCGGCCCAACGCATAACTTGCAGCCGCCCTATCCTACGGCCGTTCCGAACGCGATGCCCAGGGCGTACGTCACACCGGCCGCCGCGGCACCCAGTGCGAGCTGCCTGAAACCGCTGAACCACCAGGTCCGCGCGGTCACCTTGGCCACCACGGCACCGCAGGCGAACAGCCCGAAGAACGCCAGCAGCAGGGCAGGCCACAGCGCGGTCGCACCGAGCAGATAGGGCAGTACGGGCAGCAGGGCACCCAGCGCGAAGGAACCGAACGAGGAGACGGCGGCGACGAGCGGCGAGGGCAGGTCGCCGGGGTCGATGCCGAGCTCCTCACGGGCGTGTATCTCCAGGGCCTGCTCGGGGTCCTTCGACAGCTGCCGGGCCACCTCCCGCGCCAGCTCCGGCTCGACGCCCCGGGCCTCGTAGAGCGCCGCGAGTTCGGCCTCCTCGTCCGCCGGGTGCTTCCTCAGCTCGGCCCGCTCCACATCCAGCTCGGCCTCGACGAGCTCGCGCTGCGAGGCAACCGAGGTGTACTCCCCGGCGGCCATGGAGAAGGCACCGGCGGCGAGCCCCGCGAGCCCGGTCAGCACGATGGTCTGCTGACTCACGGCCCCGCCCGCGACGCCGGTCATCAGCGCGAGGTTGGAGACCAGCCCGTCCATCGCACCGAAGACCGCGGGCCGCAGCCAGCCGCCGTTCACATCCCGGTGCGTGTGGTTGTCGCGGTGCGCCACGTGCAGTGCGGCCTCGGTCTCGATGATCGCCATTGCGGGGGTCCCCCAGGGAAGCTAAGCCAAAGCTAACTTTGGACACGTTCTACTCTTCGACAACAGGAAACCTACGCCCCGCATTCCCTTCCCGCCAGCAAGGAAAGGCTCGGCTAACCTGCAGCTTTACCTCTCTTTGCTCACTCGTGCGGTGTTGCGCACAGATGTCGACCGGGTGACATGGCTCCGCCCCAGGCGCAGGTCAACCGCCGACGGTGGGACACATGGGCAAAGGGTTCGCGCCCTGTGCGAGCCCCCTCCCGGAGAGGCCGCGTATGGCATCGATCGCCTGCACTCCCTCGGTCCCGCCGCCCGGGAACGCCACCGGCCTCCGCGAGCGGGCACGCGGCGCGCTGCTGGGCCTGGCCGTCGGCGACGCCCTCGGCGCCCCGGCGGAGAACCTGAAACCGTCGGAGATCCGTGCCCGCTGGGGCCGCATCACGGATTATGTGACGGACAAGCCGGCCGGCACGGACGACACCGAGTACGCGATCTTCTCCGGCCTGCTGCTGGCCCGGCACGGCTCGGCACTCACCCCCTCACACGTGGAAGCGGCCTGGCACGAGTGGATCGCGGACCGCGACGAAGGCCCCTTCCGGGGCGCGGGATTCAGCGAACGCGGCACCCTGGAGAACCTCCGCCGCGGCCTCGCCGCCCCCATCTCGGCCCAGCACCGCCACGCCTGGAGCGACGGCCTGGCCATGCGCGCGGCCCCCTTCGGCGTCTACGCCGCGGGCCGCCCCGCCGAGGCGGCCCGGCTGGCGGCGATCGACGGCTCGGTGAGCCATGACGGCGAGGGCATCTACGGCGGCCAGGCGGTCGCGGCGGGCGTCGCCGCGGCGATGGCGGGCGCACCGACGATCGCCGTCGTGGCCTCGGCCCTGGCCGTCGTCCCGGACGACTCGTGGACGGCCCGCTCGCTGCGCCGCGCGGTGGCCGTGGCCCATCGCGGCGAACGGGCGGTCCGCTCGGCGGTCGTCATCGGCGGCTACCCCTGGACCGACCTGGCCCCCGAGGCGGTCGCCCTGGCCTTCGGCGCCTACGCGGCGGCGGACGGCGACTTCCGCGACGCGGTCCTCACGGCGGTCAACATGGGCCGGGACGCGGACACGACGGCAGCGGTGGCGGGCGCACTGGCCGGAGCGACCCAGGGGGCCTCGGCGATCCCCCCGGCCTGGGCAGCGGCGATCGGCCCGGCCCGGGGCAGCTGCCTGCCGGCCATGGCGGGCCACCACGTACTGGAGGTGGCGGACCTACTGGTCCCGGCCGAGGGCGCGACGGATGTGCTCGGGCGCACGAACTTCCCGCCCGCCCTCACCCTTGCCGCGCCCGATGAGAGGGAGACGTCCCGATGAGCCCGCCCGCCCCCTGGAACGAGGGAACGACGGAGCCGACCGAACCTGCCACCCTGGAGCCACCGGACAAAGCCGCAGCCGCCAACGGCGAGAACCCCCCACAAGGGCCACCCGACGACGAAAGTCGCACGGGTGGTGCGGGTGGGAACCGATCCGCCGATGGCGAAGCCGAGGCGGTCGAGTGCCGGCCGCCGCAGGGCCCCGCCGAGGCGGCCGAGCCTCGGCACCCGCAGGGGACCGCCCGGGCCGGAAGAACCGTCGGGCTCCTGCTCGGCCTCGCCGCAGGCGACGCCGCCGGCTGGCCCGCCGCCCGCCACCGAGCCGCCCGTATGCCCGAGTGGACACGCCGCCTCACCCGCGAACTCGACACCTTCGCCGAACAGAACGCCACCACCACCCTCCCCGTCCCCATCGCCCTGAACCAACCCCCCGAACCCCTGCGTCTCGGCCCCTCCGACGACGCCGAATGGGCGGCCTTCGCCGCGGAGGCGCTCCTGCGCGCCGGCGACGACACCGCCCTCGCCGACCTCAGCCGACAACGCCGTACACGAGCCGCCATCGACCTCACCTGGAACGCCCTCGCCAGCGAGGTGGCCGCCGCAGCGGACCGCGCCCCGGAGGTCGAGTCCGCCGTCCTGCCCCTCCGCGCCCGTATCTCCGTCCGCGCCGGCCTCGGCAACCTCGCCACCGGCCTGCGCCCGCCCGCCACCGGCCACGACAACCCCCACTACTTCGACGACGCGGCCTGCGTACGGGCCTGCGTACTCGCCGTGGCGCACCCCGGCGCCCCCCGACTCGCCGCGGACCTGGCCGAGTTCGACGCCCGCTACACCCAGGACGGCGACGGAGTGCACGGCGCCCGGGCCATGGCGGCGGCGCTCGCACTCGCGCTGGTCGGCGCGGACGTCGAGGCCTGTGTCCACGCGGCCCTCACCGAACTCCCCGAGACCACGGAGATCGGCCGCAACGCCCGCCACGCCCTCAAGCTGGCCGCCGACGCCGAGACCGCCTTCACCCTGGTCCCCCTCCTGGAACACCAGATCGTCGACCACGTCTACAGCTACGGCATCGCGGCAGCCGAAACGGTCCCGGTGGCCCTGGCCCTGACCGCCGCGTCGAACGGCCGTATCGCCGAAGCGGTACCGGCCGCGGCCTGCCTCTCCCGCGTCGCCGACTCGGCCCCGGCCCTGGCAGGCGCCCTCACCGGAGCGCTGGGCGGCGGCGCGTCGATCCCCGCCACCTGGCGGGAAGCCTGCCGCACCCTCTCCGGCTGCGCCCTCCCCCGCCTGACCGGCACCGACCTGGTGGAACTCGCCGAACTCCTGGAAGCCACACAACCGGCCCCACCAGGAGGATGATTCGGGCCATGAGGCCCAAAAACCCCAGAACCAGCCTCGAGGACCGGATCACCGGGGCCCTCGTGGGCGCGGCGGTGGGCGACGCCCTCGGCGGCCCCGTCGAGGGCTACTCCCCCGACCAGATCCTCGAACGCCACAGCGGCCGCGTCCACGGCATCGTCGGCCCCTGGAACGGCGAGGCCTGGCGCACGGCCCGCCCCCTCGCGCCGTACCACAAGGGCGACGGCCACGTCACCGACGACACCTTGATGACGCACGCCCTGATCCGGGTCTACGACCGGGTCCGCGACCACCTCGACGCCTACGCGATCGCGGACCACCTGGTGCCCGACCTGATGACGACCCCCCGCTGGATCCCGGAGCTGGAGCAGGAGGCCCTCCCCCTGCACCGCATCTTCCTCGCGGAGAAATGGCTGGTGGCCCGCCTCCACTACGCCCATGCCGACCCCAGGGAGGCCGGCGTCGGCAACATCGTCAACTGCGGTGCGGCGATGTACATGGCCCCGGTGGGCCTGGTGAACGCGGCCGACCCCGGGGCCGCCTACACCGAGGCGATCGACATCGCGGGCGCCCACCAGTCCTCGTACGGCCGCGAGGCGGCAGGCGTCTTCGCGGCGGCGGTGGCCGCGGCGACCACCCCCGGGGCAACCCCGGACTCGATCGTCACCACGGCCCTCTCCCTCGCGAAGGACGGCACCCGCACGGCGATCGAGAGGGTCTGCGAAGCGGCTTCCTTCCACACGGACTTCGAATCGGCCCTGATTCCGCTACGGGAAGCAGTGGCCCCCTACGACACGGTCGGCCCGGACTACCGCGCCCCGTCCCTCGGAGCCCGCCGCCCGTCCCGCCTCCACTCCATCGAGGAACTCCCCGTCGCCCTGGGCATGTTGCTGGTGGCCCGCGGCGACTACCGCCACGCGGTCCTGGGCGCGGTCAACTACGGCCGCGACTGCGACTCGATCGCGACGATGACCGGCGCGCTCGCCGGGGCCCTGGGTTCCCCGGTCCCGGAGGACTGGTCGAAGCAGGTGGCGGAGGCAAGCCGCCTGGACCTGTGGCAACCGGCGACGACCCTCACCGCCGTCACCCGCGAGATCTTCGAACGGGACGTACACCGCCGCAGGACCCACGAGTCGGCGTTCATCGGCCTCGGAGACCCAAAATGCTCCGACTGACCTGGGTCCAGCCGGAGGACCTGATCGGCCACGAACTGCGCCAGGCAGCCCTGGACGGCCGCGAGCCGTCGGCGATCGCAGCGAGATGGCACGCCGCAGGCGGCACTCGGGCTCCCCTGCGCGCAGGCGCGTCAGCCGACCCGGCATCGCGCTATCTGCGGCTGCTGGCGAGGGACCTGCTGGACGAACTCGCGGAGCTGCCCAGCAGGTTGGCGGAGGAGGAACCAACTGATCTGGCACGGATCAAGGCCCTGTGCCCCGACTGGCCGGGCCCCGTCCCCTCCCCCAGCCCGCGGCCGGTCACTCCGCGCAGCCTGGAAGCCGCCTGGCTGGGCAGAGCAGTCGGCTGCCTCCTCGGCAAACCAGTGGAAAAACTCCCCCTCGAAGCCATCCGCGCACTGGCGCGGTCCGCCGGCAACTGGCCCCTGAACACCTACTTCACCGCCCGCGGCGTCCCGGAAGACCTCCTCTCGCAACACCCCTGGAACCGCCGCTCGGCGACAACCTCCCTCGCCGAGAACATCGACGGCATGCCCGAGGACGACGACCTCAACTACCCCCTCCTCAACCTCCTCCTGCTCCAGCGCCACGGCAAACACTTCACCACCACCGACGTCGCCGACCTCTGGCTGTCCGAACTCCCAGCGGGCCGCACCTTCACCGCCGAACGCATCGCCTACCGCAACCTCCTCCTCGGCCTGGAGCCACCCCACACGGCCCGCCACCGCAACCCCTTCCGCGAATGGATCGGCGCCCTCATCCGAGCCGACGTCCACGGCTGGACCAACTCCGGCAACCCGGCCGCCGCGGCGGAACAGGCCCACCGCGACGCCACCCTGACCCACACCGCCAACGGCGTCTACGCGGCGATGTTCACGGCGGCCACCATCGCGCGGGCGGCCACCGCCGCCCACGACATCCACGCCTGCCTCCGCACCGGCCTCACGGTGATCCCACCCCGCTCCCGTCTGGCCCGAGCCATCCGCCACGCCATCCGGCTCGCCGAGGAACACGCCGACTTCGACACCGTCGTGGACGAGCTCCACGCCACCTACGCCGACACCCACCACTGGGTCCACGCCGTCCCCAACACGGCCCTGATCGCCGCCGCCCTCACCCACGCGAACGGCGACTTCACCGGCTCCATCTGCCGTGCCGTATCGGGCGGTTGGGACACGGACTCCAACGGCGCCACGGCAGGCGGCGTCGCCGCCCTCCTCACCGGCGATCCCCTCGCCCTCCCCGACCGCTGGACCACCCCCCTCAAGAACCGACTGGCCACCTCCGTCGGCGACTTCAACGGCATCGGCTTCGACGCCCTGGCCCACCTCACCCACCGGGAGGCATCCCGCCCATGACCCACATCGTCGTACTGGGCAGCACGAACATGGACCTCGTCACCTACGTCGAGAAGGCCCCGCAGCGCGGAGAGACCGTCACGGGACGGGAGTTCCGTACGGTGCCCGGCGGCAAGGGCGCCAACCAGGCGATCGCCGCGGCCCGCGCGGGCGCCACCGTCTCGATGATCGGCGCGGTCGGCAACGACGCCTTCGGCGCCCGCCTCCGCTCCACCCTGGAGCACTCGGGCGTCGACACCGACCTCCTGCGTACCGTCGAAGGCCCCTCCGGCACCGCCCACATCGTCGTCGACGACACGGGCGGCAACTCGATCGTCGTGATCCCGGGCGCCAACGGCACCGTCGACCACCTCGTCCCCGGCGACGACGCCCTCATCGCCTCCGCCGACGCCCTGCTCCTCCAGCTGGAGATCCCGCTCCCGGCCGTACTGGCGGGCGCGCGGGCCGCCCGCGCCCACGGCATCCGTACGATCCTCACCCCGGCCCCCGCCCAGCCGCTGCCGCCCGAACTCCTCGCCGCCACCGACCTGTTGGTCCCCAACGAGCACGAGGCGACCACGCTCACCGGCCGCCCTGACCCGACCGACGCGGCCAGGGCCCTGCTCGACCAGGTGCCGGAGGTGGTCGTCACCCTCGGCTCGGCGGGCAGCCTGTACGCGGCCCGCGGCACCGAACCGCTCACCGTCCCCGCGCCGCAGGTCACCGCCGTGGACTCGACGGGCGCCGGCGACACGTTCGTCGGCGCCCTCGCCGTGGGGCTGACCGAGGGGCGGCCGATGCGGTCCGCGCTGGCCTGGGCGGGGGCGGCCGCGGCGCTCTCCGTCCAGCGGCCCGGCGCGTCGGCGTCGATGCCCTGCCGCCCGGAGATCGAAGCGCAGTTCGCGTCATGAACGAAGCCCCGCTGACCGGCCTGCGCGTCCTCGATCTCGCCACCCTTTTCGCCGGGCCGCTCGCCGCCACGATGCTCGGCGACTTCGGCGCGGAGGTCATCAAGGTGGAGCACCCGGCGAAGCCCGACCCCTCCCGTGGCCACGGCCCGTCGAAGGACGGCGTCGGCCTCTGGTGGAAGGTCCTCGGCCGCAACAAGCAGACCATCACCCTCGACCTGTCGAAGCCGGGCGGCCGCTCCACCCTGCTGCGTCTCGTCGCCACCGCCGACGTGGTCATCGAGAACTTCCGCCCCGGCACGCTGGAGAAATGGGACCTGGGCTGGGCGGAGCTGTCCGCCGCCAACCCCCGTCTGATCCTCACCAGGGTCACCGCCTTCGGCCAGTTCGGCCCGTATGCGCACCGCCCCGGCTTCGGCACTCTCGCCGAGGCCATGAGCGGCTTCGCCGCGATCACCGGAGAACCGGACGCGCCTCCGACGCTGCCGCCCTTCGGGCTCGCCGACTCCATCGCCGGTCTGGCCACCGCCTACGCCGTCATGACCGCGCTGTCCGCCCGTGACCGCACCGGCGAGGGCCAGGTCGTCGACATGGCGATCATCGAGCCGATCCTGACTGTCCTCGGTCCCCAGCCGACCTGGTACGACCAGCTGGGCTACGTGCAGCAGCGCACCGGCAACCGGTCCGCCAACAACGCGCCCCGGAACACCTACCGCACCGCCGACGGCACCTGGGTCGCCGTCTCCACCTCCGCGCAGTCGGTCGCGGAACGCGTCATGTGCCTGGTGGGCCGCCCTGACCTGATCGACGAGCCATGGTTCGCGACGGGCGCCGACCGCGCCCGGCACGCGGACGTCCTGGACGAGGCCGTCGGCAACTGGATCGCCGAGCGCACCCGCGACGAGGTCCTCGCGGCCTTCGAGAAGGCCGAGGCCGCGGTCGCGCCCGTCCAGGACGTACGGGACGTGATGACCGACCCGCAGTACGCGGCCCTGGACACGATCACCACCCTCGACGACCCCGACCTGGGCCCCCTGCGCATGCAGAACGTCCTCTTCCGCCTCTCCGCCACCCCCGGCGCGATCCGCTGGCCAGGCCGCCCCCACGGCGCCGACACCGAGACCGTCCTGACCGCACTCGGCCTGAACCCGTCCGACCTGGCAACCCTCCACGAGGAGGGCGCCGTATGACACAGAACCTCCTCTCCCACCCCTCCGCCACGACCCACTGGACAGGCCGAGCCCACGGCTTCGACACCCAGGCCGTCCTGACCGGCCTCGGACTGACCCCGGCCGTACCGACGCCCCCGCGTGAGGAGGGCGTCCTATGACCGCGCCCCCGCTCACCTGGCTCTACGCCCCCGGCGACCGGCCGCGCGTGGTCGCCAAGGCGCTGACCGCCGGGGCCGACGTCGTCGTCATCGACCTGGAGGACGCGGTCGCCCCGGACCGCAAGGAGTACGCCCGCGCGGCCACCGCCGAGCTGCTCTCCGCCCCGCAGCCGGTCCCGGTGCACGTGCGCGTGAACGCCCTGGACGGGCCGCTGGCGCACCGGGACCTGGAGGCGGTGGCAGGCAGGCCCGGGCTCTCGGGCCTGCGGCTGCCGAAGGTCACCTCTCCGGAGCAGATCATCCGCATCGCGGAACGCTTCACGCCCACCGCTACAGGCGCGCCCGCTCTGTACGCCCTCCTGGAATCCGCCCTGGCCGTCGAGCACGCCCACGCCATCGCCTCCGCCCACCCCGCCCTGAGCGGCATCGCCCTCGGAGAAGCCGACCTACGGGCCGATCTGGGGGTGCGCGAGGACGCCGGCCTCGACTGGTGCCGTTCCCGGATCGTCGTCGCCGCCCGGGCTGCGGGCCTGCCCCCGGCACCGCAGTCGGTCCACCCGGACATCCGCGACCTGGAGGGCCTGGCGGCCTCCTGCGCCCACGGCCGCACCCTCGGCTTGCTGGGCCGCGCGGCCATCCACCCCCGCCAGCTCCCCATCATCGAGCGGGCCTACCTCCCCACGGAGCGGGAGGTCGAGGAGGCCGAGACGATCGTCAAGGCGGCGATGACCCAGCAGGGCGCCCAGGCCCTGCCGGACGGGAGGTTCATCGACGCGGCGGTGGTGGCGGCGGCGCACCGCACGCTGTCACTCGCCCGCCGGAACTGAAGACGAGGGCGCCCGGACCTCGTGGCCCGGGCGCCCTCGTCGACGTACGACCGACCGGTCAGCTCTTCTTGGCCGACTCGGCGCTGTCCTTCGCGCCGTCCTTCGCGCTGTTCTCCGCCTCGTCCTCGGCGGCCTCGCGGTCTGCGGGTTCTTCGGGTTCCGCCGCGGAGCCCTCCGCGTCCGGCTTCGCGGCCGAGGATTCCGCCTCGTCCTTGCCGAGGGACACAGCGGCCTCGCCGTCGGCCTCGGCCGCTTCCTCCGCGGCACCCGGCTCGACCACTTCTTCCCTGCCGGGCCGCTTCTTCGCCGACACCACGATGTAGACCACGGCGAGCAGGAACACGATCCCCGCGGTCCAGTCGTTGAGCCGCAGGCCCAGGATGTGGTGGGCGTCGTCGACGCGCATGTACTCGATCCACGCCCGGCCCACGCAGTACGCGGCGACATACACCGCGAACGCCCGCCCGTGTCCGAGCGTGAAGCGGCGGTCGGCCCAGATCACGAGCAGCGCGACGCCGATGCACCACAGGGACTCGTAGAGGAACGTCGGGTGGTAGTACCCGGGCACCCGGCCGTCCGCGGAGGACGTGATGTGCAGCGCCCAGGGAAGGTGGGTCTCCTTGCCGTACAGCTCCTGGTTGAACCAGTTGCCCCAGCGGCCGATGGCCTGTGCGAAGGCGATACCGGGGGCGATGGCGTCGGCGTAGGCGGGCAGCGGGATGCCCCGGCGCCGGCAGCCGATCCACGCGCCGACCGCGCCGAGCGCGATCGCGCCCCAGATGCCGAGGCCGCCCTGCCACACCTTGAAGGCGTCCACCCAGTCACGGCCCTGGCTGAAGTACAGCTCGTAGTCCGTGATCACGTGGTACAGGCGACCGCCGACCAGGCCGAAGGGCACCGCCCAGACAGCGATGTCGGCCACCGTGCCGGCTCGCCCGCCCCGGGCGATCCAGCGCCTGTTGCCGAGCCAGACCGCGACGAAGACGCCGATGATGATGCAGAACGCGTAGCCGCGCAGCGGGATGGGGCCGAGGTACAGCACCCCGCGCGACGGGCTCGGAATGTAGGCAAGTTCTTCCATGGCAGTGTCGACGCTACCCTGCCGGGCCGGGCCGACGGCAGGCAGCCCGGCTACGGGTCCATAACGGGCGGGCGTGAAACTCTTACCCCTTGTTGGCCGTCAGCACCATCTGCTTCAGCTTCGCCGGTGTCAGTGTCTGGTCCTGGTAGATGTTCTTGCCGTCGAGCAGCACGGTGGGTGTCCCGCTGAAACGGCCGGCCTTGAAGGCGGCGTTCGACTTGTCGACCCAGCTGTCGTGCTTGCCGCCGTCGACGCACGCGCGGAAGGCCGCCGTGTCGAGGCCGCCCACCTTGCGCGCCAGGTCGATCAGCTTGGCGTTGTTGGCGAAGGTGTCGACGGTCTCCTTGGGCTGGTTCTCGTAGAGCACGTCGTGGTAGTCGCGGAACTTTCCGGCGTTCTGCGCGCAGGCGGCGGCGTTGCCCGCGCGCAGCGAGCCGGTGCCGCCGAGGTTGCCGTCGATGAGCCGGACCAGGTGGTATTCGATTCGGAGCTTGCCGGAGTCGGTCAGCTGGTGGAGCGTCGGGCGGTACGCCGTCTCGAAGGCCTGGCAGGCCGGGCAGCGGAAGTCCTCCCAGATGGTGAGCGTCGGCTTGGCGCCCTCCTTGCCCACGGCGATCGCGAGGCCGTCCTTGCCCTGCGCACCGGAAGGCGCCACGACCGGGCCCGAGCTCTTTTCCTTGTCCTTGCCCGCGTTGGCGGCGACCACCCCGATCACCGCCGCGAGGCCGAGGACGCAGACGACACTCGCGCCCACGATCAGCGTCCGCCGTCGCTTCTCCGCGGCCTTCTGCTTCTCACGCTCGACCGCCAGCCGCTCCCGGGCGGTGCGCTTTCCGTCACGGTTCTTCTCGCTCACACCCCCAGAACGAAGCCGGGGAGGCGCAATGCGCCTCCCCGGCCCCAGATCCACTCGTTCGGAGGACCCCCGCGACATGGGCGGATCCACGTGAGACGAACTGCTCGGTCACGCCTGCCGGCGCACGCCCTTGGCGAGCTCGCCTGCGAGCGAGCGGACGGCCTCGACGCCGGCCGCGTCGTCCGGCGCGTCCAGCATCCGCTTGACGAAGGCCGAGCCGACGATCACGCCGTCGGCAAAGCCGGCCACCTCGGCGGCCTGCTCCGCGTTGGAGACCCCGAGCCCGACGCAGACGGGCAGGTCGGAGCCGGTGGCGCGGGTGCGCTCCACCAGGTCCTGGGCCTGCGCTCCCACCGACTCCCGGGTGCCGGTGACCCCCATCAGCGAGGCTGCGTACACGAACCCGCTGCCCGCCGCGGTGATCTGCGCGAGCCGCGCGTCCTTGCTGCTGGGCGCGACCACGAAGACCGTGGCGAGCCCGTGCTTCTCGGCGTGCTCCCTCCACAGGGCCGACTCCTGCACGGGCAGGTCGGGCAGGATGCAGCCCGCACCGCCGGCCTCGGCGAGCTCGGCGGTGAAGCGCTCGACGCCGTAGCGGTCGATCGGGTTCCAGTACGTCATCACGAGCACCGGCTTCCCGGTGGCCGTGTGGGCCTCGCGGACCGTGCGCATGACGTCGGCGATCTTGACTCCGCCGCGCAGGGCGATGTCGTCCGCGGTCTGGATGACGGGGCCGTCGAGGACGGGGTCGCTGTGCGGCAGCCCGACCTCGACGACGTCCGCACCGCCGTCGAAGACGGCCTTGATCGCCTCGATGCCGCCGTCCACGGTCGGGAACCCGGCCGGGAGGTAGGCGATGAGTGCGGCGCGTCCCTCGGCCTTGACACCGGCGAGGGTGTCGGACAGCAGCTGGCCCTTTTTACTGTCGAATGCAGCCCCGCTCACTTCGCGTCCCCCTCGATCTCGGCGGTGTCGGCCGCGTTGGCGGCGACCTCGGCGTCGGTGTCGTACAGGCCGAAGTACCGGGCGGCCGTGTCCATGTCCTTGTCGCCGCGGCCGGACAGGTTGACGACGATCAGGCCGTCCTTGCCCAGCTCCTTGCCGACCTCCAGGGCGCCGGCCAGCGCGTGCGCGCTCTCGATGGCCGGGATGATCCCCTCGGTGCGCGACAGCAGACGCAGGGCCTGCATCGCCGCGTCGTCGGTGACCGCGCGGTACTCGCCGCGGCCGCTGTCCTTGAGGTAGGAGTGCTCGGGGCCGATGCCCGGGTAGTCCAGACCGGCCGAGATCGAGTACGGCTCGGTGATCTGGCCCTCCTCGTCCTGCAGGACGTAGGAGCGGGAGCCGTGCAGGATGCCGGGCTCGCCCGCGGTCAGCGTCGCCGCGTGCTCGCCGGTCTCCACGCCGTGGCCGGCCGGCTCGCAGCCGATGAGGCGTACGGACGCGTCCGGGATGAAGGCGTGGAAGAGGCCGATGGCGTTGGAGCCGCCGCCGACGCAGGCGATGGCCGCGTCGGGCAGGCGTCCGGCCTGCTCGAGGAGCTGACGGCGGGCCTCGACGCCGATCACCCGGTGGAAGTCGCGGACCATGGCCGGGAAGGGGTGCGGGCCGGCGACCGTACCGAACAGGTAGTGGGTGTGGTCGACGTTGGCGACCCAGTCGCGGAAGGCCTCGTTGATGGCGTCCTTGAGCGTACGGCTGCCCGACTTCACCGCGACGACCTCGGCACCGAGCATGCGCATCCGGGCCACGTTCAGCGCCTGGCGCTTGGTGTCGATCTCGCCCATGTAGATCGTGCACTCGAGACCGAACAGCGCGCAGGCCGTCGCCGTGGCGACGCCGTGCTGGCCGGCGCCGGTCTCGGCGATGACGCGGGTCTTGCCCATGCGCTTGGTCAGCAGGGCCTGGCCGAGCACGTTGTTGATCTTGTGGGAGCCGGTGTGGTTGAGGTCCTCGCGCTTGAGGAACACCCGGGCGCCACCGGCGTGTTCGGCGAAGCGGGGGACCTCGGTGAGGGAGCTGGGGCGGCCGGTGTAGTGGACCAGCAGGTCGTCGAGTTCGCGGGCGAACTCGGGGTCGTGCTTGGCCTTGTCGTACTCGACGGCCACCTCGTCCACGGCGGCGACGAGGGCCTCCGGGATGAACTTGCCGCCGAATGCGCCGAAGTAGCCTTCGGCGGTGGGGACTTGCCCCTCCGGGTCTGGGATGAAGAAGTCGCTGGGCATGCGGATACCTCACGGTGAGTGCGTGAATGAAGACACTAATCGCCGTGGGGCGGGGGGTTGTCAGTTGCCTGCGGGCCCGTCGTGGCTGATCGCGCCCACGCGGCAGAGCCGTGAATCAGAAACGCCCCGCGCCCCTAAGGGCGCACTGCCATCGCCGGCCGTTCACCTGTCCCGGTTCGTCGCCGATGATGTACCTGACCCTGCGGCCGTGCACCCTGCGTGCCGGTGCGCGGCAACCGCGAGGCCGGCAGCCGCGCGCCAGGCGCGCGTACCGGTCCGCGGTCGTCATGGTGAGAGTCATCGGCGCCACTCTACCGGGTGATCAGCTGCGGCCGTGGCGAAGTGCGGGGTGTTCGCCCGCCGCCACCAGGTCCGAGACCGCGGACTTCGGGTCCTTGCCGGTGACCAGGGACTCGCCGACCAGGACCGCGTCGGCGCCCGCGTTGGCGTAGGCGATGAGGTCGTGCGGGCCGCGGACGCCGGACTCGGCGATCTTGACGATGCCCTCGGGGATCTCGGGGGCCACGCGCTCGAAGGTGCCGCGGTCGACCTCGAGGGTCTTGAGGTTGCGGGCGTTGATTCCGATGACCTTGGCGCCCGCGTCCACCGCGCGCTCGACCTCGTCCTCGTCGTGGACCTCGACGAGCGGGGTGAGGCCGATGGAGACGGCTCGCTCGATGAGGGATTCGAGGGCGGGCTGGTCGAGGGCCGCGACGATCAGCAGAGCGAGGTCGGCGCCGTACGCACGGGCCTCCCACAGCTGGTACGAGGTGACGATGAAGTCCTTGCGCAGGACCGGGATGTCCACGCGGGCGCGGACCGCCTCCAGGTCGGCCAGCGAGCCGCCGAAGCGGCGCTGCTCGGTCAGGACGGAGATGACGGCCGCGCCGCCCGCCTCGTAGTCCGCGGCGAGGCCCGCCGGGTCGGCGATCGCGGCCAGGGCGCCCTTGGAGGGGCTGGAGCGCTTGACCTCGCAGATGACCTTCACACCGTCGCCGCGCAGGGCGGCCAGGCCGTCCTTGGCCGCGGGAGCCTTCGCCGCGCGCTCCTTGAGCTCGTCGAGGCTGACGCGCGCCTGCCGCTCCGCGAGGTCGGCACGGACTCCGTCGATGATCTCGTCGAGCACACTCACGCGAGCGGCCCCCTTCCAGGCGGTTGGTGTTCAAGCTGCTGAGCCAAGCTGACCCCTGGGGAAAAACAGATGGTCACTGCGATGGTATCCGCAGGGAGGGGTAGGCCTCACATCCGGTTGACGCCGGTCCCAGTACCTGGACCCTCGCCCCTTGATCAAGGATGCAGCCAGCCACCGAACGGCAGGTTCCGGACAACCGTGAAGACCAGCGACAACGTCCCCAGCACCCACAGCTGCCGGCTCCGGAGCTCGAGACGGAACGGCCGTCCGCGCGCGGCGCGCACCACCCATACGGTCCACAGCACGGCGAAGCCCAGATAGCCGACGACGGCGAGGGCGTTGGCCTGGAGCGCCGCGAGGAAGTCCCCGTGGATGAAGGAGTGCGCGCTGCGCAGGCCCCCGCAGCCGGGACAGTAGAGGCCGGTGAGCCGGTAGAGGGGGCAGACCGGGTAGTGGCCGGGCTGGTACGGGTCGACCATCCCCACGTACGCGAAGGCGCCGGCGACGGCCGCCAGCACCCCCGCGGGGACGGCGAGCCGCGCAGCCGCCGTGGATTCGGTGGCGGACGGTGGCGCTGGTCGGCTCTCGGCGTTCACATCTCGCATTGTCCCCCCGGGCGGGCGCCCCGCACGCGTGAGGGGCGATCCGGCACCGGATCGCCCCTCAGCGGCAGTCGTGTGTGCGTCAGCTCTTGGCGCTCGCGGCCGCCTGGCTCTGCTCGAGCGCGTCCTGGAACGTCTGGTGCGCGTCCTTCGGCTGGCCCATGCCCATCGCGCTCATGATCCAGCCGACGATGCCGCCGACGACCACGATCGCCAGGCCGGCCCAGAAGCCCACGGGCTGAGCCATCACCATGAAGGCACCCGAGACGCAGAAACCGATGAAGGCGATCGTGACACCGGTCCAGGCGGCCGGGGTGTGACCGTGGCTGCTGCCCGCCATGACTTGCTCCTCGCTGATGTTTACGTGTCTGAGCCGGACGCTCAACGGACATTGTCCCGCACGCGCACGCGTGCGCTTCCCGGGGGTGCTGCTTGCGCGTGGCGACCCGGGAGGGGCGGGCTATGCCCCCGTGGGGTCCTCGCCCCGGTCGAGTGCCTTCCAGATGTCCTCGGGGCGGTCGGGGTCCACGGGCGCGGCCCTGCGGCGGGGCCTCGGGGCGCCGTCGCGCTCGTAGCGGCCGGACATCGCGGGCCAGTTCCGGCCGTAGCGCAGGGCGAGCAGGCCCGCGACGAGGAGCAGGAGGCCGCCGACGGCCGCGACGTACGGCCAGGCGGTGTGGGAGAAGCCGTCCACGGTGGCCGAGGTGTCGCCGGCGGCCTGCGCGGCCTTCTCGTCGAGCGCGGAGCTGTCGGAGACGCCCAGCAGGGCCGCGGCGACGGTGCCGGCGCCGGAGAGCGCGAGCAGGGCCGCGACCAGCAGACGGCCCGCCCTGCGGACGGCGAAGACGGCGACGAGCGCGGCGAGGCCCACTATGGCGAGCGCCGCGGGTACGCCCGTGACGTCGCTGCCCTTGGCGGTCAGGGGGAAGGCGCCACCGGCCACCGTCGCGGTCCCCTCCGCCCAGCGCTGACGGGTGGCCAGCAACGCCACGGCCGCGCCGAGCGCACCGCACAGCAGGGCAAGGGCGAGACTCCGGCGACCGGACCGCGCGGGTCCGTCGGCTTCGGAACGGGGGTGAGGAACAGCAGTCACGTACTCCACTATCGCCCGAACCCCGGGCGAACCGTCACCCGGGGTTCACGTGAGAAGCACCCCACTTGTCGCCGGAAGGGTCCTACCGGCCCAGCCGGTTGGCCGTGTGGACCGCCCGCAGTACGGCCGCGGCCTTGTTGCGGCACTCCTGGTCCTCGGCGAGCGGGTCGGAGTCGGCGACGATGCCGGCGCCCGCCTGGACGTATGCCGTGCCGCCCCGCAGCAGGGCCGTGCGGATGGCGATGGCGGTGTCGGAGTCGCCCGCGAAGTCGAGGTAGCCGACGCAGCCGCCGTACAACCCGCGCCGGGACGGCTCGAGTTCGTCGATGATCTGCATCGCCCGGGGCTTGGGAGCACCGGAGAGGGTGCCGGCCGGGAAGCAGGCGGTCAGGACGTCGAAGGCGGTGCGGCCCTCGGCGACCTTGCCGGTGACCGTCGAGACGATGTGCATCACGTGCGAGTACCGCTCGACGGACATGAAGTCGACGACCTCGACCGAGCCCGGCTCGCACACCCGCCCCAGGTCGTTGCGGCCCAGGTCGACGAGCATGAGGTGCTCGGCGCGCTCCTTGGGGTCGGCGAGCAGCTCGTCGGCGAGGGCCTGGTCCTCCTGCGGGGTGGCCCCGCGGTGCCGCGTCCCGGCGATGGGATGCACCATCGCCCGGCCACCCTCGACCTTGACCAGGGCCTCGGGGGAGGAGCCGACCACGTCGAAGCCGTCGAAGCGGAACAGGTACATGTACGGCGAGGGATTGGTCGCCCGCAGGACCCGGTAGACGTCCAACGCGCTTGCCGTGCACGGCGTTTCGAAGCGCTGTGAGGGGACGACCTGGAAGGCCTCCCCGGCCCGGATGCGCTCCTTGATGTCCTCGACGGCCTCCTGGAAGTCGGGGCCGCCCCACAGGGCCGTGTACTCGGGGAGCTCGGAGGGCGGGAGCACGGCGGGCGGCTGGGCCACCGGGCGGGACAGGTCGGCCTCCATGGCGTCGAGGCGGGCGACCGCGTCCGCGTAGGCCTCGTCGACGCCCGTGTCGAGGTCGTTGTGGTTGATCGCGTTGGCGATCAGCAGGACCGAGCCCTCCCAGTGGTCCATGACGGCGAGATCGCTGGTGAGCAGCATGGTGAGCTCGGGCAGCCGGAGGTCGTCCCGCTCCCCCGGGCCGATCTTCTCCAGGCGGCGCACGATGTCGTAGCCGAGATAGCCGACCATGCCGCCGGTGAAGGGCGGCAGGCCCTCCTGGTGCGGGGTGTGCAGGGCCTCGATGGTGGCGCGCAGCGCGACCAGCGGATCACCGTCGACGGGGACGCCGACGGGCGGGGCGCCGAGCCAGTGGGCCTGCCCGTCGCGTGCCGTCAGTGTCCCGGCGGACCGGACACCGACGAAGGAGTAACGGGACCAGGAGCGCCCGTTCTCCGCGGACTCCAGCAGGAAGGTGCCGGGGCGCTCGGCGGCGAGCTTGCGGTAGAGCGCGACCGGGGTGTCGCCGTCGGCGAGGAGCTTGCGCGTGACCGGGATGACCCGGCGGTCGGTGGCGAGCTTACGGAAGGTCTCTAGGTCCATGCCGGCAGACCTTACTGATCCGTGGACGGTACGCAGGAACCGGCGCCGTCCTTGAGGAGCACGTCGACGTCGAAGCAGGTGCGGGCGCCGGTGTGGCAGGCGGCGCCGACCTGGTCGACCTTGACCAGAACGGTGTCTGCGTCGCAGTCGAGGGCGACCGACTTGACCCACTGGAAGTGGCCGGAGGTGTCGCCCTTCACCCAGTACTCCTGGCGGCTGCGCGACCAGTACGTGCAGCGGCCGGTGGTGAGGGTGCGGTGCAGCGCCTCGTCGTCCATCCAGCCGAGCATGAGCACCTCACCGGTGTCGTACTGCTGGGCGATGGCGGGGACGAGCCCGTCGGCGCTGCGCTTGAGGCGCGCGGAGATCTCCGGGTCGAGGCTGCTGGGGGGCGGCGTACTGGTCATGGGTGCCATTGTGCCGCGCGCCACTGACAGTGACGGTGCGGTGTCCACTGATTGGAAATGGCGGTGCGCAGCACCTCGGTGAGGGGTGGTGGTCGGGCGACGGGTGGGCGGACCCGAAGGGTGGTCGTAGGCTGACTGCATGTCGACTTTCGCCAAGCGTGAACGACTTCTCCTGGCCGACCTGTTGGAGGCCGAGGGCCCTGATGCGCCGACCCTCTGCGAGGGCTGGCGGACCCGTGACCTCGCCGCGCACGTGGTGGTGCGCGAGCGCCGCCCCGATGCCGCCGGCGGCATCCTGATCAAGCAGCTCGCGCCGCGCCTGGAGCGGGTGACGGCGGAGTTCACCGCCAAGCCGTACGAGGAGCTGATCCAGCTCATCCGCACCGGCCCGCCGCGCTTCTCACCGTTCCAGCTCAAGCAGGTCGACGAGCTGTCGAACACCGTCGAGTTCTACGTCCACACGGAGGACGTCCGCCGTGCGCAGCCGGACTGGGTGCCGCGCGAGCTGGACCAGGTCTTCCAGGACACCCTGTGGTCCCGCCTGGAGCGCACGGCGCGCCTGATGGGCCGCAGCGCCCCCACGGGCGTGGTGCTGCGCCGCCCGGACGGCCAGACGGCGGTCGCCCACCGCGGGACCCCCGTGGTGACGGTGACCGGCGAGCCGTCGGAGCTGCTGCTGTTCTCCTACGGCCGGCAGAGCGCCGCCGAGGTGGAACTGGACGGCGACAAGGACGCGGTCGCAAGGCTGCACGAGGCGAAGCAGCTGGGGATCTGAGCAAGCAGGTCAGCGGGGCAGTTCGGCGCGGCGCAGGGAGGCCGTGCCGAGGCTGACGGCGCTGCCCAGGGCGCAGACCGCGGCACACACTGCGAAGACGGGTCCGATGCCCCACACGTCGGCCGCCCAGCCGACCACGGGGAAGGTGAGCGGTGCGACGCCGAAGCCGACAAGCGTGGAGGCGGCGGTGACCCGGCCGACGTAGGCCGGGCCCGCCGCGGCCTGCACCAGCGCCCCGCACAGGGCCCCGGCCAGCCCGGCGAGGAGCCCTATGCACAGGGCCACGCCGGTCCCCGCGGCGACGGACGTCACCTGGGCGAGCGCCCCGATGGCCACGGCGCCCAGGAGGTTGGCCACGCCGGCCACGGCCCCGGCCCGGGGCACCCTTCCGCGCCAGGTGAGCAGCAGCGAGGCGGCTCCCGCGCCGGTGCCGAACCCGGCCAGCACCCAGCCCATGCCTGCGGAGCCCCAGCCGCGCTCCTGGGCGAGCACGGTCAGGCCGAGGTTCATCGGGCCGACGAAGCCGAGGTCGAACAGCGCCGCGGCGAGCACCAGCGGGCGCAGCACCGGGCTCCGTCGAATGTGGCGCAGGCCGTCCCGCAGTTCGGCCAGGGCACCGCTCCGGGCCTGCGCGTCGTCGAGGGGCAGCGAACCGACCCGCACGGTCAGCAGCAGCGGCAGGGACACGCTGACCAGCAGCGCGGCCAGTCCGAACGCGCCCGCCGTACCGCCGACCGCGACACCGAGGCCGCCCAGCGGTCCGCCCAGGACATTGGCGAGCCGGGTGACGAGGCCGCGCATGCCCTGCACCCGCGCGAGCTGGCCGCGCCCGGTGATCCGCGCGGGCAGAGCGCCTGCGGCGGGCAGGAAGACGGCGTCGACGACACCGAAGAGCAGCGCGACCCCGCCCAGCACCCACAGCCCGGGGCTGGTGGCGAGCAGCAGGGTGGCCGCGGTCACCACGAGGGCGGCGCGCGCCGCGGTACTTGCCAGGACGGTCCTGCGCGGCCCGTAGCGGTCGGCGACCACGCCCCCGCCGAGCATCAGCAGGGCACGCGGGAGGGCACTGGCCGCGGTGACCAGCCCGGCCTGGGCCGGGGTGCCGGACTGGACGGCGGCCCAGGACAGGGCGATGTAGTAGACGTTGTCGCCGATCGCCGACGAGGTGTACGCGCCGAGCCAGCGCAGGACGTTGGGATCCCGGTGGGCGGGGGCGTCGACCGGTCCGGCGGGGACGGCGAGCGTCGTGGGTGCGGTGGTCACACGGACCGTCCTCTCACAGGCGGAAGGGGAAGCCGTACGTGTGCACGGCGACGTTCTCGCGGCTCTCGGTGGCGCCCGCGGCGTCGGCGGCCCGGCCGCGCTCCTCGTAGCGGCGGACGAGGGCGTGCATCTCCTTGGCCAGCTCGGAGAGTTCGTCCGGGGTGAGCTTGAGCAGCCACTCGGACGACTCGGAGGCCGTGCTCCAGGCGTCGCTCCAGTGGGCCCGCTCGTCGAGATAGCGCCGGTACATGTCCGCACGCTGTTCGAAGAAGAGACGGCTCGCGGCGGTGTGCGCGGCGGCCTTCTCGGGGCCGTCGCGGAAGTCCTCGTCACGGATGCTGACGCCGTCGGAGGCGGGCTGCCACCAGCGCTCCCGACCGTCCGCGCTCTGTGGCTCGGCCTCCTCGATCAGACCGTGCTCGGCCAGCTTGCGCAGGTGGTAGCTGACCAGGGAGACGGCCTCGTCGACCTGTTCGGCGAGCTGGGACGCGGTCGCCGTGCGAGCGATGGTCAGGGCCCGGTACAGCTGCATCCGCAGTGGGTGGGCGATCGCCTTGAGCGTGCCCACGTCCTTGATGAGTCGGTCCCTCTCCCTGTCCGCCATGACCCCACGCTAGATGCGAAAGAAAAGTTGCACAATAGATTTTGTGCAACTTTTCTTTTGCATCTGTCCATGAGCATGCCCCGGTCACTGAGTGACCGGGGCATGCATCGCCTCTACAGGGGCGTCACCTCACCGGGTGCCCCGCCTCCTTCAGCGTCTGCTTCACCTCTCCGATCCGCAGATCTCCGAAGTGGAACACCGACGCCGCCAACACGGCGTCCGCGCCCGCCTCGATCGCCGGCGGGAAGTCGGCCAGCCTGCCCGCGCCGCCCGAGGCGATCACCGGGACCGTCACGTGCTTGCGGACCGCCGTGATCATCTCCAGGTCGTAGCCGTCCTTCGTGCCGTCCGCGTCCATGGAGTTGAGCAGGATCTCGCCCGCGCCCAGCTCGGCTGCCCGGTGCGCCCACTCGACGGCGTCGATGCCGGTGCCGCGACGGCCGCCGTGGGTGGTGACCTCGAAGGTGCCCTCGGGAGTGCGGCGCGCGTCCACCGACAGGACCAGCACCTGGCGGCCGAAGCGCTCCGCGATCTCGCGGATCAGGTCGGGGCGGGCGATCGCGGCCGTGTTGACGCCCACCTTGTCCGCGCCGGCCCGCAGCAGCTTGTCCACGTCCTCCGCCGTGCGCACACCGCCGCCGACCGTGAGCGGGATGAACACCTGCTCGGCCGTGCGGCGGACCACGTCGTACGTCGTCTCGCGGTTGCCCGAGGACGCGGTGATGTCCAGGAACGTCAGCTCGTCGGCGCCCTCGGCGTCGTACACCTTGGCCATCTCGACGGGGTCGCCCGCGTCGCGCAGGTTCTGGAAGTTGACGCCCTTGACGACCCGGCCGTTGTCCACGTCCAGGCAGGGGATGACTCGGACCGCCAGGGTCATGAATCCACGGCTCCTCTGTATTGCCTCTAGCCCCGGAAGGCTTCCAGTTCCACTTCGACCAGGATGCGCGGGTCCACGAAGCCCTCCACGACCAGGAGGGTCGAGACCGGGCGCACCGTGTCGAACAGTTCCTTGTGGGCCCGGCCCACGGCGTCCACGTCCCGCGCATGGGTCAGGTACATCCGCGTACGGATCACGGACTCGACGCCGAGCCCCAGCTCACCGATCGCCTCGATCGCGCTGGTGAAGGCCACCTTGGCCTGTTCGTACGGGTCGCCCTCCCCGTACAGCACGCTGCCCTTGAAGGACGTCGTGCCCGCCACCAGCACACGGTCGCCCGCCGCCACGGCGCGTGCGAAACCGAAGGACTCTTCCCAGGGACTTCCGCTCTGCACACGCCGTACGGCTTCCGATGTCATCGGGACACAGCCTCCAAGGCCTCTTCCAGGGTGAACGCCTTCGCGTACAGGGCCTTCCCGACGATGGAGCCCTCGACACCGAGGGGTACCAGTTCGGCGATGGCGCGGAGGTCGTCCAGGGACGACACGCCGCCGGAGGCCACGACCGGGCGGTCGGTCGCCGCGCAGACGTTCTTCAGCAGCTCCAGGTTGGGGCCCTGGAGGGTGCCGTCCTTGGCGATGTCCGTCACCACGTACCGCGCGCAGCCCTCCTTGTTGAGGCGCTCCAGCGTCTCGTAGAGGTCGCCGCCGTCGCGGGTCCAGCCGCGGCCGCGCAGGGTCGTGCCGCGTACGTCCAGGCCCACCGCGATCTTGTCGCCGTGCTCGGCGATGACCTTGGCGACCCACTCCGGGGTCTCCAGGGCGGCCGTGCCGAGGTTCACCCGGGTGCAGCCGGTGGCCAGGGCGGCGGCCAGCGAGGCGTCGTCGCGGATGCCCCCGGACAGCTCCACCTTGATGTCCATCGCCCTCGCGACCTCGGCGATCAGCTCACGGTTGTCGCCGGTGCCGAACGCGGCGTCCAGGTCGACCAGGTGCAGCCACTCGGCGCCCGACCGCTGCCAGGCGAGGGCGGCCTCCAGGGGAGAGCCGTACGAGGTCTCCGTGCCGGACTCGCCGTGCACGAGGCGGACGGCCTGGCCGTCGCGGACGTCGACGGCGGGGAGGAGTTCGAGCTTGGCCATGGTCTACAGGGTTCCGATCCAGTTGGTGAGCAGCTGCGCTCCGGCGTCGCCGGACTTCTCGGGGTGGAACTGGGTGGCCCACAGGGCGCCGTTCTCGACGGCCGCCACAAAGGGCTTGCCGTGCGTCGACCAGGTCACCTTCGGGGCGAGCATCGTCGGGTTGTGCGTCTCCAGCGACCAGTCGTGTACGGCGTAGGAGTGCACGAAGTAGAAGCGCGCGTCGGCGTCCAGGCCGGCGAACAGCTCGGAGCCGGCCGGTGCGTCGACGGTGTTCCAGCCCATGTGGGGCACGATCTCGGCCTGCAGCGGCTCGACCGAGCCGGGCCACTCGTCGAGGCCCTCCGTCTCCACGCCGTGCTCGATGCCGCGCGCGAACAGGATCTGCATGCCGACGCAGATGCCCATGACCGGACGCCCGCCGGACAGCCGTCGGTCGACGATCCAGTCGCCGCGCGCCTCCTTCAGGCCCTGCATACAGGCGGCGAAGGCGCCGACGCCCGGCACCAGCAGGCCGTCCGCGTTCATGGCCCGGTCGAAGTCCCGCGTGATCTCCACGTCCGCGCCGGTGCGCGCGAGGGCACGCTCGGCGGAACGGACGTTCCCGAAGCCGTAGTCGAAGACCACGACCTTCTTGGAGTTGCTCAATTCCACACCTCCAGCCTCAGGACACCCGCGACCAGACACATCGCGGCGCTGACGGAGAGCAGCACGATCAGGCTCTTCGGCATCTGCTGCTTGACGAAGGAGATGATGCCGCCGACCAGGAAGAGGCCGACGACGATCAGGACGGTCGACAGTCCGTTCATGGCTTTACAGCGCGCCCTTCGTGGAAGGCAGGATGCCGGCCGCGCGCGGGTCGCGCTCGGAGGCGTAGCGCAGGGCGCGCGCCAGCGCCTTGAACTGGCACTCCACGATGTGGTGCGCGTTGCGCCCGTACGGCACGTGCACATGCAGCGCGATCTGGGCCTGGGCGACGAAGGACTCCAGGATGTGCCGGGTCATCGTGGTGTCGTACTCGCCGATCATCGGCGCCATGTTCTCGGGCTCGGTGTGCACGAGGTACGGGCGGCCGGACAGGTCGACGGTCACCTGGGCGAGCGACTCGTCCAGGGGCACGGTGCAGTTGCCGAACCGGTAGATCCCCACCTTGTCGCCGAGCGCCTGCTTGAAGGCGGCGCCGAGCGCGAGGGCGGTGTCCTCGATGGTGTGGTGCGAGTCGATGTGCAGGTCGCCCTCGGTCTTCACGGTCAGGTCGAACAGACCGTGCCGGCCGAGCTGGTCGAGCATGTGGTCGTAGAAGCCGACCCCTGTCGACACATCGACCTTGCCGCTGCCGTCGAGGTCTATCTCGACGAGCACCGAGGTCTCCTTGGTGACCCGCTCCACGCGTCCTACGCGGTTCATGCGCTGTGCTCCTTCTTCAGTTCACTTACCGCGTCCAGGAACGCGTCGTTCTCCTCCGGGGTTCCGGCGGACACCCGAAGCCACCCCGGGATGCCGTTGTCCCGTACCAGCACACCCCGGTCGAGGATCTTCTGCCAGGCGGCGTGGGAGCCACCCTCGCCCTCGAACCGCCCGAACTGCACGAAGTTGGCGTCGGACTCGACGACGTCGTAGCCGAGCGCGCGCAGCTCGCTCACCAGCCGGTCCCGCTCCGACTTCAGCTGCTCGACGTACTTCAGCAGCGTGTCGGTGTGCTCCAGGGCGGCCAGCGCGGTCGCCTGGGTGATCGCCGAGAGGTGGTACGGCAGCCGTACCAGCTGGACGGCGTCGACGACGGCCGGGTGCGCGGCGAGATAGCCGAGGCGCAGACCGGCCGCGCCGAAGGCCTTCGACATCGTCCGGGAGACGACGAGATTCGGCCGTCCTTCGATCAGCGGCAGCAGCGAGTCGCCGTGGCTGAACTCGATGTACGCCTCGTCCACGATGACCACGGACGGCTTCGCCGCCTGCGCGGCCTCGTACAGCGCGAGGACCGTCTCGCGCGGAACCGCGTTGCCCGTGGGGTTGTTGGGGGTGGTGATGAAGACGACGTCCGGCTTGTGCTCGGCGATCCACCGCTCGGCGGCCAGTAGGTCGATCGTGAAGTCCGCGTTCCGCGGACCCGAGATCCAGCCGGTGCCGGTGCCGCGCGAGATGAGCGCGTGCATCGAGTACGACGGCTCGAAGCCGATCGCCGTACGGCCCGGTCCGCCGAAGGTCTGCAGCAGCTGCTGGATGACCTCGTTGGAGCCGTTGGCGGCCCAGACGTTCGCGAGCCCGACCTCGTGGCCGGAGGTGTCCGTCAGGTACTTGGCGAGCTGGGTGCGCAGCTCGACGGCGTCGCGGTCCGGGTAGCGGTTGAGGTCACGGGCGGCCTCGCGGACGCGCTCGGTGATGCGCTCGACCAGCGGCTCGGGCAGCGGGTAGGGGTTCTCGTTGGTGTTCAGCCGTACGGGGACGTCCAACTGGGGCGCGCCGTAAGGGGACTTGCCGCGCAGCTCGTCCCGTACGGGGAGATCGTCGATTCCGAGGTTCACTTGCTCGTCGGTACCTTCCACCCGAACCTTGCCTTGATCGCCGCGCCGTGCGCGGGCAGGTCCTCAGCCTCCGCCAGCGTGACCACGTGGTGCGCGACCTCGGCCAGCGCGTCCTGCGTGTAGTCGACGATGTGGATGCCGCGCAGGAAGGACTGGACGGACAGGCCCGAGGAGTGGCAGGCGCAACCGCCGGTGGGGAGCACGTGGTTGGAGCCGGCCGCGTAGTCCCCGAGGGAGACCGGCGCCCAGGGGCCGATGAAGATCGCACCGGCGTTCTTCACCCGGTCGGCCACGGCGGCGGCGTCCGCCGTCTGGATCTCCAGGTGCTCGGCGCCGTACGCGTCGACGACCCTGAGGCCCTCGTCGATGCCGTCGACGAGGACGATCGCGGACTGCCGGCCCGCGAGCGCCGGGCGGATCCGGTCCTCGATGTGCTTGGTGGCCGCGACCTGCGGCTCCAGCTCCTTCTCGACCGCGTCGGCGAGCGCCACGGAGTCGGTGACCAGGACGGCGGCGGCCAGCGGGTCGTGCTCGGCCTGGCTGATCAGGTCGGAGGCGACGTGCACCGGGTCGGCCGTGTCGTCGGCGAGGACCGCGATCTCGGTGGGGCCGGCCTCGGCGTCGATGCCGATCTTGCCGGTGAAGTAGCGCTTGGCGGCGGCGACCCAGATGTTGCCCGGGCCGGTGACCATGTTGGCGGGCGCGCAGGACTCGGTGCCGTGCGCGAACATCGCGACGGCGGTCGCGCCACCGGCCGCGTACACCTCGTCGACGCCGAGCAGCGCGCAGGCGGCGAGGATCGTCGGGTGCGGCAGCCCGCCGAATTCGGCCTGCGCGGGCGAGGCGAGGGCGATGGACTCGACGCCGGCCTCCTGCGCCGGGACGACGTTCATGACCACGGAGGACGGGTACACGGACCGGCCGCCGGGCGCGTACAGCCCGACGCGCTCCACCGGCACCCACTTCTCGGTGACCGAGCCGCCCGGCACGACCTGGGTCGTGTGGCTCGTACGGCGCTGCTCGCGGTGGACGAGGCGGGCGCGCCGGATGGACTCCTCCAGGGCCGCGCGAACGGCCGGGTCGAGCTCTTCCAGGGCTTTTTCGAGGGCCGCGACGGGCACCCGCACCTGCTCCAGCCTGACCCCGTCGAACTTCTCGGCGAAGTCGATCAGCGCCGCGTCGCCCCGATGATGCACGGCTTCGCAGATCGGACGCACCTTCTCCAGGGCGGCCTGAACGTCGAAGTCGGCTCGGGGCAGCAGGTCGCGCAGGGCGGGGCCCTCGGGGAGGGCGTCGCCGCGCAGATCGATTCGGGAGATCACGTGCCCAATTCTCTCAGACCGGGGTTCGGCGACGTCCGCGCGTATCAATGGCTGATACAGAACCACGGCGGAACCCGGAAGATCACCTTCACGTCCAGTGATTCGGGGGTTACCCAGCGGGCATGAACGGTTGTGCGAAGACAGGACTGGAGGAGTTGTGACTGAGGGGGCCGGCTTCCATGCCGGAGACGCCGGAGACCTTCCGGACGATCTGACCGCCGCCGAGGCAGGCATGTGGCAGGCCTTCCGCACCGGCAGTGTGTACGACCTGAGCAGCGGGGACACCGTCGTCGACGATCCGCACGGCGGGCACCCCTGGGGGCCCGAGCGGACCGTGCGGGCGCGCATCGTGTGCTGGCTGCTGCTCGACGGCCCGCCCGCGCTCGCGGGCCGGGTGTCCTCGCTGAAACTGCGCGGGGTGCAGATCAGCGGCTCGCTGGACCTCGCGGGCGGTGTGGTGGTGCCGTACGTCGAGATGCGCGGCTGCCGCTTCGAGCGGGACGTGCTGCTGCCGGAGGCCCACTTCACGACCATACGGATGGTGGACTGCTCGGTGCCCCGCCTGGAGGCCGCGCGTGTGCACACGGAGGGCGATCTGCACCTCCCGCGCTGCCGCTTCCTCAACGGCATCCGGCTGACCGACGCGCACATCGGTACGGATCTGATGCTCAACCAGGCGATCGTCCACCGCGACCGCAGCGGGCGTTCGATCGCCGGCGACGGCATGATGGTCGGCCAGGATCTGCAGGCCGAGCTGCTGGAGTCGCACGGGGAGCTGAGTCTGCGCAGCGCGAAGATCGGCGTGTCGCTGAGCCTGCGCGGCGCCCGGCTGGCCAACCCGTACGGCAGGCTCGCGCTGAACGCGCCCCAGCTGAGCGTCGGACGCACCCTGTACCTGACGCCCGCGGGCGTCGGCGCCTCGATGCTGAGCGGTGCGACGCCCGCGCGCGGGACGCGGATCCAGCGCTTCGAGTGCCAGGGCGGGATGCGCCTGGACGACGGGCGCTTCGAGGACGCGGTCGACCTGGAGCGGGCCCGGTTCACCTTCACCGACGACCAGGAGCTGTCCCTGCGCCGGGTGCAGACGCCCGAGCTGCGCTTCCTCGGGGAGCGGCCGCAGCGCGGCAAGGTCGTCCTGTCGGGCGCGCGGGTGGTCAACCTGGTCGACCGTGCGACCGCCTGGCCCGGTCCCGGCAATCTCCACATGGGCGGTTTCCAGTACGAGAACCTGGTACCGCAGGGCCCCTTCCCGCTGACCGAGCGGCTGGAGTGGGTGACCGCCGCGACCGCCGAGTACAACCCGGAGCCGTACGAGCGACTCGCCTCCGTGCTGCGGGCCGGCGGCGAGGACGAGGACGCGCGCGAGGTGCTCCTCGCCAAGCAGCGCCGGCGCCGCGAGAGCCTGCCGATCGCCGCCAAGCTGTGGGGGTACGCGCAGGACTGGACGGTGGCCTACGGCTACCGGCCAGGCCGGGCCGCCGTCTGGATGGCGGTGCTGTGGGCGGCGGGCTCGCTGGCCTTCGCGCATGCGAGCCATCCGCCGCTCCAGCCGGGGGCCCACCCGCCGTGGAACCCGGCCCTGTTCGCGCTGGACCTGCTGCTCCCGGTGATCGACCTGGGCCAGGTCGGCGTCTGGCAGCTGAGCGGCGGCTGGCAGTGGCTGTCGGCGGCGATGATCCTGCTCGGCTGGATCCTGGCGACGACGGTGGCGGCGGGGGCGACGCGGCTGCTGAGACGGAACTGAGGTCCTGGGAACACCTGGGGTTTCGCACGCAACAGCCCACCACTTGTCGAACAGTCACCCTTTACCTGCACTTGACCGCCCCGCGTACAACTTTCCACGACTTGTCCGTGGGCCCTGGCGCGAGGTTGACCAGCGGCCTTTCAATGGTCGACACCATGGCTCTGCTGCATCCGTTCAGCCGCGCGGCCCGGACCCCCCAGGCCGCCGCGCGCCCCGCCGCCGGACTCCCCGCCGACGACGAGGTGCTGCTCGACGTGCCCGACGACCGCCTCGGCTCCGCGCTGGTCGCGGCTGCGGGCGGCGAGCACGGCCCCGCCTCCGCGCTGCTCGCCGACACGCGCACGCGCGGCGACTGGGAGACCCGCGACCGGTACACGAGACGTCTCGCGGCCTTCGCGCACGCCCGCCCGGAATGGCTGGGGGCGTGGTCCGCCGCCACCCCGCACGACCCGGACGTGCTGTTGATCAAGGCCCAGCTCGCGGTGGACGACGCCTGGCGCTCCCCGGCACGTGCGGAGCTGCTGCGCGAGGTGAGCCCCCTGATCACGGCGGCCGCGCGCGGCGACGACCACGACCCCGTGCCCTGGCGGCTCGCGCTGGACCATGCGCGGGGCACCGGCGCGGGCCCGAAGTACTTCGGCGAGCTGTGGGAGGCGGCACTGCGCCGCGCCCCGCACCACTACGGCTGCCATGTGGCGGCGCTGCGCTATCTGGCCGCGTCCTGGCAGGGCTCCCACCGCGAGTGCTTCGACTTCGCGGACCTGGCGGCGCAGGACGCCCCGGCGGACTCCCTCATCCAGGCGCTGCCCTCGCGGGCGGCCTTCGCCTGGCTGACGGACGGCGTCGGCGCCGAGGTGCCGCGCGCACGGCTGGACGCGGCGGCCGACCGGGCGATCGCGTTCTCCGCCCGCTTCCCGGCGGCCGACCCGTGGCCGGCCGAGATCCGCAACAAGCTGATGTACGTCCTCGTACGGCTCGACCGCTGGGAGGAGGCGCTCACCGAGCTGCACCGGATCGGCCCGTACGCCACGTCCTTCCCGTGGGGCCGGTTGTCGGACGACCCGCTGGCGCTCTTCCTGAAGGTGCGCGGCGAGATCCTCACCCGTACGACGGGCCTCATGCCCTCGCCCCGGCATCCACGAAGTGGGCGCGCCGGACGCGCCCGCTCCGCCGACCACTAGGCTCTTGCGTCGTGACCACCGTCCGTCTCCCGCTCTTCCCTCTGAACTCGGTGCTGTATCCGGGGCTGGTACTGCCCCTGAACGTCTTCGAGGAGCGCTATCGCGCCATGATGCGCGACCTGCTCAAGGCACCCGAGGACGAACCGCGCCGGTTCGCCGTCGTGGCGATCCGCGACGGCCACGAGGTGGCGCCGAGCGCGCCCGGCATGCCGGACCCCACGGCCCTGCCCGAACTCGGGCCGGCGGCGGGCTTCGGCCCCGACCCGGCGAAGTCGTTCCACTCGACGGGCTGCGTCGCGGACGCGGCGACGATCCGTGAACGCGAGGACGGCACCTTCGAGGTCCTGGCGACGGGCACGACCCGAGTACGCCTGGTGTCCGTGGACACGTCGGGCCCCTTCCTGATGGCGGACCTGGAGGAGCTTCCGGAAGAGCCGGGCGACGAGGCGGGCGCCCTGGCCGAAGGCGTGCTGCGGGCATTCCGCCAGTACCAGAAGCGCCTGGCGGGCGCGCGGGAACGGTCCCTCACGACCGGTGCCGACCTCCCGGACGAACCGTCCGTGGTCTCCTACCTGGTGGCGGCGGCGATGATGCTGGACACCCCCACCAAGCAGCGCCTGCTCCAGGCCCCGGACACCGCGTCCCGGCTGCGCGACGAGCTGAAACTCCTTCGCTCCGAGACGGCGATCATCCGTAACCTGCCGTCACTGCCGGCGTCGGAGCTGACGCGCGGCCGCACAAGCCTCAACTGAAGTCACTGCAGAAGTCATTGCAGACGTCACTGCAGAAGTCACTGCGAAGGCCGACATGGCAAAGAAGCCGAAGAAGAACCAGCAGCAGGGCGGCACCCCCGCGACGGTCGCCCTGACGTCCGCCGGGGTGCCGTACACGATCCACGCCTACGACCACGACCCCTCCCACCCCTCCTACGGCGAGGAGGCGGCGGAGGCGATGGGCGTGTCCCCGGAGCGCGTCTTCAAGACCCTGGTCGCGGACGTGGACGGTGCCCTGACGGTGGCCGTGGTCCCCGTGGCGGGCCAGCTGGACCTCAAGGCCCTGGCCTCGGCGGTCGGCGGCAAACGGGCCGCCATGGCGGACCCCGCCCTCGCCGAACGCACCACCGGCTACGTCCGGGGCGGCATCTCCCCCCTGGGCCAGCGCAAGAAACTCCCCACGGTCCTGGACGCCACGGCCTCCGCCCACGCCACGATCTGCGTCTCGGCGGGCCGCCGCGGCCTGGAGGTGGAACTCTCCCCCGAGGACCTGACGAAGCTGACGGAAGCGGTGGTGGCCCCCATCGGCCGTGCATGACCCCTCGACGACTGCCCCTCCCTCGGTTAAGTACGAGGGACATGTCGAAGAAAACCCGCAAACGCAAGTGGCGCCTGAAGAAAGGCCGCTCCAACCACGGCCACCGCCCCGCGTAGGACAACCTGACGTCCTCAAACTCCGGCCGGGCTTGATCTTTCAGCCCGTCCGGCGTTTGAGGACGAGGCCGTTCAGGCCGAAAGCGGGGGTCTGGGGGCGGCAGCCCCCAGGGACGGGACGGGTAGGGGCGGCGGGGGCGAAAGAAATCCCCGCGACCCCCAAAGGAGCCGCCCCTAGGCCATCGGCGCCCCATAAGGATCCTTGGGAACACCCCCGTGTTCCTGGTACGGCTCCGGATCCCGAGGCCCGAACAGCGCCGTCAACCCAAGGTGCACCACCAGCGCAGCCAACGACCACGCCAACAACGCCCCCTTCGCGCCGAGCTTCAGCGGCGCTGAAAACATCACCCCCTTGCCCACATGCTTCGCATGGGCGATCACATCCTGCGACGGCCCCAGCCACACCCCGAGCTTCCAGGCCAGCAACGACGCGAGCAGCCCCCCGACCCCCAGCGCCACCGCCAACGGCACACCCCCACGCCGCCGCCAGAAAAAGACCCCGAGCGCACTCACCGCACCGAAGGCCACCGCAAGCAGCGTGAACGTTCCGTCCACCCCGATCGCCTGCTCCCCCTCGCTGTCGGAGAGATAGACGACCCAGCTCTTGTCGACCACGTCACCGACGAGCGGCACATGCGGCGCCAGCCACCACCACAACACCCCGAGCAGCGCGCCCGCGACCGTCACCGCCGCCGTGATCACGGCAGCCTCCCGCACTTCGGTCTTCATCCCGGGCCCGTCCTGTCCGTACGTGCCGTCCCACGCGGCGTCATGCGCCACAGGGGCCACGTACCCGGCAGCCGGGGGCTGCCACGCATTCTGCGAGGACTGTTCATGCGGCGGCGGAGGCGGAGTCAACGGTGCGGTCACCCTGCCATCGTGCCAGGCCCGTCTGTGCGGCGCGTCACCGGACGGCCGCCCGACGGTACGCCCACGTGGCGACGGCCAGCGAGACCACACCCACCGCGGCGCACACGGCGAGGTCCCCGGCCACGAAGGCCCAGTCGGGATGCGCCCCGAAGGTCCGCGCGAAGGCCTCGACGCCGTACGTCGACGGCAGCAGATCCCGCGCGAACCGTACGACCTCGGGCATCCGGTCGGCCGGCAGCACCCCGAGCAGCAGCGCCGCGGACATGCCCAACTGGCCCAGCAGAGTGGCCAGTTCCGGCCGCGGAGCCAGCAGCCCGAGCGCCGCGCCCAGCCCGGCCAGCGCCGCCCCCGCCAGCGGGATCACCGCGGCGAGCACCCACAGATGCGCCAGCGGCAGCCCGAACAGCACGCACCCGAACACCGCCGTGACCACGGTCCCCGGGACGGTGAAGGAGGCGTACGCCCCCGCTGCCCCCAGCACCACGGACGCAGGCGGCACCGGCAGCGTCGCGTAATGGTCGAGCCCGCCGCTCGCCCGCAGCTGCCCGAAGTACTGCGCGAGCAGATTCAGCGCGACGAACGCCACCACGAGCACCGACGCCCCGGCGACCACCGACTCGGCCTCGCCGCCGCCGTCCACGACCCCCCGCATCAGGATCATGATCCCGACCGACTGGAAGGTCGCCACGAACAGCAGCGGGATCCGGGCCACCCGCGCGCGCGACAGCTGCGCCCGGTACACGGCGACGAGGGCCGGCCACATCCGCGCCCGCGGCCCGAGCTCGGCCGCACCGCGGCCGTCCTCCTCCACGGCCAGGGCGCCGCCCGGCAGAACCCCGGCGGGTACGACACTCACGACGCGCTGCTCCCCTTCTCACTCGGGCCCACTGAGCCCGCTGAGCCGATCGCTCGTAGGGACCATACGGCCGCGGCAGCCCGCGCACTCACACCGACGACAACGCTCACGCCTTCACCAGCCCCTGCTGCGCGGCGCCCCCCAGCGCCAGATACACGTCCTCCAGGCTGGGCGTGGCCAGCGTGAAGTCGTCGAGCGCGGCGAACGCGCTGCCACCGGTGACGGTGGCGACGATCGCGCGGGCCTCCTCGGGGTCGAGCCTGAGCGTCCAGCGGCGCCCGGACTCGGCGGCCCGCTCACGCAGCGCGGCGACCTCGGGCACGTGCAGCGGCGCGCTCTCGCGCCACACCAGCTCGACCCGGACCTCCCCCGCGACCTGCTCCTTGAGCCCGGCGGGGGTGTCACAGGCGATCACCCGCCCCTGGTCGAGGACGGCGACCCGGTCGAGAACCGTCTCGGCCTCGATGACGTTGTGGGTGACCAGCAGAACCGTCGTCCCGTGCTCGGCCCGCCGCCGGTCCACGGCCGCCCACACGGCCCGCCGGGCCACCGGATCCATCCCGGTGGTGGGCTCGTCGAGCACCAGCAACGGCCGCTCCCCGATCAGCGCGGCGGCAAGACACGCCAGCCGCCGCTGCCCGCCGGACAGCTTCTTCAGCGGCCGCCCGGCAAGGGGCGTGAGTCCCAGTTCCTCCAGTACGGCATCCCGCTCGGCCCGCGCCTCACGGGCCTCGAGGCCGCGCAGCCGCCCGGTCGTCTCGGCGGCGAGGGACACGGTCAGCTCGTCGAGGGCGCTGGACTCCTGTCCCAGGTAGGCGAGGATCCGCGCGGCCCGCTCCGGGTGCCGCACGATGTCGTGCCCGAGGATCTCGACCCGCCCGGCATCGGGCCGCATCAGCCCGGTCAGCTGCCGTACGAGAGTGGACTTGCCCGCACCGTTCGGCCCGAGGAGGCCGAAGATCTCGCCGCGCCGGATGTCGAGGTGCACATCGTCGGTGGCCCGCACCGCGGGCGTCCCCGGCGCGCCCCGCCGCCCGCGCACCGCCGGATAGGTCTTGGTCAGTCCGCGCACCGCGCACACGACGTCCCCACCGTGCCGAAGTGCCTGTGCCGCGCGCGTACTCACAAAGGACGAGGGTACGGGGTCTGCGGGCTCCGTCCGCTCTCGGGTTCGTCCAAAGCGGCACAACCGCCGGTAAAGAACCCTGTGGGGAACAACGGTCAGCACCCCGGTGCGGGCCTACTCACCTGCGGGAGCGTGCTCCGCCGCCGTCCGCACGTCGATCTCCCGCCAGAACCCGGCCCGGATCGCATACCGGTCGTGCTCGTCGATCTGGTCGTCCTTGTGGGCGAGCAGACCGAACCGGGCGGCGTAGCGCAAAAGCTCCCCGTCGATGCGGTGCGGGACGCGGGGGTACATCCCGGACAGCTTCTGCAGATGGCTCTGGTCGCCCAGGCGCTCCATCCACCGCCGCGCGAACACCTGTCCGACCTCGTACGGGTCGCCGCCGACCGTGGTGATGTCCTCCTCGCGGTCGGCCCACCGCTGCTCCGCGGTGGTCAGCTGGGCCAGTGTCGGCATCGAGGCGGCCTCGGGGGCCTCCGCGGGGGGCCGGTCGACCCAGCCCTTGTCGGAGGACCAGCGCAGGGTCGCGTTCGCGGGATGCCGGTCGGGCTGCACCCCGGGGGCGCGCAGTGCCGCCAGGTCCTTCGGGGTGGGTACGCCCTTGGGCGCGGGCACCCGCTCCTGCGTGCCGTTCTCGGAGCGGGCCACGGCGGGCGCGTGCTCGCCGTCCTCGGGGCTCCGCTCGTCCGCGGCGAGCGCGGACTCCGGCAGCGGCGCGGAGAGGATCGCGGCGATCTCGGGCCGCGGCACGGGCGGCGGCGCGCAGATCCCGCCGAGTTCCTTGGCCCGTACGGCCTTGGTGATCCACGTACGGTCGAGAACGCGCCGCTCGTCCGCTTCGGCGACCAGGTCCTCGGACTGGTTGTAGTCCCCGTCGGCGGCCTGCACGGCCCACAGGTGTACGGCGACGCCGTGCTCCTTGGCGGCCATCATGCCCGGCAGCAGATCGCCGTCGCCGGTGACGAGGACGATGTCGGAGCAGGCGCGGTTGCGGGCGAGCTCGGTGAGCTCGGCGTGCATGGCGGCGTCGACGCCCTTCTGCGCCCAGCGTCCGTCGCTGCGGGTCAGGGCGCCGAGCCGGACGGTGACCCGGGGCATCACGCGCAGCCTGCGGTGCTCGGGCTGCGGGACGCGGTCGGGGGCGCCGTCGAACCAGTAGATGCGCAGCAGCGGCCGTTCCGTGTCGGACTCGGCGCGTTCGCGAAGGGCCTGGATGAGGGCGGCGTGATCGACGGTGATGCGGGAGCGTGAGGGCTCCCCGGCGAGGAGACTGGCGGCGGCCCCCAGCAGATACCCGGCGTCCACCAGGACGATGCAGCGGTCCACGCGATCCACCCTCTTTCCGGGAGGTTTGCTTCGGGCTTCCTTCGAGTCTGCCCGACTGCGCGGGGGTTAACGGCCCGAACTCGATCTTCGGCGTGGCGTTTCGGCTCGCGTCCCGCGTGCTCGCGCTCCGAGATGCCCTGTCACAGACGGTAATTATCCGAAATGCGCTCATTGTCAGCCTATGTGAATCTGGTCGCGGCCCTGGCCCCTAGATCCCCCACAGGAGGCAGAACCATGGCCAAGAACAAGAACCGTGAGCGAAAGCAGCCGCAGACCGAGCGCGGTCAGCAGGCGACCCAGCAGTCCTCGATGGAGTCGCGCACCGATCAGCACCTGAGCCAGGTGACCCCCGGTGACATGGCGCGCAAGGGGAAGCAGAAACGCTTCGGTCACAACTGACGGGCTCACAACTGACATCTGCACAACGGGTTGTTGAGACCCAGGCACACAGAGGGGCGCATCCGGATCACCGGATGCGCCCTTCGTCCTCGGTCCGTTCGCCCGCGCGCGAGCGCCGCTCAGCCGGCCAGGCAGGACGGCCCGAGCAGCACCTTCAGGTCACCGAAGAGCGCCGGGTCCGGCTTGACGCGGTGCCGGTCCAGGCGCAGGACCGTCGTCTTGGTCGGGCCCTGGAGCTTGATGCGGACCTCGCTGTCGCCCTTGTGGTGGCTGAGGATCTCGCCGAGGCGGCTGACCATCGGCGGGGTGACCCTCGTGGCCGGGATGGTGAGGATCACGGGCGCGTTGGTGCCCGCGTTGGACAGGTCCGGGACCTGGAGTTCCATCGCGACCAGACGGGGTACGTCCTCCCGCTTGTCGAGGCGGCCCTTGACGAACACGACGGCGTCCTCGACGAGTTGGGTCGACACCAGCTGGTAGGTCGCGGGGAAGAACATGCACTCGATGGAGCCCGCGAGGTCCTCGACGGTGGCGATCGCCCAGGCGTTGCCCTGCTTGGTCATCTTGCGCTGCAGGCCCGAGATGATGCCGCCGATGGTGACGACCGCGCCGTCCGCGTGCTCACCGCCGGTGAGCTGGGAGATGCCCGCGTCGGCCTTGTCGGACAGCACGTGCTCCAGGCCGAAGAGCGGGTGGTCGGAGACGTACAGACCGAGCATCTCCCGCTCCTGGGCGAGCAGATAGGTCTTGTCCCACTCCTCGGTGGTGAACTCCACGTCGAGTCCGAAGCCGGGCTCGCTGCTCTCCTCCTCGCCCATGCCGCCGAAGAGGTCGAACTGGCCCTCGGCCTCCTTGCGCTTGACCGCGACGACATTGTCGATCATCGGCTCGAAGTGCGCGGTGAGGCCCTTGCGGGTGTGCCCCAGGGTGTCGAAGGCACCCGCCTTGATCAGCGACTCCGTGGTGCGCTTGTTGCACGCGACCGCCTCGACCTTGTCGAGGTAGTCGGGGAAGGAGGCGTACTTGCCCTTGGCATTGCGGCTCTTGATGATCGACTCGACCACGTTGGTGCCGACGTTGCGGACGGCCTCGAGGCCGAAGAGGATCACGTCGTCGCCCTGGGCGGCGAAGTTGTGCACCGACTCGTTGACGTTCGGCGGGAGCACCTTGATGCCCATGCGGCGGCACTCGTTGAGGTAGACCGCCGACTTGTCCTTGTCGTCCTTGACGGAGGTCAGCAGCGCGGCCATGTACTCGGCCGGGTGGTTGGCCTTGAGGTACGCCGTCCAGTACGAGACCAGGCCGTACGCGGCCGAGTGCGCCTTGTTGAAGGCGTAGCCGGCGAAGGGGACCAGCACGTCCCACAGGGCCTGGATGGCCTCGTCGCTGTAGCCGTTCTTCTGGGCGCCGGCCTGGAAGATGGTGAAGTTCTTCGCCAGTTCGTCCGGCTTCTTCTTGCCCATCACGCGGCGCAGGATGTCGGCCTCGCCGAGCGAGTAGCCGGCGATGATCTGGGCGGCCTTCTGCACCTGCTCCTGGTAGACGATCAGGCCGTAGGTGACGTCCAGGACCTCCTTGAGCGGCTCCTCCAGCTCGGGGTGGATCGGGGTGATCTCCTGGAGCTTGTTCTTGCGCAGCGCGTAGTTGGTGTGCGAGTCCATGCCCATCGGGCCGGGACGATAGAGCGCGGAGACGGCGGAGATGTCTTCGAAGTTGTCGGGCTTCATCAGACGCAGCAGCGAGCGCATGGGGCCGCCGTCGAACTGGAAGACGCCGAGGGTCTCGCCGCGCTGGAGCAGTTCGAAGGTCTTGGGGTCGTCCAGCGGGAGGCTCAGCAGCTCCAGGTCGATGCCCTTGTTGGACTTCACCATCTTGACGGCGTCGTCCATGATCGTCAGGTTGCGCAGGCCGAGGAAGTCCATCTTCAGCAGGCCGAGCGACTCGCAGCTCGGGTAGTCCCACTGCGTGATGGTCACGCCGTCGGTGTGGCGCACCCACACGGGCACGTGCTCGGTGATGGTCTCGCTGGACATGATCACGCCGGCGGCGTGCACGCCCATCTGCCGGACGAGGCCCTCGACGCCCTTGGCGGTGTCGATGACCTTCTTCACGTCCGGCTCGTTCTCGTACATCCCGCGGACCTCTCCCGCCTCCGAGTAGCGGGGGTGCGAGGGGTCGGTGATGCCGTTGAGGTCGATGCCCTTGCCGAGGACGTCGGCGGGCATCGCCTTGGTGATGCGGTCGCCCATGGCGTACGGGTAGCCCAGCACGCGCGCGGAGTCCTTGATCGCGTTCTTGGCCTTGATCTTGCCGTAGGTGCCGATCATGGCGACCTTGTCGGCGCCGTACTTCTCGGTCACGTACCTGATCACTTCGACGCGCCGGCGCTCGTCGAAGTCGATGTCGACATCGGGCATGGAGACGCGCTCGGGGTTGAGGAACCGCTCGAAGATCAGGCCGTGCGGGATCGGGTCGAGGTCGGTGATGCCCATGGCGTACGCGACGATCGAGCCGGCCGCGGAGCCTCGGCCCGGGCCGACCGCGATGCCGTTGTTCTTGGCCCACATGATGAAGTCGGCGACGACGAGGAAGTAGCCCGGGAACCCCATCTGGATGATGACGTCCATCTCGTACTCGACCTGCTTCTGGCGGTCCTCGGGGATGCCGTCGGGGAAGCGGCGCTCCATGCCGCGGCGGACCTCCTCCTTGAACCAGGTGACCTCGGTGTAGCCCTCGGGGATGTCGAACTTCGGCATGAGGTTCTTCGCCTCGAACATGCCGGTGGTGTCGATCTGTTCGGCCACCAGGAGGGTGTTGCGGCAGCCCTCCTGCCAGGCGTCCGAGGAGTCGATGGCGTACATCTCGTCCGTGGACTTCAGGTAGTAGCCGGTGCCGTCGAACTTGAAGCGGTCGGGGTCGGAGAGGTTCTTGCCGGTCTGGATGCACAGCAGGGCGTCGTGGGCGGTCGCCTCGTGCGCGTACGTGTAGTGCGAGTCATTGGTGACCAGCGGCGGGATGCCGAGCTTCTTGCCGATGTCGAGCAGGCCGTCGCGGACCCGGCGCTCGATCTCGATGCCGTGGTCCATCAGCTCCAGGAAGTAGCGGTCCTTGCCGAAGATGTCCTGGTACTCGGCGGCCGACTTCAGCGCCTCGTCGTACTGGCCGAGCCGCAGCCGGGTCTGGAGCTCGCCGGAGGGGCAGCCGGTGGAGGCGATCAGGCCCTCGGACCACTGGGAGATGGTCTCCTTGTCCATACGGGGCCACTTCTGCAGCCAGCCCTCGGCGTAGGCGTCCGAGGAGAGGCGGAAGAGGTTGTGCAGACCCGTCGAGTTCGCCGCCCAGATCGTCTTGTGGGTGTAACCACCGGAACCGGAGACGTCGTCGCGCTTCTGGTGCGGCTGGCCCCACTGGATCTTGCGCTTGTTGCGCCGCGACTCGGGGGCGACATACGCCTCGATGCCGATGATCGGGGTGACCCCGGCCTTCTTCGCGGAATGGAAGAAGTCGTACGCCCCGTGCAGGTTGCCGTGGTCGGACATGGCGATATGGGTCATGCCCATCTCGTTGCACGCGTTGAACATGTCCTTCAGCCGCGCGGCACCGTCCAGCAGCGAGTACTGGGTGTGGACGTGCAGGTGCGTGAACGGCGGCTTTGACACGGTCGGGCCTCCAAGGGAAACGCTGGACGACGGGCTGGCGGACAGTCCTGGGGTCAGCGTCGAAGTCTATGCCTCGGGACTGACAATCCGGGGGCTGCCCCGCGTACCTTCACTGCGAGGATCGCGGGCACTTCCGCGCACCCTCGACCGTTGGAAAAACAGAAACGCCGTCGTACACATCCAGGCACCAGGAGGCACCCCGCGATGTCGGTTCCCCAGCTCATCGACGAGCAGCGCGGCGAGGAGATCCTCGCCGTCTTCGACACCGCCTTCGGCCGGCTCCTGGCCGCCGACCCGGCCGCGTTCCGCGTGAAGTTCCGCAAGATGGCCGCCTCGGCCTTCGCGTTCTACCGGGGTACGGCGTGCCTCTTCTACCACGACCTGGACGCTGAGAAGCGCGGCGGCCCGTACCTGGACGAGCGCACCTCGCGCGTGTGGATCCACGGCGACCTGCACGCGGAGAACTTCGGCACGTACATGGACGCGAACGGCCGCCTGATCTTCAACGTCAACGACTTCGACGAGGCGTACGTCGGCCCCTTCACCTGGGACCTGAAGCGCTTCTCCGCCTCCATCGCCCTCATCGGCTACGCGAAGGCGCTCGCCGACGACCAGATCACCGAGCTGGTCGAGGTGTACGCAGGCTCGTACCGCGAGCGCATCCACGCCCTGGCGACGGGCGCGAAGAGCGACGAGGTGCCTCCCTTCACGCTCGACACCGCGCAGGGGCCGCTCCTGGACGCCCTGCGTGACGCGCGCTCCCTCACCCGCTTCGGGCTGCTGGACTCGATGACGGAGATCCGTGACTTCGAGCGCCGTTTCGCGCCCGGCGGCGGCTCCATCGAGCTGGACGCTGCCACCCGCTACAAGGTGCTCGCCGCCTTCGACGGCTATCTGGAGACGCTGCCGGACGCCTCCCTGGCCCGCCCGGACTCGTACCGGGTGAAGGACGTGGTCGGGCGCCGCGGCATCGGCATCGGATCGGCCGGTCTGCCGTCGTACAACATCCTTCTCGAGGGCCACAGCGACGCCCTGGAGAACGATGTGGTGATCTACATCAAGCAGGCCCAGACCCCGGCCGTCTCCCGGCACATCACCGACCCGGCGATCCGCGACTACTTCCAGCACGAGGGCCACCGCACGGTGATCTCCCAGCGCGCCCTGCAGGCACACGCGGACCCGTGGCTGGGCTGGACCGAACTGGACGGCGCGGGCCAGCTGGTCGCCGAGGTGTCGCCGTACGCCGTCGACCTGGACTGGGGCGACATCGACGACCCGGAGGAGATCGCGGCCGTCGTCGCCGACCTGGGCCGGGCCACGGCCGCCATGCACGCGGCGGCGGACGACACCTCCGGTGAGTCGCTGGTGCCGTTCTCCACCGAGCGCGCCATCGACGCGGCGATCGCCGCCGACGAGGACGGCTTCGCGGGCGTGCTGACCGACTTCGCGCACGGCTACGGCGCACGCGCGCGTGCCGACCACCAGATCTTCGTGGACCTGTTCCGCAACGGCCGGATCCCGGGTCTCTGACGGTCTGCTGTCGGTCCGCCGTCTCACAGGGCACTTTTAGGGGTCCCTTACAGGACCACATGACAGACTCTCCACGCTATGGACATATCCGGGACCCGCATCAGAGCGCTTCGCGCGGCGCTGTTCACGGCACTCGTCGTGACGCTCAGCACCGCGTCGCACGTGCTGCTGTCGCGGGTCCCGCTGCCGCTCAACACGGTGGCCGCGGTCGCCGCCGCCGTGTTCACGGTCGCCTACGCCCTGGCCGGACGGGAGCGCGGTTTCGCGCGGATCGCCGCCCTGCTGATCCCGCTGGAGCTGGCCGCCGACACGGTCTTCACCACCGGCCAGCACGTCTGCTACGGCCGCGCGGGCGGTCCGGTCGCCGGTCCCCTGCGCTCGGTCGGCTTCGACGTGCTGTGCGGCAACGGCACCGGCATCGGCTCCGGGGCGACCGCCCCGCTGGCACGCGTGACCGGCACCGGCACCGACCGGCTCGCCGCCCTGCTCGCCCACGCCGACCCGGCCACCGCCTGGCTGCTGCTGGCCGCTCATGTAGGCGTCGGCCTGCTGGCCGCCGCCTGGCTGCGCCGCGGCGAGCGGGCGCTGGCCCAACTGGTCCGCGCGGTGACCGCGACCACCTTCCGTCCGCTGCTGCTGGCGGCCGCCGCGGTGACCGTCCGGCCTGCCGCGCCGGCGCCCCTCGTACGGCACACCGGCGGCCCCGCGGCCGGCGCCCGCGAGCGGATCCTCGTGCACTCCCTGGGACGGCGTGGCCCGCCGTGCTCGGTCGTCTTCGCCTGAGCGACACCAGGTGCGCCGCACGGCATACACCGTCACTGCGCACAGCACCTGAGCACGACCAGTCCCCCACACGTATCCCGCGTACGACGTATGCGGTCCCACATGGAGAACACCGACATGAGCAAGCGGAACAGCCAGGCCTCGAAGACGGCGGCCCGAGAGCGGCTGCGGCAGGAGCGCGAGCGCCAGGCCAAGAGGGCCAAGGCCAAGCGGCAGGCCATTGTGGCCGGTTCGGTGGTGGCCGTACTGGCGGCGGCCGGCGGCATAGGCTACGCCGTCGTCCAGGCCAACAAGCCCAGCTACTGGGAGGGCCTGAAGGACGCCAAGGTCACGGCCCCCGCCAACACCACGGGGGCCAACGGCACCACGGTCGTCATCGGCAAGAGCACCGCCAAGAAGACCCTCAAGGTCTATGAGGACCCGCGCTGCCCCGTGTGCGCCCAGTTCGAGCAGGTCGTCGGCCCGACCTTCAAGAAGGACCTCGACGAGGGCAAGTTCAAGTTCCAGTACGTCGGCGCCACCTTCATCGACCGGAAGGACAACGGCCAGGGCTCCAAGAACGCGCTGAGCGCTCTGGGCGCCGCGCTGAACGTCAGCGACCAGGCCTTCCTCGACTACAAGACCGCGATGTACTCGGCGCAGTGGCACCCGGACGAGACGCAGGACAAGTTCAAGGACGACTCCTACCTCATCAAGATCGCCCAGACCGTTCCCGCGCTGAAGGACAACACGAAGTTCCAGGACGCGGTCAAGAAGGGCACCTACGACGCCTGGGCGATGGCCATGTCGAAGACCTTCGACGACAACAAGGACGGCGTGACCGGCACCCCGGGCTTCGTCATGGACGGCAAGCAGCTCTTCGCCGACGGCAAGAGCACGCCGCTCCTGACGGTGGCCGACTTCAACAGGGTGGTGGGGGCGGCCCTCAAGGGCTGACGCCGAAAGGGCTGACGCCCACGGGGAATCCAGCCTCCGCATGAAGAGCGGGCGAACATTCCGGGTTCGCCCGCTCTCACGCATACCGATCAGTAACCTGTTCGGTCGTGACCAGTCGATACAGATCATCCGGGGCGTCCCAGGCCCTCAACTCGCTCTCTCCGCGCCGCCGTACGGTCGTCAAGGCCGCGGCGGCGACCGCTGTCCTGGCCGGACCGCTCGCCGCCGCGCTCCCGGCCCGCGCGGCCGCGGACGCCCCCGCCTTCCTGCACGGCGTCGCCTCCGGCGACCCGCTGCCCGACGGCATCCTGCTGTGGACCCGGGTGACGCCCACCGCCGAGGCCATACCCGGCTCGGGGCTCGGCCCGGACACCGAGGTCAGCTGGGTCGTCGCCAAGGACAAGGCGCTGACGAACATCGTCGCCAAGGGCTCGACCACCGCGACTGCCGCCTCCGACCACACCGTCAAGGCGGACATCCGGGGCCTGGAGCCGGCCACCGACTACTGGTTCCGGTTCTCCGCCGGCCCCACCGACTCCCCGCTCGCCCGCACCCGTACGGCGCCCGCCGCCGACGCCGCCGTGCCGGGCCTGCGCTTCGGCGTGGTCACCTGCGCCAACTGGGAGGCCGGCTACTTCGCCGCGTACCGCCATCTCGCGGCCCGAAACGACCTGGACGCCTGGCTGCATCTCGGCGACTACATCTACGAGTACAAGTCCGGCGAGTACGCGGCCCGCGGCACCGTCGTCCGCCCGCACGCGCCGACGAACGAGATCATCACCCTCGCCGACTACCGCACCCGGCACGGCAAGTACAAGACCGACCCGGATCTGCAGGCCCTGCACCACAAGGCGCCGGTCGTGGCGATCTGGGACGACCACGAGTTCGCCGACAACGCGTGGTCCGGCGGCGCGGTCAACCACACCGAGGGCGCCGAGGGCACCTGGACCGACCGCAAGGCGGCCGCCAAGCAGGCCTACTTCGAGTGGATGCCGGTCCGCCCGGCGATCGCGGGCACCACCTACCGCCGGTTGCGCTTCGGCAAGCTCGCCGACCTCTCCCTCCTCGACCTGCGCTCCTTCCGCTCCCAGCAGGCGTCCACGGGCTCCGGCTCGGTGGACGACCCGGACCGCACGATCACCGGGCGGGCCCAACTCGACTGGCTGAAGGCGGGGTTGAAGGCCTCCGACACCACCTGGCGGCTGGTCGGCAACTCGGTGATGATCGCGCCGTTCGTCATCGGCTCGCTCACCGCCGACCTGCTCAAGCCGCTGGCCAAGCTGCTGAGCCTGCCGCAGGACGGCCTCGCCGTGAACACCGACCAGTGGGACGGCTACACCGACGACCGCCGCGAGCTGCTGGCCCATCTCACCTCGAACGCGATCGGCAACACCGTCTTCCTGACCGGCGACATCCACATGGCGTGGGCCAACGACGTGCCGGTGGACGCCGGTACGTACCCGCTGTCCGCCTCGGCCGCCACGGAGTTCGTCGTCACCTCGGTGACCTCCGACAACCTCGACGACATCGTGAAGGTCCCCGAGGGCACGGTCTCCGCGATCGCCTCGCCGATCATCAAGGCGGCCAACCGGCACGTCCACTGGGTCGACACCGACCGCCACGGCTACGGCGTCCTGGACCTCACCGCCGAGCGCGCGCAGATGGACTACTACGTCCTGTCCGACCGCACGAAGGCCGACGCGACCTCCGCCTGGGTGCGTTCGTACCGCACGCGCACCGGCACCCAGAAGGTCGAGCGGACGTACGACCCCGTATAGCGGGCCGGAGGGCTTCTACAGGGTCTCGAGGAAGCCGAGCGCCACCCGCCAGGTGGCCTCGGCGGCCTCCTCGTCGTAGTCCGGCAGCCCGGGGTCGGTGTAGAGGTGGCCCGCCCCCGCGTATCTGTAGACCTCGACGTCAGCGCCCGCCCTGCCCATCTGCAGATACCAGGCGCTCAGCCAGTCGTCCGTCTCGAACGGGTCCGGCTCGGCGACATGCAGCTGGACCGGCAGGTCGTCCACGGCCGCGTTGGGCGCGATGTCCGACGTGCCGTGCAGGAGCAGCAGCCCGCGCGCCTTCTCGTCGCCGAGCGCGAGGGTCTGGGCGATGGAGGCGCCGAGCGAGAACCCGGCGTACACAAGGCCCCGCTCCGAGTAGGGCGCGGCGGCCAGGACGGCTCTCTTCAGCAGCTCGTCCTTGCCGATCTCGTCGTTGAAGGCCATGCCCTCTTCGACCGTCTCGAACGTACGCCCGTCGAAGAGGTCCGGGGTCCACACCTCGTGCCCGGCGCCGCGCAGCCGGTCCGCGGCCTCGCGCACCGCGGGCCGCAGACCGTAGGTCGAGTGAAAGAGCATGATGTTCATGAGGCCATCGTGCCAGCCGGGACTGACAGCGCCGCCTCGCGGCCGTACCCCGTACGAGCCCGAACTCACATGTTCATGACCCCCCGGAGCCGGTTAGGTTCGCAGGCATGGAGAACGTACTCCGCCCGCTGATCGTGATCGGCGGCTCGGTCGTGCTCACGTTGTTCATCGGCTGGGCCACCGATCTGCTGCTGCGCAAGGCCGACGAGCGGCACGGCGAGACCCCGCTGTGGGGACTGCTGCGCCGCGGCCGCATCCCCTACCAGCTGGTGCTGTGCTCGGCCATGCTCAGAGGCTCCTACGACGAGGCGCAGCTGCTGCAGGAGCACGAGGTCGGCATCGGCCGGACGCTGACCCTGGTGCTGATCGGGTCGACGGCCTGGCTGATGATCCGTATCGCGGCGGCCGTCGTGGAGACGTCCTACTCCCGTTACGCCCGCCTCCACCACGATCCGGCCCGGGTACGGCGCGTGCGCACCCAGGTGTCGCTGATCATGCGGGTGGTCGCGGCGGTCATCGGCGTGGTGGCCACGGCCGCGATGCTCCTGACGTTCCCGGCGATGCGTGCCGCGGGCGCCTCGCTGCTGGCCTCGGCCGGCATCCTCGGCATCGTCGCCGGTGTCGCCGCCCAGTCGACGCTCAGCAACCTGTTCGCGGGCCTGCAGATCGCCTTCGGCGACATGGTGCGGCTCGGCGACACGGTCGTGGTGGACGGCGAGTGGGGCACGGTCGAGGAGATCACGCTGACGTTCCTGACCGTGCGGACCTGGGACGAGCGCCGGATCACCATGCCGGTCTCGTACTTCACCTCGAAGCCCTTCGAGAACTGGTCCCGCGGCAGCAGTCAGATGACGGGCATCGTCTACTGGCACCTCGACCACTCGGCGCCGGTGGAGCTGATGCGCGAGAAGCTCCGCGACATCCTGCGCGAGTGCCCGGCCTGGGACGGCCGCGACTACGGCCTGGCCGTCACGGACACCACCCCGAACACCATGCAGGTGCGGGCCCTGGTGACGGCCAAGGACGCCGACGACATATGGACGGTGCGGGTCACCGTCCGCGAGCACATGGTCCGCTGGCTCTGCGAGCAGCACCCGTATGCGCTGCCCCGCGTCAACACCTCGGACGCGGCCCTGCCGGCGAGCCGGCGCTCCTTCGACAGCTCCCCGGACGGCGCGGCCCGCCGCACACCCGCGCCGAGGACCGGCCGCGGCTAGGGCCTGTCCGGCGGATCAGGTCGGCTGCAAGAAGCTGCGCCTTGCAGCGGGCCCGAGCGGGGTCATGGGGGTGCCCCCGCGCGAGGTGGTTCGAGCGTGGGGGAGCGTGCAGCTGCAAGGCAGAGGAGGGAGTCGACGCCGAGCTGATCCGCCGGACAGGCCCTGACGGCCTCAGTGGCCGCGCTCCGCGCCCCCGTTGACCTGGATCACCTGCGAGGTGACGTGCCCGGCGCCCGGCGAGGCGAGCCAGTGCAGGGTCGCGGCCACGTCGCCAGGGGTGCCGGCGCGCTTGTCCAGGGTGTCGTCGACGAGCCGTGCGCGCCGCGCGGGGTCGATCTGCGGCCCGAAGAACTCGGTGTCCTCGATGTACCCGGGCGCGACCACGTTGGCGGTGATCCCGCGCGGCCCCAGCTCCCGGGCGAGGTCATGGGCGTACGGGTGCAACGCGGCCTTGGCGCCGCCGTACGCCCCGCTGCCGGACCCCCGGTAGGCGGCGATGGAGCTGACGAACAGCACCCGCCCGCCCGGCGTGGCCAGCCGGTCCTTCAGGGCCTCCGTGAGCAGGGCCGCCGTGAGGGTGTTGATCCGGAAGTTGACGGTCCAGTTGTGCGCGACCCGGTCGAGCGGGTCCTCGCTCTCGGCGGCGGGCTCCAGCTGCCCGGTGCCCCCGGCACCGTGGATCAGTACGTCCACGGTCCCGAACTCCCGCTCCACGAAGTCGGCGACGCCGCGCACGGCGGCCGGATCGCTCAGATCCGCCGCGTGGGTCGAAGCGCCCGGCACCGCGGCCTTCTCCAGTACCTCCGCCCGCCGCCCGAGCAGCAGGACCCGGTCCCCGTCCGCCGCGAAGACCTGCGCCGCGGCACGTCCGATCCCCGTACCGCCACCACTGATTACGACATTGCGAGACATGATCCGACCCTACGCACCGCATCCGGGCGGGGCGCTGCATTTACGCGCCCGCCATGTGCAGATCACGAAACCGTCCTCAGCGCAGACTCCGTACGTCGAGATGGCGCAGCACCCGGTCCACGATCTCCGGATCCGCCCCGGGCTCGCTGCGCGCGGCCAGCACCTCGTGCCGTGCCGCGCTGAGCATCTCGCCCTGGATCCGCCGCACCCGCTTCAGCCGGCGCACGCGGTGTTCATGCGCCTCCCGCCGCTCCTCGTCGCCCATCTCCGGGCTGATCCGCACCCCGATCTCGAAGGCCCGCCGCAGCATCTGCTCGGACAGCTCCTCCGGCAGCTCCTCGACCTTCTCGATCTCCCTCAGCCGCCGCTTGGCCGCCTTGGCCGCCCGGACGGCGAGGGACTTCTCGAACTCCTTCTCCCGCTCCGTGTCGGCCTCCACCCCCAGCCGCTTCACCAGCCACGGCAGGGTCAGCCCCTGCAGCACCAGCGTCCCCATGATCACCCCGAAGGCGATGAACACGATCTCGTCCCGGTCGGGAAAGGCCGAACCGTCGTCGGTCCTCAGCGGAATCGCCAGCGCCAGGGCCACCGAGGCCACTCCCCGCATCCCCGACCACCACATGACGACGGTCTCCCGCACGCTCATCGGGATGTCCTCGTCGTGGTCCCGTCCGGCGTGCAGCCGCTTGGTGAGCCAGGTCGCCGGCAACAGGTACACCAGTCGTACGACGACCACGACGGCCACGATCACGCCCGCCCAGCCGAGCATCTCGCCCCAGCGCCCGGACGCCGTCCGGATCGCGTTGTGCAGTTCGAGGCCGATCAGCCCGAAGGCGACACCCGTGACGAGCGTGTCGACGATGTCCCAGAAGGCATGCCCGGTCAGCCGTGCCAGCACGTCGTCGGCGTCGGTGGCGTACTCCGCGAGGAACAGGGCGGTCGTGAGCACGGCGAGCACACCGGAGCCGTGCAGCTCCTCCGCGAGGACGTACGAGGCGTACGGCACGAGCAGCGTCATCCCGATCTGCAGGGTCGCGTCGCCCAGCAGATCCATGAGCCGGTTGGCGCCCCAGCCGAGCGCGAGCCCCACCGCCACGGCCACCACGGCGGACAGCACCAGGTCGAGCGCCGCACGTCCCGGTGTGAAGCTGCCGCTGACGGCGGCGGCGATCGCCACGTGGTACAGCACGATCGCCGTGACGTCGTTGAACAGGCCCTCGCCCTCCAGGATGGACACGAGCCGGCGGGGCAGCCCGAGCTGTCCGGCGACCGCGGTCGCGGCGACCGGGTCGGGCGGTGCGACAAGCGCGCCGAGTGCCACGGCGGCGGCGACGGGCAGCCCCGGCACGATCGTGTGCGCGACGACGGCCACGCACACGGTGGTGACGAACACCAGCGCCACCGCCAGCAGGAAGATCGGCCGCCGGTTCGCCGCGAACTGCCGCCAGGACGTGCGCCGCGCCGCCGCGTACAGCAGCGGCGGGAGCAGCAGGGGCAGGATCAGCTCCGGCGGGACGTCGACGTTCGGCACGAAGTCGGCCACGGCGAGCACGATCCCGAAGAGGGTCATCAGCACCGGCGCCGGCAGTCCGAACCGGTCCCCGACCGGGACGCTCACCAGGGCCCCGAGCAACAGCACGAACAGCAGGGCCAACTGATCCACGGTCAGCGCTCCGGGAAGGTCGACATACGGGCAGCGGCTTTCAAGCCTGCCATGCCGCCGTCGCCGCGAGCCTTTTCGGGCCTTGCTACAGAGCGCGCCGCATCGCCCGGTGCGGGATGCCCGCCTCCGGGTACTCCGGCCCGTACGCCTCGTATCCCAGCCGCTCGTAGAACCCCAGCGCATGCGTCTGCGCGTGCAGATCCACCGCCGCGAGCCCGCGCGCGCGTGCCGCGTCCTCGATGGCCCGCACGAGGGCGATGCCGACGCCGAGCCCACGGGCCTCCTTGGCGACGGCGAGCCGCCCGAGCGACCCCACCGTCAGGTCGTCGCCGACCTTGGCGGCGGCCGCCTCCCCGTACAGCAGGCGTCCGGTGCCGAGCGGCACCCCGTCCTCCCGCACGGCCAGCACCTGCACGGCCACGGCGTCGTACGCGTCGTACTCGAGGTCCTCCGGGACACCCTGCTCCCGGACGAAAACCTCCTTGCGCACCGCGAAGCACGCCTCCCGGTCGGCGGGGTCCTCGGCGACACGCACCTCGTACGCGTGCGTGCTCATCCGTACGTCTCCTCGCGGACCTGGTCGAGGGCCTTCTGCAGATCGGCCGGGTAGTCGCTGGCGAACTCCACCCACTGGCCGTCCGAGGGGTGCTCGAAGCCGAGCCGCACGGCGTGCAGCCACTGGCGGGTCAGGTGCAGCCGCTTGGCGAGCGTCGGGTCGGCTCCGTACGTCAGGTCGCCGACGCAGGGGTGGCGGTGGGCGGCCATGTGGACGCGGATCTGGTGGGTGCGCCCGGTCTCGAGCTTGACGTCGAGCAGCGAGGCCGCGCGGAAGGCCTCGATGAGGTCGTAGTGCGTGACCGAGGGCTTTCCGTCCGCCGTGACCGCCCACTTGTAGTCGTGGTTGGGGTGGCGGCCGATGGGAGCGTCGATGGTGCCGCTGGTCGGGTCGGGGTGGCCCTGGACGAGCGTGTGGTAGCGCTTGTCGACCGTGCGCTCCTTGAACTGGCGCTTGAGCGAGGTGTACGCGCGCTCCGACTTGGCGACCACCATCAGGCCCGAGGTGCCGACGTCGAGGCGGTGCACGATGCCCTGGCGCTCGGCGGCGCCGGAGGTGGAGATGCGGTAGCCGGCCGCGGCGAGGCCGCCGATGACGGTCGGCCCGCTCCAGCCGGGGCTCGGGTGGGCGGCGACACCGACCGGCTTGACGATCACGACCACGTCATCGTCGTCGTGGACGATCTCCATGCCCTCGACCGGCTCCGCGACGATCTGCACCGGAGCGGGCGCCTGCGGCATCTCGACCTCGAGCCAGGCTCCCCCGCTCACCCGCTCGGACTTGCCGACCACCGACCCGTCGACCGTGACCTTCCCCGCGGCGGCGAGCTCGGCCGCCTTGGTCCGGGAGAAGCCAAACATGCGGGAGATGGCGGCGTCGACGCGCTCGCCCTCCAGGCCGTCGGGCACGGGCAGGGTACGGATCTCGGGAATCGTGCTCACCCGTCGAGTATGCCGGACACCGCCGACAGCCCCGAACGAGCCTGTGGAAAGCCCGGACTCAGTCCTTGTGGACGGTCCCGTCCGGGTCGAGCCCCCTGAACGACAGCAGCACGATCAGGATGCCGCCGCACACGATCGCCGAGTCCGCCAGGTTGAAGACGGCGAAGCCCTTGGGCGAAATAAAATCGACGACGCGGCCCTCGAAGACGCCCGGCGAGCGGAAGATCCGGTCGGTGAGGTTGCCGAGCGCACCGCCGAGCAGCAGGCCGAGCGCGACCGCCCAGGGCAGGCTGTAGAGCTTGCGGGCGAGCCGGGCGATCACCACGATCACGGCCGCCGCGATCACCGTGAAGATCACGGTGAAGGCCGCGCCGAAGCCGAAGGCCGCGCCCGCGTTGCGGATCGCCTCGAACTGCAGCCAGTCCCCGATGATCTGGATCGGCGCGTGGTTCTCCAGCTTGGCGACCACGATCATCTTGCTGACCAGGTCGAGGGCGTACGCGAAGGCGGCGACCGCGAACAGCACGGCGATACGGCGCTTGCCCCTGGGGCGTGCGGTCTCGCCCTGCTCCGGCTCGGTCCCCGCCGCCTCTGGGGTGTCCGGCGTACCGATGATGCGCTCCGCCTCTGCCACGTGAGTCCTTCAACCTAGGTACCTGACTGAGGACGAGGGTACGACACGCGCGCGTACGGCCTCAGTACCGGCGTTCCTGCTTCTGCTTGCACTCCACGCACAGGGTGGCCCGCGGGAAGGCCTGCATACGGGCCTTGCCGATGGGGTTGCCGCAGTTCTCGCACAGGCCGTAGGTACCGGCGTCCAGCCGTACCAGGGCGCGCTCGGTCTGTGTGAGCATCTCGCGCGCGTTGGCCGCGAGGGCCAGCTCGTGCTCGCGTGTGATGTTCTTGGTGCCGGTGTCCGCCTGGTCGTCGCCCGCGCCGTCCCCCGAGTCCCGCATCAGACCGGCGACGGCGCTCTCGGACGAGCTGATCTCCTCGCGCAGCCGCTCCATCTCGGACAGCAGCTCGGCACGGGCCTCCTCGACCTCCTCCGGGGTCCAGGGGTCCTCACCGGGGCGCACTGCAAGCTCGCCCGGCTCCGCCGCGGCGACCCGTGCCTTGGGTACGGCGGTCTTGGCCGCCGCGGCCGTGCCAGGAGTCTTCTTCGCAACCACCGTCGTGGCTCCCGTCTGCTCCGCGGCCTTGGCCGCGCCCGCCTTCTTGGCCGTGCTCTTCCTGCCGTCACGCTTCGCGACAGCGGTCTCCTTACCCGCCCATCGGGCGCCGCCACCCTCGACCGTGCTCTTCGCCGCCGCGGACTTGCCGCCCTTGCCGCCGCCTTCCCGCCCGCCCGTGCCGGTTTCGGCGGTCGCGTCCGGGCCGGCGGCTCTGCCGGCTGCGTCTTTCTTGCCTGCCGCTCTCTTCACAGCCGACTCCTTCACCGCCGCGCCCGCCTTCTTCGCCGCCGACTGCCCAGTACCCCGTTCAGCACCATCCCGAGCAGCACTTCCCCCGGCCACGGCCCTGCCCCCGCCCGCCTTCCCCGATACGGCCCCCGCGCGACCGCCCTCCTCGGCAGCACCCTCACGAATGCCGGCCTTCGGGGCCGCCGCCTTACCACCGCCGCCTTTCCTCGCAATCGCCCCGTCGACCCCCGCCCCCTCAGGACGGCCCTCCTCGGCCGCACCCGTCGGAGCGGCGGTCCTCTTGGCCGCCGCCCTACCACCAACCGCCCTCTTCTCCCCCGCCCCCGCGCGACCGCCCTCCTCGGCAGCACCCTCAGAAACACCGGCGTTCTTGGCCGCCGCCTTCTTCGCTGCGGCCTTTTTCGCAACGGAGCTCTTCGCCGCGGGCTTCTCCGTCGCCGCCTTCTTTGACGGGCCCTTCTCCGCCGCGCGCCTCCCGGCAGCACCCTTTGCGGTGGCCGCCCCCTTGCCGCTCGCCGTCTTCTTTCCGGCGGCCGGCCTTGCGGTGCCCGCGGGTCTCTCGGGTGCTTCCTCCTCGACCGGTCTCTTCGAACGAGACGTTCCGGGGGCGGTCGCCGCCTTGGCGGACTTCTTCCCAGGGGGCGGCTTGACCGCACGTGCCGTGGCCCCTCCCCGCGCGGTCTTCTTCCCGGTCACATCCTTGGCCGCACCGCCGGAGGCCTGGGGGGACCCGTCGGACGCCGACTGCTGTACGGCGGTCTTCTTCGCCACCATGGCCGCGGCCCCTTCACATATTGTGATCTTGCACGCGAATCGTGCTGGGACGATAAATCGACTTCAGTCCCGCGGCAACGGGGCACCGCCCGATTCGCCCGGCTCACGCACGCCGCTCCGCAAGCCTGCATGCGTTGTGCCCAGCTCCCCGCGGGGTAATCCGCCGGAGGGCCCGTCCCAGAATCCGAACACGCGTACCGCTCCATTCGGGTCATCTCCGTCCGTACGCCGCCCCCGCTCACGCGGGCGAGAAAACCGGTCGGCCGCTGTCCGCGCGGCGCCGTACACTGGGCGGAGCGAAAAGCGTGGATGGGGACGAGTAGCGGCGTACGCAGCCCAGAGCGACCCGGGGACGGTGGAAGCCCGGGGGCGAGCGCGACGTGAAGATCACCCCGGAGCCGCCGGAAGAAAGCCGCAGCCGAAGGGCTGTGGCCGGTAGAACCGGCATCGCGACCCCAATGAGGGGGCTCACCGTTGCGCGGCACGCACCGGAGAGCCAAGGAGGGTGGTACCGCGGGAGCGCGCCGAAACCGGCGTAGAGAAAGACACGGCTCTCGTCCCTCCGGACGGAAGGCAGCAAGTCCGCCGGAGGAAGCTCGCTGATGACATCGCCGACGTACCGCCAGGTGCCCGCCCAGGTCGACCTGCCCGCGCTCGAGCACGCCGTGCTCGACTTCTGGCGCGAGCAGAAGATCTTCGCCAAGACCCTGGAGCAGTCCGAGGGCCGCCCCGAGTGGGTCTTCTACGAGGGCCCGCCCACCGCCAACGGCATGCCGGGCGCCCACCACATCGAGGCGCGCGTCTTCAAGGACGTCTTCCCCCGCTTCCGCACCATGCGCGGCTACCACGTGGCCCGCAAGGCCGGCTGGGACTGCCACGGCCTCCCGGTGGAGCTGGCGGTCGAGAAGGAGCTCGGCTTCTCCGGCAAGAAGGACATCGAGGCGTACGGCATCGCCGAGTTCAACGCCAAGTGCCGCGAGTCGGTGACCCGCCACACCGACGCCTTCGAGGCCCTCACGACCCGCATGGGTTACTGGACCGACCTCAACGACCCCTACCGCACGATGGACCCGGAGTACATCGAGTCGGTCTGGTGGTCGCTGAAGGAGATCTTCAACAAGGGCCTCCTGGTCCAGGACCACCGCGTCGCCCCCTGGTGCCCCCGCTGCGGCACCGGCCTGTCGGACCACGAGCTGGCGCAGGGCTACGAGACGGTCGTCGACCCGTCCGTGTACGTCCGTTTCCCCCTCACCTCCGGTCCGCTCGCCGGCGAAGCCGCGCTCCTGGTGTGGACGACGACCCCCTGGACGCTGGTCTCCAACACGGCCGTCGCCGCCCACCCCGAGGTCACCTACGTCGTCGCGACCGACGGCGAGGAGAAGCTCGTCGTCGCCGAACCGCTCGTCGGCAAGGCGCTCGGCGAGGGCTGGGAGACCACGGGCCAGACCTTCACCGGCGCCGAGATGGAGCGCTGGACGTATCAACGACCCTTCGAGCTCGTCGAGTTCCCGGCCGAGGCGCATTTCGTCGTCAACGCCGAGTACGTCACGACCGAGGACGGTACGGGCCTGGTCCACCAGTCCCCCGCCTTCGGTGAGGACGACCTCAAGGTCTGCCGCGCCTACGACCTGCCCGTGGTGAACCCCGTCCGCCCCGACGGCACCTTCGAGGAGGACGTCCCCCTGGTCGGCGGCGTCTTCTTCAAGAAGGCGGACGAACAGCTCACCGAGGACCTCCAGCAGCGCGGCCTCCTCTTCCGGCACATCCCGTACGAGCACAGCTACCCGCACTGCTGGCGCTGCCACACCGCGCTCCTCTACTACGCGCAGCCGTCCTGGTACATCCGCACCACGGCCGTCAAGGACCGCCTGCTGCAGGAGAACGAGAACACCAACTGGTTCCCCGACACGGTCAAGCACGGCCGGTACGGCGACTGGCTGAACAACAACATCGACTGGGCGCTGTCCCGCAACCGCTACTGGGGCACCCCGCTGCCGATCTGGCGCTGCGAGGACGACCACCTCACCGTGGTCGGCTCCCGCGCCGAGCTCACCGAGCTGACGGGCACCGACCAGTCCGAACTGGACCCGCACCGCCCGTACATCGACGACGTCACCTTCGCCTGCCCGAAGTGCGCCAAGTCGGCCACGCGCGTGCCGGAGGTCATCGACGCCTGGTACGACTCGGGTTCGATGCCGTTCGCGCAGTGGGGATACCCGTACAAGAACAAGGAGTTGTTCGAGAGCCGCTACCCGGCGCAGTTCATCTCCGAGGCGATCGACCAGACCCGCGGCTGGTTCTACACGCTGATGGCCGTCGGCACGCTGGTCTTCGACAAGTCCTCGTACGAGAACGTGGTCTGCCTCGGCCACATCCTCGCCGAGGACGGCCGCAAGATGTCCAAGCACCTGGGCAACATCCTGCAGCCGATCCCGCTGATGGACCAGCACGGCGCCGACGCGGTGCGCTGGTTCATGGCGGCCGGAGGCTCCCCGTGGGCGGCGCGCCGCGTGGGTCACGGCACCATCCAGGAGGTCGTCCGCAAGACGCTCCTCACGTACTGGAACACGGTCGCCTTCCAGGCCCTGTACGCGCGCACCTCCAACTGGGCGCCCAGCGAGGCCGATCCGGCCCCGGCGGACCGCCCGGTCCTGGACCGCTGGCTGCTGTCCGAACTCCACGCGCTGACCGACCAGGTGACCGAGTCCCTGGAGGCGTACGACACCCAGCGCGCCGGCAAGCTCCTGTCGGCGTTCGTCGACGACCTCTCCAACTGGTACGTCCGCCGCTCGCGCCGCCGCTTCTGGCAGGGCGACAAGGCTGCGCTGCGCACCCTGCACGAGGTGGTCGAGACGGTCACCAAGCTGATGGCCCCGCTGACCCCGTTCATCACCGAGCGGGTCTGGCAGGACCTGATCGTGCCGGTCGCCCCGGGCGCCCCGGAGTCGGTGCACCTGGCCTCCTGGCCGGAGGCGGACCTCACCGCGATCGACCCGGAGCTGTCGAAGCAGATGGTGCTGGTGCGCCGGCTCGTCGAGCTGGGCCGGGCCACGCGCGCGGAGTCGGGCGTCAAGACGCGCCAGCCGCTGTCCCGTGCGCTCATCGCCGCGACCGGCTTCGACGCCCTCGACCGGGAGCTGCACACGCAGATCACGGAGGAGTTGAACGTCACATCCCTGGCGTCGCTCAGCGAGGTCGGCGGCAGCCTGGTCGACACGACCGCGAAGGCCAACTTCCGTGCCCTGGGCAAGCGGTTCGGCAAGCGCGTCCAGGACGTGGCCAAGGCCGTCGCGGAAGCGGACGCGGCCGCGCTGTCCCTGGCCCTGCGCGAGGGGACGGCGTCGGTCCAGGTCGACGGTGAGACGATCACGCTCGCCCCGGACGAGGTGATCATCACGGAAACCCCGCGCGAGGGCTGGTCGGTGGCCTCCGACTCGGGTGCCACGGTCGCCCTCGATCTGGAGATCACCGAGGAGCTGCGTCAGGCGGGCCTGGCCCGTGACGCGATCCGCCTGATCCAGGAGGCCCGCAAGAACAGCGGCCTCGACGTGGCCGACCGTATCGCCCTGCGCTGGACGTCCACCGACCCCGCGGTCATCGCGGCTCTCACCGAGCACGCGGCCCTGATCGCGGACGAGGTCCTGGCCACCGCCTTCTTGAATGAGCACAGCGCCCAGGGCGAGGCGGACGACACCTACGGCGAGCCGTTCACCGACGAGGGTCTGTCCCTCACGTTCCGCCTGCGCAAGGCGTAAGCGAACGCGCCAGGGCCCGGCTTCCCCGAGTGGGGAAGCCGGGCCCTGGCGCATGTCCGGCAGCGGAGCTCGAACGTTGATCAACGCACACAACAGGGCGGGGCCCCGGATCGAGATCCGGGGCCCCGCCCTGTTGAACGCTGCCGACGCCTACGGCGTACTAATGGCCGTGGTGGCGGCCGTCAGTTGTCGTCCTCGTCGATCAGGAACCCGCGCATCGGCGAGGGAGCCTGACCCATCGGCGACGGGCCCTGCGGCCGCACCGGTGCCATCGGCTGGGTCATCGCCGGGGACATCTGCTGCTGGCCGCCGTAGGACGGAGCAGCGGGAGCCGGGGCGCCACCCATGGTCGGGTTGCCGCCGTACGACGGGGCGCTCGCGCCGGCCGGTGCCATGGAAGGCGCCGGGGACGGCGGAAGCGACGCGGTCGCCGGGGTACGCGGCGGGGCCAGCGAGTCGTCGGCCTGGGTCTCCAGCTGACGCAGCTGGGACTCGAGGTACGACTTCAGGCGCGTACGGTACTCGCGCTCGAAGCCGCGCAGGTCCTCGACCTTGCGCTCCAGCGTGGCGCGGGCGGACTCCAGGGAGCCCATCGCGACGCGGTGCTTCTCCTGCGCGTCCCGCTCCAGCGCGTCGGCCTTGGCACGGGCGTCACGCTCGAGGCCCTCGGCGCGGCTGCGGGCCTCGCCGACGATCTTGTTGGCTTCGGAGCGGGCCTCGGCGATCGCCTGGTCGGCGGTCTGCTGGGCCAGCGAGAGGACACGGGCGGCGCTGTCGCCACCAGGGCCCTGACCGGGGCCGCCCATCGGACCGCCCATGGGGCCGCCCATCGGACCACCCATCTGCTGCTGCATGGGAGGCTGGCCGCCCATCGGACCCTGACCCATGGGGCCCTGGCCCATCGGACCCTGACCCATCGGGCCGGGACCCTGGGGACCGCCCTGACCGCCGGGACCGGCGGGCAGCTGCGGGGCACCGCTCGGCAGCTGGGGCGGACCACCCATGGGGCCACCCATCTGCTGCTGCGGCGGGCCCGATATGCCGGCGGGTACGGGAGCACCCGGACCGCGCATCCCCTGCGGAGGCATGCCCTGCTGCTGATCCTGCGGACCGGGACCGCCGGGACCCTCCGGGGGCTTGCGCATGTTCTGCTGGTTCTGAGCAGCAGCACGCGTGGCCGCGGCCAGTTTGGCCCGCAGGTCCTCGTTCTCGCGGAGCAGGCGGGTCAGTTCGGCTTCGACCTCATCGAGGAAGGCATCGACCTCGTCCTCGTCATAGCCTTCTCGGAGGCGGACGGTCGTGAACTGCTTGTTCCGCACGTCCTCGGGGGTCAACGGCATCTCTTCACCTCAACGTAGTCGTCGGCATCGGCAAGACGGTAGGTCACATCGCTCATCACAGCCGGCTCACGATCGAGATCAGGATGTAGACGATGATCATCAGTACGAAGAAGGACAGGTCGAGCGCCACGCCCCCGAGACGCAGCGGCGGGATGAACCGCCGCAGAAGCTTGAGCGGTGGATCGGTGACAGTGTAGGTGGCCTCCAGAACGACCACCATCGCCTTGCCGGGTTGCCATGAGCGGGCGAACTGGAAGACGTAGTCCATGACCAACCGGAAGATGAGCACGATGAGGAAGCACATCAGCGCGATGTAGATGACATCCAGGACCACGCTCATTGCTGGTGCTTCCCTCTCCCCTGTTTCCGTGCTGCTGGGTACTACTTTGTACTGCTGTTTCCGGTCGTGCGTCTCAGCTCTGGTTGAAGAACCCGCCCTCTGCGATGCGGGCCTTGTCCTCCGCCGTGACATCGACGTTAGCAGGAGACAACAGGAACACCTTCTGGGTCACCCGCTCGATGCTGCCGTGAAGACCAAACACCAAACCGGCCGCAAAGTCGACAAGTCGCTTCGCGTCTGTGTCATCCATCTCAGTCAGATTCATGATCACCGGGGTGCCCTCACGGAAGTGTTCCCCGATGGTACGGGCCTCGTTGTAGGTCCGCGGGTGAAGCGTGGTGATCCGGTAAGGCTCTCGTTCCGACACGACCTTGGGCATGATCACCGGTGCGTTCTTCTCCAGACTTGCGCGTTCTTGTGTGATGGACGCCACGGGCGCGATGCGCGCCGGACGACCGGATTCCGCGGGGAGCGAAGCGGAACGTGCGACCGGCTCGCGCGCGGCGGGCGGTTGTACGATTCGCACCTCTTCATCCCTTTGGGACTGATGTGCTACGTGGGACTGGTGGGACGGCTCGTGCCTCCGATGGTCCCGTTCGGGTTCGGGGTCCAGTTCGGGCTCGAAGTCGTCATCGGGGTCGAATCCCCGGCCGTCGTACCCATCGTCCTCCACGAGGCCGAGGTAGACCGCCATCTTGCGCATCGCGCCGGCCATGCTCTGAGTCCTCCGCTCTGTGGTGGATCGGCTGACGACTGCCAAGTGCCCGCGATCCACGAGGTCGTTGCGCCCGCCTTCGGTGGCACTGACCATATTTTCTGCTGTGGTCCGACTTCTTGGCGACGTTACCCGAGCCTGGGGCGGACTCCGAGTACCGCAGTACCGACGCGTACATGTGTCGCTCCGGCGGCCACGGCCTGTTCGAGGTCCGCACTCATTCCTGCCGAGACCATGTTCGCAGCCGGATGAGCTCGGCGCAGGTCCGTCGACAAATCCATCAACCGCTCGAACGCAGCGAGTTCACGCCCCGCGTAGGGCCCGGTGAGCGGCGCGACGGTCATGAGACCGTCCAGCCGCAGACCCGGCGCCCCGGCGATCAGCTCGCCCAACTCTTCGATTCCGCCGGGCCCGACGCCCCCGCGCTCCCCGCGCCCGCTCTCGCCGGCATCGAGCGCGACCTGGACCAGACAGCCGAGTTCGCGCTCCTGCCGCACCGCCTCCTTGGAGAGCGCGGTGACGAGCCGGGCCCGGTCGACGGACTGCACCAATCCGGCATAACCGACTACCGAACGCACTTTGTTGGTCTGCAATTGACCCACAAAATGCCAAGTCAAGGGCAGATCCGAGCAGGCCGCGGCCTTGGGTGCCGCGTCCTGGTCGCGGTTCTCGGCCACGTGCCGCACCCCGAGTTCCGACAGAATCCGCACATCGCTCGCCGGATACGTCTTGGTGACCACGATCAGGGTCACCTCCTCGCGCTTACGCCCGGCGGCCGCACAGGCGGCGGCGATGCGACGCTCCACCTTCGCCAGGTTTTCGGCGAGTTCGTCCTTACGGTCCCTCATGCCCCTCAGTCCAGCCAGACATATCCCGCGAGTCGGCCCGTGGTTCGATCGCGGCGGTACGAGAAGTGGTCGGCCGACTCGATCGTGCACACCGGCGACTGCTCCCGGTCGTGCACCCCGAGCCGCTCGAGCTGCGCGTGCACTCCGGCGGTCACATCCACCGCCGGCGTGCCCCAACTCGTCTCGGAGTACGCCGCCGGTTCGACGGCGGCCACCTCGGCGCGCATCGTGTCCGGCACCTCGTAGCAGCGGCCGCAGACGGCGGGTCCGGTGCGGGCGACGATCCGGCCCGGCTCGGCGCCGAGTTCCGTCATGGCCCGTACGGCGGCCGGGACGACCCCGGCGACCATCCCGGGCCGCCCCGCGTGGGCCGCGGCGACGACTCCGGCGACCGGGTCGGCGAGCAGAACGGGCGTGCAGTCGGCGGTGAGGACGGCGAGGGCGAGACCACGCCGCGCCGTGACGACGGCGTCGACCTCGGGCACCGGACGGTCACCCCAGGGGCCGTCGACCACCGCCACCTCCGCGCCGTGCACCTGGTTCATCCAGACCACCCGAGCCGGTTCCAGTCCAAGGGACTTGGCGGCCAGTTCGCGGTTGGTCCGTACGGCACCGGGGTCGTCGCCGACGGCTCCGCCGAGGTTGAGCTCCTCGTACGGAACGGCGCTCACCCCGCCCCACCGGTCGGTGAAGGCGAAGTGCGCGCCGTTCACGGTGCTCGCTGCGGAGCGCTTTCCTATCACTTCAGGAAGTCCGGCACGTCCAGTTCCTCGGCCGCGCTGTCCGCGTAGGACCGGGACGGCGGGACCGGCGGGGCGGCCGTGATGTCGCCGGCCGGCTCCGGTGCGGGCTCGGGGTCCTCCTTCGGCGTGACGCTGCCGAGCGAGCCGAAGGACGGGCGGCTCTCGGGCTGCCGTACCGGGGTGGGCTCGTCACGGCGGGCCGAGGACGAGGTCGAGCCCATGACGGTCTCCCGGCGGGCGGGAGGCTGGCCCCCGTCGAAACCGGCCGCGATCACGGTGACCCGCACCTCGTCGCCGAGGGCGTCGTCGATGACCGCGCCGAAGATGATGTTGGCCTCGGGGTGGGCGGCCTCGCTGACCAGCTGGGCCGCCTCGTTGATCTCGAACAGGCCGAGGTCGGAGCCGCCGGAGATGGAGAGCAGCACCCCGCGGGCGCCGTCGATGGAGGCCTCCAGGAGCGGCGAGGAGATCGCCATCTCGGCGGCGGCCACCGCGCGGTCGTCGCCGCGGGCCGAGCCGATGCCCATGAGGGCGGAACCGGCCTCGGACATCACGGACTTGACGTCGGCGAAGTCGAGGTTGATCAGGCCGGGGGTGGTGATCAGGTCGGTGATGCCCTGCACACCGGAGAGCAGGACCTGGTCGGCCGACTTGAAGGCGTCGAGCACCGAGACCTGGCGGTCCGAGATGGACAGCAGCCGGTCGTTCGGGATGACGATGAGGGTGTCGACCTCTTCGCGGAGTTCGGCGATGCCGTCCTCGGCCTGGTTGGCGCGGCGCCGTCCCTCGAAGGTGAACGGGCGCGTGACCACACCGATGGTGAGGGCGCCCAGGGAACGGGCGATGTTGGCCACGACGGGCGCGCCGCCGGTGCCGGTGCCGCCGCCTTCACCGGCCGTCACGAAGACCATGTCGGCCCCCTTGAGGACCTCCTCGATCTCCTCGCGGTGATCCTCGGCGGCCTTGCGGCCGACGGCCGGGTTGGCTCCGGCGCCGAGTCCGCGGGTGAGTTCGCGGCCGACGTCGAGCTTGACGTCGGCGTCGCTCATCAACAGCGCCTGTGCGTCGGTGTTGATGGCGATGAACTCGACGCCCTTGAGACCGACCTCGATCATCCGGTTGATGGCATTGACACCACCGCCGCCGACACCGATGACTTTGATGACTGCGAGGTAGTTCTGCGGTGCTGCCACGTCGAAGGCCTCTCGCCTCGAGTTACGTGTCGCCGCTTCGCAGAGGATGCGATCCGGCGACTGATGCCGAATGGGACGGTCCGTTACGCCGACCCGAACCCTAACGTTGAAGTTTAGGGTTACCAGTGTGACTGTTCGCTGGAGTCTTCCGAACAGGACACTAAGTCGACAAGTGGCGCACGTTCAACGAACACGCCGAACCTCCCGTTTTTCTTTTCACCCTATGTGATCAGCCATAGCGCTGCCCAACCAGGGTGCTGGCCTGCGCGGATGCGCGTCAACTCCCCGATGACGCAGGGGCGGTGGGAACCGAGACGTCGAAGTGCCGCGCATCCGGCGCCGCTTTCATGAGCGCGGTGAGCGTACGGGCCTTCGCGGCCCCCTTCTCGCTGCTCCCCCACAGGACGTCCCGGCCGTCGCTCAACTCCAGTGAGATGTCGTCGTACGAACGGACCTTGACGGTCTCGGTGGCGCGCGCGACGGCGGCCGGAATGGCGCGGGCGACGAGCGCCGCCTCCGCCACCAAGCGGTCCTCGCCGAAGCGTCGCAGGCTCGCGGCGGAGGACTGGGAGGAGGAGGTGCTCAATTCCAGTGCGGGAATGCCTTTCGGGGCTTCGGAAACCGTGGCGAAACGGACACCCTTGCGGTCCACTTCGACGAACTTTCCACCCTTTTGCACAATGAGAACCGGAGTACGCTCACTCACTTTCAGCCCGATTCCGTGAGGCCAGGAACGGACCACGTCAACCGTGTCAATTCGGGGCAGTTTCCGGCGCAGTCGCGCCTCAATCGCATCGGTGTCGACGGAAATCATCGGCGACCCGACCGGAACCCGGGCGGCCTCGCGCACCTGCGCGGGCGTCAACACCTGGGTTCCGGAGATCGACACGCGCTCCACGCGCACCCATTGCGAGCCGTACAACAGCCAGACCGTGCCCGCCCCGAGAAGGACGAGCAGCACGGCAAGGATGATGATCATACGAAGGCGGCGCAGCCTCAACCGCCGCGCCGGAGGCGGGCCGGACGACTCCTGCTGGCGTTCACCGCGCTCGGCGGTGGTCGGTCCGGCCACGCTTCCTGCCTTTCGTCACACGTGCCTAGTGGTGTGCACGCTTGGCGGCGATCGCCTCGTACACCATGCCGACGAGCAGGTCGTCGGCGTCCCGGCGGCCGAACTCGGCGGCGGCGCGGGACATCTCGTACAGCCGGTGCGGGTCGGCGAGCACGGGCAGCACGTTCGCCCGAACCCAGTCGGGCGTCAGTTCCGCGTCGTCGACCAGCAGACCGCCGCCGGCCTTCACCACCGGCTGGGCGTTCAGCCGCTGTTCGCCGTTGCCGATGGGCAGCGGGACGTAGGCGGCCGGGAGTCCGACGGCGGAGAGTTCGGCGACGGTCATCGCGCCCGCGCGGCAGAGCATCATGTCGGCCGCGGCGTACGCGAGGTCCATCCGGTCCAGGTAACTTACCGGGATATAGGGGGGCATTCCCGGCATCTGCTGCACCTGCGGCAGTTCGTTCTTCGGGCCGACCGCGTGCAGGATCTGGATGCCGGCCTGCTGCAGCCAGGGCGCGACCTGCTGGACGACCTCGTTGAGGCGGCGGGCGCCCTGCGAGCCGCCGGAGACCAGCAGCGTGGGCAGGTTGGGGTCGAGGCCGAAGGCCGCGCGGGCCTCGGGGCGGGCGGCGGCCCGGTCGAGGGTGGCGATGGTCCGGCGCAGCGGGATGCCGATGTAGCGGGCGTCGCGCAGCTTGCTGTCCGGGGTGGAGACGGCGACCCTGGCGGCGTAGCGCGAGCCGATCTTGTTGGCGAGGCCGGGTCGGGCGTTGGCCTCGTGGATGACGATCGGCACGCCGAGGCGCTTGGCGGCGAGGTAGCCGGGCAGCGCGACATAGCCGCCGAAGCCGACGACGGCGTCCGCCTTGGTGCGCTCCAGGATCTGCTCGGTCGCCTTGATCGTGCCGCGCAGCCGGCCCGGGACGGTGATCAGCTCGGGGGTCGGCTTGCGCGGCAGCGGTACCGCCGGGATCAGCGCGAGCTCGTAACCCCGCTGCGGAACGAGCGTGGTCTCAAGGCCCCGCTCCGTGCCCAGGGCCGTGATCCCCACGGTCGGGTCCTGCCTGCGCAGGGCGTCCGCGAGGGCGAGCGCGGGCTCGATGTGGCCGGCGGTCCCCCCACCGGCGAGTACGACATGCACCGAAATTCACCGCTCTCCGGACGAGCGCGCCGCCGAGGCACGCCGTCGCATCGTGTTCCATCTCCGAGGCCCCCGATCCCGCACGGCGCCTCCCGCCCGCTTTCTACCAAAGCGGGGTTGCCGCATGGAAAGCGCCGCCCGCGCAGCGGGCTCGTCACGCGCGAACGCGATCATCAGCCCGATGGCGAACATGGTCGGCAGCAGGGCGGATCCTCCGTAGGAGAACAGCGGGAGGGGGACTCCGGCGATCGGCAGCAGGCCAAGCACCGCACCGATGTTGATCACGGCCTGGGCCGTGATCCAGGTGGTCACGCCTCCCGCGGCATACCTGACGAAGGGGTCCTCCGTACGTCCGGCCACGCGGATACCCGCATAGCCTAGAGCCGCGAAGAGGGCGAGCACCGACAGCGTCCCTGCCAAGCCCAGTTCCTCACCGGTGACGGCGAAGATGAAGTCCGTGTGTGCTTCCGGGAGTTGCCCCCATTTTTCCACACTCGCGCCGAGCCCGGATCCGAAGATTCCGCCTGATGCGAGGGCGTAGATGCCGTGCACGGCCTGCCAGCAGTCGGCGACCCCGGCCTTCGGCTCGGTGGCGCCGATGCAGGCGAGCCGGGCCATGCGGTTGGGGCTGGTCTTGATGAGGATCACACCGATCGCGGCCGCGATCGACAGCACACCGACGAACAGCCGGGTGGGCGCCCCGGCCAGCCACAGCAGGCCGAAAAGGATCGCCGTCAGGATGATCGCCGTACCCATGTCGCCGCCGAGCATGATCAGCCCGAGCAGCATGAAGGCGACCGGAACGAGCGGCACCAGCATGTGCTTCCACTGGTTGAGGAGCTTCTTGTCCTGCTTGCGGGCCAGCAGGTCGGCGCCCCACAGCACCAGCGCCAGTTTGCCGAACTCGCTGGGCTGGATCTGGAAGGAGCCGCCGAGCGAGATCCAGTTCTGGTTGCCGTTGACCGACATCCCTATCCCCGGCACCTGCACCAGCGCCATCAGGAAGACCGCGCCCGCGAGCATCGGGTAGGCGAGCGCGCGGTGCAGCTTCACCGGCATGAGCGAGGCGATCAGCAGCAGGACACCGCCGATGACGGCGGCGAGGAGCTGCTTGCGGAAGAAGTACGAGCCCGGCAGGGACATCTGCAGCGCCGTGATCTGGGAGGCCGAGTAGACCATCACCAGACCGAGCACGGTGATCAGCAGGCTCCCGCCCATGATCAGGTAGTAGGCGGTCAGCGGCCGGTCCCAGGCGCGCTTGGCGTTGAGGTAGAAGCGGCGCAGCGGGTTCTCGCGAACCGGCCCGGCTGCGGCGGGCCGCCTGACGGCCCCCTGCACGGGCGGCCGCCCGGTCCGGCTACCGGGCATCGGGGCCTCCGCTGTCCCTGGAGCCCGTCAGCCCGGCGTCGCGGGCCCGGGCATGCCCGTCTGCGGCGCACCGGTCCGCGCTCGCGGCGGCCAAGACGCGCCGCACGTCACGGCCTGCCCGATCCGCCGGACAGGCCCTAGCCCTGGACGATCCCACGCGTCCCTCCCAAGGTCGCCCGGCTGCAGGCGGCCGGGTCAGGCGTCGAGTTCGCGGACCGCTTCTGCGAACGCGTCACCGCGCTTGTTGTAGTTGGCGAACATGTCCATCGAGGCACAGGCCGGGGCCAGCAGCACCGTGTCGCCTGCGGCCGCGAGCCGCTGGGCCTCCTGGACAGCCGCGAGCATCGCCCCAGTGTCGGTCCGGTCGAGGTCGACGACGGGTACTTCGGGCGCGTGTCGCGCGAGGGCTTCACGGATGAGGGCGCGGTCCTTGCCGATCAGGACGACTCCGCGAAGTCGCTTTGCCGACTTGGCGACCAGTTCGTCGAAGGTCGCGCCCTTGGCGAGCCCGCCCGCGATCCACACGATGGACTCGTACGCCGCCAACGAGGCCTCGGCCGCATGCGTGTTGGTGGCCTTGGAGTCGTCGATGTACGCGACCCCGGCAACATCCGCCACATGCGCGATGCGGTGCGCGTCCGGGGTGAAGTTCCTGAGGCCGTCGCGTACGGCCGCGGCGGGCACCCCGAAGGCGCGCGCGAGGGCCGCCGCCGCAAGGGCGTTGGCGATGTTGTGCGGGGCCGGCGGGTTGACGTCGGAGACCTCGGCGAGCTCCTGGGCGTTCTTGTGCCGGTTCTCGACGAAGGCGCGGTCGACCAGGATGCCGTCCACGACGCCGAGTTGGGAGGGCCCGGGCGTGCCCAGGGTGAAGCCGATGGCCCGGCAGCCCTCCTCGACGTCGGCCTCGCGCACCAGGTCCTCGGTGGCCTTGTCGGCCACGTTGTAGACGCAGGCGACGCGATTGCCCTCGTAGATACGGCCCTTGTCGGCGGCGTACGCCTCCATCGAGCCGTGCCAGTCGAGGTGGTCGGGCGCCAGGTTCAGGACGGCGGCGGAGTGGGCACGCAGGGAGGGCGCCCAGTGGAGCTGGTAGCTGGACAATTCCACGGCGAGGACGTCGTACTGCTCCTCGCCCAGCACCACGTCCAGCAGCGAGACGCCGATGTTGCCGACGGCCGCGGTGCGCAGCCCGGCGGCCTTCAGGATCGACGCCAGCATCTGCACGGTGGTGGTCTTGCCGTTGGTGCCGGTGACGGCGAGCCAGGGGGCAGCGTCGGGGCCCCGCAGGCGCCAGGCGAGTTCGACGTCGCCCCAGATGTCGACACCGGCCTCGCGGGCCGCGACGAACAGCGGCTTGTCCGGCTTCCAGCCCGGTGTGGTGACGATCAGCTCGGTGCCCTCCGGCAGAGTCGCACCGTCACCCAGGCGCACGGCGATCCCCAGTGCCTCCAGCTCGGCGGCCTGCTCACGCGCGCGTGCGTCGTCGCCGTCGTTGACGACCGTGACGATCGCCCCGCGCGCGTGCAGCACCTTGGCCGCCGGGATACCGGAGACGCCGAGCCCGGCGACGGTGACGTGCTTGCCCTGCCAGTCGGTCACTTGTCCGCTGCCCATCCCGCGTAGAAGAGGCCCAGTCCGACGATCACACAGATGCCCTGGATGATCCAGAAGCGGACCACCACAAGGACCTCGGACCAGCCTTTGAGTTCGAAGTGGTGCTGGAGTGGCGCCATCCGGAAGACGCGCCTGCCGGTGAGGCGGAAGGAGCCGACCTGGATGACCACCGACATGGTGATGAGGACGAACAGGCCGCCCATGATGGCCACCAGCAGCTCCGTGCGGGAGAGGATGGCCAGGCCCGTGAGGACACCGCCGAGGGCGAGTGAACCGGTGTCACCCATGAAGATCTTGGCCGGCGAGGTGTTCCACCACAGGAAGCCCAGGCAGGCGCCCATCAGCGCGGAGGCGATGACCGCGAGGTCGAGCGGGTCGCGCACTTCGTAGCAGGCGACGGGGTTGGTGAGGGTCTGGTCGTTGGCGCAGGACTCCTGGAACTGCCAGACGCCGATGAAGGTGTAGGCACCGAAGACGAGGACGGAGGCGCCGGTCGCCAGACCGTCCAGACCGTCCGTCAGGTTCACGCCGTTCGACATCGCGAGGATCATGAACAGGGCCCAGACGACGAACAGCACCGGGCCGATCGACCAGCCGAAGTCCGTGATGAACGACAGCTTCGTGGAGGCCGGGGCGTTGCCGCGGGCGTCCTGGAACTGCAGGGCGAGCACCGCGAAGCTGATGCCGACGATCAGCTGTCCGGCCATCTTCGCCTTGGCCCTGAGGCCCAGCGAGCGCCGCTTGACGATCTTGATGTAGTCGTCGAGGAAGCCGACCAGGCCCATGCCGCACATCAGGCCGAGGACCAGCAGACCCGAATAGCTCGGGGCGTAGCCGGTGATGATCTTGGAGAGGAAGTACGCGGCCACCGTCGCGAGGATGAAGGCGATGCCGCCCATGGTCGGCGTACCGCGCTTGCTGGCGTGCTCGCGCGGGCCGTCGTCCCGGATGTACTGGCCGTAGCCCTTGCGGGCCAGCAGCTTGATCAGCAGCGGGGTGCCGACCAGTGTCAGAAAGAGGCCGATGACTCCCGAGAACAGGATCTGCTTCATCATCGGGCGGCAACCTCACCCTCGGCACCGGTCTCGAGGAGCGCCTGGGCGACACTCTCGAGGCCGACCGAACGGGACGCCTTCACGAGTACGACGTCTCCCGGGCGCAACTCGCTGCGCAACAGGTCGACCGCCGCCTGTGCGTCGGACACGTGCACCGACTCCTCACCCCACGAACCCTCGTTATATGCGCCCAGTTGCAGCCAGGACGCTTCCCTGCCCCCGACCGCGACGAGCTTGCCGACATTGAGCCGGACGGCGAGCCGTCCGACCGCGTCGTGCTCGGCGAGCGCCTCGTCCCCGAGCTCGGCCATCTTGCCGAGCACCGCCCAGGTCCGCCGCCCGTTGCCCATGGCCGCGAGCGCGCGCAGGGCGGCTCGCATGGACTCGGGGTTCGCGTTGTAGGCGTCGTTGACGATGGTCACGCCGTCCGGTCGCTCGGTGACCTCCATGCGCCAGCGGGAGAGGGAGCCCGCCTCGGAGAGCGCGGTGGCGATCTCAGCTGCGGACATGCCCAGCTCATGGGCGACGGCGGCCGCGGCGAGCGCGTTCGACACGTGGTGCTCACCGTACAGGCGCATGGTCACATCGCTTGCACCGGAGGGTGTGTGGAGCGTGAAGGCAGGCTGTCCGCTGTCCGTGAGTCGCACGTTCTCGGCGCGTACGTCCGCTTCGTCGGCCTCTCCGAAGAGAAGCACCTTCGCCTTGGTACGGGATGCCATGGCCCGTACGAGGGGGTCGTCCGCGTTGAGGATCGCGGCGCCGTCCTCCGGAAGGGACTCCACCAGTTCGCCCTTGGCCTGCGCGATCTGCTCGCGGCCGCCGAACTCGCCGATGTGGGCGGTGCCGACGTTGAGGACGAGGCCGATCCTCGGGGGCGTCAGATCGGTGAGGTAGCGGATGTGGCCGATGCCGCGGGCGCCCATCTCCAGGACGAGGAACCTGGTCTCCTCGGTGGCGGACAGGGCGGTGAGGGGCAGCCCGATCTCGTTGTTGAGCGAGCCGGGCGTGAACACCGTCGGAGCCTTGCGCTGCAGGACCTGGGCGATCAGGTCCTTGGTGCTGGTCTTGCCCGCGGAGCCGGTGAGGGCGACGAGGGTCGCGCCGAGGCGCCGTACGACATGACGGGCGAGGGCTCCGAGGGCGCTCTGGACGTCCTCGACGACGATCGCGGGCACGCCGACGGGGCGCGACCCCAGTACGGCGACCGCGCCCGCTTCGACGACCTGAGCTGCGAAGTCGTGGCCGTCGACCCGTTCGCCGACGAAGGCGACGAAGAGGCTGCCTGGCTGTACCTCGCGGGAGTCCCGGACGACCGGAGCCGTGACCTGGACGGACGGATCCGGTATGTCGTGCGTCTGCCCGCCGACGACTTCTGCGATCTCGGCGAGAGAGAGGGCGATCACAAGTTCATCCCTGGGTCTTCTGGATGGCTTCTCGAAGCACCTGGCGGTCGTCGAAGGGACGGACCACCCCGGCGATGTCCTGGCCCTGCTCATGGCCCTTGCCCGCGACCAGCACGGTGTCCCCGGGCCGTGCTCGGGCGACGGCTGCGGCGATCGCGGCGGCCCGGTCCTCGAAGACCTGGACCTCGCCGCGTTCGTGTGCTGGTACGGACGCCGCGCCCTCGAGCATGGTTGCAAGGATCGCGAGGGGGTCCTCGGAGCGGGGGTTGTCGGAGGTCAGTACGGCGGTGTCGGCGAGGCGGGCGACGGCGGCGCCCATCGGCGCGCGCTTGGTCCTGTCCCGGTCACCGCCGCAGCCGAGCACGACGTGCAGCCTGCCCTCGGTGACCTTGCGCAGGGCGCGCAGGACCGATTCGACGGCGTCGGTCTTGTGGGCGTAGTCGACGACCGCGAGATACGGCTGTCCGGCGTCCACGCGCTCCAGGCGGCCCGGCACGCCCGGGACGGCGGCGATGCCGTCGGCGGCGGTCTGCGGGTCGAGTCCCGCGGCGGCGAGGGCGACGATCGCGGCGAGGGTGTTGGCTACGTTGAAGCCGCCCGGCAGCGGCGCCTTCGCCTCGATCCGCTCGCCCTCGGGGCCGATCACGGTGAACGTCGAGTCCAGCGGACCGACTTGGACGTCCTCGGCGCGCCAGTCGGCGTCGGGGTGGCCCTCCGCCGAGAAGGTCACGACCGGGACGCCGGCCTCGTCGACCAGCCTGCGGCCGTACTCGTCGTCGAAGTTGACGACGCCCAGTCTGCTGCGTTTCGGGGTGAACAGCTGTGCCTTGGCCCGGAAGTAGTCCTCCATGTCGGAGTGGAACTCCATGTGTTCCGGGCTGAGGTTGGTGAAGACGCCGATGTCGAAGACGCAGCCGTCGACCCGGCCGAGGACCAGGGCGTGGCTGGAGACCTCCATGGCGACCGCCTCGACGCCGCGCTCGCGCATGACGGCGAACAGGGCCTGCAGGTCGGTGGCTTCGGGGGTGGTGCGCTCGGACTTGATGCGCTCGTCGCCGATGCGCATCTCGACCGTGCCGATCAGACCGGTGTTGCTCTTGGTCTTCAGGCCGCCCTCGACGAGGTAGGCGGTGGTGGTCTTGCCGGAGGTGCCGGTGATGCCGATCTGGAGCAGATCGCGGCCCGGGTGGCCGTAGATCGTGGCCGCCAGCTCGCCCATCCGTCCGCGCGGGTCGTCGACGACCAGGACCGGCAGGCCGGTCGCGGCGGCGCGCTCGGCGCCGGTCGGGTCGGTCAGCACGGCGACCGCGCCGAGGCCGGCGGCCTGGGTGACGAAGTCGGCGCCGTGCAGACGGGCACCGGGGAGGGCGGCGTACAGGTCGCCGGGGCGGACGGCGCGCGAGTCATGGGTGATGCCCGTGACCTCGGCGGGGCTCTCCGGCGCGGTGGCACCCAGCTGATCGGCGAGCTCCGCGAGGGGTGTGGCGGAGACCTGCACCGGCCTGGGCGGCCCCGGGTATGTCACGGATGCGCCCTTCTGGGTGGTTTGGGACTGATCAGCGTGTGGCACGGCGGTGAGCGTACCGGGCGCACCCGCTTGGGAGCGAAAGAGGGGCCCGCGCGCAGCGCGGTCCGGCAAGGGTGGTGGTGGGTGACGGGCGGGCGAGGGGCTGGGGGCGCCCGGGTTGCCCGAGTCGGGAGTGATCATGGTCACGGAGTGTTCCTGGCTGGTTGCGCTGATCAGAAGGTGACGGGCAGGTTCGCGGCCTGCGCACCCGTGGGCGGGACCTGGAGGGTTTTCAGTGCGAACTCCATCACCTCCTTGTAGATGGGTCCGCAGATCTGGCCGCCGAAGTAACTCCCGCTCGTGGCGTTCTGGATGGCGCAGTACACGGTGATGCGGGGGTTGTCCGCGGGTGCGAATCCGGCGAACGAGGAGGTGTAGCCACGGTACTGGCCGGTGGCCGGATCCACGCGGTTGGCCGTACCCGTCTTGCCCGCGACCCGGTAGCCGGGGATGCGCGCCTTGTTGCCGGTGCCCTCCCGGTCGTCGACGACCGACTCCAGCATCTGGGCGAGGGTCCTCGCCGTCTTCGCACTGACGACCCTTGTCTTCTGGGGCTGCGGGGTCGGGGTGAAGCGCCCGTCGGGTCCCTTCGTGCCGCGCACCAGCGTGGGCTGGATGCGGACGCCGCCGTTGGCGATGGTCGAGTAGACGGACGCCGCCTGCAGCGCGTTGATGGAGAAGCCCTGGCCGAAAGGAATCGTGTACTGCTGCGACGTCGACCACTTCTCGGGCGGCGCGAGGATGCCCTTGGTCTCGCCGGGCAGGCCGAGTCCGGTGTAGCTGCCGATGCCGAACTTGCGCAGATACGAGTAGAGGACCTTGTTGGCCTGCGTCTGTGTCCTGCCCAGCTGGCCGGTGGCCAGGATGGTGCCGATGTTGCTGGACTTGGCGAGCACGCCGTTGAGCGTGAGGTTCCAGGTGTCGTGGTCGATGTCGTCCTTGAAGAGCCGGTCGCCGCGGTGCAGCCGGTTCGGCACGACGACATGCGTCAGCGGGGTGGCGACGTTCTCCTGGAGCACGGCGGCCATCGACATGATCTTGGCGGTGGAGCCGGGCTCGTAGGCGTCCTCGACGGCCCAGTTGTGCAGGGCGTTCGGGTTCGCCTTGGAGAGGTCGCCGGGGTCGAAGCCGGGCGCGTTGGCCATCGCCAGGATCTCGCCGGTGCGGGTGTCCTGCACTATCACGTACCCGCGGTCCGCCCCGGACTTCCTCACCTGCTGGCTGATCGCGTTCTGCGCGGCCCACTGGATGTCGCGGTCGAGGGTGAGCTCGACGTCGCTGCCGGGCACGGCGGGCGTCTCGGTGGAGCCCGCGGTGGGCACCAGGCGGCCGCCGGACTGGGCGTAGCGGATCTTGCCGTCCTTGCCGGCCAGTTCCTTGTTGAGCTCCTGCTCGACGCCTCCGCCGCCCTTGCCCTGGTCGTTGACCCAGCCCAGTATCCCGGCGGCGAGGTCCCCGTTGGGATAGATCCGCTTGCTGCTGGGGTCGGCGAAGACGCCGGCGAGGACGTTGACCGTGGTCTTGTCCTTCTCCCCCTTGGCGGTGAGCGCGGTCTTCAGGTCCTTGATCTGCTTCCAGACCTGCGGGGTCTGGCGGCGGGCCAGCAGGACGTAGCGCAGCTTCTTGTTCTTGGGGCGGAGCTTGTGGACGAGCGTGTCCTGGTCCATGCCGAGGATCGGCGCGAGGAGCGCGGCGGCCTGCTCGGGGCCGTTGCCGACCCTCAGCTGGTCGCGGGTGAACATCGTGGGGTCGGCCGTGAGGTCGTAGGCGTCCACGCTGGTCGCGAGGGCCACGCCGTTGCGGTCGAGGATGCCGCCGCGCTCCGCGGTCAGGACATGGCCCACATAGCGGTTCTGGTCGGCCTTGGCGGCGTAGGCGCTCGCGTCCACGGCCTGCACCTGCAGCAGCCGTACGACGAAGGCGATCAGCACCAGGGTGAGCGCCAGGCTGACCATGCGCAGCCGGGGGCGGGGGCTGCCCAGCCGCAGGGCGGCCGAGGCCGCGGGACGGCCCGGTGCCGGGCGGCGGGCGGGGCGGGCTCCGGAGCCCGGGCGCCGGGCGCCGGCGGCGGGGCGGTCGGGGCGCGCGGGGCCGGGCACGCGGCGGCGCGGGGGTTGCCTTTCTCCAGACGTGTCTGGCACTTCCGTCACCTGCCGGGGGTCGTGGTCGTCTGGGCGGGATCGGTTGCCGGGGCGGAGGGCGTGCCGGGGGCCGGCGGGGCCGCGGCGGGCTCCGGCGGGAGCAGGACGAGCGGCATCTGGACCGCGGACTGCTCGGCGGCCCGGCTGACGGCCTGCTGGCCGGCGACCGAGGGGACGCCCTTGACGGTGCCGTCGGGATTCAGGAACGCGGGATCCCCGCCGGGGATCATGCCGAGTTCGCGGGCCCGCTGCTGGAGGGCCTCCGGGGCGGAGTAGGAGTCGATGTCCCGCTGGAGCCCCTGTTCCTCGTCGGTGAGGCTCTTGGTGTCCCTCTGGAGGTCGTCGAGCTTGAACGAGCCTTCGCTGAGCGCGGAGTTCAGCACCAGGAGCGCGATCAGGCCGCCGCCCAGGAGGAGCACGACGAGCAGGACGAAGGGGGTGCGGGCCGCCTGTGCACGGCTTCCCGGTCCGGGGAAGAGGCGTGCGAGACGAGCGGCCCGCCCCCTCAGTTCGGGTTTCCTGCTCACTCGGCCTCCAGTGAGTCCGGTTGCCAGGCCCGCTCGCTCGCCAACTCGTTCACGTCCCTCATTCGATGGACTCCCTGATGCGCTGGGCTCCGCGCAGTCGCGCCGGTGCCGCCCGCCGGTTCTCGGCGACCTCTTCCTCGGTGGGAAGTTCGGCACCACGGGTGAGCAGCTTGAGCCGGGGCTGGTACTGCTCGGGCACGACCGGCAGCCCGGGGGGCGCGGTGGTGGCGGCGCCGGCCGCGAACACCTGCTTGACCAGGCGGTCCTCCAGCGAGTGGTACGACAGGACGGCGATCCGTCCGCCCACGTCGAGCGCCTGCACGGCGGCCGGGATCGCCCGCTCCAGGACGGAGAGCTCGCCGTTGACCTCGATGCGCAGGGCCTGGAAGGTGCGCTTGGCGGGGTTGCCGCCGGTGCGCTTGGCAGCCTGCGGCAGCGCGTCCCGGATGAGCTCGACGAGCCGCGCGCTGTTGCTGAACGGCTCCTTCTCACGCTCGCGCACGATGGCGGCCACGATCCGCTTGGCCTGCTTCTCCTCGCCGTAGGCCCGCAGGATCCGGACGAGTTCGCCCGCCGGGTAGGTGTTGAGGACCTCGGCGGCGCTCATGCCGGTCGTCTGGTCCATGCGCATGTCGAGGGGGGCGTCCTGGGCGTAGGCGAAGCCGCGGTCGGCCTCGTCGAGCTGCATGGAGGAGACGCCGAGGTCGAACAGGACGCCCTGCACGCGCGCGATGCCGAGCCGCTGCAGTACGTCCGGGAGCTCGTCGTAGACCGCGTGCACCAGGGTGGCGCGCTCACCGAAGGGCGCGAGCCGCTCGCCGGACAGGCGCAGCGCCTCCTTGTCGCGGTCCAGGGCGACCAGCCGGGCCTCGGGGAACTGCGTGAGCAGGGCCTCGCTGTGGCCGCCGAGGCCGAGGGTGCAGTCGACGACCACCGCTCCCGGCCGCTGCAGGGCGGGGGCCAACAGGTCCAGGCACCGCTGGAGCATCACCGGGACATGTCGACTCTGTCCCTCCCGTCGCCCACCACCGCCCTCATTCGAATGCGCTTCGCGCCCCATTTGATCCTGGGCCCTCTCAGATCCGGCGCGGGCCGTACGCACCGCCGGGTCCCCGCCCGCTCGTGAAGGGGAGGTCTGCCGGCGCCAGGAGCGTCAGCCGACCGGGAGCGGGAGGAGGCCGAGCCGTACGTACGCGCCGCGCACGTGGGGAGACCGTCCGTGCGAGCGGGGGTCTCCGGGGAATTCAGTCCAGCAGGGAGAGCCTCGCCTCCCGCTTCGCGTCACTTTAGTCCACGGTGTCTCGCGGTCAATCAACTGGCCTGCGCGTCGCGCCCTGGCGTGAGTGCGAAGCCGCAAATCCGGGAAATTCACCCGTACGGCTTCACCTCCGCCACCCATGTGGGTTACCTCACAAGAGGACTGTGATGACGCTCTTCTCCCGCTCTCGCACCACGACCGGATCGCCGGTGACCAGTACCGTCATGGGTATGACGACTTCTGCATCTGTTCCCACCGAGTCCGAAGGCGCCATACGCGGCGGCACCGTCACCGACCGCCTGGTCGAGGCGAACGGACGATACGCCGAGGCATTCACCGACCCCGGGATGGACGCCCGCCCGGTGCTGCACGTGGCGGTCGTGGCCTGCATGGACGCCCGCCTCGACCTGCACGCCGCACTCGGCCTGGAGCTCGGCGACTGCCACACCATCCGCAACGCGGGCGGTGTCGTCACCGACGACGTGATCCGCTCGCTCACCATCAGCCAGCGCAAGCTCGGCACCCGCAGCATCGTCCTCATCCACCACACGGGCTGCGGCCTGGAGGCCATCACCGAGGACTTCCGCACCGAGCTGGAGGACGAGGTCGGCCAGCGCCCCGCCTGGGCGGTGGAGGCCTTCCGGGACGTCGACCAGGACGTACGGCAGTCCATGCAGCGGGTGCGCACCTCGCCGTTCCTGCAGCACACCGACGACGTACGCGGCTTCGTCTTCGACGTGAAGACGGGTCTGCTGCGCGAGATCGACCCCGCCTAAGGCGCTGCCTAAGGCGCTCGGCCCTTCTCGTTTTTCGCAAATCCCGCGCATGCTGGAGCCCAAGCGTCGTAAAACCTGACATACCGCAGCCAGTTGTCCACAGTCGAGTGACACGAAACGGTAACGGCAGCAAGAATGCGGGGTGTGGCGTCACGCGGAACTATTCACGCGTGGTGTCCGTGTTTCGGGGTGGGCCGGTCCGCACAGCAAGCGTCGGCCCGGAGAAAGAACGGGCCGAGGAGGGCCGGGTGACGACCTATGACGATCGAGCGAGCCTTACAGATCTGACTGCCACTGTGGAGCGGGTCCGCAGTTCGGTGGAAGGAGTGATCGAGGGCAAGCCCGAGGTCGTACGGCTTTCGCTGACCGTACTGCTCGCCGAGGGACATCTTCTGATCGAGGATGTCCCCGGCGTGGGCAAGACCATGCTGGCCAAGGCGCTGGCCAAGTCCATCGACTGTTCGGTGCGGCGCATCCAGTTCACCCCCGACCTGCTGCCCTCGGACATCACGGGTGTGTCCATCTGGGACCAGCAGCGCCGGGACTTCGAGTTCAAGCCGGGCGCGATCTTCGCGCAGATCGTGATCGGCGACGAGATCAACCGCGCCTCGCCCAAGACGCAGTCCGCGCTCCTGGAGTCGATGGAGGAGCGCCAGGTCACCATCGACGGGCAGACCTACGAACTGCCCAGCCCCTTCATGGTGGTGGCCACCCAGAACCCGGTCGAGATGGAGGGCACCTACCCGCTGCCCGAGGCCCAGCGCGACCGCTTCATGGCCCGGGTCTCCGTGGGCTACCCCAGCGTGGAGGCCGAGCTGCAGATGCTCGACGTGCACGGCGGTGTGTCCCCCCTGGAGGACCTGCAGCCGGTGGCGCACGCGCATGACATCGTGAAGCTGATCGAGGCCGTGCGCGGCGTGCACGTCGCCGAAACGGTCCGGCGCTACGCGGTGGACCTGGTCGCCGCCACCCGCAACCACCCCGACCTCAGACTCGGCGCCTCCCCGCGTGCGACGCTGCACCTGCTGCGCGCGGCGAAGGCCTCCGCCGCCCTGAGCGGCCGGGAGTACGCGCTGCCGGACGACGTGCAGGCGCTCGCCGTCGCCGTCCTGGCCCACCGGCTGCTGCCCACCGCCCAGGCCCAGCTCAACCGCCGTACCTCGGAACAGGTCGTGCAGGAGATCCTGCAGCGCACGGCGGTGCCCGCGGCGCCCCAGCAGCCCGGCCTCGGCGGCCTCGGCCGCGGTGCGCCCGCGTACCCCCAGCAGCCGCCGCGGAGGCTGTGATGACCTCCGGGGGGACGGGCCACCCGGACAGCGGCCACAGCGAGAAGGGCGGCGTCCGTACCGCCCTGGCGGGCCTGACCACCCGCGGACGCTCCTTCCTGGCCGCCGGGATCGCGGCCGCCATCTGCGCCTACGTCCTGGGACAGAGCGATCTGCTGCGGGTGGGGCTGCTGCTCGCCGCGCTGCCCCTGATCTGCGCGCTGTTCCTCTACCGCACGCGCTACCGGGTGGCCGGCAGCCGCCGTCTGACCCCCGCGCGCGTGCCCGCCGGCAGCGAGGCCCGCGTCCATCTGCGGATGGACAACGTCTCGCGGCTGCCCACGGGCCTGCTGATGCTCCAGGACCGGGTGCCCTACGTGCTCGGCCCGCGCCCCCGCTTCGTCCTGGACCGGGTGGAGCCGGGCGGCCGCCGCGAGGTGTCCTACCGGGTCCGCTCGGACCTGCGCGGCCGCTATCCGCTGGGCCCGCTGCAGCTGCGCCTGACCGATCCGTTCGGGATGTGCGAGCTGACCCGGTCCTTCTCCACGTACGACACCCTGACGGTGATCCCGCGCGTGGAGGCGCTGCCTCCGGTGCGCCTGAGCGGCGAGTCGAAGGGGTACGGCGACGGGCGGCAGCGCTCGCTCGCGCTGGCCGGCGAGGACGACGTGATCCCGCGCGGCTACCGCTACGGCGACGATCTGCGCCGCGTCCACTGGCGCTCCACCGCCCGCTACGGCGAGTTGATGGTGCGTCGCGAGGAGCAGCCCCAACGCGCCCGCTGCACGGTGCTGCTGGACACCCGGGGCCTCGCCTTCCAGGGCGCCGGTCCCGACTCGGCCTTCGAGTGGGCGGTCTCCGGCGCGGCCTCCGTCCTGGTGCACATGCTCGAACGGGGCTTCTCCGTCCGGCTGTTGACCGACACCGGCAACTCGGTGCCCGGCGAGGGCGCGGACGGGTTCGCGGGCGCCAGCCAGGAGACGGCGGACGCGGCCGGGCTGATGATGGACACCCTCGCGGTGGTCGACCACTCCGACGGGGCGGGCCTGTCGCGGGCGTACGACGTGCTGCGGGGCGGGAACGAGGGGCTGTTGGTGGCCTTCCTCGGCGATCTCGACGAGGAGCAGGCAGCAGTGGCCGCCAAGATGCGCCAGCGCAGCGGAGGCGCACTCGCCTTCCTGCTGGACAGCGACGCCTGGGTGCGGGAACCGACCGATGTGCCCGGTCCGTTGGACGGGAGCGAGGAACGGCTGCGGATGCTGCGGGAGGCGGGCTGGACGGCCCTCAAGGTGCCGCGGGCCGCATCGCTCGCGGAGTTGTGGCGTCTGGCGGACCGTGAGCGCGCGGGCCTCGCCGCGACGAGCGGGACGAACGGTGGGGGGACGGGCTCATGAGCGGGCGGGCACGACTGGCGCTGTGCGCCTGGGCGGCCACGCTGCTCGCGTCCTGCGCCCTGCTGCCGCTGGTCTCGCCGGCCACCTGGATCCTGCAGGTGGCGGTCATGCTCGCCGTGCAGTCGGGCGTGGGCGCGGCGACCCGGCGGGTGCCGCTGGCGCGGCCGCTGACGGTGGCGGCACAGGCCCTGGTCACGCTGATGATGCTGACCCTGGTCTTCGCCCGGCAGCAGGCCCTCATAGGCATCGTCCCCGGCCCCGAGGCGTTCCGTCACTTCGCGGACCTGCTGCAGCAGGGCAGCGACGACATCGCGCGGTATGCGATCCCGGCGCCCCTGGAGTCCGACGGCATCCGGCTGATGGTCCTCGGCGGGGTCCTCGTCATCGGTCTCGCGGTGGACACCCTCGCGGTGACCTTCCGCAGCGCCGCACCGGCCGGACTGCCGCTGCTGGCGCTGTACTCCGTCGCCGGAGGGCTGTCCCACGGCGGCGCCGACTGGCTGTGGTTCCTGGTCGCGGCCGGCGGCTATCTGATGCTGCTCCTGGCCGAGGGGCGCGAACGGCTCTCACAGTGGGGCCGGGTCTTCGGCGGGGCTGCGCGCAGCCCGGGCGGGGAGCCCGGCGCGGTGGCACCGGTGCGCACCGGACGCCGTATCGGAGTGGTCGCGCTCGGTGTCGCCCTGGTGGTGCCGATCGCCCTGCCCGCGATGAACGGCGGCCTGCTGGACGCGGCCGGGACGGGCATGGGCGGCGGCAACGGCGGCGGCGGCACGATCTCCGCGGTGAACCCGCTGGTGTCCCTGCGCGACAGTCTGAACGTGGACCAGGACCGCGAGGTCCTGTCCCTGAAGACGAACAGCAACGACATCTCGAACATGTACCTGCGGATCGTGTCCCTGGACGACTTCGACGGCAGCACCTGGAAACCGTCCAAGCGGCACGTCACCGGCGTACCGGAGAGCTTCCCCATCCCGGTCGGCCTCGGTGGGGACGTCAAGCGGGCGGAGATACAGACCCGGATCTCGGCCGCCGACTGGTACGCCCAGGACTGGCTGCCGATGCCGTACCCGCCCAGCGGCGTGGACGTCAGCGGCAAATGGCGCTACGAGCCGGTGGGCATGACACTGGTCGGCGACCACGGCGAGACCACCCGGGGGAAGACCTATCTGGTCAAGAGCCTCGATGTGCAGCCGACGGCGGAGCAGCTCGCCGACGCGCCGGAGCCGCCCGCGTCCCTGAAGCGCGACTACACCAGACTGCCGGACTCGCTGCCCGCGGTGGTGGCCAGGACCGCCCGCAAGGTCACCGACGGCGCGACCAGCCACTATGAGCAGGCGGTCAAGCTCCAGGACTACTTCGCCTTCAGCGGCGGCTTCCAGTACAGCACCCAGGTGCAGGTGGGTACCGGTCCCGACGCGATCGCCAAGTTCCTGAAGGACAAGCAGGGCTTCTGTGTCCACTTCTCCTTCGCGATGGCGGCGATGGCCCGCAGCCTGGGCATACCCGCCCGGGTCGCGGTGGGCTTCGCCCCGGGCACGCCCCAGGCGGACGGCTCGGTGTCCGTGGGGCTCAAGGACGCGCACGCCTGGCCCGAGCTGTACTTCGAGGGCGTGGGCTGGACCCGCTTCGAGCCGACGCCGAACCGCGGCGTGGCCCCCTCGTACACGCAGCCGGACACGCCGGACAACAATCTCCCGCCGGTGCCGCGGTCCTCGCAGTCGGCGGGTCTGTCCGCGTCGGCGGCGCCCTCGGCGAGCACGAGCTGCTCGGCGCAGCAGAAGAAGCTCGAGGCCTGCGCCGCCGCGCTCCCCCTGGAGACAGCCACGCCGGGCGACGACGGACTGCCCTGGTACAAGATCGCCGGATGGTCCCTGCTGGGGCTCCTGGCGGTCGCCGTGCCGCTGCTGCCCATGCTGTGGCGGCTGCGGCGGCGCTCGGTGCGGCTGGCCTCGGCCCAGCACACCGTCTCCGCCCTGTCGCCGGCCCGGGCGGGCCGCAAGGCACGGGGCGCGGACGCGGGGAGCACGGACGATGTCGACGTGACGGCCCTGCCCGTGGAGGCGGATGCGCGGTACGCCGCGGAGGTGGCCGCGGGCCACGTCCTGGCCGTCTGGCGCGAACTCACCGACACGGCCTGGGACTACGGCATCCTGCCGGACGACGCGCTGACCCCGCGCAAGGCGGCCGCACGCATCGTGCGACTGGGGCAGCTGGACGCGGAGACCGCCGAGTCGGTGCACCGGGTGGCGAGTGCCGTGGAACAGGTGCTGTTCGCGCCCGAGCCGCGGGACGTGCCGGGACTGGCCGACCAGGTGCGCAGGCTGCGGGCGGCGCTGCGGTCCAAGGCGAGCCGGACCACCCGGGTGCGGGCGGTCGTGGCACCCCGTTCCGCCGTCCGCGCGGTGTGGGACCTCACGGGCCGCTGGACGGCCGTCAAGGCCCGCTGTGCCGAGCGCTGGTCGGCGCTGGTGCGGCGCCCCTCCGGGCAGCAGAGCGGCTGACGGCGCGGTGCGGCCCGCCGCACCGCGCCGGTCTTCGGGGCATACGTGAGGGGGTGACCACCCGCCGGGGTGGTCACCCCCTCACCTGTGTCTGCGAGGAACCGTCCGGGCACGGACGGTGGAAGAGGAGCTAGTGGCCCTGCTCGTCGCGGCGGCGCTGCCAGCGCTGCTCGATGCGGTCCATCACGGAGCGCTTCTGCCGTCCCTGACGGCGCGGGTGCGGGGCACCGGCCGCGGGCTGTTCGCCCGGCTTGGGGGCCTTGCGCCAGCCGGTCACGGCGAGCACGGCACACCCCAGCATGACCAGGAAGCCCACCACGCTGAGCCAGACCTGCTTGGCCACCATTCCAGCCATGAGGAGCGCGATACCCACGAGGAAGCCCGCGACCGCCTGGTAGACCCGCCGTCGGGTGTACGTACGCAGCCCGCTTCCCTCAAGCGCCGACGCGAACTTGGGATCTTCGGCGTACAGCGCTCGCTCCATCTGCTCGAGCATGCGCTGCTCGTGCTCCGAGAGCGGCACGGAGTCCTCCTCATCGTGCAGTCGCCGGGGCGACCCGGGGGGTCCCTTCAGGATAGGCAGGGAATCGCCCCCTTGAAACCCGCCCCTCTGCGCCAATTGGCCAACCGGAATCCGCCATGGACGTACCGGCTCGCTGAATCCTGCATTCCCCAGCGGCCGACCCGTCATGCCGGGTGGTCTCCCTCGATCATACGGCGCTGAACGCCCGATCGGGGGGCCTGTGGCGTACTCCATGTGCGGCCAAGTCCCTGATCAGCGGCGCACCACAGGAGTCGGCTCAGGCCTCGGTGGCCCCCTGTGTCTCGCCGAGCACATGGAGCTGGGTGGCCACGGAGTGGAAGGCGGGGAGTTCGGCCGCCGCCTCCTCCAGCTTGAGCAGCGCCTCCAGGGCGCCCGGCTCGGTGTCCACGAGGACGCCCGGGACGAGGTCGGCGAAGACCCGTACGCCGTGCACGGCGCCTACCCTGAGGCCCTCGCCCTCGACCAGCCCGGTGAGCTGCTCGGCGGTGAAGCGGCGCGGCACGGGGTCGCCCGCGCCCCAGCGGCCGTTCGGATCGGCGAGGGCCTGCCTCGCCTCCTTGAAGTGGCCGGCGAGGGCGCGTGCGAGCACGGCGCCGCCGAGGCCAGCGGCGAGCAGGCTGAGCACGCCCTCGGAGCGCAGGGCGGCCACGGCGTTGCGCACGCCCTCGGCCGGGTCGTCGACGTACTCCAGGACGCCGTGGCACAGCACCACGTCGTAGCCGCCGCGCTCGACCACGTCGAAGAGGCCGTGGGCGTCGCCCTGGACGCCCGTCACACGGTCGGCGACGCCGGCCTCGGCGGTGCGGCGCTCCAGCGCGAACAGCGCGTTGGGGCTGGGGTCGACGACGGTGACCCGGTGGCCGAGGCGGGCGACGGGCACCGCGAACTTGCCGCTGCCGCCCCCGGTGTCGAGGATGTCGAGGGACTCCCGCCCGGTGGCCTTCACCCGGCGTTCGAGGGCGTCCTGGAGGACCTCCCAGACCACGGCGGTACGGAGGGAGGCGCGGGGGCGGCTCGGGTCCGACACGGCAGTTGACTCCTCGGCGCGGCACCGCCCATGGCACGGCGGAGCGAACGGGGTGCCTCCCCGGCCGGGGTGCGGGAGGGAAGGCTTCAGGCGCTCTCCACCCTATTGCCTCCACCGCCCCACCTGGTCACCGTGCGGGTCTGCCCGCCGATCGTCTCGTACGGCGGACGCGCTCAGCCCGTGTCCGGGAAGCCGCGGTCGCTGTCCGCGTCGGCCTGCGGGTGGTCGGCGTCCTGGCGTGGCTGCGGCAGGACCGGCTGGAGGACGAGCATCCGCTCGACGAGGCGCAGGAACATCGCCACGTCGCGTATCAGGTCGTCGGCGTCCCGGCGGCTGGCCGCGCCCTGGATGCCCGCCTCGGCCCGGGCGCGGCGCCGGGCCCCGGAGGCGAACAGCGCGCTCCACTCGGTCAGTTCGGGCGCGATCTCGGGGAGCACTTCCCAGGCGCTCCTGATGCGGGCGCGGCGTCGGGAGGTGGGCTCGGGGCGGCCTCGCGCGGCGAGCACGGCGGCGGCCGTGCGCAGGGCGGCGAGGTGTGCGGTGGCATAGCGCTCGTTGGACGTTTCGAGGACGGCTGCCTCGTCCAGTCCGGCGCGGGCCTGGGCGAGCAGGTCGAGGGCGGCGGGCGGGGCCGTGGTCCGGCGGAGCACCGGGTGGACGTCGCTCGCCGGGCCGGTCAGTGAGGGGGCAGGGCCGGTGGCGCGGCGCCGGCGGGCGGCTGCTGCGTGATAGCTGGCCATGACGAACCTCCTGTCGTCTGCGTGACGGCATGCCCTGATACGGGCTGCCGTATGTGCCCATCGTGCGGTATGCCACTGACAATCCGTTCTGACCTGCGCTTTTGCTTCGATCGAAGGTTCGGAGTAGTTTTTGCACTGACCAGTCAGTTCAAATTAAGGGGATGGGGGGAACCGTGCCCGGAATCGGTGTCACGGCCCGCGGCCTCGGTGTCAGGGGCCCACGCGGCTGGGCGTTCCGCGACGTCACGTTCGACGCGGAGCCCGGCTCGCTGATCGCGATCGAGGGACCGTCCGGGTCCGGCCGCACCTGCCTGCTGCTCGCGCTCACGGGACGGATGAAGCCCACCGCGGGAGCGGCCGAGGTGGGCGAGTGGAAGCTGCCCAAACAGATGGCGGCCGTTCGCCGGGTCAGCGGGCTCGCGCATGTCGCCGGCGTCACCGACCTCGAGCCGGCCCTGACCGTGGGTGAGCATCTGCTCGAACGGGCGCTGCTGCAGCGGCGGTTCGGCGACTCGCTGCGCGCGCTGCTGCGGCCACGCAAGGAGCGCACGGCCGAGGCCAGACTGCGCATCGACACCGCGCTGGCCGCCGCCGGTCTTGACCGGGAGACCCTGCCCAAGGGCTCCCGGACGGCCGTACGCGATCTGGAGCGGCTGGAGGCCCTGCGGCTGTCCATCGCGCTCGCCCTGCTCGGCCGGCCCCGGCTGCTCGGCGTCGACGACACCGACCTGAAGCTCTCCGACGCCGAACGTGCCGAGGTCTGGGCGCTGTTGAGGTCGATCGCCGCGGACGGGACGACCGTCGTGGCGGTGTGCAGCGAGGCCCCGCAGGACACCGTCGTCGTAGCGACCACGGAGAAGGCCACCACGGAGAAGGAGAAGGCCGATGCGCTCGCCGAAACTGGCCGCTCTTGAGCTCAGGCGGTTCCGCCGGGGCAGGCTGCCGCGTGCCGCCCTGGTGGCGCTGCTGGTGCTGCCGCTGCTGTACGGCGCCCTGTACCTGTGGTCGTTCTGGGACCCGTACGGCCGTCTGGACCGCATCCCCGTGGCGCTCGTCAACGACGACAAGGGGGCGACGGCCGACGGGAAGAGGATCGCGGCGGGCGACGCCATCACCGAGGGGCTGCGCGACAGCGACACCTTCGACTGGCACGAGGTGAGTGCCGCCGACGCACGCGCGGGCGTGGAGGACGGCACGTACTACCTGTCGCTGACCATGCCGGCCGACTTCAGCAGACGGATCGCATCCAGCGCGGGCGCCTCCCCGGAGACGGGCGCGCTCCAGGTGCGCACGAACGACGCGAACAACTACATCGTCGGGCAGATCTCGCGGACGGTGTTCAGCGAGGTGCGCCAGGCCGCGTCCGCGAAGGCGTCGCGGTCCTTCCTGGACAAGATCTTCATCTCGTTCTCCGACATCCACGGCGCGACGGTGAAGGCCGCGAACGGCGCGGACCAGCTCAATGGCGGGATCGGGAAGGCGGAGAAGGGCTCCAAGGAGCTCGCCAGCGGCCTGAAGGACGCCAAGGACGGCAGCGGCAGGCTGTCCGGGGGCCTGACGAAGCTCGACTCGGGCGCGGGCGACCTGGCGGACGGCTCGCAGCAGGTCGCGGCGGGCACGCAGACGCTCGCCGACAAGGTCAACGCGATCGACAAGAAGGCGGGCCCGTTCCTCAAGGACAACGAGAAGACCATCGGGGACACCGCCCGGCTCGTCGCCGCCTCCTCGAAGGCGATCCGCGACAACCTCGACACCCTGGTGAGGACGGCCCCGGCCGCCGCCAAGGGCGCCCACGCGGCCTCCGACACGCTGAACGAGGTCTACCGGGCGCGCTGCGAGAACGCCGTGCTGCCGGATCCGGCCTGTTCCGATCTGAAGAAGGCGAAGGACGCGGCCGCCGACGTGGCGACGATCGCCGACGACCTGAACACGCTGATCGCCGACGAGCACGGCGACCTGAAGAAGCTCGACGGCAACCTGACCACTCTCCAGACCCAGGGCCAGGCGCTCGCCGACCGGGCACCGCACCTGTCCGAGGACCTCTCCGACGCCGTCGCCAAGATCAACAAACTGAACGAGGGCGCCGGGAGGGTCGCCGCCGGCGCGCAGAAGCTGCACCAGGGCCTCGGCACGGCGAAAGGCGGCGCGGGAGCCCTGGACCAGGGTGTCGGGCAGCTGAAGACCGGTGCCGAGACGCTCAACGGCGGCATGTTCAAGCTGGTCGACGGCTCCGGGAAGCTCGCGGGCGGACTGCACGACGGCGCCGGGAAGATCCCCGACTACGACAAGAAGGACCGCAACCAGCGCACCGAGGTGATGTCCGACCCCGTCAAGCTCGTCTCCAAGGACCTGCACAAGGCGCCCAACTACGGCACCGGGTTCGCCCCGTACTTCATCCCGCTGTCCCTGTGGGTGGGCGCGATGGTGGCGTACATGCTGATCCCGCCGATGAACCGGCGCGCGCTCGCCACGGGCGCCCCCGCGTGGCGCATCGCGCTGGCCGGCTGGCTCCCCGTGGTGGCGATCGGCGTCCTGCAGACGGTGTCCCTGATGGCGGTCCTGCACTGGGCGATCGGTCTGCAGATGGCCCGGGCGGCCGGGACGATCGGCTTCCTGTTCCTGGTGACGGCGTGCTTCGGGGCGATCGTGCAGTGGCTGAACGCCCGCTTCGGAGCGGCCGGCCGGATCCTCGTCCTCGCCCTGCTGATGCTCCAGCTGACCTCGGCGGGCGGCACGTATCCGGTACAGACCAGCCCCGGTTTCTTCAACGCGATCCACCCCTTCCTGCCGATGAGCTACATCGTGGGGGCCCTCAGGAGGCTCATCACGGGCGGCGGCCTGGGGCCGGTGTGGCACGCGTGCGTGGTGCTCGTCGCGTTCACCGCGGGTGCCCTCGCACTGACCGCCGTGTCGGCCCGCCGCCGGCAGGTGTGGACCCTTGACCGGCTGCACCCGGAGCTGAGCCTGTGAGCGCGGAGGTGACGTCCAGGGGCACGGCTCCTGTGACAATCAGGCCCATGGAAAGCAGCAGCGCCACGTCGGGCGGCGGCACCCGCCGCGAGGCCACCCGGCAGAAGCTCTACGAGGCCGCCGTCACGCTCATCGCCGAGCAGGGTTTCTCCGCCACCACGGTGGACGAGATCGCCGAGCGGGCCGGGGTCGCGAAGGGCACGGTCTACTACAACTTCGCGAGCAAGTCGGTCCTCTTCGAGGAGCTGCTGCGGCACGGGGTCGGCCTGCTCACCGCCTCCCTCCGGGAGGCGGCCGAGCGCACGGCCAGGGACGGCGGCACCAAGGTGGACGCCCTGGACGCGATGATCCGGGCCGGGCTCGTCTTCATCGAACGCTATCCGGCCTTCACGCAGCTGTACGTGGCCGAGCTGTGGCGCACCAACCGGGCCTGGCAGTCGACCCTGATGGTGGTCAGACAGCAGGCGGTCGCGGTCGTCGAGGACGTCCTGCGCGCGGGCGTCGCGGGCGGCGAGTTCAGCGACGAGATCGATGTGCCGCTGACCGCGTCGGCGCTGGTCGGCATGGTCCTGGTGGCCGCGCTCGACTGGCAGTCCTTCCAGCCGGAGCGCTCCCTGGACGACGTCCACGCGGCGCTGTCCCGGCTGCTGCAGGGGCGCGTCAGCGGCCGCAGCGGCAGCTGATCGCATACGAAAGCGCCGGTCCGGTGTGGCCGCGTCCCCCGCGGGCCACCTCGAACCGGCGCCTTCTCGTGCTCCCCCGTTGTGCTCCCCCCCGGGTTTTCCCCGGTTGGGCCCCCGTTTCGGTCGTTCCCCCGGGTTCCCCCGTGCCTCGCTCCCGCCGACCTCGGCCGGCGGAAGGAGCGGATCCGGGGCGGCTCCGTTCCGGCGCCCCGTGTCGCCGGTGCCGGAGCCGTGCCCCTTTCCGTGTCTCCACTCTCTCGTTCGCGCAGGTCGGGCCCCATCCGCGCGCGTACTCATCTCACTCCCTAGGTACGGATACTCAGACCTCCGCACTCATGCGCAGAACGCTCCGTTGCCGACTGGTCAGGTTCGCCTCCGCTCCCGTACTCCCCTCGGGCCGGGGGCTGGGGCTTTGCCCGGGCGGGCCGCCAGTGCCGTGACCGGCAGTGTGAGCTGCAGTCGGGCGGCGGGTGCCCGGCCGGGTGTCGGACCCAGGCTCTAAAGTCGCAGGCATGGGACGGATCGTGGTGATCGGCGCCGGGATGGGCGCGATGGCGGCTGCCGCCCGGCTGGCCGTCGCGGGGCAGCGGGTGGTGGTGTACGAGCGTGCGGAGACCTACGGCGGCGGGGTGCGGCGCTTCGAGCGGGACGGGTTCGGCTTCGACACCGGTCCCGGGCTGCTGACCCTGCCCGCGGTCTGGCGCGATCTGTTCATCAAGACCGGCAAGGAGCCGCTGGAGGAGTGCGTCGAACTGGTCCAGGTCGACCCGTCCTCGCGGCACGTCTTCGCGGACGGCACCGCGGTCGCGCTGCCGAACGCCTCGCGCGCGGGGGTCGTCGCCGCCCTGGACGAGGCGCTCGGGGCGGGCGCGGGCGGCCGCTGGGGCGACTTCCTGGTGCGGGCCCGGGAGGCATGGGACCGCACCCGCCGACCGCTGCTGGAGGAGCCCCTGTGGCCCAACTGGCCGGTGCTGGCCGATCGCGAGCCCTACCCGGCGGTCCCGCACAAGCGGCTGCTGCGCACCCGCCGCGCCGCCACGCTCGCCGAGATCGGCGCCTGGGAACTGCGCGATCCCCGGCTCACGGCGCTCCTGGAGAGTTACGCCCTCGCATACGGCCTCGACCCGCGCGTCACCCCGGCGAGCGCGGCCGTGCTGCCGTACATGGAGCATGCCTTCGGGAGCTGGTATGTCCGCGGCGGCATACGGGAGTTGGCGCGCGCGGCGTACGAGCGGTGCGTGGCCCGCAGGGTCGAGTTCCACTTCGGCGCCGAGGTGACGGCGGTGCTCGAGAAGGACGGCAGGGCGGCCGGGGTGGAACTGGCTGACGGGACGGTGGCGGAGGCGGACCACGTGGTCGCCGCAGTGCATCCCGCACGGCTGCAGGGGCTGACGGAGCGGCGGCTCGACGACGAGGGGGATGTGCGACCCGACACGGCAGCCCGCCCCGGACGGTTCACCGTGCTGCTGGCGCTGCGCGGCCCCCGGGAGGCCGGCGCGGTGCATCAGACGGTCGTGCACGCGCCCGACCGTGCGGCCGAGTTGGAGTCTCTGCACTCCGCGGCGGACGAGCCCGTGCGGCCCACGGTGACCGTGCTGCGGCCGGACGACCCGGCGCTGCGACCGGACGGGGAGCACGAGTCGGTGGTCCTGTCCGCGGTGGTCCCGGCGGAAGCCGCCCTGCACCGGTCGGAGCGGGGTGAACGTCTCGCGGATCTGCTCGTCGCGGCGGCCGAGGCCGCGATACCCGGTCTGCGCGAGCGGCTGCTGTGGCGCGAGGTCCGGTCGCCGGGCCGCGGGGAGGAGGAGACGGGCGCCGGCTTCGGCGGCGTGTCCGCTCCCTCGCTGGCCGCCGGGGAGGGGCGCTTCCTGCACCCGGCCAACACCACCCGCTTCCCGGGCCTGTACCGGGCCGGCGGCTGGTCGCACCCCGGCGGGGGGCTGCCGCACACCGGTATGTCAGGGGCGCTGGTGGCCGGTCTGATCGTGGAGGGGCCGGAGTTCCGGGGCTCTCAGTAGCGTCCCGGCCCGGGCGGTCCTCAGAAGCGGTGCCGGGCCCCCAGAAACGGTACTGCGCGTTCAGAAGCGGTACTGCTCGTCGTATCCGTTCCCCTGGACATGGCCATGCCCTTGCCCCTGCCCGTTGTCCTGGTAGGGGTAGGGCTGCTCCTGCGGGAGCTCGCCGCCGTAGGCCTCGTCGGTGCGCTGCTGCGGGACCCAGACCCCGCCGGACGGGGTCTGGCCGTCGTAGCTGCCGGTGGCGTACTGGTCCTGGCCGTAGCCCTGCTGGCCGTACTGACCGTAGGCGTCGTAGCCGCCGCCGTAGGTCTGGGTGCCGATGTACGGGTCGGAGTAGGCCGCGTACTGCTGCTGACCGGTGGTGTCGTAGCCGTACTGCTGCTGGTTGTAGCCGGAGTAGTCGTACCCGTAGGACTGGTCGGCGCCCTGGGCGGCCGTCGCGTACTGGTCCTGGGACTGCCCCATGTTCGCGTAGGACGCGTCGGCGGCGGCGTACGCGGTGTCGCTGTATATGCCGTAGGAGCCGGTGTCCTCGGGCAGGGGCTGCGGCTCGTAGACCGCGGTGGTCTCGGCGGCAGCGGCCTGGGAGGAGCGGGCGGGCGTGAAGACGTCGTCGCGGTCGTAGTCGTCCTCGTTGCCGTAGGACACGCTGTCGCGGTGGTAGTCGCCGTGGTCGTCGTGGCCGCCGTCGCCCGGCTCGAGGTCGGAGACCTCCAGGGTCGGGTCCTGGTGCTCCGGTTCGCCGCCGCGCTTGCCGACGCCCGCGAAGCCCGTGCGGCTGACCGCCCAGCCCGACGCGAAGCCGCGGCGGAACGACAGCGTGACGTAGGTCTGGCCGACCGCGAATGCGGCAGCGCCCAGACCGATGACGATCACCGAGGGGATCAGCACCCCGAGCACGACGCCGAGGAAGCCGGCGAACGCGAGCAGCCGCCAGCGCAGACGCGCCTTGTACTGCAGCAGCACCTCGCCCAGCAGCCACAGCGCGACGATGCCGAACGCGATGTAGAGGACCGTCCAGCCCATGTACGCCCCTCTCCGAGTCGCCGCTACGCAGTGTGTCGTATACCCGTGCGGCCGGTCTAGGCCTGCGGGGGGTGGTGCAGGCCCAGGTTTTCGTAGATTTCCAGCGTCGCCGTGGAGTTGTTGAGCGTGATGAAGTGCAGTCCGGGCACTCCCTCGGCCAGCAGCCGCGCGCAGAACTCCGTGGCGAATTCGATGCCAATGGAGCGTACAGCGGTCGGATCGTCTTTTGCTGTGAGGATCCGCTCTTTCAGGGCGGCGGGGATGACTGCGTTGCTGAGTTGCGGCAGCCGCTCCAGCATCTTCACGCTGGTCACCGGCATGACTTCGGGGATGACGGGGGTCTCGCAGCCTGCCGCGGCGACCCGGTCACGCAGCCGCAGATAGGACTCCGGCTGGAAGAACATCTGTGTGATGGCGTAGTCGGCGCCGGCCCGGCACTTGTCGACGAAGTGGGCGACGTCCGTGTCCCAGTCCTCGGAGCGCGGGTGCATCTCCGGGAAGGCCGCAACGCCGACGCAGAAGTCGCCCGACTCCTTGATGAGCTGGACGAGTTCGGCGGCGTAGGTCAGTCCCGTCGGGTGCGGCACCCAGTCGCCCATGGGGTCGCCGGGCGGGTCGCCGCGCACGGCGAGCATGTTGCGGATCCCGGCGTCGGCGTACTGGCCGATGATGTTGCGCAGCTCGGCGATGGAGTGGTTGACCGCGGTGAGGTGGGCGACCGGGGTGAGCGTGGTGTCGGCGGCGATCTGCTCGGTCGCCTTCACCGTGCCCGCGCGCGTGGAGCCGCCCGCGCCGTACGTCACGGAGACGAAGCTGGGGGCCACGGCCTCGACCCTGCGGAGCGCGTCCCAGAGGTTGCGTTCGCCCTTCTCCGTCTTCGGAGCCCAGAACTCGAACGAGAACGTCGTCTTGCCGGTCGCGAGCATGTCACGCACCGTGCGCGCGTGGTCAGTCCTGGTGGATGCGGTTCCGAGGGCCATACCCGCAGGTTAGTCAGGGGGCGGCGACTCCCCCAACCGGATGCGGGATATTTGCCGGATTTGTCTATTTGTTGTCCACCTATCGGACAACCCGGCGGACATTCTTCGGACAAGCCGTCAGGTATTCCGTCCGACAAGCTACCGCGCATTACATCGGACAACCTGCCAGATTCCCATCCGACAATCCGCCTGACGCCCATCGGACAATCCGTCGGACGCCAGTTCCCGATCGGGCCTGCGCTACGCGCTCCGCAGCCGCTTCGCGAACTCCTGCGCCGCCGCGCCCGGATCGTCGGCCTCCGTGATCGCGCGGACGACCACGACGCGGCGGGCGCCGGCTTCAAGCACCTCGTCGAGGTTGCCGAGGTCGATGCCGCCGATGGCGAACCAGGGGCGCTCGGTGCCCAGGGAGGCGGTGTGGCGGACCAGGTCGAGGCCGGGGGCGTGGCGGCCGGGCTTGGTGGGGGTCGGCCAGCAGGGGCCGGTGCAGAAGTAGTCGACGCCCTCCTGGACGGCGGCCGCGGCGGCCTCGGACTCGGCATGGGTGGAGCGGCCGATGAGGACGTCCTCACCGAGGATCGCGCGGGCCGCGGGGACCGGGAGGTCGCCCTGGCCGAGGTGGAGCACGTCGGCGCCGGCGGCGTGCGCCACGTCCGCGCGGTCGTTGACGGCGAGGAGCTTGCCGTGACGGGCGCAGGCGTCGGCGAAGACCTTCAGGTGCTCCAGCTCCTCGGCGGCCTCCATGCCCTTGTCGCGCAACTGCACGATGTCGACCCCGCCCGCCAGGACGGCGTCCAGGAACTCCGGCAGGTCGCCCTGGCGCCTGCGGGCGTCCGTGCAGAGGTAGACGACGGCGTCGGCGAGCTCGGCGCGTGCGGCGGTGGCGGTGTCGGGCATACGAGGGTCCCCCGTGGGTGTCGTTCCTGGTCGGCGGCGTACGGGCGCGGCCGGCCGTGGCCGTCGGTTCCTGCGGGCCGCAGTGAACCACGGCCGCGGCCCTGCCTGCGCGGAGCCCGGCCCGTACGCCGGACGGTGTTCGGTTCAGTCTGTTCGGATCAGACGGCGAGCGCCTGGGCTCGGCGCTTCACCTCCGTACCGCGGTTCTCGCTCAGCGCCTGCGCGGGGGTGCCGGGCAGGCTGTCGTCGGGGGTGAAGAGCCACTCGATCATCTCTTCGTCGGTGAAGCCGTCGTCCCTCAGGAGTGTCAGGGTGCCGGTCAGGCCCTTGACGACCCTCTGCTCGGCCTCGTCGATGAATGCGGCGGGGACGTGCAGCGCGCGGTTCTCACCTCGGCGTACGGCGATGAGCTGGCCCTCCTTGACCAGCTGCCGCACACGCGTCACCTCGACATCGAGCATCTCTGCGATGTCGGGGAGGGTGAGCCAGGCGGGGACGAGAGCATCGATCTTTGCGTCAATCTCGGTCACGGACTCAAGCCTGCCATCCCGCACTGACAGTCGGAAGCCAGAAGCGTCCGACCTGGGGGTTTCGCCGCCTGTCGGGACCGCCGTCCCGCCGTGCTACGCCGTGGCCGTCTTCATGGGCCGTGCCGGGTCCGCGAGCAGCTCCGGGTCCATCGGGGTGCCCGCCTCGATCAGCCGTCTGCCCTGCGCCAGGTCCCTCGGCCTGCCGACCGCCAGCAGGGCGACCAGGCGGCTCTCGCGCAGCCAGCAGACGGACCAGGCGGGGCCCGACGGGTCGCCGCGCCACACGGTCGTGTCGGCGCCGGTGTGGTGACCGGCGTACTGGACGAAGCGGCCGAACTGCTCGGACCAGAAGTACGGGACCGGGTCGTAGACCGCGGGGGGCTCGCCGGTGGCCTCGCCGATGATGTTCGCGGCCACCGTGCGCGGGCCCTGGAGGGCGTTGTCCCAGTGATGGACCAGCAGGCGCTCGCCATACCGTCCCGAGGGGAAGGAGGCGCAGTCGCCGACGGCGTAGACGTCCGGTGCCGAGGTGCGCAGACGGGCGTCGGCGAGGACCTCGCGGTGCGCGCCGAGCTCGATGCCGGCGCCGGTCAGCCAGTCGGTGGCGGGGCGCGCGCCGATGCCGACCACGACGGCGCCCGCGGGCAGCCGGGAGCCGTCGGCGAGGACGACCGCGCCGGGCTCGATGTGCGCCACGCGCGCGTGTGTGCGCAGTTCGGCGCCCGCGTCGGCGTACCAGGCGGCCATCGGTGCGGCCACCTCCGCGGGCAGCGCGCCGGCGAGCGGCCGGTCGGCGGCCTCGACGACGGTCACCGCGCAGCCCGCCTCGCGCGCGGCCGTGGCGAACTCCGCGCCGATCCAGCCCGCGCCGACGACCACGATGTCGTGCTGCCTGGCCAGCACGGGCCGCAGCCGCGCGGCGTCGTCCAGGGTGCGCAGCAGGTGCACGCCGGGCACGCCCTCGGTGCCCGGGAGCGTGATCGGTTCGGCGCCTGTCGCGAGGACCAGGACGTCGTACGGCACGGGCCCGGCCTCGGTGTCCAGCTCGTGCCCGCCGGGGCGCACGCCGAGCACCTCGCATCCCAGTCGCAGTTCGATGCCGAGCGCCTCGAAGTCGACGTCGAAGGCGGAGCCCTCGGACTTGCCGAGCAGAACGGCCTTGGACAGCGGCGGCCGGTCGTAGGGCTGATGGGGTTCGGCGCCGATCACCGTCACGGTGCCGGTGAAGCCCTGTTCGCGCAGGGCGACCGCCGTCTGGACACCGGCCATGCCCGCGCCGACGACGACCACGCGCCGCCCCGGTGACGTGCTCACTTCCCGCGTCTGCTCGCTCACCTGATCACCATAGACAACTGACTATTTGTCAGTCAGGAGTCGTGCTCAGTGACCTGCTCCACAACACTCGTTCCGCTGCCGGACTGCGACTCCCACTCCCAGGTCTCCTCCAGGCGCACCCGCCCGTCCGGCAACTCCACGACGGCCGAGACGCAGTGCCCGGAGGACGTCGTCCCGTCGTTCTTCAGCTGGACGTACCGGAAGTCCAGCCGGTCACCTGACCGAGTACCCACCAGATGCCCGCGTACGACGTCGCCGCCCGCGTACTCGGCCCAGATCTCGCCGTCCTGCTCGTGGTACGTGAACCGGGTCCGGGTACCCACCTGACCTGGGGCCTGGTCGGCGACGGGGGCGAGGACGAGGCCGTCCAGCGAGCGGGGCATGACGGAAGGCTCCCTTACAGAGGCACGGCGGGTCGGGCTAGGGTGGCCAACGTACAAGCACTCGCGGGAGCCCGGACGCACCGGGCTGAGAGGGAGGCTGGCGGCCTCCGACCGTACGAACCTGATCCGGGTCATGCCGGCGAAGGGAGGGGCTGGACGCCCATGTCGTCACGTACGTCAGACGTCCTCGTCATCGGGGGCGGAATCATCGGCCTGGTCACGGCCTGGCGGGCCGCGCAGCGCGGCTTCTCCACGGCCGTCGTGGACCCCGAACCGGGCGGCGGGGCCGCCCAGGTGGCCGCCGGGATGCTGGCCGCGGTCACGGAACTGCACTACGGCGAGCAGACACTGCTCGGCCTCAATCTGGCCTCGGCCCGCCGCTACCCGGACTTCGCGGCCGAGCTCACCGAGCTCACCGGCCAGGACCTCGGCTACCGCCGGTGCGGCACGCTCGCCGTCGCCCTGGACGCCGACGACCGCGCCCATCTGCGCGAACTGCACGCGCTGCAGCGGGAGTCGGGCCTGGAGTCGGAGTGGCTGTCGGGGCGCGAGTGCCGGCGCCTGGAGCCGATGCTCGCACCGGGCGTGCGCGGCGGCCTGAGGGTGGACGGTGACCACCAGATCGACCCGCGGCGGCTGGCACGCGCGCTGGTGGCCGCGTGCGAGCGGGCCGGAGTGGTGTTCCACCGGGCGTGGGCCGAGCGTTTCCATGTCGTACGGGACCGGGCCTGCGGCGTCACCACGACGGACGGCGCGGAGCTGGGCGCGGGCCAGGTGGTCCTGGCCGCCGGCAGCCTCAGCGGACGGCTGCCGGGCGTCCCGGACGAGGTGTTGCCGCCCGTGCGCCCCGTGAAGGGGCAGGTGCTGCGGCTGACCGTGCCGAAGCGGTACGCGCCGTTCCTGAGCCGCACGGTGCGCGCCGTCGTCCGCGGCAGCCATGTCTACCTGGTGCCGCGCGAGAGCGGCGAGCTGGTGATCGGTGCGACCAGTGAGGAGCTGGGCTGGGACACGACGGTCACCGCGGGCGGGGTGTACGAGCTGCTGCGCGACGCCCACGAACTGGTCCCCGGGATCACCGAGCTGCCGCTGACGGAGACGCGGGCCGGCCTGCGCCCCGGCTCCCCGGACAACGCGCCCTTGCTCGGGCCGACCGAACTGCCCGGTCTGCTGCTGGCCACCGGCCACTACCGCAACGGCGTGCTGCTCACGCCGGTCACCGGCGACGCCATGGCGCATGTCCTGGCCACCGGTGAACTCCCGGACGAGGCACGCCCGTTCACCCCCAAGCGTTTCGCGCTCCTGGAGCAGCCCGCATGAACATCTCCGTCAACGGAGAGCTCCGGGAGTTCGCTTCCGGCACGGCTCTCGACACCGTCGTCCGCGCGCTGACCCCGGCTCCCTCCGGAGTGGCCGCCGCCCTGAACGAAACCGTCGTGCCGCGCGCACAGTGGCCGTCGACGTCCCTCCGTGAGGGCGACCGCGTCGAGGTCCTCACCGCCGTCCAAGGAGGCTGACCCATGGCCGACGACCCCTTTGTCATCGGCGGTACGTCCTTCACGTCCCGCCTGATCATGGGCACCGGCGGTGCCCCCAGCCTCGACGTCCTCGAGCGGGCGCTGATGGCGTCCGGCACGGAGCTGACGACGGTCGCGATGCGGCGCGTGGACCCCTCGGTGCACGGCTCGGTGGTGTCCGTCCTGGAGAAGCTCGGCATCCGGGTGCTGCCGAACACGGCGGGCTGCTTCACCGCCGGGGAGGCCGTGCTGACCGCCCGCCTCGCGCGCGAGGCACTCGGCACCGAATTGATCAAACTTGAGGTGATCGCCGACGAGCGCACCCTGCTGCCGGACCCGATCGAGCTGCTGGACGCCGCCGAGACCCTGGTCGACGACGGTTTCACCGTGCTGCCGTACACCAACGACGACCCGGTTCTCGCCCGCAAGCTGGAGGACGTCGGCTGCGCGGCGATCATGCCGCTCGGCTCACCCATCGGCTCCGGGCTCGGCATCCGCAACCCGCACAACTTCCAGCTGATCACCGAGCACGCGCGCGTGCCGGTGATTTTGGACGCGGGCGCCGGTACGGCCTCGGACGCGGCGCTCGCGATGGAGCTGGGGTGTGCGGGTGTGATGCTCGCCTCAGCGGTGACGCGGGCACAGGAGCCGCAGCTGATGGCCGAGGCCATGAAGCACGCCGTGGAGGCGGGCAGGCTCGCGTACCGGGCGGGCCGCATCCCGCGCCGCCATTTCGCGGAGGCGTCCTCGCCGCATGAGGGGCGCGCGCACCTGGATCCCGAACGCCCCGCGTTCTGAACGCGCGTTCGACAAGTTCCGGAAGTGGGTGCGACGTCCGTCACAGGTCGGCTGCAGTCCCGCTCCGATCTCACCCGAACCGGCAGCCCTGTCAGTCACGGCTCGTACACTCACCTGCGTGGATACGACCCTTCAGGACCCTCTGGTCGGGCAGGTGCTCGACGGGCGCTATCGCGTGGACGCGCGGATCGCGGTCGGCGGGATGGCCACGGTCTACCGGGCCCTGGACACCCGCCTGGACCGCGTGCTCGCGCTCAAGGTGATGCATCCGACGCTCGCGGCCGACGGCACCTTCGTCGACCGGTTCATCCGCGAGGCCAAGTCGGTCGCGAGGCTCGCACACCCGAACGTGGTGCAGGTCTTCGACCAGGGCACCGACGGGTCGTACGTCTACCTGGCCATGGAGTACGTCGCCGGGTGCACCCTGCGAGACGTGCTGCGCGAGCGCGGGGCGCTGCAGCCGCGCGCCGCCCTGGACATCCTGGAGCCGGTGCTCGCCGCGCTCGGCGCCGCGCACCGCGCCGGGTTCGTCCACCGCGACATGAAGCCGGAGAACGTGCTGATAGGGGACGACGGCCGGGTCAAGGTCGCCGACTTCGGCCTGGTGCGCTCCGTGGACACGGTCACCAACACCACCGGCACCGTCCTGGGCACCGTCTCCTACCTCGCTCCCGAGCAGATGGAGCACGGCACGGCCGACCCCCGGGTCGACGTGTACGCGTGCGGTGTCGTCCTGTACGAGATGCTGACCGGCGACCGGCCGCACGGCGGGGACTCCCCGGCCACCGTCCTCTACAAGCACATCCACGAGGACGTCCCGCCGCCGTCGGCCGCCGTGCCGGGCCTGGCGTACCGGCTGGACGAGCTGGTCGCGTCGGCGACCGCCCGCACCCCCGACCTGCGCCCGCAGGACGCGGTGGCGCTGCTCGCGCAGGCCCGCGACGTGCGCGCCGCGCTCAGCGCGGACCAGCTGGACGCACTGCCGCCGCAGGCCTTCGCCGCTGACCACCGGAGCATCTCCGAGGACCGTACGAGCGTGATCCCGCGCGCGCTGACGTCCCCCACGCTCGGCTTCGCTCGCGCGGGGGGACCCCCATCGCGCCCGCTGCCGGTGAACGAGGACGAGGCCGTCCTGCACCGCACGAGCCGCCTGGAGACACCCCCGCCGCTGCCGCCGCGGCGCCGTGGCGCGCGCTCCCGGCGCGGTCCGCTCACGGTCCTCGTCGCCGTACTGCTGATACTCGGGATCGGCACGGGCGTGTGGTACATCAACTCCGGCCAGTTCACCAAGGTCCCGTACCTGCTGGCGAAGACCCAGACACAGGCCACCCGGCAACTGCAGAAGGCGGGCCTCGACCTCGGCGCGGTCAAGCACGCGTACAGCGACACGGTGCAGCGGGGCACGGTCATCAGCTCGGACCCCGCGCCCGGCACCCGCATCCGCGACAACAGGTCGGTGGCGCTCACCATCTCCGACGGCCCGGAGACCGTGCAGGTGCCCGACGTGTCGGCGCGACCACTGGCCGAGGCGAGGGCCCGGCTGAAGAAGAGCGGGCTCGAGCCGGGCATGGTCACCCGGGAGTTCAGCGAGGACGTCCCCAAGGGCTCCGTGATCTCCACGACCCCCGAGGCGGGCACCAAGCGGCACGCGGGCGCGGCGATCGCCCTGGTCGTCAGCAAGGGCAGCCCGGTGGACGTCCCGGACGTCACGGGTGAGGACCTGGCTTCCGCCAAGTCCGACCTGGAGGGCGCCGGCCTGACGGTGAAGGTCGCCTCCGCACAGATCAACTCCGAGTACGACAAGGGCCAGGTCGCGGCGCAGACACCCGCGGGCGACAGCCAGGCCGCCGACGGCGACACGGTGACGCTCACGCTGTCCAAGGGCCCGGAGATGGTCGAGGTCCCGGACGTCACCGGCGACAGCGTGGACGACGCGCACAAGGCCCTGGAGGGCGCCGGCTTCAAGGTCGAGGAGGACCGCGGTCTGCTCGGCCTGTTCGGCGACACCGTCAAGAACCAGTCCGTGAAGGGCGGGGACACGGCACCCAAGGGGTCGACGATCACCATCAAGATCCGGTGACGGAGCAGGTCGCGGCGCATGACACCCTGAACGGGTGAAGAGTCAGCAGTCCCGCAACCCCGTCGGCGGCCATGTCCCTGTCGCCGGTGGTCTCCACTCCGTCGGTCTGTCCTACGCCCACGACCTGAAGGCCGAGACCGTGCAGGTCTTCGTCGCCAACCCGCGCGGCTGGGCCACGCCCGCCGGCAATCCGCGGCAGGACGAGGAGTTCCGCGAGGTGTGCGCGGCCGAGTCGATCCCGGCGTACGTCCACGCCCCGTACCTGATCAACTTCGGCTCGCACACCGAGGCGACCGTGGAGAGGTCGGTGGAGTCGCTGCGGCACTCGCTGCGGCGCGGGCGGGAGATCGGGGCGCTCGGCGTGGTCGTGCACACGGGCAGCGCGACGGGCGGCCGGGACCGCTCCGTGGCCCTGAAGCAGGTACGGCAGTACATGCTGCCGCTGCTGGACGAGCTCACCCACGACGACGATCCGTTCCTGCTGCTGGAGTCGACGGCCGGGCAGGGTGCCTCGCTCTGCTCGCGGACCTGGGACTTCGGGCCGTACTTCGAGGCGCTGGACGCCCATCCGAAGCTGGGCGTCTGCCTGGACACCTGCCACATCTTCGCGGCCGGGCACGACCTGACCGGCCCGAGCGGCATGCACCAGACGCTCGATCTGCTGGTGGACACGGTCGGCGAGGGCCGACTGAAGCTGATCCACGCCAACGACTCCAAGGACGTGGTCGGCGCACACAAGGACAGGCACGAGAACATCGGCGCAGGTCACATCGGCGAGGACCCGTTCCGGGCGCTGATGACCCACCCCGCGACCGAGGGCGTACCGCTGATCATCGAGACGCCCGGCGGCAAGGAGGGGCACGCGGCCGATGTGGAGCGGCTGAAAAAACTGCGCGATTACTGACTCGTTCCGGAATACCCCTAGGGGGTATACGGTTCCTGCTCGGTGCGGGAACCGTTACCTGACATTGGGGGCAGTCGTGCAGCACGAGGCACACGCACAGGCACACGCACACGAGACACACGCGCACCACCACCCGGCGGCCGCCACCTGGAGCATGGCCGCGCAGGCAACCCTCCACTGCCTCACCGGCTGCGCCATCGGCGAGGTGCTGGGCATGGTGATCGGCACGGCCTTCGGCTGGGGCAACGTGGCGACGACGGTACTGGCGATCGTCCTCGCGTTCCTCTTCGGCTACTCGCTCACGCTGCGCGGGGTGCTGCGGGCCGGCGTCGACTTCCGTACGGCCTTCCGGGTGGCGCTGGCCGCGGACACCCTGTCCATCGCGGTGATGGAGCTGATCGACAACGGCGTGATCGTGCTGTGGCCGGACGCGATGGACGCGGAACTGGCCGACCTGCTGTTCTGGGGTTCGCTCGCGATCTCGCTCGCGCTCGCCTTCTTCGTGACGACGCCCGTCAACAAGTGGATGATCGGCCGCGGCAAGGGCCATGCGGTGGTGCACGGATACCACCACTGACCTGCGAAGACCGGGATCAGAGCTCGGGGCCCTCCCCGGGCCCTTCCTGGTAGGAGTAGCGCTGCTCCTTCCACGGGTCGCCGATGTTGTGGTAGCCGCGCTCCTCCCAGAAGCCACGGCGGTCGGCGGTCATGTACTCCACGCCGCGCACCCACTTGGGGCCCTTCCAGGCGTACAGATGGGGCACGACGAGGCGGAGCGGGAAGCCGTGTTCCGCCGTCAGCAGCTCACCGTCCTTGTGGGTGGCGAAGATGGTCCGCTCGGAGGCGAAGTCCGCGAGGCGGAGGTTGGAGCTGAATCCGTATTCGGCCCACACCATCACATGGGTGACGGCGGGCGCGGGCGGCGCGATCTCGAGGATCGTACGAGCCGGAATGCCGCCCCATTCGGCGCCGAGCATGCTGAACTTCGTGACGCAGTGCAGGTCGGCCACGACGGTGGTGTACGGCAGGGCCGTGAACTCCTCATGGGTCCAGCAGTGCTTCTCGCCGTCCGCGGTGGCACCGAAGACCCTGAACTCCCAGCGCTCCGGGCGGAATTTGGGCACGGGCCCGTAATGCGTGACCGGCCAGCCGCGCTGCAGACGCTGCCCCGGCGGAAGCTCGGACTGTGCTGCTCCTCCTGAATCGCGTTCTCCCGATTCACGCTCCACCGGCTGACCCATGACTCCATCCTGACAGACCTCGGACGGTGCACTTGACCGCCGTCACCAAACCGGGGCAATTAGCACCGAGCATGGACTTACTTACTAAGCGCAGACTTACTGGACGATCTTCGTCGCCGGTGCAATCATGCGGCGCAACCTGCCAGTTCCCCCCGCTTGGAAGGAGCCTTAGCGATGCAGGGCGACCCCGAGGTCATCGAATTCCTCAACGAGCAGCTCACCGGCGAGCTGACCGCGATCAACCAGTACTTTCTGCACGCGAAGATGCAGGAGAACTTCGGCTGGACGAAGCTCGCCAAGTACACGCGGCACGAGTCGTTCGACGAGATGAAGCACGCGGAGGTGCTCACCGACCGGATCCTCTTCCTGGAGGGGCTGCCGAACTACCAGCGGCTCTTCCACGTGCGCGTGGGACAGACGGTCAAGGAGATGTTCGAGGCGGACCGGCAGGTCGAGGTCGAGGCGATCGACCGCCTCAAGCGGGGCATCGAGGTGATGCGGAACAAGGGCGACATCACGTCCGCGAACATCTTCGAGTCGATCCTCGAGGACGAGGAGCATCACATCGACTACCTCGACACCCAGCTGGAACTGGTCGAGAAGCTCGGCGAGGCGCTCTACATCGCGCAGCTGATCGAGCAGCCGGAGAGCTAGGCCGCCTCGTCCAGCGCGGTCAGGACCGGCTTGCCCTGGTCTGCGAGCTCACGGCGGGGGCACTCGCCCCGGCCCAGCAGCGCCTGGATACGGCGTACGCACGAACCGCAGTCCGTACCCGCCCTGCAGGCCGACGCTATCTGGCGCGGGGTGCAGGCACCGTCCTCCGCGTGCTTCTTGACCTGCTGCTCTGTGATGCCGAAGCAACTGCAGACGAACACGCGGTTCACCTCCCGCCGGGATCGAAGTGGTGCCGTCCCGATTGATCGGTGAGGCTAACCTAACCTTACCCGTCGCCCTGTGCCCGCAAAAGAGCAGAGGGGCGCGGATCGTATGTGATCCGCGCCCCATCGCTGTGACCAGCGGTTACTGGTCCCGGTACATCTCCGCGACGAGGAACGCCAGGTCGAGGGACTGGCTGCGGTTCAGACGCGGGTCACAGGCCGTCTCGTAGCGCTGGTGCAGATCGTCGACGAAGATCTCGTCGCCGCCGCCCACGCACTCGGTGACGTCGTCACCGGTGAGCTCGACATGGATGCCGCCCGGGTGGGTGCCGAGGCCCTTGTGGACCTCGAAGAAGCCCTTGACCTCGTCCAGTACGTCGTCGAAACGGCGGGTCTTGTGACCGGAGGCCGCCTCGAAGGTGTTGCCGTGCATGGGGTCGGTCACCCAGGCCACGGTCGCGCCGGAGGCGGTGACCTTCTCGACCAGCTCGGGAAGCTTGTCGCGGATCTTGTCCGCGCCCATGCGGACGATGAAGGTCAGCCGGCCCGGCTCGCGGTCCGGGTCGAGGCGGTCGATGTACTGCAGCGCCTCCTCGGCCGTGGTGGTCGGGCCGAGCTTGATGCCGATCGGGTTGCGGATCTTCGAGGCGAACTCGATGTGCGCGCCGTCCAGCTGCCGGGTGCGCTCACCGATCCACACCATGTGCCCGGAGACGTCGTACAGCTGCCCGGTGCGCGAGTCGACGCGGGTGAGCGCGGACTCGTAGTCGAGCAGCAGCGCCTCGTGCGAGGCGTAGAACTCGACGGTCTTGAACTCCTCCGGGTCGGTGCCGCAGGCCCGCATGAAGTTCAGCGCGTTGTCGATCTCCCGGGCCAGCTGCTCGTAGCGCTGCCCGGACGGGGACGACTTCACGAAGTCCTGGTTCCAGGCGTGCACCTGGCGCAGGTCGGCGTACCCGCCCGTGGTGAAGGCGCGCACCAGGTTCAGCGTGGAGGCGGACGCGTGGTACATCCGCTTCAGCCGCTCGGGGTCCGGGACGCGGGAGGCCTCGGTGAAGTCGAAGCCGTTGACGGAGTCGCCGCGGTAGGTCGGCAGCGTCACGCCGTCGCGGGTCTCGGTCGGCTTGGAGCGCGGCTTGGAGTACTGGCCGGCGATGCGGCCGACCTTCACGACCGGCACCGAGGCGGCGTACGTCAGCACGGCGCCCATCTGCAGCAGCGTCTTGAGCTTGTTGCGGATGTGGTCGGCGGACACCGCGTCGAAGGCCTCGGCGCAGTCGCCGCCCTGGAGGAGGAACGCCTCTCCCTTGGCGACGGCCGCCATCCGGGCGCGCAGCTGGTCGCACTCGCCCGCGAAGACGAGCGGCGGATACGACTCGAGGTCCGCAACGACTGCGCGCAGAGCCTCGGTGTCGGGGTACTCGGGCTGCTGCGCCGCGGGCAGATCTCGCCAGGTGTTGCCAGCGCTCGCGCTGGTCTTAGCGTTCACGGTCACCCCGTAAACATTACGGGGTCGTGTCGACTGCTTTTCCCTCCGCTCGACTGGTGAGACGAAGAGATCACGGTCCGGACGGCGCGGTGGTGCGGTAAGGTGCACCGCATGTTCGCGCTTTCGACCCAGAACTGGTGGTGGACCGCTCATCCGGCGGCCCACTGACTGCGCGTACGCAAGACTTCGCGAAGGCCGCCCGAGGGGCGGCCTTCGGCGTTTCCGGGGTCCGTTCCTCTTCAGCGAGAAGGAAGAAACGGACTCATGCACCTGGCTGATCTGCTCGACGATCCACGCCCCTTCGCCCTGCTGCGCCGCCACACGCCGGGCCACGCCGAGAACACCGTGGAGGTGCTGCTCGGCCCGGTCTCCATCTACGACCGCCTGGCCGACCTCCCCGACGAGGGCCTCGCGCTCGTCCCCTTCCGCCAGATCCGCGAACGCGGCTTCGACGTCCGCGACGACGGGACACCGCTGGCCTTCCTCACCCCCGAGGAGTCCTACGAGATCCCGCTCGCCGACGCCCTCGCGCAGCTCCCGGCGCACGAGGTGCGGGTGGCGGGCGGCGGCTTCGACGTCGAGGACGAGGAGTACGGCGAGATCGTCGGCCGGGTGCTGCACGAGGAGATCGGGCGGGGCGAGGGCGCCAACTTCGTCATCCGGCGGACGTACGAGGGGGAGATCCCGGGGTTCTCCCGCGCGGACGCGCTCGCGCTGTTCCGGCGGCTGCTGGAGGGCGAGCGGGGCGCGTACTGGACGTTCGTGGTGCACACCCGGGAGCGCACCCTGGTCGGGGCCAGTCCCGAGGTGCATGTGCGGATGTCCGGCGGCACGGTCGTGATGAACCCGATCAGCGGGACGTACCGCTATCCCGCCGAGGGCCCGACGCCGGAGCACCTGCTGGACTTCCTCGCCGACGGCAAGGAGATCGAGGAGCTGTCGATGGTCGTCGACGAGGAGCTCAAGATGATGTGCACCGTCGGCGACATGGGCGGCGTCGTCGTCGGGCCGCGTCTGAAGGAGATGGCCCATCTCGCGCACACCGAGTACGAGCTGCGCGGGAAGTCCTCGCTGGACGTGCGCGAGGTGCTGAAGGAGACCATGTTCGCGGCCACGGTCACCGGCTCGCCGGTGCAGAACGCCTGCCGCGTCATCGAGCGGCACGAGGTCGGCGGGCGCGGCTACTACGCGGGCGCGCTCGCGCTGCTCGGCCGGGACTCCGGCGGCGCGCAGACCCTCGACTCCCCCATCCTGATCCGTACGGCGGACATCTCCCCCGAAGGCCATCTGCGCGTCCCGGTCGGTGCCACCCTCGTCCGCGGCTCGGACCCGGCGAGCGAGGTCGCCGAGACGCATGCGAAGGCGGCGGGCGTGCTGGCGGCCCTGGGCGTACGCCCCTCCCGGCCGCGCGAGGGGCACGCGCGCGTGCGGCTCGCCGACGACCCACGCGTGCGTGCCGCGCTCGACGGGCGCCGGGCTTCGCTGGCGCCGTTCTGGCTGCGGATGCAGGAGCGGTCCTACGAACTCGACGGGCACGCCTTCGTGGTCGACGGCGAGGACACCTTCACCTCGATGCTGGCGCATGTGCTGCGCTCGGCCGGGCTGGAGGTCACCGTCCGGCGCTACGACGAGCCGGGCCTCGGGGAAGCCGTCCTCGCCCATGAGGGACCCCTCGTGCTGGGCCCCGGCCCCGGTGACCCGTCCGACCTGGACGACCCCAAGATGCGGTTCCTGCGCGACCTCACGGCGCGGGTCATCCGTGAGCACCGGCACGGCGTGCTCGGCGTCTGCCTCGGGCACGAGCTGATCGCGGCCGAGCTGGGGCTGGAGATCGTACGGAAGGAAGTGCCGTACCAGGGGGCGCAGACGACGATCGAGCTGTTCGGGCGGACGGAGACCGTCGGCTTCTACAACAGCTTCGTGGCGCGCTGCGACGACGAGGTGACGCAGGAGCTGGCCGCGCACGGGGTCGAGGTGAGCCGGGCGGACAACGGGGAAGTGCACGCCGTACGGGGCCCTGGGTTCGCCGGCGTGCAGTTCCACCCGGAGTCGATCCTCACGCTGAACGGTGCGGCTGTCGTACGGGAGTTGGTGGGCCGGCTGCGCAACACGACCGTGTAGCCGTCTGGGGGCGCGCGGCCCCCAGACTTCCGTTTCCTCGTCGCCCGAGGATCAGCCGAAGAAGACCCCGACCTCCTCGTACAGCTCCGGGTCCACCGTCTTCAGCTTCGCCGTCGCCTCCGCGATCGGGACGCGGACGATGTCGGTGCCGCGCAGGGCGACCATCTTGCCGAAGTCGCCCTCGTGGACGGCGTCGATGGCGTGCAGGCCGAAGCGGGTGGCCAGCCAGCGGTCGAAGGCGCTCGGGGTGCCGCCGCGCTGGATGTGACCGAGGACGGTCGTGCGGGCCTCCTTGCCGGTGCGCTTCTCGATCTCCTTGGCGAGCCATTCGCCGACCCCGGACAGGCGGACGTGCCCGAAGGAGTCCAGCGACTCGTCCTTGAGGACCACGTCGCCGTCCTTGGGCATGGCGCCCTCGGCGACGACCACGATGGGGGCGTACGAGGCCTTGAAGCGGGAGGTGATCCAGGCGCAGACCTGTTCGAGGTCGAAGCGCTGCTCGGGGATGAGGATGACGTTGGCGCCGCCCGCGAGGCCGGAGTGCAGGGCGATCCAGCCGGCGTGCCGGCCCATCACCTCGCAGACCAGGACGCGCATGTGGGACTCGGCGGTGGTGTGCAGACGGTCGATGGCCTCGGTGGCGATGCCGACCGCGGTGTCGAAGCCGAAAGTGTAGTCGGTGGCGGACAGGTCGTTGTCGATCGTCTTCGGTACGCCGACGACGGGCACGCCGTACTCGTCGGTGAGGCGCGCCGCCACGCCCAGGGTGTCCTCGCCGCCGATCGCGATGAGCGCCTCGACCTCCTGCTTGGCGAGGTTCTCCTTGATCCGGCGGATGCCGTTCTCCTGCTTGAGCGGATTGGTGCGCGAGGAGCCGAGGATGGTGCCGCCGCGGGGCAGGATGCCGCGCACCGCGGGGATGTCGAGGCGGACAGTGTCGCCTTCGAGGGGGCCGCGCCAGCCGTCCCGGTAGCCGACGAAGTCGTAGCCGTACTCCTGCACGCCCTTGCGGACGATGCCCCGGATGACGGCGTTGAGTCCGGGGCAGTCGCCGCCTCCGGTCAGTACTCCGACCCGCATGGAAATGTCCCTTCGCCGCAGTTGCCTGGTGACAGCCACGCTAATGGTGATCCAGGTCACAGAGGGATGGGCTGGAAGGGCAATTCCGGTGAATCAGCGGGCGGTTGGTTTACCCGCCGTCAAGCTCCCGTGGCGCTCTCACTCGTCGTCGAGTCCGCGCTCTATGGCGTACCGGACGAGTTCCACCCTGTTGTGCAGCTGGAGCTTGCCGAGGGTGTTCTGGACGTGGTTCTGGACCGTGCGGTGGGAGATGACCAGGCGTTCGGCGATCTGCTTGTAGCTCAGGCCCTTGGCGACCAGGCGCAGCACCTCGGTCTCGCGGTCGGTGAGCTGCGGGGCGCCCGGCTGGTCGGTGTCCGCGGCGGGCGCGGGCTCGGAGGCGAGGCGGCGGTACTCGCCGAGGACCAGTCCGGCCAGGCCCGGCGTGAACACCGGGTCGCCGACGGCCGTGCGGCGCACCGCGTCCAGCAGTTCGTCCGTGGACGCGGACTTCAGCAGATAGCCGGTGGCGCCGGACTTCACCGCCTCCAGGACGTCGGCGTGCTCACCGCTCGCCGACAGCACGAGGACACGCAGCGCGGGGTTGTGCCCGACGAGCTCCTTGCAGACCTGGACGCCGGGCTTGGCGGGCAGGTTCAGATCGAGCACGAGCACGTCGGGGCCGGCGGCCTTGGCGCGGCGCACGGCCTGGTCGCCGTCGCCCGCGGTGGCGACCACGTCGAAACCGGACTCGGCCAGGTCGCGGGCGACGGCATCGCGCCACATCGGGTGGTCGTCGACCACCATGACCTTGATCGCGCCCTGCCGCTCGTCGGTGGAGTCCGTCATCGCCGCTCTGCCTTCCCCCGTGGGTCCTTCGCGTCCTTCGGTACCTTCAGTTCGACCTCCGTGCCCTGGCCGGGCACCGAGATCAGTTCGGCGCTGCCGCCGAGGTCGCGCAGCCGGCCGCGGATCGACAGGGCGACGCCGAGCCGCCCCTCCCCCTCGGCCTGGGCGAGCCGACCCTCCGGGATGCCAGGGCCGTCGTCCCGCACGGTCACCACGACCTCACCGGGCTCGTCCTCGACGAGGATCCACGCGCGCGCGTCCTCTCCGGCGTGCCTGCGCACGTTGTCCAGGGCGGCACCGACGGCCGCGGCCAGTTCCCTCGCGGCGGCCCTGGGGAGCAGAACGGCCGCTCCCGGTTCGGCGAGGCTGACCTTCGCGGCGGCGTACGGGGCGAGCAGCGCCCGCAGGTCCACCGGGCCGTCCTCGTCGTACGAGGGCTCCTCCACGGCCCGTACCACCGCGCCCTCGGCGGCGTCCTCCGACACCCGCGAGACGGGGACCAGCCCGCCGGAGACCAGGGTGCGCAGCGCGACCTCCTGCTCGCCGGCCATCCGGCCCAGTTCGGCCGCCTCGCCGCCGAGGACCGCGCCCCGGCGCTGGACCATGGCCAGCACCTGCAGCACGCCGTCGTGGATGTCCCGGGCGAGCCGCTCCCGCTCCCGGGTCGCGGCCTCGATCTCCAGGGCGCGGGCGAGGGTGCGCTCGGAGGCGCGGGCGACCTCGACGACGTAGCCGATGGCGATGGAGGCGACCCAGACCAGGATCACGTTGTGCACGGTGTCGCGGGCGGGGGCGCCGCGCTCGATCAGGTTGGCGGCGGCGACCGGCGTCGACGCGAACGCGGCCCAGCGCCAGCCGCCCTTGATGGCGTACGCGAGGACCGAGCCGGCGGTCCATATCGACGGCAGGGTGGGCCCGCCGCTCTGGATGTGCTGCTCGTTGACCGCGAGCGGGGTGAGCAGGATGCCGGTGAGGGCGATGGCGAGGTCGACCGCGAGGAAGCGCTTGGTGCAGGCGGCCGCGCTCTGGACGCGGGGCAGGGTGGCGAGCGTCCACACGAACAGGACGACGTAGTAGGCGATGGCCACGCCCGCGTGGTCGTACTCGTCGTAGGCGGTGGCGAACAGGCCGACCGCGTACAGCATCGTGAGCACCCGGTACGCGGTGAGCGCACGCCACAGCGGCTGCTCGACCGACATGCGCATGACGCGCTCGCGCTTGGGCATGTCCCCCACCCCCCCTCGACCGAGAGCCTAGGCCTCGGACTTGTCCTTCTTGGCCTGCTCCTTGGCCTGCTCTTTGGCCTGCTCCTTGGCCTGTTCCTTCTCGGCCTTCGCCGCCTCCGCGATCTGGCGCTTCGCCGCGGTCGCGTACATGTCGACGTACTCCTGGCCGGAGAGCTTCATGATCTCGTACATGACCTCGTCGGTGACCGCGCGCAGCACGAAGCGGTCGTGCTCCATGCCCTGGTAGCGGCTGAAGTCGAGGGGCTTGCCGATGCGGATGCCCGGGCGCATCAGCTTGGGCATGACCTTGCCCGGCGGCTGGATCTTCTCCGTATCGATCATCGCGACCGGGATGACCGGCGCGCCCGAGGCGAGCGCCACACGTGCGAGACCACCGGGCTTGCCGCGGTAGAGGCGGCCGTCGGGCGAGCGTGTGCCCTCGGGGTAGATGCCGAACAGCTCACCGCGCTCCAGGACCTCCAGGCCGCTCTTGATCGCGGCCTCGCCCGCGCCGCGCGCACCGGAGCGGTCCACCGGGAGCTGGCCGACGCCCTTGAAGAAGGCGGCCGTCAGCCGGCCCTTCACGCCGGGCGTGGTGAAGTACTCGGCCTTGGCGATGAAGGTGACCTTGCGGTCGAGGACCGCGGGCAGGAAGAACGAGTCGGAGAAGGAGAGATGATTGCTCGCCAGGATGGCGGCGCCCTCCGCCGGAATGTTCTCCAGGCCTTCCACCCAGGGCCTGAAGGCGACCTTCAGCGGTCCCCCGATGGCAACCTTCATCGTGCCGTACAACACCCGTGTGCCTCCTGTTTCCGTCGGTCAGACCTTAACCCGGAGCACTGTCAAAGGATCCGACGACCCTGGTCGGTGTCAGTGCGGTCGCGTACGGTGAAGCACCTGGACTTCACGTCACTCACATGAACAGGAGACCGAAGGTGCCGGTCCTTCCTGGAGCCGAGCCGTACCGCCATGAGGGCGGGGAGGTCGGCGTCCTGCTCTGCCACGGCTTCACCGGTTCCCCCCAGTCGCTGCGCCCCTGGGCCGAGTATCTCGCCGAACACGGCCTCACGGTCTCGCTGCCGCTGCTGCCCGGGCACGGCACCCGCTGGGAGGACATGCAGCTCACCGGCTGGCAGGACTGGTACGCCGAGGTGGACCGCGAGCTGCGGTCCCTGCGCGAGCGCTGCGGCGAGGTGTTCGTGGCCGGCCTGTCCATGGGCGGCACCCTGGCGCTGCGTCTGGCGGCGAAGCACGGGGAGGCGGTCGGCGGCGTGGTGGTCGTCAACCCGGCGAACCGCATGCACGGCTTTTCCCCGTACGCCCTTCCCGTGGCCCGCCATCTCGTGCGCACGACGAAGGGGATCGCCAGCGACATCGCGAAGGAGGGCAGCGCCGAGCTGGGGTACGACCGGGTTCCGCTGCACGCGGCGCACTCCCTGCGGAACTTCTTCCGGCTGGTCGACGGCGAGCTGCCCCAGGTCACGCAGCCGCTGCTGGTGCTGCGCAGCCCGCAGGACCATGTCGTGCCGCCGGCCGACTCGGCGCGGATCCTCGGCCGGGTCTCATCGAGGGACGTGACGGAGATACTGCTGGAACAGAGCTACCACGTGGCGACGTTGGACCACGATGCGGACCGGATTTTCGAAGAGAGCCTCGCGTTCATCGGCCGGCTCGCACCCAGTGTCGGCAAGGAAGGGACGGCCGCAGGTGGCTGAGCACGACTCGGACCGCGAGGACCGCGAGCCGGAGGAGCAGGGCGTCCCCTTCGACGAGGACGCCGCGTGGGCCGCGATCGTCGCCGGCTACGGCGAGGAGCCGAAGGACCCACCGGGCACCAAGCCGTTCAAGTCAGTCGAGGACCTGGCGCTGCTGGAGCCGGAGACCAACGACGACTCCGGGGGCTCCCGGGGCGAGGCGCCGGAGCAGGAGAAGCCGAAGAAGCCCCTGGGCGGCTCCGTCTCCTTCGCGCCCGGCGTCGGCCCGCGCGACTACACGGCCGCCGAGCCGTCCGAGGACGACTTCGAGGAGGACGACGAGGGCCACTTCGTCCCCCCGGAGCCGCCGCCGCTGCCCACCGCCGACACGACCGCGAAGTTCGCCTGGCTGGGCGTGATCGGCGGTCCGGTCCTGCTCCTGCTGGCGGTGCTGCTGAGCTGGGACATGACCTGGTGGCTGGCCACGCTCGGCATCGGCGGCTTCCTGGGCGGTTTCGCCACGCTGGTGATGCGGATGAAGACGGACGACGAGGACGACGACGACCCGGGGCGCGGAGCCGTCGTCTAGCCCGCCGGGATCTTGAGGGCGGCCAGGACCGGAAAGTGGTCCGTGGCCGCCCTCAGGTCTGCCTCCGTCACGCCGGGGTGGCCGAGCGGGACGCCGCAGCCGAGCACCTCGATGCCCTTGGTGGCGAAGATCGCGTCGATCCGCTGGAACGGGTTCGGGGGCGTCCAGGTGTACTCGCTGCCCCAGGGGGCCGCGGCCCAGCAGTCCTGCAGGCCGTCGGCGAGGCGGCGGAAGGTGCGGCCGGTGGGGCGGTCGTTGAGGTCGCCGCCCGCGATCGCGTGCTCCACCCCGAGGCCGGCCAGCCGGTCGAGGAGCATGCCGCCCTGCTCGTACCGCTCGTCCGCCTGCAGGGAGAGGTGGTAGCTGACCACACCGAGGCGGGCGCCGCCGAAGCGGACCACTGCGGTGGCGAAGCCGCGGCGGTGCAGGCCGGGGGTGAGGGGGAGGAGGACGTCCTCGGTTCGCTCGACGGTCGCCCGGAGCGTGCAGAGGATCGCCGGACCGGAGGCGGTGGCGCCTCCGGTGAGGACGACTTGGCCTGCCGCCGATGCGAGACGGGCCAGTTTCTTGCGCCAGCGGAAGAAGCGGGGGGCTTCCTGCAGGAGAACCAGGTCGGGGGCGCAGGCGGTGATGACCCTGGCCAGGGCGTCCGTGTCATCACGCATGGAGCGGATGTTGTAGCTGAGGACTCGGATGACGGCTGAACCGTCGGGTTCCGTGTGGGAGTTGGGCAGCAGCTCCATGTGGATCAATGTACGCCCATTGGCTCGGGGCGCGAGGTTGTAGGCGACCACCGGTGGTATGTGGCTGGTCGCGCCCACGCGGCGGAGCCGCATGTTTATACAGCCCCGCGCCCCTCAGGGAAGCGCAGTCGCCGTCTCGCAGGAAGTCGGCGTCACATGATGGGGTCGGGTTCCCGGGCCAGGTCTGCTGCTCCGACCAGGCCCGCCTTGTTGCCCAGCTGGGCGGCGATGACCTCGGCCACCGGGCGCCAGTTGCCGCCGACCAGCCAGCGCTTGTACGACTTGCGGATCGGGTCGAGGACCAGTTCGCCCTCGTCCGAGAGGCCGCCGCCGACGATGAAGGCGGAGGGGTCGAAGAGGGAGGCCAGGTCGGCGAGGCCCGCGCCGGCCCAGCGGGCCAGCTCGCGATAGGAGTCGACGGCGACCGGGTCGCCCTGGCGGGCGGCCATGGAGATGTGCTTGCCCTCGATGCCGTCGGGGCTGCCGTCACCGAGGCCGAGCAGGATCTCGGCGTTCTCGGGGGTGGCGTTGGCGCGCTGCTTGGCGTATCTGACCAGGGCGCGCCCGGAGGCGTACTGCTCCCAGCAGCCCTGGCTGCCGCAGCCGCACAGCAGGCCGTCCGGCACCATGCGGATGTGGCCGAACTCGGCGGCCACGCCGTAGTGCCCGCGGCGCAGCTTGTTGCCGATGATGATGCCGCCGCCGAGGCCGGTGCCGAGGGTGATGCAGATGACGTTGCGGTGGCCCTTGCCCGCGCCGAACTTGTACTCGCCCCAGGCGGCCGCGTTGGCGTCGTTCTCCACGACGACCGGCAGGCCCACGCGGGCCTCGACCTTGGCCTTCAGCGGCTCGTTGCGCCAGTCGATGTTGGGCGCGAAGTAGACCTCCGAGCGCTGGCGGTTGACGTAACCGGCCGCACCGATGCCCACGCCCACGATCTCGTGCCCGGCGCGTGCGCCCTCCACGGCGGAGGCGATGGCGTCCACGATCGCCTCGGGCGTGCCCGGGGTCGGCACCTTGTGCGTCGAGAGGATGTTGCCTTCCTCGTCGACCACACCGGCCGCGATCTTGGTACCGCCGATGTCGACGCCGATGGTGAGTCCCATGAATCCCTCAGTTTCGGTCGAGCCCCGCTACGGCCAACCGTACCCGAGCCCCTGCCGCCAAGGCCCCGACGTCCAGTCGCTGGGCAGCCGGGAGCGGCCGGCGAGGCCCGGGGAGGGAACCGAGGGAGGAGTCAGTCCAGGTCGATGCGTTGCCCGGGGCCGGTGCCGCCCTCGTCGCCGTCCCGGCGCTCGTCCAGATCCTTGTGCAGGTCCGTCGTACGGCTCGTCCAGCGCTGTTCCTGGGCCTGGACCGCGGAGCGGTAGGCGGCGAGCAGTTCGTTGCCCGCGGCGGCGAGATGGTCGAAGACGTCCGGATTGCGTTCGATGACGGGCTCGACCGCGGCCTTCGCCTGCTGGACGACCTGCTTCACCACCTGCTGGGCGGCCGGTCCGGCGACGGAGCCGAGCAGCGGCGACTGGATCGACGACAGCTTCTCCGAGACGGCGTCGACGAGCTTGCGCAGTTCCTCGCCTGCGGAGATCGGCGGCTGGCCGTACTCGGCGCGGCGGCGGGCCTTCTCCGCCGCCAGGTCCTCGGCGCAGGCCTTCGCCCAGGCGTCGGCGTCGGTCGCCCGCACCTCGTCGATCACCTCGTGATGGCCGGCGTCGGACGGGGGGCGCTCTTCGCTCATGACGACCTCCTGACTACGGTTCGTCTCTACGACGTTACCCGAATGGGCGTATGTGGTTCACGGCCTCTCCGGCCACAGATCCGGGTCGGGCACGAACCGGATGCGCAGTTCGCCCTCGCGCAGCGCGGCCCCGTCGACGGTGCAGCGGCGCAGGACCGACGGCAGCGGGACGATACGCCGGAACTGGCCTGCCGCGACGACGAGTTCGTCGCCGCGCCGGATGAGGTCCAGGTCGTCGCGTATGGCGCCGGGCAGCGGGAGGTGCCAGACGAGCACGCCGTCGTCGGCGAGCCGGTCGGTGACGGGCCACTCGACGGTGGAGGTCGTGCCGTTGACGTCCAGGGTGCCGGGGACGGCGAGCGCGGTGAGGTCGTCCGTGCCGCGCGGGTCCCGGCCGAGGTGGGCAACCGTCCGGACCTCGTACGGCTCCTGCCATTCCTCCACGACCTTGCGCTGCTGGGCGACGAGCCCGGCGAGCCAGCCGTTCGCCTCGGGCAGCACCCGGTTGGCGACCAGGACGTCGGTGCGCAGACCGCGCAGGGCCAGGGCGAGGCCGGCCCAGTGCACGGCGTCGGCGCCGGCCGGCCCGGGTTCGGCGACCAGCCGTACGACGGTGTTCCGGTCGGCGAGGACCGCCTCGACGGCGCCGAGCTCCGTGTCCCAGCGGGCGGCCGTCTCGTACAGCCACTCCGAGGGCATGGGGACCCCGGCGAGCCGCCCGAGAACGGGCCGCAGGGCCCGGGCCGCCTGCCGTTCGGGCGGCAGCAGCCGGCGCAGATAGCGGCGCAGTTCTTCGGGCAGGGCGAGCAGGGCGAGCGCCTGCGGGGTCGGCGGCAGATCGACGACCAGCAGATCATGGGCCTCCGCGAGAGCCGCGTCCCGCAGGGCCCGCAGGAGGTTCAGCTCCTCGGCACCGGGAAGGGGGGTGACCTCCTCGGCGTCGAGCCGGGAGGCCCCGAGCAGATCGAGGACGTTGGCAGCGCGTTCCTGGAAGGCGGTGAGATCGTCCCGGAAACCGGCGGCGGCGTCGGGTCGCCATGCGGTGAGGTTGGGTTCGACGGCGGTCGGGGCCGGTCCCGTGATCGCGCCGAGGACCCCGCCAAGGGTGTCGGTGCGGTCGGCGCTCAGAACCAGGGTGCGGGTGCCCTCGCGGGCGGCGGCCAGAGCGGTGGCGGCCGCAACGGTGGTACGACCGCTACCGCCAGGCCCGGTGATCAGGATGGTGCGCATGAGGCTGAACGGTAACGGACCCTCCCCCAGGGGCGCGGGGAACTGCGCGACCAGCCACAACGGACCCGCACCCGGACTCCCACAAGCACCCCTACGGCGAGCCCCCGTTACTTCTCCCCCGACTCCACCCGCTTCTTGAGCCCGGCCAAGGCCCGGTCGATGATGACCTTCTCGGCCTTCCGCTTGATCATCCCGAGCATCGGAATCTTGACGTCCACCGTCAGCTGGTACGTGACCTCGGTCGCCCCGGCCCCCACCGCCTTCAAGATGTACGACCCGTCGAGCGCCCGCAGCATCTGCGACTTGACCAGGGTCCAGGAGACCGAGTTCTCACCGGTCCAGGTGTACGCCAGCACCTGGTCGTCCTTGATCGCGCCGGCGTCCATGACGAGGCGCACCTGCTCCGCGCGGCCCTGGGCGTCGGTCGCGAGGACCTCCGCCTCCTTCACCTCACCGGTCCAGTCCGGGTAGCGGGCGAAGTCTGCGATCACCCCCATGACATCGGCCGGTGCCGCCTCGATCGTGATGCTCGAGCTGGTGTGTTCCGCCATCGCCGTGGCTCCTCCAGATGCGGGCCGGTAAAGAGGTCGTCGTGCGCACGGTGCGCGCAGCGTGAAGGCTACCGCGCACGTGAGCGCCCGCCTTCACCCCCACCTGCGTTCATTCACCATTCAAGCGCCCAGGGCTTGCCCGTCCCCGCGAAGTGCCCCACGTTCACGCACTCCGTGGCCCCGATCCGCATCCGCCGCACCAGGGGCTGGTGGACGTGGCCGAACAGCGCGTACCGGGGGCGGGTGCGGCGGATCGCGTCCAGGAGGGCCCGGCTGCCGCGCTCGAAGCGGCGCGCCACCGTGTCGTAGACCAGCTCGGGCACCTCCGGCGGGATGTGGGTGCACAGCACGTCCACCTCGCCGACGGCCTCGATCTTCGCCGCGTACTCCTCGTCGCTGATCTCGTACGGGGTGCGCATGGGGGACTTGAGGCCGCCGCCGACGAAGCCGAAGGTGCGGCCGCCGATCTCCACGCGCTCGCCGTCGAGCACGGTCGTGCCCGGGCCGGCGTACTCCGGCCACAGGGGCGGCATGTCGACATTGCCGTAGGTGGCGTACGTCGGTGTCGGGAAGGCCGCGAACATCTCGGCGTACTGCTTGCGCACCGCCTGCTCGATCGCGGCGGCCCGGTCCGTGCCGATGCCGCCCCACAGCCGGGCGCCGAACTCCCGTGCCTCCCGGTAGCGGCGGGCGGTGCGCAGCTCGACGATGCGGTCGGCGTTCTCCTCGCCGAACAGGTCGGGGAAGATCCCGCGCGAGTGGTCGGCGTAGTCGAGGAAGAGGACCAGGTCGCCCAGACAGATCAGGGCATCGGCGCCCTCGCCGGCGCGGGCCAGGTCACGGGCGTTGCCGTGCACATCGCTGACCACATGGACGCGTGTCCTGCGCTTGCCGGGTGGTGTGGATGCCATGGCGATCAAGGGTAAGCGTGTGGGGTGAACGTGAACAGTGGCGGCCGGTCCCGCCGTTACTGGCCAGTCAGTTAGCGGGTGGACTACCGTACGCAAAGGAACACCAACCTGTGTGACGCAGCGAACATCTCGCCGGGACCCCCTGTCGAAGAAGCCATACCGGCGGGTAACGTCCGGGCAGTCCAGTCGTGCTCAGTATTTCAACCACTGAATCTCTGAGCACCTGCCCGAGCCTTGGACCCACCGTCGCATCACACAACGTCGTGGCGCCGGCGCCTTATTAGGAGCAGCAGTCTTGCGCGAGTTCAGCCTTCCGGCTTTGTACGAGGTCCCTGCGGACGGCAATCTGACCGACATCGTCCGCAGAAACGCCGCGCAGCATCCGGACGTCGCCGTGATCGCCCGCAAGGTGGGGGGCGCCTGGCAGGACGTGACGGCGACCACCTTTCTGGCCGAGGTTCACGCGGCCGCCAAGGGGCTGATCGCCTCCGGCGTCCAGCCCGGCGACCGGGTCGGCCTGATGTCCCGCACCCGGTACGAGTGGACGCTGCTGGACTTCGCGATCTGGAGCGCGGGCGCGGTCACCGTGCCGGTGTACGAGACCAGCTCGCCGGAGCAGGTGCAGTGGATCCTGTCCGACTCGGGCGCGACCGCCATGATCGTCGAGCTGGACAACCACGCGGCCGCCGTCGAGTCGGTGCGCGAGTCGCTGCCCGCCCTCAAGCACGTCTGGCAGATCGAGGCCGGAGCCCTGGAGGAGCTGGGCAACCTCGGCAAGGACGTCACCGACGCCATGGTCGAGGACCGCAGCTCGCTGGCGCGGGCCGACGACCCGGCGACGATCGTCTACACCTCCGGCACCACCGGCCGCCCCAAGGGCTGTGTGCTCACCCACCGCAGCTTCTTCGCGGAGTGCGGCAACATCGTGGAGCGGCTGCGCCCGCTGTTCCGCACGGGTGACTGCTCCGTGCTGCTGTTCCTGCCGCTCGCGCATGTCTTCGGCCGCCTGGTGCAGATCGCGCCGATGATGGCGCCGATCAAGCTGGGCCTGGTCCCGGACATCAAGAACCTCACCGACGAACTGGCCTCGTTCCGGCCGACGTTGATCCTCGGCGTCCCGCGCGTCTTCGAGAAGGTCTACAACTCGGCGCGCGCCAAGGCGCAGGCGGACGGCAAGGGCAAGATCTTCGACAAGGCGGCGGACACCGCGATCGCCTACAGCCGCGCGCTGGACACGCCGTCCGGTCCGTCGCTGGGTCTGAAGATCAAGTACAAGACGTTCGACAAGCTCGTCTACAGCAAGCTGCGCGCCGTGCTCGGCGGCCGCGGCGAGTACGCGATCTCCGGCGGCGCCCCGCTGGGCGAGCGCCTGGGTCACTTCTTCCGCGGCATCGGCTTCTCGGTCCTGGAGGGCTACGGCCTGACCGAGTCCTGTGCCGCCACCGCCTTCAACCCCTGGGACCGCCAGAAGATCGGCACGGTCGGCCAGCCGCTGCCCGGCTCGGTGATCCGTATCGCGGACGACGGCGAGGTGCTGCTGCACGGCGAGCACCTGTTCAAGGGGTACTGGAACAACGAGGCGGCGACCGCGGAGGCGCTGGCCGACGGCTGGTTCCACACCGGTGACATCGGCACCCTCGACGAGGACGGCTACCTCAGGATCACCGGCCGCAAGAAGGAGATCATCGTCACCGCGGGCGGCAAGAACGTCGCCCCGGCCGTGATCGAGGACCGTATCCGGGCGCACGCGCTGGTCGCGGAGTGCATGGTGGTGGGCGACGGGCGGCCGTTCGTGGGCGCGCTGGTCACCGTCGACGAGGAGTTCCTGGGCCGCTGGGCCGACGAGCACGGCAAGCCGGCGGGTTCCACCGCGGCGTCGCTGCGCGAGGACGCGGACCTGCAGGCCGCGATCCAGTCGGCAATCGACGACGGCAACGCCGCGGTGTCGAAGGCGGAATCGGTGCGGAAGTTCCGCATTCTGTCCTCCCAGTTCACCGAGGAGTCCGGCCACCTGACGCCGTCGCTGAAGCTCAAGCGCAATGTGGTGGCGAAGGACTACGCGGACGAGATCGAGGCGATCTACGCGAAGTAGTACGTCCCGGTCCTACGACGGCTCATGGCGCGGTGTCCTCCACGAGGACCCGCGCCATCGTCCGTTCGGCGAGCGCGGTGATCGTCACGAACGGGTTCACGCCGATCGAGCCCGGCACCAGCGAGCCGTCGGTGACGTACAGCTTCGAATATCCCTTCACCCGGCCGTAGTTGTCGGTCGCCTTGCCGAGGACACAGCCGCCCAGCGGGTGGTAGCAGAAGTCGTCGGCGAAGATCTTGCTCGGGGAGCCGAACAGGTCGTAGCGGTAGATCGTGGCGTTGGCCGAGTTGATCCGGTCGAACAGCTTCTTGGCCATGGCGACCGAGACGGCGCTCTGCGCGGCGCTCCAGCCGAGCTTGACCCCGCCGGTGGAGGAGTCGTACGTGAAGCTCGCCCGCTCCGGGTTCTTGGTGATCGCCAGATAGAGGCTGACCCAGGTCTCGAACCCGATGGGCAGCGGGGCGATCTCCGCGAAGACCGGATTGTCGGTGTTGGCCCAGTCGTCGATGCCCATGACCGGCATGGTCGACTGGTTGGCCCCGGTGGTGTCCCAGATGTGGTTGGCGCGGCCCAGCATGGTGTTGCCGTTGGTGCCCCAGCCGGCGCCGACGCTGGAGTTGAGCGCGGGCAGGGCGCCCGTGTCCCGGGCCCGGACGAGGAGTTCCGTGGTGCCGAGGCTGCCGCCGCCGAGGAAGAGGTACGTACAGCTGTAGTGCTTGGTCTCGACGACCGCGCCGGTGGTGTCGATCCGGTCCGCGGTCAGCGTCCAGCTCCCGTCGCTCGCCCGGCCGATGGCCTTCACCTTCTCCAGGGTGTTGATGGTGACGTTCCCGGTGCCGAGCGCCGAGGCCAGGTACGTCTTGTCGAGGCTCCGCTTGCCGTAGTTGTTGCCGTAGATGACCTCCTGCCCGAGCGCGGACTTGGTCGCCGTACCGGCTGCCTCGCGCTGCATGTAGTCGAAGTCGTAGACGTTCGGCACGAAGGTGGTCTTCAGGCCGGTGTTGGCCGCTGCCTTACGGGAGGTCCGGGTGAACTGGTACCACTCGGTGGACTCGAACCACGTGGGGTCGACGGTGTTGACGCCGAGCATGGAACGGGCCCGCGGGAAGTACGTGCCGTACATCTCGCTCGCGTCCACGGTCGGGAACTGCTCGGTGAAGTACGACTGGAGCGGGGTGACCGCCATACCTCCGTTGACCAGGGAGCCGCCGCCGACGCCGCGTCCGACGTACACGGACATGTTGTCGTAGTGCACGCGGTCCAGGGCGCCGGGGTAGGGGGTGATGTCCTTGTTGACGACGTCCAGCCACAGGAAGCTGGCCAGCGGGGCCTCGGTGCGGGTGCGGAACCACATGGAGCGCTGGTCCGGGTTGGCGGTGTTGCAGAAGATCTTGCCGTCGGGGCCGGGGGTGTTCCACAGGCGGCCCATCTCCAGGACGAGGGTGCGGATGCCGGCCTGGCCGAGGCGGAGGGCGGCTACGGCGCCGCCGTAGCCGGAGCCGATGACTATCGCCGGGGCGGTGTCGACTGCGTCGGGCTCGGCTGCGTGGGCGGATTCGAGGCCTATGCGGGTCAGGCCCGCCGCGGCGGCCGTCTGCAGAGCCACCATTCCCAGGATTTGACGTCTCGTCAGCTGACGTTGCATCAGTTTTGCTGTCATGTGCGCAGCATGGGCGGATTTTCGGGTTCCGCCTAGTGGGGTGCCACATATTCGTTGTTGGCGGCTGCGGGTTGTTTGTGGTTCTCGCGCCCACGCGGCGGAGCCGCATATCGACACAGCCCCGCGCCCCTGAAGGGGCGCTGCACTACAGCAAGGCCTTGAGCCGCTCCGCCAGTAGGTCCCAGCGCCACCTTTCCTCAACCCACCGCCTGCCCCGCTCCCCCATCCCCCGCCGCAGCTCCGCATCCCCCAGGAGCACCACGATCCGGTCGGCTGCCTCCTCGGCGGAGCCGCCTCGCACCACCCAGCCCGTTTCGCCGTCCAGTACGGCGTCAGGGGCGCCCCCCGAGTCGCCCGCCACGACCGGCAGGCCGGTGGCCGAGGCCTCCAGGTAGACGATCCCCAGCCCCTCCACATCCAGCCCGCCCCGTCGCGTCCGGCACGGCATGGCGAAGACGTCGCCCGCGCCGTAGTGGGCGGGCAGCTCGGACCAGGGCACGGCGCCCGTGAAGCGGACCGAGTCGGCCACGCCGGTCTCGTGGGCCAGTCGCCGCAGGTCCTTCTCGTACGGGCCGCCGCCGACGATCAGCAGTACCGTCTCCGGCTCGGCGGCCAGGATGCGGGGCATGGCGAGGATCAGGGTGTCCTGGCCCTTGCGCGGGACCAGCCGGGACACGCACACGACCACCGGCCGGTCGGTGAGGCCGAGCCGGGCGCGGATCGCGGCGCCGCCCGACTCCGGGTGGAAGGTCTTCTCGTCGACGCCCGGCGGCAGCTGCACCATCCGCCCGGCCGCCGCAGGGGTCAGGGCGGTGGCGATCCGTGAGCGCGTGTACTCGCCGAGGTAGGTGATCGTGTCGGTGGACTCGCCGATACGGCTCAGCAGCTGCCGCGCGGCCGGCAGCTGCGCCCACCCCGCCTCGTGCCCGTGGGTGGTGGCCACCAGCCGCTCGGCGCCCGCCTTGCGCAGGGCCGGCGCCATCAGGCCGAGCGGCGCCGCCGCCCCGAACCACACCGACGTACAGCCGTGCTCCCGCAGCAGCCCGACCGCCTTCCGGGTCGCACCCGGCGTGGGCAGCAGCATCGTCGTGGTGTCACGTACGACGGTGAAGGGCTGCTCGGCGTCGAAGGCGGCCGTGGCCTCGGTCCCCTCCCGGCCGCGCTTCCAGGTGGACGCGTAGACGACGAGACGACCGGGGTCCAGCCGTAGCGCCATGTTGTGCAGAAACGCCTGGATACCGCCCGGCCGGGGCGGGAAGTCGTTCGTCACGATCAGGGTCTTGTGCATCGCCGCCGACCCTATCCAACGGGCATCCAACGGTCGCGCACAGCTCGGCACGGCCACGTTTATGGCACGCACACAGCTGCACAGGACATCATGTTCCCCTCAAGACCGGAACGGAAAGCGGACGGAAACGGGGCTCCGGTGGACATTGCGGGTGGAAGGCGGCCCCTTGCGGGACTGCTGGTGACCTGGGGCCTGACCAGGCTGATGCTGCTGCTGTTCGTCCTCAAGGTGTTCGTCTTTCCCGGGCCGGACGTCACGAGCGACGTGTCCGTGATCTACCAGGGCTGGTACGAGACCCTGCGCCACGGCACCTTCCCGCTGGACGACGTCACCTGGCAGTACCCGCCCGCCGCCGCCCTCCCGGTCCTCTCCCCCGCGCTGCTGGGCTTCCTCGACTACGCGACCGCCTTCTTCTTCCTCGCCTTCCTGGCGGACCTGGTCGTCCTGTCGCTGCTCCTGTACGCGGGCCTGCGCCCCGGCAAGACCCTGCGCGGCACCTGGGTGTGGGTGCTGGGCGTACCGCTGCTCGGGCCGACCGTGTACGCACGCTACGACGTGATGGTCACCGCGGTGGCCGTGGCCGGGCTGCTCGCGGGCGCCCGGCATCCACGCGTGATGGGCGTCCTGGTGGGCTTCGGGGCGATGCTGAAGGTGTGGCCGGCGCTCCTGCTGGTCGGCGCCCGTAAACGCGGCACCTGGGCCTGGGCGGCGGCGACCGTGGCGGCACTGGCGGCGGTGTTCGCGGTGACCATGCCCGGCGCGTTCGCCTTTCTGAACTTCCAGCGCAACCGCGGCACCGAGGTCGAGTCGCTGGGCTCCCTCGTCTTCCACGTCGCCCGGCAGTTCGGCTGGAACGGCCAGGTGCTGCTGAACTACGGCTCGATCGAATTCCTCGGCCCGTATGTCAGCCTGGTCAGCACTGCGGCCCTGTTCCTGACCGGCGTCGTCTTCGGCTGGCTGCTGCTGTGGCGGCTGATGGCCACGCGGTTCCTGCCGAACACGCTCGCGGACGCGGCCTTCGTGGCGGTGCTGATGTTCACGGTCACCAGCCGGGTGATCAGCCCGCAGTACATGGTGTGGCTGGTCGGTCTCGCGGCCGTCTGCCTGTGCTTCCGCAGCAGCCGCATGGGGGTGCCCGTGGCGCTGGTGCTCTCGGCCGCCTTCGTGACGGTGCTGGAGTTCCCGGTCTGGTTCCAGCACGTCGTCATGAGCGACACCCTCGGCGTCGCCCTGCTGGTCCTCCGCAACGGCCTGCTGGTCGTCGCCGCCGTGCTCGGGGCCGTGGAGCTGTGGCAGTCGACGGTCTCCCGCGACCCGGTACCGCCCCTGCCCACTCAGGCGACGCGCACCAGGGAGAACTCGACGTCCCCCTGACGCCGGGCGGCCCGCCGGAACAACACGCCCACCACCGCGCACTGCACCCCCATCGCGAGCGCCAGCGCCAGGCAGATGCCCGGCAGGCCGAGCCCCGACAGGCCGTACGCCAGCGTGAGTTGGACCGCGGTGCCGAGTGCCGTCACCCGCAGCAGCACCGGCGCTCCCCCGCTCCCCTCGAACACCCCGCCGAGCGCGATGAAGCAGGCCATCAGCAGCAGGTAGGGCCCGATGCAGCGCAGGAACAGAACACCGGCGCGGGCGACGTCCGGCCCCGCACCGAAGGCGGCCATGATCCAGGGGGCGGTGAGGAACAGGGCCGCGGCGGCCCCGAGCCCGACCGTCCCGGACACGAGCACCGCCTGCCGCCCGATGGCCCGGCGCGCGTCCCTCCCGGCGCCCCGGGTGTGCGCGGTGTGGATGGAGGCGGCCTGCCGCACGGAGTAGAAGGCCATGGTCGCCACATACATGACCTTGTACGCGATCGAGTACGCGGCCACGGCCGTCACCCCGAGCCGCGCCACGACGGCGACCAGGACCAGCGCGCCGCCCTGCCGCACGGTGAAGTCGGCGGACATGGGCAGGCCGGTGGTGAGGGTGCGGCGGAGCGCGGCCCGGACCGGCTCGGCGGCCCGCACCCCGACCGCCTCACGCAGCAGGGCGTTCCGCCGCACCGCGAACAACCCCACCCCAAGGGCCGGGCACCGGCACAGCACCGTCGAGGCAGCGGCGCCCTGCACCCCGTACCAGTGGATCAGGAACGGGTCGCAGACCAGGATCAGCCCGTTGGCCAGCAGCGCGAGCCGCATCGGAGTCCTCGTGTCGCCCGCGCCCTTGAGGATTCCGTCAACGAGGTTCTGCGCGAAGAAGACGGCGATACCCGGCAGTGAGATCGCGAAGTAGCCGACGGCGAGCGACAGCGCGGCACCGTCGCCCCCGCCCAGCACCAGCCGTGCCAGCGGCTCCCGCAGCAGCAGCCCGCCCGTGACAACGACCGGCGTGACCAGCGCGCACAGTGCCCAGCCCCCGTGCACCGCCGCCCGCATCGCCCCCGGATCCCGCGCTCCCCTGGCGTGCGCGACCAGCACGGTCGTACCGGAGGCGAAGACCAGCGAGACGCCGAGCAGCACGTTCTCGGTGTTGGTCGCCACGGCCACGGCGGCCACCGCCGCACCGCCGAGCCGCGAGACCCAGACTGTGTTGATGATCCCGGCGGCGACGGAGGCGAGGAGTGAGAAGTAGACGGGGTGAGCGAGCGATATGAGCTGTCTGCGGTGCGCGTTCACGACTGTCCCCCTCGAAACGAGCTACCTCGAATAGAGGTAGCTCGATAAGAGGTAGCATGGCCGCACTGCACCCCGCAAGGAGGAAACGTTGCTCGAGCTGTCGATCCTCGGCTTCCTGGCCGAACAGCCGCTGCACGGCTACGAGTTGAAGGAGCGCATCAAGGCGCTGAGCGGCCATGTCCGCCCGGTCAGCGACGGCGCGCTCTACCCCGCCCTCACCCGTCTCGTCGCCGCGGGCAAGCTCGACCAGCACACCGAACCCGGAGCGAGCGCAGCACCCCGCCGCACGCTCTCCCTCACCGACAAGGGCCGCGAGGACCTGCTGGAGCGGCTGCGCCACCCGAAGCAGGCGGAGATCACCGACCAGGTCCGCTTCAACACGGTCCTGTCCTTCCTGCGGCACCTGCCGGACCCCCGCGAACAGGCCGCGGTGCTGCACCGCCGCCTGGACTTCCTGGAGACACCCTCGAGCTTCTTCTACGACGACGGCAGACCCGTGCGCGCGGAGGAGACGAGCGACCTGTTCCGGGAAGGCATGCTGAGGGTCGCACGAGCCACCGGCGAGGCCGAGCGCGCCTGGCTCAGGGAAGCCATCGCCCGGCTCGATCAGCCGAGTTGAGTCCGGAGATAGTCCCGCCACTGCCGGGTGAACTTCTCCGGTGTCGTCCCCAGCACCTTCCGCATCGCGCCCTCCACCGAGCCCGCCCGCTGCCGGTGGTCGCCGACCGCGCGGTAGAACTGCCCGAGCTGCTCGAGACCCCACTGCTGCGCGATCAGCCGGCAGGCCATCCAGCCGCCCTCGTAGGCCTGCGCCAGATTCGTCGCGTCGCCGCTGAAGCCGAAGTCCTTGTCGGTGGGCAGGTCTTCCGGCACCCGCCCCTCGCTCACCGCGCGCGCCAGCTCGGGCGCGGCCTCGGCCGGGGTGCGGCCGGTGCCGAGGTAGCCGATCCAGTCGGCGTACCCCTCGGACAGCCACAGCGGGGTGGCGGCGTTGGTGTGGGCGCGGGTCGCGACATGGGTGGTCTCGTGGGTGAGCACCACCTGCTTGCCCAGCGGGCCGAGCAGGGCGTACGCGTCCGGGTTGACGATGATGCGGTCCGCGGGCGCGGTCGGCGGGCCGCCCACCTCGCCCGTGGTGACCGCCGCGATCCCGCGGTACTGGGAGGCGGGCGAGCCGAGCAGCCCCGCCATGCCCCCCACCGACCCCGGGACGAGCACCACCACATGCCCCGCCCAGTCGCTGCCCCAGGCCCCGGACACGGCGGGCACCGCACGGTCCGCGAGGTCCGCGTACGAGTGCAGCGCCTCGCTGGACTGACCGGTGCCGAGCACGATGCTGTGGCTGCCGCGTACGACGGTCACCGCGCCCTGGTCCCACAGCTGCTGGGAGGACTTCTTGGCGGGCCTGTCCGCGTCCACGTACCAGTGCCCGTCGCTCTTCCGGGAGAGGGTCAGGGTGCGGCCTACAGTGACGGGCGCGTGGTCGTATCCCTCGATGCGGTAGCGCAGTTCGGCGTTGGCGGTCGCCTCGTCGCCGGTGCGGTGCAGGGCCGTCACACGGTACGACCAGGACGCCAGCGGCACCCCGCGCAGGTTCTCGAACCAGCCTGGCGCGCCCGTCTTCAGGAAGGCCGCCCGGTCGCGGTCGAGGACGGCGGTGGACCGCCGGTCGAGGACCCGCTGCAGATCGGCCCCGGCACTGCCGCCGGCGGGCTGGCCGCCGCATGCCACCAAAGAGACGAGCAGCAGCACGAGCGCCACCACTGACAACCTCGACGCCCGCCCACGACCAGCCACTTTCCGATCGTAAGGCCGACAGGGGCGGTTGGTCAGACCCTGGTGACCGAGGACACCGGCAGCATGTCCACCGGGTCGTAGCGCACGGGCGCGCCGGGGTAGGGCGCGTGGATCACCTGGCCGTTGCCCATGTACATCCCGACGTGGCTGGCGTCGGAGCGGTAGATGACCAGGTCGCCGGGGCGTGCCTCGGAGAGCGGGATCTGCCGGCCGGCGTATGCCTGCTCCTGCGAGGTGCGCGGCAGCTGGACCCCGGCCTGCGCGTACGACCACTGCATCAACCCCGAACAGTCGAAGCCGTAGGGACCGGTGGCGCCCCACACATACGGCATGCCGAGCGCGGAGCGGGCGGCGGCCATCGCGGCGGCCGCACGGGCCGAGGCCGGCATGGCGCTGCCGAAGTCGGGGAAGAGCTCGCCGCGGTCGTCCCGGGAGGCGCGGCCGTAGGCGGCACGCTCCCCGTACGGCAGGGAGTTGAGCAGCCGACGGGCCTCGGCGAGTTTCTTCTCCACGATCCTCTTGTGGACGGCGACGACCTTACGGCTCTTCTCCAGCTCGGCGAGCTTGCCGACCGCTTCGGCGCGCTCCTGGGCGACGTCGCGCATCGAGGACTGGAGGTCTCTGAGCTCGCCCGCCTGATGGGCGTTGATCCGGTCCAGGACGGAGGCCTTGTCGAGGTAGTCGGACGGGTTGTCGGAGAAGAGCAGGGCGAGGGTCGGGTCGATGCCGCCGGAGCGGTACTGGGCGACGGCCAGCGAACCGAGCGACTCCCGCACGGAGTTGATGCGCTCCTGCTGCCGGGCGATCAGGTCCTGCGCGTCGTGCACCTGCTTCCGCAGCCTGCTCGCGGTCTCGTCGGCCTTGTCGTAGGCCTCTGTCGCCTTCTCGGCCTCCGCGTAGAGGCGGTCCACCTCGGCCCGGGTGTGGTCGTACGGAGCGGCGTCGGCCGGGACGGCGCCGAGCGCGGAGGCCGCGGCGGACAGCACACACAAGGCGGTGCCGGCGCCCCGGTTGAACCCGGACGGTGCAGGGCGGCGGTGGGACCTCACGAGTAGCGACGCTCCTTCCATTGCCGGACGCCACCGGTTCTCCCCCGGGCTCCGGGGGAAACGCGGCAGACATGGACGCCCTCTCCGGCCCCCGGGGGCAGGAGATTCTGGTCCGCACCGCTTCGCGATGCCACCACGGGTTCCTGTTCCAGGGGCCTCCGCCGGCCCATGTGGGCTGGTCTTGCGCGGCCTGAGCAGGCGTGACTTCCCGCCCGTCCGGCGGTAGGTCCGACGACTTCCGTCGAGGGACGCGGCGATGCTAGCCATGCGAGTGCACGACGGCCAGCGACCTCTGCGGGCACACAACGCGACGCCCCGCCTCTGACGCAGGTCATGGGCGGGGCGTGGGGTCAGTGCGGGTTCACGTAATTCGCCCGTTCGGGCGGACCGGTGTCCTGATCTTGAAACGGATCCTCAGGGACGCGTGTCAGATCCGGACGCCGAACTGGAACGGCATGTCGCTGATCGACTCGTAGCGCACGACGGTGCCGGTGCGCGGGGCGTGCAGCACCATGCCGTTGCCCGCGTACAGGCCCACGTGGTGCAGGTCGCCGTAGAAGAGCACGAGGTCGCCGACCTGGAGCTGGCTCTCGGAGTAGATCCGGGTGCCCGCGTTGGCCTGCGCCTGCGAGGTGCGCGGTATCGAGACGCCGGCCTGGCCGTAGGCCCAGGAGGTCAGGCCCGAGCAGTCGTAGGAGGCGGTGCCGGTGGCGCCGTAGACGTACGGCTTGCCCAGCTGGGTCTTGGCGGCGTCGAAGGCGGCCTGGGCCCGGGCGGAGGCGGCGGTCGCGTTGCCGAGGTCCACCCGCGCGCTGGCCGAGCGGCTGGCGCGGGCGTCGGCGGCGGCGAGCGAGGCCCGCTCCGCGGCCGTCAGGGAGTTGAGCAGCTTCTGCGCCTCGGCGAGCTTGCCCTGGATGTCCTTCTTCTTGTTGCCCAGCTCCGTGCGGGTGGAGGCGAGGTCCTTGAGCTTGTCGGAGGCCTCGGCGCGCTCCTGGGCGAGTTCGCGCTGCTTCTCCTGGATCTTCTTCAGCGCCTCGACCTGCTGGGCGCTGAGCTGGTCGGCGGTGGACGCCTTGTCCAGGTAGTCGTTCGGGTTCGACGACAGGAAGAGCTGCAGGGACGAGTCGATGGTGCCGGTGCGGTACTGCGCCGCCGCCGCCAGACCGATGGAGTCACGCAGCTGGTTGAGCTCCTCCTGGCCCCGGGCGACGTTGTCCTGGATGGTGGAGATCTCCTTCTGGAGCTTCTGCTGCTTCTCCTTGGCGCCGTTGAACTTCTCGGTGGCCTGCTCGGCCTCCTCGTACAGCTTGTCGACCTTGGCCTTGACCTCGTCCTTGGAGGGCTTCTCGCTCGGCGCGGCATTCGCGGCCTGGGCGCTGAGGGCAACAGCGGCAGCAGCTGCGGTGGTGAGCACGGTCACACGAGCCCGGCTCGGCTGCTTCGGTCGACGATGGGACGCCACGGAAGAGGGCTCCTTCTTGTGAGTGATCACCCGCTCGGAGGTTCGAGGCCAGACCTTAGTGACCTTCTTGTGATCACTTCAAATCCTCGCGTGGAAAATCTTAGTGACGCAATGCATTCTTTGCACATAACCCACGTGCGGTGACGCCAGGTTGACGCTACGTTGCGTGACGATTGCGCCAATTCGGGCATTAAACCTAGAAGTTCGACCTTCGGGACAGCGGCCCGGGAACGGCTCAGGACAGCCGCTTCAGAAGCATCGCCGAGGCGATCGGCCGCGCCCCCGCGCGGGCCACTCCGTCGGCCACCTCGCGGTCCGTGGAAGCAACGATGACGGGCCGCCCGGGGGGCTCCGCGCGCACCAGCTGGCGGATCAACTCGTCCGCCGTGACGCCCGCCTTGGAGAACAGCACCCGCACTCCGCGCGGCGGCGCGAGCAGCACGGGAGCGGCCAACTCGGCCCCGTCGAAGACACAGGTGACCTCGGCGCCGGTCTGTGCAGCGAGTTGCGAAAGCTGCCCGAGGAGCCTCAACCGCTGCTTCTCCAGAGGCATTTGGGGATAACCCGTTTTGGTGACGTTGTAACCGTCGACGACCAGGTGCGCCTGCGGCAGCTCGAGCAGCTGATCCAGGATCGCGGGGTCATTTTCGGACAAAGCGCGCGCAGCGATGTCTTTCGGGGTCATTCGCCCCGGTTCGACCGCATCGACGGTCTCCGCCGGCCGCACGGACACCGGCGGCAAGGCCAGCTCCCGGCGCAGTCCCTGGGCCGCGTCCAGGACGGTGTCCAGAAGCAGGCGCACGCGCATGTCCTCGACACTGCGCCCCTCGCGCGCTGCTTTGCGCGTGGCCTCCAGGGCGGCCTCCGCCTCCCCGAGCCGCGACTTCAGCCGGCGGGACTCGCTCTCGGCGGCGGACACCTGCGCCTGCCCCTCGGCGCGTACGGTCTCGATCTCGCTCTGGATCTTGCGGAGGGCGGCCTCGCCCCGCTTGACGTCGCTGAGGGCCGCTCGCAGCTTGCGGTGCAGCGAGTCGGCCTCCTTCTTGGCGGCGTCCAGCTCGGTACGGAGCCGCTCGGTGTCGGCCCTGGTCTGCTCCCGGGCCCGGTCGAGCTCCGCACGCAGCCGCTCCAGCTCGGCCCGGCTCTCCTCGTCGGCGCGCTCGGCATCGGCCCGCTGGGCCTCCTCGCCGGCCGCGGTCACCAGCTTCACCCAGCCGGTGGGCCGCAGCACATAGGCCGCGGCCGCCACGTCGAGGGGATCCGCGGCCGGGGGCGGCGAGCCGGAGTCGAGAGCGCCGGCGAGTTCCGGCTGGGCCTCTCTCAGCTTCTCCCCGATGCGCTGCCGGAACAGCGGATCGGTCTCCAGCGCGGCCGCCATCGCGTTGCCGGCGAACTTGGCCCGCCGGTTCGGTGCGAAACGGGCGTACTGCCTCAGCTGTGCGGGCAGTTCGCCGACGGTCAGCCCGCCGAAGCCGTCCGAGACGATCTGGACGACCCTGCGGCGCACTCCGTCGGGCAGCGGACGGTCAAGCACCTCGGCGGTGCCGTCGCCCGGCCCCCCGCCTGTGGTCTCCACCATCCGTCACACCCCATTACCTGTGGGGCCGCTCCGCTCAGGAGTCGGCGCCCGGCCTGTCCACGAGTTCCACCTGATCCACCGCGTTGCACCAGCGGCAGCGCACCGACTCGATGGTCTCACTGACCACCTCGCGCTCCTCGACCTTGGGCTCACCGGCCAGATCGAGGTGGACGTACTCGACGACCTTCGACGAGCGGGTCACGTCGAAACGCGTGAGGTTGCCGCAGAGGGTGCAGCGCCACCGCGTCGTGGCGGTCGGGAGGGGAACCGTCATCGTGCCTGTGCTCTTTCCTTCTAGGTCTTCTATTGTCAGTGACGCCCGAGCTTCCCCGGGCGTGTGGCTCGTAACCCTACGGCCTGGCGCTCACTCGCCGCCCGTCCGTCCACGGCGGCGAGGCGGTCTGTGCGACTGCGTCCCGTTACGTCATGCTCTGTGTTCATGATCGGCAAGTGGAGCGCGACCGTCGGCAGAGCGATCCGGCGCCCCTCGGCGCCCATGACGTACACCCTGATCGCCCTGTGCTGTCTGCTCTTCGTGACCGGCCCGGCGGCCGGCCTCAATCCGGTCCACGGCTCCGGTGACGCGCTGCTCGCCGCCCAGCGCGCCTATTTCCACCGCTGGGGCGTGGTCCCGGCCGAGCTGTTCCAGGGCTCCCCCAGGGCCACCCTGACGCCCGCCACGGCCCTGTTCGTCCACGGCAGCTGGGTCCACCTGCTCGGCAACATGCTCTTCCTCTACGTCTTCGGGGCGATGACCGAGGAACGGATGGGCCGCGTCCAGTTCACGCTCTTCTACCTCGGCTGCGGCTACCTCGCCCTGCTGGGGTACGCGGCGGCCAATGCCACGTCCCAGCAGTCGCTGGTCGGCGCGTCCGGGGCGATCTCCGCGGTCCTGGGTGCGTTTCTGTACCTGTTCCCCGGGGCGCGGGTGACCAGTCTTCTGCCGTTCCTCTTCTTCCTGCCCCTGCGTTTCCCCGCCTGGATCGTGCTGCCCTTCTGGGCGGCCCTGCAGTGGCTGGCGGCCGGACAGGCGGCGACGGGACCGGGGGTGGCCTATCTGGCGCACCTGGTGGGCTTCGGCCTGGGCTTCGTCTACGCCTGGGTCCGGTTCGGCCGTACGACTAGAGTGAGATCCGCCCCAGCTCCGGCCTCCGAGGGAGAGAACCAGCCTTGATCACCGCGATCGTCCTCATCAAGACCAGCGTGGACCGGATCCCTGAGATCGCGGAGCGGATCGCTTCGCTGGAGAGCGTGAGTGAAGTCTTTTCCGTGACCGGGACGTATGACCTGATCGCCATGGTTCGCGTGAAGCAGCATGAGGATCTTGCTGACGTGATTCCCGGCAGCATCAGCAAGATCCCCGGTGTCGAGGCTACGGATACGCATGTTGCGTTTCGGACGTACTCGCAGCATGACCTTGAGGCTGCGTTTGCCATTGGGTTGGACTCGTGATCGACGCCTAGGCGTCTGCGTGGTGCGGTTCGTGTGCGACTACCGGTGCGTTGTGGCTGGTCGCGCAGTTCCCCGCGCCCCTATAGGGCGGCTGCTCAGACCGCAGGGACGCAGCGGCCGTCCTCTGTCCTGTACGTCCACTTCGCGCCGTCCGCCACCAGTTCCTTCACGGCGTTGACGAAGCGCTCGACGTGCTCGTCGGGGGTGCCCGCGCCGAAGCTGACGCGGATGGCGTTGAGGGACTTTTCGCCGGGGGCGGTCTCGGGGGAGCCGCATTCGCCCTGGGTCTGCGGGTCGCTGCCCAGGAGGGTGCGGACCAGCGGGTGGGCGCAGAAGAGGCCGTCGCGGACGCCGATGCCGTACTCGGCGGAGAGCGCGGCGGCGAAGTGCGAGCTGTTCCAGCCCTCGACGACGAAGGAGATCACGCCGACGCGCGGGGCATCGTCGCCGAAGAGGGAGAGGACCCGTACCTCGGGCACCTCGGCGAGGCCGGCCCGGACGGTGTCGATCAGGTGCTGCTCGCGGGCGACCAGGGTGTCGAAGCCGGCCTCGGTGAGCGCCTTGCAGGCCGACGCGATGGAGTAGGCGCCGATCACGTTCGGGGAGCCGGCCTCGTGGCGGGCGGCGCTGTCGTGCCACTCCACGTCCACGCCGCCGTCCTCGCGCCGGGTGACCTTGCGGCTGGCGCCGCCGCCCGCGAGGTAGGGGTCGGCGGCCTGCAGCCAGTCGGCGCGGCCGGCCAGTACGCCGGAGCCGAAGGGCGCGTACAGCTTGTGGCCGGAGAAGGCGACCCAGTCGACGTCGAGGTCCTGCACGGAGACGGGGTGGTGCGGGGCGAGTTGGGCGGCGTCCAGGACGATACGGGCGCCGTGCGCGTGGGCGGCGGCGGCCAGCTCGCGCACCGGCCACAGTTCGCCGGTGACGTTCGAGGCGCCGGTCACGCAGACCAGGGCCGGGCCCTGGCCCTCTTGAATGGATGCAGTCCGGTCGGCGAGGGCCTTCTCCAGCGTCTCGACGGCCTGCTGCGGGGTGCGCGGGGCGTTGAGGTAGGTGACCCGGGCGTCCTTCCAGGGCAGCAGCGAGGCGTGGTGCTCGGTCTCGAAGACGAAGACCTGGCAGTCGGCGGGGAGCGCGGCGGCCAGGAGGTTGAGGGAGTCCGTCGTCGACCGGGTGAAGATCAGCTGGTCGTCGGCGCGGCAGTCGAGGAACTCCGCAACGGTCCTGCGGGCGTTCTCGAAGAGGTCGGTCGACAGCTGGGAGAGGTAGCCGGCACCGCGGTGGACGCTGCCGTAGTAGGGCGCGTACGCCGCGACGTCGTCCCACACGCGCTGCAGGGCGGGGGCGCTGGCCGCGTAGTCGAGCGCCGCATAGGTGACTTCGCCGCCCGTGACGAGCGGGACGGTGACATCCCGGCCCAGAACGGGCAGCGGGGCACAAATGGCGGTGGCGGCGGCAGCGGTGGAGACAGACATGGCGGAACTCCCGTGGAGGCAGGTGGAATTCGCCCCGCGAGCGGTATGGCTCAAGCAGGGGCGTGAAAGGAAAGGGGATGCGGAGGCGGGGCTCTGCGGCCCTATCGCATTCGCTTGCTCACGGAAGGCTCCTCGACGACCAGGACCCCTGGCTTCTCGAGGGGTCCGCGCTTGCCGTAGACCTCGCTGCCTACGGCCTGGTCTTCACCCGGGGCACCCCGCCACGGACGGAGGGTTGCCGGACAGTCGGCCGGGGCCTCATGACTGTCACTCATGACCTGGACAGGAACGTACGTGAAGTGATCGCGGTCCCGCAACTCGTGTCCGCATTGCGGGACCGCACTCCCCTGCTATGCGTTGCTGGCCGCCACCCAGCGCTCCAGCGCCCGCTTCGCCGCACCGGAGTCGATCGCCTGCGCCGCCTTGTCCATGCCGGCCCGGATCTGCTCGGCCAGCGTCCCGGGACCCGGGTCGAGGGCGACGAGCGCGGCCGCCGAGTTCAGCAGGACGGCGTCCCGTACGGGGCCCTTCTCGCCGTCGAGGAGCCTGCGGGCGACCTCCGCGTTGTACGACGGGTCGCCGCCGCGCAGGGCCTCGACCGGGACCAGTTCGATGCCGACGTCACGGGGGTCGAAGGTCTCCTCGGTGACCTTGCCGTCGCGGACGATCCAGACACGTGAGGTGGCCGTCGTCGTCAGCTCGTCGAAGCCGTCGTCGCCGCGGAAGACGAGGGAGGAGTTGCCGCGCTCGGCGAGGACGCCGGCGATGAGGGGCGCCAGGCGCGGGTCGGCGACGCCCACCGCCTGGGCCCTCACCTTCGCCGGGTTGGTCAGCGGCCCGAGGGCGTTGAAGGTCGTCCGGATGCCCAACTGGCCGCGTGCGGCGGCCACATGACGCAGCGCCGGGTGGAACTTGATGGCGAAGCAGAACGTGATGCCGGCTTCCTCCGCGACCTCCGCCACCCGCTTCGGCGTCAGTTCCAGATTGACGCCCAGCTTCTCCAGCACGTCCGAGGCGCCGGACGCCGAGGAGGCGGCCCGGTTGCCGTGCTTGACGACTTTTGCGCCCGTGCCCGCGATGACGATCGCCGACATCGTGGAGATGTTCACCGTCTTCGCGCCGTCGCCGCCCGTACCGACGATGTCGACGGTCCGCCCCGGCACCTCGATCACGTTCGCGTGCTCGTACATCGTCCGGACGATCCCGGTGATCTCCTCGACGGTCTCGCCCTTGGCGCGCATCGCCACCGCGAACCCGGCGATCTGGGCGTCGGTCGCCTCACCGCGCATGATCAGGTCCATCGCCCAGGCGGTGTCGTCGGCGGTGAGGTCCTGCCCGTCCAGCAGGCCGTTCAGCAGCAGGGGCCAGGAACGGCCCGCCGCGGTGTCGCCTCCAGCGGGGGTCACAGCGCTCATACGGCCGCTCCTGGTCGTCGTAGGAGAAGAAAACGAGTGTGAGGCCACCCTATCCAGCTCAGGGCACGGAGAAGGGCCCCCGTCCGAAGATCGGACGGGGGCCCTTGCCGTGGCGTGGCGAGCCGCAGCGATCAGTGGTGGCCGTGGCCGCTCGTGATCTCCCTGTACTCCTCGACGGTCGGCTTCGGAATCTGGGACTCCTCGCCGTAGTACGCCTCGCTGAGCTTGGCGCGCAGCTTCTCGGAGCCCTTGACCTTGCGCTCGACGCCGTTCTCGTCGACCGTCGGGCCGATCTCGGCCGGCTTGTACTGCTCGTGCGCGGTGAGGGTGTGCAGGGCGTCCTGGCTGAGCGGCTCGTGCACCTCGATGAACTCACCGTGCGGCAGGCGCTTGATGATGCCGGACTCGCGGCCGTGCAGCACCTTGTCCCTGTCGCGGCGCTGGAGGCCGAGGCAGATCCGCTTGGTGGCGATGAACACGAGCACCGGCACGACGAAGAACGCGACCCGGACGAACCAGGTGATCGCATTGATCGACAGGTGGAAGTGGGTCGCCCAGAGGTCGTTGCCACCACCGACGAGCAGCACGAAGTACCAGGAGATCCACGCCGCACCGAAGGCGGTACGCGTCGGGGCGTTGCGCGGGCGGTCCAGGATGTGGTGCTCACGCTTGTCGCCGGTGACCCAGGACTCGATGAACGGGTAGACCGCGATCGCGACCAGGACCAGCGGGAAGATGATCAGCGGGATGAACACGCCCAGGACGAGCGTGTGGCCCCACAGGTTGATCTCCCAGCCCGGCATCGTACGGATCAGGCCTTCGGAGAAGCCCATGTACCAGTCGGGCTGGGCGCCGGTCGACACCTGGTCCGGACGGTACGGGCCCATGGCCCAGATCGGGTTGATCGAGGCGATCGCCGCGATGGCCGTGATGACGCCGAAGACCAGGAAGAAGAAGCCGCCGGCCTTCGCCATGTACACCGGCAGCAGCGGCATGCCGACGACGTTGTTGTTCGTCTTTCCGGGGCCCGCGAACTGCGTGTGCTTGTGGTAGAAGACCAGGATCAGGTGGCCCACCATCAGGCCGAGCATGATGCCCGGCAGCAGCAGGATGTGGACCGAGTAGAACCGGGCCACGAAGTCGCCGCCCGGGAACTCGCCGCCGAAGAGGAACATCGACAGGTACGTGCCGACGACCGGCACGGACAGGATCGCGCCCTCCATGAAGCGGACACCGGTGCCGGAGAGCAGGTCGTCCGGGAGCGAGTAACCGGTGAAGCCGGTGAACATGCCCAGGACGAACAGCAGGAAGCCGAAGATCCAGTTGACCTCACGCGGCTTGCGGAACGCGCCGGTGAAGAACACACGCATCATGTGCACGAACATGCCCGCGAGGAAGATCAGCGCGGACCAGTGGTGGATCTGCCGGATGAGCAGACCACCGCGCACATCGAAGGAGATGTGCAGGGTCGAGTTGAACGCCTCGGACATCATCTGGCCCTGCAGCGGGATGTAGCTGCCGTGGTACTCCACCTCGTTCATCGACGGGTGGAAGAACAGCGTCAGATACACACCCGTGAGGATGAGGATGATGAAGCTGTACATGCACACTTCGCCCAACATGAACGACCAGTGGTCGGGGAAGATCTTGCGCATGTTGGTCTTGGCCAGGGAGTAGATCCCCAGCCGGCCGTCGGCCCAGTCGGCGACGCGCTCGCCGGCCGGCGCTTTGCCGCGCCGCTCGCCCGCCGCGGCAGCGGCTGATGTGTGCGTCTCGTTGGTGCTCATCCGCGCTCCCAGAATGCAGGACCGACGGGCTCTTCGAAGTCGCCGAGCGCCTCGAGGTAGCCCTGGTCGTTCACGCCGATGCGCAGCTGCGGCAGGGCGTGACCGGCGGGGCCGAAGATCACCCGGGCACCGTCGGACAGGTCGAAGGTGGACTGGTGGCAGGGGCACAGCACATGGTGCGTCTGCTGCTCGTACAGCGAGATCGGGCAACCGACGTGGGTGCAGATCTTCGAGTACGCGACGATGCCCTCGTGCGACCACTCGAGCTCGCGCTTGTCCTTGATGTTGTCCGGCTGGATCCGGACGATCATCAGGGCCGCCTTGGCGATCTCGGTCTGGAAGTTCTCGTCGTGCTCCTCCAGGCCCTCGGGCTTGGCGAAGGTGAGCGAGCCGACCGCGACGTCGGAGGCGCGCAGCGGCTCGTTCGTGTTCATGTTGACGAGCAGCTTGCCCTTGGACCACAGCGTGTGGCGCAGCTTGGTCCCCGGCAGCGGTCCGAGGTCGCGCAGCAGCATGACGCCGGAGAGCGGGAACAGGGCCAGCGCACCGAACATCGTGTTGCGGATGAGCTTGCGGCGGCCGAGCGCGGACTCCTTGGCGCCCTGCTTGAAGTCGGCCATGACCTTGGCCTTGACCTCGGGGGACGCCTCGATCGGGTGCCGCTCGTCGGCGATCTCCACGTCGGACATCAGGGTGCGGGCCCAGTGGACCGCGCCCGCGCCGATGGCGAACAGCGCCAGGCCCAGGGTCAGGCCGAGCGCGAAGTTCAGCGCGTTGATGTGCCCGATCGGGAAGACGAAGATCGCCTTGTCGTGCGGGATCGCCACGTACGAGGCGATGAAGCCGACCGTGGCCAGCATCGAGACCGTGAACAGCATGGCCACCACACGCTCGGACCGCTTGGCGGCCCGCTCGTCGATGTCCTGCACCCGGTGCTCGTGGGGCGGCAGACCGGGGTCCGCGAACGGGTTCTGCTCGTCCGCGAGGCTTACGGTGCCGTGCGCGTCCTGCTCAGCGGGCAGGTTCTCTTCTGGAATGTCTTGGCTACTCATGACTTCTTGGCCTTTGCGGTCCGAGCGGCGACCCAGACGGCGACCGCGATCAGCGCGCCGAGTCCGAAGATCCAGGCGAACAGGCCCTCGGAGACCGGGCCGAGTCCGCCCAGCTCAAGGCCGCCGGGGCTCTCGGTGTCGTCTCCGTTGACCGCGTGGAGGTACGCGATGATGTCCTTCTTGTTCTGCTCCGACATCGTGGTGTCGGGGAACGACGGCATGTTCTGCGGGCCGGTCTGCATGGCCTCGTAGATGTGCTTCGGGTCGACGCCCTCGAGGCTCGGCGCGAACTTGCCGTGCGTCAGCGCACCGCCCTTGCCGGTGAAGTTGTGGCACTGCGCGCAGTTGGTGCGGAACAGCTCGCCACCCTTGGCGATGTCGGCACCGTCCGGGCCGTACTGCGCCGCCGTCGGGATGGACGGGCCGGCGCCGAGGGAGGCGATGTACGCGGCGAGCTGGTCGATCTGGGCCTGCGAGTAGATGACCTTCTTCTTCGGGACCTGAGCGCCCGGCTGCTGGGCCGGCATACGGCCGGTGCCGACCTGGAAGTCGACGGCCGCGGCGCCCACGCCCACGAGGCTCGGACCGTCGGAGGTGCCCTGACCGCCGGTGCCGTGGCAGCTGGCGCAGCCCACGGAGTAGAGCTTCTTGCCCTCGTCGATGGCAAGGGACTGGGCGGTGTCATCGGCCTGCGCCTTGCTCGCGGGTGCGAACGCGGCGTACAGCCCCCCGGTGCATGCCAGCGCGAGGAGTAGGACGACGAGCGCCGCCATGGGATGGCGTCGTCGTGCGGAGAGCTTTTTCACGGATTACCCCGGTGTCAGGATCTTCTGCGTCGATGCTTGTGGGTTGTGCGCCGCGCGGGCGCACGCGGGAACGGGCCCGGCTACTTGATCAGGTAGATCGTGGCGAAGAGGCCGATCCACACGACATCGACGAAGTGCCAGTAGTAGGACACGACGATGGCCGCGGTCGCCTGCTCGTGGGTGAACCTCTTGGCCGCGTAGGTGCGGCCGAGAACGAACAGGAAGGCGATGAGGCCGCCCGTCACGTGCATGCCGTGGAACCCGGTGGTCAGGTAGAACACCGAGCCGTACGGGTCGGAGGACAGCGAGATGCCGTCCTTCTTCACCAGCTCCGTGTACTCGAAGATCTGACCGCCGATGAAGATCGCACCCATCACGAAGGTGACGATGAACCAGCCCCGGAGCTTCTTCACGTCCCCGCGCTCGGCGGCGAACACGCCGAGCTGGCAGGTGAGGGAGGAGAGCACCAGGATCGTGGTGTTGGTCGCGGAGAACGGAATGTTGAGATGACTCGCCATCTCCTTCCAGTGATCCGGACCGGTCACCGATCGCAGGGTGAAGTACATCGCGAAGAGGGCCGCGAAGAACATCAGCTCGGAACTCAGCCAGATGATGGTTCCGACGCTGGTGAGGTTCGGCCGGTTGACCGACGGGTGCGCGTGCCCGGTTTCTACTGTCGTTGCTGTCGCCACGACCGACATTATGTCGGTCGCTTATCCCGCCCTCACTCCGGGGGGTGCCGTTCGGAGTGTTGCTGCCGTCCATACCGGTGTTGACGTGGTGTTGAACGGAGTAACATCCGCCCCATCGGGCCTTTCCGTACGACGCTGACGTCTCGGAGGAACTATGCAGCCGACCGCCACGGTGCTGGTCTACAGCGACGACTCCAACACCCGCGAACAGGTGCGGCTCGCGACCGGGCGCAGGCCCGCTCCCGACGTTCCCGTCGTCGAGATCCTGGAGTGTGCGACGCCGGCCGCCGTCATCAAGGAGCTGGACCGGGGCGGGATCGACGTGTGCGTCCTGGACGGCGAGGCCGTGCCCATGGGGGGCATGGGGGTGTGCCGACAGATCAAGGACGAGGTGTTCAACTGCCCGCCGGTGCTGCTGCTCATCGGGCGGCCTCAGGATGCGTGGCTGGCCACGTGGAGCCGGGCGGATGCGGCGGTCACTCTGCCGGTGGAGCCTGTGGAGTTCGCCTCGGCGCTGGCTTCCTTGCTGCGGCAGAAAGCACTTCAGCAGAGCGCCTAGTAGCTCGGGGTACGGGTCTTTCGGCGACTGCGGGTCCGTTGTGGCTTGTCGCGCAGTTCCCCGCGCCCCTTAAGGGGCGCTGTCCCTCAGCCTCGTGTCAGACGTTCTGCGGTCTCAGTCTTGCCGCGTCGTCCGGGCTCGGGCCGTCGGGTGTGCCGCCCACCAGGGCGCTGCCTGCGCGCCAGTTCTTCCAGGTGAGGTTCCAGTCGCCGAAGCCGTTGCCGAAGGGCGCCATGGTCTCGCCGTTGGAGTTGATGACCTTCACCACGTCGCCCTCGTGGACGGTGTTGAAGAACCATTCGGCGTTGGCGGTGCTCATGCCGGTGCAGCCGTGGCTGACGTTGGCGTAGCCCTGGGAGCCCACGGACCAGGGGGCGGCGTGGACGTACTCGCCGCTCCAGGTGAGGCGGGTGGCCCAGTAGACGGGCAGGTCGTAGGAGTCGGCGCTGCCTTCGGCGATGCCCACGGTCGCGCTGCGCATGCGTACGAAGGACTGCTTGCCCAGTACGACCTTGACGCCGTTGCGGGTCTCGAAGCCGGGCTTGCCGGTGGTGACGGGGAGCTGCCTGATGTCCTCGCCGTTCTTGTACACCGTCATGGAGTGCGCCGCGGCGTCGGTGACGGCGATGATGCTGTCGCCGATGGTGAGCTTCAGCGGCTTGCTCCTGGTGCCCCACAGCCGGTCGCCGACCTTGATGCCGTCCAGGTTGCTGTGCACCTGGACCGTGGTGTGGGCGGGCCAGTAGTCCTTGGGGCGGTAGTGGAGTTCCTTGTCGTCCACCCAGTGCCAGGCGCCCTGCACGGCCGGAACGGAGTCCACGCGCAGCGCCCGTTCGACTATCGCACGCTGCGCCCTGTCCCTGACGGGCTGGTTGAGTTGGGCGGTGACGGGCTGGCCGACGCCGTAGTCGCCGGAGTCGGGGCCGAACTTCACATCCAGGCGCTTCTTGGTGCTGGGGGTGCTGGTGTCGAAGGCGAGGACCTTGCGGCCCGGCGCCCCGTCCTCGTCCTCCGTGCTCACCCGGACCGTGTAGTGGGCGTTGGCGGCGAGCGGGGAGGTGCTGTGCCAGTGGGTGCCGTCGGCGGAGAGTTCGCCCGCCACGAAGCGGCCTGCGGCGTCTGTGGCGGTGACGTCCGTGATACGGCCGCCGTCCTCGGCGGTGACCTCGAGGGGCTTGTCCGGGTCGGCCTTCTTCCCGTCACCGTTGAGGCCGTTGAAGGAGATCTGGTCCGTCGCGTCGTACGGCTTGTCGGCCAGCGGGTTGCCCCCGCTGCTGCAAGCGGTGCCGCCCGCGCCGAGGGCGATCACCAGCAGGGTGCAGCTGACGACGGTGCGGGTGCGCGGAGAGTGGTTCATGTCCCTCACGCTAGGGACGTTCGTCAAGGACGGCGCGCGGTGTAATCCGTACGAGGGAACGTTATTGGGGCAAAAGCGGGAGCCCGGACGCTCCTTACGGAGTGTCCGGGCTCCCCATGCGCCCTGCGCGTGCTACTGGGTGCGGTTCTCACCGCGGTAGTACTCGAAGACCCAGCCGTACAGGCCGATCATGATGATCGGCGCGGAGAAGTACAGCAGCCACCAGCCGATCGCGATCGACAGGAAGGCGAGCGCGCCACCGACCCCGAGGGCCAGCGGCTGCCAGCTGTGCGGGCTGAAGAACCCGACCTCGCCGGCGTCGTCCGCGACGTCCGCCTCCTTGTTGTCCATGGCACCCGCGTCGACCCGCTTGGCCGTGAAGCCGAGGTAGAAGCCGACCATGATGCACAGACCGAAGGCCAGGAAGAGTGCCGTGGTACCGGCCGGCTCCTTCGACCAGATGCCATAGACCACCGCCATGGCGAGGACGAAGACGCTCAGCCACATGAACATCGTGCCCTGAACCTTCACTTGCCGGCCTCCTTGCCACCAGCCAGAGCCTTCTCACCGTGAGGCGCGTTCTCGAGCTGGTCGAGAGCGGCGATCTCAGGGTGGTGCAGGTCGAACGCCGGGGATTCGCTGCGGATCCGCGGCAGGGTGAGGAAGTTGTGCCGCGGCGGCGGGCAGGACGTCGCCCACTCGAGCGAGCGGCCGTAGCCCCACGGGTCGTCGACGCCGACCGGCTTGCCGTACTTGGCCGTCTTCCACACGTTGTAGAGGAACGGCAGGATCGACATGCCGAGCAGGAACGAGCTGATCGTCGAGATCGTGTTCAGGGCGGTGAAGCCGTCGGCCGCGAGGTAGTCCGCGTAACGACGGGGCATGCCCTCGGCGCCCAGCCAGTGCTGGACCAGGAAGGTGCCGTGGAAGCCGATGAACAGCGTCCAGAAGGTGATCTTGCCGAGGCGCTCGTCGAGCATCTTGCCGGTCATCTTCGGCCACCAGAAGTGGAAGCCGGAGAACATCGCGAAGACGACGGTGCCGAAGACCACGTAGTGGAAGTGGGCCACCACGAAGTACGAGTCCGAGACGTGGAAGTCCATCGGCGGCGAGGCCAGGATGACACCCGTCAGACCACCGAAGGTGAAGGTGACCAGGAAGCCGGTCGCCCAGAGCATCGGGGTCTCGAAGGAAAGGGACCCCTTCCACATCGTTCCGATCCAGTTGAAGAACTTCACGCCGGTCGGTACGGCGATGAGGAACGTCATGAAGGAGAAGAACGGGAGCAGTACACCGCCGGTGACGTACATGTGGTGGGCCCACACGGTCACGGACAGACCCGCGATGGCGATCGTCGCGCCGATCAGGCCCATGTAGCCGAACATCGGCTTACGGGAGAAGACCGGGATGACCTCGGAGATGATGCCGAAGAACGGCAGCGCGATGATGTACACCTCTGGATGGCCGAAGAACCAGAAGAGGTGTTGCCACAGCAGGGCGCCGCCATTGGCCGCGTCGAAGACATGTGCCCCGAACTTCCGATCCGCCTCCAGCGCGAACAGCGCGGCGGCGAGGACCGGGAAGGCGAGCAGGACCAGCACCGCGGTCAGCAGCACGTTCCACACGAAGATCGGCATGCGGAACATGGTCATGCCCGGCGCACGCATGCAGATGATGGTGGTGATGAAGTTGACCGCACCGAGGATCGTGCCGAAGCCGGAGAAGGCCAGACCCATGATCCACAGGTCGGCGCCGACACCCGGTGAGCGGACCGCGTCCGACAGCGGGGAGTAGGCGAACCAGCCGAAGTCGGCCGCACCCTGCGGGGTGAGGAAGCCGCCCACCGCGATCGTCGAGCCGAACAGGTAGAGCCAGTAGGCGAACATGTTCAGCCGCGGGAACGCCACGTCGGGCGCGCCGATCTGCAGCGGCATGATCCAGTTGGTGAAGCCCGCGAACAGCGGCGTCGCGAACATCAGCAGCATGATCGTGCCGTGCATCGTGAACGCCTGGTTGAACTGCTCGTTCGTCATGATCTGCAGGCCCGGACGGGCCAGCTCGGCGCGCATCAGCAGCGCCATCACGCCGCCGATCAGGAAGAACGCGAACGACGTGACGAGGTAGAGCGTCCCGATCGTCTTGTGGTCAGTGGTGGTGAGCCACTTGATGACCACGTTGCCGGGCTGCTTGCGCCGGACCGGCAGCTCGTCCGCGTAGTGGGACTCTGCCGCGGCGCCCTGGGGTTCGTTGACGATGCTCACAGGTTGTTCGTCTCCCGGTTCTTCTCGTGGCTCGTCTGCGCGATGCCGGCGGGAACGTAACCGGTCTGCCCCTTCTTGGCGAGGTCCTTGAGGTGCTGCTCGTAGCGCTCGGGGGAGACGACCTTCACGTTGAACAGCATCCGGGAGTGGTCGACGCCGCAGAGCTCGGCGCACTTGCCGAGGAAGGTGCCCTCCTTGTTGGGGGTCACCTGGAAGGCGTTGGTGTGGCCCGGGATGACGTCCATCTTCATCAGGAACGGCACCACCCAGAAGGAGTGGATGACGTCACGCGAGGTCAGGACGAAGCGGACCGTCTTGCCCTTGGGCAGCCACAGCGTCGGACCCGGGTTGCCGGTCTGCGGGTTCCTCGTGGCCGGCGTACCGACGTCGTAGACACCGCCGGCGTTCGCCGGGAACGCGTTCTTGAACCGGTCCGGAATGCCGGCCAGGTTCTGGTCGGTCTTCGCGTCACCGGTGACACCGGGCACGGGCTCGATGTAGTTGAAGCCCCAGCTCCACTGGAAGCCGACGACGTTCACGGTGACGTCGGGCTTCTTGTCGGAGAGGCTGAGCAGCTTCGACTCGTCGCGGGCCGTGAAGTAGAACAGCACCGAGACGATGACGAGCGGAACCACCGTGTACAGCGCCTCGATCGGCATGTTGTACCGGGTCTGCGGAGGAACTTCGACCTTCGTGCGGCTGCGCCGGTGGAAGAAAGCACTCCACAGGATCAGGCCCCACACCAGCACGCCGGTGGCGAGCGCGGCAGCCCAGGAGCCCTGCCACAGGGAGAGGATCCGCGGAGCCTCTTCCGTGGTCGGGGTGGGCATACCAAGGCGGGGGAAGTCCTTGTATGTGCAACCGGTGGCGGTCGCCAGGACCAGGCCCGCGGTCATTGCCTGCAGCAGCTTCCGCCGCATCGGGCGCCGCGGCGAGCGGTCGGAGCCGTTGGGACTCACGTAGCGCCTTCCCGAGAGTCTCGCCCGCGCGGTTGGCTGCGGCCTGCCTTCTTCGGTGGTCGGTCGCCGCCCTGCGTCGGGCAGGGGTTTGGATGTTTATGCGGACCAAACCCTAGCCGACGCCCTCCGGGGGGTCGCGGGGAGGGGGGCCTATGCAATGGGGTGGTTCGCTGGTTTGGCGGGTGCGGGCCGTATGTGGCTTGTCGCGCAGTTCCCCGCGCCCCTTGAGGCCGCTGCAGTGAACGGCGGTTTAGCGTTGCTGCGTGGCCTACTTCGACGCTGCTTCCAGTGCTCCTCTTCATCCCGTTGCCCGGCAGGCTCTGCTGGCCTCGCTGGATGAAGGGTGGGCAGATCCCGCACGGCTGTACCGCGAAGGGCGGCGGGCTCGGATGCTGTTGGATGCGGCTCGGGAAGCGGCCGCCGAGGCTGTGGGATGCCGTGCCGACGAGCTGGTTTTCACCTCTTCCGGGACGCGGGCCGTGCATGCCGGGATCGCTGGGGCGTTGGCCGGGCGTCACCGGGTTGGGCGTCACCTGATCGTGTCGGCGGTCGAACACTCCTCGGTGCTCCATGCGGCTGACGCGCACGAGGCCGGCGGGGGGAGCGTCACGCAGATCGAGGTGGACCGGCAGGGCAGGGTGACGCCTGCGTCGTACGCGGACGCCCTGCGTCCGGACACCGCGCTGGCCTGTCTTCAGTCGGCCAACCACGAGGTGGGGACCGAGCAGCCCGTGGCCGAAGTGGCTGCGGTGTGCCGGGAGTCCGGTGTGCCGTTGCTGGTGGATGCGGCGCAGTCGCTCGGGTGGGGGCCGGTGGCGGGCGACTGGTCGCTGCTCACGGCCAGTGCGCACAAGTGGGGCGGGCCCTCCGGGGTGGGGCTGCTCGTCGTACGAAAGGGTGTGCGGTTCGTGTCGCAAGGGCCCGCGGACGAGCGGGAGTCGGGGCGGGCCGCCGGGTTCGAGAATCTGCCGGGGATCGTGGCCGCGGCAGCCTCGCTGCGGGCGGTGCGGGCGGAGGCAGAGCAAGAGGCGGTACGGCTGCGGGAGCTGACGGAGCGGATCCGGGTGCGGGTGCCGCAGTCGGTGCCGGACGTGGAGGTGGTCGGGGATCCGCGGCGGCGGCTGCCGGGGATCGTCACCTTCTCCTGTCTCTATGTCGACGGGGAGACATTGCTGCACGAGCTGGACCGGGAGGGTTTCTCCGTCTCCTCCGGGTCGTCCTGCACCAGCAGCACGCTGACGCCCAGCCATGTGCTGAAGGCGATGGGGGTGCTGAGTGAGGGGAATGTGCGGGTTTCGCTGCCGATGGGGACGCCGGAGGAGGACGTCGAGCGGTTCCTGAAGGTGCTGCCGGGGGCGGTGGCGGGGGTGCGGGAGAAGCTGGGGGCACCGGCTGCGGCGGCAACCGTGCGGCAGGACGACGCGCTGGTCGTCGACGCGCTCGGCAAGCGCTGCCCGATTCCCGTCATCGAGCTCGCCAAGGTCATCGGGGACGTACCGGTGGGCCGCACGGTGCGCGTCCTGTCCGACGACGAGGCGGCGCGGCTGGACATCCCCGCCTGGTGCGAGATGCGGGGCCAGGAGTACGTGGGTGAGGAGCCGGCGGACCACGGTGCCGCGTACGTGGTCCGCCGGGTCTCGTAGGTCAGGCCAGGTGCTTCTGGACCTCGGCGGCGGCCTCGTCGCCGTAGGCCTTGGCGAACCGGTCCATGAAGTGGGCGCGCCGCAGCTGGTACTCCTGGGTGCCGACCGTCTCGATGACGAGCGTGGCGAGCATGCAGCCGACCTGGGCCGCGCGCTCCAGGGAGACGCCCCAGGCGAGCCCGGAGAGGAATCCGGCGCGGAAGGCGTCGCCGACGCCCGTGGGGTCGGCCTTGCGCTCCTCCTCCGCGCAGCCGACCTCGATCGGGTCCTCGCCGGCCCGCTCGATGCGGACGCCCCGGGAGCCGAGGGTGGTGACGCGATGGCCGACCTTGGCGAGGATCTCGGCGTCGCTCCAGCCCGTCTTGGACTCGATCAGGCCCTTCTCGTACTCGTTCGAGAAGAGGTACGTGGCGCCGTCCAGCAGTATCCGGATCTCGTCGCCGTTCATCCGGGCGATCTGCTGGGAGAAGTCGGCGGCGAAGGGGATGGACCGGGAGCGGCACTCCTCCGTGTGGCGGAGCATCGCCTCCGGGTCGTCGGCGCCGATCAGGACCAGGTCGAGGCCGCCCACGCGGTCCGCGACGGTCTTCAGCTCGATCTGGCGGGCCTCGCTCATGGCGCCCGTGTAGAAGGAGCCGATCTGGTTGTGGTCCGAGTCCGTGGTGCACACGAAGCGTGCGGTGTGCAGGGTCTCGGAGATACGGACCGAGTCGGTGTCGACGCCGTGCCGGTCCAGCCAGGCGCGGTACTCGTCGAAGTCGAAGCCGGCGGCGCCGACCAGGATCGGGGTCGTGCCGAGCTGACCCATGCCGAAGGCGATGTTGGCGCCGACGCCGCCCCGGCGTACGTCGAGGTTGTCGACCAGGAAGGAGAGCGAGACCGTGTGCAGCTGGTCCGCGACAAGCTGGTCGGCGAAGCGGCCGGGGAAGGTCATGAGGTGGTCGGTGGCGATGGAGCCGGTGACTGCGATGCGCACGGCGGGGACTCTCCTGTGAGAGACGGGAGCGTGGATTGACAGTTCACGCTACCGGGTCGTAGCCGGGCTCTGAAGTGGCCGAAACTACCCGATAGTAGATCTTTCTTCACCGGCTTCGGCGTGCATACGGTTCCGGTATGACGAACCTGAAGGTCCATGCCCCGGTCCCGGTCGACCTGGAAGGCGACCTCGCGTCGCTGCGTGGCGACTGCGCCCGGATGGTCCCCCACTGGGCCGCCCCCGACCGCATCACTTCCCGTCCGGTCTCCCCGTCACTCATCCACGGCGTGATCGTGCCGCCGAAGTCGGCCCGCCTGCTGGACTCGATGTCGGACTACGGCGACTGAGCACGGGTCCGCAAGCCCGCTACGGCCCGGTCGCCGCGCCGGCGCATGTGAAGGGAACCGCGCGCTCCCCTGCTGCGTCCCATCGCCGTCCCCCGCCAAGGGGATGTGCGATACGACCCTCCCGGGGCCCGTTTTGACAGGGTCGGGTCAGGGTCACAGGACAGCTGTGCAGGCGAAGGAGCGATGCGGTGAACAGCGAGCGACCCGACAACGACGCCCCGGACGAGAACGGCACCGCCGGCTCCGCCGAGGAGCGGGGTGCCGTGGAGGAGCAGGGCGCGGTGGGCGCCGAGGCTCCGGGCGTCACGGAGGGCGACGCGGACGCTCCTGGGGAGGAAACCGGCGCGGAACGTGGTGCGGCCGAGAGGGAGGACGCTACGGCGGCCGCCGTAGCCGAGGAGCCGGCGGCGGTTGAGGAGACCGCCGTAGCCAAGACGGCCGTGACGGACGACAAGACCGCCGTAGTCGAGGCAGCCGTGACGGACGACGAGATCGCCGTAGCCGAGACGGCCGTGACGGACGACGAATCCGCCGCAGCCGAGGAGACCGCGGCAGCCGAGGAAACCGCCGTAGCCGAGGAGACCGAGACGGCCGCGGAGAGCGAGGCTGCCGCAGAGGCCGGGGGCGGCGCGGAGGCCGAGGCAGCCGAGGCTCCGGCGGCCGTCGAGGGCGGCGCTGAGATTCACGACGCCACGCCCGATCCGGACGCGCAGGAGCCCCGTCCCTCCCGGCGCCGCTCCCCCGTGCTCATCGCCTCCGTCGCCGCTGCCGTGCTGCTGGTGGGCGGTGGCGGGGCGTACCTCGCCGCTTCGGCCTCCGGCGGGTCCGGCGGGCGTACGGGCTCCGGGGCCTCCGGCGACGGCACCACTCCCCCGCCGCTCGCGCTCGACGGCTACTCCGAGGGTGCTACGAACGGGATCGCGCCCGGGGAACCCAACCCGTACGGCGTGCAGTACAAGGCCGACGGCACGCTGCCCGACGGGCCGGATTCCGCGCCCGTGTACCGGGCGGCCGGCGAGGTCACCAAGGGCGAGGTGGCGCGGCTGGCCGAGGCGCTCGGGCTGGACGGAACGCCGGTGGCGCAGGGGCAGGCCTGGCAGGTCGGGCCCGCCAAGGACGGATCCGGGCCGAGCCTGGTGGTGGACAAGCAGGCGCCGGGGACGTGGACGTTCCACCGGTACGCGGCCGGCACCGACGCCTGTCGGAGCGCCATCGCGTGCACGAAGGATCCCGCGAACCCGGCCGGCGCCACGGTGAGCGAGGCCGCCGCGAAGAGGGCCGCGGCGCCGGTGCTGAAGGCGGTCGGCCAGGACGACGCGAAGGTGGACGCGAGCCAGGTCATGGGCGCCCAGCGGGTGGTGAACGCGAACCCCTTGGTCGGCGGGCTGCCCACCTACGGCTGGACGACCGGGCTGACCGTCGGCGCCCAGGGCGAAGTGGTGGGCGGCAGCGGGCAGTTGAAGGCGCCGGTGAAGGGTGACACGTATCCCGTGCTGGGTGCGCGGAAGACGCTGGACCTGATGAACTCGGCACCCACGACCGACCACCGCATGGGCATCGGCGGCTGCGCCAGCCCCGTACCGCTGAAGGACCGGCTGGAGGCGCCGTGCGGGCAGTCGACGTCCGGGGCGGGCGCGACGCCGGCGAAGCAGACCGTCACGGTGGACGGCGCGGTGTTCGGGCTGGCCGTGCACGCGGTGGACGGGCGGCAGGCGCTGGTGCCGTCCTGGCTGTTCCAGGTGAAGGGTGCGGGCGCGCAGAACGGCTTCACGGTGACGTATCCGGCCGTCGACCCGAAGTACCTGGCCTCGCGCTCGACGACGCCGTCCGGGGCGCCCACGCCTTCGGCGAGCGCGCCGGCCACCCGTGACGTCAAGGTGGACAGCTACACGGCCGACGGCAGGAACCTGACCGTGCTCTTCACCGGTGGGGTGTGCGGCGACTACGACGCGAAGGCGAGCGAGAGCGCCGACAAGGTGACCGTCACGGTGACCGAGACACCATGGAAGAACAAGGTCTGCATCATGATCGCCAAGCAGCTGACGCGGACCGTGCAGTTGGACGAGCCGCTCGGCGACCGGAAGGTCGTGGGCTCGGACGGCAAGGAGATCTCGCTGCCGAAGCCGGGCCCGCTGCGGCCGCAGGCGACGGCCGGGGTGCAGTAGCCCGCCGGACGAGCGAAGGCGGCGGCCCCGTCGGAGGGGGCCGCCGCCTTCGGCGTATTCAGATGTGGGGCTCAGCTGAAGGAGTCTGTGGGGCTCAGCTGAAGGAGTCGCCGCAGGCGCAGGAGCCCGTCGCGTTCGGGTTGTCGATCGTGAAGCCCTGCTTCTCGATGGTGTCGACGAAGTCGATCGACGCGCCGCCCAGGTACGGGGCGCTCATGCGGTCGGTGACGACCTTGACGCCGCCGAAGTCCTTGACCACGTCTCCGTCGAGGGAGCGCTCGTCGAAGAAGAGCTGGTAGCGCAGGCCGGAGCAGCCGCCGGGCTGAACGGCGACACGCAGGGCCAGGTCGTCACGGCCTTCCTGGTCGAGCAGGGCCTTGACCTTCGCCGCGGCGGCGTCGGACAGGATGATGCCGTCGGTGACGGTGCTGGTCTCGTCCGATACGGACATCTACATCTCTCCCGGGTTGTACGGAGACTGCTTGCCGACTGGTGCAACCGGCAAGGCCGCGGATTCATTCCGGGCCGGGTGCCTGTTTTTCGGCACCTCCTTCATGCTCGCACATGCGATGGCGGGCGGAAAACGGCTCATCGGGATTCATGTCACATCGACGCAATGACCATCGTCAAACTGACGTGAAGCGGGTTATGATAGATAGCGTCAGTTCGACGAGAAGCATGTCCTAGAACGTCCATCCGCAGGACCTCCAGCAGAACCTCCCGCAGAACAGAAAGGGTGCGTGTCGTGACCACCGCCCAGACCCCGGAGCTCGACGTACAGCCGACTCCTCTCGCCCTGCTGCTGCTCGGCCGCGAGGCCGACCCGAAGAGCGAGCGGGGCGTCGAGTGCCCCGGCGACCTGCCGTCCCCGTCCGACCCGGACCTGGTGGCGCGCGCCCGCGCGGCCAAGGAGAAGCTCGGCGACAAGGTCTTCGTGCTCGGCCACCACTACCAGCGCGACGAGGTCATCCAGTTCGCCGACGTCACGGGTGACTCGTTCAAGCTGGCCCGGGACGCGGCGGCGCGCCCGGAGGCCGAGTACATCGTGTTCTGCGGTGTGCACTTCATGGCGGAGTCCGCGGACATCCTGACCTCCGACGACCAGAAGGTCGTCCTGCCGGACCTCGCGGCCGGGTGCTCGATGGCGGACATGGCCACCGCCGAGCAGGTCGCCGAGTGCTGGGACGTGCTGACCGAGGCCGGGATAGCCGAGCAGGTCGTGCCGGTCTCGTACATGAACTCGTCCGCGGACATCAAGGCGTTCACGGGCAAGCACGGCGGCACGATCTGCACCTCCTCCAACGCCCAGCGGGCCCTGGAGTGGGCCTTCCAGCAGGGCGAGAAGGTGCTGTTCCTGCCCGACCAGCACCTCGGCCGCAACACCGCCGTCCGCGACATGGGCATGTCCCTGGAGGACTGCGTCGTCTACAACCCGCACAAGCCGAACGGCGGGCTGACGGCGGACGAGCTGCGCGCCGCGAAGATGATCCTGTGGCGCGGCCACTGCTCGGTGCACGGCCGGTTCTCGCTGGACTCGGTGAACGATGTGCGCGAGCGCATCCCGGGCGTGAACGTGCTGGTCCACCCGGAGTGCAAGCACGAGGTCGTGGCCGCGGCGGACTACGTGGGCTCGACGGAGTACATCATCAAGGCCCTGGAGGCCGCACCCGCCGGGTCCAAGTGGGCCATCGGCACGGAGCTCAATCTCGTACGACGGCTCGCGAACCGTTTCGCGCCCGAGGGCAAGGAGATCGTCTTCCTCGACAAGACGGTCTGCTTCTGCTCGACCATGAACCGCATCGACCTGCCCCATCTGGTCTGGGCGCTGGAGTCGCTGGCCGAGGGCAACCTGGTCAACCGGATCGAGGTCGACAAGGAGACGGAGGCGTTCGCGAAGCTGGCGCTGGAGCGGATGCTGGCGCTGCCGTAGCCGTCTGCCCCGCTGTCACCCCGGGACGGGTTTCCGCCCGGGGTGCGCGGGATCCAGGCTGAAGACGGTGCCGTCCGGGGTGCTCACGACCAGCGCGCCGTCGTACAGGAGCACCTTGGACTTGGTCACGTCGCCGCTCGCGAGCTGGTCGGCGTGGGCGCCCGTCTCCCACAGCAGCGTGCCCTTGCGGGTGTCGAGGGCGGCGACCCGGCCGCTGGTGCTGGCCAGGTAGAGGGTGCGGGTGCGGGCGTCGTACGTGGGCTGTCCCGAGCCCTCCACGCCGGTGCGGGTCTGCCACAGCGGTCTGCCGGTCAGCGGGGACACGGCGGTCACCCGGCCGTTGGCCTGGGTGATCCACAGGGTGTCGGCGGCCAGCCGCACCGAGCCGTCGTAGGTCGTCGTCAGCTTCGTGGTGGTGGCGGCGCCGGTGTCCGGGTCGAGCAGCCAGATCTCGCCGAACTTCAGGTCCTCGGGGCGGGCCGGGCCGGTTGTACCGCCGACCACGAAGGCCAGCCGGCCGCCGACGGTGCCGAGCAGGCTGCTCGTGTACGGGGTCTTCAGCCGCCGCAGCACCGATCCGTCGGCCTTGTTCAGCTCCAGGAGTACGGCGCCCTTGGCCGCGTCGTCCGGGAAGCACTGCGCGTACAGGCGGGAGCCGGCCGTTGTGAACTGGCAGTAGTCGTCGGAGGGCAGCTGCAGGGTCCAGCGGTCGGTGCCGGTGCGCGCGGAACGGGCCGTCACCAGCCGGCCGGTGGGGTCGGGGGTCAGGACGAGGTCGCCGGAGACGATCTGGTCGACGGTGACGTTGTTGCGCAGACGGGACCACAGCTGCTCGCCGCTCCTGGTGTCGAGGGCGACGATGCTCGCCTTGGTGCTGCCGTCGGCCCCGTAGACGTCGTGCTGGAGGAGCATCGCGTCGTCCCGCACCCCGAGGAGTTCGAAGTTGTCCCGCGCCTTGTCCGCGCCCTCGGCGGAGGTCGCGAGCGCGGAGCGCCAGACTGTCTTGCCGGTACGGCCGTCCAGACGGACCGGGAGGATGTTGTTGCCCGCGCAGTAGACCGCGTTCTCGTACGTCTGGCAGGTGGCGTCGCCCGCGTCCGCGCTGTCCTTCGCGAGCGGGTTGGTCTCGCCCCGCTGTGCCGTCTCGTACATCGTCGTCTGCCAGGGCTGCCAGCCGGTGGGAACGGCCGCCCAGCGGGAGTCCGCGGACGAGGCGGAAGCCGCCGCCGGGGCGCCGTCCGGGAAGCCGGGTCCGAAGCGTATGTACCACCCCGTCCCCAGGGCCAGCACGCCCACCGCGCAGGCCACCACCGGCAAGGGGCGCAGCCTGCGGCGTCGCGTGCGCCCGGACCGGGTGACCTTTCCTGGCCCCGCGCCGCCGGTCCCGGCGTATGTCTCCTCGAAGGTCCCCGGGTCGGCGAGGCGGACGGTCGTGGTGTCCGGGTCCATGGGGCCGGGCTCGGGCAGGGCCTCGGCGAACTCCTTCGCCAGTACGTCCAGTGAGGGCCGGTCGGCGGCGTCCTTGACCAGGCAGCGCTCCAGGACCGCGCGCAACGGGCCCGGTACGCCGTCCAGTTCGGGCGGCTCGTGGACGACCCGGAAGGCGGTCAGGTACGGGCTGTCGGCGTCGAAGGGGCCGCGTCCGGTGGCCGAGAAGACCAGGAGCGCGGCGAGCGAGAAGACGTCCGAGGCGGGTCCGACCGTGCGGGCGTCGGTGAACTGCTCCGGTGACATGAAGGGCGGGGTGCCGATCATCTGGCCGGTCTCGGTGAGGGTGTTGTGGTTCTCCACGGCACGGGATATGCCGAAGTCGATGACGCGGGGACCGTCCTCGGCCATCAGGACATTGGCCGGCTTGAGGTCCCGGTGCACCACTCCGGCCCGGTGGATGTCCTGCAGCGCCTCCACCAGTCCCAGGGCGAGCCGCCGCAGTGGGGTGCCCTTGAGGGCGCCGTGGTCGCGGATCCGTTCGGCGAGGGAGCTGCCCGCGACGTACTGGGTCGCCATCCAGGGCCGTACCGCCTCCGGGTCGGCGTCCACGACCGGTGCGGTGAAGGCGCCGCTGACCTTGCGGACGGCCTCGATCTCCTGCCGGAACCGGGCGCGGAAGACCTTGTCCTCCGCGTACTGGGCGTGCACCACCTTGACGGCGACGTCACGGCCCGAGCGTGATCTGCCCCAGTAGACGACCCCCATGCCGCCGGACCCGAGCCGGTCGACCAGCTTGTACCCGCCGACCGATTTCGGGTCGTCCTTGTACAGCGGCACGCCCGAATCCCCTTCCATGCACGGCTGTTCGAGGCCACAGGATACGTAACGGGGACGGCGTCGTCGTTGGTGAGACGGTCGGCAGGCCCGACGAGTTCGTCACCTACGGCCGGTTTCGGGGTCGGTGATGGCGTAGTCGCCGTAGGCGTCGACGACGAGGGGACAGCGGCCGCCCTCCAGGGGCAGGGTCGGCAGCTGGGCCGCATCACCGCCCGGACGGACACGAACAACTCGTCGTACCACTATGTCTACGACGAGGAGGGCCGCTGCACCTCCCAGTGGGACGAGGCGGGCTACCTGCGGAACACGTTCGCCTACGGCGAGGTCGACCCGGACACCGGTCTGCGGACCGTCACGGCAACCAACTCCATGGGCCACAGCACGCGTTACCGGGTCAACGGTGATCTGCAGGTCGGCAACCGCACACAGGTGACCGACTCCTCCGGGGCCACGACCCGCTTCACCCACGACGCCCTCGGGCACCTGTCGGCGATCACGGGCGCGAGGACCACGGTCCGCTGCCATCCCGCGGGCCTGCCGCTGGAGATCACCGATCCGCTGGGCGCGGTCACCCGCTACGAACGTGACACTTTCGGCAGACCTGTATCAATCACGGACCCGACCGGTGCGGTGACCCGCCTGGAGTGGACGGTCGAGGGCCGACTGGCCCGCCGTATCCCGGCCGACGGCACCACGGAATCGTGGACGTACGACGGCGACGGCAACTGCACCAGCCGCGCCGCTGCTATGCCCGCGCCGACATCCCCTTCTTCGAACTGGAACACCAGCGAGTTTCCTCTGACTCGTCGCAGAGGCCCGGCCTGCACGATCGGGCAGGCCGGGCCTCTGCGCTGACTACACCCCCGCCGGTTCCAGCACCTCCGCCTCCTCGGACTCCAGGGACTCCCTCTTCGCCGCCCGCTTCTTCGCCCGCCGCTCCTTCCGGAGCTCCAGCATCGCGTACAGCGTCGGGACCAGGAGGAGGGTCAGCAGGGTCGACGTGATCAGGCCGCCGATCACCACCACCGCCAGGGGCTGGGCGATGAAGCCGCCCTCGCCCGTGACGCCCAGGGCCATGGGGAGGAGGGCGAAGATCGTCGCCAGCGCCGTCATCAGGATCGGCCGCAGGCGGTGCCTGCCGCCTTCCACCACGGCCTCCACGACGCCGTAGCCCTGCTTACGGTACTGGTTGATCAGATCGATCAGCACGATCGCGTTCGTCACCACGATGCCGATCAGCATCAGCATGCCGATCATCGCGGGGACGCCCATCGGGGTGCCCGTGGCGACCAGCAGGCCGATCGCGCCCGTCGCCGCGAAGGGGATGGACACCAGGAGGATGAGCGGCTGGGCGAGGGATCGGAAAGTCGCCACCAGCAGCATGAAGACGATCGCGATCGCCGCCAGCATCGCCAGGCCCAGGTTCTTGAACGCGCTGTCCTGGTCGGACGTGACGCCGCCGATCTCGGCCGTGGCGCCCGCCGGGAGCTTCAGGGCCTTGATCCTGGACTGGAGCTTGGCGCTGACCGCGCCCGTGTTGTCGCCCGTCGGCTTCGCGGTGATGGTCGCCGCGCGCCGGCCGTCGATACGGGTCATGGACACCGGGCCGTCCACCAGCTGCACCGTGGCGATGTCGCCCAGTTTCACCGGGCCCAGCCGGAGGTTCTTGAGTTGGGCCAGTGTCGTCGCCGGGGTCGCCGACTTGATGACCACGTCCCGCTCGGTGTCGTCCAGGATCGCCTTGGCCGCCGTGGTGCCCTTCACTGCCTGGGCGACCGCCGCCCCTAGGGTCTGGTCGTTGAAACCGGCCGCCGCGGCGCGGGAGTTGGCCTTCACCGAGATGCGCGGCACGCTCTGCGAGAGGTCGCTGGTGACGTCCGTGACGTGGTCGAGGCCGGCCACCGCCGCGCGCACCTGATCCGAGGCCTTGCGCAGGACGTTCCCGTCGGCCGCCTTCACGACCACGCTCAGGTCCTGGTTGCCGAACCCGGCGCCGGCCGAGACCGTCGTCGTACCGATGCCGGAGAGCTTCTTAAGACCTGACTCGATGGCGTCCTGGACCTGTGTGGCCGACGCGTCGTCCTTCAGCATCACCTGGTACGACGCGTGGTTGCTGTCCGTGCTGCCGCCGAAGGCCGCCATGAAGCCGGACGAGCCGACCGTCACCTGGTAGTCCTTGACGCCCTTCACCGAGCCGAGCAGCTGCTCGACCTTCTTCGCCTGCTGGTCGGTCGCGGCCAGGCTGGTGCCCGGCTTCAACTCCTGCTTGACGGTGAGGACTTCCTGATCGCCCTGGTCGAAGAAGTTCGTCTTCAGCAGCGGCGCCATGCCGAAGGTGCCCACCAGGATCACCACCGCCAGCAGCACGCTGGTCAGACGGCGGCGGGTGGCGAAGCGCAGGACGGGGACGTAGACGCGCTGGAGGCGGCTTCGTGTCTCCTTCTCCTCCGCCTTGCGGCGGGCCTCCTCCGCGTCCTCAGGTGTGCCCTTCGGGGCGCGCAGGAACCAGTACGACAGGACCGGTACGACCGTCAGGGACACGACGAGCGAGGCCAGCAGGGCCGCCGTCACCGTCAGACTGAACGGGCCGAACAGCTGGCCCACCATGCCGCCGACCAGGCCGATCGGCAGGAAGACGGCGACCGTGGTGAGGGTGGAGGACGTCACCGCGCCGGCCACCTCGCGGACGGCGTTCAGGATCGCCGCCTGGCGCTCCTCGCCGTAGCCGAGATGCCGTTTGATGTTCTCCAGGACGACGATCGAGTCGTCGACGACCCGGCCGATGGCGATCGTCAGCGCGCCCAGCGTCAGCATGTTCAAGGACAGGTCGCGCGTCCACAGGACGATCAGGGCCAGGACGACGGAGAGGGGGATCGACACCGCCGTGACGAGTGTCGAGCGGACCGAGGCCAGGAAGACCAGGATCACGAGGACGGCGAAGAGGAGGCCCAGCCCGCCCTCCGTCGTCAGGCCGCTGATGGCCTTCGAGACCGCAGGGCCCTGGTCGCTGACGACCGTGATCTTCGTGCCGGAGCCCAAGTCCTTGCGCAGGCCCGGGAGTTTGTCCTTGACCGCATTCGAGATGGCGACCGCGCTGCCGTCGTGGTCCATGGTGACCGTCACGGCGAGGGAGGGCCTGCCGTCGGTGCGGGTGATGGAGTCGGCGGTGGCCTGCTCCTGTTTGACCGTGGCGACGTCGCCCAGGCGGACCGGGACCGGCTTCTTGGCCGCAGCCGACGTGCCCTCGCCCGTGACCATCAGGTTCTCGATCTGGGCGAGCGAGGTGAAGCCGCCGCCCACCTGGACGGTGCGGTTGTTGCCGCCCTCGTCGAAGGAGCCCGCGGGGACGGTCGCGCCGCCCGCCTGGAGGGCCTGCGACAGCGCCTGCGCGGTCAGGCCGGCCTTCGCCAGCTTCTCGTCGTCCGGAGTGACGGTGACCTGCAGGTCCCGTACGCCGTCGACCGTGACCCGGCCGACGCCGTCGATGCCCTTCAGGCCCGGCACGACGGTCTTGTCGAGCTGGTCGGCGAGGGCCTGCTGGTCCTTGCCGGAGGTGACGGCGAGGACCACGGTCGGCATGTCGTCGGTGGAACCGGCGACGACCTGCGGGTCGACGCCGTCCGGGAGCTGGGCCCGGGACCGGTTGACGGCCTGCTGGACATCGGCGACGAGCTGCTTGGTGTCGTTGCCGTAGTCGAAGGACGCCATGATCACGGCGTTGCCCTCACTGGCCGTCGAGGTGACGCCCGAAATGCCGTCCACGGCTTCGAGGTTGTTCTCGAGGGGCTCCACGACCTGCTTCTCGACGACGTCCGGGGACGCACCCTGGTACGGCGCGAGGACGGACACCACGGGCAGTTCGATGGAGGGCAGCAGCTGCTGCTTGAGCTGGGGTATCGCAATGGCTCCGAAGGCGAGCGCGATGACGGACATCAGGCCGATCAGGGCCCGTTGCGCGAGGCTGAATCTGGACAGCCAGGACATGGGTCAGGGTTCTCTCTTCTGTGGGCGGCGGCAGAAGTGGCCACCTACACCCTGAGTCATCGGTCCACGGTGATCCGTAGGCCCCAGGTCCATTTCCTTGTACGGCGCATACTCCGGCCGTAGTACGGCCGGGTAGAGCTCACTCCACCCTTGGACGTACCAGCCCGGACTCGTACGCGATCACCACCAGCTGGGCCCGGTCGCGGGCGCCCAGCTTGGCCATGGCCCGGTTGACGTGGGTTTTCACGGTGAGGGGGCTGACCTCGAGGCGTTCGGCTATCTCGTCGTTGGAGTGGCCGCCGGCGACCTGGACCAGGACCTCGCGCTCGCGGACGGTGAGCGCCTCCAGGCGTTCGGCGCGGGCGGGGTCGCGGCGGTCGTCGTCCGCGCCGCCCTGGGCGAGGAAGCGGGCGATCAGGCCCTTGGTGGCGGTCGGGGAGAGCAGGGCCTCGCCGCCGGCCGCGATCCGGATCGCGTTCAGCAGTTCCTCCGGTTCGCTGCCCTTGCCGAGGAAACCGGAGGCGCCGGCCCGCAGCGACTGCACGACGTAGTCGTCGACCTCGAAGGTGGTGAGGATGACGATGCGGACGTGGGCCAGGGTGGGGTCGGTGCTGATCATGCGGGTGGCGGCGAGGCCGTCGGTGCCGGGCATCCGGATGTCCATCAGCACGACGTCGGCCCGCTCCTCCTTGGCCAGCCGCACCGCCTGAGCGCCGTCGGAGGCCTCGCCGACGACCTCCATGTCGGGCTCGGAGTCGACGAGCACGCGAAAGGCGCTGCGCAGCAGTGCCTGGTCGTCGGCGAGCAGGACGCGGATCGTCATGCGGTTCCCCCCGGGGCGGCCGTACGGGTCTTGACCGGCAGGATCGCATGGACGCGGAAGCCGCCGCCGTAGCGGGGGCCGGTGGTGAGGGTGCCGCGCAGGGCGGTGACGCGTTCGCGCATGCCGAGCAGGCCGTGGCCGCCGCCGTTGTCGGGGGCGTCGTCCTCGCCGGAGCCGTTGTCCAGGACGGTGATCTCCACGTTGGGGCCCACGCGTACGACGCTGACCTCGGCCTTCGCCTCCGTACCGGCATGTTTCTGGACGTTGGTGAGGGCTTCCTGGATGACGCGGTACGCGGCCAGGCCGACGGCGGCGGGGAGGGTGGTGCCGTTGTCGGCGCGGGCGACCTCGACATGCAGGCCGGCGCTGCGGAAGGTGCCGACGAGTTCGTCGAGGCGGTCCAGGCCGGGGGCGGGTTCGGTGGGGGCCTCGGGGTCGCCGGACTGGCGCAACAGGCCGACGGTGGCGCGGAGTTCGTTCAGTGCGGAGCGGCTGGCCTCACGGACGTGGGCGAGGGCCTCCTTGGCCTGGTCGGGGCGCTTGTCCATGACATGTGCGGCGACGCCCGCCTGGACGTTGACCAGGGCGATGTGGTGGGCGACGACGTCGTGCAGATCGCGGGCGATCCGCAGGCGTTCCTCGGCGACCCGGCGGCGGGCCTCCTCCTCGCGGGTGCGTTCGGCCCGCTCGGCGCGATCGCGGATGGCCTGGACGACGGCGCGACGGCTGCGGACGGCGTCGCCGGCGGTGGCGCCGATGCCGGTCCAGGCGAAGATGGCCAGGTTCTCCTGGGCGTACCACGGGAGGGGGCCGAACAGCATGGAGGCACCGGTGAGGACGGTCATCGTGAGCAGGCCGAGGCGCCAGGTGGTGGGGCGGTCGGTGCTGGCGGCGACGGTGTAGAGGGCGATGACCGCGGACATCGCGACGGGGGCGCGGGGGTCGCCGACGACGCACTCGACGAGGGAGACGGTGCCGGTGAGGGCGAGGACCGTCCTGGGGGCGCGGCGGCGGAAGACCAGGGCGAGGGCGCCGAGGGCCATGAGGACGAGGGCGAGGGCGTCGGGGGTGCGGACGCCCCAGGTGACGCCGTTCTTGCCGTGCGGGTCGACGAAGGAACCGGCCACCATGGCGGCGAGGACGCCGGCCGCCAGGGTCGCGTCCAGCGCGAGGGGGTGCGCCGTCAGGCGACATCTCGTTCGTTCCAGGGTGCCGCTCACGTTTGAACAGTACGGCGTCCCTGCGGGGCTAGGAACGGGGGTCGGCTGCTCCCCCCCCTTGTCCTGTACCCGGCGGTGACGTGGCCGCACTGGGGGCTGCCGCCCCCAGACCCCCACTTCGGCCCTTAAGGGGCCTCGTCCTCAAACTCCCCCACTCTCGGCTTCGCTCGAGCGGGGGGACCCCCACGACGGGCTGAGGCCGTCAGCCCGGGATCAAGCCGTCGTCGCGCAGCAGATCCCGGACCTCCTCCAAGGTCGCGTCCTGGGACGGCAGGATCAGTTCCGACGGCTCCAGGGAGTCGTCGGGCAAGGGCTCGCCCAGCTCGCGGACCTTGGCGAGGAGGGCCTCCAGGGTGCGGCGGAAGCCGGGGCCGTCGCCGTTCTCCATTTCCCGCAGGAGTACGTCGTCGAGCTTGTTGAGTTCGGTGAGGTGGCTGTCGGCCAGCCTCACCTGCCCCTCCCCCATGATCCTGACGATCATGTCGCCCATGTCGGCCTCCTAGGCGTGGACCCTACTGCTTGTCGAAGCGGGGGGTGTCCTGCGGCTGCTGCTGGGACTGCGACTGGCCCGTGCCGCCCTCGATCGCCTGCTGGGGCGAGCCTCCGGCGAGCTCCGCCTTCATGCGCTGCAGTTCCAGCTCTACATCCGTACCACCGGAGAGGCGGTCCAGCTCGGCCTGGATGTCGTCCTTGTGCATGCCGGACTGGTCGTCGAGGGCGCCCGAGGCGAGGAGTTCGTCGATCGCGCCGGCGCGGGCCTGGAGCTGTGCGGTCTTGTCCTCGGCACGCTGGATCGCGAGGCCCACGTCGCCCATTTCCTCCGAGATGCCGGAGAAGGCCTCGCCGATGCGGGTCTGGGCCTGGGCGGCGGTGTACGTCGCCTTGATCGTCTCCTTCTTCGTACGGAAGGCGTCGACCTTGGCCTGGAGCCGCTGGGCCGCCAGGGTGAGCTTCTCCTCCTCGCCCTGGAGCGTCGCGTGCTGTGTCTCGAGGTCGGTGACCTGCTGCTGGAGCGCGGCACGGCGGGACAGCGCCTCGCGGGCCAGGTCCTCACGGCCCAGCGCCAGCGCCTTGCGGCCCTGGTCCTCCAGCTTGGTGGACTGCGACTGCAGCTGGTTCAGCTGGAGCTCCAGGCGCTTGCGGGAGGTCGCCACGTCGGCGACACCCCGGCGCACCTTCTGGAGCAGCTCCAACTGCTTCTGATACGAGTAATCGAGGGTTTCGCGCGGGTCCTCGGCCCGGTCAAGGGCCTTGTTCGCCTTCGCGCGGAAGATCATCCCCATACGCTTCATGACACCGCTCATGGGCTTCGCGCGCCCCCTTCTGACGGACTTCCAGCTCCAGCTCTGCGACAGAACCCACAGTACGGGCCCTGCATCCATTGACGCACTGTTCGGGGACGGATGCGCTCATCCCCAAGGACGACTGCAAGCGCTCCCGCTCCGGCGTAGGGAGTAGGTGTCCCCCCAAGGAGACCCCTGCGGACTCCGGGGCCGGAAGCACGTGCAACGTCCCCTCTGTCCCTTACATGACGACTGGTGTTGCCGGATCGTTCCCCACCGGGCTGGGGTCCAACCCCGCCCACCCCGTACCCTTGGGTTTTGTGTTCCGTAGCCGTGCCAAGGAAGAGAAGGCAGCCGCCGTCGACAAGGCGTCGCTGACCGACTCCAAGCAGCCCCGTGACCCGCAGGCGAAGAAGGGTCGGCCCACGCCCAAGCGCAGTGAGGCCCAGTCCCAGCGCCGCAGCGTCGCCAACACCTCGATGACGCGCAAGGACGCCGCCAAGCGTCAGCGCGAGGAGCGCCGTGCCGCGCTGGAGCGGCAGCGCCAGGCGCTGGCCGGCGGTGACGAGCGGTATCTGCCCGCCCGTGACAAGGGTCCGGTGCGCAAGTTCGCCCGCGACTGGATCGACTCGCGGTTCAACGTGGCGGAGTTCTTCCTGCCCATGGCCGTGGTCATCCTGGTGCTGAGCGTGGTGCGGGTGGGCGCGCTGCAGAGCATCGCGCTGCTGCTGTGGCTCGTCGTGATCGTGCTGATCGTGCTGGACGCGATCGTCAGCGCCTTCCGGCTGAGGAAGCAGCTCGCCGAGCGCTTCCCGGACCAGAACACGAAGGGCGCCACCCGGTACGCCCTGATGCGCTCCCTCCAGATGCGTCGGCTCCGGCTGCCGAAGCCGCAGGTCAAGCGCGGAGAGCGGCCCTGAGCACTACGTCGTTCTCCGGGGGCGCGGCGGATGCCTGGCTGGGCAAACTGGGCGGTCTGCGCAATGCCGTACGGCAGGAGCTGGTGGCCCGGCAGCTCGACGAGCAGATAGCGGGGCGGTTCCCGGTCGGGCAGCGGCTGCGGGTGCTCGACGTGGGCATGGGGCAGGGCACACAGGCACTGCGGCTGGCGCGGGCCGGGCATCAGGTGACCGGGCTCGAGCAGGATCCGACGATGGTCGCCACCGCGCGCGAGGCCCTCTCCGGTGAGCCCGAGGGGATCCGCGAGCGGGTGCGGATCATCGAGGGCGACGGCCGGGACACCGGGGTGCACTTCCTGCCGGGCAGCTTCGACGTGGTGCTGTGCCACGGGGTGCTGATGTACGTCGAGGAGCCGGATCCGCTGCTTGCGGGGCTGGCCCGGATGCTGGCCCACGGCGGGCTGCTGTCGCTGCTCGTACGCAACGGCGACGCGCTGGCGATGCGGCCGGGGCTGTCCGGGGACTGGGCCGGTGCGCTGGGCGCCTTCGACACCGTGTCGTACACGAACCGGCTGGGCCTCGATGTACGGGCCGACCGCCTGGCGGCCCTGACCGCGACGCTCGCCGGCATCGCCGCGCCGCTGCACGCCTGGTACGGGGTGCGGGTGTTCACGGACACCGCGGCGGACGGGGCGGAGATCCCCGCGGACCTGGAGACCCTGCTCGCGGTCGAGGAGCGGGCCGGGCGGACGGATCCGTATCGGGGGGTGGCGGCGTTGCTGCACCTGTGCGGGGTGCGCGGCTAGCGCCGCGGGCTGTCTCGGTTTGCGGCTGCGCCGCGGGCCGCCATTGGCCGTCTGGCCGTCGATCACCTGCAGGCTCATCGTGGCTGGTCGCGCCCCGCGGCGGAGCCGCATATCAGCACAGCCCCGCGCCCCTTCGGGGCGCTGCCCGTTCGGGCGTATAGCGCAAGCCGGACATTCACCCCGAAGTGAGACTCGGGGCATGGACAGTGCCCGTAGCCGTGGCATCCGGCTGCTCGTTCCCGTCACCGCGCTCTGCTGTGTGCTCGCGCTGGTGTCGGGGTGTTCCGGCTCCGGATCCTCCAGTGGGCAGGAGAAGACGACCGCGCAGGCCGCGCAGGCCGTTGCGCCCATGGCGGGCAGTGATCTGCAGAGCGCCTACCAGACGGTGATCAAGGACGTTCTGCCGTCGGTCGTGCAGATCCAGGCCGACGGCGATCTGGGGTCGGGGATCGTCTACGACGACAGGGGGCGCATCGTCACCAACGCGCATGTCGTCGGGTACTCGAAGACCTTCAAGGTGACGACCGCCAACAGCGAGGACGCGCTCACCGCCCGGCTCGTCTACTCGTACCCGGACCAGGACCTCGCCGTCATCAAGCTGGACAAGGTGCCGGGCGGGCTGAAGGCGGCCGCCTTCGCGGACTCCTCGAAGGTGGCGGTCGGGCAGATCGTGCTGGCGATGGGCTCACCGCTCGGGCTGTCGTCCAGCGTGACGCAGGGCATCGTCTCGGCGACCGGGCGGACGGTGAGCGAGGGCCGCAGCGGCGGGGGCACGGGCGCGACCCTCGCCAACATGGTGCAGACGTCCGCGGCCATCAACCCGGGCAACAGCGGCGGCGCCCTCGTCGACCTCGACGGGCAGGTCATCGGCATTCCGACGCTGGCCGCCACCGATCCCGCTCTCGGCAACAGTGCGGCGCCCGGCATCGGGTTCGCCATTCCCTCGTCGATGGTGAAGACGATCGCCGACCAGATCATCAAGAGCGGCAAGGTCACCGACTCGGGACGGGCCGCGCTCGGCATCACCGGCCGTACGGTCGTCGACCACAGCTACCGGGCCGGCGGGGTCGCCGTGGTCGCCGTGAAGAGCGGCGGGGCGGCCGACAAGGCAGGCATCCGGGCCGGGGACGTCATCGTCAGGCTGGGGCACACGGACATCACCACCATCACGTCGCTGGCGGAGGCGCTGGCGGCGCAGAAGCCGGGTGACAGGACGTCTGTGACGTTCACCCGGAACGGGAGTCGGAAGAAGGTCGATGTGACGCTGGGCGAGCAGTGACAGGAGCAGGGGGAGCGAGCGGCCGGGTCGCGGCCGCTCCCTCCCCCTCCGTACCGGCTACGCCTCTTCGGCGTGCAGGCTCATCGGCCCGTAGATCTCCGCGGAGTCCTCGAACAGCCGCACCTGGTCGGCGCCGCCGTCCTGCAGGGCCTTCCAGTGCTCCCCGATCCAGGACTCGGCGTCACCCTGCGTGGTGAACTCCTCGGGCTGGACCGCGGGCTGGACCTCCGCCCCGTCGGCCTTCTCGAACCGCCACGTCCATGACGTCATGTACGCCTCCCGTGTCTGAGCACCTGCAGAGCAGAAGGCGGATCTTGGTCCGCCTCCTGCGCGAAGCCTAGTCGGATGGGCAGCACCTGCGCAGACACGCGAAAATCACTTCCGTGGAAGTGACTCTGCTCGGCACCGGTGCCCCCGTGGGCCTGCCCCGCCCCGACTGTCCCTGTGCTGCCTGTGCGACCGCGCTCGGCGCGGATGCCCGGGCGGCGACCGCGCTGCTCGTGGACGGGACCCTGTTGCTCGACCTGACGCCGGGCGCGGCGTTCGCGGCGGCGCGGGCCGGGCACTCGCTCGGCGGCGTACGGCAGGTGCTGTTGTCGCATCCGCACCGTGGGCCCGTGGTCGAGGTGCCGGCGGGGCTGCCGCAGCCCGGGCGGGTGCCGGACGGGCGGGAGTTGGCGCTGCTGACGGGGCATCGGGTGCGGGCGGTGGCGATGGACGGGCCCGGCACGGGGTACGCGGTGACCGGGCCGAACGGGCAGCGGCTGCTGTATCTGCCGCCGGGGGGCGCGCCGGCCGGTCTTGAGCACAACGGGGCCGTGGGGTACGACATGGTACTGACCGATGTGGTGGGGCGGCCGGACGCGCTGGCCAAGTTGCGGGCGGTGGGCGCCGTCGGCCCGACCACGGACGTCGTCGCCGTCCATCTCGACCACGACGTGCCGCCGGGGCCCGAGTTGCGGCGGCGGCTCGCGGCCGCGGGGGCGCGGGCCGTGCCGGACGGGGCGACGCTGACGGTGGGGGTGTACGAGGACGTTCCCGATGTGCCGCGGCGCACGCTGGTGCTGGGCGGGGCGCGGTCCGGGAAGTCGGTGGAGGCCGAACGGCGCCTGGAGGCCTTTCCGGACGTGCTGTACGTGGCGACGGGCGGCACACGGGGCGGGGACACGGAATGGGCGTCCCGGGTCGCCGTCCACCGGGAGCGCCGGCCGGGGTCCTGGCGGACGGCCGAGACCTGCGATCTGGTGCCCTTGCTGGCGGCCGACGGCCCGCCGCTGCTCATCGACTGTCTGTCGCTGTGGCTGACGGACGCGATGGACGTTGTCGGGGCGTGGGACGACGCCCAGTGGGCCGACGGCGGGGAGCGGGCCCTGCGGGAGCGGGTGCGGGAGCTGACGGACGCGGTGCGGGCGAGCAGGCGGACCGTGGTCGCGGTGTCCAACGAGGTCGGCTCGGGGATCGTGCCGGCGACCGCTTCGGGGCGCCGGTACCGCGATGAACTGGGGCGGCTGAACGCGGCGTTCGCCGGGGAGTGCGAGCAGGTGGTGCTGGTGGTGGCGGGGCAGGCGATGGTGCTACGGGGCTGAGGGTGCGCGGCGCGCGATGATCCGGTGGGTGTACGGGAACTGCCCGAGGAGGTGCCGGCTCCTCGCGAGGATCGTGCAGCCGTGGAAGTCGAGTTGGGTGCACAGGGCGGGCGACTGCGCCGGCTGGGTCTCGACGAGGAGGAGGCCGCCGCGGCGGACGAGCGTGAGGGCGGCGCGGAGTTCGGCGCGGAGGTCCGTGACGGGTGTGCGGTGCTGGAGGAGGGTGACGACGTCGTAGCGGCCGCGCAGGATCGTGGTGATGTGAGGGTCCGTCACATGCCCTACGAAGGCCTCCTCCACGCGCTCGGCGTGGCAGGCGTAGGACACGCGCGGGGTGGGGTCGAGGCCGTCGAAGGAGGTGTAGGGGAAGAGTTCGCGTGCGGTCCGGGGGAAGTGGGCGTCGCCCGTACCCACGTCCAGCCAGCTCTCCGGTTCGGGCAGGAGCCGCAGGACCGCGTGGGCCGCCGAGAGGTGGCGGCGCCGGTCACGGGCGCTGACATGGGTGCTCGGGTAGGTCATGGCGGCTCCCGGAGTGGTCGGACAATCCGCTGCAAAACGGAACGTATGGGATCCATATCCCGGGGGCAAAGACGTCACGCACGCGGGGTGCCCATGGGGCGCTGTCGCGTTCGGCCGGTGCCGGTACTGTTCGGCGAATGAGCTCGCTTAATCTCGACGACTTCACCGATCTGATCGAGCGTCCCGACGGCGGGGTGCGCCGCGACGCGGAGGCGCGCAGGGAGCGTCAGATCGTGCCGCCCGGGTCGCTGGGCCGCCTCGACGACCTGGGTGAGTGGCTGTCGGCGGCGCAGTCCGCCGTGCCGGTGCGGCCGATCGAACGGCCCCGGGTGGTCCTCTTCGCCGGCGACCACGGAGTGGCCGAACTCGGTGTCTCGGCGCGGCCCGCGGGCGGCGCCCACGAGTTGGTGCGGGAGATCCTGGAGGGCGGCCGCCCGGTGTCGGTGCTCGCCCGGCGGCTGGGGGTGCCGGTGCGGATCGTCGACATGGCGCTGGACTGCGACCCCGGCACCCTGCCCGACGAGGTCGTACGGCACCGGGTGCGGCGCGGCAGCGGACGTATCGACCTCGAGGACGCACTGACGGCCGAGGAGGCGGAGGCCGCGTTCCTGGCCGGCGTCGCGGTGGCCGACGAGGAGGCCGACTCCGGTACGGATCTGGTGGTGCTCGGCGATGTGAGCGTGGGCGGGACGACTGCGGCCGGGGTGCTGATCGCCGCGCTGTGCGGGACCGACGCGTCCGTGGTCACCGGGCGGGGCGGGCTCGCCATCGACGACCTGGCATGGATGCGCAAGTGCGCGGCGATCCGGGACGCGCTGCGCCGGGCCCGGCCGGTGCTGGGCGACCAGTTGCAGCTGCTGGCCACGGTGGGCGGGGCCGACCTCGCCGCGATCACGGGGTTCCTGCTGCAGAGTGCGGTGCGCAAGGTGCCGGTGATCCTGGACGGGGTCGTGACGGCCGCCTGCGCCCTGGTGGCGCAGCGGGTCGCCTTCCGGGCGCCGGACTGGTGGCTGGCCGCGCACGACAGCGGGGAGCCCGGGCAGGCGAAGGCGCTGGACCGGATGGCCCTGGAGCCGCTGCTCTCGCACGGGGTGACCGTGGGCGAGGGCGCGGGGGCGCTGCTGGCGCTGCCGCTGGTGCAGGCCGCCGCGGCGCTGGCCGCGGAGCTGCCGGAGAAGCCGCAGGCCTTGGGGGTACCTGAGAAGGATGAACCCGGGAACGAGTCGGCCGAGGACGTCGACACGAAGGAGGAGACCGAGTAGGCCGCAGGTGGGCCGAAAGTCGACGGAGCCGCAGACAAAAGGTGGATGGGTTCATCAAGGCATCGCCCATATGATCCTTACTCATGGGAGATGCCCGAATTGCCTCGCGGCGCGCTGCCGCATTCGCCGTCTGGTATTTGCGGGCCGTCGCGTTCGTCAATTTCCTCAGTGCCGTCTGGGTCTCTCTGGGGCAGGACGTGCGACGGCACAACCAGGAGAACTTCTTCACCCCGTATCTGCTGACCGCCGGTTTCGCCTCCGGGGTGTTCACGGCGTTCCTCGCCGTCACCATGCGGCGCCGCAAGCGCGCCGCGTGGATCCTCAACCTCGCTCTGGCCGGCTCGTTCCTCGGGCTGTTCGCTTTCGCGATGGCGTACCCGGAGATCCGGCAGTACGCCCAGAACTGGATCTCGCTGGGCCTGACGGCCCTGTTCGTCCTCGCCCTGCTGGTCGGGCGGCGGGAGTTCTACGCCAAGGGCGACCGCTCCAACCCGAAGCTCGCCGCCGCCGTCGCGGTGGGCGGCACGCTGGTCGCCTCGCTGTTCGCCGCGCTGCTGGTGACGGTCACCAACCAGGCACCGGACGCGGCCGTTTCGACGTTCCTCGAGCGCTGGCGCTACGGCACCCTGAGGCTCGTCTCCGTCGCCGTCGACGAGTCCCGCTTCCCCGGCATCGACGCGCCGAACTGGGTGAACGTCGCCATCAACGTGCTCAGCACGATCCTCGTCCTCGCCGTCTTCTACGCCGCCTTCCGCTCCCGGCGGGCCGTCGACCCGCTCACCGAGGACGACGAGAAGCGGCTGCGGGAGCTGCTGGAGCGGCAGGGCGAGCGGGACTCCCTCGGGTACTTCGCGCTGCGCCGGGAGAAGAGCGTGGTGTGGTCGCCGACCGGCAAGGCGGCCGTCGCGTACCGGGTCGTCGGGGGCGTCTCGCTGGCGTCCGGTGATCCGATCGGCGACCCGGAGGCCTGGCCGGGCGCCATCGAGCCCTGGCTCGCCGAGGCACGCGCGCACGGGTGGATCCCGGCCGTGATGGGGGCGAGCGAGGAGGCCGGCACGGTGTACGCGCGGCACGGCCTGGACGCCCTGGAGCTCGGCGACGAGGCGCTGGTGGAGGTCGCCGACTTCACCCTCGACGGGCGGGCCATGCGCACCGTGCGGCAGGCCTACAACCGGGTGAAGCGGGCTGGGTACACGGTGTGTATCCGGCGACACGAGGACATTCCGGCAGAGGAAATGGCGTATCTGCTGAAGCGGGCGGACGACTGGCGCGACGGGGCCACCGAGCGCGGGTTCAGCATGGCGCTGGGCCGGCTCGGGGATCCGGAGGACGGGCAGTGCGTGATGCTCGAATGCACCGACGGCAAGGGTGAGTTGAGAGCGCTGCTGTCCTTCGTGCCGTGGGGCCCGCACGGGCTCTCCCTCGACCTGATGCGCCGGGACCGCGGCTGTGACAACGGCCTGATGGAGTTCATGGTCATCGAGCTGCTGCGGCGCGCCCACGAGATCGAGATCACGCAGGTCTCGCTCAACTTCGCGATATTCCGTTCGGTCTTCGAACGTGGCGCACGCCTCGGTGCCGGGCCGGTGCTGAGGCTGTGGCGCTCGCTGCTCAGCTTCTTCTCGCGCTGGTGGCAGATCGAGTCGCTGTACCGCGCCAACGCCAAGTACCGGCCCATCTGGGAGCCGCGGTTCCTGCTCTTCGAGAAGAGCGCGGACCTGCCGCGCATCGGCATCGCCTCGGCGCGCGCGGAGGGGTTCCTGGAGGCGCCGGGACTGCCGAAGTGGCTGCACCGCAAGCACCTGGAGACGCACAGATGAGGATCGCCGGATGAACAGGCTCGCCCGCTGGGCCCGTGTCGAATGGGGATTCCTGTTCGTCACGGTGCGTGAGTCGCTGATGAAGCGGCGCTGGCGGGCGATCCCGATGACTCTCGGGGCGGTGGTGCTGACGACGGCCATACAGGTCGTGCAGAACCAGTCGTGGGGTTATCGGTTCGTGGAGAACACCGGGGGCGTGCGCGCCGAGGACCCGCTGTGGCTGTCGCTGCTGCGCACTCCCCTGTCGCTGTTCGTCCCGGCTCTCGACCTCCCCGTGTGGGGTGCGCTCGCGCAGGTCCTGTTCGTGTTCGGCGTCGCGGAGATCTGCCTCGGCCGCTGGCGCACCCTCGTCATCGCCTACGCCGCCACGCTCGCCGGCACGCTCTACGCCCGCCTGGGCATCTGGCTGGGCTTCGACAACCCCTTCGGACTGCCCTCCTCGGACGCCTGGGTCGTGGACACCGGCCCGTCGGCGGCGGTGGTGGGCCTCGCCGTGTTCCTCGGCTGGCGCTACGGCGCGTATGTCACGGCGTGCGCGGTGACGGCGGCGATGGCGGTCGAGGTCCTGCTGAAGGGGAATCTCGCCGGCAAGGAGCACATGGCGGCGATCGCGGCGGTGGGGATGCTGTGCTTCATCTCGGCGGTGCGGCATCGTCAGAGGCCGATGGCGCGGATCGAATCCGGGTCGGGTTTTCCACCGGTGAGATCTTGACCGTTCAACGACCGATGGCGCGGTCCGGTCGGGGGTCGGGCTTGCCGCCCAGGAGATCCTGCAGCCTGCGGCGGGGACCGGCCCACCGGCGGTCGTGGCGATAGGCCCGCAGCGTGGACTTGGCCCTGGCGCGCGGCCTGCGGCGGTAGAAGCGTCTGGCCCAGGGCGAGCCGGGGCGGGCCAGGCGGACCAGACCGATCAGACCGATGAACGGGACGATCACACTGAAGATCGCCATCCGCGCCTTGCCCTTGCTGAGCACGGCCAGCGAGAACAGGAAGTTGACCACCACGGTCGAGATCACGCCGCCCCGGTCGTGCAGCTCATCCTGGCTCATGTCGTTGACGCCGAACGGCGAGAACCCGGAGAGCACCAGCCCCACCAGGGCCGCCGTGAGGACGACGACCTCGACGCTCTTGCGGCCCTCCTCGGTCCAGTACACGTCGTCGAGGTGCAGAATCAGTGCGAACTCGTCGAGGACCAGTCCGGCACCCACGCCGAAGAGGACCGCGCAGACGGCCGCGCCGAAGCCGTACCGGCTGCTGGCCACCGCTCCGAAGCCGCCGACGATGATGAGGACCACGCCGGGCACGACGTGATGGATGTGCAGCCCGCCCGCCTTCACGTTCCCGAAGGGCCCCTTGCCGGCCCGGATGAGGCGGGTGACGAGCCGGGTGATCAGGAACGTCAGCACGAACGCGGTGAGGGCGAGCAACAGCGGCAGCTTGCCGGGCTCGATGATGTTGCGCTGCAACCAATGTCCCATATGCGCACTGTATCCACGGCCGCCTCGGCCCTCCCGCGCACCGGCCCGGTAGCCTGCGCCGGTGCTCAAGACCCCCTGGCCGGACGGCCTCCGCTTCGCCTTCGGCACCCTCACCGTGTTCCCGGTGAAGGTGACCCGCTGGGACCGGGACGCCGCGCGCGGCGGCATGCTCTGCGCCCCGCTCGCCGGGCTGGTCGTCGGCGGATGCGCGGCGCTGGCCGGCGTGGTGCTGCTGGCGCTGGGCGCGGGGGCGCTGCTCGCCGCCGTCGCCTCCGCCGCCGTACCCGCCGTCCTCACCCGCGGTCTGCATCTCGACGGCCTCGCGGACACCGCGGACGGGCTCGGCAGCGGAAAGCCCGCCGAGGACGCGCTGCGGATCATGAAGCAGTCGGACATCGGGCCGTTCGGGGTGATCACGCTCGTCTTCGTGCTGCTGGCGCAGGTGGCGGCGCTGGCTCAGGCGTACGGCGACTCGTGGGCCCGGGGTGCGCTCGCCGCGGTCGTCTCGGCGACGGCCGCCCGGCTGGCGCTCACCCTGGCCGCGCGGACGGGGGTGCCGGCCGCCCGCCCCGAGGGGCTGGGGGCGGCGGTCGCGGGCGTGGTGCCGGTGCGGGCGGCCACGGCCGCGGCGGTCGTGGTGACCGGTGCGGCGGCCGCCGGTGGTGCCCTCGTCGGGACGTACGACGTGGTCCGTACGGCGGCGGCGGTCGTCGCCGCCCTCGCCGTGGCCGAACTGCTGCTCCGCCACTGCACGCGCCGCTTCGGCGGGGTCACCGGCGATGTGTTCGGGGGGCTTGCCGAGACGGCTGGGACGGTTTCGCTCCTGGTGCTTTCGCTGGGGCAGTAGTCTCTTCCGCCGTACACGGACAAGTGATCGTGATCGGGGGATGTTCGTGCCGAAGCTTCGTCGTGCCATGGCCTGGTTCATCGACTTCGCGCTGGTGCTCACGCTGGCGTATCTGCTCGGCGTCCTGACCTTCCACCGGATAGCCGGGCTGCTCACCGACGCGCCCGAGCTCGCCACCCATGGCGGCTTCGATCTGCTGACCTCACGGGGCGACGTCGTCGGCGCCTCGGAGACCCTCGGGCTGTCGCTGTGGCGCAAGGCGGTGTTCGACGTGGAGGAGGCCTTCGGGATGCTGGTCGTGGCGACCTTCCTCTACCAGTGGGGCTGCCTCGTCTTCGCCGGAAGGACCCTCGGCAAGGGGCTGCTCGGGCTGCGGGTCAGCCCGTGCGCCCCCACCCGGGCCGCGGTGCGTGCCGCGGTCACCACGGGCGCCGACATCGCCGTCTACGCCGTCGCCTGCGTCCTGCTGGTCGAGGGCCAGTTCGTGCTGTCGGTGCTGGTGTGGGCGCTGGCCGTGGTCGTCTTCCTGCTCAACGCGCTGCTGGTCTTCTCCCCCACCCGCCGCTCCCTCGCCGACCGGCTGGCGGGCACGGCGGTCACCGGGCTCGGGGTCAGCACGCCCGGCGCCACACCCCCAGTTCGTACTTTTTGAGCATCGAGCTGAGCTTCAGCCGGCGGGACTGGGCGCAGAAGCGGCTGGTCGGCAGCTCGTACTCGACGTGGAAGACGGCCTTGCCGGCCGTGATGAAGGGCTTCTCGGCGGCGCACTCGCCGTACTGGGCGCACTGTTCGTTGACCGCGAAGTCGAAGTCCCCGACCAGCTGCGGGATCTGGTCCAGGTCGTTCTTCAGGCCGACCGCCATGCCCCGCTCGTGGGCCAGCTTCGCGATCAGGCGGTTGTAGCGGAGCTGGTCGGCGGCCTTGAGCGGGAAGCCGGTGGTGTTCTTGTAGCCGTCCATGTTGTCGGGCTCCACCGCGTCGAAGCCCTTCTTGCGGCACATGTCGAAGCGGGCCGCCATCAGCGGCTCCAGTACGTCGGTGCGGCGGATGTCGAGCCAGCGCTCGCCCTTCCAGCCGTTGCCCCTGCCGAGCACGGACTTGGGGAACTTCCTCGCGTCGGGGCGCCAGTCCTCCCAGGCGCCGGTGGAGAGGTAGCAGATGACCTTGCGGCCCTTGCCGTGCAGGGTGGCGACCGTGGCCTTCGGCTGGTCGAAGCCGTCGATGTCGTAGACCGGCGCGTCGACGGAGGTGTCGACGCGGCCGCTGAGCTGCCACTGCCAGGCCACACCGGGGCGCGGCTGCCAACGCCCGCCGGACATACCGGAGTCGGGCGCGCTGCTGCAACCTGCCGTCAGCACGAGCAGGGCGAGCGGGGCAAGCAGGCGTATCGGACGTTTCAACGAACAGGCTCCAGGGTGCGTAGAAGTGTTCCTCACGGATGATCTCCGATGCCGGCACCGCACACACCGCCCACACCGCCCACAGGAATGAGTGAAGGCGCACACACGCGTAGGCTCATCCCGAGTGTTCGCCGTACCGGGGAAGGCCCCGCTGAGACCGCACCCTGAGACCGGTTCTAGGGTCGGCTGTCGGGCCCGGTCGACCCACACAGATCGACCACAGAAACTTCACATTGGAAGCGAGAATTCACCACCGTGACTGCTCTCACTCTCAGCACCGCCGCGGCGGCCGGTCTTCGGGCCGACGCGATCGTGATCGGTGTGGCCAAGGGCGCGAAGGGCCCGGTCGTCGCACCGGGCGCCGAGGCCGTGGACAAGGCCTACGACGGCAAGCTCGCCGGCGTCCTGGAAACCCTCGGTGCCTCCGGTGCCGAGGGCGAGGTGACGAAGCTGCCGGCGCCGGCCGGCTTCAAGGCCCCGCTCGTGGTGGCGGTGGGCCTGGGCGCGGAGCCCGAGAAGGACTCCGGCTATGACGGCGAGGCGCTGCGCAAGGCCGCCGGTGCCGCGGCCCGCACCCTCACCGGCGCCAAGAAGGCCGCCTTCGCCCTGCCCGTCGGGGACGCCTCGGACGTCGGCGCGATCAGCGAGGGCGTGCTGCTCGGCGCGTACTCCTTCGACGCCTACAAGAACAACGCGGGCGGCAAGGACGCCAAGGACAAGAACGGCAAGGCGCCGCTCGCCGAGGCCTCCCTGCTGGGCGCCAGGCCCCGCGACAAGGAGCACAAGGCCGCCGTCGAGCGCGCCACCGCCGTCGCCGAGGAGCTCAACCGCGCCCGCGACCTGATCAACACCCCGCCGAACGACCTGAACCCGGAGGCGTTCGCCGCCGTCGCCACGGCCGCGGCCAAGGAGCACGGCATCAAGGTGCAGGTGCTCGACGTGAAGGCCCTGGAGAAGGGCGGCTACGGCGGCATCCTCGGCGTCGGCGCCGGTTCGGCGGCGGGTCCGCGGCTGGTGAAGCTGTCGTACTCCTCCGGCAAGGCGAAGAAGCACCTCGCGTTCGTCGGCAAGGGCATCACCTACGACTCGGGCGGCATCTCGCTGAAGCCGGCCGGCCACAACGAGACGATGAAGTGCGACATGAGCGGTGCGGCGGCCGTCTTCGCCGCCGTGGTCGCCGCCGCGCGCCTGGGTCTCGAGGTCAATGTCACCGGCTGGCTGGCGCTGGCCGAGAACATGCCGTCGGGTTCCGCGACCCGTCCCGGCGACGTGCTGCGCATGTACAGCGGCAAGACCGTCGAGGTCCTCAACACCGACGCCGAGGGCCGGCTGGTCCTCGCGGACGCGCTGTGGGCCGCCTCCGAGGAGAAGCCGGACGCCATCGTCGACGTCGCGACCCTGACCGGCGCGATGGTGCTGGCGCTGGGCAGCCGGACCTTCGGGGTCATGGCGAACGACGACGCGTTCCGCTCCGCGGTGCACGAGGCGGCCGAGGAGGTCGGCGAGCCGGCCTGGCCGATGCCGCTGCCCGAGCACCTGCGCAAGGGCATGGACTCCCCCACCGCCGACATCGCGAACATGGGCGAGCGGATGGGCGGCGGCCTGGTCGCCGGTCTCTTCCTGCGCGAGTTCGTGGGCGAGGGCATCACCTGGGCGCACCTGGACATCGCGGGGCCGGCCTTCAACGAGGGCGGACCGTTCGGCTACACGCCGAAGGGCGGTACGGGCACGGCGGTACGGACGCTGGTACGGCTGGCGGAGCTCACCGCGGCCGGCGACCTGGGGTGAGGTTGCTCTGAGAACGAGGGGGCTCCGCGCGCGGGTAGGGCGGAGCCCCCTCGTCGATGTGCCTCAGCCATCCGCTCAACTGAACGTGGGACGTCTCACACACCGGCCCGGCGTCTCGTTGCCCCTCGACAAGTGCGAAGATGGGGCACGGCAGGACAGGGCCCCCACCACAGGGCCGAAGAAAGAGCGGCCGGACACCAGCCGCCGACCGGTCGCGGACGACCGGCGTGGCGCACATGCATGGAGGACGTGACGTGGCGAACGACGCCAGCACCGTTTTCGACCTAGTGATCCTCGGCGGTGGTAGCGGTGGTTACGCCGCGGCGCTGCGCGGGGCCCAGCTGGGCCTGGACGTCGCCCTGATCGAGAAGGACAAGGTCGGCGGTACCTGCCTGCACCGGGGGTGCATCCCCACCAAGGCCCTGCTGCACGCGGGCGAGATCGCCGACCAGGCCCGCGAGAGCGAGCAGTTCGGCGTCAAGGCCACCTTCGAGGGCATCGACGTGGCCGCCGTCCACAAGTACAAGGACGGTGTCATCTCCGGCCTGTACAAGGGTCTGCAGGGTCTCATCGCGTCCCGCAAGGTGACGTACATCGAGGGTGAGGGCCGCCTGTCCTCCCCGACCTCCGTCGACGTCAACGGCCGACGCGTCCAGGGCCGTCACGTCCTGCTGGCGACCGGCTCCGTGCCGAAGTCGCTGCCGGGCCTGGAGATCGACGGCAACCGCATCATCTCCTCGGACCACGCCCTCGTCCTGGACCGCGTCCCGAAGTCGGCGATCGTCCTCGGCGGCGGCGTCATCGGCGTCGAGTTCGCCTCCGCCTGGAAGTCCTTCGGTACGGACGTCACGGTCATCGAGGGCCTCAAGCACCTCGTCCCGGTCGAGGACGAGAACTCCTCCAAGCTTCTTGAGCGCGCGTTCCGCAAGCGCGGCATCAAGTTCAACCTGGGCACCTTCTTCTCGAAGGCCGAGTACACCGCCGACGGCGTCAAGGTCACCCTGGCCGACGGCAAGGAGTTCGAGGCCGAGCTCCTGCTGGTCGCGGTCGGCCGCGGCCCGGTCTCGCAGGGTCTCGGTTACGAGGAGCAGGGCGTCGCGATGGACCGCGGCTACGTCCTGGTCGACGAGTACATGCGGACGAACGTCCCGACCATCTCCGCCGTCGGTGACCTGGTCCCGACGCTCCAGCTCGCGCACGTCGGCTTCGCCGAGGGCATCCTGGTGGCGGAGCGTCTGGCCGGTCTCAAGACCGTCCCGATCGACTACGACGGCGTGCCGCGGGTGACGTACTGCCACCCCGAGGTCGCCTCCGTGGGCATCACCGAGGCCAAGGCCAAGGAGATCTACGGCGCGGACAAGGTCGTCGCTCTGAAGTACAACCTCGCGGGCAACGGCAAGAGCAAGATCCTGAACACCTCGGGCGAGATCAAGCTCGTCCAGGTCAAGGACGGTGCCGTGGTCGGCGTCCACATGGTCGGCGACCGCATGGGCGAGCAGGTCGGCGAGGCCCAGCTGATCTACAACTGGGAAGCGCTGCCCGCCGAGGTCGCCCAGCTCATCCACGCCCACCCCACCCAGAACGAGGCGATGGGCGAGGCCCACCTGGCTCTGGCCGGCAAGCCCCTTCACTCGCACGACTGATCCCTCGGTCGACGAAGCGACGACACAGACTTCCGCACTTTCCGTAAGGAGCAACCGAAACCATGGCGGTTTCCGTAACCCTTCCGGCGCTCGGCGAGAGCGTCACCGAGGGCACTGTCACTCGCTGGCTGAAGGCCGAGGGCGAGCGTGTCGAGGCCGACGAGCCGCTGCTCGAGGTCTCGACCGACAAGGTCGACACCGAGATCCCCTCCCCTGCCGCCGGTGTCCTGGCGTCCATCAAGGTCGCCGAGGACGAGACCGTTGAGGTCGGCGCCGAGCTGGCCGTCATCGACGACGGCACGGGCGCCCCCGCTGCCGCCCCGGCCCCCGCCGCCGCCGAGGCCCCCGCCCCGGCCCCGGCTGCCGAGGCCCCCGCCCCGGCGCCGGCCGCCCAGCCCTCCACCGAGCAGGCCGCGCCCGCCCCGGCTCCCACCCCCGCGGCCACCGCCGGCGCGTCCGGCGCCCAGGGCACCGACGTGGTCCTGCCCGCGCTCGGCGAGTCCGTCACCGAGGGCACCGTCACCCGCTGGCTGAAGTCGGTCGGCGACTCCGTCGAGGCCGACGAGCCGCTGCTCGAGGTCTCCACGGACAAGGTCGACACCGAGATCCCGGCGCCCACCTCCGGTGTGCTGCTCGAGATCACGGTCGGCGAGGACGAGACCGCCGAGGTCGGCGCCAAGCTCGCCGTCATCGGCGCTCCCGGTGCCGCCCCGGCGGCCGCCCCGGCCCCCGCCGCTCCGGCGCCCGCCGCCGCTGCCCCGGCTCCGGCCCCGGCCGCCCCGGTGGCTCCGCCGGCCCCCGCGCCGACCCCGGCCCCGGCCCCGGCTCCCGCCGCACCGGCTCCCGCGCCCGCCCCGGTCGCCGCCGCTCCGGCTCCGGCCGCCCCGGCGCCCGCGCCAGCCGCTCCGGCTCCGGTGACCCCGGCTGCCCCCGCCCCTGCCGCGCAGGCCACCGACGAGGGCGCCTACGTCACCCCGCTGGTGCGCAAGCTCGCCGCGGAGAGCGGCGTCGACCTGGGATCCGTCAAGGGCACCGGCGTCGGCGGCCGTATCCGCAAGCAGGACGTCATCGCCGCCGCCGAGGCCGCGAAGGCCGCCGCCGCTGCTCCGGCTCCCGCCGCTGCCGCCCCGGCCGCCAAGAAGGCGCCGACCCTGGAGGCCTCTCCCCTCCGCGGTCAGACCGTCAAGATGCCGCGCATCCGCAAGGTCATCGGCGACAACATGGTCAAGGCGCTGCACGAGCAGGCGCAGCTGTCCTCGGTCGTCGAGGTCGACGTCACGCGGCTGATGAAGCTGCGCGCCAAGGCCAAGGACTCCTTCGCCGCGCGCGAGGGCGTCAAGCTCTCCCCGATGCCGTTCTTCGTGAAGGCGGCGGCCCAGGCGCTGAAGGCCCACCCGGTCATCAACGCCAAGATCAACGAGGCTGAGGGCACGATCACCTACTTCGACTCCGAGAGCATCGGAATCGCGGTGGACTCCGAGAAGGGCCTGATGACCCCGGTCATCAAGCACGCGGGCGACCTGAACATCGCCGGCATCGCGAAGGCCACGGCGGAGCTGGCCGGCAAGGTCCGCGCCAACAAGATCACCCCGGACGAGCTGTCCGGTGCGACCTTCACCATCTCCAACACGGGTTCGCGCGGCGCGCTCTTCGACACGATCATCGTGCCGCCGGGCCAGGTCGCGATCCTCGGCATCGGTGCCACGGTCAAGCGCCCGGCGGTCATCGAGACCGAGGAGGGCACGGTCATCGGCGTCCGCGACATGACCTACCTGACCCTCTCCTACGACCACCGTCTGGTGGACGGCGCCGACGCGGCCCGTTACCTGACCGCGGTCAAGGCGATCCTGGAGGCGGGCGAGTTCGAGGTCGAGCTCGGCCTGTAAGTCACAGGGCCTGTACGACGTGCCCCCGCCCGGAGCTTTCCGGGCGGGGGCACCGTCGTATGCGCCACCGGGGCGTCAGCCGGCGCCCCTGTGGGCATCCGCCGGCAGCCTGTCACGCCGACGATCGCGCCGATCACGGCCGCCGCGGCCGTCCAGCGCAGCGCTCCTCGTCGTCCCCCGACGCCCATGCCGTCCCCCTGCCGTTGCCAGGTGCGCCTCTTTGCGTGCGCCCTGCCGAACGCCACACGGATCGGTGCCGCCAGGTTCCGTAGGTGACACGGCGGTGACGGCTCCGGACCGCATCCGGTACGGGTCTTTACCGAGGGGCCGTGCCTGCCGGGCGTGTAAGTCTCGTCTCACCTGCATGAAAGCGCCCCCGTGCGCCCCTCCCGAACGGGCCCGCGGCCTTATTGTCTAAGCGTCAAACGCCCTTAAGGAGCTCTCATGACCGCGCCCGTCGTCCACTCGCTGCGCGAACAGATCCGCGAGCACATCGTGGAGGGGATCGTCAGCGGGCGCTGGAAGCCGGGCGAGCGGATCGTGGAGCGGCGGATCGCCACCGAGCTGGAGGTCAGCCAGACGCCGGTGCGGGAGGCGCTGCGCGAGCTGGAGTCGCTGCGGCTGATCGAGTCGGCGCCGAACAAGGGCGTACGGGTGCGGAACCTGACGGCGGCCGACCTGGAGGAGAGCTACCCCGTGCGGGCCGGCCTGGAGGCGATCGCGGCGGAGCTGGCCGCGGAGAAGCTGGCGGAGGACTGCTCGGCCCTGGAACCGCACGTCGTCGCGCTGTACGAGGCCGACCGCAATGCCGACGGCACGGGCCAGGTGCGGCACACGGTCGCCTTCCACCGCGAACTGGTGCGCGCCGCGGGCAACTCCGTGCTGCTGCACACCTGGGAGGGCCTGGGCATCGAGGTGTTCACGGCACTCTCGATCCGCTGGCTGGGCACGGTGCAGCAGTCGTACGCCGAGGAGCACGAGGAGCTCGTCCAGGCGTTCCGGCGCCGGGACCCCCGTATCGCGGAACTGGTGAAGGCGCATGTGCTGGGGTGCGCGCCGCGGGCGTGACACAGCCGAGCATACGTACGCTCACCTGCGAAAACCCTCGAAAATCGCGGCACCGGGTGCCCGTCCGAAAGGCACCGCGTGCCTACTTTCTCGTAATCGAGAAGTTTTGCCTGCAACCCTTTGATCGATCATCGATCAGGGAGTTAGAGTCGCCGACGGGCCACGCGACGGAAGCCGCGAGGTGTCACAGCACCCAGGCCCCACCGCCCTGTCCTGCCAAAGACAAAGGGCACCCCCCGAAACACCTCACAGGGAACCCCCTTCGACTGAGGAAGGCGGCGACATGACCGACCCCAACGCCATCCAGCCGAGCGAGCTCGACCAGCTCCCCGACCGGGACCCCGAGGAGACCGCCGAATGGCAGGCCTCCCTGGACGCGGTCGCCAAGGCGGCGGGCCCGCACCGTGCCGCGTATCTGATGCGCCGCACGCTGGAGCGCGCGGAGGGCACCGGTGTCACGCTGCCCAAGCTCCTCGAGACGGACTACGTCAACACCATCCCCACCGCCGCCGAGCCGGGCGTGCCCGGTGACGAGGAGATGGAGCGCAAGATCACCGCGTGGAACCGCTGGAACGCGGCCGCGATGGTGACCCGGGGCGCGAAACACGGCGTCGGCGGCCACATCGCCACCTTCGCCTCCGCGGCCTGGCTGTACGAGACCGGCTTCAACCACTTCTTCAAGGGCAAGGAGGCCGACGGCTCGGGCGACCAGCTCTACATCCAGGGCCACGCCTCCCCCGGCATCTACGCCCGCGCCTTCCTCGACGGCCGGCTGACCGAGGCGCACCTCGACAACTTCCGCCAGGAGGCCGGGGGCAACGGCCTGCCGTCGTACCCGCACCCGCGGCGCCTGCCCTGGCTCTGGGAGTTCCCGACGGTCTCCATGGGCCTCGGCCCGCTGTCGGCGATCTACCAGGCCCGCTTCAACCGCTATCTGACGGCGCGCGGCATCAAGGACGTCTCCTCGTCCCACGTGTGGGCGTTCCTCGGCGACGGCGAGATGGACGAGCCCGAGTCGACGGCGGCACTCGCACTCGCCAGCCGCGAGGGCCTGGACAACCTGACCTTTGTCATCAACTGCAACCTGCAGCGCCTCGACGGTCCGGTCCGCGCGAACTTCAAGATCGTGCAGGAGCTGGAGGCCCAGTTCCGCGGCGCCGGCTGGAACGTCGTGAAGACGCTGTGGGGTACGGCCTGGGACGAGCTCTTCCAGCTCGACACCACGGGCGCGCTCGTACGCCGGCTGCGCGAGGTACCGGACGCCCAGGTGCAGACGTACCAGACGCGCGACGCGGCCTACATCCGCGAGGACTTCTTCGGCAAGGACCCGGCGCTCGTCGAGATGGCGAAGCTGCTGAGCGACGACAAGATCCTCGAGTGTTTCCACCTGTCGCGCGGTGGCCACGAGGCCCGCAAGGTCTACGCCGCCTACAAGGCCGCCCTCGACCACAAGGGCGCCCCGACCGTGATCCTGGCCCAGACCGTCAAGGGCTTCACCCTCGGTGAGGGCTTCGCGTCGAAGAACGCCAACCACCAGATGAAGAAGCTGTCGGTGGACGAGTTCAAGAAGATGCGTGATCTGCTCGAACTCCCCATCTCGGACAGCCAGTTCGTCGACGGTCAGGTGCCCTACGGCCACCCCGGCGCCGACTCCCCCGAGGTCCGCTACCTCCAGGAGCGCCGCGCGGCCCTCGGCGGTCCGGCCCCGGCCCGCCGTACGCACGCGCTCGCGCCGCTGCCCGCCCCCGCCGAGAAGGCCTTCGCCTCCTTCGACAAGGGCTCCGGCACGCAGAACGTGGCCACCACCATGGCCTTCGTGCGCCTGATCAAGGACCTGGTCCGCGACAAGGAGACCGGCAAGCGCTGGGTGCCGATCGTCCCCGACGAGGCGCGCACCTTCGGCATGGAGTCGCTCTTCCCGTCCCTCGGGATCTACTCCCCCAAGGGCCAGACGTACGAGCCGGTCGACCGCGACCAGCTGATGTACTACAAGGAGGCCAAGAACGGCCAGATCCTCAACGAGGGGATCACCGAGGCCGGTTCGATGGCCGACTTCATCGCCGCGTCGACCGCGTACTCCACGCACGGCGAAGCGATGATCCCGTTCTACATCTTCTACTCGATGTTCGGCTGGCAGCGCACGGCCGACCAGATGTGGCAGCTCGGCGACCAGCTCGGCCGCGGCTTCCTGGTCGGCGCGACGGCCGGCCGTACGACGCTGACGGGCGAGGGCCTGCAGCACGCCGACGGCCACTCGCCGGTGATCGCCGCGACGAACCCGGCGGCGCTGACGTACGACCCGGCGTTCGCGTACGAGGTGGCGACGATCGTCAAGGACGGTCTGCGTCGCATGTACGGCGAGGCGGCGCCGGGCGAGGACCCGAACGTCTTCTACTACCTCACCGTCTACAACGAGCCGCTGCCGCAGCCCGCGAAGCCGGCCGGCCTCGGCATCGACGAGGGCATCGTCAAGGGCCTGTACCGCTTCAACACGGCGGAGTCGGCCGGGCTCTCGCCGGTGGCCAACGCACCGCGCATCCAGCTGCTGGGTTCCGGTACGGCGATCCACTGGGTGCTGGAGGCGCAGAAGCTGCTCGCGGAGGAGTGGGGCATCGCGGCCGACGTCTGGTCGGCGACCTCCTGGACGGAGCTGCGACGCGACGCCCTGGAGGCCGACGCGGCGCTGCTGCGCGGCGAGGAGCGCGTGCCGTACGTCCGCCAGGCGCTGCACGGCGCCGAGGGCCCGGTGCTCGCGGTCTCCGACTACATGCGCCAGGTCCCGGACCAGATCGCGCAGTGGGTGGACCAGGACTACTCCTCGCTCGGCGCGGACGGCTTCGGCCTCTCCGACACCCGCGAGGCGGCCCGCCGCCACTTCGGCGTCGACGCCCAGTCGATCGTCGTCGCGGCCCTGGCCCAGCTGGCCAGGCGCGGCGAGGTCAAGGCGACGGCGGTGAAGGAAGCGCGGGAGAAGTACGGACTGTAGAAGTCGGCCGTTGCGGCGGGTAGGAGGGCGCACATGCCCTCCTACCCGCCGCATGTGTTTTCAGCCAGTTGACCCGGGTTCTGCCGACAGGTCCGGGTTACGCGGTCTGGTGCACATGTTCCGCCTCCAGTACCTTGTGCTGATTCCTGAGGAAAAGGTGGTGGGGGCCTTGACCGAAGAGCAGCCGCGCACGCCCCGGGTGATGACCCGGTTGCAGCTGGACAACGCGGCCCGGCATGTCCTGAGGACGGCCAGGGAGGCGCAGGCGATGGTGCGGGGTGAGTACAGGGCAGAGGACGTCGAGGAGGTCCTCGACGAGTTGTACCTGGACTTCGCGGCGCTGACGGGCCGCTTCGACCTGTGCTGGCCCACCGACCTGTCGCCCGACAAGGCGGAGGAGCTGATCCGGCTCGTGACGGAGGCGGCCGTCTTCGTCCGGGCACACAACTGGCGCGCGTCCGACCTGCAGGCGATCCTGCACGTGGTGGGGCCGGGGCAGGAGGGGCCCCATGCCGGTGAACGCCTCATGACGGACTTCCTGGATGGGCTGGGCACACTCAGGCTGGTCAGGTCCGACGACGGCGCCGACTGGGAGTTCCGGCTGCTCAAGGAGGCGGCGGCCGGGGACGAAACGCTGACGACGACCGTGAAAGTGGCGCGCTACCTCCTGCACCCGTCGGCGCTGATGCTGTTCGGGGACACCACGGAGCTGCTGGCCGAAGCCGTCTACGCAACGAACGTCGCGCGATTCACCGAGTGCATGGACGGCATCGAGACGCTCGCCACTGAACCCGACTCGCCGGAACTCCACGACCTGCTGTGGGACCTCGGCGAGGAGCCGCCGGACGAACCGGATGCACTCGCCGCCATCGACGATGTGCCCCCGCGCCCGCCCGATGCCTCCGGGGTGGAACGGAAAGTGGACGAACTGCCGGACGAGGAGACGCCGACCCCACCTGGGCCAGTACTGGAGGACCCGGGCCCGGAACCGCCCGGCCTCGACCTGGACCTGCGCCTCCCCGGCGCGGGCCGACGCAGAGTCCGCCGCGTGCGGCGGGGCAACGGTTTGCCCCCGCTTCGGTAGCGGGCTGCCGGGCCGAGGGCGCCGACCCGCGTCGCCTTCGGCCCCACTCTGTCAATGGCCTCCCGCATCATGTCCGTATGCGCGCCGCCCGTCTCATCAAGATGGTCCTCCTGCTCCAGGGCCGGCCCTCCATGACCGCCGCCGAGCTGGCGCGTGAGCTGGAGGTGTCGGAGCGGACGGTGACACGGGATGCGCAGGCGCTGTCCGAGGCGGGCGTGCCCGTGTACGCGGACCGTGGCCGGGCGGGCGGTTACCGGCTCATCGGCGGCTATCGCACCCGGCTGACCGGCCTTGCGCGCAGTGAGGCCGAGGCGCTGTTCCTGTCCGGTGTACCGGGGGCACTGCGGGAGATGGGGCTGGAGGACGCGGCCTCCGCGGCCCGGCTGAAGGTGTCGGCGGCCCTGCTGCCCTCCCTGCGCGACGCCTCGAAGACCGCCGCGCAGCGCTTCCACCTGGACGCGCCGACCTGGTTCACCGAGCCGAAGACACCCGCGCTGCTGCCCGCCTTCGCGGACGCGGTGTGGGACGACCGGCGGGTCACCGCCCGCTACCGCAAGGGGGACCGCGAGGTCGAGCGGGAGCTGGAGCCGTACGGGCTCGTGCTCAAGGCCGGGGTCTGGTACCTGTGCGCGCGGGTGGCCGAACCGGACCGTGGGCCGTACCGCGTCTACCGCATCGACCGGTTCACGGCGGTGGACGTCTGCGCGGAGCGCTTCACACGGGACGAGGAGTTCGGCCTGCCCGCTTTCTGGACGGAGCAGGCGGAGCAGTTCGCGCGGTCGATCCTGCGGGCCGAGGTGGTCGTACGGCTGTCGGCGGACGGGGTCCGAAGACTTCCGTACGCCGTCGATCCGGCTTCGGCACGGGAGGCGTTGGCGGCCGCGGGGCCCCCGGACGAGGACGGGTGGCTCACGGTGACGCTCCCGGTGGAGTCGGAGCAGGTGGCGCACGGGCAGCTCACGGGGCTCGGCCCGGAGGTGGAGGTGCTGGCGCCGGAGAGCCTGCGCGGGCGTTTCGCGGACGATGCGGCACGGCTGGCCGCGCTGTACGACCGGCTGAACGGGACATAACAATCCGCCACACTCCACGTGCGCCCCACCCACCCAGGGCCGATGCTGGACCCGTGATGGAAGAGTCGGAGTTCTGGGAGCTGGTGGACGCCGCCCGCGAGGCCGCCGAGGGCGACCCCGAGGAGCAGGCGGACCTGCTGGTGGAGCGGCTTGTGGAGCTCGACCCGGAGACCGTCCTGGACTTCTCCCGGCATTTCGAGTCCCGCTACAACCGGGCCTACAGCTGGGATCTGTGGGGTGCCGCCTGGGTGCTGCTCGACGGGGCGAGCGACGACGCGTTCGACTTCTTCCGGTGCTGGCTGATCGGGCAGGGGCGGGAGGTCTACGAGGGAGCCGTGCACCACCCGGACTCGCTGGCCGACCTCCTGGACGACTTCGACGAGGAGATCGACGGGGACGGGGAGGAGCTGGGTTACGCGGCGGACGAGGCCTACGAGCAGCTCACCGGGACTGTCGCCCCCGACCTGGGCATCCCGGCCCCGGCTTCCGAGCCGGAGGGCACACCGATCGACTTCGAGAACGAACGGGCGCTGGCGGAGCGGTATCCCAAGCTGTGGGAGCGGTTCCGGGAGTGACGTTCACATCCGTGCATGAGGGGGATCATGGCTCGAATTCCGTACCCTGAGCGGCCGTCCGACGCCGTCGCCCGGCTGCCCGTACCGCTCAACGCCTTCCGTATGCTCTCGCACGCCCCGCCGCTGACGGGCCCGACGATCGATCTGGGGCTGGCGGTGCTGCGTGAGTCGACGCTCTCGGTCCGGTTGCGCGAGCTGGTGGTGATGGCGGTCGCGGCCGGTACGCGGTGCGAGTACGGGTCCGTCCAGCACCGCCCGATCGCCCTGAACGCGGGGGTGACACCCGAGCAGCTGGCGGCTGCCGCCGAACGGCGCGCCGACGGGCCGGAGTTCGACGAGTCCGAGTCGGCGGCGCTGACGGCGGCCTTCGAGCTGGTGTCCCGGCACACCCTGTCCGAGGGCACGCTGTCGGCTCTCCGCGCCTGCTTCACCGACCGGCAGGTGATCGAGATCGTCACCACGACCGGCTACTACATCATGCTGGCCGGCCTGCTGAACGGGCTCGCGGTGGACATCGACCCGTCCGGGGAGCAGTTCCTGGGGCTGGTGGGCGGCGACCCCGGATGAGGGTCAGGCCGTCCGTCGCCGGTCCGGGTCCGAGGGGATGTAGGCCTGCGTGTGGCCGGCCTTGACCGCGTGGTGCATCGGCGCGGCGTTGGCCTGGTCGAGCGCGGACGCGGTGACGGCGGCCGGGCCCAGGACGACGGCCACGGCCGCGCAGAGCGCCGCCCAGGGGCCGTGGGCGCTCCGGGACCGGCCCTCGGTCTTGTGCGTGGTGTTGCTGTGACTGTTCACTTCTTCCCCACCTCCAGTCCGTGCGTGTGCATGACGATAGGGAGGGCGCCTCGGGATGATCCGTGAGGCGGCTGAGAGGAACCTGTGAGGCCATGACCAGCCCGTACGTAAGGGAGATCACCCGCGAGGAACACCTGGCCCACCTGCGGCAGTACCCCGACGCGAGCCACCTCCAGATCCCCGAGTGGGGCGATGTGAAGCCCGACTGGCAGGCGGAGAGCGTCGGTTGGTTCGAGGGCAGGACGATGGTCGCCGCGGCCCTCGTGCTGTACCGGCCGCTGCCCGGCACCCGGCGCTGCCTCGCCTATCTCCCTGACGGGCCCGCGATCGACTGGCGCCACCCTCGCCTGGAACGCCTGCTGGACCCGCTCGTCGCCCACGTCGAGGAGCGCGGGTCGTTCTCGCTCCGGATCGGACCGCCCCTTGTCGTACGCCACTGGGAGGCGGCCGGTGTCGCGGCGGGCATCGCCGACCCCGACGTACGCCATCTGCACGATCTGCCGGCGGACGGCCTCGACGGGTACGCGCTGGACGTGGCGGAGCGGCTGGGGCGGCTCGGGTGGCGGCGGTGCGAGGAGGACGAGGGCAGCGGATTCGGGCTCGGCCAGCCACGCTACGGCTGCCACATACCGCTCGCGGGGCGTTCGGTGGACGAGCTGCGCGGGGCGCTGGCGCCGCACTGGGAGCAGTCCCTGCGGACGTCCGAGCTGGCAGGTGTGCGCGTCGGCTGGGGCGCGGCCGCCGACCTGCCCGAGTTCCACCGGCTGTACACCGCGACCGCCGCCCGCGACGGCTTCAAGTCCCGCCCGCTGGACTACTTCCGGCGCATGTGGAAGGCGCTGAACGCGGAGGACGACGACCGGCTGCGGCTGTATCTCGCCGAGTACGACGGCGAGGTGCTCTCCGCCGCGCTCATGATCAACGTCGGCTCGCGCGCCTGGCACTCGTACGCCGCGTCCGGCCGCCGGGGGCGTGAACTGCGGCCCAGCAGCGCGCTGTTGTGGCGCATGCTGTGCCACGCGCGGGCGGCGGGGGCCGCCACGTACGACCTGCGCTCCGTCACCCCCGTCCTGAGCGAGAACCGGCTGCTGAACCGGCTCCGCTTCAAGACGGGCGCGGGCGGCCGCGCGGTGGAGTACCTCGGCGAGTGGAAGCTGCCGGTGGGCAGCCAGGGCAAGGTGCTGCAGCGGGCGCTGGGAGCGTATCTCGGGCGCAGGTGAGGCTGTGTTGATGTGCGGCTCCGCCGCGTGGGTGCCGCTAGGGCGTGCGGCCCTGCAGCTGCGCCGCCAGCTGTCTGATCCCGGGGAGGCGGGCGGTGAGGGCCAGGCCGGGGCAACTGGTCATGAACGCGTCCTTGTGGGCGGCGAGGGCGGGCAGGGTGGCGGTGGTGCCGGAGGCGTAGCGGCTGAGGCTGTTGCTGGAGACCAGGCGCGCCTCGGCGCGCGGGTCGATGTCGGCGAGGCCCAGTTTCCAGGCGGCGAGCGCGGCTATCGCATCCGTCATGGCCTGCGGGACAGTGGCGCCCGCGGTGAACGTGCCGAGGGCGGCGATGCCTGCCGTACGGTGGTTGAAACCCTGGGTGTGGGCGCCCGTGACGGCGCGGTCCACGCCGCCGGCGCGGCCCTCGTAGACGGTGCCGCAGCGGTCGACGAGGAAGTTGTAGCCGATGTCGTCCCAGTTCCGGACGCCGGTCTGGCCCGCGTAGAGGTAGCGGATGATGCGGGGCGCCTCGGCGCAGTCGTAGTCGTTCGGCGAGTCGGTGTGGTGGACGAAGACCGCGACCACCTTGTCGTCGTAACGCGGGGGCGGCTGGGCGTGCCGGGCGAGGGAGTCGAGCCAGGCCGACCGGGGCACGATCTGGGGCCTGGGCGCGGTGTGCCGCGCGGCGGGGCGCGGGGCCGCGACGGGCGGCCGGGGCTTCGCGGCCGGGTTTCCGATGCCGTCGGCGCACAGGACCAGTCCGAGGGCCGCGGCCAGCCCGGGCAGGCAGGCGAGCAGCACGCGCGGGACACCGCGCCCCGCCGGGGCAGCGGCCGGTGTCCTGGCCGATGTGCGGCTCCGTCGCGCGGGCGCCGCGCGTGCGTGCCGGGGTCCTCGCGATCTTCGGACGCGCATGCACCCACTCTCGGCCCGATCCGCCCCGTCCGCGATGTGTGCTGTGCCACCCGGTGGAACCATCGTCCAGGTCCGGGGCGTTTCTCCTCATGCACGCGCGCGTGGCTGATCACTGGGCCCGTCCCGCGCGTACTAAGGGGTCTGAGAGAAAGGCGGCTCTGTGGACCTGCTCGACATCCTGCTGTTGCTGGTGGTCGTGGCCTACGCGGCATCGGGCTACCGGCGCGGACTGGTGGCCGGCTGTGTCTCGCTCGCCGGGTTCGTGGGCGGCGCGGTGCTCGGCGTGTGGATCCTGCCCTGGATGATGGACCTGGTGACGGCGGGCACGGCCCAGGCAACGGTGACCGCGGTGCTGACCGTGCTGCTCCCTGCCGTGGTGGTCCACGAGCTGGCGGGGCGTCTCGCGCTCAGGCTGCGCCGGGAGCTGGACCGGGGACCGCTGAGGGTGGCCGACGGGGTCGGCGGGGCCGCGGCCAACTCGGTCGCCGTGCTGATCGTGGCCTGGGTCGCCGCGAGCGTCCTGGGCGCCTCCTCGTCACCGCTGCTCACGACCGCGATCCGGGACTCGGCGCTGCTCGGTGCCGTGCAGGACGCCATGCCGGACACCACCCCCACCTGGTTCTCCCGGGCCACCTCGGCACTCACCCAGGCGGGCTTCCCGCAGGTGTTCAACCCGTTCGAGAACGAGTCGACGGCCGAGGTCGCCAAGCCCACCGGCGACAGCGTCACGGCGAGCGCCACCAACGCGGCCAAGCGCAGCACGGTGAAGATCGAGGGCGTCTCCGGCACCCAGGGACGCGAGGGCAGCGGGTTCGTGTACGCCCGCGACCATGTGATGACCAACGCGCACGTGGTGGCCGGCATCGACAACCCGAACGTGCGGATCGGCGGGGTCGGGCGGTCGTACGAGGCACGGGTGGTGCTCTTCGACCCCGACAGGGACGTGGCCGTTCTGTACGTGCCCGGGCTGCGCGCGCCGGTCCTGAAGTTCGACGACGGCGCCTCGCGCGGCGACTCGGCGGTCGTGGCCGGCTATCCGCAGGACGGCGACCTCGACCTCCAGGCGGCGACGGTCGCGAACCGGGTGCGGGCGACCGGCCAGAACATCTACAGCGACGCCATGGTGACCCGCGAGATCTACTCGATCCGCTCGACCGTCCGCCCCGGCAACTCCGGGGGCCCACTGCTGACGACCGACGGCCGCGTCTACGGCGTGGTCTTCGCCCGCTCGACCTCCGACAACGAGACGGGTTACGTCCTGACGGCGGCAGAGGTGGCCCCCGACGCCCGGCGCGCGGCGGACGCGACGGCGTCGGTGGACACGGGGGACCTGGTCACGTCCTAGAGCGGGCGGGTCACAGACTGCACCCCATGAGCACGTCGTCGACGTACTCGCCCTCCAGCAGGAACTCGCCGGGCAGGATCCCCTCGACGACGAACCCCTCGGCCTCGTACAGCTTGCGGGCCGGGGTGTTGTGGCCGAGGACGCGCAGCGTGAGCCGGCGCGCGCCCTGATTGCGGGCCTCCTCCCGCACCGCCCGCAGCAGCGCCCGCCCGACGCCGGCGCCCCGCGCCTGCTCGGCGACGACGAGCCCCTGGATCTGCCGGACATGGGCGTTGCAGACGAGCGGGGTCGGACGGGCCAGCCGGATGTAGCCGACGACCTCCCCGTCGAACTCCGCGACCAGATGGTCCCGGGGCCCGAACCGCTCGTTGTAGAAGGGCTCGTACGGCGGTTGGGGGCGCGGCTGCACGGAGTGCAGCGGGGACCAGGTGACACGGTCGAGGCGCCCCAGCGTCTCCTCGTCGCCGAGGGTTGCGTGGCGTATGAACGGAACCGGCATGACGGCCACCTTATGAGTCCCCCGAGCAGAATGGGCCCATGGAACGTTCCCGAATCGCGGTGGCCGGTGCGTCCGGGCTCATCGGCGGCGCCCTGGTGCGGTCCCTGACCGCCGGCGGGCACGAGGTGGTGCGGCTGGTGCGCCGGGCGCCCCGGGCGAAGGACGAGGTCCGCTGGGACCCGGAGGGCGGGCGCGTGGACCCGGCCGTGCTCTCCGGGTGCGAGGTCGTGGTGAACCTGGCGGGCGCCGGGGTGGGCGACCGCCGCTGGACGGACGAGTACAAGACGCGTATCCGGAGCAGCCGGGTGCTCGGCACCGCCGCGCTGGCCGGGGCGATCGCCGCGCTGGACGAGAAGCCGCGGGTGTTCGTGAACGGCAGCGCGATGGGCTACTACGGCGAGACCGGCGACCGGGCGGTCGACGAGAGCGCGCCGCCCGGGACCGGGTTCCTGCCGGAGCTGTGCGTGGAGTGGGAGGGCGCGGCGGCTCCCGCGCAGGAGGCGGGCGTGCGGACCGTGTTCACCCGGACGGGTCTGGTGGTGGCCCGCGGCGGCGGCGCCTGGGGCCGGCTGTTCCCGCTGTTCAAGGCGGGCCTCGGCGGACGCATGGGCGACGGCCGCCAGTACTGGTCGTACATCGCGCTGCACGACGAGGTGGCCGCGATCCGCCATCTCATCGAGACGGACACCCTGTCCGGCCCCTTGAACCTCACCGCCCCGAACCCGCTCACCAACCGCGAGATCACCGCAGCCATGGGCCGCGTACTGCACCGCCCGGCACTGTTCCCCGTACCAGCCCCCGTCCTACGAACAGTGCTCGGCGAAATGGCCGGGGACGTCCTCGGCAGCGCACGGGTGCTGCCCAAACGGCTCCTGGAGTCGGGCTTCACATTCACGTACCCGGACATCGAAGGGGCACTGAAGGCCGCGCTCGCGGAGCAGTAGGACCCAGACACCCCGAGATCACCGCGCCGATGGGGTGCATGCCGCACCATCCGACGCTGCTCTCCTCACCCGCCCCCGGTACTGCGGACGTACTCGGCGACATGACCGGGGACGTCCTCGGCAGCGCACGGGTGCTGCCCAAACGGCTCCTGGAGTCGGGCTTCACGTTCGCGTTCCCGGACATCGAAGGGGCGCGGAGGGCCGCGCTCACGGAGACGTAGGGCGGAGGCGCCTCGGGGGCACGACAAAGAAGGCGTGACCGTATGCGACCGTTGTGCGACCGTGCCCTGTTCATGCGCGACTGCACTTGACCGCTCGCAGCCCTAACCTCGACCCGAACTCGGGTATCCCTGGAGCCAGTTGGGGGCATGACGTCTCCACCGGCGGCGCAACCTCGAGGAGGGGCACGTGCTTGAGCCCGCGTACCAGGCGGACGTCGTGATCGTGGGAGCCGGGGTTGCCGGACTCTCCGCGGCGCATCGGCTGACCAGCGCAGGAGTGACGACCGCGGTCCTGGAGGCCGCCCCTTGCGTGGGGGGCCGCATGTCGACGGAGAAGGTCGACGGTTTCCGGCTAGACCGCATCGGCCAGCTGCTGTCCACGGCGTATCCCGAACTACGGCTGACCCCCGGGCTGGACGCGCTCGTGCTGCGCCCGTTCGCGCCCGGCGTCCTGCTGCACAGCGACGGACGCCACCACCGCGCGGGCACCCCGGCGGCCGCGGGGGGCGCAAGGGGCGCACTCCATGCGGTACGCGCCCTGGCGAGCGCCCCCACCAAGAGCGCCCCCCGGACCACCGCCCCGCTCGGCACCGCCGTCGACCAGGCCCGCCTCGGCAACGCCCTGTCCCGGCTCGCCACGATCCCCGTCGAACGCCTGCTGTCCCGCCCGGAGCTGCCCGCCGCCCAGGCCCTCACGGCCCGCGGTGTCCCCGCCCGCACGATCGACAGCTTCCTGCGTCCGCTGCTGGCCGCCCTGCTCTGCGACCCGGAGCTGACCACCTCCAGCCGGTGCGCCGACCTCGCGCTGCGCGCCTTCGCCCGCGGGCGCCTGTGTCTGCCGGAGGGCGGCGCCGAGATGCTCCCGGAACTGCTCGCACGAGCGCTGCCGCCCGGCACGGTCCACACCGGCGTCCGCGTCACCTCGGTCTCGACCAGCGCGGTCACGACCGCCGAACTCGGCGAGATCCGCTGCCGGGCGGTCCTCCTGGCGACGGACGCCCGCGCCGCCGCCGACCTGCTCCCCGGCCTGCGCGTACCGGACTTCCACCCCCTGACGGTCCTTCACCACACCACGGACGAGCCCCCGGCCACCGGCTCGTCCCTCCTCCTGGACGCCGACCGCGGCGGCCCGGTCGCCCACACGGCGATCGTCAGCGCGGTGGACCCCAGCCGCGCCCCCGCGGGCCGCGCCCTCATCTCCTCCACGGTCCTCGGCCCACCCCCACCGGAACTGGACACCGCCGTACGCATGCACCTCTCCCGCCTCTACGGCACCCCCACCACCCGCTGGGAGACCCTCGCCGTCCACCACACCCCCGAGGCAGTCCCCGCCATGCGCCCCCCACACGATCTCCGGCGCCCCGTAAGGCTGCTGGCAGGCCTGTACGTCTGCGGCGACCACCGCGACACCAGCACAGTCCAGGGAGCCCTCCACTCGGCCCACAGGGCCTCAACAGCCATCCTGACGGACCTGGGGGCGACGGGTTCGATGCACACGGCAGACCCACCAAGCAGCGCGGTCAAACAAGCGGCGTGAGCAACCGCGCCCCGTCAGAGGCGCGGGGAACTGCGCGAGAAACCACGACGATCGCCGCACGAGACATCGGGCAATCGGAGTTACGGCGAATAGTCACCCAAGTGCCGCGACCTTGTCGCGATACCCCCGCACCGGCGCCGCATCCTTGTACGGCTCCAACCGCCGCTCGAACTCCCGCACATACTCAACCGCCCGCACCGACCGCATCTCCGCCGCAGCACTCGCCGCCTCCGCCCCCAACGCACAGGCCTGATCAAGCTCCCCCAGACCCAGGCGGGCGGAGGCCAGCACCACCCGGCAGAACAGCCGACTCCGCGCATACGCAGGCGCACGCAACTGCAGCGACCGCTCCGCATGCTGCGCGGCCGCGCGGAACTGCTGCAGATCCCGATGCGCGTGCCCGAACTCGTCCGCAAGCTGCGCCTCGTCGAAGAACCGCGCCCAGTAGGGCACCTCGTCACCGGATCGTGCGGCCTCCAGGGCCCGCTCCGCCCGCACCAGCGAGGCGGTGCAGTTGCGCACCTCGCCGAGCACCCCGTGCCCGCGCGCCTCGGCCGCGTGCAGCAGCGCCTGCACCACCGGCGGGGCGCTGGTCCCGACGCCCTGCTGGGCGACCCGGGCCAGCTGCACGGCCTCCCGTCCGTGGCCCAGGTACACGGCCTGCCGGCTCATGGTGACGAGCACGTACGAGCCGTACGCCCGGTCCCCGGCCGCCTGGGAGAGCCGCAGCGCCTGCACGAAGTACCGCTGCGCGAGCCCGTGCGCGGCGATGTCGTACGACGTCCAGCCGGCGAGCCGGGTCAGGTCGGCGGCCGCGCCGAACAGCCGGCGGCCCGTCTGCTCGCCGTAGGTGCCGCGCAGCATCGGCTCGCACTCGTGCTCCAGGTAGCGCACCAGGGCCTGGCGGGCGTGGCCGCCGCCGTACTTGTCGTCGAGGGTGCGGAACAGTTCGCCGACCGAGCGGAGTGCGGCGATGTCGCCGGCGGTGACCTTCTGGCCGGGGCCGCGTTCGGCCTGGCCGCGCTGGCGGGGCACCACCGGGCGGCCCTGGGCGGGGACCCGGGCGGGCTGTTCGCCGCGGGCGACCTTGTCGTCGGCGCGGCCGATCAGCCAGTCGCGGCTGGGCACGACAAGACCGGCGGGCGTGAACGCGATCTTCCGGAGCTCGGCGTGCGAACCGGAGTCCTTGCGCCACAGGCCCCCGACGATGTCGACGGCCTCCTCGGGGGCCGCGGCGAACTCGAGCCCGGCGTACACCGGCGCACAGGCGTCGAGGCCGAGGTCCTGGGCGGTGAGGCGGCGGCCGAGGCGGCGGGTGAAGACCTCGGCGATCAGGGCGGGAGTGGTGCCGCGGGGCTGCTGCCCGCGCAGCCAGCGGGTGACCGACGTCTTGTCGTATCTGAGATCAAGCCCGTGTTCGAGGCCGAGCTGGTCGACTCGGCGGGCGAGACCCGCGTTGGAGAACCCGGCTTCTGCGATGAGCGCGGCGAGCTGGCGGTTGGGAGTGCGCTGCGCGGGTCGTTCCGTCATCTGCGGTGCGGTCTCCTGCCTTTCGGGCCTACCGGGACCTCTGCCGGCCCTGTGTGCCCGGATTGCCTGTGAGCAGCCCTTATGGCCTCTGTGAACGGCGTGAATGTAGCGGAGAGTGAGCAGGCGGTCGCACACTTCGACCCTCGTTCATCCGATCGTGTGAGGATTGGCCGCAGGGCTGACGCGAGGCGGTCGGTCGTACAGTGGCGTAGGCACGTTTCGTGCCTTACGACCTTCTAGGGAGGCGCTTGCCGTGAGTGAGCTGCGGTTCGTCCGCATGGGATTCGGTGCCGAGGCCGTCGAGTACCAGACGGCGTGGGACGAGCAACGCCGGGTGCACGCGGCGCGCTTCGCCGACGAGGTCCCCGACACCGTACTGCTCCTGGAGCACCCGCCGGTGTACACGGCCGGACGGCGCACGGCGGACAACGAGCGCCCCCTGGACGGCACCCCCGTCATCGACGTGGACCGCGGCGGCAAGATCACCTGGCACGGCCCGGGCCAGCTGGTCGGCTACCCCATCCAGAAGCTCCCGCGCCCGGTGGACGTGGTGGCGCATGTGCGGCGCCTGGAAGAGGCCCTGATCCGCACCTGCGCGGAGTTCGGGGTGGAGACCACGCGGGTCGAGGGCCGCAGCGGGGTGTGGGTCCTCGGCGACCCGGTGGAGCAGCGTCCGTCGCTCGGCGGGCTGTCCCTGGACTTCGACCCCCGTCTGCACGACGAGGAGTTCGACCCGCGGATGAACGGCCCGGAGTACGCCCCGTCCAACGCCGGCCAGCGCCGCGAGGACCGCAAGATCGCGGCGATCGGCATCCGCGTGGCCAAGGGCGTCACCATGCACGGCTTCGCGCTGAACGTGAACCCGGACAACCGGTGGTTCGACCGCATCATCCCCTGCGGCATCCGCGACGCGGGCGTCGCCTCCCTGGCCGGGGAGCTGGGCCGCGACGTGACGATCGCGGAGGTGCTGCCGGTCGTGGAGCGGCACTTGAGGGACGTACTGGAGAACGCGGACCTCAAGCCGAGGGTGATCGAGAAGACACCGGCAGCCTGAACACCGCCGAAAGCTTTCAAAACAACGGGCGTACCCTTGAGCACGCCGAAGAATCAACGCTAGGGAGCCGGTCGTGTCCGCAGTCGCACCCGACGGACGCAAGATGCTGCGCCTGGAGGTCCGCAACAGCCAGACCCCCATCGAGCGCAAGCCCGAGTGGATCAAGACCCGGGCGAAAATGGGCCCCGAGTACACGAAGATGCAGAACCTCGTGAAGAGCGAGGGTCTGCACACGGTCTGCCAGGAAGCCGGCTGCCCGAACATCTACGAGTGCTGGGAGGACCGCGAGGCGACCTTCCTCATCGGCGGCGACCAGTGCACCCGGCGCTGCGACTTCTGCCAGATCGACACCGGCAAGCCCGAGGCACTCGACCGCGACGAGCCGCGCCGCGTCGGCGAGTCCGTGGTCACCATGGACCTGAACTACGCCACCATCACCGGTGTCGCCCGCGACGACCTGGAGGACGGCGGCGCCTGGCTGTACGCCGAGACGGTCCGCCAGATCCACCAGCAGACCGCGGGCCGCGAGGCCGGGCGGACGAAGGTGGAGCTGCTCGCCCCGGACTTCAACGCCGTGCCGGAGCAGCTCGAAGAGGTCTTCTCCTCCCGTCCCGAGGTCTTCGCGCACAACGTCGAGACGGTGCCCCGGATCTTCAAGCGCATCCGCCCCGGCTTCCGCTACGACCGCTCGCTGAAGGTCATCACGGCCGCCCGCGACTACGGCCTCGTCACCAAGTCGAACCTCATCCTCGGCATGGGCGAGACCCGCGAGGAGGTCAGCGACGCGCTCAAGCAGCTGCACGAGGCGGGCTGCGAACTGGTCACCATCACCCAGTACCTGAGGCCCTCCGTGCGCCACCACCCCGTCGAGCGCTGGGTGAAGCCGCACGAGTTCGTGGAACTGAAGGAGGAGGCCGAGCAGATCGGCTTCTCCGGTGTCATGTCCGGCCCCCTGGTCCGGTCCTCCTACCGGGCCGGACGCCTCTACCAGATGGCGGTCGAGAAGCGGGGTTCCTACGTCGCTTCGCAGGCCGTCTGACGGTCGCACGACCCATCGCCGAATGGCACGGAGTGCCACTATTCCGTGTGAAACTGCGCACAAGAAACTACTGGCCGGTAACGGCCGATTCGATGCGGCCCTGACCGTCCTCGCAGATGAGGGCGCCGTCAGGGCCGCGTCAACGTTTTCGCCCGTCGCATCAAGGCTTCATTGGTGTTTGACCGGTCGGTCACGCCCTGGTAACACCAATCAGTGACGCTGGACTCACGCCACGTACACCCGCCCCAGTGCCCGTATCCCGAGGGGGGACCTCCATCATGCAGGCCGCGCCGGTTCGCGCCACCGCCATCCCGTCGTTCACCACTGCACTGCGTGCCGTCGAGTCGCTGCTCATGAGCAGCGGTCAGCGCACCGCCCGCCGCAACGCGTGGACCTCCGTCCTGGAGGACCGCCGCCGTGCCAAGGACCGCGTCGAGGCCCAGCGCGTCATGGAGCAGACCCTCGTCGCCCGCCCCTGAATCCCACCCTCCGGACAGTGCCGTCGTACGGCGCTCCCGGGGCCACGTAGACTTCGTGGCATGGCGAGGAAGGAACCTGCAGCGGACGCTGCGAACCCCGGGCGACTGAAGCAGATCGCTCTGACCTACAAGATGACCCGCAAGGCCGACAAGAAGATCGGTCTTGTACTCGCGGCTGTCGGCATCGGCATCTTCGGTGTTTTCCTCGCGATCGGTTTCTTGATCGGTCACCCCATCTATCTCGGCATCCTGGGCCTGCTGCTCGCCTTCCTCGGAACGGCGATCGTGTTCGGGCGCCGGGCCGAGCGGGCGGCCTTCGGGCAGATGGAGGGCCAGCCGGGCGCGGCCGCGGCGGTCCTGGACAACATCGGCCGGGGCTGGACGACGACGCCCGCGGTGGCGATGAACCGCAGCCAGGACGTGGTGCACCGGGCCGTCGGCAAGGCCGGCATCGTCCTGGTCGCCGAGGGCAACCCGAACCGGGTGAAGAGCCTGCTGGCCGCCGAGAAGAAGAAGATGAACCGCATCGTCGCGGACGTACCGGTGCACGACGTCATCGTCGGCACGGGCGAGGGCCAGGTCCCGCTGAAGAAGCTGCGGACCACGATGCTGAAGCTTCCGCGCGTGCTCACCGGGCCGCAGGTGACGGCCACCAATGACCGGCTGCGTGCCATGGGTGACCTGATGAGCAATATGCCGCTGCCGAAGGGTCCGATGCCGAAGGGCATGAAGCTGCCCAGGGGTGGGCCGAAGGCTCGCTGATTTCGCTCCTACGACGAAGGGGGCGCCCGGATCACTCCGGGCGCCCCCTTCGTCGTAGCGCCCTGAAGGGGCGCGGGGAACTGCGCGAGAAACCACGATGGCGCGGCAGACGAAAAACGGCGCACCCCGCGGAGCGACTAGCTGCGGACCTCGACCGTGCGGGCCAGGCGGTCATGCATACCCCTGCCGTCTCGGTCCCAGATCAGGGCCGGGATGGCGATGCAGAGCAGGGCCGTGCGGAGGGTGGCGCGGAGGGGGCTGGGGCGGCCGGTGTCCAGGGCGACCACGCGCAGGCCGAAGAGGCGCTTACCGGGGGTGAAGCCGATCGTGCCGACCGTCAGGACGCCGAGCAGGAAGAAGATGAGCAGAGCCCAGTTGCCGGTCGCCTGGTTGTAGCCGTGAGTAATAAGACCGTATGCGATCAACAGGCACAGGCCCCAGTCGACGAACAGGGCGCCGAACCGGCGGCCCGGGCGGGCGATCGAGCCGGGCCCCTCCTCGGGCAGACCGAGCTGCTGACCGCGGTATCCGAAGTCGACACCGGCTTCCTCTGCGGCCGCGCGGGGGCCCGAGAGCCATGAGCCGATTGCATCCCTGTTGTCCACGCGTCCACGGTACTGCGCCCGTTTCGCGATACGGACAGGTGGGGTACACCGGACTCGGTCCGGTTAACTTGTGCGAAACAAATGGGTCACGCCCGAGAAATCACCCGTCCCTAGGGTCGAGGACAGCGTGTGCCACCGCACTGGCCGCACGAACGAACTACCACCCCGGCGAGGCGGTCGGGAGTAGGAGGAGCTGGATGTTCCAGAACGCCGACGAGGCCAAGAAGTTCATCGCGGACGAGGACGTCAAGTTCATCGACGTCCGCTTCTGCGACCTGCCCGGTGTGATGCAGCACTTCACGGTGCCGGCAGAGGCCTTCGACCCGGCCGAGGAGCTGGCATTCGACGGCTCCTCGATCCGCGGCTTCCAGGCCATCCACGAGTCCGACATGGCGCTCCGCGCCGACCTTTCCACGGCGCGCGTCGACCCCTTCCGCCGCGACAAGACGGTCAACATCAACTTCTTCATCCACGACCCGATCACGGGCGAGCAGTACTCCCGTGACCCGCGCAACGTGGCGAAGAAGGCGGAGGCCTACCTGGCGTCCACCGGTATCGCCGACACCGCGTACTTCGGCCCCGAGGCCGAGTTCTACGTCTTCGACAGCGTGCGCTTCCAGACCTCCGCGAACGAGGCCTTCTACCACATCGACTCCGAGGCCGGCGCCTGGAACACCGGTGCCCTCGAGGACAACCGTGGTTACAAGGTCCGTTACAAGGGCGGCTACTTCCCGACCCCGCCGGTCGACCACTTCGCCGACCTGCGTGCCGAGATCTCCCTGGAGCTGGCCAACTCCGGCCTCCAGGTCGAGCGCCAGCACCACGAGGTGGGCACCGCCGGCCAGGCCGAGATCAACTACAAGTTCAACACGCTGCTCGCCGCGGCCGACGACCTCCAGCTCTTCAAGTACATCGTGAAGAACGTGGCCTGGCGCAACGGCAAGACCGCGACCTTCATGCCGAAGCCGATCTTCGGCGACAACGGCTCGGGCATGCACGTCCACCAGTCGCTGTGGCAGGGCGGCTCCCCGCTCTTCTACGACGAGGCCGGTTACGCGGGCCTGTCGGACACCGCCCGCTACTACATCGGCGGCATCCTCAAGCACGCCCCGTCGCTGCTCGCCTTCACCAACCCGACGGTGAACTCCTACCACCGTCTGGTGCCGGGCTTCGAGGCGCCGGTCAACCTGGTGTACTCGCAGCGCAACCGCTCCGCGGCCATGCGTATCCCGATCACGGGCTCCAACCCGAAGGCCAAGCGCGTGGAGTTCCGTGCGCCCGACTCCTCCGGCAACCCGTACCTGGCCTTCTCGGCCCTGCTGCTGGCGGGCCTGGACGGCATCAAGAACAAGATCGAGCCGGCCGAGCCGATCGACAAGGACCTCTACGAGCTGGCCCCCGAGGAGCACGCGGGCGTCCCGCAGGTCCCGACCTCGCTCCCGGCCGTCCTCGACTCCCTCGAGGCCGACCACGAGTTCCTGCTCGCCGGTGACGTCTTCACATCCGACCTGATCGAGACGTGGATCGACTACAAGCGCGCGAACGAGATCGCCCCGCTGCAGCTGCGTCCGCACCCGCACGAGTTCGAGCTCTACTTCGACGTGTGATATCGCCCCAGGTCAGAGCGGGTTTCCGCTCCCCTGGGCCGTCTGTGGGCCGTCGGCCGTGTCCTTCCTCGCCGGCAGGGCACGGCCGACGGCCGTTTCGAGGCCCTGCGGCACATAGGGGTCCAGAGCCACGCGGCCCCGCCGCCGCTCAGGTCAGTGCTTCGGCTCCGCCCGGGCCGGGAGCCGCAGCCGGTAGGCCGAAGGCGGCGTCGATGGCCCAGCGAGCACGATCCCGACTGTTCGGCATGAGGCGCGTGTAAGTCCGGAGCGTGCATCCCGGGTCGGAGTGGCCGAGGTACTCGGCCAGGGCTTTGATGTTCTCCCCCGAGTCCGGCAGCACCGATGCGTAGACGCATCCGACACCACGTCCGGCAGCGGCATATCTCGCAGCTTGCCGCCCTTGGGCGGGGCGAACACCATCTGCGGGCCGATCAGCTTGACCTGTCGCACGACGTGCACCGTTCCCTCGACGAAGTCGACTTCGTCGACAGCAAGCCCGAAAATCTCCCCCTGCCGCAAACCACAACCGGCACCGACGTCGACGGCGCCCGTACGGAGCCTGCGCGGCAGGGATTCCGGGTCAGAACTCCGTCATCCACGGCCGCGCCGAACACAGCAGAGACGTTCGCGAAGACCGTCCGCTGATACGACGCTGCCATCCCTGAGTCCGCGAGGGTCCGGGCAGAAGACGGGGTGGGCCACAGCGTGGCCCTCCCGGGAGGTGGGCGGTGGGGTGTGTGCGTCGGCAGGGCGCGCATCCAGGGTGCACGCGCCTACGGATCTGAGGCCCGCGCCTAATCCCCAGGGGCGCGGGTCTCACCCATGCTCGCCTGTGTCACCATGCCCCCTCAGACCGCACGTCCATGGGGGAACACATGCGCACCCGCGCCACCATCACGCTCACCACCACCGCGCTCCTGCTCGCCGCGCTCACCGCCTGCTCGTCCAGCAGCGACGACAAGCCCGACTCGGCGAGCAGCAGCACACCCACCAGGACGGCGGCCGTCGAGACGCCGACCATCACCCCGACGCCGGCCGACTCCGTCGATCTGGAGCGCGTCGCCGAGACGTACACGGACCTGTACTTCGGCGGGGAAGGGAAGGGCGCCTACGCGTTCCTGTCGAAGCGCTGCCGGGCGAAGGCGGATCCGGCCGTGTTCGAGGCCACGGTGAAGCAGGCCGCGAAGGACTACGGGCCCGACCACCCGGCGACGGACGTACAAGCCACCGTCTCGGGGGACATGGGCCACGTCTCGTACAAGGTGAAGGGCCTACCGAAGTTCGACCAGACGAAGCAGCCGTGGACGCTGGAGGGCGGCGACTGGAAGTACAACGCCTGCTGACCCTCGCACAGGCCCGAACGCCCCGCCGACCAGCGTCGGCGGGGCGTCGTCATCCCCGCGGATTGCAGCCCCATCACTATCGCCAGATCAGCTCCAGCCCAAAGCCGCTCCGTAGGTTGTTTGGCGGTCCGGAAGAGTGGGGTGTTGCTCTAAAGCCGCTTGCCCCCGGTGGCTCCGGTGGAGTGGCCGCCCCGCTCTTCGGGACGCCCAGGCCGCCGATTGAGATGTGCGAATCGGTCGCTGTTCACGGAGCTGACGGCGGGGTGTCCTTGGACCAATGGCACGCTGTCCGCAGCCCGAGGAGACCGCCACATGACCACACGGACGCCCCGTGTATGGGTTGGTATCGACGCCAGCAAGGCCCACCACTGGTGGGTCGCTATCGACGACACCGGCACCAGCGTCTGGAGCCGGAGAGTCTGCAACGACGAGGCCGTCATCCTGGCCGGCCTCAGCGAAGTCCTCGCACGATTCGATGGGCAGTGGACCTCACGGACACCGCGCCCGCCCTGCTGCTGGCCCTGCTCGCTGACTACGGACAACCGGTCGTCTACGTGCCCGGCCGGACGGTCAACCGCATGTCCGGCGCCTATCAGGGCGAGGCCAAGACAGACGCCCGCGACGCCTACGTCATCGCCGATACCGCCCGCCTGCGAAAGGACTTCGCCCCGATCGAGGTCCCCACCAAGCTGGCCGCCGACTTGGCCCTGCTCACGACCCACCGCTGCGACCTCATCGCCGACCGGGTCCGTCTGCTCAACCGCCTGCACGACGTGCTCACCGGCATCAGCCCTGCCCTGGAAACGGCCTTCGACTACGCCGACCACAAGGGCGCCCTCGCCCTGCTCACCGGCTATCGGACCCCCGCCGCCCTCCGCCGCTGCGGGCAGACCCGCCTGACCCGATGGCTCGCCGCCCGACGCGTGCGCCACCCCGAAACGGTCGCCGCCACCGCCCTCACCGCCGCGCACGCCCAACATGTCGGTCTCATCCCGGTTGCGAAAGACTCCGGACGCGCACCGGCAACCTGCATCGCCCCCAGCGCTACAGCCGCCGCCTTCGCCGCGTGTTCTACGTCTCCGCCCAGACCAGCATCATTCGGGAAGGCCCCAACCGCGCCTACTACCTCAAGAAACGAGCCGAGGGACACAAGCACATCCCCGCCGCCTGAGCCGGGCACGAAGCCCTGCCCTCTCCATCAGCTATGTCCTGCCTCGCAGTTGACTACCTTGGGCGCTCAACCGACCAAACAGGTGATCCATGCGTCCACGCCTTGATCCACCCACGCCGTGCCCCCGCTGCGGCGCAGCAACAGACCGCGTCCTGACCGTGTTCGTCCCCACCACCACGGACGAGCAGGAACTCTTCCGCATTGCACACAGCACGACGGAGTCGGTGCCCACACACCTCACCTGCGTCGACTGCCGCAACGAGTGGGGATGGGAAGAAGGAACCAGCCCTCCAACGGATTGAATCGGCCATTAAGACTCCACCGCCCGCGCGGTACAGTGCCGCTCCCCATAGACGGAGAGGGCGATCATGGAGAACCCATTCAGAGATGGCGGCCCGGCGGAAAAGGTGATGCCCTATCTGAGCCTGATCATCTCCGCGATCCTCTTGGCAGAGGGCGTGAGAATGCACCGAGAGGGAGCTTCTCTGTTCTGGCCGCTCGGTGCCAGTTTCCTGATGCTGTCCGCATGCCACGCGATCTACCGGCAGATACGTTCCCAGCGCGAGCGCGTCTAGAGTGACGTGCCCGTGGTTCGCGTCGAGGGAACCACGGAACAGCCGCGGAACGTGCCACTCTCGCGCCAGAACGGACGGGGACTCACGGTGCACCGAGGTGCGATCGGGAGGCACCGGCCGAAGTCTGCCAAGGTAGGGAATCGGCAGGTCACGCCCGTGATCGCCCAACCTCGCTCCTAAAGCCGTGGTCCTGGTCAAGTGCCCTCTCTACCCTGTCGGTCGGCTGCAGAAGTCCGGGAGAGACGTCGGGCGGCGAAGCGGCTCGGGCTGACGGAACAGACGGCACTGAAGCGTTACGCCCCCTGGGAGAACCCGGCACGGTGAGCTGTGCTGTACAGCAGTGGAGTACAGCAACCACGGCAACCGCAGCCGACCAATACCAACTGCCAGCGAACATCTGATCAGCCGGGTAGACCTCAGCGACCGACCCGCCCGTAGTTCGCATCGAGGGGCAGCTTGAAACAAGTGCTGCACGGGGCGCTGTTCTCAACCGAGCAATGGCGCCCCACCTGCTTGACTCGGTCATTGAGGCGCCGCCGACCGCGACGTCAAGCTAGCTGTTCACTCAATCCGTTCGGTTCCTGAAGGGGAGCGCTGGAGCCGCGCTCGCGGAGCTCGAGGCGGCCGTACGGACCTGGCGGTCACACGAGGCAGCGGCTGAGCAGCCACCGCGCGTTGTGCGCGGACAGTGTCAGTTCGTCTTGGTCCCCGGCGTCGATCACCAGCACCACCTCGTCGCTCGGCCAGCGAGAGGCCAGGTCCCGCAGGGTGACAGGCCTGTAGCAGGGCACCTGGGGAAACGCCCTGAGTAGCCGTTCCTCCGAGGTGAACACCATGACCGCGAGGGCGTCGTTGGCGCTTTCGATCACCGGAAGCACAAGCCGCACGAGTTCACTGCGGTTACGCGTGTATCGGATCCCGCCGATCGCAGGAATCAGCACGTCACAGCCGGCCAGCGCATCCAGTGCCGATAGGTCCACCGCGGTGGACAGGTCTTGCAGAGCCTTCCGCGCCACCAGTTCGAAGACCTCTGCCGGTATCTCAGTCATCGCGCCGCACCCTTTTGTGCATAGAAACGACCCAGAGACGACGGATCGTCAACTTCGCCTACCCGCGATCGGTCCGATCATGCGTCGACGATGAGAGCAGATGTCGATCACATCGACGGCAGCTGCACGAGGTTTCATCGCTGGGCCGTCCCAGGTCACCCGACGTCGACCAACAATCACAGAAGCCCACGGCGTCCGACCAGGTCAGAGCCGTGGGCTTCCTCAACCTCGCTGGTGGGCGAGACCCGTGATCAGTAGACCGGCTACTGAACGCGCTCGACGGCGGGCTGGCTGTCGAGCAGCGTATCCACCGTCACGGTTCCTGCCGACGAGCCGATCAGCCACTCCGCGAGAGTGATCCCTTGGGCCCAGAGCTCTCCCTGGTGGCTGCACCACATGTGGCCCGCAGGGTCGCGGAAGTCGACCAGTGACCAGATGGTGCAACCCCAGTCGTAGATCAGCACCAGGCCGGCGGGGATGCGGCCGGAGGGATCTGGGCCGCCGTGGTACAGCTCGGCGATGTCGTAGAAGTTGCCTTGTGCGTGGCCCCCGCTCACGCCCAGGATGCCGTCGTCCGGTCCGAACCCTCCGTTGGCCACTTCGCTGTACAGACGCCGAAGGAGTGGAGGCGTCCGAAACCCGATGACCTGTTCCGCATGGGCGAGAGCGTCCGGCCCCGCAGGCGGGGGCAGCGTACGTGTCCGGGCTGCAGCGCGCACTGTCTCCACGACCTCGTCATCAGTCACCGGCTCACCCTCTCAGCCCGGACAGGCGGAGGCCACTGCCTTCGAGGGGCGGCACGTACCCGAGCGCATCCTGGGCCGTATCTGGGCCGTCCGAGGACAGCCCAATGACTACCAACAACGACAGACAATGACAGCGACGTGTGATCGACGCCTGTCCCAGGCACAGCGCCCGCGCCCCCGTTGTCGTACCGACAGCGGGGGCGCGGGCGTATGTTCTATTCTGCCTCTGCCGATGCCATGACACGGGGGTGGACGGGATGCCGGAGCACGAACACGACGACCAGGAGCGCGAGTTCGACCTGAGGTGGGCGGACGACGCGCAGCACAAGGAGCCCTCGGCGCGGGCCCGGATGCTGGCCGCGCGCTGGAGGGAGAACCCGCCGGAGCCGCAGCCCTTCCGTGCGGATCCCGAGCCGGTGGCGCCGCGCAGGTCCTCATGGGTGTCGACGGCGATCGTGCTGGGCAGTGTGGCGGCGATCATCGTGCTGCTCGGGTGGGCACAGTTCCGGGCCCCGTACTAGAGGACTCTGCCCAGCGGCCTCTCACAGGGACCTTTTGCGGCTCCTAGAGCCGTTCGGGACCACTTCATGGCAGTGGCTGGGTGCACACTGGCAGTGGGACGAGTGCCTGACTGCGGGGTGATGGCAGATGCAGAGCCGCTTCCGGAGCGACCGGCGGTTGACCGTGCGGATGACGGTCACGATGTTCCTGCTCGGGTTGTTGTACGTGGCCTTCGTCGCCGCGTTGATCGTGTTGCTCAAGTCGTGGCTGCTGGTCGTGGTGCTGGTGGCGGCGATGTTCGTGGCGCAGTTCTGGTTCTCCGACCGGATCGCGATGTTCGCCATGCGCGGGCGGGTCGTGGAGCGCGAGGAGTATCCCGAGCTGCATGCGGTGGTCGACCGGCTGTGTGCGATCGCCGACATGCCCAAGCCGGTGGTGGCGGTGTCCGAGATGGACATGCCGAACGCGTTCGCGACCGGACGCAATGCCGACCATGCGGTGGTGTGTGTGACGACCGGGCTGCTGCGGCGGCTGGAGCCCGCGGAGCTGGAGGGCGTCCTCGCGCACGAGCTGTCGCACGTGGCGCACAAGGACGTCGCCGTGATCACGATCGCGTCGTTCCTCGGCGTGATCGCGGGCCTGATCGTGCGGTTCGCCTTCTACTCGCAGCTGTTCGGCGGGGGGCGCCGGGACCAGAACACCGCTGCCGTCTTCGCCGCCGTGATGGGTGTGTCGGCGGCCGTGTACGCGATCAGTTTCCTGCTGATCAGGGCGCTGTCGAGGTACCGGGAGCTGGCCGCGGACCGGGCGGCGGCGCTGCTCACCGGGCGGCCCTCGGCGCTGGCCTCCGCGCTGACCAAGGTCTCCGGCGACATCGCGAGAATCCCGACCAAGGACCTGCGGACGGCGCAGGCCTTCAACGCCTTCTACTTCACCCCCGCGGCCGGCAAGGAGCCCGGCATCGAGCGGTTCTTCTCCACGCACCCGAGCCTGGAGCAGCGGCTCGACCAACTGGGGCGGATCTCCGCCGAGTTGGGTGATGCGGCAACACCCGGAAAGGGGTGACATGGGGCTCCTGGACATTCTGCTCGGCCGTACGAAACCGGTCCTGCCCGATCTCGACCAGCTCTTCGCGCTGCCGTCGGCGGCCGTGACCCTCGAGGCCGCGGCCGGCTTCACGCCGACCGGCACGGGCGCGGTGTGCTTCGCGACGGTCGAGGGCGGGGCCTTCGAGCAGACGCACCGGGAGGTCCAGGCCCTGCTGGACGCGGACGCCGACCGGGAAGGCCCCCCGGTCGAGCTCAGCCAGGACGAGTACGGCTACTCCTGGCTGGTCTCCCGCCGCTCCCCCGACCAGCTGTCCGAGCTGGTCAACGATCTGCACGCGGTGAACAGCTCGATGGAGGTCAACGGCTTCGGGCCGCAACTGCTGTGCTCCCTGGCCGGTTTCCAGAGCGAGGGGGGCCGGGGGCTCGCGCTGGTCTATCTCTACAAGCGCGGCACGTTCTACCCGTTCGCGCCGCTGCCCGGCGGTGGGCAGCGGCGCGACAACGCGCTGGAACTGCAGGTGAAGGCGGCGCTCGCCGACGACCTGCGGATGGAGCAGGACCTGAGCCGCTGGTTCCCGGTGTGGGGCGCGCCCGGCCTGTGACCGGCGCCTACCAGCGGTTCACGTCGTCTCACTTGCTCTTCTCGCGCTCCTGGCGGCGCGACTCAAGGGGGCGCTCGCGGGCGTAGCGGCGCTCCCACTTGGCCTGCATGTCACGGCGCTTGCGGTAGGCCTGGTACGTGGCCGGCATCGACCCCGACGAGGATCCCCCCGACGACTGCGAGGACTGCGAGGCGGAGCCGCCCTTGGTGCCGCTGCGCCCGTACTGCGCGTACAGGAAGAGCACGGCGACCGCGGCCAGCCACCAGACGTGGTTTCCGAATCCTAAGAGCACCAGGACGGCGGTCCCGGCTATGACGATGGTGCCCATGACGGGCCTCCGTTTGGGCGTGGATGAGTGAGCGGTGATGGTTTTCTCGTCCGACGGGGCGCTGGGGGATGGGCGTCCGTCCGTCGGTGCGTAGAGAGTAGCCCCGAGTCCGCAGGGTGATGCCTGTCCTGCGGAAAGCGGTGGTGGGCAGCTCCGCGACGCATGTCCAGCGTAGGGAGACGGTCACCGGGCGTGCATCCTGTTTTCCGGCCGGGAGCCCCGGAGGCGACGTCAGTCCACTCCCAGATCCAGCGTCCGCTCCACCACCTCCCGGGCCACCTCCGTCAGGCGGCGGCGGTGGGAGCGGGCGTGGGAGCGCAGGACGCGGAAGGCCTCGTCGACGGTGATGGAGTGCCGGGCGGAGAGGGTGCCCTTGGCCTGTTCGATGACGATACGGCTGTTCAGCGCCTGGCCCAGCTGGTCGGCCAGGGCCTGGGTCTCGCGCAGCCGGCGCTCCCGTTCCAGGGTCCAGCCGGCGGCGTCGGCGAGGGCCTGGGCCAGCGTCAGGAGCTCGTGAGGCAGCGGTGTGCTGCCGGGACCGAGCAGTACCAGGGCTCCCAGGGTGTCCCCGCCGACATGCAGGGGCAGCGCGGCGACCCGGCCGTAACCCAGTTCCACCGCCCGGGCCGTGTAGCGCGGCCAGTCCCGGCGGGCCCGGTCGCTGTCCAGGGGGGTGTCCGCCACCGGGAAACCGGTGCGGCGGGCCTCCGACCCGGGCCCCTCGCCCCAGGTGGCGGCGGAGCGTGCCAGGTGCAGCAGGTCCTGGCCGGTGCCGGCCACCTCGGCACCGCAGGAGTCGTCGGGAGCGTACAGCACGACCACGGCGCAGTCGCCGAGCAGCTTGGTTCCGTGCGCGGCGAGGGCCGCGAGGAGCCCCGTCGGGTCGGACGGTGCGGTGACCGGGCTGGCGGCCAGGTCGACGAACGCCTGTGCCAGCTGCTGCTGCCGCGACGGGGATACCGTGCTCATCAGCTTTCCTTCGCTCTCGGACTTCGGCCGGTGATGCGTCCGCAGTCTTCCTTGCCCACGCCCCGTCGTCTCCCCCGCCTCAGCCGAGGCGCAGTTCACCGCGCAGGATGGACTCCGCCACCAAGTGCACGGAGGCACCCTCGGCAAAGGCATGTGCCTTGATCAGTTCCAGTGCGTCGGCCACCAGGCAGTCGAGGTGCACGGAGACCATGCCGGCGGCCTGGTGCACCTTGGCGCGCAGATCGGTGGCGCCGTACATACCGGGGTCGCCGTCCACGTCGAGGATCACCGAGCGGGTCAGCGCCTCGGCGACCTCGGAGAAGGTGTCCGAGTCGGTGACGCCCTGCGCCGGATCGAAGACCGCGAGTGCGCCTACGCAGGTGCCGGACAGGCTGAGCGGTACGGCGGCCACCGCGCCGATGCCCAGGTCCGCCACCGCGGGCCCGTACCCGGGCCAGCGGTCGAGCAGCGCCGAGCCGTCCGCGGCCACCGGACAGAGCTCTTTGGCGGCGTCCCGGGCCGGGCCCTCACCGAGCAGGAACTCCAGCTCCTGGGCGGCGCGGGCAGACTCGTCGGAGGCCGCCAGGCCGAGCTGGTCGAGCGTCGCTCCGACCAGGGTGACGGCGGCGCTGCTGGTGCCGCAGGCCGCTGCCACACCCGACATGAACAGGGGCTTCGGGACGTCGCGCGTACGTGCCCAGCTGGTGAGCCGGTCCACGTAGTCCTCCTGAAGCCGGGCCGCGGTCAGGTGGCAGGCCGCGGTGGAACGGTGGATCGCCGCGATCCGCAGGTACATGTCCCTGAGGACCTCGGTGCGGGCCTGACCGGCGAGGAGCTCATGCCGCTCGGCACTGCTGCTCTCCTTCTCCGAACGGAGGCGCGCCGCAGCGGCCTGCCGTTCGGCGGAGGCAATGAGGTCCGAGACCTCACGTCCGGTCGCCATACCGGAATCGTACGCTTCAGGTTCTCACTGCGAGCCGTTTGTCCGGCCTTCTTCCATGAGCAGGACCACCCCGCCGTTGTGGCCGTCGAAGGGGCTGCACTGCACCATGCACACGATCGACCGGCCCAGGCGGTTGACGGCGGGCACCGGCAGCGGGTCTCCCCGCTTGCCGCTGTCGACGCAGAGCTGGATGGTCTCGCGCAGCTCGCCGGTGGGCAGTCCGAAGTCGAGACCGTGGAAGGGCTGGTCCAGGACCTCCTCGGGGCGCAGACCCCACAGATCGACGGCGCCGCGGTTCCAGCTCTTGACCTTCAGGCCCTGGTCGAGGACGACGACCCCGGCGGCGATGGAGGTGAGCACGGCCTCCAGGAAGGTGCGGGCCTCGTCCAGCTCCTCGGTGCGGACCCGCATCTCCTCGTTCGTGGTCTCCAGTTCCTCGTTCCCGGACTGGAGTTCCTCATTGGTGGTCTCCAACTCCTCGTTGGTGGACTGGAGTTCCTCATTGGTCGTCTCCAGTTCCTCGATGCTCGACTGGAGTTCCTCGTTCGTCGTCTCCAACTCCTCGTTCGTGGACTGGAGTTCCTCGTAGGCCGTCTCGAGGTCCTCTCGGACGCGCTTGATCTCGGACTTGAGCTGTGTGGCGACCGTGACGTCGTTGAAGGTGATGTGGATGGCGACCGACAGGCCGTCGGTGCCGGTCACGGGCTGGACGAGGATGTCGAAGTACTGGACGTCGTCGGCGACCCGGCGTTCGGCGCCGTTGACCCGCAGGGTGCGCCGCTCGTGGGTGGCCTGTTCGATCAGGGAGCGCAGTTCGACGGGGCGGTAGGAGATCTCCAGGTCCTGGAAGGGGCGCCCGATGTCGGTCGCCGTGAGTCCGAACTGCACGCGCGCGTGGCTGTTGATGAGGATGACCACGCCTTCGGAGTCGACGGCCAGGGCGGCGCTGGGGGTCGCGTCGAGGATGAGGTCGCGCAGCTGCCGGTGCCGGGCCATGCTCTGCAACTCGCCGCCCATGCCCGCCCTGATCTTCACGGGTGCCGGCTGGTAGGGCGGCGTGGCCTCGCCGGGACGGCGCCGGAAGACGCGCTGGCGCATGCTCATCACCTCGAACCGGTCCGCGTCGTTGAGCAGCATTTCGGCCTTGCCGAGGAAGAGGCAGCCGCCCTCGCGCAACGCGAAGTGGAAGCGGTCGACGATCTGCGTCTGCGCCTCGACGTTGAAGTACATCAGCGTGTTGCGGCAGACGAGCAGGTCGAGGCGGGAGATCGGGGCGTCGCGCGTGATGTCGTGCCGACCGAAGATCACCTTGCGGCGCAGGTCGGGGCGGAAACTGAACCGGGCCCCGTTCTGCTCGAAGTACTTGTCGCGCAACTCGGCCGAGAGTGGTTCGAGGCCCTTGGCCGAGTACAGACCGGAGCGGGCGTCGCGCAGTGCCTCGTCGTCGACGTCCGTGCCGTAGATCTTGACCCGCTCCAGGGTCTCCTGAAGGCCCAGGGTCTCGGCGAACATGATCGCCAGGGAGTAGGCCTCCTCACCGCTGGAGCAGCCCGCGCTCCACACCCGGATCTCGTCCTCGCTCCCGCTCTGCGCGATCAGCTCGGGCATCACCTCGCGCTGGAGGAAGGTCCAGGCCTCGGGGTCGCGGAAGAAGGAGGTGACGTTGATCAGGATGGTGTTGAACAGGGCGTTGAATTCATCCGCATTGGTCTCCAGGCGGTCGCGGTAGTCGGTGTACGACGTGATCTGCGTGTCCGCCATCCGTTTGCGGATGCGGCGGCCCAGTGAGGACCGCTTGTAACCGGTGAAGTCGAAACCGCGGGCGTCCCTGAGGAAGCCGAGGAGCTGCTCCAGTTCCTCGTCCGTCTCCACGTCCGGTTGTCCGTCAACCATCGCTGTCGCCCACTTCTCTGCTACTGCCTCTTGGTCTCGACCAACCCGCGGATCACCGCGGCGATCTCCTCCAGAGGTAGCACGAAGTCCACTGTGCCAGTACCCACGGCCGCCTCCGGCATGCCCCTGAACTCCGCCGTCGCCGGATCCTGGGCGATCACGGTGCCACCGCGCGACTTGACCGCGTCCACACCCATCGCACCGTCCCGCCCGGTCCCGGTCAGCACGCAGGCGATGGCCCGCGACCCGTACGCACCCGCGACCGACTCGAACAGCAGGTCCGCGGAGGGCCGGACGAAGTGGACCAGCTCGCTGTCGGTGAGGGTGAGCAGGCCGCCGGGGCCGACGAGCAGGTGCCGGTCGGGCGGGGCGATGTAGACCGTGCCGGGCCGGGTCCGCTCGTGGTCCTCGGCGAGCTTCACATCAAGCTCCGTACGGCGGTCCAGGACCTCCGCGATGACCGTGCGGTGGCGGGGGTCCAGGTGCTGCACGACCAGGACCGGCACCGGGAGCCCGGCGTCGAAAGCACCGAGCAGGGTGGCCAGGCCGTTGATACCGCCGGCCGAGGAGGCTACGGCGACGACCTCGAAACCGTCGGTCGGGGGCTCGGATAGCTGCACTCGGTCAGCGTAGGTCTCCTGGGCGGGGTGAGGCAGGTTCTGGGGTGTGATCACGCCTCGGGGGAGGCCGCGACCACGCCTGCCGCGATCGCCGCGCCCAGGGTTGCGTGGTCCGCGGCGGTCTGGTCGGCGTAGGCGAGGGCGAAGTCGGCGACGGCCTGCTCGAAGGTGTCGGCGCCGCCGAGGTAGGCGGCGATGGCGATGCGGTCGCCGGAGCGGGCGTGGGCGCGGGCCAGGGCGGTGCCGCAGAGGCGGGCGTAGCCGAGCAGGTCGGCCGGGCTCATGCCGGCCACGTCCGCGGAGCCCTTCGTGTCGCGCAGCTGCCGCCAGTAGAAGGCGCGCCCCTCCGGCCCGCTCATCCACCCCAGGAAGATGTCACTGGCCGCCTGCAGCAGCCGCTGACCTGCGACGACGCGATGCCCGGGATGGACGTAGGGCCCGTGCGGCAGATGTTCCTCCCATACGGACTTCCGTGCCTCCTTGATCTGCAGGAACAGGGGGTCGCCCTGATCCCGTCCCGTCAGGAGTACGACGAAGCAGCGCAGGCCGACGCTGCCGACGCCGACGGCCTTGCGGGCGGCGTCCGCGAAGCGGTAGCGGTCCAGGAGCAGGCGGCGCTCCTCGGTGAGGGTGGAACGGTAGTCGCTGAAGATCTTGCGCAGGGAGGCCATGTCGGAGGCGCCGGCGGGTTCGAGGAGCGGCGGGTCGTGGATGATCCGGCGGCGTCCGTCGACGACCTCGGTGAGCTTGCCGAGGGCCTGCAGGCTGGTGCGGCGGCGGGCCCGGGTCAGGCTGGAGGCGACCTGTCCGTTCCGCCGGCCGGCGGAACGGACGAGGGGCAGCAGGCTGTCGGCGTCGATGCGCTCGTACCAGACGGAGAGCTCGCCCCGCCCGGCCAGCCGCCGCATGGCGGTCCGGTACGCGGCCACCGCCTCCAGCGTCGCGCGGCGCACCTTGGCCTCGGCGTGCCCGTTCGCCCGCCCCGCCACGGCGACGGAGGCGGCGAGCCGCTCGACGTCCCACTCGAAGGGGCCGGGAAACGTCTCGTCGAAGTCGTTCAGGTCGAAGACAAGCGCCCGCTCCGGGGAGGTGTGCAGACCGAAGTTCAGCAGGTGTGCGTCGCCGCACAGCTGCACGGTCAGCCCGGTGTGCGGGCGGGAGGCGAGGTCGGCGGCCATCACGGCGGCCGAACCGCGCAGGAACGCGAACGGCGACGCGGCCATCCGCCCGTACCGGATCGGCAGCAGCTCGGACAGCCGGTCACGTCCCTGCCGCTCCAGTACGGCAACGGGGTCGGGCCGGTCGACGGGCGGAACCCACCCGGCATGAGCGGAACGCGCCACCCGCCGACGGGCGGCCTTCCCCCGCTCGGCGCGGACGACGGACGAACTCACGCCACCCACCGCGGTTCACCGCCCCTGCCCATCACGCCTCCGGTGCGGTCGCCTGCCATCGCCTCCTGCTCGCAGTGAAAGCGGGGGCGGGGGCGGGCGCATGCCGGGGGCGGCGATCGGGTGACGGGGGTTTGCGGCAGCGCGCGGTACAGGATCCCTCGTCCTCAAACTCCCCCGCTCTCGGCTTCGCTCGAGCGGGGGGGGACCCCCACGACGGGCTGAAAAGATCAAGCGGGACCCTTCGTTGTCAGTGGTCTGTTGCAGGATGAGGGCACGGATGGTGTGGCGGGGAGGCCTGGATGGGTGGCGGTGGGCGGTACGTCGGGGTGGCGGAGCGGCGGGCGCGGCTTGCGTTGCGGCAGCGGCTGGCTCCGGTGGCTCGGGCGGGCAGCCCGGAGGAGGTCGCCGGCACGCTGGTGGCGCTGCACGGGTCGGACCCGGCGACGGTGCATCTGGCCGTGGGCGCGCGGCTCGCGGACCCGGCGGGGACCGTGGCGGAGACCGAGCGGGCGCTGTACACGGACCGCTCACTGGTGCGGATGCACGGCATGCGGCACACGGTGTTCGTGTTCCCGACGGACCTCACCGCCGTCGTGCACGCCTCGACGGGACTCACGGTCGCCGGGCGGGAGCGGGCCTCGCTGCTCAAGGACATGGCGAAGGCCGGGGCGCCGGACGCGGCGTGGCTGAAGGACGTCGAGGAGTCGGCGTTGGCGGCCCTGGCCCGGCGCGGGCAGGCGACCGCGGCCGAACTCGCCGAGGACGAGCCGCGGTTGAGAGAGCAGTTCGTGTACGCGGCCGGGAAGAGCTACGAGGGTGTGCACACCGTCTCGACCCGGCTGCTGCGGGTGCTGGGCGTGGAGGGCAAGGTCGTACGGGGACGGCCGCTCGGCTCCTGGACGTCCAGCCAGTTCCGCTGGGCCGTGGCCCCGCCGCACCCCGAACTCGACGTGGCCGAGGCGCAGTCGGTGCTGCTCGGCCGCTGGCTCGCGGCATGCGGGCCCGCCACGGAGGCCGATCTGAAGTGGTGGACGGGCTGGAAGGTCACGGACGTCCGGCGTGCGCTGGCGGCGATCGGCGCGCAGGAGGTGTCTCTCGACGAGGGCACGGGGTACGTCGTCGACGGTGACGTCGAGCCGGTGGCGGGCCCCGACCGGTCGTGGGCGGCGCTGCTGCCCGCGCTGGATCCGACGGCGATGGGGTGGCGGGAGCGGGACTGGTATCTGGCACCGGAGCTGCGGCCGTCGTTGTTCGACTACAGCGGCAATGTGGGGCCGACGGTGTGGTGGAACGGCCGAGTGGTGGGCGGCTGGGCTCAGCGTCCCGACGGTGAGATCGTCTGGCGGCTGCTCGACACGGACGGGGTGGGGCGCGAGGCCGAGGAGGCGATCGCCGTGGAGGCGGAGCGGCTGCGGGGGTGGGTGGGGGCGACAAAGGTGACCCCACGGTTCCGGACGCCGCTGGAGAAGGAGTTGGCGGGACGGCTCTGAGCGCCGGTCGCGCATCTCCAGCCCGTCGTGGGCCCCCCGCTGCCACGCACGTGCCGGGCACCCCGCAGGCGCGGGGCACCCGGCACCACGCCTACCGCGAGTACCGCATCAGCGCCCGCACCATGTGGCACGTCGTGTCCGACGGCGGGTGGACGCCGATCAGTTCGGCCGTGCTCCGAATCGTCTCGTTGCGGGCCTGGTTGGGTACGTACACCCCCCTGTCGAGCAGGGCGATGGCGAGCCGCATCGCCTTGAGGCGGCGGTTGTGCGTGACGTACCACTCGCGCGGACGGCCCGGCGGCAGCGGGCGCTTCTCCACGGGGGCGTAGGGCAGGTCGAGCAGGACGGGGTGCTTGGCGGTGGACTGGGTCGGCTTCGGCTTCAGTGCGGCAGCGGGCACAGGCATCCTCCTGTCGCGGTGAGGGTGTGGGAATGAACGGGGGTTTCGGCACCCCCCACACCCTCGAACACTTCTTCTAGTGTACCGCCCGGCACTGACAAAAGGCCCTGGCCACAGCGGCTTTGAGGGCACCTCAGGGGTACCTTTGACCCCATGGAGATCTGGATCAACCCAGCCTGTTCCAAGTGCCGCAGCGCCATCAGCCTGCTCGACGCCGAGGGCGCCGACTACACCGTTCGCCGCTACCTGGAGGACGTACCGAGCGAGGACGAGATCAGGGACGTCCTCGACCGTCTCGGTCTCGAACCGTGGGACATCACCCGCACCCAGGAGGCCGAGGCCAAGGAGCTCGGACTGAAGGAGTGGCCGCGGGACGACTCGTCGCGCGCACGGTGGGTCAAGGCGCTCGCCGAGCACCCCAGGCTGATCCAGCGTCCGATCATCACCGCCGACGACGGCACCGCGGTGGTCGGCCGCACCGACGAGGCCGTACGGGACGCCCTGTCCCGATAGGAACCCGGCCTCAGAAACCCGGCCTCAACTTCCCTGTGACGTACGTTACGTCAGTGACTCCTGTAACCACTGAGTAACTTCGTTCGGTATCTCGTACATAGCGGCGTACGCTCCCCTACCTCTCAGGAGGCGCGCATGTCGCGTAGGAGAAGTCTCGGTACGAAGAAGAAGATCGCGCTGCTGGTGAGCGCGGCGGCGGTGGCGGGAGGTGGCGCCTTCGTCATGGCGAGCACCTCGAACGCCGCACAGAGCCCCCAGGCCAAGACCCTGTCGGCCGCGGACTCGAACGTCTGCCAGGGGCTCGCCACCGCCCTCGGCAACAACCAGAAGTTCATCGACGGGCAGAAGGCCAACCCCGACGCCCAGTCCGCGGCCCGGATCGCCAACCGCGAGGCGGTCATCGCGCAGATCAAGGTCCAGCAGAAGGCGTCCGGTTGCACCGTTGGGGAGTCGGCTCAGGGCTCCCAGGCGACGCAGTCGGCGCAGAACGGTGCGGGACAGCAGGCGGGGGGCCAGCAGGCGGGAGGCGCACAGCAGTCCGCGCAGCCCTCGCAGGCGGCCTCGGCGCCCGCGGGAAACGCGAACGGGAACGCGGGTGGCGGCGCTGCCGCCTCGGGTCAGCAGGTGTGCAACGGCTCCACCGTCACCCTGTCCGGCGAGGGCGGCGCACCCGCGGCCTCCAGCAACCAGTTCCCCGCGGGGACGACCCTGAAGGTCACCAACCTGGACAACAACAAGTCCACGACGGTGAAGGTCACCTCGGTCTCCGGCAGTTGCGCCCTGCTCAACAACGCGGCCTTCGAACAGGTCCGGGAGCCCGGCAAGTTCCTGATCCGCCATGCGCTGATCGAGAAGGTGGGGTGAGGCTCAAGGACTCAGGAACTCCGTGAGGCGGCGGCCGAGTTCGGCGGGTGCGGACTGCGGCAGCGCGTGATGGGAGACATCGGGGACCACGACCGTCTCCGCGCGCGGCAGCAGCGCACCCGCCTTCTCCGCCACCTCGTACGTGTCACAGGTCCTGCTGTTCCCGGCCAGGAGCAGCAGGACCGGCATGTCCAGCCCGCGCAGCGCGTCCGGCGCAGGGCGCGGACCGGTCACCGGCTTCGCGACGGAGGGGAAGCCGGCGGCCGCCTCCTGGAGGCGGAGCCAGTCGGGGTCGAGGGGCACTCCCCCGGTCTCCCATTCCAGCAGGGCGCGGACCCGGCGGGCCGAGGGACGCAGCACCAGCGGCAGGGCGTGCAGGAGGTACGCGGGCCGGTAACCGGCGAAGCACTGGGTGGGGTCCAGGAGGAAGAGGCGGCGCACGCGTGCGGGTGCGCGCAGCGCGTAGTGCAGGGCGATCCAGCCGCCGTACGAGTGCCCGCCCAGGTCCGTCTCCGCCAGGCCGAGGCCGTCCAGGACCGCGTCCAGCCAGACCACCAGGTCGGCGACCGTACGGGGGTGACGGTCGCCGGCCTCGGTGCCGCGGCCCGCGCAGCCGGGGAGGTCGACGGCGAACACGCGGTGGGTGGGCGCCAGATCGGCGGCCTGCGCGTACCAGCCGGCGGAGGTCGCTCCCCCGCCGCCGGGGAGCAGGACGACCGCGGGCGCGTGGAGAGGGCCGCACATGTTGACCCACGTCGTCCCGAAGGGCGTGGGGACGGTCACCGCCTCGCGCTCGGCGGGCCACTTGGCCATGACCTTGTCGTACGCGGCGAGGAAGCCGTCCATGTCGTAGGCGCTGCGAGCAGACACCGTAACCCCCTTATTATCTCGTTGAGCGAGATACTCGACGAACGAGATAATAGACGGAGGCAGCCCGTGCCGAACCCCCGGGGCCCACAGCTGGAGGTCGTGCACCTGCTGCGTGCCGCGACCGTCGAACTCGCCCTGCACAGCGCCCGTTTCGCGTCCCGCAACGGCATGCACCCCACGGACGTACGCGCCCTGATCGCCCTCATGGACGCCTCCCGCGCGGGAGAGGAGATGACGGCGGGGCGGCTCGGGGCCGCGCTCGGGCTGAACTCGGCGGGGACCACCGCGCTGGTGGACCGGCTGGAGCGGGCCGGTCATGTGCGGCGCGTCCGTGACCCACGGGACCGGCGCAAGGTCGTCATCGAGGTGGACGAGCGGGCCGTGGAGCTCGGATGGGCCTTCTTCGGACCGCTGATCGAGCAGACGGTGGAGCTGCTGCGGGGATACGACGAGCGGGAGCTGGCCGCGATCAAGGGGTTCCTCGCCGGGGTGCGGGACGCCGCCGCGGCCGGTGGCTGACCCTGCGGTCCCCGCACAACCCCATCGCATACGAGCCGCCGTACGACGGCCCGTACGCGCGCGCCGACCGGGTCGACCTGTCGACTCGCTGTGCCGTAGCCACCCTCACACCGTGAATCGCGCCACACCACCGCCAGGTAACACGGGGTTCACACTTGAGCAATGGCCGGGAAATCGCCTGTTGACAGGCTCGCGGGCATCCACCGCGGCGCCTCAGTGCCGCAGCGCCGCAGCACCCGCAAGTGCGTAGACACATCCCCGAAGGAAGTGGCCCGTGACCTTCAAGGCTGAGTACATCTGGATCGACGGCACCCAGCCGACCGCCAAGCTCCGTTCCAAGACGAAGATCATCGCGGGCGAGCCCGCCGGTCTGGACGCGCTGCCGATCTGGGGCTTCGACGGGTCCTCCACGAACCAGGCCGAGGGGCACTCCTCGGACCGTGTCCTCAAGCCGGTCTTCACCTGCCCGGACCCGATCCGCGGCGGCGACGACGTCCTCGTCCTGTGCGAGGTCCTCAACATCGACTTCACGCCGCACGAGTCCAACACCCGTGCCGCGCTGACCGAGGTCGCCGAGAAGTTCGCCGCGCAGGAGCCGATCTTCGGCATCGAGCAGGAGTACACCTTCTTCCAGGACGGCTACCCGCTCGGCTTCCCCAAGGGCGGCTTCCCGGCCCCGCAGGGCGGCTACTACTGCGGTGTCGGCGCCGACGAGATCTTCGGCCGCGAGATCGTCGAGGCCCACCTGGAGAACTGCCTCGCCGCGGGCCTCGCCATCTCCGGCATCAACGCCGAGGTCATGCCCGGCCAGTGGGAGTTCCAGGTCGGCCCGGTCTCCCCGCTGGAGGTCTCCGACCACCTGTGGGTGGCCCGCTGGCTGCTCTACCGCACCGCCGAGGACTTCGGCGTCGCCGCGACGCTGGACCCGAAGCCGGTGAAGGGCGACTGGAACGGCGCCGGCGCGCACACCAACTTCTCCACCAAGGCGATGCGCGAGAGCTACGACGCGATCATCACCGCCGCGGAGTCGCTGGGCGAGGGCTCCAAGCCGCTCGACCACGTCAAGAACTACGGCGCCGGCATCGACGACCGCCTGACCGGTCTGCACGAGACCGCCCCGTGGAACGAGTACTCCTACGGCGTCTCCAACCGCGGCGCCTCGGTCCGTATCCCGTGGCAGGTCGAGAAGGACGGCAAGGGCTACATCGAGGACCGCCGTCCGAACGCCAACGTCGACCCGTACGTCGTGACGCGGCTGCTCGTCGACACCTGCTGCTCGGCGCTGGAGAAGGCCGGCCAGGTCTGATCCCGGATGTCCGCAAAAGGGGCGTCCACCGTTCGCGGTGGGCGCCCCTTTGCCGTCCAAGTAGTGAGAGAAGGGTCCTCGGCGGGGCCGGCGTCTGCTTCAATTAGGTCATGGCCAGCTTCCAGAACCACACCGCGACGGGTCGCCATGACCTCGAGCCGTTCTGGCCTTCCCGTCAGCACCACGACTTCGACCGGGTGTGTTGCCGCGCGATGAACGCGCCGGCCCTCTAAAGCCGTACACCCCCGGCCTTCGGCCAGCGCGACACGACGTACGTCCCGGCGAGCCCGACCACGAATCGCGGCCGCCGTCCTCCCAGACGAACTCCTCGCGCGAAAGAGCTGACCTCTCATGGCGACCACTCGTTCTCTCTCCACCGCCACCCTCACCTCCCCCGCCCAGAACGGCGCCCGGCACCGGCTGCGGGCCGTCGACCGGGACGAGGTCGTGGACGTGACGGACTTCCTGCCGCCGGGCGCCACCTGGCTGCCCGCTCCGCAGCACACCCTTCCCACCCTGCCGGGCCAGCCGCCGATGATCGGCTACCTGGTGCTCGTCCCGGCCGACCAGCAGCCGCCGTTCCTTCCCGTGGCGGTGCCCGACCCCACCGCTGAGGAGCGAGGCAGCGGCAACCCGCTCGTGCTGATCGACTCCGTGCAGCGCACCGCCGAGGTGGACGGACGGGAACTCGACCTCACCTACCTGGAGTTCGAGCTGCTCGCGCATCTCGTCGCGCATCCGCACCGGGTGCACACCCGCGACCAGCTGGTCACCACGGTGTGGGGGTACGGCCATGTGGGCGACGGCCGCACCGTCGACGTCCACATCGCGCGTCTGCGCCGCAAGCTGGGCGCCGAGCACCGCGGGACGATCCAGACGGTGCGGCGGGTCGGGTACAAGTACACGCCGCCGACCGGACGTTGACCGTCCACCGGCCGTTTCTCCTCTGCTGACGGCAGATTGCCGTTCCGTCCCGCGGGCCGACCGGGCAGGCTCACCGGCATGAGACTTCTGGTGCTGGGTGGAACGGAGTTCGCGGGACGGGCCGTCGTGCAGGCGGCCCTGGGGCGCGGCTGGGAGGTGACCGTCCTCAACCGGGGACGGCACCGGCTCCCGGACGGCGTACGCGCGTTGCGGGGCGACCGCACCGCGCCCGACGGGCTCGCCGCCCTCGCGGAGGGCGAGTGGGACGCCGTCGTCGACACCTGGTCGGCGGCGCCCCGGGCGGTACACAGCGCGGCACGGCTGCTGCGGGGTCGTGCCGGGCGGTATGTGTATGTGTCGAGCTGCTCGGTGTACGCATGGCCCGCACCGGCCGGGTACGACGAGAGCGCCCCGGTGGTCGAAGGTGCCGAGCCCGACGCGGAGCAGACGGACTACGCACGGGACAAGCGTGGCGCGGAGATCGCCGCCGTCGAGGCGTTCGGGGCGGACCGCTCCGTTCTCGTACGGGCTGGGCTGATCCTCGGCCCGTACGAGAACATCGGCCGGCTGCCGTGGTGGCTGGGGCGGATCGCGCGGGGCGGGCCGGTCCTCGCCCCGGGGCCGCGGGATCTTCCGCTCCAGTACGTCGATGCGCGGGACATGGCCGAGTGGATCCTCGGGGCTGCGGAGCAGGAGCTGAGCGGACCGTTCAACATGATCAGCCCCCAGGGGCACGCCACGATGGGCGAGTTGCTCGACGCGTGCGTCGCCGTCACCGGCTCGGACGCGGAGCTGCGGTGGATCGACCCCGGGGTGATCCTGGAGGCGGGCATCGAGCCGTGGACCGATCTGCCCGTGTGGACACCGCCGGGGAGTGAAGGGCACGACGCCTTGCACAGCGCGGACGTCTCCCGTGCGCTGGCTTCGGGGCTGGTCTGCCGCCCCGTGGACGAGACCGTCGCCGACACCTGGCGGTGGCTCCAAGGGATCGGTGGCAGGGCGCCGCAACGTCCGGACCGGCCGCCGGTCGGGCTGGACCCGGAGGTGGAGGCGAAGGTGTTGGGCGGGTAGTGAGCGATCTGCAGGCCGGTGGGGGCTTGTCGCTCCCGCCATCGCGGCGGAGCCGCAGATCGACACGGTCCCGCGCCCCTTGAAAACAGGGCGCTTGCCCCCGGGGTGTACTCAGCACCACCCCCCAGCCCGGGGGCCTGGCCCCGTGACCCCCCGCCCCCGCTCGGCCAGACTTCTGCCATGAACATCGACACGCACCGTGCCCGGGGGCGGGCCCGCGAGGTACTACTGGCTGCCGTACGGGGGCTCGCACTGGCCGTGGCCGTGCTGCCCTTGTCGGTGCTGCTGTTCGTCCTGACGCTCGTCTCCGTCGCGCTCATACCGATCGGCGTCGGCGTCGTCACGACCCCACCGATCCTGGACGCGGTGCGAACCCTCGCGGACAAGCGGCGGGAGCTCGCAGCTCAGTGGTGCGGGGTGCGGATACCGTCGGCGTACCGGCCGGTCCCCGAGGGGGCCAACCCCTGGGCGCGCACCTACGCCATGCTGCGCGACCCGGCTGTCTGGCGGGATGTGCGCTGGCTGCAGGTGGACATGACGGCGGGGTTCGTCACCGCGCTGTTGCCTGCGCTGCTCGTCTTCTACCCCCTGGAGGGCCTGGCGGTGGCGGCCGGGCTGTGGCGGCCCCTGTCGGAGGCCGGCGGCTACTGGTACGGCTTCGTCCACGTCACCGACCAGGCCTCCGCGTTCGGTGCCGGCGCCCTGGCCCTCGTGCTCCTCCCCCTCGGTTACCGCTACGCCCCCTCCCTGCTGACCGCCCACTTCCGGCTCACCCGGTCCGTGCTCGGCGCGAGTCAGGCCGAACTTGCCGAGCGGGTGCAGGTGTTGACCGAGACCCGGAAGGACGCCGTCGACACCTCCGCCGCCGAACTGCGCCGTATCGAGCGGGATCTGCACGACGGGGCGCAGGCGCGGCTGGTGGCCATGGGCATGGACCTGGGCACCATCGAGATGCTCCTCGACAAGGACCCGGCGAAGGCCAAGCAGCTGCTCGCCCAGACCCGGCAGTCCTCCGTGGACGCGCTCGCCGAACTGCGCGACCTGGTGCGCGGCATCCACCCGCCGGTGCTGGCCGAACGAGGACTGGGCGACGCCGTGAGGGCGTTGGCGCTGCGGCTGCCGCTGCCCACCGAGGTGAACGTCGAGCTGGAGGGGCGCGCGGACGCTCCGGTGGAGTCGGCCGCGTACTTCGCGGTCAGTGAGGTGCTCACCAACGCGGTCAAGCACTCCGGCGCCGACCGCATCTGGATCGACCTGCATCACGGCGAGGACAAGCTGCGGATCACCGTCACCGACAACGGCAAGGGCGGCGCGGCGATCGGGGCCGGTTCGGGCCTGGCCGGGGTCGAGCGGCGCCTGGGTACATTCGACGGCGTCCTGGCCGTCAGCTCTCCCGCGGGCGGTCCCACCATGGTCACCATGGAGATCCCTTGCGTGTTGTCCTAGCCGAAGACCTCTTCCTGCTGCGCGACGGTCTGGTCCGGCTTCTGGAGGCCTACGACTTCGAGATCGCCGCGGCCGTCGAGTCCGGCCCCGAGCTCGCCCGGGCGCTGGCCGAGCTGGAGCCGGACGTCGCCGTGGTCGACGTACGTCTGCCGCCCACGCACACCGACGAGGGGCTGCAGTGCGCGCTGCGGGCCCGCCGGGACAGACCCGGGCTTCCCGTGCTGGTGCTCTCGCAGCACGTGGAGCAGCTGTACGCGCGCGAGCTGCTCGCCGACGGGAGCGGCGGGGTCGGATATCTGCTGAAGGACCGGGTGTTCGAGGCGGACCAGTTCGTGGACGCCGTACGGCGGGTCGCGGCCGGTGGTACGGCCATGGACCCGCAGGTGATCCAGCAGCTGCTCTCGCGGCGGGCCGCCGACGACCGGCCGCTCGCGCGGCTGACGCCCCGTGAGCGGGAGGTGCTGGAACTCATGGCGCAGGGCCGCTCGAACGCGGCGATCGCCGGGCAGCTGGTGGTCACAGAACGGGCCATTGCCAAACACACCTCCAACATCTTCGCCAAACTGGACCTGGAGGTATCGGACGACGACAACCGTCGTGTCCTGGCGGTACTCGCCTATCTGGACCGGGACCAGTAAGCGGTTGCTGATTCTCCGTAACTTTCGCTGCTCAGGCGGCGGTTGGGTCGCAAAGGCCCGGTAAACCTCTGATTTGTTTGTGGGGCTGCTGAACACCCCTGGGACCACCTGCGTATGAGAGGGCGCCGCTTCACTCCTGTCGGGCGCCTCGATGCCCCGCCAAGCCCGCAAGGAAGTCAGAGGAGTTCCATGGGACGCAACACACGAAAACGCCGTACGCCGCTGGCCACCAAGGCCATAGCCGCATCGGCGGCCCTAGCGCTCGGTGGGGGCGGGCTGATCTGGGCGAACTTCTACGCCTCGGCGCACGAGTCCAACAACTCGGGGCAGAACCAGACCAAGGCCGCCGCCGGTCAGGTCGCCACGATCGCCTGCCCCGACGTGCAGCAGAAGCTGACGAACGTGCCGGCGCAGGCCCAGCAGGGTGTGGCCACGGAGTTGGCGAACCTCGACAAGCAGGTCACCGAGGCCTACACCCGGCTCGCCTCCACCCGGCAGGCGCAGGCGGGCGACGCGAACTTCGTACAGAACGCGATCGTCGGCCCCCTCAAGGACAAGCGAGCCGCGACCCTCAACCGGATCCGGATCGACATCCAGCGCGTGGGCGGCCAGGTCGACGCGGCCGGGCTGCAGGCCCTCGCCGCCTGCACGACGCAGACCGCCAACCAGACCACCGCAGCCGGTGGGCAGAACGGCGGCCAGCAGAACGGCGGCCAGCAGCAGCAAAATGGCGGCCAGCAGCAGAACGGTGGCCAGCAGCAGGGCAACGGCCAGGCCGGTGCCGCTCAGAACATCGGCGGTCAGGCCGGCAACGGCCCGGTCGCGGCCGACTTCGTGGACATCACCAAGGTCCAGCCGAACGTCGCCGCGAAACCGCAGGCCAACGGCAACGCCTCGAAGGGCGTCTTCATCACCAAGTGCGGTGTGAACGCCAACAAGAACCACAACACGGACAACGTGATCGTGGCCCCTGGCGTGACCAACGGCGCGCACCACCTGCACGACTACGTCGGCAACCAGAAGGTCAACGCGTTCGCGAACAACAACACGCTGATCGCGGACCAGACCAGCTGCCAGAACCAGGGCGACCTGTCGGCCTACTACTGGCCGGTGGTGCGTATCCAGGACGGCACGCAGGACTTCGACCAGAACGCCCTCGGCGGTGGCAAGGAAGGCAACGTCGGCAAGATCCTGACGCCGGTCCAGGCGCAGATCAAGTACGTCGGCAGCCCGACCAGCAAGGTCACGGCGATGCCGCAGTTCCTGCGCATCATCACCGGTGACGCCAAGACCACGACCAACGGCCTGGCGAACGCCAACGCGCACTGGAGCTGCACCGGCTTCGAGAACAAGGTCCAGCTGACGACGCAGTACCCGATCTGCCCGCAGGGCAGCAACGTGGTGCGCACCTTCGCCTTCCAGTCCTGCTGGGACGGCAAGAACATCGACAGCGCCAACCACCGCACGCACGTCGCCTTCGCCGACGCCAACGGCAACTGCCAGAACGGCTTCAAGGCGATCCCGCAGCTGACGATGCGTCTGGTGTACAAGATCAACCCGCCTGTCCTGCAGAACGGCCAGGTGAAGAACGCCTACGCGGTGGACGGCTTCCCCGAGCAGCTGCACAAGGCGGCCACCGACCACGACGACTTCATCGCGGTCTTCAAGAACAACCTGGCGAACAAGATCGCCAACTGCATCAACAGCGGGCAGCGTTGCCAGTGACGAGGCCCTAGGAAAGCGGGCGGTGGGAATCTCCCACCGCCCGCTTTTCGTATGTGCCGCGAAGCTCAGCCGTGGTGGCCGGCGTGCGCGCTGTGGTTGGTGCCGATCTCCTCGTCGCCGCCGAGCGTGTGCTGCAGCGCCTTGACCACCTTGTCCTCGCCCACGGCGACCCACTTGCGGCCGACGAGGTAGAAACCGCCGTAGTCCTTCGCGTCGTTGATCCACTCGCGCTGGCCGCGGTCGGTGGCGAAGGTGGCGAAGACGTACTTGCCGTCGGAGGTCGTGCAGATGGCCTGGCGGACCTCGTCGGCGTCGATCTGCATGTCCGGCTTGCACTTCACCTTGGCGGCCAGGCTCTCCAGACTGCCGGTGGCGGCGGTCGGCACCTTGGCGGCCGCGTCGCTGTTTCCGGTTCCGCAGCCCGCCAGCGCCAGGACGCCCGCGGCTGTGGCCACGGCGAGCATCGGTCGGGTCAACCTCATCTGTTCCTCCGGGTCGCTCTGCTGGCCCTTGGGCCCGTCCCCTTCGATACGGCTAGGACAGCTGACGCGCTCAAAAATACGACTGTCTGTCGTGCACGCGTGTGCGAAGGTGCTCCGGTGAACCAAGACTGGGAAGATCGCGTGACCGCCGCCTGGGCCACCCTCGACGAGTATCCGGAAGAGCGGGCCGTCGACTTCCGGGCCGTGATCGACGCCCTCGCCGCCGAACTGCCGGACGGCAGCCCGCTCGGTCTCTTCGAGCAGGCCTCCGCCTGGGACTCCACCGGGCACTCCGACAAGGCCGTGCCGCTGTACCGGGAGGCGCTGGCGCGCGGGCTGAGCGAGGTCAGCCGGTACAAGGGGCGCAGGGCCAAGATCCAGTTGTCCAGTTCGCTCAGGAACACCGGGCAGCCCGAGGAGGGCGTCAAGCTGCTGACACCCGAACTGGACGCGCCCTCCGACGAGTTGGACGACGCGGTACGGGCCTGTCTGGCGCTGTGCCTGTCCAGTCTCGGCCGGGACCGCGAAGGTCTCTCCCTGGTGCTCGGCGCCCTGGCGCCCCATCTCCCCCGCTACCAGCGATCGATGGCGAACTACGCGCGGGCACTCGTCGAGCCCGAGGGGTAAGTCACCCGGGCGGCGGTGACTATCCCACGATTCGCTCGTTTTGCTGAACGTGCAGTCACAGGATGTCGCCCCGCGCCCCGCACCGTCCCCTTCCGACCTGGCCGTCGACGTCGAACAGGCCGAGGCCGCGCTCGTCGAGCACTACCCGCGGCTGGTCCGGCTCGCCTACCTGGTGCTGCCGCCGAGCCTCGGCCGCAACCGGCGCGTGGTGACCGCGCACGCCCTCACCCAGCGCGCCCTGCCCCGCGGCCGGGCGCAGGCGCCCGCGATCCCGGCCCGCTCGACCGGGCGCAACGGCGATCCCGGGTACGCCTTCGTCCGCCTCCAGGTGCTGCGTACGGCACTGGAGGCGGGCCTGCCGCTGAAGCGCACGGCGCTCCCCAAGCGCTCCCAGCTGCCGCCGCTGCTCCCCCAGGTGTGGGGCCTGCGCCTGTTCCCGCGTTCGGGCGGTGCCGACGAACTCGCCCTGGACCAGCGGCTGTCCGCCCTGTCCGGCCCCGCCCGTGCCGCCTATGTCCTGCGCGGCCTGGAGGAACTCCCCGACGGTGACGTGGTCGAGGTGCTGACCGCCGCCGGCTGCGAGGACCCGCAGGACGCGCTCCGGGAGGCCGACGACGTCCCGGAGCAGTACGCCCTGCTCGACTCCCCCGAGTTCGACCCCTGCTCACTGCACGCCCGGCCCACCGATCTGATGCGCCGCAGACAGCACACCAGGGCCGCGCTCGCCGCCGCGGCGGCCGTCGCCGTGTGCGGGGTGCTGCTCGGTCTGCCCGGGGACGGCTGGGCCCCCGACGGCGCCGCGGCCCCCGTGTACGCGCAGAACCCGGCCGCCGAGGCCGCCCTGGACCCGGCGAAGCTGCTACGGGTCGCCCCCACCGCCTGGACGACCTCCGCGCGCACCGACTTCTCCGTCTGGCCGGCCCGCGGCGACCTCACCGGCGACAAGGCGCTGCTGCGCCGCGCCCTCGCCGTCTGGGCCCGCCCCGGCGAGAGCGTGCAGGTCTCCGCGACCCCCGGCACCCCCTCGGGCGGCCCCTCCGGACCGCCCCAGCTGCTGTACGCCGGGACCGTCGACAGCGCACGGGTGGTGATGCTCTACGACGGTCTGCGCATCGCCCGGTACGCCGAGCCGAGGAGCGGCACGAAGGGCGCCGCCCTCGACTTCGCGCGGGTCGACGGCGCCGACCGCTCCGAGGCGAACGCGCTGGTCCTGAACCGGGCGGACGGCAACGTCCGCTATCTGACGGCCCCCTGGGTGAAGCAGGCCGCCGAGCGGGACCTCCTCAAGCCGGCCACCGGCACGACGGCCCTCGCCCTGACCGGCGGCGTCACGGCACCGCTGGCCAGCCCCGCCGCCGAGAGCGGCGACTGCAGGTCGTGGAAGGTGCTCCAGCTCACCGACGCCACCGGCACCCGCCTCAGCACCGACCTCGGCGAGCTCGTCCCCGCCCACCTCACCACCGGACGGCCCGGCGCCGCCCACGAGGTCACCGGCGCCCCGGCCCTGCACACCTGGGCGCCGTACGCCTGCTCGCTGGCCTCGATGCGCTCGGCGGGGGTGCGCGCGGTCAACGCCTGGGAGTACGGCCGGCAGCCGCTGCCCGACGCGAGCGGTGCGGCGGACTGGGTGTGCACCCGGGCCGACACCTGGCGCGGCGGCGGGACGCGGGTGCTGGCGCAGTTCCACACGCCGGGCGGGGTGTACGGGGCGGTCGCGGCGAAGGCGGAGAACGTACCGGCGTGCGGGGTGAAGGACCCGCATGTGCTCGCCGGGGTGTTGTGGAAGTCGGAGGCGAAGAACTGGTACCTCCTCGCGGCCGGCGCCCCGGGGACGTCGTCGATCAGTACGACGGGAGGGGTCAGCGCCTCCGCTCCGGGCAGCCTGCTGGCCGTACGGGCCAAGCAGGGCGTACGGGCCGAGCTGGCGGGGACCCTGGAGGACGGCCGGCAGATCAGCGGACTGCACTAAGCGCTCCGCGGGATGTGCGGCGATGGGCCGTCGACCGTCCGCGGCATGGTCGTGGCTGGTCGCGCCCCGCGGCGGAGCCGCACATGGATACAGCCCCGCGCCCCTTTGGGGCGCTGCCGAACCGCGGCGGACTTCACCGAGGCCGCTCAGCGCCGCTCGACCCTCCACCCGCTTGCTGACAGTGTCGTCAACAAGTCCCCGCCGAAGGGTTCCCCTCGGACTTACCCGTCAGTACATTGACGCCATGTCCAACAAGCAGGCCTCGGAGTGGGTCGCCCTCAAGGCGCGGAAGGTGTCCTTCTCGTGGGAGGAGACCCCGCTGCACTGGGTGCCTGGGGATCCCTTCACCACGCACACCATCAATGTGCTGCATCTGCTGCTGCCCGCCGGTGAGCGGTGGTTCGTGCACGTCTACAAGCAGGTGCTGCCCTACATCCGGGACGAGCGGCTGCGTGAGGACGTCATCGGGTTCATCGGGCAGGAGGCGATGCACTCACAGGCCCACGACGAGGTCCTGCCGCACCTGAGGGAGCTCGGACTCGATCCGACGCCGTACACCGCGCAGGTCGACTGGTTCTTCGAGAAGCTGCTCGGCGACCGCACGCTGCCTCCCGGCAGGGCGCGCAGGTGGTGGCTGATGGAGCGGGTCGCGATCATCGCGGCGATCGAGCACTACACCGCGTTCCTCGGCAACTGGGTCCTCAACGCCGAGGAGCTGGACCGGCGGGGTGCCGACCCGACCATGCTGGATCTGCTGCGCTGGCACGGCGCGGAGGAGGTCGAGCACCGGTCCGTCGCCTTCGACCTGTTCATGCACGTCGACGGCGGCTACCGGCGACGGGTGCGCACCTGGGCCACCGCGTTCGCGGCGCTCGTGTTCCTGTGGCAGCGCGGGGCGCGCTTCTTCATGGAGAACGACCCGACGCTGGTCGACGGCCACGCGAGCTTCAAGGAGTTCTACGTGCGGGGCAGACGGGGCACGCTGCCCGCGACCGGCGACATGCTCAGGTCCATCCCGCGGTACCTCAGCCGGGCCTACCACCCCTCCCAGGAGTGCTCCACCGAGCAGGCCGTCGCCTATCTCGCCTCCTCCCCCGCGGCGGTCGCGGCCCTCGCGGCGGAGCGGGGAGCCCTGTGATGCCGAAGCTGCGCGCGGTCGTGGTCGCCGCCGGCACGGCCATGCTGGTCAGGCGGGCGATGCGGCGCCGCATCCGGACCTCGCCGCTGTGGCCCATGCCCGCCCTGGAGAACCCGACCTCCGGGCGCCCGCGGTCAAGGGCACTGAGGCTGCTGGTCGCCTCGCGCACGACGATCGCCGACGGCGTCGTACAACTGCGCCTGGAGGGGAGGGACTTGCCGCGCTGGGAACCCGGCGCGCATCTCGACCTCGTCCTGCCTTCGGGGCTGGTGCGGCAGTACTCGTTGTGCGGCGACCCGGAGGACACCTCGTCGTACACGGTCGCCACCCGGCTGATCGCGGACGGGCGCGGTGGCTCGCGCGAGGTGCACGAGCAGGTCACCGAGGGGATGGAGCTGGAGGTGCGCGGGCCGCGGAACCGCTTCCCGCTCGTCGGGGCGCCGTCGTACGTCTTCGTCGTCGGCGGCATCGGGATCACTCCCGTGCTGCCAATGCTGCGGGCGCTCGGGGACGGCGCGGAGTGGCGGCTGGTGTACGGCGGGCGGACGCGGGCGTCGATGCCGTTCCTGGAGGAGCTCGAGAAGCTGGGCGGTGACCGGGCGACCGTCGTCGCCGAGGACGAGGACGGACTGCCCGATCTCGACGGCCTGTTGGCGGGCGCGGCCGAGGACGCCGCCGTGTACTGCTGCGGCCCGGAGGGGCTCATCGCCGCGATGCAGGAGCGGTTCCCGCAGGTGCGCCTCGAACGGTTCACACCCCGCACGTCGGCCGACGGCAACGCCGCCTTCGAGGTCGAACTCCGGCGCAGCGGACGGACGTTGACCGTGCCGGCCGACTCGACCGTGCTGGCCGCCGTGCGCGCCGCGCTGCCGAACACGCCCTACTCCTGTGAGCAGGGGTTCTGCGGAACCTGCGAGCAGCGGGTCCTGGAGGGCGAGGTGGAGCACCGCGACGAACTGCTGACGGACGCCGAGCGTGCCGACTCGATGCTGATCTGCGTTTCGCGGGCACGAAGTGAGCGTCTCGTGCTGGATATGTGAACACCGGTGGCCGGACCGGACCGTTCCGGGCCGGATCCGATCGGTAAGGTGTTCGCATGACTACCGGGGTACGCCGCAGAATGGGAGTCGAGGAGCGGCGGCAGCAGTTGATCGGCGTCGCCCTCGAACTGTTCAGCCAACGCTCTCCCGACGACGTCTCCATCGACGAGATAGCCGCCGCCGCGGGCATCTCACGCCCGCTGGTGTACCACTACTTCCCGGGCAAACTCAGCCTGTACGAGGCCGCGTTGAGGCGTGCGGCGGAGGATCTGGCGGGCCGCTTCAAGGAGCCCCAGGAGGGCCCGCTGGGGGCGCGGCTGCTGCGGGCGATGCGCCGCTTCTTCGACTTCGTGGACGACCACGGCCCCGGTTTCTCCGCACTGATGCGCGGCGGCCCGGCCGTTGGCTCCTCGGCCACCAACGCCCTCATCGACTCCGTACGCCAGGCCGCATACGAACAGATCCTGTCGCATCTGGACGTCCAGGACCCGCCCGCCCGACTGGAACTGGTCGTACGCTCCTGGATCTCCCTGGCCGAGTCGACGGCCCTGATCTGGCTGGACGGCCGCCGCATTCCCCGCGCCGAACTGGAGTCCCAACTCGTCCATGACTTCGCCGCCTTGGCCGCGGTGAGCGCCGCCTACGACGAGGAGATGGGCGCGCTGCTGCGCCGCATGATCAAGGACGAACCACCGGACGGCCCGTTCGCGGACCTGGTCGCCCGGTTGCTCTCACTGGCGTCGTAGGACTGTCTAACGCTCGAACTTCCGGTACGACGGGTCGAGGTCGCGGACCTCGGCGGAGGCGTGCAGGACCGCGTGGCCGTCGTCCTCCACATGCTTCTTCAGCAGCTCGAGGACGGTCTCGGTGAGCTTCGCCTTCGTCTCCTCGGTGCGGCCCGCGAGCAGTCCGATCATGACGTGCACCACGGCGTGCCCATGGTCCAGGGGGTCCTCGTAGCCGAACGCGGTGACCTCGGACGCGCGGAACTGCGTCTTGCAGGCCTCCGGCTTGGCGGCCGCGATCTCGACGAGCGCGGTGTGCAGGTCGTGGGCGAAGCCCTCCCGGTCGAAGTGGATCGACTTCGAGTGGTCGACGGTGATCTGCGGCATGGGCACTCCTGTTCCAGAACGGCGGCGACGGGAGCAGCCTAATTCCTCAGCTGGAGCGCGAGCATCGCGATGTCGTCCTCGCGGTCGTGCCCGAAGCAGGCCAGAAGGGTGTCGCACAGGGCGTCCAGGCCGGGCAGCGCGCCGACGGCCGCCGAGCGGAGCTGCTCCATCGACAGGCTCAGGTCCGTGCCCCGGGTCTCGATCAGGCCGTCGGTGACCATGAGGAGCCGGTCGCCGGGCTCCAGGAACAGCTCGGCGGGCGGCGGGTGCGGCAGGCCCAGGCCGAGCAGCGGGCCGTCGGCCTTGGCGTACTCCGCGTCTGAATCGTTCCGCAGGATCAGCGGCGGGATGTGGCCGGCGTTGGCGATCCGGGTGCGCCCGGTCTCGGGGTCGATCAGGACGAGACAGACGGTGGCGGTAACGTCCGGGTGGTAGTGCTGCAGCATCCGGTCGAGGCGCTCGGCGAGCACGGCCGGGTCGCTCTCCTCGACGCAGTAGGCGCGCAGCGCATGGCGTATCTCGACCATGACGGTGGCCGCCTCCAGCGAGTGCCCGACGACGTCGCCGACCGCGGTGAGCACGCCCTCGTCGGTGCGCAGGGCCGCGTAGAAGTCGCCGCCGATCTCGGTCTCCCGGGACGCCGGTACGTAGCGGACGCCGACGTCGATGCCGGGCAGTTCGGGCAGCCGGTGCGGCTGGGGCAGGAAGCTGTGCTGGAGGGTGAGGGCGACATGCCGCTCGACCTGGTACATGAGCAGCGGCTCGGCGGCGAGCGCGGCGGCCTGCGCCAGCTGGGCGACCAGCGCCTCCTCCTCGGGGTTCACCCGGCGCACCCCGCGGGTGGGCGTGGCCAGGCACACGGGGGCCTGGCCGTCCTGGGTGAGGACCAGCGCCAGCCGGGCGTCGTGCTGTACGCCGGGCCGGAAGAACCCGGCGGGCCAGAGCGGCGCGGGCACGGTGGTGATCTGCACCCCGGCCTGTCCGCGGGTCAGCCGCCGCAGCAGACCGGCCACGGTGCGGTGGGCGCCCGCGTCCGGCAGGGCGAGGGAGGTGCGGTCCCGGGAGATGCCGCAGTACAGCTCGTCGTCCGGGCCGAGGACGAAGACGGCGGCGGGAGAGCCGATGAGCCGTGCGGTGCCGTCGGCCGCGGCGTCGGCGAGTTCCTGCAGGGAGCGCGCCGACTGGATGGTGACGATCGCCTGGGACAGCAGCGTCAGCCGCCGTACCAGCGCCTGGTCGTCGGCCCGCAGCCGGGCGGTGCGCACCGCGGAGCGGACCACCGCCTCGATCTCCTCGGGCTCGGCGGGCACCGTCAGATAGATCTCGGCGCCCGTGTCCAGCCCCTGGCAGCGGCCTCCCGGGGCGACCGCGGCGGCCGAGAAGTGCACGACGGGCAGGCCCGCCATGTGCGGCCGCTCCTTGAGCCGCCGGCACAGTTCGAAGCCGCTCATGTCCGGCAGGTCGACGTCGACTAGGGCCACGTCGGGCAGGGCGCCCTTGCGCAGCCGTACGTCGAGTTCGACGAGGGCCTGGTTGCCGGTGGCGACCGGTACGACCTGGTGTCCGGCCCGGCGCAGCACGGTGCCCATCGCGTACCTGCTGGCCGCGACGTCGTCCACGACCAGCACGGTCGTGTCTGTCAGCTTCCCGTTGAGGTCCATCTTTCAGCCCTTGGACAACGCCGGTGGGGCAGACCGGGGTTCGGCCTGCCCCACCAAAGTAATGCCCCTTTCAGGAGATCCGGGAGAATATTGCGACACTGCGCCCCGGAACGGCGAACGTGCCCGATTCCCGCTCATAGGAAGAGGTCTTGACGATAGGGTCGGCGCCTGCCGTCTGCACCGGGTGCAGCCGGTAGCCGGTTCCGGCCAGGGCGTCGATCCGCTGCTCCTGCTTCTGCGGGGTGGCGTTGAAGACGACGACCAGGTCACCGAGTCGCATGGTGATCACGCCGGGCGTCTCGTCCTTCCCGGACAGCGGGAAGGACAGCTTCGACTGCACTTGGTCGGTGGTGCCGAGGGAGAACACCTTCTCGGTCGAACGGATCTTCAGCAGGTCCTGGTAGGCGGCCGAGGCGCCCTCGATCTGCGGGCAGCCGACCCGCACCGAGCTCAGCAGCGGCTTCGCGTACGGCCACTTGGACTGGTTGTCGGCCGCCATCGGCAGCCCCCGGCCGAAGCCGTTGCCGTCCGCGCAGTTCCAGTGGATGGCGTTGAACCAGTCGCCGCTGTCGAACGAGTTGCGGTCCAGGGACTTGGAACGCAGCAGGTCGGAGCCCGCCTGCGAGAGGGACGGGCCCTGCGAGAGGGTGGCCGTCGCCATCGCGAGGACCTGCATCCTGGCCCGGTCGGCGGCGCTCGTCGAGGCGGGCAGCTTGTAGGCGAGGGCGTCGAAGAGGGACTCGTTGTCGTGCGCGTCGGCGTAGGCGACGGCGTCACCGGGCGCGTCCGCGTAACCGGCCGGCTGGCCGTTGTAGTCCACCTCGGCGCCGGAGACCGCCTTGCCGTCGGTGTCGGTGAAGCGGTACGTGGCGAGGTTTCCGGACAGACCGACCTTGATCAGGTCCTGGTAGTGCAGGAGGCGGGCCTTCTGCTCGGCCGAAGTGCCGTTGGCGGTGGACGAGTTGGGGTCGGTGTACAGGCCGGAGGCGAAGCCCTGGATTCCGGGGTCGGAGTCGAAGGGGCTGCCGCCGCGCACGGCGTCACGGGCGCGGTCGGAGAAGGTCGCGATGCCCGTACCGGCCATGTTCTTCTGGGTGGCCTGCACGAAGCGGGCGTCGTCGGCGACCTCGCCGAAGTTCCAGCCCTCGCCGTACATGATGATCTTCTTGCCGTCGACGCCGTCCTTGGCGAGGGTCAGCGCGTCGAGCGCCTTGCGCACGGCGAGGATATTGGCCTTCGGCTGGTGTCCCATCAGGTCGAAGCGGAAGCCGTCGACCTTGTACTCCTTGGCCCAGGTGACGACCGAGTCGACGACCAGCTTGCCCATCATGGCGTTCTCGGTGGCCGTATTGGCGCAGCAGGTGCTGTTGGCGACCGAGCCGTCGGCGAGGAGGCGCTGGTAGTAGCCGGGCACCACCTTGTCGAGGACGCTGGTGTCTGCCTGACCGGCGGCCGCCGTGTGGTTGTAGACGACGTCCATGACGACCCGCAGCCCGTCCTGGTTGAGCCCCTTCACCATCTTGCGGAACTCGACGGTACGGCCGGTCCCGTCCGGGTCGGTCGCGTACGAGCCCTCGGGGACCGTGTAGTGGAACGGGTCGTAGCCCCAGTTGTAGGCGTCCTTCGCGGCGGCCTTCGCCACGCACTCCTGCTGCTTGTCGGAGTCGGCGGCGTAGGAGGCGAGAGCGCAGTCCGTCGTCGCCTGGTCCGCCTTCTTCTCCGGGACGGTCGCGAAGTCGAAGGCGGGCAGCAGATGGACGTACGACGTGCCCGACTTCGCCAGCTCGCGCAGGTGCTTCGAGCCGTCGCTGTTCCGGTCGGTGAAGGCGAGGTAGGTGCCCTGGTCCTTGGCCGGTACGGTCTTGTCCGCGACGGAGAAGTCCCGGATGTGCAGCTCCTGGATCTGGGCGTCCTTCAGCGGTACGGCCTTGGGCTTGGCGAGGCTCGACCAGCCGCTCGGGGCAAGGGACCTGTCGTCCAGGTCGACGACGAGGCTGCGCTCGGAGTTCGCGGTGAGGGCGACCGAGTACGGGTCGGTGACCTTGTTGGTGACGACCTTGCGGACGCTGGGCGCCCACACCTTGACGACGTACCGGTAGGGCTTGTTCTTCCAGGACTCCGGGCCGGTGACGGACCAGACGCCGGTGGATTCGTCGCGCTTCATCTTCTTGAGCGAGCCGTCGAGCTCCAGTGCCACGCTCTGCGCGGTCGGCGCCCACACGGAGAGTGTGGGGCGGCCCTTGTGGAACGTCGGCCCCAGCTCTGCCCTGGTGGCGTCCGCGTACACGTCGTCGAGCACGCCGGCGATCTGGACGCCGGTCGCCGCCAGCACGGCGCCGTTGGCGGCCCGCTGGGAGGCGACGATCTGTCCGTCGAGTGCCTCGCGCACCCGGCCCTGGTCGCGCGGGTCGACGGACCACGCCGTGTAGTTCTTCAGATACGGGAACCTGGCCTTCTGGGCATCGGTGAGCGTGGTCTTCGCAAGCCGCAGCCAGCGCTCGTCGTCGCTGGTCAGCGTGCCGTCCTTCACGGAGATCGAGCCGTCGTGGGAGTACAGCAGCTGGGTGGAGACGGCGGCGTCGGAGCCGTTCCAGGCGACCGTGTTCCGGTCGATCCAGATCGCCTTGGAGGTGCTCAGGTCGAGCGCGGCGGCGGAGCCCGCGGGCTGCGGCAGCAGGTACTTCTCCTGGCCGTTCAACAGCCACACCTCATAGCCGTTGGACTTGAGATCCAGCGACTGGTCGGCCGGGAGGTCCTTCTCGTCGCCCTTGTGGATGATGTAACTGAGGCTGGTGGCGCCGTCGCTGAGCGGCACCTCGAAGACCGCGCCATAGGCGTCGGTCCTCACCGGCTTCAGCGGGCTCGACCAGTCCGTGGGGTTCGCGGCACCGGTCCAGACGTGCAGTCCCCAGCCGTCGTAGTTCCCGTCGGCGCGGTGGTAGTGGATGACCGCCTTGGTCCTGTCCTGCGCCGGGTAGTCGGGCCGTGTCGTCTGTACGGCCTCCTTGCCCTGCTCGATCCAGACCTCGCCGGTCTTGGTGACGTCGATGGTGCGGTCGGTGGAGACGTCCTTGGTGCCGTCCTTGTCGACGACCAGGAATCCGACGCCGACGGCGCCCGGCTTCAGCTTGACGTAGGCGAAGGCGCCGTACGCGTCACGCCCGACGAAGGGGTGCCCGGCGGGCCAGGTGGTCGACTCGCCGTCGGCGAGGTCGCCCCAGGCGTACAGACCCCACTTGTCGTAGTCGCCGTCGGTGCGCTTGTAGTGGACGATCGCGTAGTCGCGGGAGGAGGCGGTGGGGGGCTGCGCGACGGGCGGGGTGCCGGTGGTGGAGGCGGCGGTGGCGCTCGCCGTGTGCCCGGCGGTGTCGATGACAACTGCCTTGTAACGCAGGGCCGTTCCGGCCGGGACGTCCTTGCCGATGGTCTGGGTGACCTGGTACGGGGCGTGGTCGGCGGAGCCCAGGACCTGCCACGTGCCGTCGCCGACCTGGGCAGCGAAGACGACGCGGTTGAGCTGTCCGCCGTCGACAGCCGCGGAGAGTTCCACGGTGCCGGTGGCGCCGGCGTCCGGGGCCTTGAGGGTGAGGGACGGTGCGGTGGTGGGCTCGGCGAGCCTGCCCGCCGCCTTGAGGACGATCGCCGAGCCGGCCGGGACGGTGACCGTGATCTTCTTGTCGGCGTCGGAGGTGACCTCGTCCGAAGTCCCGTGGATCCCACGGAACTTCATGCCCGCCGAGCCGGTGGCGAAGGTGGCCGTCTTCGCCTCGTCGGCGTTGTTGAGGGCGACGACGTACTCCTGGCCGGTCCTGGCGTCCGTACGGGAGAACGCGTAGACACCGGAGCCGTCGGCCGCGTACCGCTGTGTCTGGACGCCGTCCGTGAGGGCCGGATTGTCCTTGCGCAGCTTGCTCAGCGCGGCGATCTGCTTGTACAGCGGCGCGCTCGTGTCGTACGAATCGCTCGCGTGGGTGCGGTCGGTGCCGATCTCGTCGTCGTCGAGGTAGTCGGCGACCTTCGAGGCGAACATCGTCTGGCGGGCGTCCTTGTCGCCGCCGGAGCCCGTGAAGCCCTGCTCGTCGCCGTAGTAGACGACCGGGTTGCCGCGGCTGAGGAACATCACCTCGTTGGCGAGCTCGTCCTTCTTGAGGATCTCGGCATCGGTGGCCTTCGGGTTGTCCTGCTTCAGGAAGTACCCGATGCGGCCCATGTCGTGGTTGCCGAGGAAGGTGACCTGCTCGTACGCGTTGGCCTTGTCGGTCGTGTACTTGTAGTCGTCGCCGAAGAGCGCGGCGAGCTTCTGCGCGCTGCCGCCCTGGGAGGCGTAGCTGCGGGCCGCGTCCTGGAAGGGGAAGTCGAGGGTGGCGTCGAGGCGGCCCTGGGTGACGTACGGCGAGGTGATCGAGGTGTCGGCGGAGTAGACCTCGCCGAACATGAAGAAGTTCCTGCGCCCCTGCCTGGCCGCGTAGGCGTCGAGGGCGGTCGCCCACTGGGTCCAGAAGTCCATGTCGACGTGCTTGACCGTGTCGATCCGGAAGCCGTCGATGCCGAAGTCGCGCACCCAGCGCTCGTAGATCTTCTCCATGCCCTGTACGACCTCGGGACGCTCGGTCCACAGGTCGTCGAGGCCGCTGAAGTCCCCGTAGGTGGCGCTCTCACCGGCGAAGGTGGAGTCACCGCGGTTGTGGTACATCGTCGGGTCGTTGAGCCAGGCCGGGACCTTGGCGTTCTTGTCCGCGGCGGCGACGGTGGGCGTGCGCGGGAAGGAACCGGCGTCGACGGCGGGGAACTTCCTGCTGCCGTCCGCGTAGTCGGCGTCGTCGAAGGGGCGGCCGTCCTTGGTCAGATACGGGAAGGCGCCCTTGGAGAGGTAGTCGTAGGACTTCTCCTTGTAGTCGACGACGTCGGCGGTGTGGTTGGTGATGACGTCGAAGAAGACCTTCATGCCCTTGGCGTGCGCCTTGGAGATGAGGTTCTCGAGGTCCTTGTTGGTGCCGAAGTGCGGGTCGACCTGGGTGAAGTCGGTGATCCAGTAGCCGTGGTAGCCGGCGGAGGCGTTGCTCCCCGTCCCCTGTACGGGACGGTTCTTGAAGATCGGGGCCATCCAGATGGCGGTGGTGCCCAGGCCCTTGATGTAGTCGAGCTTCTTGGTCAGGCCCTTGAGGTCGCCGCCCTGGTAGAAGCCCTTGTCGGTGGGGTCGTACCCGGTGCTGAGCCGCGAACCCGTCAGACCGCCTCTGTCATTGCCGGCATCCCCGTTGGCGAAACGGTCCGGCATGACGAAGTAGAACTGCTCGCGGGTGTCGTCGTGCCGGGCGGGCGCGGCGGCGAGCTTCGCGTCGGAGGGCGGCGGGGGCGGGGAGGCCGCCTGCGCGGCCAATGGCTGGATCAGGGCGGCGGCAACGGCCACGACGGTGACGGCCGCGACCCGTCTCGCTCTCGGTATCACAGGCGAAACTCCTTGCGATGACGGCTCTGTTGGGTCCGACCCCGCGCGACCGTATCGCTGACGCAAGGTTTACAGCAAGAGGCTTGAAAGTCACAGCAAGGAGTTTCACAAGCAAGCTGAGTGGCACCTTGGAAGTGAGCGGGCTCTATCGCCTGATGGTGTAGGTGACCAGCGCCCGGGCCGGAACCGTGGTGGTCAGTGAACTTCCTCTGACCGCCACGGTCTGCTGCTGTGCCGTGCTGTGTGTGGCGTCGGTCAGGTACGGGGTTGCCGTGCCTTTGCCGATCCCTGTGTGCTCCAGGTCGAAGGTCACCGGAGTGGCACTGGTGGAGGCGTTCAGCGCTACGACGGTCACCGTCTTGTCGGTGTTGCGGAAGGCCGACAGCTTGAGGTCGGCGTCCGAGGTCGTGGCGCCGATGCGGGTGGCTCCCGGGCGGATGAAGCGGCTGTAGCTGGCCAGCGCCCACAGCCGCTTGGAGACGTGGTAGTTGTCGCCGTCCATCTGGATCAGGCCTCGGGTGGCGCCCAGCGAGGCGCCGTACCAGTACACATAGCCGCTGGTGTTGCCCTTGGTGAGGGCGTCGTGGATGGCGGAGGCGACGGTGAAGCCGTCGTAGCCGCTGCCGTCGTCCCAGTTCTCGTTCCAGGTGGTGCCGTCGGGGGACCACTCCGACATCCAGGTGCGTTTGTGCGTCGGCAGGGGGCCGTCGACCTTGCTGGCGTAGGTGTGGCCGGTGTGGGTGGTGACGTCACCCCGCGCCTTGGCGTCCGCCTCGATCGCGCTGCTGTAGGCCTTCTCCTCGTCCCAGCCGAAGGAGTCGCAGCAGGCGACCTTGTACCCGGCCGCGCGTGCGATCGGGCCGAAGGTCCTGAGGAACTCGACGGCCTGGGCGGGGGTGAGCCGCATGGAGTCGTACGTCGCCGTCCAGTCGGGCTCGTTGGTGAACCCGAGGTCGGTGATGCGGATGCCCTCCTGGCGGTAGAACCTGGCGTACTGGACCAGGAAGTCGGCGTACGCCTTCCTCCAGTCGCCGCTCGCGCACGTCGCACCGGACAGACCGCACAGGGTGCCGCCGCCTGCGTCCGTGCCGTTCGTCTTCATGTAGCCGGGGGCCGTCCAGGCGTCGGCGTAGAAGCGGTTCACGCCGTAGGCCCTGGCCTGCTTGGCGAGCCACACCTGGCCCTTGTCGATGCCGTCCCACACGTACTTCGGGGTCGCGTTCGGGCCGCCCGGATCGGTGGGCTGGATGCCGGAGTCGATGCCCAGGCGCAGGATGCTGAGCCCCGCGCCGGTGCTGCGGTCGAGCAGCAGGTCGAGGATCTCCTTCTGGTGCTGGGCGGATAAGCCCTGCGAGCCGTTCATGATGGCGGCCCGTCCGAAGTGCTCGGAGAAGCCGAAGCCGTCGATCGGCTGGAACGTGGTCGAGCCGTTGACGGTCGCCGTGGTGGCGGCCGCCGGCTGCGGCAGGGCGGCCGCGGTGGTGGCGGCGGCCGTCAGCAGAGCCGCCAAGGACGTCAACGCCCACTTTCTGAGCCCGCGCTGCATGATGCTCCCTTCACGGGAACGCCGCCTGGGAGCGCTCCCACAGACATCAGGGAACGTAGGACGACACTCGGTGAGCGTCAATCCCACGTTCCCCTTCGGCTGCTGTGGATCCGCTGCTTTGCTCTCCGCTCAGCAGCTCGTCTTGCCCGCGTAGATCGCGAGGGCCGTGTTGGAGCCGAGGGTGGCGCTGAACCGGCCGTTGGAGTCGACCGTCACGCTGGTGTTGTTCTGGACGTTGCAGTACGTCCCCGCGGGCAGTGAGGTCTGGTACGTGCGGGTCAGGCTGCCGGACTCGTGGTTGATGGCGACGTACCCCTTGCTGCCGCGGCCGAAGGCGATGGCGTTGTTGCCGTCGTCCCACCAGTCGGTCACCGACTGGCCGCGGGTGGCGTTGCGGAAGGCGACCATGCGGATGATCTCGGGCCAGGCGTGCTGGCACTTCCAGCCGTCCTGCCAGCAGGCGTTGACCTGACCGTTGTTGGGCGGTCCTGCGTCCTTGTCGGACCATTCGTAGCCGGAGTTGATGTCGGGGGCGCCGTACGGGTAGGCGAGCATGAAGACATTGGCGAGGGTGTAGTTCGCCCCGTCCTTGTAGTTCAGGGTCGAGCCGTTGCGCTCGGTGTCGTGGTTGTCGACGAAGACACCCGCCACCGAGCTGTTCATGTAACCCCAGCCCTCGCCGTAGTTGGTGAGGTAGGCGAGCTTCTCGTTGTTGAAGACCCGCTTGAGGTCGTAGGCGTAGCGGAACTCCTGGACGTCGCCGTTGCCCGTGTACTCGGTGGGCTGGACGGCCTCTCCGGCGCCGTAGATGACCTCCTGCTTCCAGTACACCGACGGGTTGCTCAGCCGGGACTTGATGTTGGCGAGGTCGGTGGCCGGGATGTGCTTGGCGGCGTCGATGCGGAAGCCGTCGGCGCCGTAGCCGAGGAGGCTGTTCATATAGCCGGCGATGGTGGCGCGGACGTACTCCTCGCCGGTGTCCAGGTCGGCGAGGCCGACGAGTTCGCAGTTCTGGACGTTGGCGCGGTTGGTGTAGTCGCTGACCGTGGAGGTGCAGTCGTCCATGTCGTACGAGGAGTACAGGCCCGGGTAGTTGTACTTCGTGTACGACGAGCCGCCGGTGCCGGTGCCGCTGCCGGCCGTCATGTGGTTGATGACCGTGTCGACGACCACCTTCACCCCGGCCGCGTGACAGGTGTCGATCATGTTCTTGAAGGCGGTCGCGTCTCCGAGCCGACCCGCGATCTTGTAGCTCACCGGCTGGTACGAGGTCCACCACTGCGAGCCCTGTATATGCTCGGCGGGCGGGCTGACCTGGACGTATCCATAGCCGGCGGGGCCGAGGGTATTGGTGCACTCCTTGGCGACGGAGGCGAAGTTCCACTCGAAGAGGACGGCGGTGACGTCCTTGGTGCCGGGCGGGCTCGCGTCCGCGGCAGTCGGGGTCATGACAAAGGCGGCCGCCGTGAGGGCGACGGTCGCCGCGAGGGTTCTGCGGGCCATGCGGGGCTCCTTCACCGTTGAAGGCTCTTGCAGAAACTTTCCCGCAAACTTGCGGTGACGGAGATGTTAAAGGCCCGCTGCCTGAAAAGGCAGCGGGCTGTGTGAAGTTGATGCAAGAACTTTCATGACGTGGGGACCGGCAGCCGATAGAGGACCTGCGGCTGCCCGAACTCGACGAACCGCTCGGTGAGTGTGGCGCCCAGGGCGTCGAGGAGCCTCCGGGAGCGCGTGTTGGCCTCCTGGGTGACGGCGACGAGGTCCGCTCCCGGCCGTATGGCCAGAGCCCAGTCAGCGGCGGCCGCCACGGCCTCGCGCGCGTACCCGAGACCCCAATGCTCGGGCAGCAGTTGACAGGAGAGCTCCGTTCGGCCGTCCCGCGCCCCCGGCTCCACCAGCACGGAGCCGATGACGAGGCCGTCCGCCCTCCGTACGACACTGAGGAGCCCCGGAGCGCCCACGCACCGCTGCTCGCGGGCACGTACCACGCCCTCGTCGGCCGGGCCGCCCAGGTGGCGACGCACATCGGGGTCGGTCCACAGGCGGGCGTGGGCCGGGACGTCCGGTGGCTCAACGGGGCGCAGGAGCAGACGTGGTGTCGTGAGGGACGCGGGCCATCGGGGGAAGCCGGGTGTGTCGGACATGACGGTGAGCATCGCAGAGGCCTGCCGCACGGTCGGGCGGCAGGCCTCTGGAAGGTGGCGGGATCAGGCCGTCGTGAACCACACCGTCGTGTCCGCCGGAACCTTCGTCTCGCCGTCCGCCTCGGTGACCTCGCCGCTGGTGAGCAGGACGCGGCCGTACGCCGGGGTCGTCACCGATTCGCCGCCGGTGTTCGCGACGCACACGAACTCCCCGCGCCGGAAGGCGAGTACGCCCTCGGGGGCGCGCAGCCACTCGACCGCGTCGCCCGCGCCCAGGTCGGGCTGCTCGCGACGGACGGCGAGGGCGGAGCGGTACAGCTCCAGGGTCGAGCCGGGGACGCCGGTCTGCGCCTCGACGCTCAGCTCGCCCCAGCCCTCGGGCTGCGGGAGCCAGCTGCCGCCGTCGCCGAAGCCGTACGAGGATCCCGTGCGCGTCCACGGGATCGGCACCCGGCAGCCGTCGCGGAAGCCGTCCTGGCCGGCACCGCGGAAGTACGCCGGGTCCTGGCGCACCTCGTCCGGGAGGTCGACGACGTCCGGGAGGCCGAGTTCCTCGCCCTGGAAGACGTACGCGGATCCGGGCAGCGCCAGCATCAGCAGGGTGGCGGCCCTGGCGCGCCTGAGCCCCAGCGCGCGGTCGCCGGCCAGGCGGATCTGGGTGCCGAGGCCGGGCGCGTTGGCGAAGCGGGTGGCGTGGCGGGTGACGTCGTGGTTGGAGAGCACCCAGGTGGCGGGGGCGCCCACCGGACGCATCGCCTCCAGGGTGCGGTCGACCACCTTGCGGAGCTCGTCGGCGTCCCAATCGGTCGACAGGTACTGGAAGTTGAAGGCCTGGTGGAGCTCGTCGGGGCGGACGTAGTTCGCCGTGCGCTCGACGGTCGGCGTCCAGGCTTCCGCCACGAAGATGCGCTCACCCGAGTACTCGTCGAGGATGGTGCGCCACTGGCGGTAGATCTCGTGCACGCCGTCCTGGTCGAAGAACGGCATGACATCGTTGCCCAGCAGCTTCAGCTGCTCGTGGGAGCCGAGGTCGGGCAGGCCCTCCGCCTTGACCAGGCCGTGGGCCACGTCGATGCGGAAGCCGTCGACGCCCATGTCGAGCCAGAAGCGCAGGATCGAGCGGAACTCGTCGCCGACCGCCGGGTGCTCCCAGTTGAAGTCTGGCTGCTCGGGGGCGAAGAGGTGCAGGTACCACTCCCCCGGCGTGCCGTCCGGCTCGGTGACGCGTGTCCACGCCGGACCGCCGAAGATGGACTCCCAGTCGTTGGGCGGGAGTTCGCCGTTCTTCCCCTTGCCGGGGCGGAAGTGGTAGCGCTCGCGCAGCGGCGATCCGGGGCCCTCCCGCAGCGCCCGCTTGAACCACTCGTGCTGGTCCGAGGAGTGGTTCGGGACGAGGTCGACGATGATCCTCAGGCTCAGCTCGTGGGCGTCGCGGATCAGCGCGTCGGCGTCGAGGAGGTTGCCGAACATGGCGTCCACGGCCCGGTAGTCGGCGACGTCGTAGCCGGCGTCGGCCTGCGGGGAGGCGTAGAAGGGGCTGAGCCACACGGCGTCCACGCCGAGGTCGCGCAGATACGTCAGGCGGGAGCGTACGCCTTCCAGATCGCCCATGCCGTCACCGTTGCTGTCGGCGAAGCTGCGCGGATAGACCTGGTAGATCACCGCGTCCCGCCACCAGTCGCTGCGCCGGTCGCTGCGCTTGGCTTCGGCGGGGTCGATGAGGGAGTGCTGCTGGCTCATGGCGTCCTTGATACGTAACGGAGTCATTGGGTCAGTTGGGTTCGTACGGCGACTGGGGTGACGAGGCGGCCGCGGTCACAGCGGGGTCGGATGGAGACCGCGGCCGCCTCGGGATCTGGGTGCGGCGCCGTCGTGGCTGGTCGCGCAGTTCCCCGCGCCCCTAAAGGGGCGCTACCGAACCGGCGTTCTAGCCCTTGGTGCCGCCCGCGGTGAGCCCGGTCACCAGGTTCTTCTGCACGAGGTAGAAGAACGCGGAGACGGGTATCGCGATCAGCACCGCGGTGGCGGCCATCAGGTTGCGCTGGGCGTCGTGTTGGCTGACGAAGGTCTGAAGGCCCACGGCGAGGGTGTACTTCTGGTCGTCCAGCATGAACGTGGTGGCGAAGGCGACCTCGCCGAAGGCCGTGATGAAGCTGTAGAAGGCGGCGACCGCGAGGCCCGGCTTGGCGAGCGGCAGGATCAGCCGTGCGAACGTGCCGAAGGGGGTCAGCCCGTCGACACGCCCCGCCTCGTCGATCTCGAACGGGATGGTGTCGAAGTAGCCCTTGAGCAGCCAGGCGCAGTACGGCACCGCGGTCGAGCAGTAGACGAGGATCAGCCCGAGGTAGCTGTCGATGAGCCCGAGGTCCGAGAGGATCTGGTACATCGGCACCATGAGTACGGCCACCGGGAACATCTGCGTGACCAGGAGCACCCACATGAACTTCCGGTAGCCCGGGAAACGCATCCGCGAGACGGCGTAGCCGGTGGTCGCGGCGACGAGGACGCCGAGCACGGTGGTGCCGAGGGAGACGATCAGCGAGCTCTTCAGCCAGTCGAAGAAGCTCGTGTGCTGCAGGACGAACGAGTAGTTGTCGAACGTCATCTTCTTCCAGATGCCGCCCGGGTGGAGGTAGTCGTCCTTGTCCGGGCCGAGGGAGAGGAAGACGAGCCAGGCGATCGGGAAGAGCGCGATGACGCTGCCGGCGATCAGGATGCCGTGGGAGGCGAGGGACGCCGCGAGGCTGCGCTCGCCGCGGTTCCGGACCTTGTGAGGGCCCTGCGCCGAGCCGTCCTTGGTCACCGCGGCGGAGGTTTCGACAGTGGTCGTACTCATGGGAACTCCTGCCTCAGACCGCGAGCTGCTGCTCGTTGCGGTTCAGCCAGCGGCGGTAGAACGAGGTGAAGACGATCAGGATGGCCAACAGCAGGATGCCGTAGGCGGCCGACTGCGCGAAGTCGCGCGGCTGCTGTCCGAAGCCGAGGTAGTAGGCCCAGGTGACGAGGATCTGGGCGTCCGGGGCGCCGGTCGGGCCGAACAGCAGGAAGATCACGGCGAACTGGTTGAAGGTCCAGATGATGCCGAGGAGTACGACGGTGGAGCTGACGGACCTCAGGCCCGGCAGGGTGACGTACCTGAATCGCTGCCAGGCGCTCGCGCCGTCCATCTCGGCGGCCTCGTAGAGGGAGGCGTCGATGGACTGCAGTCCACCGAGCAGGGAGATCATCATGAACGGCACACCGCACCAGGTGTTGACCATGATCGCCGCGAACCGCTGCCAGAAGGTGTCCTCCAGCCAGTCGGGCGTCGGCAGGTGCAGTGTGTGGAGGAAGCTGTTGAGGATGCCGCCGTCGGAGAGCATGATGCGCCAGCCGAAGACGGTGACGAAGGTGGGCACGGCCCAGGGCACGATGAGCAGCAGCCGGTAGAGCGTGCGTCCGCGCATCTTCTGGTTGAGCAGCAGCGCGAGGCCGAGCCCGATCGTGTAGTGCAGGGCGACGCACAGGGCCGTCCAGACGACCGTCCAGATGAAGTGCGACCAGAAGCGGTCGTACGACAGCGGGCCGAACAGGATGTCCTTGTAGTTGCCCAGGCCGATGAATTTGTAGGTGGCGTCGATGTGGTTGACGCCGATCGTGCGCGCGGTGTTCAGGCTGTTGGCGTCGGTGAGGGTGAGGTAGAGGCCGTACACCAGGGGGTACAGCACGAGGACGCCGAGCACGACGGCCACCGGAGTGATCATCGCGTACGCGTACCAGTACTTCTGGTAGCTGCGCCTGATGCGCCCGCCCAACCCGGGCCGTGGCGCGCGGTCACCGTGGCGTTTGCCGGTGGCGCGGTCGATGGCGACTGTCATGTTCGACACCTTCTGGGGAGTTCTACAGCCTGGGAAGTTCTACGGCAGTGAGAAGTGGCTGGGCGGCCTTTGCACAGGCCGGTGACCGCCGGGTCCGTCCCCCCATGGATGGCGGACCCGACGGTCACTCGGGGCTTACTTGCTGAAGTCCGGCACCAGCTTGGCGATGGCCAGTTCGGCGTTGCTCAGACCCTTGTCCAGGGACTCCTTGCCGTCGGCGATCTTCGGCAGCTCGGTGTCCAGCGGGCCCCACAGGGAGCTGTACTCGGGCAGCGCGGGACGCGGCTGGGCGGAGGGCAGGACCGTCTGGTAGCCGGCGATGCCCGGGTCGGCCTTGACCTCGGCGGTGTAGGCGTCGTCGCGGGTCGGCAGCGTGGAGTTCTTCAGGGCGATCTCCGTCTGGGACTTCGCGGAGGTCATGAAGTTGACGAACTTGAGGGCCGCCTTCTGGTGGGCGGAGTCCGAACCGGCGTAGACGGACAGGTTGTGGCCGCCGGTCGGGGCGCCCGCCTTGCCGGTGGAGCCGGCCGGGACGGTGGCGATGCCGAGGTTGGACTTGTCCTTGAAGGCGGAGCCCTTGTAGAAGTTCGTGATCTCCCAGGGGCCCTGGATGATCGAGGCGACCTTGCCGTTGACGAAGGCGTCCTGGATGTGGGCGTAGGCGTCGGCGGTGGTGTCGGCCTTGTGCAGGCCCTGTCCCTTGAAGAGGCTCAGCCAGGTGCCGTAGGCCTTCTGCGCGGGGGCTGAGTTCACGGTGATCTTCTTGGCAGTGGCGTCGACGGTGTCGGTGCCCTCGCCGTAGAGGAAGGTCTGCGCGTAGTAGGACTGGGTGGAGCCCCAGTAGCCGTAGACCTTGGCCTTGGAGTCGATCTTGGCGGCGTCGGCCTTCAGCTCGTCCCAGGTCTTGGGGGCCTCGGTGATGCCGGCCTTCTTGAAGAGGGCCTTGTTGTAGACGAGGGCGAGGGTGTCGGTGACCAGCGGGACGCCGTAGGTCTTGCCCTCGTACTTGGCCTGCTCGATCAGGTTGGAGCGGAACTGGCTCTGGTCCTTGAGAGCCTCGGTGCCGTCCAGCGGCAGGAGATAGCCCTTCTTGGCGAAGGCGGGGGTCCAGCCGACCTCGGAACGCAGCACGTCCGGGGCGCCCGAGGCGCCGGCGGCGGTGTCGAACTTGTTCTGCGCCTGGTCGAAGGGGACGTTGACGTACTTGACCTTGATGTCCTTGTTGGCGGCCTCGAACTGCTTGACCAGGGCCTGGTACGTCGGTGCCTCATTGGTGGCGTTGGAGGTGTCCCACCAGGTGATGGTCACCGGGCCGCTGCTCTTGTCGCTGCCGCTGCCACTTCCGCCGCACGCCGTCGCCGCCAGGGCGAGGGACGCCACCAGCGCGGTGGCCGCTATGCCACGCCGCATGAGTTCTCCTTGAGGGTGAAAGCCCGTGTGATGCAGGTGCGGCCCCGTCTGCCGTTCCTGCCGTCTTGCCGACTGCGCCGTTGCCGCCGCCGGGCGACGTGAACGTAACAGCGTTGAAAGCTGCGCGAAAGGTCTTGCAGCAAAAAATTGCAAGGAGGCGCGAAGGTTACCGGCCTGTGACCTCTTCTCGACCCCCGCGCAACCGGGTATTGAAGCCGTTGAGCGGCCCGTGGGAGTGTTGTGCAAGACTCTGCAAGCTCTTGCCGAACCAGGCGCCCACCAGAACATGAGGGACCGCGATGACGCAGCAACCCGCTCGGGGCCGTGCAACAGCTCGCGCCCGGCGCCCGATTGGTGTGCAAAGTGACGGTCGGCCGGTACAGTCCACCCCTGTGACCACACGGCTTGCCGACATCGCTGCTCAGGCGGGGGTGAGCGAAGCGACCGTCAGCCGCGTCCTCAACGGCAAGCCGGGCGTCGCCGCCACCACCCGCCAGTCCGTGCTCGCCGCACTCGACGTGCTGGGCTACGAGCGCCCGGTACGGCTGCGGCAGCGCAGCGAGGGCCTGGTGGGCCTGATAACCCCGGAACTGGAGAACCCGATCTTCCCGGCGCTCGCCCAGGTGATCGGCCAGGCCCTGACCCGGCAGGGCTACACCCCGGTGCTCGCCACCCAGACGCCCGGCGGATCCACCGAGGACGAGCTGACGGAGATGCTCGTCGACCGCGGGGTGGCCGGCATCATCTACGTCTCCGGACTGCACGCCGACACCACCGCCGACATGGAGCGCTACGAGCGGCTGCGCGCGCAGGGAGTGCCGTATGTGCTGGTGGACGGCTTCTCGCCGAAGGTGCAGGCGCCGTTCATCTCCCCCGACGACCGCGCGGCGATGACGCTGGCGGTCACGCACCTGGTGTCGCTGGGACATGTGCGGATCGGTCTCGCCCTCGGCCCCAAGCGCTTCGTGCCGGTGCAGCGCAAGATCGAGGGCTTCGTCCGCTCGATGCAGGACCAGACCGGCCTGAGTGCGCAGACGATCGAGACGGAACTCGTCCAGCACTCGCTGTACACCCTGGAGGGCGGTCAGGCCGCGGCCACCGCGCTGATCGGCCGTGACTGCACGGCGGTGGTGTGCGCGAGCGACATGATGGCGCTCGGCGCGATACGGGCGGCGCGGCAGCTCGGCCTCGAAGTACCGCGGGACGTCTCGGTGGTGGGCTTCGACGACTCCCCCCTGATCGCCTTCACCGACCCGCCGCTGACCACGATCCGCAAGCCGGTCCCGGCGATGGGGCAGGCGGCGGTGCGTACGTTGCTGGAGGAGATCGGCGGCACGCCTGCGCCCCACAGTGAGTTCGTGTTCATGCCGGAGCTGGTGGTGCGCGGTTCGACCGCTTCGGCGCCTGGGGACCGGAATCGTCCCTAGGGCGGAGAGTCTTCGAGTTCGTGCAGTGCGTCGGGAGTAGGCGCGCACGTCCGTCTGTTGTAGAACATGCGGCCCGAACCCGACCGCGGGATGATCGGTCGCAGAAGGCGTTTCTGGCAGACTTTGTGCCCATGGGTGACTCGACCGTGACCAGTCTGGACGACCGTGAACAGACGGCCGCTCCCGACTCCCTCGCGGCCGCGAACGGCCCGCAGTTCCTGCGCCGGCTGCGCACCCCGCGCCGCCCCCGCCTCTGGTTCGAGATCGTTCTGATCGCGGTGAGTTACTGGACGTACTCACTGATCCGCAACGCGGTTCCGGAACAGCGCGACCAGGCGCTGCGCAATGCCGACTGGCTGTGGCAGATGGAGCACCATCTCGGCATCGCCGTCGAGGAGTCGGTCAACCACGCCGTCAACTCGGTGACTTGGCTGATCGTCGGCATGAACTACTACTACGCGACGCTGCACTTCGTGGTGACGCTGGGTGTGCTGGTCTGGCTCTACCGCAGTCACCCGGGCCGGTACGCGGCGACGCGCCTGGTGCTCTTCGCGACGACGGGTGTGGCCCTGGTCGGTTACTACCTGTATCCGCTCGCGCCGCCTCGTCTCATGAACGGCAGCACCTTCATCGACACGGTCCTGCTCCATCAGACCTGGGGGTCGATGGCCTCCGGGGACCTGAAGCACATGTCGAACCAGTACGCGGCGATGCCGTCCATGCACATCGGGTGGTCGGTGTGGTGCGGGCTGACGATCTTCGCGCTGGCCAGGGTGCCATGGGTGCGGGTTCTCGGTCTTTTGTACCCCGCGCTGACGCTGACGGTGATTGTGGCCACCGCCAATCACTTCTGGCTGGACGCGGTGGGCGGTCTGATGTGCCTGGCGTTCGGGTTCACGGTGGCTCGGGTCTGGTACGGGACGTTGCCGTATGCGTTGCCGCGTGGCGCTCCGCGGGCAGTGCCGGCTCAGGCCGTCGATCCTGTGCGGCTTCGTCGTGGCTGGTCGCGCCCACGCGGCGGAGCCGCACATTGATATACGGCCCCGCGTCCTGACGGGGCGCTTCAGTCGCCGCGGTGCATGACGTACCCCCCGGTCACCGTCAGGCGCACGGGCGCCTGGGCCACCTCGTCCGCCGGGGCTTCCACCGGGTCCAGGGCGAAGGCCGTGAGGTCGGCGCGGCAGCCGACGGCGATACGGCCCGTCACCTCCTCTTCACCCGCCGCTCGCGCCGCATGGGTCGTGCAGCCTTCCAGGGCCTCCAGGCCGGTCAGGCCTGCCCTTGCCGAGGCCGCGCCCCGGGGTGCTCGCGCCGTCGCCAGGACGGCTCGGGCGTCGTAGTGGGCGATCGGCCAGTCCGAGCCCAGGGCGACCGTCGCGCCCGCGTCGCGGAGGTCGCGCAGGCGCCAGGCGTGCGCGGCTCGGGTGCTGCCCAGGCGGCGGGACCACTCGTCGGTGCCGTCGGCGCGGGTGTAGGCGGTGTGCGGTGGTTGCATCGAGGCCGCCACCCCGAGCTGGGAAAAGCGCGGGAGCAGGTCGTCCGGGGCGGTCTCGATGTGTTCGATGCGGTGGCGGTTCCTGCCGGTCGGGCCGAGGCCGGCCACCACGTCCAGGGCGTGCCGTACCGCCGCGTCCCCGATGGCGTGTGTGGCCGTGCGGACGCCGGATGTGTGCAGGTGCCGTACGGCGGCGACGTACGCCTCGGGGTCCGGCCAGAACGCCTCGGTGCCCTGGCCGTGGCAGTCGGCGCGCTCCAGCCAGGCCGTGCCGCCCTCCACGGTGCCGTCCATGAAGAACTTGACCCCGCCGACCTGCCAGTGCCGGCCTCCGCTGCCCTGGAGGGCGATCAGCTCCGCCAGGCCCGCCTCATCGACCCCCGGCATGCACCACGGGGCGAACCGCAGCCGTACCGGCAGCACCGTCTCGCGGGCCAGGGAGCCGACCAGCTCAGCGTCCCCGGCGTCCATGACATGCGCGCCGGTCAGGCCGGTCGCCGCCATCGCCGAGAGCAGTTCCACCAGGCGGGTGCGGCGGGCCGCGTAGGACGGGCGGGGCATGACCTCCGTGAGCAGGTCCATGGCCGCGTGCTCGACGAGGTGCCCTGTCGGCCGTCCCTCGTCGTCGCAGACGACCTCCGAGCGCTGGGCGAACTCCCGCGGCCCCGTCACGCCCGCCGCGGCGAGCGCGGCGCCGGTCGCAAGGGCGGAGTGGCCGTCGTAGAGGCGCAGGAAGGCGGGTGCTCCGGCGAGCACGTCCTCGACGAGGGCGCGGTCGACGGGGCGGCCCTCGAAGGCGTTGTGGTCGAGGCCGTGTCCGATCACCCAGCCGTCGATCCGCTCGGCGGTGGCGAGGCTCGCTCTGAGCCCTGCCAGGTCCGTCACCCCCGAGAGATCGGCCCCGGTCGCCAGGTCCAGCCCCCACACCGGGTGGCTGTGCGCGTCGACGAGACCGGGCACGACGTGCGCCCCCTCCAGGGACACGACCTCCGTGCCCGGCCCCCGCCAGTCGCGTACGTCGCCCTCGTCGCCGACCGCGGCGATCAGCCCGTCGCGCACGGCGACGGCGGTGGCGTACGGCCGGGCGGGGTCGAGGGTGCGGACCTTGGCGCCGGTGAGGATCAGGGCAGGGGTGGGCATGGGTGGGTGAACTCCCTTGTCGGACAAAGCTGTTCGGCTATTCGGCGGGCTCTGCGGCGAAGTCCGCGTACACCTGCGGCCGTTCGCGCCGCAGCCACCAGGCAAGACCCAGGCCTGTGACGAAGACGGCGGGCGCGGTCACGATCAGGACGGTGTTGACGGTGGACGAGGCGCCGGTGAACAGGTCGATGTGGGTGATGACCAGCGCTATCGCGGTCGCGAGGAGCACGGCGGCGGTGATCGGCGCGACGATCGTGCGCAGGGCTCCCTCCTGGTGCCGTACCCGCCGGAAGTAGCAGGGCACGGCGATCGCGGCGAGCAGCTGGAGGGTGAACAGGCCGATCATTCCCGGGGTGTTGACCCACAGGAGCAGTTGTCCGTACGGGTCGGCGCCGGCCGCCCAGAAGGCGAGGACGACGGCCGCCCCGAGGGCGGTCTGGGCGATTCCGGCGACGTACGGAGAGCGGTGGCGGGGGTGGATACGGCCCCACGTCTTCGGCAGGACGCCTTCTTCGGCGAGCGCGAGGACGTAGCGGTTGATCGCGTTGTGGAAGGCGAGGAGGGAGGCGATGACGCTGGTGACGATGAAGATGTGCATCAGGTCGGCCGCCCAGCCGCCGACATAGGTGGTGATGGCCGAGAAGAACAGGCCGCCGGGGTCCTTGGCAGCCGCCGCGATGACCTCGCCGTTGCCGAAGGCCTGGATGACGATCCACACCATGAAGGCGTAGAAGAGGCCGAGGAACCCGATGGCCAGGTAGGTCGCACGCGGGATCGTGCGCTCCGGGCTGCGGGCCTCGCGGCGGTAGATGACGGTCGACTCGAAGCCGGTGAACGCGGCGAAGGCGAAGGCCAGGACGACGGCCGTGCCGGAGACGAGGACGTGGCTCGGGGCGAAGGGGGCGCCGGACAGCCCGTGCGCACCGCCCTTGACCAGTACCCCGCCCGCGAGGAGCGCGAGGATGCCGGTTTCGGCGACGAGCAGGACGCCGAGCACCTTGGCGCCGAAGTCGATCGAGCGGAAGCCGCCGTAGCCGATGAGCAGGAGGCCCGCGAGGGAGATCGGCAGCCAGGGGACGTCGGCGCCGAACAGGGCGTGCAGGGTGTCCTTGGTGGCGGAGGCGAGGAGGCCGTAGACACCGATCTCCATGCCGTTGTAGCCGACCAGGGCGAGCAGGGCGGCACCGATGCCGACGGGGCGGCCGAGGCCGCGGGTGATGTACGCGTAGAACGCGCCGCCGCTCTTCACATGGCGGCTCATCGTGGTGAAGCCGACGGCGAAGACGGCGAGGGTGATGCCGGCGATCAGATAGCCGGCAGGGGCACCGACGCCGCCGAGCAGGATCGCGAGCGGGGCGACGCCGGCCATGACGGTGAGCGGGGCGGCGGCGGACACCACGAAGAAGGCGATGTCGGCGGTGCCGAGAGAGCCGGAGCGGAGGGTCGCGGTGCCGGGCGGCGTGCTCTCCTCGGAGGCATCGGGGGTGGTGACGGACATGGGCGAAGCCCTTCGAGCGCGGCGGACGGGGAGGGTTCCGGGCGTGCGGGAGGCCGGCGTTCCCGGGTGCACGTGGTGGTGACGCGGTGCCCCGGGCCCGTAAATCTAAAGGCTTTCGGTTTCGGCAATGTAGCCTCCTCCTGGGCATTCGGGAAGACCTGTTTCGCACCTTCACTCGCACCTTCAGGGGGACCACACGCATGGGACGGCCGCGCACACCGCTCCTCGACCGTGAGCGCATCACCACGACGGCACTGCAACTCGTCGACGAGCAGGGCGACTTCAGCGTGCCGCAGATCGCCAAGCGGCTCGGGGCGCAGACCGGCTCCGTGTATCACCATGTGGACGGCCGGGACGGGATCGTGGAGCTGCTACGGGAGCGGATCGCCGCCGCGATCGATCCGGGGACGCTGGATGTCACGCCGTGGGACGCGGCACTGGAGGCGTGGGCGCGCTCGTACCGGGCGGCGTTCGCCGCGCATCCGAAGGCGATCCCGCTGCTGATGACATCACCCGTACGAGCGCCCCGGGTGCTGGAGCACTACGAGCGGGCGGTGACACTGCTGCTCGACACCGGCTTCGCACCGGGTGAGGTGATGCCGCTGATCATCGCCCTGGAGAACCTGGTCCTGGGGTCTGCGCTCGACCTCGCGGCGCCCGAGACGATGTGGGTGCTGACGGAGTCGACTCCGACCCCACGGCTGGCCGAGGCCCTGGCGGCGGTGGGCGAGGGGCGGGCGGACCGGGCGTTCGACGTGGGACTTGAGGGGTGGATCCGTCACGCGCGGGCGTTGCTGCTCAAGCCGACCGGCGATTGAGGACGAGAGCGGTTCGGCTCCTACGCCCCGTAGAACAGCACCTCCACCACGGCTCTCGCCCGCCGTGCCGTACGCCGGTACGCGTCCAGCATGTCCCCCACATGCCCGTCCCCATAGCCCAAGTACCGCCCCACGGCTGCCAGTTCGCGCCCGCCCGAGGGGAAGGTGTCTCCCGCGCGGCCGCGCACCAGCATCACGGCGTTGCGCACGCGAGTGGCCAGGACCCACGCCTCGTCCAGTATCGACGCGTCCTCCGCCGAGATCAGCCCGGCCGCGGCCGCCGCCGCCAGCGCCTGCCGGGTACGGGTCGTGCGCAGGCCCGGCTCGCACCAGCCGTGCTGCAGCTGCAGCAGCTGCACGGTCCATTCGACGTCGGACAGGCCGCCGGGCCCGAGCTTGGTGTGCAGCTTGGGGTCGGCGCCGCGGGGCAGCCGCTCGGACTCCATGCGGGCCTTCAGGCGGCGGATCTCCCGTATGGCGTCGTCCCCGAGCCCCTCGGCCGGATACCGCAGCGGATCGATCAGCTCGATGAAGGACCGCCCCAGCTCCTCGTCCCCGGCGACCGGCTCGGCCCGCAGCAGCGCCTGCGACTCCCAGACCAGTGACCAGCGGCGGTAGTAGGCCTCGTACGACTTCAGCGTCCGTACCAGCGGGCCCGACTTGCCCTCGGGCCGCAGGTCCGCGTCGATCAGCAGCGGCGGGTCCGCGCTCGGGATCTGCAGCAGTCGCCGCATCTCCGAGACGACGCGGTTCGCCGCCTGCGAGGCCTCGTGCTCGGGCACGCCCTCCCACGGTTCGTGTACGAAGATCACGTCCGCGTCGGAGCCGTAGCCCAGCTCGTGGCCGCCGAAGCGGCCCATGCCGATCACGGCGAACCGGGTCGGCAGGGTGTCGCCCCAGCCGTCGCGCACCACCGCGCGCAGGGTCCCGGCGAGCGTCGCCGCCGTCAGGTCGGACACGGCGCCGCCCACCAGGTCCACCAGCGCGCCCTGGTCGGCCTCGGCGGGCTGGGTCTCGGTGCCGTAGGAGCCGACGATGTCGGCGGCGGCCGTGCGGAACAGTTCGCGGCGGCGGACGCCGCGGGCTGCGGTGACCGCCTGCTGCGCGTTCTCCGCGCGGCCGACGGCGGCGAGGATCTCCTGCTCCAGGTGGGCCCGCTCCCGTGACTCCAGCCCCCCGCCGTCGCCGTCGCCGAGCAGGGCCACCGCCTCCGGGGCGCGCATCAGCAGGTCGGGGGCGAGGCGCCCGGCGGACAGCACGCGGGCGAGGTTCTCGGCGGCCGCGCCCTCGTCCCGCAGCAGCCGCAGGTACCAGGGGGTCTTGCCGAGCGCGTCGGAGACCTTGCGGAAGTTGAGCAGGCCCGCGTCCGGGTCGGCGGAGTCCGCGAACCAGCCGAGCAGCACGGGCAGCAGGGTCCGCTGGATGGCAGCCTTTCTGGTCACCCCGGAGGCCAGCGCCTCCAGGTGGCGCAGGGCGGCGGCCGGGTCGCCGTATCCGAGCGCGACCAGCCGCTCCCGGGCCGCCTCGGGGCTCAACCGGGTTTCCCCGGGCGCGAGTTGGGCGACCGCGTCGAGCAGTGGGCGGTAGAAGAGCTTCTCGTGCAGCCGGCGGACGACGGCCGCGTGCCGCCGCCATTCCCGGTTGAGCTCGGCGACCGGGTCGACGCGCAGGCCGAGCGAGCGTCCGATCCGCCGCTGGTCGGCCTCGTCCTCCGGGACGAGATGCGTGCGCCGCAGCCGGTACAGCTGGATCCGATGCTCCATGGACCGCAGGAACCGATACGCCTCGTCGAGCTGCACGGCGTCGGCGCGCCCCACGTACCCGCCCGCCGCCAGCGCCTGCAGCGCGTCCAGGGTGGTGCCGCTGCGCAGCGCCGCGTCCGCCCGTCCGTGCACCAACTGCAGCAGCTGTACGGCGAATTCGACGTCCCTCAGGCCTCCGGGACCCAGCTTCAGCTCACGGTCGATCTCGGCGGCGGGGATGTTCTCGACGACCCGGCGGCGCATCTTCTGGACGTCGGCGACGAAGTTCTCCCGCTCGGCCGCCTTCCAGACGAGGGGTTCGAGGGCGGCGACGTACTCCTCACCGAGCTCGATGTCGCCGGCCACCGGTCGAGCCTTGAGCAGGGCCTGGAACTCCCAGGTCTTGGCCCAGCGCTGGTAGTAGGCGAGGTGGCTGGAGAGGGTGCGGACCAACGGGCCGTTCCGGCCCTCGGGCCGCAGATTGGCGTCGACCGGCCAGATCGACCCTTCCACCGTCGTCTCCGAGCAGATCCGCATCATGTGCGAGGCGAGCTTGGTGGCGGAGCGCAGGGCCTTGCCCTCGTCGGCCCCGTCGACGGCCTCGCCCACGAAGATCACATCTACGTCGGAGACGTAGTTGAGCTCATGGCCGCCGCACTTGCCCATCGCGATGACCGCGAGCCGGCACAGCGCGGCGTCCTCGGGTGCCGCGGCGCGGGCGATGGCGAGGGCGGCGCGCAGGGTGGCGGTGGCCAGGTCGGCGAGTTCGGCGGCGGTCTCGGCGAGGTCGGTGGTGCCGCACACGTCGCGGGCGGCGATGGACAGCAGGCAGCGGCGGTAGGCGACGCGCAGCGAGACGGGGTCGGTGGCCTCCGCGAGGCCCCGCTCGAACTCCTCCACCCCGGGGTGCAGGTCCCGCGGCTCGTAGGTGACCAGCGCCTCCCAGTCGCGCGGGTGCCGCGCCAGATGGTCGGCGAGCGCGGCGGACGCCCCGAGCACGCCGAGCAGCCGGTCACGCAGCGGCTTGGCCGCTATCAGCGTGTCGAGCAGCTCGCGGCGCGCGGTGGGCCCCGGCTGTGCCTCCAGGAGCCGTACCAGACCGAGCAGCGCCAGGTCCGGGTCGGCGGTGGCGCCCAGCGCGTCGAGCAGCACCGGGTCGTCCCGCACGGGCATGAGCTCCACGCTGTCCAGCAGCCGCTCGGCGGCGGAGGGATCGGTGAATCCGTGCCGCAGCAGCCGCGTGAAGGTACTGCTCCTGCGCCCGGGCACCGTCATCCCCGTCCTCCTGTCGGATCAAGGTCGTACTGGCCCGAGCCTAACCGGAGACTCTGACACAAGCGCCGGGGCGGAACGGCCGATGAGTTCCCCCGCGGACGCGGTCGGCCGCGGCCCGGGACCCGCGGTCGTCAATGCGGTGGCGCCGCGCGCGGTTTTCGGCTTCGGTAAGGGACAGCCGTCCAGCCGGACGCGCTTGTGACGTCGACGAGGGAGTCACGCCATGGACATGAGCCTCGAAGTGATCCTGCTGCCGGTCTCGGACGTGGACCGGGCCAAGGAGTTCTACCGGGACAAGGTCGGCTTCCATGTGGATCTCGACGGCGAGGTGATGGAGGGGGTGCGGATCGTGCAGCTCACCCCGCCCGGGTCGGGGTGTTCGATCGCGCTGGTCGACGGGCTTCAGGTGCCCACGGGGACGCCGCAGCCGGGGACCTACCACGGGATGCAGCTGTGCGTGACGGACGCGAAGGCCGCCCACGAGGAGCTCACCGCCCGAGGCCTGGACATCAGCGAACCCGTCCAGTTCGCCCCCCAGGACGGCGCCACCTTCATGTACTTCAAGGACCCGGACGGCAACGGCTGGGCGATCCAGGAGTACCGGCGCCGGGCCACGGAGCCGCTGCACAAGGTGCTGGCCGACCTGGCCGCCGGGCAGTAGTTCACCCGATCTTCACCCTCCGGGTTGGGCACGGTGGGACGCGGGCATTTTGACGTGAGCATGCTCTGTGTGCACCGCCGCCCCCGTCCTTCCCCCACCGGAGGTTGATGTGCCCGGCAGCAGTTCTGCCCGTGCCGTTCGTTCCGTCCCTTCGCCGTTTCGCCGCAGCGGTACGGCCTTGGCGTCCGCGCTCGCCTTCACGGCCGCGGCTGTCGGTCTCTGGACCGGCCTCAGTGGCTCCTCGTCCGCAGCGTCCGGCGTGCCGTCCCCGGACCACGTGGTCGTCGTGGTCATGGAGAACCACGCGTACAGCCAGGTGATCGGCTCGTCGAGCGCGCCGTACATCAACTCGCTCAGGTCCGGCGGCGCGAACCTCACCCAGTCCTACGCCGAGACCCACCCGAGCCAGCCCAACTACTACGCGCTGTTCTCGGGCTCCACCCAGGGCGTCACCGACGACAGCTGTGTCACCCCGGGCTTCTCCTCGGCCGACAACCTCGCCTCCGAGCTGATCGACGCCGGCCGGACCTGGGCCAGCTACAACGAGTCGCTGCCCGGCGAGGGCGACACCACCTGCAGCGACGGCGACTACGCCCAGAAGCACAACCCGTGGTTCGGCTTCAGCAACGTACCGACCTCGTCCGCGAAGACCTTCGACGACTTCCCGAGCGACTACTCGACCCTCCCCGCCGTCTCCTTCGTCACCCCGAACCTGTGCAGCGACATGCACGACTGCTCGGTGTCGACCGGTGACACCTGGATCAAGGACAACCTCGGCGCCTACGCCACCTGGGCGTCCACCCACAACAGCCTCCTCGTGATCACCTTCGACGAGGACAACCGACTGTCCGGCAACCGCATCCCGACGGTCCTGTACGGCCAGCCGGTCACGGCGGGCTCCACCAGCTCCACCAAGTACAACCACTACGACCTGCTCCGCACCCTGGAGGACTCGCAGGGCCTGACGAGCCACGCCGGCAACGCGGCCTCCGCGTCGGACATCACGGGGATCTGGGCCTCCTGAGACGTACACGGCGGACAGCCGTCCGGCCCACCTGGCCGGGCGGCGCCGCCGGTGGCTGCGGAAGGAAGCGGCGCGCTCGCCTGGTGACGCCGTGCGCGCCTGCGTCACGAGGCGAGGACGAGCTGTGGGACGAGCCCGCTGTCGAGAACAGGGCTGGACGCCGGCGAGAACATCAAGTCGCTGAGTCACTACCCATAGCTCTGAGGAGGCCTGCATCCGGGGTCAGGAACGGATGAACGCGAGGATGTCCGGGTTGAGGACCTCCGGGTGCGTCGACAGCATCCCGTGCGGATAGCCCTCGTAGGACTTGAGGGTCCCGTTCTTCAGAAGCTTGACCGTCAGGGGTGCCGAGTCGTCGCAGGGGACGACCTGGTCGTCGGTTCCGTGCGCGACGAGGACGGGCACCTCGATCTGCTGCAGGTCCTCGGTGAAGTCGGTCTCGGAGAACGCCGCAACGCACTCATAGTGCGCGTTCGCCGCGCCCATCATGCCCTGGCGCCACCAGTTGTAGATCAACCCCTGCGACACCTGCGCTCCGGGACGGTTGAAGCCGTAGAACGGCCCCGAGGGAATGTCAATGAACGACTGAGCCCGGTTGCCGGCAACGCCCTCGCGGAAGCCGTCGAAGACCTCCATCGGCAAGCCGCCCGGGTTGGCCTCCGTCTTCAGCATCAGCGGTGGCACCGCGCCCACCAGGACCGCCTTTGAGACCCGGCCGGGCTTGGCGCGGGCGACGTAGCGGGCGACCTCGCCACCGCCGGTGGAGTGGCCGATGTGCACGGCGCCCCGCAGGTCGAGTGCGTCGGTCAGGGTGGTCACGTCCGCGGCGTAGGTGTCCATGTCGTGGCCGGTCGCGGTCTGTGTGGAGCGTCCGTGGCCACGGCGGTCGTGGGCGATGACCCGGTAGCCCTGCGCCAGGAAGAACAACATCTGGTTGTCCCAGTCGTCGGCGCTCAGCGGCCACCCGTGGTGGAAGACGATCGGCTCCCCATCCCGAGGACCCCAGTCCTTGTAGAAGATCGTGGTGCCGTCGTCGGTCGTGACTGTGCCCATCGCAGGTCCTCCGCTCGTCCAGCCGCACCCCAGCCACGGAGCAACGGGTGGGGGGCACGCGGGACTTCACGCCCAGCGGGCGCGGTCCGGATGTACGGCCCACATTACGCCGTGTCCCTGCGGGCCACATCCGCAGCCGCCGGGGGCCGCGTCTGCTCGGCTCTGCCTGGATCGACGGCGAACGGGATGGGAGCACCCTGCGCACGTCACACTCGGTCGGCACTCGCGAACGGCGCCCCCGTCATCGCGGAGCCTGAGCGCCCCCGCCGGAGGCATGTCCTGACCGAGGCGCTCCGGGTCCACGTCTCTGCTCATGGGCCGTGGCTCGCTGCGGCCCCAGGGGCCGGCCCCGGCGCCCAAGGCGCAGAGGGGTCGGGTCCCAGGGCCGGCCCGCGCTCGCGCGGGCACTTGATCGATGAATCGAAGGTTCTGACCTGCGCCTACAGCACCGGCAGGTTCTTCCGCAGCTCGAACGCCGTGACCTCGGAGCGGTACTCCTCCCACTCCTGGCGCTTGTTGCGCAGGAAGAAGTCGAAGACGTGCTCGCCCAGGGTCTCGGCGACCAGGTCGCTGCGCTCCATCAGCGTCAGCGCCTCGCCGAGGTTCTGCGGGAGCGGCTCGATGCCCATCGCGCGGCGCTCGGCGTCCGAGAGGGCCCAGACGTCGTCCTCGGCGCCCGGCGGGAGCTCGTAGCCCTCCTCGATGCCCTTCAGGCCGGCCGCCAGGAGGACCGCGTACGCCAGGTACGGGTTGGCGCCGGAGTCGAGGGAGCGGACCTCCACGCGCGCGGAGCCCGTCTTGCCGGGCTTGTACATCGGGACGCGGACCAGGGCCGAGCGGTTGTTGTGGCCCCAGCAGATGTAGGAGGGGGCCTCGCCGCCGGCGCCGGCGGTGCGCTCCGAGCCGCCCCAGATGCGCTTGTAGGAGTTCACCCACTGGTTGGTGACCGCGGAGATCTCCGCCGCGTGCTTGAGCAGGCCCGCGATGAAGGAGCGGCCGACCTTGGAGAGCTGGTACTCCGAGCCGGACTCGTAGAACGCGTTCCGGTCGCCCTCGAAGAGGGAGAGGTGCGTGTGCATGCCGGAGCCCGGGTGCTCCGAGAACGGCTTCGGCATGAAGGTCGCCTGGACCCCCTGCTCCAGCGCCACCTGCTTCATGACCAGGCGGAACGTCATGATGTTGTCCGCCGTGGAGAGCGCGTCGGCGTAGCGCAGGTCGATCTCCTGCTGGCCGGGGGCGCCCTCGTGGTGGGAGAACTCGACGGAGATGCCCATCGACTCCAGCATGGTGATCGCCTGGCGGCGGAAGTCCATGCCGATGTTCTGCGGGGTGTGGTCGAAGTATCCGGAGTTGTCGGCGGGCGTCGGGCGCGTGCCGTCCAGCGGGCGGTCCTTCAGCAGGAAGAACTCGATCTCCGGGTGGGTGTAGAAGGTGAAGCCCAGGTCGGAGCCGCGCGTCAGGGCGCGCTTGAGGACGTAGCGCGGGTCGGCGAAGGACGGCGAGCCGTCCGGCATGAGGATGTCGCAGAACATGCGGGCGGTGCCGGGGGCCTCGGCCCGCCAGGGCAGGATCTGGAAGGTCGACGGGTCCGGCTTGGCGATCATGTCGGACTCGTAGACCCGGGCGAAGCCCTCGATGGCCGAGCCGTCGAAGCCGATGCCCTCGTCGAAGGCCTGCTCGAGCTCGGCGGGGGCCACGGCGACGGACTTGAGGAAGCCCAGCACGTCCGTGAACCACAGCCGTACGAACCGGATGTCGCGCTCCTCCAGTGTCCGGAGCACGAACTCCTGCTGCTTGTCCATCTTCCGCTTCCCCATCCTTGCTGGTCAGGCCGCCTGTCTCCTTGTCCCAGAGGAGGCGGTCGGGCACCTGAGCATCACACCACAACAGCATTTCGTCCGCGTTGCCGACCATGATCGGCCGGCTGGCCGCGGGCTGAACGCCTCACCAACGGCGGGTGTACTGCTCACCGCCCATCTTGCCTGCTCGGACCGACATCCGTAATGGGAGGCCCGGCAGAAGGTAACGAGCGCCTCTGCGGGACCCGGCTTTCCCTTGCCCCGTCTGCAAAACATCACCGGTCTCCCACTACGATCAGGCGACCCGACCGACATTTTTTTGCACTCCCCACCCGAATCCCCCAGAAGGACACTGCGATGGCCACCGCCAAGAAGAGCAGCAGCGCGGCACGCAAGGCGCGAATAGAGGAGATGCGGCGCGCCGAGCAGGCCCGCGAGCGGCGCAACCGGATCCTGACGATCGGCGCGAGCGTGCTGGTCGTCGCCGCTCTGGTGGTCGGCGGTGTCTTCATCGTGAAGTCGCAGGACGGCAAGAAGAACGACACGGCGAGCGACACGACGTCCTCGGGCGACGGCAAGGGGCACTTCGTCACCGGCGCGGACGGGGTGCGGACCTGGACGGGCAAGCTCGCCCGCAACCACGTCGCGGGGACCGTCAACTACCCGATGCACCCGCCGGTCGGCGGCAACCACAACCAGGTGTGGCTCAACTGCAACGGCGACGTCTACACCAAGGCCGTGCACGACGAGAACGCCGTGCACGCCCTGGAGCACGGCGCGGTCTGGGTGACGTACACCGACAAGGCGAAGAAGTCCGACGTGGACAAGCTGGCGGCGAAGGTGAAGCAGACGCCGTACTCGCTGATGAGCCCGTACACCAACCAGAGCTCCCCGATCGAGCTGTCGGCGTGGGGGCACCAGCTGAGCGTGACGAGCGCCGACGACCCGAAGGTCGCCAAGTTCTTCGAGACGTATGTGCAGGGCAAGCAGACCCCGGAGCCGGGTGCCTCCTGCACCGGCGGGACGATGTGACGTGAAGAAGCACATCGGCTGGATCGCGGGGACGGCGGCGGCCGCGCTCGTCGCCGCGGGCGCGATCACCTACGCGGTCGCCGAGGACGTCGGGCCGGACACGGGCGCGAGCACGCCCACCGCCGACTCCGCGGACGCGGGGTTCGCGCGGGACATGGCGGTGCATCACCAGCAGGCCGTCGAGATGTCGTACATCGTGCGCGACCGTACGAAGAACGCGGAGGTGCGGCGGCTCGCCTACGACATCGCGCAGACCCAGGCCAACCAGCGCGGCATGCTGCTGGGCTGGCTGGATCTGTGGGGGCTGCCGAAGGTGTCGGCGAAGCCGCCGATGTCGTGGATGGGCATGGGCGACATGCCCGAGCGCGGCGACGGCTCGCTGATGCCCGGGATGGCGACGGACACGGAGCTGAAGAAGCTCGGCACGCTCAACGGCAAGCAGGCCGAGGTCTTCTATCTGCAGCTCATGACGGACCACCACAAGGGCGGTATCCACATGGCCGAGGGCTGTGTGGCCAAGTGCAAAGTCGGAGTGGAGAAGAGTCTCGCGCAGGGCATGGTCGACGCTCAGCAGTCGGAGATCAAGCTGATGGCGGACATGCTCAAGGAGCGCGGGGCGAAAGCGCGTTCATAACCCTCCAGCGGGAACGAAAGCCCCAAATCGCCCTAGATGACGGTTCCTTGGGTTTCTCTTGGCTTTAGCATTCCCCTGGCATGAACGGTTCATCGAAAGAGTGGCCCCCATCGCTTGATCCAATGCCCGCGCCTCCGCCGCGGAGCGGGTTGTCTACGCGGATCACAGCGACGACCGACCACACATGCGAAGAACCGCATCGCAGGGGGTTCTATGAGATCCAACCGCGCCAAACTGCGCGCCGTGAGCATGGCAGCAACTCTGCCCATGGTCGCGGGTGCGCTGGCGCTCGGCATACCCGCGGCGCATGCCGCGGACAACCCCGGCCGGGACGCACTCGCGGGCACCAAGCCCGCGTGGGCGACGGCCAGGGCGGACAAGGGCGACACCTCGAACGGCGCACAGGTCAACCTCCGGGTGTACCTCGCCGGCAAGGACGCCGCCGGCCTCGCCAAGTACGCGAAGGCCGTGTCCGACCCGAGCTCGGCCTCGTACGGCAAGTACCTCAGCGCCAAGCAGGCCAAGGCCCGCTACGGCGCGACCAAGGCCCAGGTGGCCGCGGTCAAGTCCTGGCTGAAGTCCGCGGGCCTGAAGGTCACGGGCGTCACGCAGCACTACGTCTCCGTCACCGGTGACGTGGCCGCCGCCGAGAAGGCGTTCGGCACCGAGCTGCACAACTTCACCAAGGGTTCGAAGACCTACCGGGCGCCGGCCAAGGCCGCCACCGTCCCGGACAGTCTCAAGGGCGCCGTCCTGACCGTCACCGGCCTGGACAACGCGCCGCACAAGGCGACCCACGACGACCAGCTGCCGCCGCCGGAGACCGTGTTCCGCAACTCCGGGCCGTTCTCCTCGTACTTCGGCTCGAACATCGCGAGCACGCTGCCCGACGCCTACGGTTCGAAGATCCCGTACGCGATCCAGGGCTACACCGGCAAGCAGCTGCGCGCCGCCTACGGTGCGGGCAGCTACACCGGCAAGGGCGTCAAGGTCGCCATCACGGACGCGTACGCCTCGCCGTCGATCGCCTTCGACGCGCAGACGTACGCCGGCAAGCACGGCGACGCCAAGTGGTCGACCGGGCAGCTGCACCAGGTCCTGCCGAAGAAGTACACGAACGTCAAGGACTGCTCCGCCGCCGGCTGGTACGGCGAGGAGACCCTGGACGTCGAGGCCGTGCACGCGGTCGCGCCGGCCGCGGACGTCACGTACGTGGGCTCCGCGTCCTGCCTGGACAACGATCTGCTGGACTCGCTGAGCAAGGTGGTCGACAACCACCTCGCCGACATCGTGTCCAACTCGTGGGGCGACATCGAGGCCAACCAGACCCCGGACCTCGCCGCCGCGTACGACCAGGTGTTCCAGTTCGGCGCGGTCGAGGGCATCGGCTTCTACTTCTCCTCCGGTGACAACGGCGACGAGGTCGCCAACACCGGTACGAAGCAGGTCGACACCCCGGCCAACTCGGCGTGGGTGACGGCGGTCGGCGGTACCTCGCTGGCGGTCGGCAAGAACGACACGTACCAGTGGGAGACCGGCTGGGGCACCGAGAAGGCTCTGCTGTCCGCGGACGGCAAGAGCTGGACCAACTTCCCCGGCGCGTTCACCTCCGGTGCGGGCGGCGGCACGAGCAAGACGGTCGCCGAGCCGTACTACCAGCAGGGCATCGTCCCGAACGCGCTCGCCACGGCCAACAGCGCCGACGGCAACCGCGTCGTTCCGGACATCTCGGCGATCGCCGACCCGAACACCGGCTTCCTGGTCGGCCAGACCCAGACCCTGCCGGACGGGAAGACCCAGGCGTACGACGAGTACCGCATCGGCGGCACCTCGCTCGCCGCTCCGGTCATCGCGGCCGTCCAGGCACTGGCCCAGGAGGCACACGGCGGCAAGGCCCTCGGCTTCGCCAACCCGGAGATCTACGCCCGGTACGGCAAGGGTGTCTACCACGACGTCGTCGACAAGCCGACGGGCAAGGACCTTGCCGTCGCGCGCGTCGACTTCGTCAACGGCCATGACGCCACCGGTGGCCTGGCCACCTCGGTCCGCAGCCTCGGCAAGGACAGCTCGCTGTCCGCGGTCAAGGGCTACGACGACGTCACCGGCGTGGGCTCGCCCTCGACCGGCTACGTGGAGTCGTACAAGGGCCACTGAGGCACCGCACCGCCGGTAACGGCACCTGAGGGGCGCGGGATGTTGTTCATCCCGCGCCCCTTCGGCGTACCTGGGGCCCATCTGGAGCGCGCCTGGGGCGTGCCGGGGGCGTGTCCGGGGCGCCCATCACCCCCCGCACCACCCATCGCGTCGCTCTGACGATTACACTGGCGCTCGTGCCTGCCTTGAACTTCTGGTCGATCTATCAGCACGGCTTCGCACGCGTCGCCGCGTGTACGGGCCACACCGTCATCGCGGACCCGCATGCCAATGCCGAAGCGGTCCTGCGCCATGCCCGCCGGTGCGCCGAGGAGGGGGTCGCCGTCGCCGTCTTCCCGGAGATGGTGCTCTGCGGCTACTCCATCGAGGACCTGCTGCTGCAGGACGCCCTGCTCGACCAGGTCGCGGAGGCGCTCGGTGAGGTGGTGGCCGGCTCGGCGGATCTGCTGCCGGTGCTGGTCGTCGGCGCCCCGCTGCGGCACCGCAACCGGATCTACAACTGCGCGGTACTCGTGCACCGCGGCCGCGTCCTCGGTGTCGTACCGAAGTCGTACCCGCCGAACTACCGTGAGTTCTACGAGCGTCGGCAGATCGCCGACGGGGCCGACGAGCGCGGCGGTTCGATCCGGGTCGGCGGCGAGACGGTCCCGTTCGGCGTGGATCTGCTGTTCGCGGCGGAGGACGTCCCCGGGCTCGTGCTGCACGCGGAGATCTGCGAGGACATGTGGGTGCCGGTGCCGCCCAGCGCGGAGGCGGCACTGGCAGGCGCGACTCTTTTGGTGAATCTGTCGGGCAGCCCGATCACGGTCGGGCGGGCCGAGGACCGCAAGCTGCTGTGCCGCTCGGCGTCCTCCCGCTGCCTCGCCGCGTACGTCTACGCGGCCGCCGGCCTCGGCGAGTCGACCACCGACCTGTCCTGGGACGGCCAGGCCATGGTCTACGAGAACGGCGCGCTGCTGGCGGAGACCGAGCGCTTCCCGCTCGGCGACGAGTACGCGGTGGCCGACGTGGACCTCGACCTGCTGCGGCAGGAGCGGGCGCGGATGGGCACCTTCGACGACAACCGGCGTACGCACCGGGCGCGGACGAGCGACTTCCGCACGGTCGGATTCGAGCTGGACCCGCCTCTGACCGACCTGGGGCTGCGCCGTCGGCTGGAGCGCTTCCCGTTCGTGCCGGCGGACGCCGATCGGCTCGCCCTGGACTGCTTCGAGGCGTACAACATCCAGGTCGAAGGCCTTCAGCAGCGGCTGGCTTCGATCGGCGGCCCGAAGGTGGTCATCGGGGTGTCCGGCGGCCTCGACTCCACGCATGCGCTGATCGTCGCCGCCCGGGCGATGGACCGGGCGGGGCGGCCACGCAGCGACATCCTCGCCTGGACGCTGCCCGGTTTCGCCACCAGCGACCACACCAAGGACAACGCGCACGCGCTGATGCGCTCGCTCGGTGTCACCGCGGCCGAGTTGGACATCACTCCGACGGCACGGCTGATGCTGCAGGAGATGGGGCATCCCTTCGCCTCGGGTGAGCCGGTGTACGACGTCACCTTCGAGAACGTGCAGGCGGGGCTGCGGACGGACTACCTGTTCCGGCTGGCCAACCAGCGCGGCGGCATCGTGCTGGGCACGGGCGATCTGTCGGAGCTGGCGCTCGGCTGGTCCACGTACGGCGTGGGCGACCAGATGAGCCACTACAACGTCAACTCCGGCGTGCCGAAGACGCTGATCCAGCACCTGATCCGATGGGTCATCAGCAGCGAGCAGTTCGACGAGGAGACGGGGAAGATCCTGGCCGCGATCCTCGACACCGAGATCAGCCCGGAGCTGGTGCCGGGTGAGGAGATGCAGTCGACGGAGTCGAAGATCGGGCCGTACGCGCTGCACGACTTCACGCTCTTCCACGTGCTGCGATACGGCTTCCGGCCGTCGAAGATCGCCTTCCTGGCGTGGCATGCCTGGCAGGACGTGGAGAGCGGTGCCTGGCCTCCGGGGTTCCCCGAGGCCAAGCGGGTGGCGTACGACCTGCCGGAGATCCGGCGCTGGCTGGAGGTCTTCTGCCGCCGGTTCTTCGCGTTCGCCCAGTTCAAGCGCTCGGCGATGCCGAACGGGCCGAAGGTGTCGGCGGGGGGTTCGCTGTCGCCGCGGGGGGATTGGCGGGCGCCGTCGGACAGTTCGGCGACGGTTTGGCTGCGGGATCTTTCGCGGTTCGACCAGTAGTACTTCCGGCCCCCCTTTCTTCCACTCTCTGTCAATCAACCGGTGAAGACAAGACTGCAATTTTTACGGTCCAACCCAGACAATTACTTGGCGCGATGACCTGCTCTGCTCTCCAAGGGAGAGGACCTTCATGCCAGACATCTGGGATCCGCACGGCAGCCTGCGCCGCATGCTGTGGATCGGCGGCGCGCAGTGGTCCGGGAAGACGACCGTGGCCGAAGCCATTGCCGAGCAGCACGGACTGACCGTCTATCACTACGACTACCACGACGCACGCGGCCACCAGGATCGCCGGATCGCGCGTCGGATCGCCCTGCGCGAGCCGATGGCTGACCCGACCCCCGACCAGGTCTGGGTGGACCGGAGCCCGGAGGAGATGGCCGCCGAGACGCTGGCCGGCTTCCCGATCCGCTTCGAGTGGGCGTTGGACGACCTGCGCGCCCTGTTCACCGGTCGGCCGGCGATCGCCGAGGGGTGGGGGCTGCGACCGGAACTGGTCGCACCGCTGATCGACTCACCCCGGCGGATGGTCGTCCTCGTACCCACCGAGGACTTCCGGCAACACCAGCTCCGCACCGTCCCGCGCGCGGGCGCTCTCCACGCACCTGTCAGCGACCCTGCCCGCGCCCAGGCCAACCGCATCGCCCGTGACCGTCTGGTCGCTGAGGACGCGGTACGGAACGCCCTCCGGCTCGGCATCCGCGTCATCGAGGTCGACGGCACGCTCGACGTGGCGGCGGTGGCGGCAGCGGTCGCCGAGCAGTTCGCTCCTTACCTGGGCACGTCGGCTGCGGCTGCGTGATCGGTCGGCGCCGGGGCTGCGCCCCCAGACCCCCATTGGCCTTCGGCCTCGTCCTCAGACGCCGGACGGGCTGAATATTGCCCCCCGGGCCCAGTTCACCCCTTGAGCGAGGCGACGAAGGGCGCCCAGGCGGCGGCGGTGAGGATGAGGGCGGGGCCGTGGGGGGTCTTGGAGTCTCGGACGGGGACGAGTCCGGGGATGTTGTGGGCGACTTCGACGCAGTTGCCGCCGTCTTCGTTGCTGTAGCTCGACTTGCGCCAGAGGGCGGCGCCCGGAAAGCCCTCGGCAACTTCGAGACAGTGTCCGCCGTCGCCGTTGCTGTAGCTGCTCTTACGCCACGTCGCAGGGCTCAAGTCACTCAGGTTGCTTGCCATTTCGATAGTCCTCTGCCGCTTGCTCGATGAGCTTCAGGGATGCCTCGGGCGGCAGCGCGGCAGCCCTGAGCCGTCCATACGCCTTCGCATACTGCCTCACGAGACCGGGGTCATCGATCAGTTGACCGCTGTACATGCCCTCGGTGTACATGACCGGCGGGGCATCAGCAAAGGTCATGAACCTTGCGGTGCCCATCATGAAGGGGTACGCGCCCGAGTTCCGCGGAAGGATCTGCGGAAATGACCTGCGCCTGCGCGCGACGTCCGCGATGTGGGCAAGCTGGTCGGCCATATCGCCGGGCGGAATGATCGGGTTCCGCAGAAGCGACTCGTGCAGCACGAGCCAAGTCTCCGGCGCCCGCTGGTCCTCGAAGAGCCATGCTCGCTCACGTCGAGCCGCGACCTTTGCTGCCACCTCCTCCTCTGAGTGCGTGGGGTGGGCTGCCAGGACAACGGCCCTGATATACGGCTCCAGTTGGAGGGGCCCGGGGATCAGGGATGGGTCCCACTCCTCAATCTCCTGCGCACGCTTCTCCATCTCCACGACGTCGACGAAGTACTCGGCGTGGGCCCCCTTGCGCGCCCTCCGCACATCCTCGCAATGCCGTTCGAAAAACCCGTCAGTTCCCAGCATCCGATCCGCATGCCGGGCCAGATCGATCGGCATCCGCCGTTCCCCGTGCTCGATGTCGCTCAAGTACGTCTTGCCGTAGAAGCTGCCCCCAAGGAACGCCTCCAACGACAGCCCCGCCGCCTCCCTCTTCCACCGCAACTCCTTGCCGTAGAACGTCGGGACGCTCATCGAGCCGTCAATGTCCTTGCGTCGTGCCATCGTTCACCTTCCGCCGTCCCGCTCGCGAACGCGAAACCCCTTTCACGGTAGCGATCTCAGCGACACTCTGTGAGGAGTTCGTCACACAACGCACAGGAAGAGGAAGGCCCCCCATGCCCGACCACTCCCCCACGGCCTCGGCCTACGACGTGACCCTCTGCGTGGAGGAACTCCGCGCCGCGCTCGCCCTGCACGGCATCACGTTGCCCTCCCTGCGCGTGGATCTCCCGAGCTTCGCCGGTACGCACACACCGCCCGCCGCCCTCATCGCACTCGGGAACTGCAACACCGCAACGGCCCACGCACTGGCTACCGCTCTCCGGAAGACGGCAGTCGAGCAGTGACGTTCGAAATCGACCTGCTCGCCACCCCGAAGGCCGTACCGGAGTTGCGCCACCACCTCCGCAGCCACGACTTCGAAGTCCGCCTGTGCGTAACGGAGTTGCTGACGAACGTGATCGACCACCTCGGCGAGGGCACCCCGGTGACGATCCGTGTCACCGGCACACCCGGCGGCCACACCCGCATCGAGGTCACCGATCCCGACCCGCGCGCCCTGCCGGTCCTCCTGTCCGCCACCGGCACGGCCGAGTCGGGCCGGGGCCTGGCCCTGGTCGACATACTCGCCAGGTGTTGGGGCGTTGACCAGGGAAGGGACCGCAAGACGGTCTGGTGCGAGCTGGCCACACCGGGGCGGTAGTCGGTCAGCCGTCCGCACACAGAAACCACAAAGAATCACCTGTACGAACACTTCTGTGTATGTCTACAGTGATGCCGCGCATCGGCGGAGCCTGACCACTCCGTAGGCGCACATCAGTCAGCGACCGGGGGAACGCCGTCGCTCACGGGGAGGGGTCGCGTCGCCATGCCGTCATACGCCTTTCCGGCCTGCACCCCTGGCTGAACGCAGAACGGAATGCTTCCTTGCACCCCAGACCCTGGTTCCGGCTGCCCGGAACTCGAAGATCACGAAAACTCACGTCCGCTGTCACGTCCGTAGCCGCGCTGGCCGTTCTGGCGGGTGTGGCGGTTCAGCCCGGCCTGGCCGGCCTGCACGCCGAACCAGCGGGCGATTCCTACCCCTGGTATCAGGACACCTCCGCCGAGCAGTTGCGGCAGGACCAGTGCCTGATGTCGCACGTGCTGAGGCTGGGCGGGCCGTCGATGGCCGCGACCGCGCAGGACGGCCTGAACCAGCCCGCCGACAAGCTGCATGTCCTGGCGAACCGCGAGCACTGGGACAAGACGCCGCTGGCCGTGGCCTACCAGAAGGACCGGGACGCGGCGAGCAAGCAGATGGACGATCTGGCTGCTCAGCGGGATGGCTGGAAGAAGCCTCTCGACGGCCTGGTGACCCCCGGCGGGTTCACGGACGCCGCGTTCCACTGGCCGCCCGACGGCGAGCAGAGCTTTGACAACCAGACGGGTCTGGGCAAGTGGGTCGCCGACCGGTTCTGGATGAACGACTCCGACTTCTACGAGGACGACACTCCAAAGGCCGACGACGCGACCCTCAAGGCCGTCGACGCCGTCGGCAACCCGCTCTACGGCAAGGACCCGGACCCGGCCGGGACGACCCAGCAGGAGTGGAACCGGGCGCTGGCCGAGCACAGCGCCTTCCAGTGGATGCATGGCGGCCCGGCCACGAACGCGGGCGCCGACGACGCGCGTATCTTCCTGTCCTCGGGTGGCTTCCCGCATACCGCCCCGCAGCCCGGCACGCCGGAGTACCGCATCGCGGTCGAGGACGTGAAGTCCCGGTTCGCGGCCTGTGGCTGGCGTGACCCCCTCGACCCGGACAACGTGCTGGGCGACATCACCTCCACCGCGGCCGGCGAGTGGCAGCAGGAGGTCTCCTCCCAGGCCACCCAGCGCAACCAGATCCTGGACGCCAACAAGAGTGCCGTCGACGCCCTGGCCAAGGGTGCGAAGGCGCTGAGCGACATGCTGGGGCACTCCTGGGTCGCCGACCACCTCACCCGCTGGCAGGACTACTGGTCCCCGGGCGGCATCGGCTGGATCGGCGACTCCTCCCTGGTCATGCGGGTCGAGGCGGCCCAGGGCAAGTGCCTGGACGTCCAGGGCAGCGGGACGGCCAACGGCACCCCGGTGCAGATCTACACCTGCAACAACAGCGCCGCCCAGGAGTGGAAGTTCGGGGGCCTGTACGACGGCGGCTACTCCCTGTACAACACCAACGCGCGCAAGTGCCTGGACGTACAGAACGGCAACGCCGCCAACGGCACGAAGATCCGGCTCTGGACCTGCAACGGCAGCGCGCCGCAGCAGTGGCAGTTCGACGTCCGCGCCGCCGGTGAACTGCGCAACGCCGCCACCGACAAGTGCCTGGACCTGCACACCTTCACCAACGGCAACGACGCCAAGCTGTACACGTGCAACGGCACCGACGCGCAGAAGATCCGCATCGTTCCCAAGGGACACGACGGCACCGAGAAGCTCGACTACCCCGACAAGGCCCAGTTCACCAAGGCCACCGCCGGCATCTCGGCCGCCCAGACGGGCGCGAAGAAGCAGCTCGCCGTGCTCCAGGCGCAGTTGGCGGCTGCGCAGAAGGCCGGTACCACCTCGGACACCGCGCTTCAGGCCGCCTACGGCATCGCGGACGCGGCTGGTGCGCCGCGCGGCCGTGGTCTGCTGGTGGGCCAGCAGAAGACACAGGTGACCCGGGGCGCGGTGGCAGCCCTCCAGGCGATGGAGAAGGCCGGCGAGACCGCTGAGGCCGCCACCCGCGCCTCGGCCGGTGACAGCGCGACCATCGCCCAGCGGGCGCTCGCCCAGGCCGCGCAGGCCAAGGCGGAGTTCCGCAAGGAGGCCGCCAAGGCCGCCGAGGAGCAGGCCAAGGCCGCCGCCGACGCCGCCAAGGTCCACCGTGACAACGCCAAGGCCGACAAGGAAACGGCCGAGGCCAAGCTCGGTGTCGCACTGAAGGCCGAGGGTGATGCGAAGGCGGCCGCCGCCGACGCCCACGCCAAGCGGCTCGACGCCGAGGCCCAGGAGAAGACCGCCAAGGCGGAGAAGGAGACCGCCGCGGCCAAACAGGCCGAGGCCGCGGCCGACAAGACCGCCGCACAGAATCAGGCAACGGCGGCCAAGGACGCCAAGGACAAGGCCGACGCCGCCGAGAAGACCGCCGAAGGCAAGCGCGACGACGCGAACACGGCCCGCGACAACGCCAAGGCCAAACGCGACGACGCCTGGGACGCCGAGCAGAAAGCTGCGGCCGCCCGGGCCAAGGCCGATGCCAAGGACGCCTACGCCGACTCCCTCGACGCAGGGGACGACGCGACCGCCGCTCGCGCCGCCGCCAACGACGCCGACAAGGCCGCCGACGACGCCGAGACCGCCGCGAAGAGCGCCCGCGCGGACGCCGACGCAGCCACCCAGGCAGCCGCCGACGCCGACGCAGCGGCCACCCGCGCCGAGGCGGCCGCCAAACGCGCCCGCTCCGACGCGGACGCCGCCCAGGCCGACAAGCTGAAGGCCGACGCGGCGGTGAAAACCGCCACCAGCGCCGCAGCCGACGCCATCAAGGCATCCCAGGACGCAGCCACCGAGGCCAAGACCGCGGTCAAGCTCGCCGACGAGGCCGAACAGCACGCCAAGGACGCCAAAACCCAGGCCGACGCGGCCAACACGGAGGCCGGCAAGGCACTAGAAGCCTCCGCCAAGGCCGCCGGGTATGCGCATGTCACCGCTCAGGCCGCCGTGGACGCGGGCAAGGCGGCCCAGCAGGTCGCCAACCCGGCCAACGACGCCATCCAACTCGGTTCGGCCTACGTCGACACCGACTCGGCCGCCGGCCTGGTCGTCCTGACCGGACAGGCATCCAAGTCCATCGCCGACCAGCAGCAGGCCGTCGCCGACGCGCACGCCAAGAACGCCGCCGCCGAGGCCCAGGCCGCCAAGAACCTCGCCGACCAGGCCAAGGGCGACGCCAAGGAGGCCTACCAGCACGCGGCCAACGCCGCCCAGTACGCCGCCGACGCCCGCACCTACTCCAAGGAAGCCCTGGGCTACGCGGCCGACGCCGCTACGGCCGCAGCAGCGGCGCAGGCCTCCCTGGCCCGCACCATCGACTACGACAAACAGGCCGCCGACGACGCGGCAGCAGCCGACACCGCCGCCGGCAACGCCGAGGGCTACGCCAAGGACGCCCGCGACTCAGCCGACGCCGCCGCACTCGACGCCGAAGCCGCCCGCACCGCAGCCAGCCAGGCCGAACAGGACGCCAAAGACGCCCGCGCAGCAGCCGACCGCGCCGACGCAGCCGCCACCGAAGCCGAACAGGCCGCCAAGGAAGCCGCCAAATACGCCAAGGAAGCCCAAGACGCGGCCGACAGGACGGAAAGAGAGGAGGCCAACACGGAGGCGTCCAAGGGGTCCGCTACCGGAATCCCCGGTGTCTTCGCCGTCCCGGACGAGTCCACCGTCCAGATCGTCAGCTCCAAGCAGATCGGCACCTGCCCGGGCATGCCGGAAGCCGCCTTCCAGGGCTGCAACGCGACATACGACCTGGTCGTCACCTACGAGGCTGACTTTTACCTGTGCACCGACGACCAGGCCCAGGCCACGGCCGACGGATGCCCGAAGTCGGCGTGGCAGTTCCTTCAGCGGACGACGCTGAAGGACGTCAAGATCGACAACTGGCAGCACCACTTCTCCGGCAAGGACATCGTCCGCGCCGGATGGCAGAGCCTCTTCGGCGATGTGCCCGGAGCGATCCTCTTCTCCTTCTTCGCCGAAGACCTGATGGACTGCTGGCACGGCAACAAGACCGCCTGCGCCTGGAGCATCGCCGTATACCTCCCGCTTGAGAAGCCTCTAGCCGCGATCGCCGATGCGACCAAGGCTCTGGACGCCGCCGCCAGGACAGGCATTGCCTTCGACGACGCCTTCAAGGCACTACGCAGCCTGGACGGTCTGTCGCCGCTGGCAAAGGAAGGAATCGGCGCCAGGGCCCTCAAACTGTTCTACGAGACGTGCACGAAGCGCAGCAAGGCGGCATTCGCAAGCTCTGCAGGCGGCGCGTGCGCGAAGATTATCCCGTACGCCGGTTCGGAGTTGGCCGTCGTTGCCTATAAGTTCCGGGTATCTAGCGGACTCAGGTACAAGTTCGGACGGAACATCGCCGTTGCAAGGGTTCCAGGATGGGCTAAGGCCACCGGCGCAAAGGACGACTTCGTCACATTTGCGAATATCCCCCTGGGGCTTCACTCCGAGGAATTGATCATACAAAAGCTGGAAGAAAAGGGATTCAACAAGAACCAGATCTCCGAACTCTACAGCGAACGCAGCCCCTGCCAGGACAAGTGCTCTCCTCTTATGGAAGGCATCCCCGTAACCTACTCAACTCCCGACGGACCTGGCTCAGCCCAAATGATCAAGTACATGCTCGACACGTTCGAGCGTGGAAGATTTGCGCGCTCCAATCAACGAGATCTGTCTGAGTGACACACGAAGGGGGCGCCGGAGAGCTGAACCTTGGCGGCGCCCCCCTTTATCCGTACGAAAACGCATCGCTGTCGGCCAGGGAACTACGTTCATGACCGACCGGAGGAACTGTTACCTCCGACAGCCGTATCATCAGAGATGACCTCACCCAGGAGATACCCAGTGACGTACATAGACCCCGAGAGTCGAGCCCAGGCTAAGGCAGAGGGTCACCCGTATGCTTCGGAGGAACGCATCGCCGCTGCTTACAGCCTGGCAGACCGGGTCTGCCGAGAACTCCACCGGGCCGGTCTTCCCGCGTATGTCGAGCGTCCGGGAGCGTCGAAACAGCCCGGCGTCTGGGTGGAAGTCAACAGCCAGGGTGAGTACGCCGGAGGCCTCTACGTCCGCTGGAGCGCCCCAGAACTGGCAGAGGACGGAATGCGGGCAGTGGCAGAACAACAGGACCCGGCGGCGCCGGAGTGGAGGCGCTACGCCGAGGTCGTTCTACTCATGCAGACGGCATTGATCGGGATCCTGCGGCTGGCCGGCTTCTCCGTCGTGCGAGCCGAGGAAGTCGACGACATCGCCGAGGGTGATGTGTACGTTCACGCCGATGCAGCCGACAGGGAAGATGCTTGACTCGAGCAGACCGCGAAGGAGCCACCCGGCGCGAACCGCAGGCGGTGGCCCCGTGACGACCGGCAGCTCTGCCACAGCTGTCGTCGTCAGCGACCAGGCACTCGGGCCTGTGAGAGTCGGTCAGCCTCATCATTCCGTGGCGACACGCCAAGACCGATCGGCCGACGCTTGGGCTACCTCGGCGTCGTACCGCCCGACTTCAAAGTGAAATGCCGGAGGGCGGGCTTCACCGTCCAGGGCACCTGTCAGTCGGACCACTCGACGACGCCCCCCTGCCACTGGACGAACACCGATGGGGCCGCAGCATCCGCCCGTGCACGGGGGGCTCCCCCAACATGACGCCTCAACACCCTCGCCGCCCAACCAGGTCGGCGCGTGCGTCCGTAGGCTCGCCGAAGCTATGCGCAGCCAGGACATGGCGCACAAGGGAGGCAAACGAGTCGCTGCTGGAACTTCCCGACGAACTCTGCCTGGCCGATCGCCGAGGCGACGGCTGCCATGTACTTCGACAACTAGGGCAAACTTCACTGGAAGTCGGGCACCAAGATTCCCAGCGGAATCGACCGGACCGAGTTCGAGAAGTGACAGAAAGCGTACTGGCAGAACAGAGCGAAGGATTTCGGATGACGAGCGGTCTACAGGCAGCCGAACAGGCGATCAGGCTGTTGCGTGCCCACGAGGATATTGTGCAACATGGTGACGGCTGCCCAGCAGAGGTGATCGCCAGAGCCGAGGCTGAGATGGGTCTTGTTTTCCCTCCCTCATACCGGCGCTTGATCGAAGAGTTCGGAACGTGGGAGATTCCCCCCACCGAGTTCCCTGGCGTATATAAAACTCCGCCCCTGGGAGAGAAGTTGTTGGGCTCTCCTGCGTACACCGTGGAGGACCGCGAGGTACTGGGACTGCCGCACCACTTCTTGGTCGTCATGCATGACGACGTCTGGGAAGTTGTCGTCCTCGATACCTCGCAGCCGGACCAGGCAGGCGAGTACCCGGTTTACGCGTGGAACCCCGGGGTTCTGGAGGGCGGGCTCACGGAGAAGGTCTCGGATAATTTCGGAGAGTTCACGCTCGCCGAGTGCCGTCAGAAGCTGGGCTGATCCTCCGTCACGAGCCAACCTGGACAGGGGTCCGCACACCGACTGTGCGGATCCCCTCGGCCTCTGCACACTTCACCCTCAGACCAGCGACGTAGCACGCGATGATCGACAACGACATCAAGGGCATCATGGTCATCTACCGAGTCGGCCCCCAGGGCTATCACCTCAGTGACGAAAGCGATTTTGTGTGAGCTACAGCCCTTCGATCTACAAATTCGTGGAAGGCAGTGACGAGCCCGTCCCCTTGGACATGCGCGTGGTCCAAGCCGTCCTCAGCCCCTACGACGTGGGCGACCCGGACCTCACCGTGCTGGACGACGGACGTCTGCAGTACTGGGTCCGGGCCGCGGACGGCAGTGAGGCCGAGATCTTCGTCGACCGGACCGGCATCCTGGTGGAGCGTCCGCACTCCGGTCCCGGTGTGTTCGCCATCGTGGCGGAACTCACGGCACGGCTGACAGCGGTGATCTTCGATCCGAGCCAGGGGACGTTCTTCTGCGGCTCCGAAGCACATGCGCACCTTCCCGCGGACATGCGACAAGAAGCCGTACTGATCGACATGACCGGTGAAGCGATCGAGGCCGCGCTGATCGGCCGGAGCACCCGGAACTGACCGGCGCGGACTTCTCCATCGACTTATTCAAGGCGGACCTGCGCTTCGTCGACCACGGGGTGACTCTCTGCCTGCGCACGCCGGGACCGCCGGTGGTCGATTTCGCACTGGGTGTGTACGCCGGAGGCCTCTGCATCCCATTGGTGAGTGATGAGCCGGGTCGAGCACATCGCACCAGACCTGGTCTGGTAGCGAATGTCTGAGCCGAAGTACGCCGAGGCGAGGCGCCCAGCCCAGGAGACCTTCGACGCCTCGCTCAGCGGTCGGGGGACAGGGGTGGTCACCGCGCTGCAGGCCCCAGCCACTGAGATCCAGGACGGCGACTGAGCGGCGACCAGCCGTCCAAGAGATCCGACCATCGGCCGCGACCCGTCTACGCCGGGCGCCGCCCTCAGTGGCGCAGCGCCCCCGCCTCCTGCGGGACGTGGGAGGCAACCACGCGCTGACGTCCCGCCACAGGGACCCGGCGCCGGTCCACCGTGTACGCCAGCCCCGCCACCGCCAGGCCGAGCGAAGCCAGTGCCGCCCCGGCAACCGCAGGCGACGTAACCCCGAAGCCCGCCGCCAGCGCCAACCCCCCGATCCACGCTCCCCCGGCGTTCGCCAGATTGAACGCCGCCTGGTTCGCCGAGGACGCCAGCGACGGAGCCGCCGACGCCTTCTCCATCACCATCAGCTGGAGCGGCGACCCGGTGATGAAGGCCGCCGCGCCCAGCAGGACCACCGCCAGGGGCGCCGTCCACTGCGTCGACATCAACAGCGGGAACAGGGCCAGGACGCCCGCCAGGGAGACCAGGCCGCCGAACAGCGTCCCCCGCAGCGAGTGGTCCGCCAGGCGGCCGCCCGCCAGGTTGCCCACCGTCGCGCCGACGCCGAACAGCGCCAGCAGCAGTGTCACGCTGGACTCGCCGTACCCGGCGGAGTCCGTCAGCATCGGCGTGATGTAGCTGTACGCGGCGAAGAGTGCGGCGAAGCCGGCGACCGTCGTGCCGAGCGCCAGCCAGACCGGCACGGAGCGCAGGGCCGCCAGTTCGCCGCGCAGGCCCGTCGCCGGGGCCGCGTGGGTGTGGTCGTGCGGGATCAGCGCCCCCAGGGAGGCGATCGCCGCGAGGCCGATCGTGCTGACGCCGAGGAACGTGGCCCGCCAGCCCAGGTGCTGGCCCATCAGCGTGGCGACCGGCACGCCCGCGACGTTGGCGACCGTCAGGCCGAGGAACATCAGCGAGACGGAGCGGGCCTTGCGTTCGGGGGCGACCAGGTTCGTGGCGACGACCGCGCCGACGCCGAAGAAGGCGCCGTGCGGCAGACCGCTCAGGAAGCGGGCGGCCAGGAGCGAGTCGTAGCCGGGGGCGAACGCCGACAGCGCGTTGCCCGCCACGAACAGGGCCATCAGGCCGATCAGCACCGTGCGGCGGGACATCCGCGCGGTGACCGCGGCCAGCAGCGGGGCGCCGATGACGACGCCCAGCGCGTACGCCGAGACCAGGTGCCCGGCGGTGGGGACGGAGATGTGCAGGTCGTCCGCGACGTCGGGCAGCAGGCCCATCATCACGAACTCGGTGGTGCCTATTCCGAAAGCGCCGACGGCCAGAGCGAGCAGGGCCAGGGGCATGAAGGGGCCTGTTCCTTTCAAGGTCAAAGGGAGAGCGGAGTCCGTACCAAGTTTAAGTTCAGTTACGGAACAAAGTCTCTCGGGCCCAGTATTCCGGGAGGTTACGAGCCGGTGGCGAGGCTCACACGGGCCGCGATCGGGAGGTGGTCGCTCCCGGTCCTGGGCAGCGTCCACGAGGTCACCGGCTCGATGCCCTGGACCATGATCTGGTCGATCCGCGCCATCGGGAACGAGGCCGGCCAGCTGAACCCGAACCCGCTGCCCGCCGCGCCCTGGGTGGAGCGCATCTGGGCGGTCACGCCGTTGAGGGAGCGGTCGTTCATCGTGCCGTTCAGGTCGCCGAGCAGCACCTTCCGCTTCAGCGGCTCCTGGGCGATGGCCTCACCCAGCGCGTTGGCGCTCTTGTCGCGCTGCCGGGCCGTGAACCCGGCCTCCAGTTTCACCCGCACGGACGGCAGGTGGGCGACGTAGAACGCGACCTGCCCCTCGGGCGTGGTCACGGTGGCACGCATGGCGCGCGTCCAGCCCAGCTTGATGTCGACGGCCCTGACCCCGGTCATGGGGTACTTGCTCCACAGTCCGACGGTGCCCTGCACCGAGTGGTACTTGTACGTCGACGCCAGCGCCTTCTCGTACACCGGCACCGCCGAGGCGTTCAGCTCCTCCAGGGCCAGTACGTCCGCGCCGGACGCGGCCACTTCACGGGCCGTGCCCGAGGGGTCGGGGTTGTCGGCGTTGACGTTGTGCGTGGCGACGGTCAGGTCGCCGCCGCCGACGGTCTTGTCCGTCAGCAGCCCGCCGAAGAGATTCAGCCATACGGCCGCGGGCAGCACCACCGCGATCAGTGCGGTCGCCGACCTGCGCACCAGCGCGAGCAGGAGCAGCAGCGGGACCAGGAGACCCAGCCAGGGCAGGAAGGTTTCGGTGAGGCTGCCCAGGTTGCCGATGCGGTTGGGGATGCGTGCGTGCAGCAGCATCACCAGGGCGAGGGCCACCGCGAGCGCGGCGACAACGATGCCACGGCGCCAGATTCTCGGGTCGCCCCGCCATCCGGAGACCAGGCGGTTGAGCAGGCGCCGGAACCGGTCTCCCCGGTGCTCGGGCCCCGAGCCGCCGTTGTCCGTCTCCGTCACATACGCCTGCTGCGCCATACCGCGTCGCCTCACTGCCTGCCGTGCAACCCGTCCGTCCCCCGTATCTGAAACCCTAGGGGATGACCGAGCCCGTCCCTGCCGTCGCATGACGGCCGTACGGGCACGAGGACGGTGAACCCGGTGCGGGGAGTTCCGTCCGCCGCCCCGGAAAGCGCCCTCTGTGACGCAACGCGCACATTCGGGCTAGGTGGTTGAGGATTTGACGGGTCGTAGCCCTTCGAGGAGCGTGTCCACGATCCGTTCCGACAGGCCCTCGGAGAGATCGATCTCCGCGTCCACCTCAGGACGCATGACGGTGCGCACCAGCATCGGGCCGACGAACAGGTCGTTCACCAGCTCGATGTCGACGTCCTCGCGGAGTTCGCCGTTCTCCTGACCGCGGCGCAGGATCTCGATCTGCTGTATGCGCCGCGGCCGGACGACGGAGGCGTGGTAGGCGGCCCAGACCTTCGGGCTGCTCTTCATCTGGGCGAACACGTTGTGCAGGAGCACCGAGGTGCGGGTCATGACGCCGCGCTGCCGCAAGTGCTCCAGGAGGGCCACCAGGTCGTCGCGCATCGACGTGCCGGGGAGTTCGGGGTCCGGGGGCTCGGCGGCGCGTACGACGTCGACGAAGAGCTCCTCCTTGCCGGTCCAGCGCCGGTAGATGGTGGCCTTGCCGACGCCCGCCGTGCGGGCGATGCGCTCGATGGAGAGTTCGGCGAGCGGAACGCCGTCCTCCAGGAGCTTCAGCACGCCCTCTATGACGGCGCGTTCGACCGCCTCGCTGCGGGGGCGTCCCCGTGCGGGCACCCCGGGAGGGGCCGGACTGTCGGCGAGGCTCACTTCTGCGTCCCTTCGTTGAGCTGGAGCAATTCTCCCCGTTGCCCCCCAGTGCGGTGGAAGACGCTAGTCCGCCGCTGCCACCAACTGCTGCTCCTCCTCGCCTTCCTGACGGGCCGACGGCTTCCCGGGCAGGAACACGAAGGCCACGAGCGCGCCGAGGATCGCGACGACCGTGCCGCACAGCGCGGTGACGTGCATGGCGTGCAGGAAGGCGTCGTTGGCCGGGGCGACCAGGGCCCTGCCCTGCGGGCCGAGCTTCGCCGCGACGCCCAGGGTGGCCTCGATGGACTCGCCGGCCGTCTCCCGCAGCCCGGCCGGAAGGTGCCCGAGCTTGCCCTCGATGCCGGTGCGGTACGCCGTCGACAGCACCGAGCCGAGGACCGCGATGCCGAGGGCACCGCCGACCTGGCGGAAGGTGTTGCTCAGCGCGGACGCGGAGCCGGCCTTCTCGCGCGGCAGGGACTGCATGATGACGACGCTGGTCGGGGTCATGACGTGGGCCATGCCGGTGCCCATGAGGAAGAACACGACCTCCAGGACCCAGATCGGGGTGTCCGCCTCGAAGCCCGCGAACGCGGCGAGCATCCCGGCGAGCAGCAGCAGTCCGACCCCGGTGGTGACCTTGTAGCCGAACCGGTCGACGATCAGCCGGGCCCGCGGCGCGAAGATCATCTGCGCGGCGGCCAGCGGCAGCATCAGCAGACCGGACTGGAGCGGCGAGTAGCCGCGCACGCTCTGGGTGTAGAACACGGCGAAGAACGTGACGCCCATCAGCGCGAAGAAGACCAGCGCGATGGCGGCCATGGCGGCCGAGAACACCTTGTTCTTGAAGTACGTCACGTCGAGCGAGGGGTGGTCGCTGCGCTTCTCGAAGACGACGAACGCGGTGAGTACGGCGAGACCGGCGGCGATGGTCGACAGCACCTGGGCGTCCGTGAAGTCGGCGAGCTGGCCGCCCTTGATGATGCCGTAGACGAGCAGGACCAGGCCCACGACGGACAGCACGACGCCGATGGGGTCGAGCCGGCCGGGGCGCGGGTCGCGGGAGTCGGGGACGAGCCAGATCATCAGGGCGAGCGCGAGGAGCACGATCGGCACGTTGATCAGGAAGACCGAGCCCCACCAGAAGTGGTCGAGGAGCACACCGCCGGTGATCGGGCCGATGGCGATGGCGAGGCCGACGCCGCCGGCCCAGATCCCGATGGCCTTGGGCTGCTCCTCGCGCTCGAAGACGTTCATGAGGACGGCGAGGGTGGCCGGCATGACGAAGGCCGCGCCGAGGGCCATCAGGGCGCGGTAGGCGATCAGCTGGCCGGGCGAGCCGGACTCGGCGGCGAGCGCGGAGCCGACGCCGAACACGACGAGACCGCCGAGCAGCACCTTCTTGCGGCCCACCCGGTCACCGATGAGGCCCGAGGTGAACAGCAGCCCCGCGAAGACGAGCGTGTAGGCGTTGATCGCCCACTCCAGCTCGCTCTGCGTGGCGCCCAGCCCGGTCGGGGCCGGGGTGGAGATCGTCTTGATGGCGACGTTCAGGATCGAGTTGTCGAGCACGACGATCAGCAGGCTGAGCATCAGGACGCCGAGGATGGCCCAGCGGCGCCGGTGCACCGCCTCGGGTATCCGGGGTGCGGGAACGGGTGGAGTCGTCATGCCGTCCAGGCTAGGCGAATTCCGATACGAGACGGTGCCGTATCGTAAATCTTTTACCTGGACCTTACGCCCGCCCCCGCGTGCGGCATCCGTGCCTCCGTGCCCACGTGACGTGACGGAGTTCCCTCTGGCCCTGGCTGGCACGAAGTGCCACCATGGGGGTGATCCGGGGACGCCGTCAGGGCGCCTCGAGATGACTGAAGGAGCCGTTGCAATGACGCAGCTTTCGGCTGCCCAGACTGTCCAGAACAGGCCTTCCGACGGCAGTAAGGCGCTGTACGGGGGCAAGGGCACACGCCGTATCACCGTTCGCGACATCGCCCTCGCCAAGGAACGCGGCGAGAAGTGGCCCATGCTCACCGCCTACGACGCGATGACCGCGTCCGTCTTCGACGAGGCCGGCATTCCGGTGATCCTCGTCGGCGACTCGGCGGGCAACTGCCACCTCGGGTACGAGACGACCGTGCCCGTCACCATGGACGAGATGACCATGCTGTCGGCCGCGGTCGTACGCGGTACGCAGCGCGCCCTGATCGTCGGCGACCTCCCCTTCGGCTCCTACCAGGAGGGTCCGGTGCAGGCGCTGCGCTCGGCGACCCGGCTGGTCAAGGACGCCGGGGTGGGTGCCGTGAAGCTGGAGGGCGGGGAGCGGTCGCACGAACAGATCCGGCTGCTGGTCGAGTCCGGTATCCCGGTCATGGCCCACATCGGGCTGACCCCGCAGTCCGTGAACGCGATGGGCTACCGGGTGCAGGGGCGCGGCGAGGAGGCGGCGCAGCAGCTGCTGCGGGACGCGAAGGCCGTGCAGGACGCGGGTGCGTTCGCGGTGGTGCTGGAGCTGGTGCCGGCGGAGCTGGCGGCCGAGGTGACGCGGGTGCTGCACATTCCGACGGTCGGGATCGGGGCCGGGCCCGAGACGGATGCGCAGGTGCTGGTGTGGACGGACATGCTGGGGCTGACCTCCGGTCGGGTGCCGAAGTTCGTCAAGAAGTACGCCGACCTGCGTGAGGTCATGGGGAACGCGGTGAAGGAGTTCGCGGAGGACGTGGTCGGCGGGGTGTTCCCGTCGGAGGAGAACTCCGTCCACTAGAGCCACAGCGGCACAGAGGCAGCCCGTCGATCTTCCCCCGTCGACGGGCTGCCGTTTTTTTCTCGCCCCCGCCGCCCCTACCCGTCCCGTCCCCGGGGGCTGCGCCCCCAGACCCCCGCTTTCGGCCTGAACGGCCTCGTCCTCAAACGCCGGACGGGCTGAAAGGTGCCGGGTGGGCTGGAGTGTCGGCGGTCTGTAGGTGCCGACGAGGTCGTGTCGGTGACCTGTCGGTCGTTTGTCGGTCGGCCCTGTCACCTTCGTTGTCATGACGCGAATCGACAACAACCCCAGCGGCGGAAACGCCGCCGTCACCGTGCGGGGGCTGGTCAAGCACTACGGCGAGACCAAGGCGCTGGACGGCGTGGACCTGGATGTACGCGAGGGCACCGTGATGGGTGTGCTCGGGCCGAACGGCGCCGGCAAGACCACCCTCGTGCGGATCCTCTCCACCCTGCTCGCCCCCACCTCGGGGCAGGCGACCGTCGCCGGATACGACGTGCTGCGCCAGCCCCGGCAGCTGCGCCGGGTGATAGGCCTGACCGGACAGTACGCCTCGGTCGACGAGAAGCTGCCCGGCTGGGAGAACCTCTACATGATCGGGCGGCTGCTCGACCTGCCCCGCAAGGAGGCACGTGCGCGTGCTGACGAGCTGCTGGAGCGGTTCTCGCTGACCGAGGCCGCCAGGCGGCCCGCGAGCACCTACTCCGGCGGTATGCGGCGGCGCCTCGACCTCGCGGCCTCGATGATCGGGCGGCCCGAGGTGCTGTTCCTCGACGAGCCGACCACCGGGCTCGACCCGCGCACCCGCAACGAGGTGTGGGACGAGGTCAAGACCATGGTCGGCGAGGGCGTGACCGTGCTGCTCACCACCCAGTACATGGAGGAGGCCGAGCAGCTCGCCACCGAGCTGACCGTCGTGGACCGCGGCAAGGTCATCGCGGGCGGTGCGATCGACGAGCTGAAGGCCAAGGTGGGCGGACGGACGCTGCGGGTGCGGCCCGCCGATCCGCAGCAGCTGCGGCCGCTCGCCGCCACCCTCGACGGCCTCGGCATCACCGGGCTCGCCACCACGACCGTCGACACCGAGAGCGGTTCGGTGCTCGTCCCGATCCTCAGCGACGAACAGCTGACCGCGGTGGCCGGCGTGGTCCTCGCGGAGGGCATCACGATCAGCTCCATCACCACCGAACTGCCCAGCCTGGACGAGGTGTTCCTGTCCCTCACCGGCCACCGCGCCAGTGCCCCGCAGGACGCCGTACCCACCGACACCCTCGAGGAGGTCGCCGTATGAGCGCGGCAACCGCCACCGCTCCGGCCACCGATGCGCACATCCCGCTGCGCGGCCATCTGCGCCACACCGGCGCCCTGATCCGCCGGAACCTGCTGTGGATCAAGCAGGACCCCGAGTCGATGTTCGACGCGCTGCTGATGCCGGTCATCTTCACCCTGCTGTTCGTGTACGTCTTCGGTGGCTCGATCGGGCAGGCGCTGGGCGGCGGTCAGCACGGGTACGTGCAGTACGTCATCCCCGGCATGATCGCGATGATGAGCATGTCGCTGTCCCAGGGCGTCGGCACCGGCTTCAGCCAGGACTTCAACTCCGGTGTCATGGACCGCTTCCGGTCCCTGCCGATCGGGCGCGGCTCGGTGCTGTTCGCGAAGATCGCGGTCGAGGTGGCGCGGATGCTGTTCGCCACGACCGTGCTGATGATCGTGGCCGTGCTGGTCGGGTTCGACATCAACAACTGGGTCGGGCTGTTCGCGGCCGTCGGACTCGCCACGGTGTTCGCCTCGTCGATCATGTGGGTGTTCCTCACCCTGGGCGTGATCCTGAAGAACGCGCAGTCCGTGCAGGCGATGGGGTTCCTGGTGCTCTTCCCGCTGCAGTTCGGCTCGTCGATCTTCGCGCCGACGAAGACGATGCCGGGCTGGCTGCGGGCCTTCACCGACTACAACCCGCTGTCCACGCTCGCCGACGCGGCGCGCGGACTGATGGTGGGCGGCCCGGTCGCGCACGACCTGTGGGTGACGCTCGGCTGGTCCGTGGCGATCACCGCGGTGGCGGCGCCGTACGCGATCCACAAGTTCCGCACCAAGAGCTGACGTCGGCCTCACGGCACCTCGGTCCGCGTCAGACCAGGGCGGCGGCCTCCTCCGCGGAGAGGCCGCCGCCCTCCGCGTGGGCGGCCTCGTAGGCCTCGTCGCCGAGGGCCGCGCGGGCGATCCGTTCGGCTCGGGCGTACACCTCGCGCTCCATGGAGGTGGCGACATGGCCGGCCGGCAGCAGTGTCCGTGCGGCCCCGACGCAGCGGGCGGCGTCCCGGGCTCGGCTGCCGCCGTCGACACCCGCGAGGCCGATCGCGGCGAGGGCCAGGTGCAGGGGGTGCATGTGCGGGGCGATGGCCTCGGACAGCGGGTCGCGGGCCCGTTGCAGTGCCTCCCGTGCCTTGTCCAGGGAGAGTTCGTAGTTGCCGTCGACCGCCTCCACGAAGGCCTCCGAGCCGAGGATGAACGCGTCGAAGACGATGAAGTGGGCGATCCTGAACTCCTCACGCAGCAGCCGCAGTTGCTCGCGCGCCTCCGGCATCCGGCCGGTCATGGCGAGCCGCCCGGCGAGGAACATCCGGGCGGCGGGCATGGCCTCGTTGACCGCGCCGTCCTTGCGTTCGATCACCTCGCGCAGCAGTTGTTCGCCCCGCTCCATGTCGCCCGCCTCCAGCAGCGCGCTGCCGAGCCGGGCGCCCAGCACGGCCATCTGGGCGCGGGCGCCGAGGCGTTCGGCCTGTTCCATCGCCGCCTCGTAGTCGGCGGCGGCCGCCGCGTACTCACCGATGCGTTCATGCGCCTCGCCACGAGCGGACAACGCCTCCGCGGTGCCCCACAGGTCACCGATCCGGCGGTAGATCTCCAGCGACTCGTCGGCGTCGCGCCGCGCGTTACCCACCCAGTCGCTGCGGTTGGCGAGGAGGTTGGCGCGCATCTGCAGGGTGGCGGCGAGTTCCCACTCCATGCCAGGGGTGGCGCGGCAGGTGTCGACGCTCGCGTCGAGGATGCCCGGCAGCCGCTCCACGTTGCCGGTCAGCATCACGGCGTAGAACCAGAGGATGCCGGGGGTACGGCAGTTCTGTGGGAGGCCGGGCCGGTAGACCTCGGTTATGGTGCGCAGCTTCTCCTTCGCCTGCGGTGACTCCCAGGCCTCCAACTCGGTGTCCATGCAGGCGAGATGGGCGAGGTGGACGCCACGCCGGGCCTCGGCGAGGAGTTCGCCCGACAGCGGGGGCGGGACGTCGGTGCAGCGCTCCCAGACCGGTTCGGCGGGCTGGGCGGGGGCGGTGAAGGGGTCGGGGCCGAGTGCCATGACCTCGGCGCACCAGTTGCGGGCCTCGATGCGGGCGTCACGCATCTGCCAGTACCAGGACAGCGACAGGATGAGGCAGAGGGCTTCCTGTTCGTCGCGCTCGGTGACGGCGTGGCGCAGGGCGGTGCGCAGGTTCTCGTACTCGCGCTCCAGCAACTGGATGGCGGCGAGCTGGCCGGGGCCGCGCAGCAACGGGTCGGTGGTGCGGGCGAGTTCGCGATAGTACGTCAGATGCGCGCGCTCGGTCTCCGGGCGCCGCCCGGCCTCGTCCAGGCGCTCGCCGGCGTACTCGGCGACGGTCTCAAGGAGCCGGTAGCGCATGCCTCCGTCACCCGAAGGGGCGGCCACGACGAGGGACTTGTCGACGAGCGACCCGAGGGCTCCCAGCGCCGCGGGTCCGCAGACGGCCTCGGCGGCGGCGAGATCGCAGCCGCCCGCGAAGACGGAGAGCCGCCGCAGCACCTCCTTCTCCTCCTCGTCGAGCAGGTCCCAGGACCAGTCGACGACCGCCCGCAGGGTCTGCTGGCGGGGCAGGACGGTGCGGCTGCCGGAGGTGAGCAGCCGGAAGCGGTCGTCGAGCCGGTCGGCGATCTGACGTGGCGTCAACATGCGGAGCCGGGCGGCGGCCAGCTCGATGGCCAGGGGCAGCCCGTCGAGCCGCCGGCAGATCTCGGCGCATGCCTCCGGGTCCTCGTCGACGCGGAAGCCGGGCCTGGCGGCCGCGCCCCGGTCGGCGAGCAGCCGCAGCGCGACCGGCTCGGGCAACGGCTCCACGGGCCGCAGCAACTCCCCCGGTACGCCCAGGGGTTCACGGCTGGTGGCGAGCACCGTCAGCTGCGGGCACCGTTGGAGCAGCTCCTCCACCAGCCGGGCGGCGGCCTCGACGACATGCTCGCAGTTGTCGAGGACGATCAGCATGCTCCGCCGGCCACAGTGCTCGGCGAGCCGCTCGACGGGGTCGTCATGCCGCTCGGCCCCTGCTGCCCGCATCGCCTCGGCACCGGCGCCGTACAGCACGGTCTCGCGGGCGCCGACGGCGGTCAGCACGGCCTCCGGTACGGCGTCCGGGTCGTCGACGGGCGCCAGCTCGGCCAGCCACACCCCGTCCCGCGCCGCATACCGCACGGCCTCGGCGGCCTCCTGCGACAGCCGCGTCTTGCCCGCCCCACCGGGCCCGAGCAACGTGACGAGCCGGGCCGCCGCGAGGTCGCCCCGGATGGCCTCGATGTCGGCCTCCCGGCCGACGAAGGAGGTGAGGCGGGCGCGGAGGTTGCCGGGGGGCCGGGGGGCATCGGCTGCGGGGGCGGCAGCCGCCGCCCCGTGGGCGACGGGCCCTTGCCCCAGGAGACCGCCGACCGCGGGCCCGGCCCCCGCACCCTCCGGACCTCCGCCGACAGCACCCGGCCAACCGGCCGCCGGCCCACCGCTGTTCCCCCCGTGGCCGTCCGACCGGTCGCCGGTGACACTCCCGCGCCCCCGCGCGTCCCGCTCTTCCGACCGCTCACGACCGTCCCGCCCGGAACCAGCCGGTGCGCCGACACCATGCCCGCGCACCCGCGCCTCCGGCGCCTCCGACCGCGACCACTCCCCTGGCCCCTCACCGACCTCTCGCCCGGAACCACCGGATCCAGCGTCGGCACCAAACCCCCGCGCCCGGGAATCCCCCTCCTGCGACCGCTCACCGCCGTCCCGCCCCACACCACCGGACGACGCACCGGCACCGCGGCCACGCACCCGCGTATACGGTGCCTCCGACCGCGACCACTCCCCTGGCCCCTCACCGACCTCCCGCCCGGGACCACCCGCCGGAGCGCCGGTTGCGCGGCCGCGCGCCCACGGGTCCGGATCCTCCGCTGACGGCCACTCCTGCGACCCCCCACCGGCATTCCGCCCGGGGCCGCCCCACGAGGCACCGGCACCGGCGCCACCAGGCTCCCGCGCCCCCGACTCCTTGCCGGAGTTCCGCCCGGGTCCACCCGACGCAGCGTCGGCACCAGGCCCGCGCTCCCGCTCATCCGGCCGCAGCAACTCCCCGTACAGCGCCCTCAGTTCGCTGCCCGGGTCCGCTCCCAAGCGGTCTGCCAGGAGGCGTCGTACGTCCTCGAAGGCGGCCAGGGCCTCCGCAGTGCGGCCCGCGTCGCGCAAGGCGCGCAGGCGCAGGGCCTGGAGGGGTTCGTCGAGGGGGTGGGTGTCGCACAGCGCGGTCAGTTCGGGCAGGGACTGCTCGGCGTGGCCGAGGGCGAGGGCGGCGGTGTGGCGGGTGCGTAGGGCATCGAGGCGGCGGGTGTCCCAGCGGGCCGCCTCGGCGGTGCGGTCGGGGAGGTCGGCCAGGGCGGGCCCGCGCCACAGGCCGAGGGCGTCGTCAAGGACCACGGCCGCCTTGGCGGGGTCGCCGTCGGCGAGCGCACGGGTGCCCTCGCCGGTCAGCCGCTCGAAACGGTGCAGGTCGATGTCGTCGGGCCGGGCGGCGAGCCGGTAGCCGCCCTCCGCGGAGGCGACGGCGTCCGCGCCGAGCGCCCGCCGCAGCCGGCCGACCAGCGCCTGCAGCGCACCCGTCGCGTCGGCGGGCGGGGCACCGCCCCACACCTCGTCGACCAGGACGCCCGCCGGCACGGTACGCCCGGTGCGCAGGGCCAGCACGGTCAACAGAGCACGCAGCCGCGCTCCGCCGACCGGGACAAGGGTGCCGTCGGGGCGGAGCGCCTGAGTGGTGCCGAGGATGCGATAGCGCACGGGGTCCATTGTCTCCGTTGACGTCGGGGGCGGTCATGCGGTTCGGGTGGGCGGCGCGGTCACGGGGGCAGCGCAACCGTGCTCTCTGCCGACCCGCGCAGAACACATGCCGATCCCCCCATGTCCCCACCCTTCCACGGAACCCCCGGCCCACCGCGAGACGTTTTCACCTACGCCCGGTACCGTCGGGCAGTCCCACCGCGTGCACGCACAGTCCAGGGAGTCCCATGACCACCGCCACCACCAGCCGCAGCGACCGCCGGATCAGCCCCGTCTTCGTGGGGATCGCGGCCGTCACGGCGGTCACGGGCTGGGCCACCTGGACCGGGTTCGCCGAGCAGCCGGGCGTGGCCGTGTTCCTGTTCGTGACGGCGGCCTGGATCGTCTCCCTGTGTCTGCACGAGTACGCACACGCGCGTACCGCCCTGCACAGCGGTGACATCTCGGTCGGCGCGAAAGGCTATCTCACGCTGAACCCGATGAAGTACACGCATGCGCTGCTGAGCATCGTGCTCCCGGTCCTCTTTGTGATCATGGGCGGGATCGGTCTGCCCGGTGGTGCCGTCTTCATTGAGCGCAACCGCATCCGCGGCCGCTGGCGGCACAGCCTCATCTCGGCGGCAGGACCGCTGACGAACGTCCTGTTCGCGGCCGTGTGCACCGCTCCGTTCTGGCTGCACGCGCTGGACGGCGTGCCGCGCGACTTCCAGTTCGCGCTGGCCTTCCTCGCCCTGCTCCAGGTCACGGCCGCCATCCTGAACTTCCTGCCGGTGCCCGGCCTGGACGGCTACGGCGTCATCGAACCCTGGCTGTCGTACAAGATCAAGCGGCAGGTGGAGCCCTTCGCGCCGTTCGGCCTGCTGTTCGTGTTCGCGCTGCTGTGGGTGCCGTCGATCAACACCGCGTTCTTCGACGTGATCGACTCGATCCTGCGCAGCCTCGGGATCAGCGACTTCGGCACGTACTGCGGCCAGGAGCTCTACCGCTTCTGGCAGGGCACGAACGAGTTCTGCTCGGTCAGCCAGTGACGGAGGACCGGCGCCCGGCCCGGCCCCGCTTCCAGTAGTACCAGCACATGTTGCTGGACAGCCCCGCGAGCAGGATCCACACGATCCCCAGCCAGCTGCCCTGCGCGAAGGAGACCACGGCCGCGGCCACGGCGAGCACAAAGACGATCAGGGCATAGAGGCCAAGGCGGGGCATGTCGTTCGACTCCTGTGGGCGGGCTGGGGGGACACCGTTACGGCGTCCAGTGTCCCCCATCGCCTCATACGTCCGTGACGCGGAGCCCGGCGTGCGCCTTGTAGCGGCGGTTCACGGAGATCAGGTTGGCGACCAACGACTCGACCTGGTGGGCGTTGCGCAGCCGGCCGGCGAAGATGCCGCGCATGCCCGGGATGCGTCCGGCCAGCGCCTGCACGATCTCGACGTCGGCCCGCTCCTCCCCCAGCACCATCACATCGGTGTCGATCTCGGCGATCTCGGGGTCCTGGAGGAGGACCGCCGACAGGTGGTGGAAGGCGGCGGTGACCCGGGAGTCCGGCAGCAGGGCGGCGGCCTGTTCGGCCGCGCTGCCCTCCTCCGGCTTGATCGCGTAGGCGCCCTTCTTGTCGAAGCCGAGCGGGTTGACGCAGTCGACGACGAGCTTGCCGGCCAGTTCCTCGCGCAGCGACTCCAGGGTCTTGCCGTGGCCGTCCCAGGGCACGGCGACGATCACGATGTCGCTGCGCCGCGCGGTCTCGGCGTTGTCCGCGCCCTCGACGCCGTGCCCGAGCTCGTCGGCAGCGGCCTGCGCACGCTCCGACGCACGCGAGCCGATGATCACCTTCTGGCCGGCCCTGGCCAGCCGGTAGGCGAGGCCCTTGCCCTGCGGCCCGGTCCCGCCGAGGACGCCGACGACGAGCCCGGAGACGTCGGGCAGGTCCCAGGGGTCCTTGGCGGGGGCCTTCGCGGGAGTCTGTGCAGCACTGTCGGTAGAGGTCATGGGCCGACTTTACGTCCGCCCCGACCGGCCCTGCCGGTCAGGTGAGCCGCGTCACGGGCAGCCGTCGCACTCGTCGAGACGCGGGCGTCGGCGCCCTGTCGCCAGGTCGGGCGAATTCGGGGTGAACGCCCGGTCACGGGTCGCCGACTGGTGCAGGATGCGCAGGCATGGACGCCGTACGTGTCGCGTTGCTGCGTGAAGTGCTGGCCGGGACCGAGTGGCTGGGGGCCGCGCGGCGGTTCGCGGGGGTGCTGCGCGGGTCGGTGGTGTCGCACGGCGGGGGGCTGCTGCTGGTGGGCACCGAGGAGTACGAGCCGTGGCATCTGGCGGCGCATCTGGTGGACGAGGCCGCGTGGTCGGGGACGCCTGAGCTGACGCCGACGCTCGTACGGCACCGGGCGCGTCCGTCGGATCCGGCGCATCTGGCGGTGGGGCTCGGTCGGTTGGCGGCTGCTCGGCGGGGGGAGACGCTGCTGGTGGTTTCGGCCGCCGGGCCGGAGGGTTCGCTGCTGGAGCGGGTGTCTGACGTGCGGCGGGCCGGGGCGACGGTGTTGGCGCTCGGGGCGGGGGAGGGTGAACTTGCCTCTCTGGCTCACGAGTCGCTGGCTGTGCCGGAGGGTTCCGAGCTGGACCTGGACACGGTGCAGCACCTGGTGAGTGCGGCGGCCGGTGAGAACGCGCTGCCGGCGCCGCGGGGCAACCGCCGCCTTCGGGACCGCCTGTACCGCTTGGCGGAACAACTGACGGCTCCGCCACCGGCCCGCTGGTGACCGCGCCCGAGGATTTCGCCCCCGCCGCCCCTTCCCGTCCCGACCCGGGGGCCAGCCCCCGAACCCCCGCTCCTCAAACGCCGGAGGGGCTGATTTCAGCCCGTCCGGCGTTTGAGGACGAGGCCGTTCAGGCCGAAAGCGGGGGTCTGGGGGCGCAGCCCCCAGGGACGGGACGGGTAGGGGCGGCGGGGGCGAAAAGCGGTTGCCTGGGGTGGCGGCCCCGCCGAGCATGGCCCTTCGTGACCACCGACGGCCTGCGCGCGCTCCTCCCCGACCTCACCCCCTGGCGGAACTCCCGCGACTTCCGGCGGCTGTGGGTCTCGGGAACGATCTCGAACTTCGGGAGCTTCCTGACGTTCGTCGCACTGCCGGTGCAACTCAAGGAGCTCACCGGGTCCGCGGCAGCGGTCGGCGCGATCGGAGCCGTAGAGCTGCTGCCGCTGCTCGTGTTCGGCCTGTACGGAGGCGCCCTCGCCGACGCCCTCGACAAGCGGAAGCTGATCGTGTGGGCCGAGGCCGGCCAGGGCCTGCTCAGCGCGGCGCTGCTCGCCAACGCCCTGCTCCCGCACCCCGCCGTCTGGCCGCTCTACGTCGTCGCCGCCCTGTCCTCCGCCCTCGTCTCCGTACAGCGACCTGCCATCGACTCGCTCTGGCCCCGCATCGTGGCCCACGAGCACATGCCCGCCGCCTCGGCCCTGAACTCCCTGCGCTGGACGGTCGGCGGCGTCGCCGGCCCGGCCCTGGCGGGCGTGGTCGTGGCGTACGCCGGGCTCGGCTGGGCGTACGGCGCGGACCTCGCGACCTTCGTCGTCTCCGTGGTCCTCATCGTCCGCATCGCCGCCTCCCCCGCCGCCCACGAGGCCGCGAAGCCGTCGCTCAGGGCGATCGCGGAGGGCGCCCGCTACGCCTGGAGCCGCAAGGAACTCCTCGGCACCTACGCCGTCGACCTCGCCGCGATGTTCCTCGCGATGCCCCTCGCCGTACTGCCCTTCCTCGCCGACGAGTTGGACGCGAACTGGGCGCTCGGCCTGATGTACGCGGCGGTCCCGTTCGGGTCGATGCTGGTGGGGCTGACCGGCGGCTGGACGTCACGGGTGCACCGGCACGGGCGGATGGTGGTGCTGTCGGCCGCGCTGTGGGGCCTGGCGATCGCGGCCGCCGGCGTCGTCGGCAACGTATGGCTGGTGCTGCTGTTCCTGACCGTGGCCGGCGGCTGCGACATGGTCAGCGGGATCTTCCGCGGGGCCATGTGGAACCAGACGATCCCGGACGAGCTGCGCGGCCGGCTCGCCGGGATCGAGCTGCTGTCGTACTCGGTCGGGCCGACCGTCGGCCAGGTCCGCTCCGGCGGTTTCGCCGCGTGGTGGGGCGTGCGGACGTCCGTCTGGTCGGGCGGGCTGCTGTGCGCGGGCGCGGTGGGGCTGCTCGCCCTGTGCCTGCCGAAGCTGATGACATACGACGTGCGTACGAACGAGCACGCGCTGCGGCTGCGCGACCAGCGGACGGCAGCCGCACCGGCTCAGGCTGCGGCGCAGGCCTGATCAGTCGTCGTCAGGGGTTCCGGCAGGGGCGTCGTGCCACTTGGGGTCGTTCTCCCACTCGAGGTTGCGCTCGCGCGCCGTCTGCATCGCGTGCTCGGCCTCCTGACGGGAGGCGTACGGCCCGAATCGGTCCTTGGCGGGGCACTCCGGCCCCTCCTCGACCTTCTTGTGCTCCAGGCAGTAGTACCACTCGCCCGGCTTGCCGACCGTGCGCTTCTTGAACAAGGGCATGACCTGCTCCTCTCGCCACGAACATGTTCCCGCACGCCCGCTCGTTAGACTCACTGGCATGTCTGGCCAGTCGCTGCTCGTACCAGGGGAACTGTCCCCCACCCGTTCCGTACCCGGAAACATCCGCCGTCCCGAGTACGTCGGCAAGCCCGCTCCGACGCCGTACACCGGGCCGGAGGTGCAGACGCCCGAGACGATCGAGGCGATGCGGGTCGCCGGCCGGATCGCCGCGCAGGCGATGGAGGAAGCGGCGAAGCTCATCGCGCCGGGTGTCACCACCGACGAACTGGACAAGGTGGCGCACGACTACATGTGCGACCACGGCGCCTACCCGTCGACGCTCGGCTACCGCGGCTTCCCCAAGTCCCTGTGCACCTCGGTCAACGAGGTGATCTGTCACGGCATTCCGGACTCGACGGTGCTGCGCGACGGCGACATCGTCAACCTCGACGTGACGGCGTACATCGGCGGTGTGCACGGCGACAACAACGCGACCTACCTGGTCGGGGACGTCGACGAGGAGTCGCGGCTGCTGGTGGAGCGGACCCGGGAGTCGTTGAACCGCGCGATCAAGGCGGTCAAGCCGGGCCGCCAGATCAACATCATCGGCCGGGTCATCGAGTCGTACGCCAAGCGGTTCGGCTACGGGGTGGTCCGCGACTTCACCGGCCACGGCATCAACTCGTCCTTCCACTCCGGCCTGATCATCCCGCACTACGACAGCCCGCACGCGACGACCGTCATCCAGCCCGGCATGACGTTCACGATCGAGCCGATGCTGACCCTCGGGACACACGAGTACGACATGTGGGACGACGGCTGGACGGTCGTCACGAAGGACCGCAAGCGGACCGCCCAGTTCGAGCACACGCTGGTGGTGACGGAGTCGGGGGCGGAGATCCTCACCCTGCCGTAGCGACCCCTCGTAGCCGGCCTCTTCGAAGACCCGCCCTGCTGCCGGGGTGGGTCTTTTCTTGTACGCTTTTACCGACAACATGTCGGCAACCTTGGAAGACGGGGCCCATGGACTCCTTCTCGACCGTCATCCGCACCGCGTCCCACGAGCAGCACACGGAGGCGGAGACCTCGACGTTCATGAGCGACCTGCTGGGCGGGCGGCTGGGCGTGGAGGCGTACGCGCGCTACACCGAGCAGTTGTGGTTCGTCTACGAGGCCCTGGAAACCGGAGCGGACCGGCTGGCTTCCGACCCGGTGGCGGGGCCCTTCATCCGGCCGGAGCTGTTCCGGCTGGCGGCGCTGGAGCGGGACCTGGCACATCTGCGGGGCCCCGAATGGCGCGCGGGACTGCGCGCACTGCCGGCGACGGGGGCGTACGCGGCGCGGGTACGCGAGTGCGCCGAACAGTGGCCCGGCGGCTACATCGCCCACCACTACACCCGCTACCTCGGTGACCTCTCCGGCGGACAGATCATCCGGGACAAGGCGGAGAAGACATGGGGGTTCGCCCGGAAGGGTGACGGGGTGCGGTTCTACGTGTTCGAGGGGGTCGGCAACCCGGCCGCCTTCAAGCGCGCGTACCGGGAACTGCTGGACGAGATCCGGGCGGACGACCTGGAGAAGCAGCGGATCGTCGCGGAGTGCAAGCGGGCGTTCGCCTTGAACACGGCGGTGTTCCGGGCACTGGGCGAGGAGTTCCCGCTGAGCGCATAAGGACCGGGCCCTAGCGTTCGGGCTGGCGTTCCAGATACACACGCCCGCCGATCTCGACCCACCCGTACGGCTGCGGAGCCGTGAGGATCTGCGACCCGGCCCCTTGGGTGATGTTGAGCGCCCGGCCGAGCTGGTCGGTGAGCAGCAGGGCGGCCGCCCCGGTGGCCTCGTCCTCGTCGATGCCGTCGTCCCGGCCGGGGAAACCACGCGCGCGGACCCGCCCCGCCGGCTCGTCCTCCCAGGCCCAGGCGTAGATCCACTCCCCCTTCGGCGGGACGGGCAGGTCGTCGACCTCGGCGGCCGTGGCGTACTGGAGCAATGTGCGCGGCGGGGCCCACTCCGCGCGGGCCTCGATCCAGCTGAACTCCCCGTCCTGGCGCGCCCCGACCGGCCCGGCCGGGGTGACCAGCTCGTCCACGTCGAGGAGCCAGGCGGCGCCGACGCAGGGATGGCCGGCGAAGGGCAGGCGCAGGGTCGGGGTGTAGATGTCGATGACTCCGCGCTCGGGGTCGTCGACGAACACGGTCTCGCTGAACCCGAGCTTCGCGGCGAACGCCTGCCGCTCCGCCCGGTCGGGCATGACGGATCCCTCGCGGACGACACCGAGTTCGTTGCCGTAGCCGCCGTTCGGGGCGCAGAAGACGCGCAGCACGTCGTAGTCGGTCACGGGGGAATTGAAACACTGAGCGTGTCAACAGGATGCACTCGCGGCTGCGTTGCACGGTCCGGGGCTCGGTTGCGCCGGTGCGCACCGGAGCGCGATTCCGTGCGCCGCTCGTGTCGCGGCAGCCCCTCGGCCGACCGAGGGGCTGCGCTGAGCAGGCACCGAAGCAGATCCCTTGACCTTTCTTTGACTATTCCTTGGGTTGTGTTTTGAGTCACCGTGATCGCACCGTGCCCATACGGCGTCCATGAGAGCTGAATCACCGCATGAGTGGGCACTACCCAGGCAAGCCTTAGATAAGTTAGGCGAGCCTCACCATCCCTGGGTGGGCCTCGACACGCGATTTTTCGCCAGCCTCAGGAGCCTGCATGCGAGCCGCCAGACTCTCCGTCGTCACCGCCGTCGCCACCGCGGCGGCGCTGACCGCCGTGACCGGGTGCACGGAGAAGAGCAAGGGCGACGGTGACGCCGCGATCCAGGTGACCGCGGCCGACTCCAAGTGCGACACCTCCACCAAGTCGGTGCCGGCCGGTCAGGTCACGCTGAAGATCGAGAACAAGGGCTCCCAGGCGACCGAGGTCGAGATCCTCTTCCCGGACGACCGGATCGTCTCCGAGAAGGAGAACATCGGGTCCGGTACGAAGTACACGCTGACCGCCGAGGTGAAGGCGGGCGAGTACGAGATCGCCTGCCGGCCCGGCATGAAGGGCCACGGCGTCCGGCAGAAGCTGACCGTCACCGGGTCCGGCGCCGCCGCCAAGCGGAACCCCAAGCTGGACAAGGCCGTTGCCGACTACCGCGAGTGGGCGCAGGAGCAGGCCGACGCGACCCTCCCGAAGGTGGAGGTCTTCGCCAAGGCCATCAAGGCCGGCGACCTCAAGGCCGCCCAGGACGCCTACGCCCCCTCCCGCGTCGGCTGGGAGCGCACGGAGCCGATCGCCGAGTCCTTCGGCGACATCGACCCGAAGACCGACACCCGCGCCGACGGCCTGGAGAAGGGCCAGAAGTGGACCGGCTGGCACGCGCTGGAGAAGGCGCTGTGGCAGGACAAGAAGATCGGCGCCGAGCAGAAGACCCTCGCCGACCAGCTGGTCACCGATCTGAAGGACTGGCAGCAGCGGGTCGGCAAGGCCGTGATCACCCCGACCTCCATGGCCAACGGCGCCAAGGAACTCCTCGACGAGGTCGCCACCGGCAAGGTCACCGGCGAGGAGGACCGCTACTCGCACACCGACCTGAGCGACTTCAAGGCCAACGTCGAGGGCGCGCAGCAGGCGTACGAGCTGCTCAAGCCGGTCGCGCAGACCAACGACAAGGCGCTGACCACCGAGCTCGACAAGCAGTTCGCCGCGCTGAACACGCTGCTCGACAAGTACCGCACGGACAAGACCTCCGACGGCTTCGTGTCGTACGACAAGGTCACCGAGGACCAGCGCAAGGAGCTCTCGGACGCGGTGAACGCGCTCGCGGAGCCGCTGTCCAAGCTCGCCGCCGCCGTCGTCAAGTAGGGGACCGACAACACCATGACGGACACCCAGGAAGCCGCCACCACCGAGGCCGGCACCTCCAAGACCCCCTCCCGGCGTTCGCTGATCGGCTGGGGCGGGGCGGGGCTCGCGCTCGGTGCCGCCGCGGCCGGCGGTGCGGTCGCGATGACCCGCGCCGGCAGCGACGCGGACCCGACGGCCGCCGAGGCCGGAGCCGCGGTCGCCTTCCACGGCGCCCACCAGGCCGGCATCGCCACGCCCGTACAGGACAGGCTGCACTTCGCCGCGTTCGACGTGCAGACGGACGACCGCGCCGAGTTCGTGCAGATGCTGAAGGACTGGACGGCGGCAGCGCGCCGGATGACCGGCGGGAAGACCGTCGGGGAGGGCGCGTACGGCGGTCTCGCCGAGGCGCCGCCGGACGACACCGGTGAGGCGCTGGGCCTCAAGCCTTCGCGGCTGACGCTGACGATCGGCTTCGGCCCTTCGCTGTTCGACAAGTTCGGGCTGAAGGACCACCGGCCCGAGGCGCTGGTGGACCTGCCGCAGTTCCCCGGCGAGAACCTCGACAGGAACCGCACCGGCGGCGACCTGTGCATCCAGGCCTGCGCGGACGACCCCCAGGTCGCCGTGCACGCGATCCGCAACCTGGCCCGCATCGGCTTCGGCAAGGTCAACATCCGCTGGTCGCAGCTCGGCTTCGGCAAGACCTCCTCGACGACCCCGGACGCGCAGACCCCGCGCAACCTGATGGGCTTCAAGGACGGCACCCGCAACATCGCGGGCACGGAGACGGACCGTCTGAAGAAGTTCGTGTGGGTCGGCGAGAAGGACGGCCCCGACTGGATGACCGGCGGCTCGTATCTCGTCGCGCGGCGCATCCGGATGCACATCGAGACCTGGGACCGCACCTCGCTGCAGGAGCAGGAGGACGTCTTCGGCCGGGACAAGGGCGAGGGCGCCCCGGTCGGCAAGGCCAAGGAGCACGACAAGCCGTTCCTGAAGGCCATGAAGCCCACCGCGCACGTGCGGCTCGCGCACCCCGACTCCAACAACGGGATCACGATCCTGCGCCGCGGCTACTCCTTCACCGACGGCACCGACGGCCTGGGCCGGCTGGACGCGGGCCTGTTCTTCCTGGCCTACCAGCGGGACGTGCGCAACGGGTTCATCCCGCTTCAGCGCAGGCTGTCGGCGACCGACGCCCTCAACGAGTACATCCAGCACGTGGGTTCGGCGGTGTTCGCCGTTCCGCCCGGCGTCCGCGACAAGGACGACTGGTGGGGCAGCACGCTGTTCTCCAAGGAGGCGTGAGCCGTGTTCTCCAACTATCTGATCGGTCTGCGCGAGGGGCTCGAAGCCAGCCTGGTCGTCTGCATCCTGATCGCCTACCTGGTCAAGACGGGCCGCCGGGACGCCATCCGGCCCATCTGGATCGGCATCTCCATCGCCGTCCTGATCGCGATGGGCTTCGGCTGCGTCCTCGAATTCGGTTCCCAGGAGCTGACGTTCGAGGCACAGGAGGCGCTCGGCGGCTCCCTCTCCGTCGTCGCCGTCGGCCTGGTGACCTGGATGGTGTTCTGGATGCGGCGCACCGCCCGGCACCTGAAGTCCGAGCTGCACGGCAAGCTGGACGCGGCCCTCGCCATGGGCACGGGCGCCCTGGTCGCCACCGCGTTCCTCGCCGTGGGCCGGGAGGGCCTGGAGACCGCCCTGTTCGTGTGGGCCTCGGTCCACGCGGCCAGCGACGGCACGCCGCGCCCCCTGATCGGCGTGGCGCTGGGCCTGGCGACCGCGGTCTTCCTGGGCTGGCTGTTCTACCGCGGCGCCCTGAAGATCAACCTCGCGAAGTTCTTCACCTGGACCGGCGGCATGCTGGTCGTCGTGGCCGCGGGCGTGCTCGCGTACGGCTTCCACGACCTTCAGGAGGCCGACTGGATCCCGGGCCTGACGCACCTGGCGTTCGACATAAGCGACACCATCCCGCCGGACAGCTGGTACGGCACCCTCCTCAAGGGCGTCTTCAACTTCCAGCCGGACCCGACCGTCCTTCAGGTCACGGTGTGGCTGCTGTACCTGATCCCGACGCTCGCGCTGTTCTTCGCCCCGGTAGGGTTCGCCTCCGGGAAGGGGAAGGTGAAGACACCTGATGAGCAGGGATCGCGGCCCTCGAAGGCTCCGCAGGCTTGAGCGAAGCGCACTGATTGCGGCCTCGGCGACCGCTTTGTCGTTGACGGCGAGCGGTTGTGTGGTGGTGCACGGGGAGCGCGAGGTGCTCCCCTCCTCCACCCGCGCCGAGGCGGCCAAGGCGCTCGAACAGTTCACGTCCGCGTACAACAAGGCGGACAAGGCGTACGACAGTTCGCTCGACGCCGACCATGTCACCGGCGCCCTGGGCGACATCGACGCGGCCCGCCTCAAGGCCGGTCACACGCTCAGCCCGTCCGGCAATCCGGCGCACACACCGCTGCAGCTGACCGACGTGACGTACACGATCCCGAAGAAGGCGGGCTGGCCCCGCTGGTTCGTCGCGGAGGCCCAGGGCAACAAGGGCGGCAATCTGCACTGGCTGCTGGTGTTCCACCGCGATGGTCTCGGCCGGCCGTGGAAGGTGGCGTATCTGACGCTCATCCGCCCGGGCACGCTGCCGAAGGTGAAGAAGGACGCGGCCGGCTGGGCCGAGACCGTACCGGTGAACTCGACCGAATTCGCCGTCCCGCCCGGGGACTTGAGCAAGGACTACGCGACCTACCTGAAGAACGGCGGGAAGGTCTTCGCCCCGGGTCCGCACACCGACCAGTGGCGCGCCCAGCGCAAGAAGCTGTCCAAGAAGCCGGGCCTGGTCACGCAGTTCATCGACGAGCCGCTCATCAGCGGCAGCTACGCCCCCCTGGCGCTGCGCACGGCGGACGGCGGTGCGCTGGTGTTCTTCACCAACCGCCGCTACGAGAAGCAGACCGCCGCCGAGGGCACCTCGATCCCCGCACAGACGGCGAGCGTGAAGGCCCTGACCACCGGCGAGGTCAAGCAGTCACTGACGCTGGAGTACATGTCGAACGGGGTGGCTCTGGACCCGCAGCAGGGCGCCGGCGGCGGGCAGGTGTCGGTCCTGTCCCGGCTGGAGGGACTGACGTCGGCGCAGGGGTCGTAGGCAGCTGCGGTTCAGGTGGCGCCTAGTGCCGGAGGGGCCAGCCCGCACCCGCGTGGTCGGGCTCCTCACCCGCATAGCGGGCGCAGGCATCCGTGAGGATCTCCAGCAGGCTCAGAGGATCCGGCAGCGGATGCTCAAGCCCCCGTACCCAGTGCACACTCTGCTCACCGGGCAGCCTTGCCGGCGGCACGAGGACGTACGAGCCACGGCAGTGCCACCGCAGCCCCGGATGCTCGTCCATCGTCTCCGGATGGCAGTCCAGCTCGCACGGCCACCACTCGTCCTCGTCCTCGGGGGTGCCCCTGGTGAGGGTGAAGAACAGCAGGCGTCCGTCGTCGCTCTCGGCGACGGGCCCGACCTCGATGCCGGAGGCGAGCAGCCGCTCCAAGGCTTCCCGGCCGGCCTCCAGGGGCAGGTCGAGGACGTCGTGCACCATGCCGGTCGCTGTGATGAAGTTGGCCTGCGGCTGGTGGCGGGCCCAGCGCTCGATCTGGGCGCGGTCGGTGGTGGACTGCGTCTGCCAGGCGAACGACACCGGGTGCCGGGCCGGCGTGGGACAGCCCACGCGGTCGCAGGAACAGCGGTAGCCGGGGGCGGGATACGCGGCGGGGGCGAGCGGCAGACCCGCTGAGGCGGCGGCGAGCAGCAGGGCCTCACGTCCGGCGTCGTCGGCGCCGGTCTCCTTCGGGCGGCGGCCACGCAGCCACTGGGAGAGTTTGCCCTGCCGGCCGGTCCGGCCGCCCAACTCCGCGCTCATCTATCACCCTCGCCTCGCTGTCGTGCGCAACAGCATGCCCTATGGTCCCACCGGGCCGTGCTCCGGGGTGCCAGAAGGGACATCCGGGGTACGAGGGGCAAGACCGTGCAGGGCGTACTCGACGAGTGTGTCCGTGTAGGCGTACGAGATCGGTCCCGTGTGCTGCAGCCAGCGCTGGGCGAGGGGTGAGACGAACAGTTCCAGGGCGATGCGCGGGTCGATCTCGGGGCGGACCTGACCGGCTTCCTGCGCGGAACGCAGCCGGTCGACGTACAGCTGGAGCGAGGGTTCGAGGAGCTTGGTCACGAACTCCCGGCCGAGTTCCTCGTTGACGAGGCCCTCGGCGGCCAGCGCCCGGGAGGGCGCCTCGAACCGGGGGTCCTTCAGCTGGTCGACGGTGACCCGGAGCACGGCCTTGAGGTCGGCGGCGAGGTCGCCAGTGTCCGGGATGACGTACGGCTCCTGGCCCGCGTCCCGCGCCGCCGGCGCGCTGAGGTCGAGGAAGGCCTCCAGCAGGACGTCGGCCTTCGACCCTCACCAGCGGTAGATCGTCTGCTTGCCGACGCCGGCCCGGGCTGCGATGCCCTCGATGGTCGTCCTCGGGGTAGCCGATCTCACCGACCAGCGCGAGAGCGGCGTCCTAGATCGCGCGACGGGACCTCTCACTGCGGCGGGCGGCGTCGGGGGCGGGCCTCTTGACCATGGACCGACGGTACTGGCTCATGCTGCTACGGCTTGTGGTTCTACGACTCCTGGAGGTACGGCGGCCAGGGGTCGCCCCAGTCCGCGTCCCGGGCCGCCTTGTAGAGGTCGCCGTGGCGTTTGGTGACCGTGGTGCGGCCGAGGGACGGTTCGGTCTCGCACAGGTCCAGGAGCACCTGGCCCTTGCGGATCTGGGGCTTGCGTACGACACGGTTGGGCGCGGGGGCCACGGGGAAGCGGGCGGCGGCGACATAGCTGAACTTCTCGTCCTCGTACGGCAGGGAGCCGCCCTTGACCTGGCGGTGCAGGGAGGAACGGCTGACCCGGGCCGCGAAGTGGCACCAGTCCTCGCCGGGGACGATCGGGCAGCCGGCGCTGTGCGGGCAGGGTGCAGCGACATGGAACCCGGCGGCGATCAGGCGGTCGCGGGCCTCGATGACGCGGGTGTACCCCGCGGGGGTGCCGGCCTCGACGATCACGACGGCCCGGGCGGCGGCCGCGGCGGCGTCGACGAGGGCGGTGCGGTCGGGTTCGGAGAGTTCGTTGAGGACGTAGGAGACGGTGAGGAGGTCCGTGTCGTCGAGGGTGAGGGCGGCGCCGATGCGGGCGCGTCGCCAACTGGCCTGTCCCAGGGCGGGGTTGGCGGCGGCGATTTCCTCACCGAGGGCGAGGGCGGGTTCCGACCAGTCGAGGACGGTGACGGGACGGGTGCCGTCCCAGGTGGCGGTGACGGCCCAGGTGGCGGCGCCGGTGCCGCCGCCGAGGTCGGTGTGGCTGCCGGGTGTGAAGTCCGGCACGGCGTCGGCGAACGCCTCCAGCGCGGCGTGCACCGCCTCGAAGGTCGCGGGCATGCGGTAGGCGGCGTAGGCGGCCACGTCTGCGCGGTCGCGGAGGATGGGGGCGTCGGTGGGGGTGGCTCCGCGGTAGTTGGCGATGAGGCGGTCGACGGCCTGGGCGGCCTGCTTGGGCGGGAGCCCGCCGAGGAGGCCGGCAAGACTGCGGCGCAGGACTTCGGCCGGGGCTACGGGGTCGTTCACCCGCCGATTCTATTTCGCCCCCGCCGCCCCTACCCGTCCCGTCCCTGAGGGCTGCGCCCCCAGCCCCCCGCTTTCGGCCTGAACGGCCTCGTCCTCAAACGCCGGACGGGCTGAAAGATCAAGCCCCGGCCGGCGACAAAGGAATCAGGCCCTGGACGGGCTGCGATACACCGCCCGTGCCAGGCGGGTCGCCGCTGCCGCGCGGGGGCGGCTGTCGGGCCCCCGCCGCCGCGGATGCACCGCATTCGCCAGCAGCACCAAGAACGTGTCCGTCGCCGGATCCAGCACCACCGACGTCCCCGTGAACCCCGTGTGCCCCGCCGCTCCCCGCCCTGCCAGCTCCCCCATGAACCACGCCTGGTCGACGGCGAAGCCGAGCCCCGGCGGGGCCAGCAGCAGTTCCACGAAGTCGGTGCCGAGGATGCGGGCGGGCCCGTAGGAACCCCCCGCCAGAAGAGTCCGGCAGAAGACAGCCAGGTCACGCCCCGTCGAGAAGAGTCCCGCATGGCCCGCGATGCCGCCCAGCGCCCATGCGTTCTCGTCGTGTACGACACCGCGCACCATGCCCCGGTCGGCCTTGGCCCACGGCCGCCGCTGATCCTCCGTCGCCGCCGCCCCCGGACAGGGCCCGAAATCGGTCGACAGCATCCCCAGCGGACGGGTGATCCCGTCATGGATCAGGACGTCCAGGGTCCGCCCGGAAACCCGTTCCAGAACGAACTGCAGCAGGAGGAAGTTGAGGTCGGAGTACGTGTACGTCCCGGGCACCCCGATCGGCACCTCCGCCCGCAGCCTCTCCAGCCGCTCCGCGTCGTCGGCACAGTCGTACAGCGGAAGTTCGGGCCGCAGCCCGGAGGTGTGAGTGAGCAGCTCCCGCACGGTGATCCCGTGCCGGACCGCCGCACGGAACTCGGGCAGATACGCGCCGACCCGCGCATCGATCCCGAGCGTGCCCCGCTCGATCTGCTGCACGGCGGCGACCGCGGTGAACAGCTTGGTGAGAGAGGCCAGGTCGACGGGCGTGTCGACGGTCATCGGGACCCGGTCCGAGGGCGGGAGTTCGACGCCGCGGTCCGTGTCGGGGTCGTAGGCCGAGTATCTGACGGCCCAGCCCGCCGCCTCCTCGACGGCGATCACCGGCCCGCGCCCGGCGACGACGACGGTGCCCGCGGCCCAGGGGTGGTCCCCGGTCGTGAGGTCGTGGACCTCCTGGACGAGGTGGCGGAGTTCGCCGGGGTCGAGTCCGGCCCGCTCGGGACTGTCCCTGCGCAGTCTCGGTGCGCTCAGCTCCCCGCTCCTTCCACGCTCGTACGGCCGCTGTGGGATCGGCACATTCCCACGAAGCAGCCCAGTGCCACCAGCGCCGCGGCCAGTTGGACGACGGCCATCGGGACGGCGGTGTGCTCTCCGGCGATCCCGACGAGCGGGGAGGCGACGGCGCCGATGAGGAACGAGGAGGTGCCGAGCAGTGCGGACGCCGACCCGGCCGCGTGCTTGGTGCGCATCAGGGCGAGCGCCTGGGCGTTGGGCAGGGTCACCCCCATCGCGGACATCAGCACGAAGAGGGCCGCGGCCACGGGCGCCAGGCCGACCTTGCCGAGGACTCCGGTGGACATGAGGAGGAGTGCGGTCGCGGCGGCGATGACGACGAGCAGACCCGCGCCGAGCGCCCGGTCCAGGCGGACCCTTCCGACCAGCAGCTTTCCATTGATCTGACCGACGGCCACCAGCCCCACCGAGTTCAGGCCGAACAGCAGGCTGAACGTCTGCGGGGAGGCGCCGTAGATCTCCTGGATCACGTACGGCGAGGCCGATACGTAGGCGAAGAGCGCGGCGAAGGCGAACCCGCCCGCGAGCATGAAACCGGTGAAGGGCAGGTCGGCGAGGAGGCGGCGCATCGAGTGCAGGGCCTCGCCGACTCCCCCGCCGTGCCGCTCGGCTACGGGGAGGGTCTCGGGCAGTTTCGTCCAGACGAAGGCGGTCAGCACCGTGCCCACCACCGTGAGCACCACGAACACGCCCCGCCAGTCCGTCACCCGCAGGATCTGCCCGCCGATCAGTGGCGCGACGATCGGGGCGACCCCGCCGATCAGCATGAGGGTGGAGAAGAAGCGGGCCATCGCCTCGCCGTCGTACAGGTCGCGGACCACGGCGCGCGCGATGACGATTCCCGCCGCGCCCGCCAGCCCCTGCGCGAGGCGGAACGCGACCAGCGACTCGACGGTCGGCGCGACGGCGCACAGGACGGTCGAGACGACGTAGGCGACCATGCCGGTCAGCAGGGGGCGCCGACGGCCCCACCGGTCGCTCATCGGGCCGGCCACCAGTTGTCCCAGCGCCATCCCGAGCAGGCAGGCGGTGAGCGTGAGCTGGACGGTGGCCGCGGGGGCGTGCAGGGAGTTCGTGACCTCCGGGAGCGAGGGGAGATACATGTCCATCGCCAGCGGGGGCGTCGCGGTGAGGCCGCCGAGGATCAGGGTGACGAGCAGTCCGGTGCGGGGAACGGTACGGGCGACGGCCGGTTCCGTATCCGGTCCGGCCGTCTGCGGTATGTGCGGTGTCGACACGCGCGGTGTCGACGCCCCCTGCTCGGGCATGTGCCCCTCCCTCTCCGAATCTCTCCGGATTCTCCGAGTGATGCGCCCCCTATGGTCTCAGCTCGCACACAGTGCCGAATGTCACGTGCCCGTCGGGCCGCCCTGACCCGGATGGCGGACGGTCTCGTCCCGTATGCCGGACCCTCGCCTACGCTGCGGGCCCATGAATGCCATGGAGACGGAGAAGCAGGGGACCAGCGGGCAGTCGAGGATCGCGGTGGTGACCGGTGCCGGCTCCGGCATCGGGCGGGCGGTTGCCGTGGAGCTGCTGCGTGCGGGCTGGTCGGTGGCGCTGGCCGGGCGGCGCCCCGGGACGCTGGAGGAGACGGCGGCGCTGGTGCCGGGCAGCGTATGTCTCACCGTACGGACCGACGTCTCGCGGCCCGACGACGTGGCCGGACTGTTCGCCGCCGCGGTCGAGCGGTTCGGGCGGGTGGATCTGCTGTTCAACAACGCGGGGACGTTCGGTCCCGGCGGGGTGCCGGTCGAGGAGCTGGAGTACGAGGCCTGGCGGCATGTGGTGGACACCAACCTCAACGGGGCGTTCCTGTGCGCCCAGGCGGCGTACCGGCAGATGAAGCAGCAGGACCCGCAGGGCGGGCGGATCATCAACAACGGTTCGATCTCCGCCCATACGCCTCGACCGCACTCCGTCGCCTACACGGCGACCAAGCACGCGCTGACCGGCCTCACCAAGTCGCTCTCGCTGGACGGGCGGCCGTACAACATCGCGGTCGGGCAGATCGACATCGGCAACGCGGCCACCGACATGACGGCCCGGATGCAGACCGGCGCGCTGCAGGCCAACGGCGAGATCGCGCCCGAGCCGGTGATGGATGTCGCCGATGTGGCGCGCACGGTGCGGCACATGGCCGAGCTGCCACTGGAGGCGAACGTGCAGTTCGCGACGGTTCTGGCGACCGCGATGCCGTACGTGGGCCGCGGTTGACCGCCGCGGCAGGTCCTCAACTCATCAACTTGCACAACCGGAATTTGAGCATCCGCACCATTGCGGCCGGTCGTGGACCTATGCTCAAATCTCCTACACAAGAACTTCACACTTGAGGGAGTGAGGTTCCGTAGGCCGACAGTCCATGCCGAGGGGGGATGGCAGCCGTTCCACCGCACCGGGTGGGGGTGGATCTCGCGTGGGACCGCGAGGTACGCACCGGTGCGTGGAACGGCTGCCACATACGTCAGTTGGCGTGTCTGCCGCCGCTCTTGCCGCGTCTGCGCAGCGCCCAGACACCGCCCGCGAGCAGGGCGATCGTGCCACCCGCGCCCTCCAGCAGCCGCCAGGTCGAAGGGTCCCCGGACCCCGCGCCCGGGGCGCCTGCCGCCGCCTGGGCCGTCTTGCGGGTGGGCGTGGCCCTGGCCCCGCCCTCGCTGAGCGGCTCGACCAGTGTGCCCACCGGCTGGGCCGAACCACCGTGCGTGAAGCCCCAGTCGAGCAGCGCGGCCGTCTCCTCGTAGACGGCGTTGGAGCCGGCCTTGGGGTGCATCACGGTGGCCAGCAGGGTCCTGCCGCCGCGAGTGGCGGCACCGGTGAAGGTGTTGCCGGCGTGGCTGGTGTAACCGTTCTTGACGCCGATCAGCCCGTCGTACGTCTTCAAGCCCCACGCGCCCGTGAGCAGACGGTCGGTGTTCTGGATCTGGAAGGTCTTCTTGCCGCCGGCCGGGAAGTCGGCGATCTTGGTGTGGCAGTACTCGCGGAAGTCGGCGTTCTTCAGTCCGTGCCGGGCGAACAGGGTGAGGTCGTAGGCGGAGGACAGCTGCCCCTTGTGGTCGAAGCCGTCGGGGCTCACCACATGGGTGTCCAGGGCCTGCAGGTCCTCGGCCTTGGCCTGCATCTCGGCGACCGTCTTGGCCACTCCCCCGTTCATATGGGCGAGCACATGCACGGCGTCGTTGCCGGAGCGAAGGAAGACGCCCTGCCACAGCTGCTCGACGGTGTACGTGATCCCGGGCTTGACCCCGACCAGGCTGGAACCGGCCGGGATGTCGGCCAGGTCGGCGTCGGTCACCTTGTACCGCTGACCGCGCTGGAACTTCTTCAGGACGGTGTCGGCGAACAGCATCTTCAGTGTGGACGCGGGCGGCAGGCGCCGGTGCGCGGCGAACGAGGCGAGCACCTCCCCGCTCTCGCAGTCGGCGACGATCCAGGCACTTGCGGTGATTTTCCCGGGCAGACCTGTGGCGCCGCTCACCTGAATTCCGTCACGGGCGAGTCGCTCACCGCCGACGACGGTGCCGGCAGCGGATGCGGGAGTCGCCGAGGCAAGCGGAATGGCGGCTGCGGCAAGGCCGAGAGCGGCACGCCGGGACAGCGGAGAAGAACCGTGCATCCCGGGACCGTAACACCCACTCAACAGCAGTTTCCTGCCAGTACGCCGTCTACGGCATAGGAATTGCCTGTCTTACGGAATTCTGACCCGGCATCCGACTTTCTCGGCCTGACACATCTTTTACTCGGTCCGGCTCAAAGGTTTCTCCCTGGCTTGTGGCAGCGCACACAGTGGGCTCCAAGAACCTTCGAGGAACGGGGTGTTTTGGCATCTGTCTCAAGAAGGCGGGGCGGATCACGCAGACGGAACGGGGCCTGCGCTCCTGACAGGGCCGCCGCTCACCGTCCGAGGGTCCGGTCGACCTCGGCCAGCTGCCGGTCGGTGAGCGGCCCCTTCGCGATCGCGCCGGCGTTCTGCTCGGCCTGCGCGACCGAACGGAAGCCGGGGATCGGGACAGCGCGGGGACTGCGCGCCCACAGCCAGGCGAGGGCGCCCTGGGCGAGGGTACGGCCGCCGCTGGTGAGGATCTCGCGGAGCGCGTCGATCCGGGCGACCCAGTCCGCGTCGGCTCCGGAGCCCTCGCTGAAGCCCTCGAGCCAGGCCGGCGGCCTGCTGCGGATGTCGCCCGCCTCCAGGGCGCCTTGACGCCTGCCCGCCAGCAGCCCCATGGCCAGCGGGCTGCGGTTGATGCTCGCGAGCCCCGACTCCTCGCACAGCGCGAACATCTCGGGCGCGTCCTGCAGCACGTTGGCCGCATGCTGCACGGCCGCGCAGTGCTCCCCCTCGGCGAACACGGCGGCGCGGGCGGGGTCGTCGGTGCTCCAGGCGTAGGCGCGGATCAGCCCTTCCTGTACGAACTCCTCGCACAGGTCCCGGAGTTCGGCGGCACGCTCGGGGTCGGCGTCGGAGATGTGCAGCTGGTAGAGGTCGACGTAGTCGGTCCCCAGCCGCTTCAGCGACGCGGTCAGCGCACGGCGGGCGTGCGCCGGGAGTCGTCGCGGCCGATGAGGGTGCGGGTCTCCTCGTCGAAGACGTTGCCCCACTTGGTGGCGAGGACGACGTCGGCTCGGCGCTTGCCCAGCGCCCGGCCGAGGATGCGCTCGCTGTGTCCGGTGCCGTAGGTGTCCGCGGTGTCGAAGAAGGTCACGCCGAGGTCGAGGGCGCGGCGGATCGCCCGTACGGACTCGTCGTCGTCGACCTTGCCCCAGCCGAGCGGCTGTCCCTCGGCGTTGTGCCACTCGCCTCCGATGGCCCAGCAGCCGAAGCCGAGAGCGCTTACTTCGATGCCGCTGCGACCGAGGGTCCTGTTCGTCTCCATGACCGAGAACGGTAGGAGTTGGAGCGCGCACGAAGGCAAGGGGTCGTACGCGTGTACGTGCGTGTGTCCGTGTGACTTACGCCTGCCCGGTCTCGAAGCGGGAGATCCGGCCGTCGTCCTCGATGGTGAAGTTCCAGCGGGTGCGCATCTCGCCCCAGGCGTCGTTGCGGTAGTGGGCGAGGAGGGCGCGGCCGCCCTGGGACTCGTTGTCGACGTCCAGGTGACCGTTGGAGGAGAAGATCTCCCGGTCGATCCAGTCGGCGAGGTCCCGGTCGGAGCCGTCGTCCGCCATGGTCGCGTCCTCCGTGAGGAGGGCCATGAAGGCGTCCCGGTCGTGGGCGTTGACGGCGGTGACGAACGCGCGGACGGCCGGGTCGCTGAGTTTGGCTGGCTGAATCGTCATGCCAGCAGAGTCACACCGCCCGCCGGGACCCGCCACCCGAACGGCTGCGTGGAGGGGTCCGCGAGGTGTGAGGAGTGGGACGGTGGACACGCGGAGGGGAGTGTTCCTGTTCGCCGGAACCCGTTGCCCGTCCCCGTTGCCCGTCCCCGTTGTCCGTCTCCGCCCCCGTTGCCCGTCTCCGTCCTCGTTGTTCGTCCCCGCCCCCGTTGTCCGTCCCCGTCCCCGTTGTCTGTCCCTGTTGTCTGTCCCGGGAGAAATCATGAGCTCTTACGACCGGCGTGATCTGGGCCTGCTGCTGCTCCGGCTGGGTGCCGGCGGCGTGCTGGCGGCGCACGGCGCGCAGAAGCTGTTCGGCTGGTTCGGCGGACACGGCATCGAGGGGACCGGCCAGTTCATGGAGTCAGTCGGCTACGCACCCGGCAAGGCGAGCGCCACGGCGGCGGGCCTCGCGGAGGCCGGCGGCGGCACACTGCTGGCGCTGGGCCTGGCGACCCCGGCGGCGGGTGCGGCGGCGGCCGGCGCGATGGCCGGGGCGTCCGCGGTGCACGCCCCGAACGGCTTCTTCAACGCGGAGGGCGGCTACGAGTACGCGGCGACCCTCGCCCTGGCCGCCACCGGCCTCGCGGTCGCCGGCCCCGGCCGTCTCTCCCTGGACCACGCGCTCGGCCATGTCTTCGACCGCGGCTGGATGGTCCCGACGGCACTCGGCGTGACGGCGGCGGCCACGGCGCTGGTCGTGGGGGCGCGGAACAAGCGCCTGCGGGACAAGAAGCAGCCGGACGAGCAGGAGGCACTGTTCGCGGAGGAGGAGGCGCTGTTCAGGGAGTGACCCGGTCGGGCAGGCTGGGCCCATGACTGATCAGCCCCTGCCTCCCGAGACCTCGGCCTCCCCCGACATCTGGCAGGCCGTCGACGACCTGTGGACCTGGCTCGACGCGAACCGTCCGCACGGTGGCCAGGAGGGCATGCTCCTGCGCATGCTCAAGCTGTCGGAGGAGGTCGGCGAGGTCGCGGAGGCGGTGATCGGCGCGACCGGCCAGAACCCGCGCAAGGGGATCACCCACACCTGGGAGGACGTCCAGGGCGAGCTCTGCGATGTCGTCATCACGGCTCTCGTGGCCCTGCGCACGCTGACGCCGGACACCCGGGAGGTGTTCACCCGGCACCTGGCGAAGGTGACCGCGCGCTCCCTCGGCCCGTCCGCGTAGCGCAGGGGCGCAACTCGGCCGTCCGGCAGGTGGATGGGGCCGGCGGGGTGGCGTGCCGCGGGCCCCGGTCCGGATACTGACGCCGTATCCGACACGCACGGCACACGGCATCCGGGGGGGCTGGCATGGTGGCAACGTCGTACTGGGCGGGCGAGTCCGACGAGGAAATCCTGGACGAGACCGTCGGATCACTGCTGCGCCGCGCGGCCCGACTGGCGCCGGATACCACCGCCCTGGTCGAGGGTGTGCCGGATCCCGCCGAGCGCCGCCGGTGGACGTACGCCGAGCTGCTCGACGAGTCCGAGCGTGCGGCGAGGGCCCTGCTCGGCCGTTTCTCGCCGGGCGAGCGCGTGGCGGTGTGGGCGAACAACATCCCGGAGTGGGTGATCCTCGAACTCGCCGCCGCTCTCGCAGGGATCACGCTCGTCACGATCAACCCGGCCTTGCGCGAGGCGGAGTTGCGCCACGTACTCGGCCATTCCCGCGCGGCCGGCGTCTTCCTGCGCCGCGAGTACCGCGGCAACCCGATGGCCCGCACCCTGGCCGACATCCGCGCGGACCTCCCCGACCTGCGCACGAGCGTGCTGTTCGAGGACTGGGCGGAATTCTGCGCCGAGGGCTCGACCGACCGCGCGCTACCCGAGGTCGACGCCTCGGCACCGGCCCAGATCCAGTACACCTCGGGCACGACCGGCATCCCGAAGGGCGTGATCCTGCACCATCGCGGCATCACCAACAACGCGCGGCTGGCCTACGTCCGCACCTTCGGGCTGCAGCCGGGCGAGGCCGCGCTCAACCCGATGCCGCTGTTCCACACGGCGGGCTGCGTACTGGCCACCCTCGCCTCGATCACCAGCCTCGGCACCCATGTCCTGCCGCCGCACTTCGAGCCGGGTCTGATGCTCGAACTCACCGAGTCCGAACGCTGCGTGATGCTGGGAGGCGTGCCGACGATTATGATCGCCATGCTCGAACACCCGGCCCTCCCCCGCACCGACCTCTCGTCCCTACGGTTCATGCTGTCCGGCGGCGCCTCGGTCCCACCCGAACTGGTGCGCCGGATCGAGGAGGTCTTCGGTGTCCCGATGGCCATCATCTACGCCCAGACCGAGGCGTCCCCGGGCATCACGATCACCCGCCTCGACGACACCGCGGACGACCGCGCCCGCACGGTGGGCAGGCCCCTCCCCCTGGCGGAGGTGAAGATCGTGGACGCGACAGGAACGGTCGTACCGCCAGGCATCACCGGCGAACTCTGCACCCGCGGCTACCACGTCATGACCGGCTACCTCGACGCCCCGGACGCGACCGCCGCCGCCATCGACACCGACGGCTGGCTGCACACCGGCGACCTCGCCTCGATGGACGAGCGCGGCTACTGCCGTATCGAGGGCCGTCTGAAGGACATGATCATCCGGGGCGGCGAGAACATCTACCCGCGCGAGATCGAGCAGGTACTGGCCGAACACCCCGCCGTCGCCGAGGCCGCGGTCGTGGGCGTCCCCGACCCGGTCTGGGGCGAACGGGTCGCGGCCTTCATCCGCCTCAACTCGGGCCACACGGCGGGCGAGACGGTGGATGAGACTGTGCTGGAGAAGGACCTCTTCGACCACGTCCGCGCCCATCTGGCCCCGCACAAGACTCCCCGCACCTGGGTGTTCGTCGAGGGGTTCCCGCTGACGGGCTCCGGCAAGATCCGCAAGAACACGCTCCGGGAGGAGTACGTGGCGGGCCGACTGCCGAAGTGATGGTCTGTGCGGCTGCCTAGGTGACGTCGCTCCGGGCGGCGAGGGTAAGCCGGCGATGGGTGCGGACGCGTCACGCAGGATGCCCGTCCAGGCGGCCGGATCACGCGGCATCCCGGGCCGCAGCTCCATGCCACACGCGTCCCGATGGTCGGGCCGTGCCGGGGATCGACTACCTGACGGGCCTCTTCGCCGAGCTGGGCTTCGGGGAGGAGTTCGCGCGGTGCCTGGAGGCGACGACGGAGACACTTCTCCGGCGCGGTTCATGAGCGGCGCGGTTCATGAGCGGCGCGCCTCGGACAGCGGGCCGGCGGGGGTGGCCGCACCCGGGCCGTAGGCCGCCGTGAGCAACGCGGGCAGGTCACCGGGGGCAACGTCGTACGTCTGGGTGCCGAGGGCCGACAGGGCGAGCGCGGCCAGGGCCGCGCCGTTCTGCGCACATCGCACTGTGTCCCGGCCCTCGGCCAGGGACGCCAGGTAACCCGCGCGGAAGGCGTCTCCCGCCCCGGTGGGGTCCGCCACCGGGATCGCCGTCACGGCAGGAACACGCACGGTCGGCCAGCCGGCCCGGTCGATGCGGCAGCCCTTCTCGCCGAGGGTGGTCACCCAGGTGCCGGTCCGGCGCAGCACCTCGTTCTCGGTCCAGCCGGTCTTGCTGAGCAGGAGCTCGCGTTCGTACTCGTTGGTGAACAAGTGGTCGGCGCCGTCGACCAGTTCGCCGATGTCCGTGCCGTCGAGCCGGGCCAGTTGCTGGGACGGGTCGGCGAGGAAGGGGACGCGGCGGTCGCGGCAGGTCCGGGTGTGCCGGAGCATCGCCGAGGGGTCGTCGGCACCGACCAGCACCAGATCGACCCCGCCGCAGCGACGGAGGACCTCCGCGAGGTCGATGGCGGACGCCTCGGTCATCGCGCCCGGGTAGAAGGAGGCGAGCTGGTTGCCGTGCGGGTCGGTCGTGCAGAGGAACCGGGCGGTGTGGCGGCCTGCGGAGACATGGACGCCGCAGGTGTCGACGCCGAGGCCTGCCAGCCGGGCGCCGTGGTCGTGGAAGTCCGCGCCCACCGCTCCCACGAGCACGGGCCGGTGTCCCAGGCGGGCCAGTCCGTAGGCGATGTTGGCGGCCACTCCGCCGTTGCGGATGTCCAGGGTGTCGACCAGAAAGGACAGCGAGACGCGGTCCAGGCGGTCGGCCAGCAGCTGGTCGGCGATGCGCCCGGGGAAGGTCATCAGGTGGTCGGTGGCGATGGAACCGGTGACGGCGATGCGCATGTCAGGCCCGCGCCGCCTTCCGCAGCACGTCCACGCGGTCCCTCTTCTCCCGGGTGAACGCGGGAACGGTAAGGCCGATCCGGTCAGCGATCTTGTCGGGGTGGCCCTCGGTCACGGAGTCCGAGGTGCACAGGCAACGGGACACAACACTCCCTGGGGTCGTCATGGGCTGGTCGTTGCGGAACCGGACGAGGCCGGTTCAGGGGCACTTCGGCTGCGCACCGCCGCGCCGGGCCGAGACCTCGGCCTCGGTCGAGCCCACGTAGGCGCCCTGCGCGTCGTAGATCTTCGAGACCCCCGTGCTGTCGAACGTCCCGGCGCGCTGGACGGCGCGCTGGTCGATGTCGACGGAGCCCGTGACGGCGCCGGTCGCGTCGTACAGCCACTCCTTCACCACATACGAGAACATGTCCGGCCCCGCGGCCCGCCAGCTCCCCTCGCCCCCGGCCCTGCCTCCGTCCGGTACGCCGGTCACGGCGAGGCACACCGAACCGTCGGCGTGGAACGCCAGCACCAGGTCATCCGTCCCCGCGCCGTGCCGGACCGTGCCCTCCCACACACCGACCGGCGAGGAGTGCCCGGTGGCGTCGGCCGCGCCTGCCGGTATCGTCATGCCCATCGCCGTCGTCAGGCCGAGTACGGCCAGAGCCGGCGCGCGGAACGCGCCGCAGGACAGTCGGCTCATCGCTCGCTCCCCTCTCATCACCGTCGAAGGCGCCGACGGTAGAGCCACGGCCTACAGAACCGGTCGAACGTGCGAGCGGGCACCGAGTACTGGTCCAGCCGCACTCCAGTTCCCGCGCTCACAGTTCCGGCAGCAGCCGGGACACACCCGGCGCCCTGGAGTGGCGGTGACGCGACGTGGCGGATGCGGCATACCCGACGATCTGGACCGACCCACTGGCCGGTGCCACCTTGGACGAACTCGTCGTCGGCATCATCGAGCGCACCCGTCGCACGCTGCCGGGAGGGGGCCGGAATCATCCGGTGACTCATTCCCCCCGTACTATCCTGGCGCCGCCGCGGATCATCACCAGTCGTTCTCATGAGATCCACGAACGGCCTGGCAAAGGGGGAAACAGTGATACGCGTTCTGATCGCCGAGGACGAACACTTAATACGGGGAGCTCTCATCTCCCTGCTGAGCGCTGAGAAGGGCATCCAGGTCGTCGCTGACACCGGTGAGGGGCACCAGGTGGTAGCGCTTGCGCGTGAACACCGGCCGGACGTGGCGGTGTTGGACGTCAACCTGCCCGACATCAACGGACTCGAGGTGGCCGGGCGGCTGCAGGAATGCCTTCCGCAGTGCCGTTCCCTGCTCCTCACCAGCCTCGACCATCCGGGCACGGTGCGCCAGGCCCTGGATCAGGGAGTCGCCGGCTATCTGCTGAAGGACGCCCCACCCGGGGCCCTGGCCACGGCGATCCGCAGGGTGGCGGCGGCACAGCGGGTCATCGCGCCGGAGCTGCTGCTCGCCGCATGGCAGGCCCGCAGCAACCCGCTCACGCCGCGGGAGACCGAGGTCCTCGCCCGGGCCTCGGAGGGAATGGACGTCGCCGGCGTCGCGGAGGCGACACAGCTGTCGCACGGAACGGTCCGCAACTACCTGAGCCGTTGTGTCATGAAGCTCGGGGCACGCGGTCGGCTGGACGCGGTCCGCATTGCCCGTGAAGCGGGGTGGCTGCTGGGCTCGTCCGCTTCCGCGTCGCATCTGTCGGACACGCGACGGTGAGCGAGAACCAACCGTCGCGGGAGACCGATGCGGTGCACGAACCGCCCAGCGCGGCGGCGCGGATGGCCAGGTTGCCGAGACCGAGGCCGCTGACCTTGCCGATGCGTCGGGCGGCCTTGCCCACTCCGTCGTTGCGGACGCAGAGCTCGATCCGCTCGTCGTCGGCGCGGAAGGTGATGCGGCAGTGGGTCGCCTCGCTGTGCCGTAGCAGGTTGGCCATGGCCTCGCGGAGCGTCACCGCCAGCAGGAGCCCGGCCTCGCCGTCGGCGACATCCGTGTCGCCCACCACCGAGACCTCGATGCCGACGCCGTCCAGGACGCGGCAGACGTTGTCCAGCTCCTCCCTCAGGCTCAGATCCCAGCACTCATGAGCCAACGACCGTACGTCGCGGAGCACTTCGCGGGTCAGCCCCATCATCTGCCGCAGCTCGGTACGCGCGCGGTCGTCCTGCACACCGACGTACCGGTCGACCATCTCCGCGCGGAGGGTGACGGTGGTGAGGCGAGAGGCCAGGAGGTCGTGCAGGTCGCGCGCGATACGCACCCTCTCGTCCTGCGCCGCTCCACGTACGATGCCGGACTCCATGCGGCTGATCCGGACCTGCCGCCAGGTCAGCCGGATCAGGGCCGCGACGCCGAGCCCGATGACCACGGTGACGGCGGTGACACACGTGGTCTCGCCGTACGACAGGCCGCTGGCCCGGCCCAGCGCCCAGGCGCCCGCCACGTTGGCGGCGAAGACAACGTTGCCGAGCGGGCCGCGCAGGACGACGAGCGCGCAGGCCGCGACGAAGCCGGCCATGCCGGGCCACTGCACACCGAAGGCGAGCGGCGGCAGATAGGTCAGCAGCGCCTGGAGCCCGATGGTCCACACGCCCCGGCGAGGCCCGAGCCGCTGGCCGACGGGCGAGCTGTGCAGCGTCTGCAGAGCGACGATCACGGGCAGGAACACGAACCATGGGACGACGTGCGGTCTCGACTCGACGTCCAGCATGACGAACAGGCCGATGAGCCCGATACCGCACTGGACCGTGGCCATGCCGAGGATCCAGTACAGCCACCCTGTTGCCTCGCGACGTACCCCTAACACCCGTTATGCCCCCGTCAGCCCCGTCAGTGTTGCACTGAGCACGAGCTTAGGAGCCGTCCGTCCACACTTCAACGGGGGCAGTACGGCCGGGCCGGGCAGGATGGCGTGAACCGGTCGCTCGTGTGCGCGGCCAGGTGGATGCTTGGTGGCCGGCGGCTTGGAAGCCGGTCCGAGCAGCGTTTCCGTGCGGTGAACCCGGGCTTTCCGTCCCCTGTCGGCAGCGCTCGTACGGCGGTGGGGTGAGCTCTTGAGCGGGAGTCGAGGGTGCCCTGTGAGCATCTGCCGGGCAGCCGTGCCCAGCCGGCACAGTCGATCCTGAGGAGCACCGGACGATGAACGACTTGGTGGTTGAGACGACGTCGGGACCGGTCCGGGGTTTCCTGGACCGTGATGTGCCGAACTGGCGCGGTGTGCCGTACGGACGGATCGAGCGGCGGTTCCGCCCCGCGGTCCGGGCCGAGCCCGGTTCCCGTGTGGAGGCGACCCGGTGGGGGCCGATCAGCTGGCAGGTGCCCATCTACTCCGGGATGTCGTGGCAGGTGGTGCACGACGACGCGGTCGAGCAGGAGGACTGCCTCAACCTCAACATCTGGTCACCGGCCGCCGACGGAGGCTCCCGGCCGGTCCTGGTCTGGCTGCACCCCGGTGCCCATGTATACGGCAGCGGCAGCTCGCCCTCCATGGACGCCTGGGTCTACGCCGCCCGACATGATGCAGTCATTGTCACCGCCAACTACCGCCTCGGTCCCTGGGGTTGGCTGTATCTCGGCGACCTCGACCCGGACTTCTCCGACAGTGCCAACCTGCCCGTCCTCGACCAGATCCTGCTGCTGCGCTGGATCCGGGAGAACGTCGCCCGGTTCGGCGGGGATCCGGGCAATGTGTGCGTCTTCGGTGTGTCCTCGGGAGGCTCCGACGTGGGCACGCTGCTGGGCACGCCGGCGGCCCGCGGCCTGTTCCACAAGGCGGCCCTCTACAGCGGAAACGCCGAAGCCCTGGTGACCGGTGACGAGGTGAAGCGCCGGGCGGAGCGGTTCATGGACGCTGCGGGCTCGCTGGCGGGTACTCCGTCGGCGCTCGCCGCCGTACCGAACGTGGGGATCCGGCACATCCACCGCAAGCTCCTCAAGAAGGACGGACGCGTGCACTACGAGCCGTTCGTCGACGGTACGGTCGTGCCGCGGCCGCCGCTGGAGTCCGTCGGCGCCGGGCTCATGGCGGACGTGCCCCTGCTGCTGTCGGTCACCGCGGACGAGGCACGGGCGTACGACATCTTCTCCCCGGACACGGTCGACACGATGTACGCACAGCACCGCGGTCCGGATCCCGACGCGGACCACGACAAGAAGGTGGAGTTCCTCACCGAGAAGCTCTACTACGAGCCGGCCGAACGCCTGCTCACCGCGGCGCACCAGGCCGGCGGCCCGGGCTGGTGGCAGATGTACGACTACAGCCCCACCGTCTCGCCGATCGCCCAGAACCCGCTGTTCGCCGGAAAGGCGGTGCACGGGGTCGACCAGCCGACCCTGTTCATCGACCCGCAGGGCACGGAGGGCACCGAGGTCGACCGCGCGGTGGGCGCCCAGCAGCAGGCCGCGCTGATGGGGCTGGCGAGGGACGGGCGGCCGGGCTGGGCGCCCTGGTCGCCCGCGCAGCCCACCGTGCACCGGATCGAGCCGTGAGAGGGCCCCGTCGGGGCGAGGGCGTGAACGCCTTCGCCCCGACGGGGCGTTGGAGCAGGCCGTGGCTCAGTAGATGCCCTCGATGACGCGTTCGCCGCCGAATGTGTCGACGGGCTTCGGACCGGCCACCGAGTCACCGATCTGACCCGGGCGGCCCTCGACCCGGACGGCGCTGTCCCGTTCCAGGTTGTTGGGCAGGAACATGCCCTTGCTGATGTGGTTCATCACGACCTGCCCGCGCTCGCCGTACGCGACGGGCTGCCCTGTCTCCGGGTCGACCACCCGGAAGGTCACCACTGGGCTGCGCGGGTCGTAGGTGATGTCGGTGTCGGGGCTGAGCCCTTCGCGTTCCCGCGCGCCCTCCAGGATCAGCGCGCTGTTGTACCTGCTGATCATCCGGACGTTCGGGAAGTGCTCGTAGGCGAGCTGGAACCGCTCGTCCACCGTCATGTGCGCCCCGCCCCAGAAGACCACCTCGATCTTGGAGTTGATCAGCTCGACGAGCCGCGGGCGGCCCGCGCAGGCGCGCAGCAGCGGAGGGGTGGTCACCAGCATGCCCACGTGCTGGCTCTCCAGCACATGCTCGATCTGGTCCAGGACATGCTCGACGTACGCCTTGACCTCGTCGTCCTTGCCCTTGCTGATCAGCTTCTTGACCCAGCGCGGGTCGATGTCGATGGCGAACTTGACCGTGTTCTGCCGCGCGACGACCCAGTCGTACTGAGAGCCGATCTTGTGCGGCCCGGTCGGCGCTGCCACCAGGATGTTGGCCGGTTCCCGTCCGGCGAACACCGGGCCGGTGAGCATCCGGTCCAGCGCGGCGTCGATCCAGTCCGGCATCAGGATGACCCGCTTCGGCGCGCCGGTGGTGCCGCCGGTCTCGAAGACCTTCGGCATCGGGGGGTTGGGCCCGTACCCGCGAGGGATCAGGTCCTCCACGGCCACGTGCCGCAGTTCGTCGACGACGTTGGGGAACAGCGCCAGATCCGCGTATCCGCGCACGTCACGCAGTGGGTCGAAGTCGAGCTTCTCGGCCCGGCGCAGCCAGAAGGGGGACCCGGTCTCGGCGCCGAAGTGCCATTCGAGGGCAGCCTTGAGGTAGGCGTCGGGGTCGGTCGGATGGACGGCGGGGTCCAGTACCGCCCATTTCGGGTCCGCGCTGAGGCCGGTCACGAGATACCTCCGGAGTGATGCGTTCTGAGCAGTTTCATGGTCGGTCGGACGTCCGGGGCCGTGATCAGGCGGCGGATCTCCTGACTGATCGAGGCCGCGGTCGCGGGGTCGTAGCAGGTCCGGGCGTTGAGCGAGAACTTCAGGTCCAGCTCGGCGTCGGTCAGCGGCCGGCCCGGTCCGCCCCTGTTGCTGAGGCAGGACACCTGTTCCGTCCGGCCGTCCGCGAGGTGCGCGGTGACCCTGGACGGAAGCTGGTCGGGGAAGATCCTGGTGCATTCGGGGTCGGCGTGGCACCGCACCTTGCCGGCCAGGTCGAGCACCTCGGTACGGCGGACCGCGGCGTCGGTGAAGTCCTCGACATGGGCGCCGAGACCGCCGCCGCCGACCAGGGCGGCCGCGAAGGCGTAGGGGCCGGAGAACGCCGCCGCGTACCCGGTCGTGGGGGCGGCCTTGTCGGCGGCGGGTTCGGCGATGGTCCGCAACACCGGTTCCGCGACGCCCAGTTCGACGCTGAGCACCTCGGCGGGCCGTACGCCCCGGCGCCGCAGCTCGACCGCGGCGTCGATGACGGTGTGCGTGAAGTGGTTGCACGGGTACGGCTTGACATGCAGCTGGTCGGAGTGCCAGTGGTCGCCGAGCCCTGCGGTGACCCGCTCCGGCCGGGCGCGCTCGCCGCAGAACGCCCGGAAGAAGCCGAAGCGTCCTTCGAGCACGGTGGGCGGCCCGGTGAGTCCGGCGACCGCAAGCTGGGCCGCGGTCACTCCGCAGTGAGCCGCCCATCCGGTCTGGATCCGCTTGACCGTGCCACCGGTCCGGTTGGCCTCGATCAGCCCGCTGGACATGCTGGCCGCGATGCTCCCGGCGGCGGCGATCGTGGCCGCGTCGCCGGACAGCACCATCGCCGCCGTCACGGCCGATCCCACGGCGCCGCAGATGCTCGTCGCGTGCTGGCCGCGGTCGAAGAAGATCGAGTTGCGTCGGTCCTCGTCGTATCCGGCCATGCCCAGCCGGATGCTCACCTCGGTGCCCACCGCGACGGCGTCCAGCAGGCGGGGGCCGTCGGTACCGGCGGCCTCGGCGACGGCCAGCGCGGTGGGCACGACCGAGGCACTGGGGTGCAGCACCGACGGCAGATGCGTGTCGTCGTAGTCCATGCAGTGCGCGAGGGTGCCGTTGACGAAGGCGGCCGATGCCCCGGGCAGGCGCTCCTGGTGGCCGAGCGCGGTGGCCTCGGGCAGCGCTCCCCACTGGCGGGTCACGGCGAGCACGGTCTGGAGGACGGGCTGCGCCGAGCCCAGCGCCATGACGCCGACGGTGTCGAGCACGGCGCGCACGGCCGTCTCCCGCCGCTGCGCCGGCAGGCCGTGCCGCGCCGCGTGCCCGGCGAAGTCGGCCACCTCCTCGATGAGGCCCCGGTTGTCGCCGCTCATCGGTCACCGCTCACGAGAGCGAGCGGGCGCAGCGGTGAGCCGGTCGCGCCGACGATGTTCAGCGGTGCCAGGACGAAGGCGAACTCCGCCAGGCCGCGGGCGGCGAGTTCACCGAGCCGCAGGTGCTCGATGATGTGCGTGCCGTGTTCGACGAGCAGGATCCGGTGCACCGGCAGCGTGGCGTGGCCGCGGCCCGGATGCACCTGTTCGAACGCGGAGGTGTCCGCGCCGGCCGCGACGATCTCGTGCCGGGCCAGCCAGCGGGCCCCGTCCGGGGTGACACCGGGCACCCCGGAGTCATGGCCGAGATAGCGCCGCGGATCCGACCAGAGCGTGCTCCAGCCGGTGTTGACCAGGCAGACCCCGCCCGGCCGCGGGCGTGTCCCCGACTGTTCCGCGGCCGCGGCCAGGTCCTCGGCGGTGATCCCGTAGCCGCCCGGGAGGCGCTCCACACCGTGCAGCTTCGCCACGTCCAGGAGAACGCCGTGGCACAGCCGTGGCCGGAGGGCGTCGATGCCGTGGACCGTGAAGGCGCCGCCGGTCTGGGCCTGCGCCGCGTCCAGGCCCCCGTGCAGCAGGCCGTCCTGGGACACATGGGCGAGCGCGTCGATGTGGGTGCCGACGTGGCCGCCGGTCACGATCACCTCGTTGGCCGCGGATCCGCCGTCCTCGCGGATCATGTCCCCGTGGCGGCGCGAGAGCACCATGCGAAAGCCCGGATGGTTCGGCGAGCAGGGCATTCCAACCGCGAGCGGCTGGGCGAGGTCGATCGTCTCGACGCCGGCCGCCACCGCCGCCAGGAGCGGGTCGCCGGTCCGCCGCGACTCGCCTGCCGCGTCCGCCGCCTCGGTCACATCCGAAATCCGTGTCACGTCGCGTTTCCCACCAGGTCCAGGGCGTTGGCCAGCCGAAGGGTCTGCTGTGCGTTGGCGACCGCGGGCGGTCCGACCATCTTTCCCTTGCTGTTGATCACGATTGACCGGTTCTGTTCCTTGGCGAGCGCGGCTGCTGCGCAGATCTCCATCGCCTCCTCGATCTCGTGCGGTTGCGGGGTGTAGACGCGGTGGATGACCGGCACCTGCGACGGGTGAATGGCCATACGTCCGATGAAGCCGAGCCGTTTGCCGTGGATGCTCGTGGTGAGCAGTCCCTCCGGGTTCCGCGGGTCGGGGAACACGCTCTGCAGCGGGTTCGGCAGGCCGGCGGCCCGGGAGGCGATGATCACCCGGGTCCGGGTGGCGTCCATGGTGGCGCCGTCCATGTCGGCGTACAGATCGGCCCGCAGATCGGACTCGCCGAGCCCCAGCATGCCGACCGAGGGGGAGGCGGTGGCGAGCTGGAAGGCGTTCTCCAGACCGCAGGCCGTCTCGATGAGCACATGGATGACGGCCGGGCTGCCCGCCTGGTGCAGCAGCTCCGCCACCCGCTGGACCTCCCCGGGCCACTCGGTCTTCGCCAGCCGCACGCCGGCGAGACCGACGCCCGCGACCTCCGCCACGTCCTGCTCGCACAGCGTCGAACGCATCGAGTTCAGGCGGACGAAGGTCGGTTTGGGAGTGTGCCCCGAGGTGAACGCGGCGGCCGTCTCCCGGGCCAGCGGCTTGTGCGACACCGGAACGGCGTCCTCGAGGTCGATGATCACGGCGTCCGCCTCGGACTCGTACGCCCGCCTGATCCGGTCGGGGTGGTGGCCCGGTACGTACAGACAGCTCCGGTAGACGGGGTACTCCACCTGGGATTCGCTCACGCGCCCGCCTCCTTCCGTGAGCGGGCGAGCAACTCCTCGGTGTGTTCGCCGAGGCGCGGGCCGGCCCACCGGATGCTGCCGGGCGTGCGTGACAGCCGGAAGGGCACCGTCGGCATGGTCACCGTGCCCAAGTCGGCGTCGGGCACCCGGGCGAGCAGCGAACGCGCCCTGAACTGCGGGTCCTCCGCGATGTCGTCGACCTCGTAGATCGGCGCCACCGCCGCCTCGGCCCGCTCGAACTCGGCCAGCACGGTGTCGCGGTCGTACGCCGAGACCCAGCACCGGACCGCCTCGTCGATGATCTCCCGGTGCCGTGCGCGGCCGGCGCTCTGGGCGAACCACGGCTCGTCGCACAACTCGGGCCGCCCCACCAGCCGCATGACCCGCTCGGCCACCGACAGCGCCGGCGCCGACACCGCCACCCACCGGCCGTCCCGGCACCGGTAGACACCCCGCGGGGCGTTGTTGTTGGAGCGGTTGCCCAGCCGGGCGGGCTTGACACCGAGCTGGTCGTACTCGGTGAGCTGGGCGCCCAGGGAGCTGATCAGCGTCTCGGTGATCGCGATGTCGGCGGTCTGGCCGTGGCCCAGCCGGTCGGCGGCGTGCAGTGCGATCAGGGTGGCGCAGGCCGCGTGCAGGCCGGCGACGGCGTCACCCAGCGGAAACGGCGGGAGCAGGGGCGGTCCGTCCGGCTCACCGGACATGGCCGCATAGCCGCTCATCGCCTCGGCGAGCGTGCCGAATCCCGGTTTGCTCCGGTAGGGCCCGTCCTGGCCGAACGCCGTGACCCGGGTGACCACCAGCCGCGGGTTGGCCTCGGCGAGCACCTCCGGGCCCAGGCCCCAGCGTTCCAGCGTGCCCGGCCGGAAGTTCTCGATGACGACATCGGCGCCGGCCGCCAACTCCCGGAACCGTGCCGCGTCCTCGCTGTCGGAGAGGTCGAGCACCACGCTCTTCTTGTTGCGGTTGAAGACCTTCCACCACAGCGGAACGCCGTCTCTCGACCGGCCGAACCTGCGGAACGGGTCTCCCGACGGGTGCTCGACCTTGATCACCTCGGCGCCGTAGTCGGCCAGCAGCCGGGCGGCGAACGGCCCGGCGAGCAGAGTGGACACGTCGATGACTCTGATGTCGGCCAACGGAAGTCGCGTATCCGTCACAGATCACCCTTTCGACCCGGCGAAGGACATGGTCCAGTGGGGCCGATCCTTGTGGTGCCGGCTATGGGGATGCTCGAGGATGTATCGAGCGGGCTCGCGACGGTCGCACCCCGGGCCACTCGGGCCCCTCGGACGGATCGTGCCGCAACTAGGGGATATTTAACGCGATTTGTCCGTAATGTTTCTGTGCGAGGCGTCGCGCTTCCGGTGTATAAGGATCGAGTCCTGACCCCGCGGCACCCCCCGAAACCGGTGCCGCCGCCCGCCCGCCGGACCCGGACACACCGACCGCGGGCAGGTCGTGTTCCGTCCCGACTCCACTCGACATCACCGCACCACGCCGTCCGACGGCCGAAATCTGGAGGTATGAGCGCACATGTCAGGTGATGGCGAGCTGGTCGCCGGGCAGCTGAGGATCGGCGGGAGGCACCGCGACTTCGCGGTCCGGCTGCCGCGCGCGGCGCCCGACGACCGGCCGATGCCCCTGGTCCTCGTGCTGCACGGCCACCAGTGGAACGTCACCGGGCAGATCATGCGCGAGTGGACGACCTTCGACCAGCAGGCCGACGCCTGGGGCTTCGCGGTCGCCTATCCGGACGGCCTCGGCGGGTGCTGGGCGGACGGCCGCGGCGTGACGAGCGCCGACATCGCCGGGGTGGACGACGTGGCCTTCATCCGCGCGATCATCGACTGGTCCGCAGAGCGGTACGGCACACCGGACGACCAGGCCGTCGTGGCGGGCATCTCCAACGGCGCGTTCATGGCCCACCGGCTGGCGCTGGAGGCGAGCGACCAGGTGGCCGTCGTGGCGGCCATCGCCGGCGGGCTTCCCGCGGCCCTGCTCGACAGGCGGCCGACGCACGCCGTGTCGGCGATGCTCATCCACGGCACCGCCGACACGATCACACCGATCGGCTCCGGGTACTCCCGGCGCCGCGGGTTACGGGGCCAACTGCGCGGCCGAACGCTGTCGTTGGAGGAGACGGCCGAGCACTGGCGTGCCACGAACCGGTGCCCGCCCGGAAGGGACAGCACGCGCACCACGGACCTCTCCAGCCGCGTCACCACCGAGGGCGGTGTCGGCGGCACCCAGGTCGTCGCCTGGACAGTGTTCGGCGGCGGCCACAACTGGCCCGGCGCGCCCCTCAGCGATGACTGGGACGAACCGACCACGCAGGAGTTCGACGGGGCCGAGGAGATATGCCGCTTCGCCGAACCCCTGCTCGCCCCCGCCGCCACTCGGCGGCTGGGACGTATCCGATAACACCACCACAGGGAGTAACTCATGGCAGTGATGGGGAAGTTGCTGAAAAACAAGCGGGCCGGGGACGAGGGGCTCGCCTGGAACGCGCCGAACCTGGCCGGCGAGAACACGCTGAAGCTGAGCAGCCCCGATTTCCCGCACGAGGCGACGATCCCGACCCTGCACGCCGGCAAGCGCCTCGGCGGCCAGGATCTGTCACCGGCGCTGACCTGGGAGGCGGCACCCGCGGGGACGGCGCAGCTGCTGCTGGTCATCGAGGACCCCGACGCACCGACCGCGTATCCGTACAACCACGGCATCGCCCTGCTCGACCCGTCCCTGACCGGTCTCCCCCAGGGCGGCCTGGACGCCGAGACCCCCGCGGACGGCGTACGGCTGCTCAGTTCGGGCTCGCGCCGCGGCTACCTCGGACCGGCGCCGATCAAGGGCCACGGCCCGCACCGTTACGCCTTCCAGCTGTTCGCCCTGGGCAAGCCGCTGACGATCGGCAAGAGCGGCACCGTGCCGGACTCCGCCAAGCCGCGGGCCGTGCTGGCCGCCGCGGGGGACGTACTCGCGCGCGGTCGCCTCGACGGCTTCTACGAGCGCGTGTGACCTGCTGCGCCGAGGCAGCCGCCGCACGGCGCACTCGGCAGCCGTTCACCGGTCCGGATCTCTCGCGCCCTCGGTGAACGGAAGGGATCGACGACGACGCCGGCGTCGGGCGGAGCCGCCCGACGGCCGACTTCCGTGCGCGTTCCACCGGGATCGACCAGAAGAGAGTACGCACCATGGCTGACCGCACCCTCGCCCAGAAACCCGAGTCACCACCGGCGGCACTGACCCATCGGCAGATCCTGTACATCGTGTCCGGGCTGCTCATGGGCATCTTCCTGATCGCGATGGAACAGACGGTCGTCGCGACCTCGATCCGTGTCATAGCCGACGACTTCGGCGGCTATTCCCAGCAGGCCTGGGTCACCACCGCCTACCTGGTCACCTCGACCATCGTCACGCCGTTGTACGGCAAGCTGTCCGACCTCTTCGGGCGCAAACCGTCGTATCTGTTCGCCGTCTCCGTCTTCATGATCGGCTCGACCGCCTGCGCCTGCGCGACGTCGATGTACGAGCTCGCGGCCTTCCGCGCCGTGCAGGGCATCGGCGCCGGCGGTCTGAGCGTGCTGGCGTTCACGATCCTCGGCGAGATCGTCGCGCCCCGCGAACGCGCCCGGTACCAGGGCTACTTCCTGGCCGTGTTCACCGGCTCCAGCGTCATCGGTCCGCTCATCGGCGGCTTCCTGTCGAACTCGCAGAGCATCGCCGGCATCACCGGCTGGCGCTGGGCGTTCCTGATCAATGTGCCGCTCGGTCTGGTGACCCTGCTCGTCGTGTACCGGGTCCTGAACATCCAGCACGCGCGCCGCGCGGGCGTGCGCATCGACTGGATCGGCGGTGTGGTTCTCACCGTCGCGCTGACCCCGATGCTCGTCGTCGCCCAGTTCGGCCAGGAGTGGGGCTGGGGTTCGGGCCGGTCCGTCGCCTGCTTCGTGGTGTTCGGTGTGGGCACCCTGCTGTTCCTGTGGGTCGAGAAGTGGATGGACACGAGTGCGCTGCTGCCGCTGCGGGTCTTCCGGAACCTGCGGTTCTCCCAGGGCACCGTGCTGGCCTTCATCCTCGGCGCGCTCGTCCTCGGTCTGTTCAGCCTGGTGCCGCAGTACTTCCAGGTGGTGCTCGGCGCCGGCCCCACGCACGCCGGCGTGCTGCTCCTGCCGATGATCGCCGGGACCATCGCCGGGGCGCTGACCTCGGGTCAGATCATCTCCCGCACGGGCACGTACCGGATCCACTCGATCGTCTCCGCGGTTCTCACCGTGCTCAGCATGTTTCTCCTGTACGTCCTGTCGGGGACGGAGAGCCTGCCGGCCCTGCTGCCGGTGACGTTCGCGTTCGGCCTCGGCATCGGCTGTTTCAGCCAACCGATCACCCTGGTGATGCAGAACATCCTGCCCGCCCGGGACCTGGGCATCTCCACGGCGGCGGCCACGTTCTTCCGGCAGATCGGCGGCACCGCCGGCGTCGCGGTCCTCCTCTCCGTGTGGTTCGCGCTGACGCCGTCGGCCATCGCGCGGCACGTGGACTCGGCGCTCCGTCAGCCCGCCTACCGGCGGGAGGTCGCCCAGGCGGCGCAGAACACCCACGACCAGGCAGCCCGGCAGCTGATCTCGGCCCTGAACTCCGGGAACACCGGGGCGGCGCGGGAGGTCGTGCACAACACCTCCTCGCTGCAGACGCTGCCCCGTTCCGTCTCGTATCCGCTCAGGCAGGCGTTCGCCGAGTCGATGAGCACCGTCTTCCTCGTCTCGGCCGCTCTCGCCGCCGTCGGCCTCCTCCTCCTGGTCTTCTGGAAACCGGTGGCACTGCGCGCCAAGGCCGGCGCCCAGGAGGCCGCGAAGGAGCGAGCGGCGGCCAAGGGCGAGGCCTGACACCCACCGCACGGCACCCCGCCCCACTCGAACGGCCGCAGGGCCGGGCTCTCGTGAGAGCCCGGCCCTGCGGCCGTTCGTACGCCCTACGGCGCGTGACCCCGGGAGGTGAGGAACTCACATGCCGACGGTGCGGGATTCACACGGCATTGGTGCCCGATGCTCTGGGGTTCGGGATGTTGAGGTGAAACGCTCCTGGTATACGCATCAACCAGCAGGATCGGAGAGTACTCGTGAAGATAGGGGTCCTGGGACCGCTGTCCATCGACCACAACCGCTCATCCATCGTCCCCACCGCTGGAAAACCGCGTCAGGTCCTCGCGATGCTCGCGCTGCGGGCAGGCCACACCGTACCCGTGAGCACGCTGATGGAGGAAGTCTGGGGGAACGCGGTGCCCCGCAGTGCCGCCACCACGCTCCAGACGTACATTCTGCAGTTGCGCCGTCAGATCGCCGCCACCCTGGCTCCGGACTCCCCCCTCACGCCCAAGGACGTCCTCGCCACCTCCTTCGGCGGCTACCGTCTGACACCGGGCGTGGAGAGCCATGACTCGGCCGAGTTCCAGGACCTGGCGCAGCGGGGAAGTGCCGCCCTGGAGGCCGGTGATCCCCGCACGGCGGCCGACCTGCTCCGCAGGGCGCTGGGCCTGTGGCGCGGACCGGCGCTGGGAGACGTGCCGCGCGGGGTGGTGCTGGAGCTCGAGGCCATCAGCATGGAGGAGTCCCGTATGCAGGTGCTGGAGCAGCGCATCGAGGCCGATCTGCGGCTCGGCCGGTACTCGTCCCTCATCGCCGAGCTGCGCGTCCTCACGGCACGGCACCCGTTGAACGAGAACCTGTGCGCCCAGCTGATGACCGCCTTCCACTGCTCGGGCAACACCTGGCGGGCGATGGAGGAGTTCCGCCGGCTGCGCGGCTACCTGCGCAGGGAACTCGGTGTGGAGCCGAGCCCCCGGCTCCAGCGCATGCACCAGGCGGTCCTGAACGGCGAGTCGCCCGGGGCGTTGCGGGCACCGTCGCCCTTCGTCGTGGACTGACCGGTGTCCCGCGGCCCGAACCGTGCCGCGGGACACCGGCACACGTCACTTCGGGGCGGTTCGTTCGAGAACCGTGGTGTACAGGTTCGGGTCGCTGGTGGCGAGCGCGCGCAGGGCCTTGGCGTGCGGCAGGAACTCCGGGTGCGCCAGCGCCCGTTCGAAGTGCTCGCGGCTCTCCCACTCGGCGACGTTGACATACCGCCCCGGCAGGTCGGCGGCGCGGAGCATGCGGTGCCCCAGGAATCCCGGCCGGGCGGCGAAGAACGCCGAGGTGGCGTCGAAGGCCCGCTCGAACTCGTCGACGGAGCCGTGCACTTCGAAACGGTTGACGAACGTGATCATCGATACGGCCTCTCCACGTCGGTCCCGGGGCAGTCAGGGTCTGTCCGGCGGGTCATGCCGCCGATCCTGTCCCCGGCCGCTCGACGAACGCTCGAAGCCCGACATCCCCTACGCCCCCTGCTCCAGCCGCTGCGCGTACGCCGCGGCCTTCTCGACGACGGCGGCCAGCAGCTCCGCATGGGCCGTCGTGCAGCCGGGCGGCGGGCCCAGACGGCGCAGCTGACGTGCGGGGTCGGCCGGCTCCTGCGAGTGCAGCGGTACGGCGGAGAGGTCGCCGCCGGCGAAGAAGGCTTCCCCGGAGGGCAGTTCGGCCACCGGTACCCCGGGCCTGCCGGCGGTGTCGCGCGGGCCACGACCGGCGCGGGCCGCGCGCAGTTCGGCGAGCAGTTCCTGTCGGCTGCGGCCGCGCAGGGCCAGCAGCAGGAAGGGGTTGTTCTGCAACGCGTCGGCGAAGGTGTAGTGCACGGCGGCGCCGTGCACGCACGGGTTGCCGTTGTCCCGGCAGTCGCACCGCGAGGAGAGCTCGCCACGGCGCGGGAAGGCGGCGAGCCCCGCCCGGCCCAGGGTCTCGTCGATGTTCTCCGGCATACGGCCCTCCAGCAGGCTCGCCGCGTGCTGGAGCTGCCCGGCCAGGGCGCGGACGCCCGCAGCCCACTGGTCGTCGGAGAACACCGGCAGGGTGAGGGTCACCTGCCAGGCGCCCTTGGCCTGTTCCACCCTCGCCGTGACTTCGCCGGGCCGGACCGCGAGGCCCTGTACGGCTCCGTTGCGCGCGAGCGAACGGCCGCGTGGCAGCCGGGTGTTGGGATAGGTGGCGCCGAGCGATTCCAGGGCGCGGATCCAGCGCCTGCTCCATGCGGTGGATCCGGTGGCCGCCGGGCGCTGCCTGCCGCCGTCGGACCGGGTACGGGTTGCTGCCGGGCTCACTCGTCGACTCCTGAATCTGCGAGTTGGACAAGGTCACGGAGGGCTGCGTCGTCGAGTTCGGAGAGCCAGGTCTCGCTCGTGCCGACGACCGCGTCCGCCAGCGAGCGCTTGCTCTCCAGCAGCGCGTCGATGCGCTCCTCGAAGGTGTCCGCCGTGACCAGCTTGTGCACATGGACGGTTCTGGTCTGGCCGAGACGGTGGGCGCGGTCGGTGGCCTGTTGCTCGACGGCGGGGTTCCACCAGCGGTCGTAGTGCAGGACGTGCGCGGCCCGGGTGAGGTTGAGGCCGAAGCCGCCCGCTTTGAGGCTGATGACGAGGACCGGGGACGCCGTCTCGTCGTGCTGGAAGGCCTCGACCATGCGGTCACGCTCCTCGACCCGGGTGCCGCCGTGCAGGAAGGGCACGTGGTCCAGGCCGAGTTCCGCGACCAGATGACGGCTCAGCAGTTCGCCCATGACCCGGTACTGGGTGAAGACCAGCACGCGGTCCCCCGCGGCCACCGCCTCGGAGAGCATCTCGGTGGCCCGGGCGAGCTTGCCGGAGCGTCCCGCGAGCCGCTCCTCACCGGTCTGTTCACCCCGGCGCAGGTACTGGACGGGATGGTTGCAGATCTGCTTGAGCTCGGTGAGCAGGCGCAGTACGTTGCCGTGCCGTCGGAGGCCGGTGCCGAGCCCGCCGTCGGTGTCGAAGGCCGCCGCCACCGCGGACCGGTAGAGCGTGGCCTGCTCCGCGGTCAGGTTGCAGGCAACCGTCGACTCCAGTTTCGGCGGCAGTTCGTCCACCACCGCGCTCTTGAGCCGGCGCAGCACGAAGGGACCGATGACGGCACGCAGCCGCTCGGCGGCTTCGGTCTCCCCTTCGCGTTCGATCGGGTCGGCGAAGCGCTCCTTGAAGCGGCGGTGCGAGCCGAGCAGACCCGGGTTGGTGAAATTCATGATCGACCAGAGCTCGGAGAGCCGGTTCTCCACCGGGGTACCGGTCAGCGCGACGCGTTGCCGCGCGGCGAGCCGGGCGGCGGCGCGGGCCGTCTGCGCGGCGTGGTTCTTGATCTGCTGTGCCTCGTCGAGGACGACGAGGTTCCAGTCGAGGGACGTGAGCAGTTCGGCGTCCAGGCGCAGCAGGGCGTAGCTGGTGACGACCACGTCGCCGGGCTGGAAGTCGTCCGCGGAGACGGCGCGCCGGGGACCGTGGTGCCGGCGCACGCTCAGCCCGGGTGCGAACCGGGCGAGTTCCCGCTCCCAGTTGCTCATCACGGAGGTGGGACAGACCACGAGGTTGGGGAGTTCGCCGGTGCGGCTCGCGATCAGCGCGATGGTCTGGAGGGTTTTGCCGAGGCCCATGTCGTCGGCGAGCAGCGCCCCGAACCCGAGCCCGGTCAGGCTCTGCAGCCAGGCCACACCGCGCCGCTGGTAGTCCCGCAGCTCCGCGCGCACCCCGGTCAGCTCGGGTTCGCCGCCGTTGCCCAACTCGCGGAGCGCGGTGACCAGTTCCGCGACGGAGCCGTCGGCCAGCGCCGGCACCTCGCCGAACTCCTCGGTGTGGTGGCGGCCGCACAGGACGACGGACAGTGCCTCCGCCATGGACAGCCGTCCGCTGCTGCCGACGAGTGCGGCGAGTTCGTCGATCCGTGTGCAGTCGAGCCGCACCCACCGGTCGCGCCACGGGGCGAGGGGTTCTCCGCGTTCGGCCAGGGCGGCGACCTCGTCGGAGGTCAGTGTCTCGTCCCCGACGACGGCCTCCCACCGGTAGGTGACCGTACGGCCGTGCGGGCCTGTCTTCTTCGTGTTCTTCCTGTCCGCGGGCCTGCCGCCGCGGCGGGACCCCACACGCAGGCGCGGGCCGAGCACGTTGCCCGGCTCGTCCAGCCCGTCGGGGACGAGCACCTCGATCCCGGCCGTCCGCAGCGCGGTTCCGCCGTCGCCGAGCAGTTCGGCGGTCTCGTACGGGGTGAGCATGGCCTGGACGGGATGGCTCAGGGACAGCGCGCCGGCGACGGGTCGGAAGGTGCGCGCCGCCAGGGCGAGCCCTTCGGCGAGGACGTCCTGCGGCCGGTCCAGGACACCGCTGCCGAGCGTGAGCGTGGCGGACTGCGTGGTCCACACACGCTGGGCGGGCACCAGCAGCGCCGGCTCGTCCACCGTCTGGAGGTGGAACGTCAGCGGCCACGGAGCGTCCGGTCCGGCGGGCAGCCCGAGCCGCAGGCACAGCCGTACCGGGACGTGCTCTCCGGCGGCGGATCCCGCCCAGGCGGTGAGCCGCTCGGCCGGGGGTGCACCGGACGCCGTGACAACGGCCGATTCCGCCCCGCCGGTGAGGGCTTCCAGCCAGGCGTCCGGCCAGTCGCCGGTGCGGACGGCCGCCGTCGCGTGCGGCCGGGCGCCGGGCGCGCCGTCGTCGGCCGCGGCGCGGGCGCAGAAGTCGGCGACGGCGTCGCAGAAGGCGCCGAGCAGTTCGTGCGGGGCACAGACCCGCACGTCCTCGGCACCGTCCTGCGTGCCGGTGCCGTCCGCGGGGATCCGCAGGGCGTGCGCGGCGGCCGGCAGCACCTCGGCGAGAGCGGCCAGCCGCGGGTCGCCGCCGCGGTCGGCGCGCCAGTGCGCGTACGCGTGGCCCTCCTTGCCGGGAGACAGCACGGGGGTCAGGTGTCCCGCGACGACGTGCTCCAGCGCGAGCTTCGCGGCGACGGCCCAGGCGTGCACGGACGCTCCGAGCCGTGGCCCGCCGGACGACGGGTCCGCGGAGGGAAGGCCCGCGAGAGCGGCCAGCGCCTCGCCGAGGGGTACCAGCAGCGCGGGCACCTCCGCGCCGACCAGCAGGTCACCGGCGGGCAGCACCACGGGCAGTCCGGCCCCGGGCCCGGCAAGCGGCACGCGCAGTCCGAGGGCCGCCGCGTGCGCCACCGGGTCCGGCGTCCCCCAGAAGGCCATCCGCCCCTTCCCGGGCACCTCGGCGTCCGGCACGAACGTCGCCTGTAACTGACCGGGAACCTCGGGGCGTCCCATAAGCGGTCCTGTCTCCTCGAAATCGTGGATTCGGAAAAGCGCTGTGCAGGATACCCCGAGAGATACCCCGATTTCACAGTGCTCTAATTGTTCCGCGCCGCATCGGTGTACCAGCTTTCCGGATCGACATCGCGAGGCACCCAGGAAGGCGCTCCCTGTTCACGGTTGACCGCTTTTTCGATCACGACCAGATTGTGATGGACGTGGACCCCGCTGATGTTGCGGTCGGTGTACGAGAGGCCCGTCTCGTCGGCGGCCGGCCGGCGCTCCTGGTGGTTCAGCCCGTCCAGGAGGCCCTTGACCAGGCCCATGGAGGTGCCCGGGTCGTTGAGGTCGGTGTCGTTGCCGCCCCAGCCCGGCCAGTAGGCGGTCTGGACGTCCTCGATCACGTAGAGGCCACCGGGCCGCACGTGCGGGAAGAGGGTCCGGAAGGACGTCAGGACGTGGTGGTTGAGGTGGCTGCCGTCGTCGATGACGATGTCGAAGGGGCCGATGTCCCCCGCCAGTCCCTCCAGGTACGGCACGTCTCCCTGGTCCCCGCGCAGCGGCACCAGGCGCGGCTCGGCGATGCCGTGCTTCTCGTGGATGTCCAGGCCGTAGACCGTGCCGCGCGGGAAGTAGTGCTTCCACATGCGCAGGGAGGCGCCGCCCTGGTCGGGTGCGTCGTAGCCGCCGATGCCGATCTCCAGCAGGGTCACCGGGCGCTCCCGCAGCGGGGCGAAGTAGCGGTCGTAGTGCGGGGTGTACCAGTGTCCGCCCCACTTGTCGGAGCCGAAGCGCACCGCGAGTTCGTCGAGGGAGCGGGCCGGGCGGCCGATCGCCGCGGCCAGCTGGTGCAGCGCGGTGACGGCGGCCGCCCGCTCGGCGTGGGCCGGGTCGGCCGGGTCGAGGAGGGGCCGGTCCGGGTCGGCCACGTGCAGCTCCAGGGTCGCCGTGTGCCGGCCCGGCGCCCCGTACACCGCGCGCAGCAGTTCGACGAGGTCCTGGGAGAGGCTCGCGAGGGCCCCTTGCGGCGCGCTCTGCGTCACCTCGGCGACGCCGCCGCCCAGTGTGACCCCGTAGCCGAGCAGTTCGCCGCCCAGGCGCAGGCTCACCTTCACCGTCGTCTTGTCGGCGGGCTCCGGGAACAGGGCGGCGCGCAAGGCCAGTTCGCGCAGCAGGGTCCCGGCGCAGCGGGCGGCGCCGAGCTCCGCCAGCCCTGCGGCGGCCTCGGTGTCCGGGCGGTCGGCGAGGCCGATGAGGATGTTTTCCGGTTCACGTGCGACTTCCGCCGACATGGGCGCTCCTTCGGTGCCGTGTGGACAGGGGCCCGTTCCGCCGGCGCGGACGGGCGGGGCCGACGTTAGGAGCGGCGGGTCGAGGCAGGCTCGACCTGCGGTGGCAGCTCCGCGCGGAAAGCGCTCCACCTTTTCCGGGCCACCTGCCGGGCACCGCAGGACACGATATCCGAGGAAAAGTCAAATCCCCTTTCTCGATAATTCCGAGACCAGTAAAAGGGCATTCTGTCAAGCCGCCGCCGCTCATGTGAAGCGATCTCGGAATTGGTGTACGGTCCCCGGCGATCCACGCGTATTCCGCGTATTCGGCGCCATCATGAGGAGAAGGTATGTCGGCTCGCACCGGTCCGGCCCTGGCAGTCATCGTGGTCTGCCAGCTGATGCTGGTCCTGGACCTGATGATCGTCCAGATCGCGCTGCCGGACATGGCGGGGAGCCTGGGGTTGACCACGAGTTCCATGTCGTGGGTCATCAACGCCTATGCGCTCGCCTTCGGCGGACTGCTGCTGCTGGGCGGCAGGGCCGGGGACATCCTGGGGCGCCGCAGGATGTTCCTCACCGGGGTGGCCGTCTTCACCGTGGCCTCGCTGCTCGGCGGCCTGGCGACCGAGGGCTGGTGGCTGCTCGCGGCCCGCGCGCTCCAGGGCGTCGGCGCCGCCATGGCCTCGCCGAGCACCCTCGCGCTCATCGTCTCCATCTTCGAGGAGGGGCCCCGGCGGGCCCGGGCGATCGGCGTGTACTCCGTCATCGGCGGTGCGGGCGCGGCACTCGGCCTGATCCTGGGCGGCGTCCTGACGGACGTCGCGTCCTGGCGCTGGGTGCTGTTCGTCAACGTGCCGATCGGCGTCCTCGTGCTCGTGTTCACACCGCTGCTCATCGACGAGACGCCCCGGCAGCCGGGCCGCTTCGACCTGGCGGGGGCGCTCACCTCGACCCTCGGCATGGCCGCCCTGGTGTACGGCGTGATCAACGCCTCGGACCACGGCTGGGGTGCCACGGCCACCCTGGTCTCGTGCGCCGCGGCCGTCGTGCTGCTCCCGGTGTTCCTGGTCGTCGAGTCCCGGTCCCGGCAGCCCGTCGTGCGGCTGAGCCTGTTCAGCGGGCGCACCCGGGCCGGCTCGTACGTGGCGGTGCTGCTCGTCCAGGGCAGCATGATCGGCATGCTGTTCTTCCTTTCCCGGTACGTGCAGCAGGTCTTCCACTTCACACCGCTGGAAGCCGGTCTGTGCTTCCTGCCTGTCACGGCCGTGGTCGTGCCGCTGGCGAAAGTGGTCATCAAGGCCTTCGCGAGGTTCGGTGGCAAGCCCCTGATCGTCTTCGGCGCCGGACTCATCACCCTCGCCAACCTGTGGCTCTCGCGGATCGATCCGGGCAGCGGCTACCTCGTGGGCGTGCTGCCCGCGCTGCTCGTCTACGGCTGCGGTATCGCCTTCTCCACCATTCCGCTCACCGTGCTCGCCGTCTCCGGCGTGCCGCCCGAGGAGTCCGGGGCCGCCTCCAGTGTGCTCAACTCCCTGCAGCAGGTGGGTGGTTCACTCGGCCTCGCCATCCTGGTCACCGTCTTCGGCCAGGGCGAGCGGGACGCCCCCCGCGGGTCCGACGCCGATCACCTCCTCACCAGCGGTGTCGAGCGGGGCTTCACGGCGGCCACCTGCTTCGCGGCGGCGACGGTCGTCCTGGCCCTGCTCGTCCTGCCGGGCAGGCAGCAGGGCGAGCCGCTGCCCGGCCCCGCGCAGGAGGGGCAGGACACGGATCCGGCACGGGCCTGAGCGGTCCGTCCGCACCACGGCACAGCGAGGTTCCAGGCATCTTCGAGCACCGCGGGCCAGCCTGGGCGGGCCACGTCAACCCCGGCCGGAGAGGCACCCATGCGCGTACTGATAGCGGCGCCCGCCCTGGACGCCCACTTCAACGGCTGCGTCCCGCTGGCGTGGGCGCTGCGCACAGCGGGACACGAAGTGCGGGTGGCCGCCCAGCCTCCGCTGACCGGCAGCATCACCACTGCCGGGCTCACCGCCGTTCCGGTCGGCCGGGACCCGCGGCTCGCCCAGGTCATGGCCGAGGCGGGCCCGCGGATCTACGCCCACCACGAGGGCCGCGACCTCATGGGCACCCCGGACGGACCGGTGGACGCGGAGTTCCTGCGCACGAGCAACGAGCTGATGACGTCGGCCTTCTACTCGCGGATCAACGACGAGGAGACGATCGACGAGCTCGTCGGATTCTGCCGCGCCTGGCGGCCGGACCTGATCATCTGGGAGACGTTCACCTTCGCCGGCGCCGTCGCCGCGCAGGTCACCGGAGTCCCGCACGCGCGGCTGCTGTGGGGCCCCGACCTCTTCCTGCACATGCGTCAGGCGCTGCTCGGCCATCACGCCCGCGACGGCGTGGATGCCGTCCGCACGCCCGGGGCCGACCCGGTGCGGCACTGGCTCTCGGGCCAACTGGGCCGCTACGGCCTGGAGTTCACCGAGGAGACCATCACCGGCCGGTGGAGCATCGACCAGATGCCGGCGAGCATGCGGCTGGCGGCCGGGCCGCACACCGTGCCCATGCGGTACGTCCCGTACAACGGCCCGGTGCCCGCCACTGTGCCGTCCTGGCTGCGTACCGCGCCCGACCGGCCGCGGATCTGCCTGACCAAGGGCCTGAGCGTGCGCACCATCGACTCCCCCGACGGGCGCGCCGTCTCCGCCGAGGACTTCTTCGCGGCCGTGGCCGACCTCGACGCCGAGATCGTCGCGATCCTCGACGACGCCGAGCGTGCGCGGCTGACCACCGTGTCCGACAACATCCGGGTGGTCGACTTCGCATCGCTGCACGTCCTGCTGCCGACCTGCGCGGCGATCGTGCACCACGGCGGGGCCGGCACCTGGGCGACCGCGGCGGCGCACGGCGTACCGCAGCTCGTGCTGGCCTCGATGTGGGACAACGTCCACCGGGCCCGCCGCACCCAGGAGCTGGGCGCCGGAGTGTTCGTCCCGCCCGCCGAGCTGGACCCGGCCGGACTGCGTTCGGCGCTCGACCGGCTGCTGCACGAGCCGTCGTTCGCCAAGGGCGCGCAGGCACTGCGCGACGAGATGACGGCCGAGCCCACCCCCCACGCGATCGTGCCCGTTCTGGAACGGATGGCCGCACAGCACCCAGTGGCCGCCGCGTGACCGCGCATCCGCTTCCCCCCTGCCCACCCCCCCCCGGCTTGTCCAGGACGATCTCAGGAGGACGAACAGCCATGGCCCTCTTCGCCGTTCTCGCCACCCAGGCCCCCTCGGGCATCAGCGCCGATGAGTTCCGGGCGCGGCTGCCGGAGGGCTTCGCGTACACCCGCAAGCTCGTCGAGCGCGGCGTGATCCGGCACAGCTGGGTCCGCGTGGGCGCCGCCGGCGGGCTGCTCGTCTACGACGTGGCCTCGCACGAGGAACTGCTGACCCACCTCTACGACAACCCGATGAGCCCGCACCTCTCGTTCGAGGTCGTCCCGCTCGCCGAGCCGGGCGCCTTCGACTCGACCTCGTACACGCGGACGTGAGCCGGAGAACGCAGAAGGGGACTGCCCGGTGCCGCAGCATGCGCGCACCGGGCAGTCCCCTTCTGCGGCCGGCGGCCGGACGGGTCAGGCGTCCGGCAGCCGCACGGACAGCGCGTGCCGGAAGACGTCCCGCGGGTCCCAGTGCGCCTTGGCCCGCTGGAGCCGGGGGTAGTTGTCCTTGTAGTAGAGCGTGTGCCAGGGCACGGACGACTTGTTCCACTCGGGGTCGGCCAGGTCGGCATCCGGGTAGTTGATGTACGTGCCGTCGCTCTGTCCGCCGGGTACGGGCACGCCGCCGGTCCGCGCGTACACGTCCCGGTACAGCTGCCGTGTCCAGGCCAGGTGTGTGGCGTCCTCCGCCGGGTCCTGCCACAGAGCCACGTAGAACGCCTTCATCACGGCACCGCGCTGCGCCGTCGCGGTGGCGTGCGGCGGCACCTCGGCCACGCGTCCGCCGTACGACATGAACAGCACGCCGGCGCCGGGGTGGCCGTACTCCGAGTCGGTCAACGCCTGGTGCAGCACGTCGAGTTGGCCGTCGTCGTAACCCTTGAGCAGATAGGCGGCCTTGCCTTTGGAGCGCATGCCGGTCACCGTGTCGGGCAGGGTGGGCTGGAGCATCGACTGGAGCCAGGGCCGGGTCCGCACGGTGTGCGCGGGTCGTGGGCCGACTCCCTCGGAGAGCGCGTCGGTGTAGCTGTGCAGCAGCTTCTCGGCGTGCGGCACGGTGGCGTCCATCTGGGTGCTCATGATGATGACGCCGGACGCGCTGTGCATCACGCCCAGCACGCTGAACAGGCTCGCGTAGGGAGAGCCGGGAGCGCTGTTGCGCTCGTGCCACGCGGCGTGGTTCCGCATCAGCCGCCGGAAGCGCTCGCCGGTCATCTCCTGCCACGACCATGTCACCAGGCTGTCCAGGACGGTGGCCGGCGGGCGCGGGAGCAGCGCGCCGGGCTCGGCGCCGGGCTCGGCGTCCGGCGCCCGCAGCCAGTAGCGGGTGACGACGCCGAAGTTGCCGCCGCCGCCTCCGGTGTGGGCCCACCACAGATCCCGCAGGGGCCCCTCGTCGTCGCGGCTCGCGACCACGGTGCGGGCGGTGCCGGAGGCGTCGACGACCACCACCTCCACCGCGTGGAGATAGTCGACCACACAGCCGTGCAGACGGGTCAGCGGGCCGTATCCACCACCGAGGATGTGGCCGCCGGCGCCGACCGTGGGGCAGGAGCCGCCGGGGATGGTGACGCCCCAGCCCTTGTACAGGGCGCGGTAGAGCGCCCCGAGCTGGACGCCCGGCTCGACGGCGAACGCGCCCATGGCGGGGTCGTAACACACCGCGTCCATCTGGGACATGTCGATGAGGAACCGGGTGTCCGGCCCGTCGACGAAGTCCTCCAGACAGTGCCCGCCGCTGCGCACGGCGATGCGCAGACCGGCGTCGACGGCGTCCTGCACCGCACGGACGGTCTGCTCGGCGCCACCGACGACGCGGATGTGCTCGGGAGTGCCGGTGAAACGGTGGTTGACACCGTTGACCAGGTCGGCGTAGCGGGGGTCGTCGGGGCCGACCGCCACGGGGCCCAGCGCCGGCCGGTGCCGCGCGCCATCGCTCATCTCGTCCTTCTTCCCTCCGTAGGACCGGCCCTCGCCGGGCCTGCTGCCCCGCACACCCCACACGTTCGCCCTCGAATCCGGCTGGACCCGGCGGGCACCCGCTCGTCGAGCGGCTTTCAAGCGGGGCCTCCTACGGTGCGGCCGTGACTGAGGAGATGAAGCACACCCAGTGCAGGACCGTCGTCGTCACCGGTGGCGGGAGCGGCATCGGACGGGCCACGGCCCGGGCCTTCGCCACCGAGGGCGCGAACGTCCTCGTGGTGGGACGCACCCCACAACCGCTGACGGAGACGGCCGACGGGCACCCCGCGATCAGCACCCTGGCCGCCGACATCACCGCGGACGACGGGCCCGACGCCGTCATCACCACCGCGCTGGAGCGGTACGGCCGCCTCGACGTTCTCGTGAACAACGCGGCCCTGGGCGTCCACAGCCCGCTCGAGGACCTCGACACCACGACCCTCGACGCCCAGCTCGCCACGAATCTGCGCGCGCCGGTCCTGCTGACCCGGCGGGCCCTGGACGCGCTCGCCGCGCACTCCGGCACCGTCGTCAACCTCAGCACCGCCGGCTCGCTCGGGCGACGTGCCTGGCCCGGCATGTCCGTGTACGGCGCGACGAAGGTCGCCCTCGACTTCCTCACCCGGACCTGGGCCCTCGAGTTCGCCCCGCGCGGGGTCCGCGTGGTGGGTCTGGCGCCCGGCGTCATCGACACCGGCATGGCGACCCGCAACGGCCTGCCCCCGGAGCACTACGCGGCCTTCATCAAGGAGATGCAGGACCGTATCCCGGCGGGCCGCGTCGGAACTGCCGAGGAGATCGCCTGGTGGATCGTCCAACTGGCCTCGCCGCAAGCGCAGTACGCGAACGGCACCGTGCTGGCGGTCGACGGCGCGCTCTCCGTCCAGTGAACCGCGCAGCAGAGCCGATGCCGTGCGGGCGCCGCGGCCCTTGCGGTCCTCGACCTGCCGTACCAGGGCCGGGTCGGCTCCCGCGATGAGCACGGTGTGGGCGGGTCCGGCACCACTGCCTCGACCGGCGCGGGATCCACGACGAGCCCGGCTGCCGTCCGCGCCGCGACTTGGCCGCCGTGCCTGGTTCACCGGCCACCGCCCCGCCCGGCGTCCCGAGCGGGCTTTGACCCCACCTCAAGCAGCGACCCCTACGGTCGCCCGCGTATTCATCCTGCTTTCGACCGCAGAGAGGGTAACCGTCAGATGACCACGGAGAGCCTTGCCGGGCGCCTCACCCTGTGCGGGACCGCACCTGATACCGAGACAGCCCAGCTGGTGAAGGAAGTCGGGCTGGAACCGATCGTCGCGGTCCTCGTCGACGAGGTGCTGTTCCGCTGCGACGATCCCGTGAACACCACTCCCGTCGACATCGCGCTGGAGGTCGGCCACGGCGAGGAGACCCACCGCACCGTGCTGCGCATGTCCCGTGGCGAACCGATCCGGATCATCGACGGCGACGACCCGTCGGTGGTGATCCGCCGGCACCTGCAGTTCACCCTCACCGACCTGGTGCGCCGCCTGTACGGCCCGCTGCACCGGCAGCACAGCGGTGACTTCACGGACATCTTCCTCCCGGACCGGCCCGACGACCTCAGCCGGCTGCGGAACATCCTCGACTCCACCCACCAGGCGGGCGGGACCCTGCTCTCCGGCTGCACCGGCGAGGCACCCGGCCTCGGCGAGCTCTCCGTGCGGTACGGCTCGGACAAGTGGGCCAGCTTCCACTGGTACACACAGCACTACGAGAACCACTTCGCCAAGTACCGCGACCGTCCCGTGCGCATCCTGGAGATCGGCATCGGCGGGTACGCGAACGACCTGGGCGGCCCGTCGCTGAAGATGTGGAAGCGGTACTTCCACCGCGGAATGGTCTTCGGCCTCGACCTGTTCGACAAGTCCGCACTGGACCAGACCCGGCTCAAGGCGCTCACCGGCGACCAGGGCAACCCCGAGGCCCTGCGGGAACTGGCCGAGGAGTACGGCCCGTTCGACATCGTCATCGACGACGGCAGCCACGAGAACGAGCACGTGCGCGTCTCGTTCGACGCGCTCTTCCCGCACGTGCGGCCCGGCGGGCTGTATGTGATCGAGGATCTGCAGACCTCGTACTGGCCGCGGTTCGGCGGCACCCCGGGGCCGGTGACCGCACCGGACACCTCCGTGGGGCTGCTCAAGCGGCTGCTCGACGACATCCACTACGCGGAGTTCGACCCGAAGCCGCAAGAGCCTCGGACGATCACCCAGTCGGAGGTGATCGGCGTGCACACCTACCACAACATCGCCTTCATCGAGAAGGGCGTGAACGGCGAGACCAGCATCCCCGCCTGGATGGATGACGAAGCGTGGAAGGCGCTGGGTGCCATCACCCCGGAAGAGGGGCGCGAGGAGGCGCAGTCACGATGACCACCACGACCGGCCCCGCCGCCGTCCGCACGGACGAGACCACCGGGCTGCTGACGCAGCTGCGCGAGTACCTCGCTCCGGTCCCGCCGCAACTGAGCATGCCACCGCGGGCGTTCACCGATCCCGGGCTGTACGAGCTGGAGCGCGAGCGGATCTTCCACCGTTCCTGGGTGCTGGTGGGCCACGCCGACCAGTTCGCCTCGCCCGGTGACTACGTGGCCCTGGACATCGCCGGCGAGGCCGTTCTCGTGGCCCGCGGCAGGGACGGTGCCCTGCACGCCTCGTCACCCGTCTGCCGCCACCGGCTGATGCCGCTGGTCGAGGCGGGGCAGGGCAATGCCAAGGACCTCACGTGCCCGTACCACCTGTGGCGGTACGACATGGACGGCCGGCTCATCGCCGCGACCCATATGCGGGGCAACCCCGACTTCGACCCGGCGTCCTGCCGTCTTCCCGGCTTCGCCGTCGAGGAGTGGCACGGCTTCGTCTACGTCAACCTCGATCCGCAGGCCCGGCCGCTCGCCCCGGAACTGGCCGTCGTCGAGAAGGAGATGGAGAACTACCGTCTTGACGACATGGTCCAGGTCTCCACCTGGACCGAGGAGTGGTACTGCAACTGGAAGGTGGCCGTGGAGAACGGCCACGAGAACTACCACGCCCTCGGCTTCCACCCGGAGACCGTCAAGCCGCTGATGACCGGTGGCATCGACATGGAGGTGCACTTCGACTCGCCGGTGGTCTCGCGGCTGCTCAGTCCGGCGGGCAACCCCGTGCGGCCGGCTGTGCTGCCGCTGACCGAGGACGAGCAGAAGGTGCTCTACAGCTTCCGTGTCTTCCCCTGCGGCAGCGTCGCCACGTTCGGCGAGACGATCGCCTGGCTCAGCCTCGTCCCCGCCTCCCTGGACCGCACGGTGGTGCGCGGCGGCACGCTCATGCCGCGGCAGCTCGTCGAGCAGGCCGGCCTGGAGAACCTGCGCGGGCCGCTGGAGGAGTTCACCGCACGGGTCAACGCCGAGGACCGGCAGGGTCTGGAGGCCGTGCAGCGCGGGGTCGGCTCGCGCTACGCCCAGCGCGGCCACCTCAGCCCCAAGGAGCCGGGGGTGCTGGCCTTCTACCGCTCGCTCGCCGAAGCGCTGACGGACTAGGACCAGCCGCCGCAGAGCCCCGGAGACCTCGGGTCGAGGTCTCCGGGGCTCTGTCGTCGCGCCGTGCTACGCCGTACGCACCTGCAGCGGCAGCCTGCTGGGCGCGAGCAGGCCCTCCGGGTCGTGGAACTCGACCGGTTCGGTGCCGGGGACCTCGAACGACTCGTAGCGGGTGAGGAGTTCGGTCAGCACCGCCTTCGCCTCCAGGCGGGCCAGCGGAGCGCCGAGGCAGACGTGCGCGCCCTTCCCGAAGGACAGATGCCGGTTGGAGCTGCGGCCGATGTCGAAGGTGTCCGGATCGGGGAAGGCGTCGCCGTCCCGCGCCGCCGACACCAGGGCCACGCTGACCAGCGCGCCCTTCGGGATGCGGTACCCGCTCAACTCGGTGTCCACGGCCGCCCTGCGGTCCAGCCAGATGAGCGGCGAGCGGTAGCGCAGCACCTCCTCGATGGCCGCGGGCAGCAGCGCCGGGTCCTCGCGCAGCTTGGCGGCCACCTCCGCGTGCTCGTCGAGGCAGAGGACCGCGTTGCCGATCAGCGCGCTCGTGGTGAGGAACCCGGCGATCAGGAGCAGGCCCAGGAAGCCGACGATCTCCACGTCGTCCAGTCGCCTGCCGTCCATGTCGGCCCGGATCAGATCGTTGATCAGCCCGTCGCGCGGCTCGGCCCGGTGCCGCTGCACATGCTGGGTGAGGTAGGCGTTCATCTCGCGGATGTGCGGGGCCATGGCGGCCACGCCCTCCTCGCTGCGGATGGCGTCCACGCCGTTGTCGACGAGCAGCGCGTAGGCCCACCTGCGGAACAGCGTGTGGTCCGACTTGGGCAGGCCCATCACCTCGGCGATGACGGTGACGGGCAGCGGGTGGGCGAGGTCGGCCACCACGTCCAGGGTGTCGCCCCGCGCGTCCACGGCGTCCAGCAGCTCCCGTGCCACCTCCGTGATCCGCGTCTCCAGCCCGGCCACGAAGCGGGGCGTGAACGCCTGGCTGACCAGGCCGCGCAGCTCCCGGTGGCGGGGCATGTCCATGTTCTGGAAGTTGCCCTTCTGGAACGCGATGAGCTCCTCGACGGGCGGCATGAATTCGCTCATGTCGTTGGAGAACGTCTCCGCGTCCTGCATCACCTTCAGTCCGTCCGCGTAGCGGAAGACGCGCCACCGTCCGGACGCCGGGTCATGGCTGACCGGTTCGTCCCGGCGCATCCGCTCGTACCAGGCGAGCGTCTTGCGCATCTCGTCCGAGAAGTGCGGTTCACCCATGGGTTCTCTCCTCGCGTCCCGGGGCCGTGCGCCCCGCCTCCAGCGTCACCGCACAGCTCAACAGGAGCCGCTCGAACCCGGATCGAGCCGGGCACGACAGCGAAACGGCCGGGCGGAGGGTCTCCCTCCGCCCGGCCGCTCGGAGCCGTCCGGCCCGCCCGCACCCTTCCGCTCAGCCGCGCGACACCTCCGCGAAGTCCTTGGCATGGCCGAGGGTGGCACGGCTGTTGGTGCTCAGGGCGTGCTGGACGTACGCACGGGCGTCCGCGACCGTCTTGCCGGCGCCCAGCACCTTCTCGACGGCCTCGGGCCTGATGATGACGGTGTGCTGCGAGGTGACGTCCACGCCGTCGCCCTTCGGCGCGATGGTCCAGCACCCGGTGTGCGCGGTGAGCAGCGCGGGCACCGTGGTCTGCTTGTAGACGATCCGCTCGGTGCCGAAGACCACGCGCACCGACTCGGTGGTGTGCACCGAACCGTCCGCCGCCTTGGTGTCCATCGCCATGATCTGCACTCCGGGCTCCGCCTCGGTGAAGTCGAGCCGGGCGACGTGCGGAAGCCGCTCGGGCCACAGGTCGGCGCGGTTGAGGAAGTCGAAGACACGGGTGCCGTCTTCCGCGATGTGCACGGTGTCCGCGAACTCGAACATCACCTCGTCGAGCGAGGCACAGTCCTCGGCGACGCGCTTGATGCCGGCCAGTTCGGCCGCGCTGTTGCGGTCCAGCGCGCTGTTGACCCAGGTCACTCCGTCGGGGTCGTCGCCGACGACGGTGAAGTCGTGGCGCAGCTCCAGTCGGCAGCGGGCGTCGCCCTCGGCGAGCACGACCCAGGTGCCGCCCATCGAGGCGACGGGCGGGGTGGAGATCTCCTGCCGGAAGGTGACGGTCAGCCGTGCACGGTCCAGTTCCCGGCGTGAAGTCCAGTTCTTGACGGAGCCGTTGGCGGTGGCCCAGATGTGGATGTGTTCGGTGCCCTCGCCCTTTCCGAGGTGTTCGACGTGCACGTTCGGGGCGAAGAACTGCGGCCAGCGCGTCACGTCGGCGATGATCTCGTAGACCGTCTCCGCCGGCGCGTCGATCTCGGCCGTGTGCAGGGCAGCGTGCCTGTCGGACACGTGAATCGTCCCTTCCTGGTCGATGCTCAGTAGTTTCCGAGCCCACCGCAGACGTTGAGCGCCTGCGCGGTGATGGACGCCGCGGTGTCGGTGGCGAGGTAGCCGACGAGACCGGCCACCTCCTCGGCGGTGGAGTAGCGGCCGAGCGGGATCTTCGCCTGGAAGCGCTCCAGCACGTCGTCCTCGGTGGTGTTCCAGGCGGCCGCGTAGCCCGAACGCACCCGCTGGGCCATCGGCGTCTCGACGTAGCCGGGGCACACCGCGTTGACGGTGATGCCGGTCTGGGCCAGTTCCTTGCCGACGGCCTTGGTGAAGCCGATCACGCCGTGCTTGGACGCCGAGTAGGGCGCCGCGAGCACCACCCCCTGCTTGCCGCCGGTGGAGGCGATGCTGATGATCCGGCCCCAGCCGCGGTCCTGCATCCCGGACTGGTTGAGCACCTCCCGGGTGACCAGGAAGACGCTGTTGAGGTTGGTGTCGACCACGTCGTACCACAGCTCGTCGGCCAGCTCGGCGGTCACTCCGCCGCCGTTGCGGCCCGCGTTGTTCACCAGCACGTCGATACGGCCGTAGGACTCGACGGCGGAGCGCACCAGCGACCGCACCGAGTCGAGGCGGCGCACGTCCGCCGGTGCGCCGTCCGCCTCGAGGCCCGCGGACCGCAGTTCCTCCACGGTCCGCTTGACCGCGTCCGCGTCACGGGCACAGACGAAGACGGCCAGGCCGCTCCTCGCCAGGTCCCTGGCCACGGCCAGGCCGATCCCGCTGGTGGCTCCCGTGATCAGAGCGACCCGCCGTTCCTCTGCCGCCATCTTGAGCACTCCCCTTTGGACGTTGGTGGCGTTCACCGTGACCGGACGGCCTCGAAACGGGGTCGAAGAGCGCTGGACGAGGCCGTGACGGCCGGCGGGGCGGGGCTCCAGCAGGCGTCGAGGGAGCGTGAAGGTCGCGGCCCCACCATCGTCGAAACCACGTCCATGTCTTTCGCGTCTCGCGCGTCTTGCGCACGCATCCGCCAGGAGGGGACACGCACATGACCGTCACCGGCACCATTCCCGCCGACCCCGCATTCGCCGTGCTGTACCAGCACATCCAGCAGTTCTACGCGCAGCAGATGCAGTTGCTGGACGACGGCGAGGCCGAGCGGTGGGCCGAGACCTTCACCGAGGACGGCGTCTTCGACGGCAACGCGTTCGCGGAGCCCGCCGTGGGCCGTTCCGTCATCGCCGCCGCGGCCCGCAGGGCCGTGGACGACTACACGGCCCGCGGCATCCAGCGCCGGCACTGGCTGGGCATGCTGTGGGTGCAGCCGCAGCAGTCGGACGAGGTGCTGGTGACCTGCTACGCGCAGGTGCTGGAGACACCGCGCGGCAGGCGCCCGGAACTGCGCGCCAGCACCGGCTGCCGCGACCTGCTGGTGCGCGGTGAACGGGGCTGGCTGGTCAAGCACCGTCACATCCATCGCGACGACCTCGACTGACCCGGTCGGTCCCGGAGACGACGTCGTCCGCCCGGAGCTCGGTGAGCTCCGGGCGGACGACGTCGTGCGGGTGCCGGGATCAGGCGGCGGCCCCCAGCGACTCGTTGACGAAGGCCAGCAGCTGCCGCGGTGTGGTGGCCTCGGCGATGGTCTCGTCGGGAAGGCTTATGCCGTACTCGCGCTCGATACTGCCGGCGGTCTGGAGGACGGCCAGGGAGTCGTATCCCAGATCGGTGAAGGAGGTGTCGAGGACGTCGCCCTCCAGGTCCACCCCCTCCTCCTCGCCCGCGCACTCGCGCAGCAGGCGGGTCAGCTGGTCCAGCGTCATCTCAGCCATCACAGGGCCCTTTCAATGTGTGGTGCGGATCGGTGTGCGGGATCGGTGTGCGGGATCAGTGGGATGCGTCGGCGCGGTCCTGCGTCACCACCACCGCGGCGTTGAACCCGCCATGGCCGCGGGCGAGCACCAGGGCGGCACGGACCGGGCGCCGGCGGGCGGACGTGACGAGGTCGAGCGCATAGCCGTCGGCGGGGCGGGCGACGTTCACGGTGGGCGGTATCACCGCATCCCGCAGCGACAGCAGGGCCGCGCCGAGGTCCAGTGCGGCGCCGCCCGCGGCCAGCCGCCCCGTCATCGTCTTGGGCGCCGTCACGGGGACCCCGTACGGTCCGAAGACGCGGCCGATCGCCTCCGCCTCCTGCCGGTCGAGCTCCGGGAGACCGGCCGCGTCGGCGAACACCACATCGATGTCCTCCGGGGCGAGTCCCGCCTCGTCCAGGGCGAGTTCGGCGGCGCGGCGCAGTCCCGGTTCTTCGCCACGGCGCGGCGCCGGGTCGAAGGTGGACGCGTATCCGGCGAGCCGGCCGTAGACCCGGGCGCCGCGTTCCCGGGCGGCGCCCGCCTCCTCCAGCACGAGGATGGCGCCGCCTTCGCCGGGCACATGGCCGCGGGCCTCGTCGCTGAACGGCAGGTAGGCGCGGCCGGGATCGTCCGCTGTGCTCAGCCGTCCGCCGGAGAGCTGAGCGGTCCAGCCCCAGGGGCAGACGGCACCGTCCACGCCTCCCGTGACCATCATGCTGCTGCCCTTGCGCAGCTGACGGCGGGCCTGGGCGACCACGTCGAGGCCGCCCGCCTGCTCGGTCACCAGCACACCGCTGGGCCCGCGCAGCCCGTGGCGGATGGAGATCTGCCCGGTGTTGACGGCGTAGAACCAGGCGAACGACTGGTACGCGCTGACGTACTGGCCGCCTTGGCCGCGCAGGGCCTGCAGCTCGCGCTGGCCGAACTCGAACCCGCCCGCCGAGGCCGCGGTGACCACGCCGGCGGCGAACTCGGGCAGCTGCGCCGGGTCCGCCTTGGCGTCGGTCAGCGCCTCCTCGGCCGCGGTGAGCGCGAGCCGGGTCATGTGGTCGGTCTGCGGCAGCAGCCTGCTGGGGATGTGCTGCTTCGGGTCGAAGTCCGGTACCTCGCCCGCGAGTGTCGCCGGGTATCGGGAGGCGTCGAAGCGGGTGACGGGGCCGATGCCGCTGTGCCCCGCCAAGGTGGCGTCCCACCAGGCCTCCGTGCCCAGGCCGTTGGGTGCCGTCACCCCGATCCCGGTGAAGACCGGCGGCTCGGTGCCAGAGTCCGTCATGCCGCGGGCCTCCGTTCGGGCCGGGTGAGGACCATGGCGCTCTGGAAGCCGCCGAAGCCGCTGCCGACGCTGAGCACCGTGTCCACGCGCGTCTCCCGGGCGGTGAGCGGGGTGTAGTCCAGATCGCACTCGGGGTCCGGCTCGTGCAGATTGGCGGTCGGCGGAATGAGACCGTGCTCCATGGCGAGGGCCGATGCCGCGATCTCCAAAGACCCGATGGCACCCAGGGAGTGCCCGATCATCGACTTCACCGAGCTGACGGGCGTCTCGTAGGCGTGGCGTCCCAGGCTGCGCTTGAAGGCCGCCGTCTCGTGCCGGTCGTTCTGCTTGGTGCCGGAACCATGTGCGTTGATGTAGTCCACCTCGTCCGCGCCGATCCTGGCCTCGTCGAGGGCGACGGTGATCGCCTCGGCCATCTCGGCACCGTCCGGGCGCAGGCCGGTCATGTGGTAGGCGTTGCTGCGGGAGGCGAAGCCGGCGATCTCCGCGTAGACGTGCGCCCCGCGGGCGCGCGCCTGCTCCAGCTCCTCCAGCACGAACACCGCCGAACCCTCCCCGAGGACGAAGCCGTTGCGCGTGCGGTCGAAGGGCCGCGAGGCGTGCTCCGCATCGTCGTTGCGCGGTGTGGTCGCCTTGATCGCGTCGAAGCAGGCGACGGAGATCGGCGAGATGGGGGCGTCGGTGGCGCCCGCGATCACCACGTCGGCGCTGCCCTCCCTGATCAGCTCCGCGGCGTGCCCCACCGCGTCCAGCCCCGAGGTGCAGCCGGTCGACACCAGCGCGGTCGGCCCCTGCGCGTTCACCTTCCAGGCCACCTCGGCGGCGAAGGAGCTGGGCACGAAGTAGCCGAACAGGTGGGGTACGGCGTACTCGTGGTCGACGTGCCAGTGCGCACCACCGTCGCTGACCACGTCGTACTCGACGTCCAGGCCGGTCGTGGCGCCCACCGCGCTGCCGAGGGTGACGCCGATGCGATGCGGGTCCAGGGAACCCACGTCCAGGCCGCTGTCGGCGACCGCTTCCCCGGCGCTGACCACGGCGAACTGGGCCGCTCGGTCCATCCGCCGGATCTCCTGCGGGTTCAGGCCCGCCGCTGCGGCGTCGAAATCCACCTCGGCCGCGATCCGGGAGCGGAACGAAGAGGCGTCGAACAGGGATATCGGCCGGGTGGCGGTACGGCCCTCGGACAGCAGCGACCAGAAGGCCTTGGTCCCCCCACTGCCTCCCGGGGCGACCACCCCGATGCCGGTGATGGCCACACGCCTGCTCATCGCGGACCGCCTGTCCGCCCTGTCTCCGACTGAGCCGCCCGGCTGTGGTGACGGACGCGCGCTGTCTTCACGAGCCTTTCCTCTCTGCTCGGTGCTCTGTGGGTTCGACGGTGCTCCGGGACCCTCAATTCGTGCTCGACCCGCAGCGGAACCCGCTCGCCAGGCGGTCGATCTCCTCCCGGAGCAACACCGGCAACAGCCGTTCGCGTACGAACAAGTGGCCGCCCGGCACGGTCCGCATCGTGAATCCCGCGGACGCGTACCGCTGCCACTCCGCGACCCACGCAGCCGGTGCCACGGTGTCCTCGGTGCCCGCGATGGCCAGGACCGGGCCCGGGAGCGGGCCGGTGCCGCAGACGCGGAGTGCCTCGGCGAGCCGGAGGTCGTCCCGGAGCACCGGCAGTGTGCTGCGCCGCCAGATTCCCGCCGCAGGCCCGGCCAGTACGCCCGGTGGCAGCATCTCGTGCGCCGCCAGGCGCTCCACGAGTTCCTCGTCGGACACCAGGGCGGGCGAGGGGGGCAGCAGCGGAGAGGGACGGTGCGGCGGCAGTACGGCCCCCAGGACGACATGCTCCGGTGCGCCCAGTCCCGAGGCCGCCACCGCCTGTGCGAACGCGTGCGCGACATAGCCGCCGAGGCTGTGTCCATACAGCATGAAGGGACGGTCGAGCAGTGGTTCGAGCTGTTCCATGAGCAGGGCGAGGAGTGGTTCGGCGGCGGTCACACGGGGTTCGCGGACCCTGCTGCCCCGGCCGGGCAGCAGCACCGGGATGATCTCGGCGATGTCCCGGAGCTCGTCCTGCCAGCGGGCGAAACAGGAGGTGCCCGCACCGGCGTGCGGGAAACAGAACAGCCGCACCCGCCGAGTCACTCGTCCACCAGCGCCACGGCCCGGGCCCAGCCCGCTCCCCCGCGCTTGATCTTCACCGGGAAGCAGGCGACCCGGAAACCGCTCGGTCCGGGCAGCGTGTCGAGCCGGCTCAGCCGCTCGATCTGGCAGTACTCCCTGCGGCGCCCCGCGAAATGCGCCGGCCACAGCACCGAGGAGTCGCCGGTCTCCTGATACTTCTGGATCATGTGTCCGAACGGCGCGTCGAGGCTCCAGGCGTCGGTGCCGATCACGCGCACACCGAGGTCCAGCAGGAAGTCGGTGGCCGGACCGTCCAGGCCGGCGAACCGGGTGAAGTAGTCCGGGGTCCCCGCGTACCGGTCCGCGCCGGTGCGCAGCAGGACGATGTCGAGCGGCGCGGGCCGGCAGCCGGTCCGGGCCAGCTCCTCTTCGATCCTGTCGACACCGATGACTCCGGTACCGACGTCGCTCACGTCCAGCAACAGTCCGGGGCGCAGAAACCAGTCCAACGGCATTTGGTCGATGTCCCGGGGCGTGCCGTACTCGCCGACCGAGCCGTAGTGCGAAGGCGCGTCCACGTGCGTGCCGGTGTGGCTGGTGAGCGTCAGCGTGTCGAGGGAGAGCAGCTCGCCCCCGGGCAGTGCGGAAGGATCGAATTCCACTGCGAAGTGCTTCTTCATCTCCTCGCTCATGTGCACGGCGCCCTCCGCGGGCGTCATGATCTCGTGGCGGATCGGGTCCGGTTCCCAGCCGTCCGCGTCGATCGGTGACGACAGGTCGATGATGCGCATCGTGCCCCCCAGGTCCGTGCCTCCGCTTCCGCCCTTCGGACAGCGGAACAGTGGGCAGAACAGTGCGCGCACGACCTCGAATCGAAATCGAGGCACGACACAGGCCGGTGCACGGCCGGGCAGGGCGGGGGCGGCCGCCCTGGCTGCGCCGCCCCCACACGTCTTTCACGGCCCCTCATGAACTGGATCACGCCACTTCGGCACCTTCCGCGTTGCGCCTGCAACGGGTGGTACGAGAGGATGTTCGACGAACTGTGAGGCGTGCGTGACACACGATCATGTCGCGACGGTCGTGCAGCAATGACACACAACACACTTACGGGGGTGGGTTGATGAAGTTCGACATGGGGTCGACGACCCTGTCGGAACTCGGCAAGAGCACCGTCGGTTCCAGCGAGGACCTGGGCGCGCTGATCAGACTGCTGATCCAGGCGGCGGAGCCGCTCGAGGGGAAGTTCAACGGGGCGGGCAAGGCCGCGTTCGACGCGTTCAAGGCGCATGCCGACGAGATCACCAACGAGCTGAACAGCTCGCTCGGCGCGATCCTGGGCGGCCAGTCCGGCATGGACACCGCGTTCGGCACCGGTGACGTGGAGCTGGGCGACAACGCCCAACAGAACATGAGCGCCGCCAACTTCGACGCGGCCCGCTTCGGCGCGCGCTGAGCGTCGTAGCCACCGGCCGCCAAGTCGCCTTATCCGTCACCAACTTCAGGGGGACATTCGATCATGGCCCAGAACCAGGACCGGCGCTCCTACGACACCGGCGCCTCCGCCGAGGTCCAGGGCAGTCTCGCCGGCGTCATCGGCCAGCTGGAGCGCGTGCTGGCCGACCGCGACCGCGCGGTCAAGGCCGCGATGGCCGACTTCACCGCGGACGGCGTCGCCGACGAGTACCACGGCAAGGAAGTCCGCTGGCACCGCGCGGCCAGCGAGGTCCGCGAGATCATCCGGCTGGTCCGCTCGACGCTGGAACAGAACGACGGCACCGCCCAGTCGACCCTGGCCAAGGCCAAGTCGGCCGTCGACAACATCGGCTGACACAGCGCCAGGTGCAGGGCGGGCGGATGCCGGCAGGTACGGGGACGAGGGGGAATGTCGTGACGGGGTGGGACATCCATCCGGCCGGGGTGTACGGCGTGCTGTCCAAGACGGCGACCGCGGCGAAGGACATGTCGGACGCGGGCTCGGCGATACAGGGCAATCTCGAGGAAGCTGCCTCTGCGGCGGGGACCCTGACCAGTCAGTACGGCCCGTACACCAGCACGGCCGGTCTGGTCGGTTCGGCACTGGGCCAGTTCGCGGAGCACTGGAACCGGGACCTCCTCTACATCGCCAAGCGGACTTCGAGGTCCCTGAACGGAGCGGACGAGGCCACCCGCCACTACATGGCCGGCTCCCTGGAGCAGGCGGCGAACGCCCAGCAGGCGGCGGCCAAGGAGCCCAAGGTGGACCTGCCCGGCAAGGGTGAGACGGGTCCCCGGGAGGGCCAGTAGCGGTGGGCGACGAGGCGAAGCTCATAGACCCGTCAGGGATCCCGCACTTCATCGGCGACCTGGCCACGCTCGATACCGACGTCATGCTGCTGACCGCGGACGCGGGCCAGTTCCGGGCGTCCGGCTCGGATGTGCACACCGAGTTCCAGGGCCTGTCCGCGTTTTATTCGGCGCCGGAGGCGGAGCAGTTGTTCGCCACCACGCTGCCGGTGAAGCAGAAGTCGGACGCGTTCGCCGACGACCTCGAGAAGGTCGCCACGGCCCTGTCGGACTACAGCTTCGAAGTCCAGCCGCTGGTACGGAAGCTGGAGGCGCTCAAGGCCGACGCGACCGCGTTCGTGAACTCGGTGACCGGGGACGACGACTGGCGCAAGGACCAGGACAAGGTCGACCACAACAACGACCTGTGGCACGACGTCAACCACACGGTCGCCGCCTTCCAGGCCGCCGAACGCACCGCCTACAACAAGATCATGGCCTTGATCGGCGGAGCCGGTCTGACCGCCGACGACGGCTCCCACGGCAAGAACACATACGGCTACAACGCCGACGACCTCGACCACGCCAAGGAAACCCCCTGGGGAGCGCCGGTCGAGCGGGAGTACGAGGGCTGGTCCTGGCTGGTCCACCAGACCGGGCAGGTGTGGGACGGCGTCTGGCACGACGGTGTCATCGGCACCCTCCACGGCCTGGGCACCCTCTTCGGCTCGGACGGCTGGGGCGCGGCCGGCGAAGCCTGGAAAAACCTCGCCAAGCTCGGCACCGCCACCTCCCTCACCAGCGCGACGCTGGGCACCTGGTGGCTGATCCCGGACGACCAACTGCCCTCCTGGCTGCGTGAGTCGCGCAAGGTCCACACCCAGGCGGTGAAAGGTTTCCTCGCCTACGACCAGTGGAAGACCAACCCGGCCCGCGCGGCAGGCGCGTTCGGCTTCAACGTCCTGACCGTGGCCGGCACCGAGGGCGTCGGCAGCGCGGCAAGCGGGGCGGGCAAGGCGGGCGCTGCGGCCCGCACTCTCTCGGTGGCCGGCAAGGTCGGCCGGGCCATCGATCCGATGACGTACATCGGCAAGGTGGGCAAGTTCGCCTTCGTCAAGGTCGGCGACACCTTCAGCACGCTGAAGAATCTCCACACCGGGACGTACCTGGACATGGCGAACGTCGCCGACAGGTACGCGCCCGCCGAACACCCGCTGCCGCTCGCGGAGCGCCCGGTCTCCGTGCCCGAAAGTGCCGTCGAGTACGTCGAGGCCAGGGGCAACCCGGTCTATCTCACCCAGGATGGCCACGTCCTCGACGCCGACGGGAGCATGCGCCAGCACGTCACAGGGGCCAAGGTCGAGGCGTCGGCCGCCGAACGCGAAATCCTTGAGTCCACACCGCACACACCCCTGGCAGCAGGGACCCGAGAACCTGAACTCGTCGGCACTCACGCGGCGACAAACTCTGTCGCCGATGCGGGTCACGTCGGCGAGCGTGTTACCGGGAGCGGCGCACGAGACGTTGGGCAGGGTTCGACTGCCTCCGAGCGCCCATCGGCAGGTGAGAGTGGCGCCTCACGCGGCTCGGGAGATGCGTCGACGACGAGCCACAGTACTTCGACTGGCGGTGGTCACGGCGAGTCGGGACACAGGAGTGAACCGCCGCACCATGGTCAAGACCCCACGCATGACGGGCACGATGCAGAAGCGGAGGACCACGGAGTCGGCGCTGAGGAACAGGCGCACAACGGACACCCGGCGCAACCTGACTTCAGCCGACCTGAACTTCCAGCAGGTACCGCCGAGCGGACCTTGCGCGAGATGCGGAACATGCGCCACAGCCGTGCCCGGTACAAAGGCGCCGAGGACTATGTCCGGGAGATGTTCGGTGGAGGCCCCGAACAGCACTATCCCGTGGCCCCACACCAGCACCCCTACCACCCGGTGGAAACTCCTGGCGGACGACACGTGGACGTGCCGGTCCGGACTGCGGACGGGCGTACGCTGGCCGTCGAGGTCAAGCACTACCTGGAGTGGCGCACCGTTAAGCTCGAAGGCGGTGGCACCAAGGCAGTCAAGGGCGAAGTGCCCCTGAGCCCGGGCATCAAGGAACAGATCAATAAAGACTTGACACTGCGGAGAAAAGACCCCACGTTTGATCCTCGGTGGGTTTTTCTCCACGCACCGCCATCGCAGGCACTTCGAAATTATCTTATTCAGGCACGAATAATCTTCATCGAATTCGGACCTGCCCCTAAGTGAGCCAACCACAATGAAAGGTATCCCACATGACAACGCCACCGAGCCCTGACGCATCAGAGTGGGCTGGACATGGGCGGCGGGTCATAATGGATGTGGCTGACATGCTCGGGGTGCCGCCAGAGGTGTACTCGCGCGACCCTCAGCAGTTGATCCCGTCCCTGCAGGACTATGTGTCCAAGCTCCCGCTCAACGAGTTCGAGCAGTCCGACTGGGTCACACTTCACACGGATCTGCTCTTCTACGTGGCCGACTACCTCATCCAGCGGCACGGCGCTCACTGGGTGGTAGCCAACGATCCGAATGCGCCCCGCGGTTATCGTTATGTCATCGAGGCGCAGGGACGAGATGGCCAGACTCGACGAGTCGATCCAGCTGATGTGGTAATGACTGAGTTCAACAATCCACCCATCGAGATCACGCGCATGCTGGCCAGCGCAGAGCTCACACTGAGGCTGACTACTGCCAGCGCGGAGTAGTCAGTGACGTCAACCGTGACCCGCCACGACTTCCCCGTGGACAACGTGGACGACGCCATGGCGCCAATCATGCAAAGTAGGCCTGGCCCCGCTCGCACTCACTTGCATGGCCCGCGATACCGACTTTCCCATCGACGTCGAGTCCGAATATCTACCCGAGGAACTGCTGAGGTTCGGCTGGGCCGGCGAGGTTGACGCCTGATCCTCTCCTGCAGCGCACGCGTGACGTGACAGTGCACATCAGACTGCTATGGACGATCTCCGGTGGCAATCGGCGAGCAACATGGTTGGAGTGAGCGATTGTCTGATACCCGCGATTTCAAACGAATCATCCGGATGATGCCCCTAGACGCGGAGGCCGCCGCCGCTCTTGGAGAGTGGCTCGAGCAGGTCGACTCGCTTCTGGACGCCTCGGCACTCGACCTGTCCCAGGCTGACCTGTCAGGTACGGACCTCGCTATGGCGCTCCTGATGCAGACCGTCCTCCGCAACGCCAAACTCGTCGGCACCGACCTCTATCGGGCACACCTGGAGGGTGCCGTGCTCGACGAGGCCGATCTCTCCGGCGCATCCCTGGTCAAGGCCGAGCTCGACGAGGCTTCCCTGCGCGGCGCCACCGTGAACGAAGCAGACTTGGGAAGCAGCAGCCTCTGGGCGGTCGATGCTCGGTCGGCTTCCTTCCGGGCAGCAAAGCTCGATGGTGCTTCCTTGACCGATGCGAGGCTGGAAGGTGCCGATGCGAGGCTGGAAGGTGCCGATCTCACCAACGCATCAGTGCGTGAGACGTTTTTGAGGGCAGTACTGGACGAGCACACAGTCGTCCGAGGGCTCTCGGGCACCCTCTTTGGCCCTGTGGTCATCGACCAGGCAGGCGCACGGCGCGAGGTCAACGGACGGGAACTCGAGCAGTGGCTCAACAGCCGCGGGGCGAACGTACGCGTTCTCGGCCCGATCCTCGGTGACAGCACGTACTACGCCATGTTCAGCGACGGCTACTCGCGCAGCAATCCCCATGGCATCGTCAGACGCCGCATCGTGAGCTGCATAGCGCATGACGAGGCTTTCACGAGGAACCTGCGCTGGGAACCGACCGAATACCTGCAGCTGTACGCGCTGGGACACAACGAGGTCGACCATGCGGAGATCAGCGAAGCGGAAGCGGCTGCTTTTATCAAGAAGGTCACGGAAAAGAACAGATAGCCAACCGGCAGGTACCAGCCATGATAGCCGAAAAGCGAGGGATGGATCAGGAAGAAATGTGCCTGAGCTGCGAGGACGCGAATGCTGACGCCTCATACGCCATCCAGTCGCTGGACCACAAGGAATCGCTACATGCAAGCCCAGGACTACGACAGCTAACTCCTCGACGCCCGGCCGGCGGCGTCGGCTCCACGTTGGTGAAGACGGCAAGGCAGCTGAACCACGAGGGGATGAGCCACCGCATCGCAATCCTGTCTCCGAACGGCCCGACGTTCCCGTAAGGAAATGCCATGTCGACTTTGATGCGTGCACCACGGGCGCGCGGTTCGTGGTTCTGGGATCTCTACGAATTCGACGAACCAAGCTTGGAGTCGACCTTCTCGCTCGCAGCTCGGATGAGTGACGTGCTGACCCGATACGAACTTCTCACCCCGGTTCAGCTTGAGTACACCTGGAACATCATGGGCGCTGGGACCACTGGCATCACGACCACGCTTGAGCTCACCAAACCACTGCTGCAGGATCCGGGTCTCTCTGAACGGGTACGGGGCAGTCGCCCCGCCGCCCACCCTGCCGCCGGCATCACCGACTTCGACGTCCTCGGTACGGGAACATGGATCGATGAGGGAGGACATGCCCGGAGCGAGTACCGACTCGTCGACCTGTCCCTCTCCGCCGCTCCTACGGGTCTCTCAGCTGAGCTGTCTGTGCATCACGACATTTGGGGCCGGTACGACTTCACAGGGCGACCGCACCCCGAGATTTACCAGAACAACGCTCCACGGCTCACTGCCGCACTCAAAGACCTCACAGCCCTACTCGGCATAGCCCCCGAGCCTGGAGAACCGACGTACTTCGGAACGGCCACCGTTGACGGGCTCGCTGAGCCGGATGCGGATGAGAGCGGCCTGGGCCCCGACCTGACCTTCTGGCTCCGGTGATCAGAGGGAGTGCCCGTGCTGGGGCTCCCACCGCATCGAGATTGCCCGTATGCCGAGCACCGCTGAACTTGCTTTGCGCTCCGCCTCGCAGGCCGGTGAGGGTGCGTGAGGCCCGCCAACTTGGTTGAGTGCAGACTGGTTCAGTTAGATCCCCTGCACCTCATGGAACAACGAGGACTTAAGTCATGTCAGCCCAGGACTACGACAGCCAGCTTCTTGAGTCGGTCTCGGTCCGGCGCCGACGGCTGCGGGATGCCGTGCTGTTCGGCGGACAGCGGCAGCGCCGGACCGTGGACGAGCGGCTGGGCAAGGTGTTTGCGGGTGTGGTGATCGCTGCGGTGTTGTGCGCCGGGTGTGTGGGGTGGTCGTTTGTTTCGCATCGGGTTCTGGGCAAGGCCTTGAGTCCGTATGGAACTTCGACTACAGCACCATCCTCACCCTCTGCGCAGACACCGACCGGTGCGCCTTCCGCCCGGTGATAAGTTCGAACGCGTGATATCTACGGGGGCATCGAGCCGTGCGGGGCTTGCGTTGAGCCGGGTCACTCTGGTGGGTGAGCGACGGCGGGTCGATCTTGTACTGCCGTCGCAGGAGCCGATCGGGCGGCTGCTTCCCGAGGTGATGCGGCTGCTGGACGATCGGGTGGGTACGCGGCCGCAAACACGTCATCTGGTGGCGGGCGACGGCAATGTCCTCGACCCGGACGCCACCTTGGAGTCGGCGGCTGTGGCCGACGGTGCGGTGTTGCGGCTCGTGCGTGTCGAGGACGCGCCGTCCGCTCCCGTCGTCCACGACGTGACCGACGAGGCCGCCGACGATCTCGACGTACGGGCCTGGCGATGGCGCCCCGCCGCGCGCCGCGTTGTCGCCGGCAGTGCGACGGTCGGGTGGGCGCTGGCCGCCTCCTTCCTCGCCCGCCAGGCGTTCACCGCGCAGACCGTGGGTGCCGTCCTCCTCGTCATCGCCGCCCTCGCCGCAGCCGCTGGTGCGGCGTTCGGCCGGGCCGGACTGCGCGGGCTCGCCGGCACACTCGTCGTCACCGGTGGCGCCCTGGGTGCGTTCGGGGTGTGGAGTCTGGCGGATGCCCAGGACTGGTCGGGCGCGGTGCGGCTGGCGGGTGTTGCTGGAGTGGTGGCCGTCTCGCTGCTGCTGCTCGGATGGTGCTCGCCACTAGGACGCGGCGGGGTCTTCGGTGCTACTGCGCTCGTTGGGGGCGGGCTGTGTTGGGAGGTGGCGCTCGCCTTTCAGTCGGCGGGGCAGGCCGCGGCGCTGCTCGCCGTCGTGTCGGTGGTTGTCCTGGGACTGCTGCCTCGGTTCGCGTTGATGGCGTCGGGGCTTTCGGGTCTCGACGACCGGCGCTCGGGCGGCGCCTCGGTGAGCCGCTATCAGGTGTCGACGGCGCTCGCGGCCACCCACCGCGGGCTCGCCCTCGCGACGGTCGTGACGGCGGTGTCCGCCGCCGTCGCCGGGGCGCTCGTGCTGCGTACGACCACGGTGTGGACGGTGCTGCTCGCGCTGGCCGTCACGCTGGTGCTCGCGTTGCGGGCACGGGCGTATCCGCTGGTCCCCGAGGTCGTCGCGCTGCTCGTGGCGGCCGCGGTGGTGGCGGTTCGGCTGGCCTGGGTGTGGCTGGAGCGCTCTGGTGCGGTCGGGCCACTCGCGGCGCTGGTGGTGCTGGCGGTCGTCCCGCTGGCCGTGCTCGTGGTGCAGCCGCCCGAGCATGTGCGGGTGCGGTTGCGCCGGTTCGGCGACGTACTCGAGTCGGTCGGAGTGATCGCGCTGTTCCCGCTGGTGATCGGCGCCTTCGGGGTGTACGGGCGGCTGCTCGGCACCTTCGCGTGAGCGTGAGGCGGCAGGGATGACCAGTGCTCAGGGCGGCGGTTGGCAGGACGAGGTGCTGCGCGAACTGCGAGGCGGCGCGCCGACGCCGGTCGGTCCGGAAACCGTGGCCAACGCGAACGACGCCTCGGAGCGCGCTGGCTTTGAGCCCGGTGCTACGGCGAGCCTGAGGGAAGGAGAGGGCGTCAAAGCCCCGCTCCCGGTCCGTCACCCCGCCGAACAGCGCCCCAACCCGGGGCAACCGACTCCCCCGCAGACCGACTCGGCAACCCCCAGTGACATACCGCCACATCCGCCCACGAACCCGCCCCGGCCGGCCGAACAGCTCCCCCAGCCCGTGTCCGATCCTCCCCACACCACGCCGTACCGCGACGCCACCGCCCCGCCCGTGCCTGCACGGAACCCCCAAGGGCAAAGCGCCCCGACCGCCAGGCCCTCCTCCGCCCCACCAGCGGCGAGCGGCAGGCCGGTCGTCCGTCACCGCCCCGCCGGCCCCGCCCTCCCCTTCCCCACCCCCGAATCCCTCCCCACCATCGACCCGCGCCTCGCACTCGCGCTGGGGAAGCCGTCCCACGGGGACTCCATAGCGCGGCGGACGGGACAGACCATCCGGCGGCTGACCTCGTCGGCCTCCCAGGAGGTCGCCGAGGAGACCCGGATCGGGCGGGAGTTGCAGCAGCCGGTCACCACGGGCCGGGTGATCGCCGTGACGTCGATCCGGGGAGGCGTCGGCAAAACGACGACCACCGCGCTGCTCGCCCGTACGTTCAACCACTACCGGCACGACCCGGTGCTCGCCCTGGAGGCGGACGCCGCGCTCGGCACACTGCCGGTGCGACTGGGCGCCGAGTCGGTGCGCTGGTCGTGCACCGAACTGGCCCACATCCTCACTCCCCAGATGCAACTCACCGACATCACGGGGTACTTGGTGCCGGTCACGGACGGCGGCTGGCTGCTGCCCGCCAGCCAGGGACGCCTCGGCCCTCCGCTGGACATCCGCACCTACCGCACGGTGACGCTGGCGCTGCGCCGCTACTTCTCCGTCACTCTGGTGGACTGCGAGACCCTGCCCGGTGAAGTGGCCCGTACCGCGATGGACACCGCACACGCCCGCGTGGTCGTCGCCCCCCTCACCGCCGAGGGCGTCGGCGGGACACGCGTCGTTCTCGACTGGCTCGCCCAACTGCCGCACGAGGCTCTCGCGTCCACCGTCGTCGCCCTCACCTCGGGCACACCCGACCAGAACCTCGACCTGAAGACGGCCACAGCGCATCTGCGCGAAACAGGGGTCACCATCGTGCACCTGCCTTACGACCGGCATCTCGCGGCCGGCGGACCCATCCGTACCCAGCTGCTCGGCTCGGGCACGCGCCGCGCGGCCACGCAGCTCGCGGCCCAGGCGCTGCAGCGGGCGGTGCGAGTCCGATGACGCAGCACCTGGTCCACCGCCCGGCCCGGGCCACCCGCCCGCTGCCCGCGGCCGAGGCGCGCACCATCGAGCCGCCGCCGAACCTGCCCGAAGGAAAGATGGGCACCGCGGCCACGGCCCTGCTGCCGATGGCCGGTGTCATGTCGTCCGTGGTGATGATGACCGTCATCCGCTCCAGCCAGTTCGCGGGCCTCGGCGCGGTCGTGCTCGTCATCGCGCTGCTCGGGGCCGTGGCGCTGTTCTTGTCACAGCGCGGCAAGGCACAGCGACAGCGGAGAGTGCAGCGCGAACGGTATCTGGAATATCTGGAGGAACTCCGCGAGGAGTTGGGCACGGCAGAGCGCGTACGGCGGCAGGCCGCACGGGAGTTGAACCCTCCCCCGTCGGCGCTGTACGACCTGGTGCGCGATCCGGCGCGGCTGTGGGAACGACGACGTACGGACGCCGACTTCCTTCAACTACGCGTCGGCGTGGGTGACGTACCCGTACAGGACGTGGTGGTCGGACAGAACTCGGCGAGCGGGGTGCTCACGCCGCCGGACCCGTTCATGCTCAACGAGGCGCGGGCGCTACAGGCCCGGTTCGCAACCACGACCGACCATCCGCTGACGGTGCCGCTGGACCGCGCGGGCAACGTGAGCCTCATCGGCGACCGCGAGGGCGTCCTGCGCGTCGCCCGGGCACTGCTCGTGCAGGCCGCCGTCACGCACGCGCCCGACGACGTCGCGCTCGCACTGGGCGTGCCCGGCGAGCACATGGCGGAGTGGGAGTGGGCGAAGTGGCTGCCGCACGTCCTGCATCCGGACGAGCTGGACGGGCCGGTGGCCGCCCGGCGCATCGCACCCGATCTCGCTCAGTTGGCGCGGGTCGTCGCCGGCGACCTGAAGAAGCGTTCCTCTTACGCCGCCGAGGTGCGCCGCGGCCTCTCCGACCGCACCGCGCTGAGCCTCGGCAGCCGGCTGCTCGTCGTAAGCGACGACTACGGACACAACGCGGCCGAACTGCCCCGCCCGGACGCGGCCGTTGCCCTCGGCGACATGGGCGTGACGGTTGTGCACTTGCTCGCCGAGCAGGTGCACGAGCCCGATCAGGTCGCCGTGCGGATCACTGTCGACGGGGACCGGGTCACGGTCGATGACCTGCGGGGCGAGCACGTCGTACGAGTCTCGGGGGAGCTTGACCCGGTGAGCGCAGCCGGCGGCGAAGGACTGGCCCGGATGCTGGCGCCACTGCGCCTGTCCCCCGAGTCGGCCGCCGACGGCACACCGGTGTCCGGCCCCGTCGACTTCCCCCAACTGCTCGGCATCGGCGACCCGGCCGCCCTGGACCTGGCCCGGCAGTGGTCGCCGCGTGGTGAGCGTGACTTCCTACGGGTGCCGATCGGGCTGGACGACCGCCACGAACCGGTCCTGCTCGATCTGAAGGAGTCGTCCGAACTGGGCATGGGACCCCACGGGTTGTGCGTGGGCGCAACCGGTTCCGGCAAGAGCGAGCTGCTGCGCAGTCTCGTGCTCGCGCTGGTGACGACGCATCCGCCCGAGGATCTGGCGATGGTGCTCGTCGACTACAAGGGCGGCGCAACCTTCGCCCCGTTCACGGGCCTGCCGCACGTGGCGGGCGTCATCACCAACCTGGAGAACCAGGCCGGTCTCGTCGAGCGCGTGCACACCTCGCTGGCCGGTGAGATCAAGCGACGTCAGCAGGTCCTCAAGGACGCGGGGCACATCGCCGACATCGGTCACTACCGGGCGTTGCGCGCCACAGCCCGCCCCGACCTCGAACCACTCCCGCACCTGTTCGTCGTGATCGACGAGTTCGGTGAACTGATCACCGCGAAGCCGGACTTCATCGACCTGTTCCTCTCCATCGGCCGGATCGGCCGCTCCATCGGCGTACATCTACTCCTGTCCAGCCAGCGCATCGAGGGCGGGAAGCTGAAGGGCCTGGAGACCTATCTCTCGTACCGGCTGGGTCTGCGCACCTTCTCGGCGGACGAGTCGCGCACGGTCCTGGAGACCACCGACGCCTTCAACCTGCCCCCGCTGCCGGGCTTCGGCTATCTCAAGGTCGACACATCCACGTACACACGCTTCAAGGCCGGCTTCGTCTCCGGCGCCTACCGCGGGCCGGTACAGCGCGATGCGGTCGCCGACGACGAGCCGCTGGCCTGGCCGTACCCGCCGTACAACACGCTGGAGACGCCGACCGGGCCGACGGCGGGAAACGGCGATGCGGCCGTGCCGCGCGAGCGCGACAGCGGGCCCACCGTGCTGTCCACCGTGGTGGACCAGCTCGCGGACGCGGCCGGACCGGTACGGCGGATCTGGCTGCCGCCGCTACCCGACGCGGTGACGCTGACGGCAGCAGCCGGACCCGTGCAGGCATCAGCGGACGGACTGCAACTAACCCGCACAGAAGGCCCGTTGCGGATTCCCCTCGGACTCCTCGACGACCCGGCACGGCAGTGGCAGGGCCGGTGGGTGCACGACCTGAACACCGCCGGCGGGCACACAGCCGTCATCGGCGGCCCGCAGTCCGGCAAGACGACCCTGCTGCGCACCCTGGCCCTGTCCCTCGCCGTGACCCACACACCGCACGACGTCGCGCTCTACGGCCTCGACCTGGTCGGCGGCGGTCTGAGCGCGCTGTCCGGCCTGCCGCACGTCGGCGGGATCGCGGGACGCGCCGACCACGAACGCGCCGCCCGCACGGTCGCCGAGGTACGCACCATGCTCGCCGAGCGCGAGCAAGTGTTCCGCGAGCACGGCATCGACTCCGTCGACCAGCTGCGCACCCTGCGCGCGAAGGGCGAGCTGCCCGAACTCGGCTCCACGGATGTCGTCCTGCTCATCGACGGATTCGGCGCGCTGCGCGACGAGTTCGCCGACCTCGACGACGCCGTCGCCGACCTCCTCAAGCGCGGCAGCGGCTACGGCATCCACGTCGTCGCGGGCATGCTGCGCTGGAACGAGGTCCGCATCGCCACCCAGTCGATGTTCGGCAGCCGTATCGAACTGCGCCTCAACGACCCCGCCGACTCCTCCGTCGACCGAAAACTCTCCGAGACCCTGTCGGCCGACACCCCCGGCCGCGCCCTCACCGACGGCAAGCTGTTCGCGCACGTCGCCCTGCCCCGCCTCGACGCACTCGCCCAGTCCACGGACCTGGGAGCGGCCCTGGAGGACGCCGTACGCTCGGTGCGCGCCACCTGGCACGGCGAACAGGCGGCCCCCGTACGGGTGTTGCCCACCCGGCTGCCCGCGCAACGCCTGCCCTCCACCGCCGAGGTACCGCACGCGATACCGATCGGCGTCGACCAGGAGGCCCTGTCCCCCGCCGTCCTCGACCTGTTCGGCACCGACCAGCACCTACTGGTCCTGGGCGACAACGAATGCGGCAAGACCAACCTCCTCAAGCTCGTCTCTCGCTCGCTCGTGGACCGATACGGCGACGACGAGCTCGTCTTCGGCATCTTCGACCCGCGGCGCGGCCTGCGCGGCGTGATCCCGGAGCCGTACCGCGGCGGCTACGCACACAACGCGAAACTGTCCGCCGCCCTCGCCACCGGCATCGCGACGGAACTGGAGAAACGACTCCCGGAAGCCGCCGATCCCGACGTGCTGAGTGACGAACCGGCCTTCACCGGACCCCGGATCGTGATCCTTGTCGACGACTACGACATCCTCACCGCCGCCGGCCAGCAGCCCCTTGACCCGTTCCTGCCGTACATCTCCTCGGCCCAGGACATCGGACTGCACTTCGTCGTGGCCCGACGCGTCGCGGGCGCCTCGCGCGCGCTGTACGAGCCATTCCTGACGACGCTGCGCGAGACCGGCGCCACGGCCCTCGTGATGACGGGCGACCGCACGGAGGGCCAACTCTTCCCCGGCCTGTACGCCTCCCCGCAGCCGCCGGGCCGAGGCACCCTGGTCCGCCGCGGCCGCCGCCACCAGCTGATCCAGACGGCCCTCACAGAGGAGACCGACCCGATGGAGACCCCCGCGTGACCAAGGACGTCATCGCGCTCACCCCGAAGATGCCGGACACCCGCTCACTCCTGGCCGGCCTGCACGCAGGCGGCCCCGAGCTGAGCCTGACCGCCACGGACGACGGCGCGGTCCTGCAGCTGTGCACGACAGGCGGGCGCCCGCTGGTCTCGGTCGAGGCGCCGGTCCTCGTCCACGTCCCCGGCGAGGCCGAACGCCTCCTGGGCCCCCAAGTAACAGCGCCCGAGCTGCCGTTCTGGTGGACGGAGACCCGCGCCTCCACGGCCATACGTGAGGCGGAAGCCTTGGCCGGGTCCGTCTGCGGACGCCTGACGATGCTGCTCGGCGGAACCAGCTGGCCGCCTGGCGCCGCACACACGGCGCACGTCCCGATCCCGGACGACTCGACGACGGACGAGCGGCCGCAGACACGCCCCTCGCCACTCCCCATAGTCGACGTCCTGACCGACTCGACCGCGGTCGTCCTGGCCGACCGCCCACTCGTCCCGCTCTCCGCCTGGCTGTCGGACCTCCTCCGCACCACGGCACAGACGAACCGTGCCTTCCACCTCGTCACACCACCCCACGTCCGCCTCACCCTGCCGCTGCGTACCGCACTGGGCGGTGCACCCAACCGCTGGGTGATCCAGGACCCTGCGGGCGGCTACTACGACGGCCTCTCCGGCGTACGACTCGCTTGGCGGGACGGCACGTTCACGCCGACCGACACCACGGTCGCCGACGCCTTCACGGCAGCGAGCACACCCGTCGAGCAGCGGCAACTCACGGTTTCGTTCCGCACGGTGCACGCGCCCGACGCCGACCTCGTACTCGGCCGGGCTCTCGAAACCGCCTGGCGCCACCTCACCGGCGCGGCACCCACGGGCTGGGGCACGGCAGAACCCGTCAACCTCCCCTGGTCCCCACGCCAGTTGACTGACCTAGCCCGCGACCGAGCTCCGTCCCCGACCCACCTCATCGCGATCGGCAACTCCGACCACCCGGCCATCGCCACCCACCGCATCACCCGCACCACGGCAGGCGTCGCCGAGGACACGGCCCTCACGCTCGGTTACGCCACACCCGCCGAAATCCCCCTATCCGCCTTGGAATCCCTCGCCGCCACGCTCGTCAGCTCGCACGGCCTGACGACGATGCTCACCACTCTCCGCAACGGCCGCACCGACCTCACCCTGCCCGCCCACCTGGAAGCGCCACCTCTTCCGGTGTCCTTCACCCTGGGCCCGCGGGACGTGCGCGCCATCGGCCTCACTCATGCGCGCCGCCCACCCCTTGCGACGAAACCGCGGCAGCTCGGGTCGCCCAGCTATCCGGCGCTCCACTACCCGCTTGGCGACGGACACGACGCCGAAGCGTGGACAGCACTTCAGAGCCTGACCGTCCACCTCAAGAACGGCCCAGGAGTTGCCAGTTCGGCGTAGCATCCGGCCGCTGGGTTTTGGATGGCTTCAGAGTGGCCGTGAACGGCCCGCCGCGCACGAGCCCGCCGATCCCGTAGACACGGGACGGTGCTACTCACCCGCACCCGGGGAACTGACGCTCGTGCAATCCGAACAGCCCGTCACAATTGCGCCACGCCGCCCACCCATCACGCGCCGGGCGTCCATGATCGCCCGCATGAACAGAACCTTCGCCACCGCCGCGCTCGCCACCGCTCTCCTCACGGGACTCACCGCATGCAGCAACGGCACGTCCAACAGCGACTCGAGCTCGTCGCAGAAACCCGGTGCCCCCGCGAGTAAGCCGCTCACCGCCAGCACTGCGTTTGCTTCCATCTCGGGCAAGGTCAGTTCCGCGAAGCTGTCCGGGACGGTCACGGCCGAGAACGACCCGAACCACCTCCTCGGCCGGCCGAACCAGTACACGTCGAAGGTCACCTTCACGGACAGCAGGATCAAGGCGGCCGACGTGACCGGTACAGAGAAGGGCGACGTCGAACGCGGCGGCGCCATCGAGGTGTTCGGCAGCTCGGCCGACGCGACAGCCCGCGCCAAATACATCCAGGCAGTCACCAAGTCGATGCCCGCACTCACCGAGTACGACTACGTCCACGACATGGTCCTCATCCGCGTCTCGCACTACCTGACGCCCGCACAGGCCGCCTCGTACAAGACCGCAGCCGCACACCTCTCCTGAGGGACACGGCCAGCAAGCAACAAGCGCTCTTCGAACTGCCAGTAGACAACTCACACCGCGCTGCCCTCCGCAGTGAAGACCTCCTCGGGGGGCACGCTCTGCCTGGACGACGCGAGCTCCCACACCGGCCGAGGACGCGCAGGGAGCCGTCGTCATGCAGGACCCACTGCTGCGCTGCCGTTGCACCTTTAGATCTGGATCTTGGCGTGGTCGGCTCCCGAGTCGGGCTGTACGCCGGGGACAGCCACGTATTCCGTGACGGCTAGGACGCCCACCGTGTGACGAGGACGTAGGTCTTCAACCGAGCGGCGTGGCCGGCCATCGCCACCTTCCAAGGGGCAGGGTCCTCGGCGGCGATCTCCCGCCACAGCTCAGCCACGGCAGCTGCAAACGCGCCCAGCGCCTTGGGATCGGCCTCGTGCCAGGACGGAACGCGCTGCACCCAGGAGACCGCCTGGGCGGCTGTCGCCCCGGCCTCAATGATCCGCAGCGCAAGCATGAACGGGTCGATCCACGCCGCGCCCCGTGTCGGCCAGGCCCAGTCGATCAGGCGGGCCCTACCGCTGTCGATCAGAACGTTGTCCGGCGCGAAGTCCGTGTGCAGCAGGGCTGTCCCAGCGAACAGCCCTGCCTGCCCCTCCTTGGCGTACTTCCCCCACCGCTCCACCGCCGTCTTCAGGTGGACGTCACCCGGTGCAGTGACCTCTTGCAACTCGACGAGCGCGGCCACGACGACTGTGAGGTCGTCGTTGTTGGTGTAGTCGGCGTGGCGGCCATCGACTGCCTCGTAGCCGAGGAGCACCCAGCCGCCTGCCTCCACGTGCCACATCAGTCTCGGGCAGGCCGCAGGCAGATAGGGGCTGACCGCGATCTCCCTCTTCTGTGAGGCGACTTGCGGGTTGTCGGCTGGAATGCCCTTGACGAAGACGATGCCGGTCTCGGTGTCGAGGAGGGCAGCGATGGCGCTGTTGATGCCACCGCCGACGGTACTGGTCGCTGTGATCCGACCCGTGTGGATGGTGACCCCTTGACGGGCAGCGAGGGGAAGATCATCAAAGGCGACGCGAGGCATGGACACGGGCGCGGTTCCTCGGGTGGTGAGCGGGCGGGACGCTGCCCCGGCCAGCGTAAGCCGGGACAGCGCAAGGCAGAGACTCGGTCTAGTACGGGTTGTCGTCGCCGGCCGAGCAGTTACACCCAGCTGCCTGAGCGACCTCGCTGTCCACGTCGCCGATGATCCGGAACTCACCCCTGCTGATCGCCGGATTTTGGACGGGCACGGGCAGGATGCTGGTCGCGGTCACAGCCGGGCGGCGCCCGATGGTGACCATCACCGGCTCAGGTCGGCTTGGCGTTGCGGTGGGTGGAGTCATGATCCGTAGCCTCCGTGTTGGCAGTAGAGCGATCGGTTGTCCCCCGCCTCCTGGTAGAGCCTCGCCAGCGGTCGGCACGTCCTGCATGTCGCGGCCTTCGTGCAGCCGGAGCATCCACCGGTGCGGAGCTGTAGGGACTCGGCGACTGTGCCGAGCAGACGAAGCCCTTCGAGGCCTTCGGTCATGAGGTTCACGCTCGGATCGCGGCCTACTTTGCAGACGGATGCGATGCCGTGCGGATTGACGTGGAAGAAGGTGTGACCGGCGTTGCAGCCCTGGAAGATGCTGCGCGGCCGCAGGTGACCGGCGGCCTGCGCGGCGAGCGGGTTCGCTTCGCCATCGATCGTCGGCGACATACTCGAGTACACCTGTTGCGGAAAGCCCCATCGATCCTCGGCGAGCCGCACCATGGCGTCCAACTCGTGCTCGTTGGCGTCGGACACGATCACGTTGAGGCGTACGGGCAGGTCGGCCTCACGTGCCGCATCAAGGCCGCGGGTGAACCGGTTCCACGCGCCGCGGTTGCGGGTGACCGCCTCGTACGTTGCCTCGGTCGCGCCGTAGAGGCTCACTGTCAGCCGGTACGGCCGGTATCGGGCAAACAGTTCACGGACCGCGAACTTGTGAAGCTGTGATCCATTCGTCGACACTTGCACCATCAGGCCCAGCTCGTGCGCGTATTCGTAGGCCGCAGCGAACTGCGGGTCGATCAGCGCCTCACCGCCGGTGATCTGCAGCCACAACACACCGGCGTCACGCATCATCTCCAGCAGGCGCTTCTTGTCCTCCCACGGCAGGCCGGCAAACCTCTTCTCGCCGAGGTAGCAGAAGCCGCAGTCGTAGTCGCACCCGAGGTTGATCTCCCATGACGCCTTCACGAAGCCGTACGGCGACGGCTCACGGACGAGCATCACAGCGGAGAGGCCGCCTTCTGGCAGAGTCGTCCCCCACGCCTCGGCGGCCGCGGCATGCAGCCAAGCCGGGGCCGCGTGGCCTTCGGCAGCAGCGGCACGCAGTTCCTCGTAGCTCGACTGGTGTATTTGGATGCCTTGAGGATGGCCGGGCCGCAGAAGCAGGTACTGCCCCATGAAGGGGCTGGCGAGCAAGCTGTGCATGGCGTTCCTTCACATGTCACGTGGGCAGGAGCCTGAGAAGCGACCCCACTGCCCGCTGCCGAGAGGGGTGGGCTCATGCCCCTCTCGGGCTGGCCAGGAGCGTCGCTGGCACCGGGGCTCGCGGGCGCTAACCGCTGAGGACGGGCGCGCTGGACTGTTGGTGGCACAGCGCGTACAGAGCCCGGCAGGTCAGGGCGAGGTCTTCCATGTGGACGGCGGCCGTTCGATGGTCCGAGCTCGGCTCGTCATCGAGCGCCGTGCGAGCGCGAATGAGGAGCCAACGCGCGGTCTCGCGGTCGCTGGTGTCCTCCTCTTGCCCTTCGATCGCCGCTTCCAGCTCGGCGGCCAGCAGTTCCACGTGCCTGTGCAAATAGCGCGTCAACGCGTCCACCTCAGCCCGGTTTGGAACCGTGGCGGGCAGCCCACTGGTCAGCTCCAAGGCCTCGGCCCAGGCCTGGCTGACCAGATCGAAGTCGAGCAGCCGGCCTTCAGGCACCGGACTGCTCCTTCTCCGCAGCCAAACGGAAGCGGCCCAGGTTGACCATCTGTGCCACCGCGTCGACTTGGCAGACGGCCTGGGGGCGGTCCGGCGGCACACACCAGAACGATCGGGCCAGGTATCGGCTCGAGTCGATGCTCGGATGCGGGACGCCGAGATAGCTCCCTGCGACGAGGCAGGCCGTATCTGGGACCCGCCAGGGCGTACACGGTTCGGCCCGGACCAGGCAGTAGTACCGCCCTGATTGCCGATCAAGGAATACCGGACCGCCGAACAGGGCTGCCTCAAGGTAATCGTCGACCCCGGTGCGGTCCTCGCTACGGGCAGCCGCGAACACGACGTGGGCCGGAACACGAATAGCAGAGAACTGGACGCCACAGCGCAGGAGGGCAACGTCCATGGTCTGCCACTCAGCCCGCGCCCGGGCTGGATCATCGGCAGCCTGGAGAAGCCATTGGGTGACGTCCAGCTGGTGATCGGCGCGGTTGCGTGCGACCACTTCGTTTTCCGTATCCAGCGTTGTGCGTCCGCTTTCTCTCCTCACCACTCGGTGCAGGCGACCGGGCGACATCGCCGTCCGAGATGACACGTTCGAGCTATTTGTGCAGCTATCGAGGTCCATGAGCAACTGCCTCCCTATTACGTTCAGTCAGGGACAGCTACGACGGTAGATTTCCGACATCACAGGCTGAAGTGACTGTGAGTACAGGTGGTTTGCACTCGAACCCCGGGAACGGACACCCCATGCGGCCAAGTTCACGAAAAACCCTGACCGGCAGTACGGGAACCCCGACGCGACCGCGTTCCGGCCTGATCTCGGGGTACGTCCTGCGCCTTGTCAGGGAGCAGCAGGGCTACACACAGGAGGAACTCGCCGAGCACCTGTCAGTCTCCATGGACACCATCGCCGGCTGGGAGACAGGACGCCGCCCGCTGACCGCCGTCCCGGTCGGTCAGATGCTCATGCACCGTCACCGACTGATGCAGATGGGAACCCCGTCCGCGCTCCTTCAAGCTCTCGAGCACGCTCTGGAGGCAGATGTCCTGCTGTCGACCGTGCTCGACTGCGACGTCCCGGTTGAGGAAAGCCCGCTGGGCGCGATGGTGATGCAGCGAGACCTCGGCGAGGTGGTGGCCTGGCCACTCAACGGCGTACCGCCGCAGACCATCCGGGACTTGCCTCAGCCACCGCGCTCCCGACGCGGCCCCGCACCGACCGGCCCTCAGCTCAGCCAACCGGAACGCACAGCGTTCTTCTCCACCATGCGGCGCACCGTTGAACAGGCGCGCGGCGAAGGCCAATTCCTATTACGTCGCCAGGCCCTCTATCTCTCCGGCTACGACACACGGACCGATGCAGCGGATTGGCTCGCCCACCAACAACGCACCGAGCGACCGAACGACTGGCTGACCCTTTGGCTCAACTCTCGCAGTGTCGCGGCCGTCGCCGCCCGGCAAGGCGACCACGACCGCATGGGCCACTTCATCGACACCGCGCTCATGGACGACGAAGCCGGCGAGGCCGCCAACCTGAACTACTGGGCTTACTGGGTCGGCGAGATGCAGCACACGGAGCTGTCGGACGACTTCATCGCCAACCGCACACCAAGGCCCTGGCCCGGCGACAAGCTCCTCGTACACCTCGTCCAAGGACTGGCGCCGCACCACGGCTACGTCGACCTCAACATCCACACCCTCTGGTCACTGCTGCAGATCCGCCCCCACCTGCTGCGCTCGGGTGCCGCAGCTAGGGCCCTTCGCGATCGGCTCCCCGTGATGTTGGATAGCCGGGAGCTCTCGTTGCGCGGACGACGGGAGCTGGAAAGCATCCGGTACGCGATCCGCCTCGCCGAGGCGTGAGAGGAGCCCCACGGTGTCCGAGGACCTGACCGCGGTCGCCCGTTTCCTGTACGAGGCGGGCACGCTGAAGAACACGGCTCGCACCGGATGGTGGATGGCCGGCGTACAGCACCCCGAGTCGGTCGCGGAGCACTCGTGGCGCACGGCCCTCATCGCCACCATCATCGCGAAACTGGAGGGCGCCGACCCGGCCCGGGCCGCGTTCCTTGCCGTCTGGCACGACTCCCAGGAGACCCGCACCGGGGACGTCAACCACCTCGGCAAGAAGTACAGCGGCGGCGACGCCGACCCCCGCGACATCACCGCCGACCAAGTTGCCGGTATGCCCGAGCTCCTGGCCGACGCGGTACGTGACTTGGTCGCCGAGTACGAGGCCAAGGAGTCCCCGGAAGCAATCTGCGCGCGGGACGCCGACAAGCTGGAGTGCATGATCCAGGGCGTCGAGTACCGGGACCAGGGCTATGCCAACGCTCAGCGGTGGATCGACAACAGCCGGGGCCGGATCACCACCAAGGCGGGTCAGGCGCTCGCTGACGCTGTGCTGGAGACAGGTTCACTGGACTGGCTGCGCGCGGCGCTTGGCGAGTGAAAACGGCGGCTGGCGGCCAGAGCGGGTCCGGGAGCCGATGACGGGCACGGACTCAGGTTTGGATCCGGTCGTGCTGCACAGGGCTCGACAGGGGTTCGACGGTGTGCGGGGTCGCCTTACCCCTGCGCCGGCGGCGCACTCTCCAGGTCAACCAACCGCCGCCGGCCACGAGTCCCGTGGCGATCAGAGACCCGATCGTCTCGCTGAGCGCACCCTGGCCGATGGCGTCCCAGGGCGGTGTGGACACCCTGAGGCGACCGAATCTGCCCGAGGGGCCGGGGAAGGTAGTGAACGCCGCACTCCACGATCTGCACTTGCGAGCAGGGCTCCCGTCCGTGCGCGACCTCGTCGCTCGGGTCGGCGGCGACGACGTCGCCGGCAGGAGCCTCCACCCACGCATCCAGCGCCGCCTGAGCCTGCTCCATGTTCTCGAACGCGTCGCAATCGTCGAGGAATTCGCGCCGTAGCGTCTGATGGAACTGCTTGACCTTGCCCGTCGTGGTCGAGGATGCCAGCTGAGTGAGACGGTGCGCGATCCCGTTCTCCCGGCAGATCCGGTCGAATAACACCTCACCACCCTGCCCGAACCGGTCGGTGAACTGCTCGCCGTTGTCGGTCAGCACCTCCTCCGGCATCCCGAACGGCTGCAAGGCCCGGACGAAGGCCGCACAGGCCGCCCTCCCGGTCGCCCGTTCGACCACCGATGCGATCACGCAGTGCCGGGAATGGTCGTCCACCCCGGTCACGACCTACCGGACCTACTACCTGAAGAAACGCACCGAGGGCCACAAGCACATACCTGCCGTCATCGCCCTCGCCCGCCGCCGCGTCGGCGTCCTGTGGGCCCTTCTTCGCGACAACCGCCTCTTCACAACCACGCCGCCAACGGCAGGTGCAGCCACACCAGCCTGACCCGGCCAAGACGACCAGATGGGCCACCTACCTGTACTCAGTGCTCAAGGCCGTGCTTGTGGAGTGCCGCACTAGCGAAGGCCAAACGACCGTGCCAGCCCTTGGGCAGGGCGTCTATACGGGCATCGTGCACGTAGTGGATCAGCAGTCGGCACTAAACTTTTCCGCATCGAGTGCGCTGGGCGGACCAGCGTCTGGAGGGGGGACGCCTTGAAGGTCGTGAGCAACCGAGGTAACGACCGGTTGATCGATGCGGTGCGGCCGAGTCTGCAGCCGGGCGGTGGAATGGATCTCACCTCGCCGACCTTCTCTGTGTACGCCTTCGAAGAGCTCCGTGACGAGCTGGCCAAGCTGGAAGAGGCTCGCCTCCTGCTCCCGAGCGTAGGCGCCGATCTGCATCTGTTGGGCGGTGAGCACGATCGCGCAGCGCGCAATCGCCTGTCGTCCCGCTATCTGGCCGCATCGTGCGCCGAGTGGCTGGCGCGGCGGGCTGAGGTGCGTCATGCGCCGTCTTATTCCATTCCCCAAGGCGTCCTGGTTACCCGAGCGGCCTCCGGCGAAGTGATTTCGCTGGCCCAGGGCTCCTTCGGCTTTGATCGCGCTGGTCTCGGCCTGACCCCCGGCAACCCGTACACGTCGATCCTGCGGTCCGAGAACGAGAGCGAGGCGACTGCTCTCGCCCCGGCCCTCTTCGAGGCGATGTGGGAGAGTACCCCTGGCTCTCCTGAAACAGGCCCGCTACTGGAGCAGATGCGCGCCCTCGGGCGCTACCGCGATCCGGAGCGCATCTACCACCTCATGCTCCACCACCTGTTCAGCGTTGCTGGCGGGGAGCTGGATGAGGACACGGTCATCGACGCGAAGACCGGCATCCGCGACACCGTGGTTTGGGGGAAGCTCTACAAGTTCCAGCGGGACGGCGTTATCGGTGCCATCGATAAACTGAACCGCTACGGCGGCTGCATCGTCGCGGACAGCGTCGGTCTAGGAAAAACCTTCGAGGCGCTAGCCGTGATCAAGTACCACGAGCTGCGTAACGATCGTGTCCTGGTGCTCTGCCCGAAGCGGCTACGAGACAACTGGACGATGTACACGGCGAACGACCGACGAAACCTCCTCGCCCCGGACCGCTTCAACTACGATGTGCTCAACCACACTGATCTATCCCGCGAGTCCGGAAGATCGGGTGACATCGACCTCGCGCACATCAACTGGGGTAACTACGACCTGGTTGTCATCGACGAGTCACACAACTTCCGCAACGCCAACTCCCCGAAGCAGAACGGCGAAACGCGCTATGACCGCTTGATGCGCCAGATCGTTCAGGAGGGGGTGAAGACCCGCGTCCTCATGCTCTCCGCGACGCCCGTAAATAACCGGCTCGCGGACCTACGCAACCAGATCGCCTTCGCCACTGAAAGTGACGACACGGCTTTGGCGCCGTACGGCATCGCCAGCATCGCCGAGACTGTCCGCGTCGCGCAGCGCCAGTTCAATCGGTGGCAGGAACTTGGCCCAGAGCAGCGCACGGCGGCGCAGCTCGTGGACATGCTGGGCTTCGACTACTTTGCGCTACTCGACATGCTCACTATCGCCCGCTCGCGCAAGCACATCGAGAAGTACTACGGCACCGCCGAAACAGGCTCATTCCCCGAGCGTCTTGCACCGCTCAACGTGAAGTCGGAGATCGACACGCAGGGCGACTTCGGCGCCATCGGCGAACTCAACGACCAAATCCGCAAGCTCAATCTGGCCGCTTACTCGCCTATGCAGTACCTGCGACCCGACAAGCGGGCCGAGTACGCGGACAAGTACGCCACCCGTCTGAAGAGCGGCAAGGGTAGTTTCCAGCAGACCGACCGAGAGCAGAGCCTGGTCAACCTGATGAGGGTGAACATTCTCAAGCGGTTGGAGAGCTCCGTTCACTCCTTCCAGCTGACAGTGGGTCGACAGCTGGAGCGCATCGACGCGCACCTGAGTGCGATCGACCGCCACGAGACCTATTACCGCCCCGACTCCCTCGACGAGGAGGAGTACGACGACGTTCGCTCAGACGAGCTGGCGATCGGTGGCGGCAAGATCAAGGTTCTCATCGCGGACATGGACCTGATCCGCTGGCGCCAAGACCTTCTGGAGGACCGCGAACGCCTCACCGCGATGCTGTATCGGGCCGAGCAGGTGATCCCGGAGCGTGACGCGAAACTGGGCCGCCTTAAGCAGCTGATCGCGGACAAGGTTCGCAATCCCATCAACCCGGGCAACCGCAAAGCCATTGTGTTCACCGCCTTCGCGGACACCGCCGCCTACCTGTATGAAGAAATCGCCGAATGGGCTAGGGCCGAACTCGGCGTCGAGACTGGCCTGGTGACGGGCACCGGGAGTAACCGCACCACACTCAAGCTGCGCCGCGATCTTCCCGGAATCCTCTCTGCGTTCTCTCCGCGCTCGAAGCAGCGCCCGGACGACCTGGCAGGAGAAGGCGAGCTTGACCTGCTCATTGCCACGGACTGCATCTCCGAGGGCCAGAATCTGCAGGACTGCGACTGGCTTGCGAACTACGACATCCACTGGAACCCGGTGCGCATCATCCAGCGCTTTGGCCGCATCGACCGTCTCGGTTCGCGCAGCGCTCGCATCCAGCTCGTTAACTTCTGGCCGCAAATGGACCTGGAAGAGTACATCGGCCTCGAGCAGCGAGTCACGGGACGCATGGTGCTCCTCGATATCTCCGCCACTGGGGAAGAGAACGTCATCGAGACCAGCGCCGGCGACCCCATGAACGATCTCGAGTACCGGCGCGCACAACTTCTCAAGCTCCAGGACTCCGTCCTCGACCTAGAGGACCTGTCGACCGGTGTGTCTATCGCCGACCTCACTCTCACCGATCTGCGCATCGACCTCGCCGACTACGCCAAGCGGCACCCCGGCGAGCTGGATGTGGAACCACTCGGGGTACACGCGGTCGCGGACAGCGACGGCGACACCCCGCCCGGACTGATCTTCTGCCTACGTGCCGAAGGACAGGCGGCTGATCGGGCGGTGCAGGCCGGCGACCCACTTGCCCCTCACTACCTCATCCATGTCGGGGAGGAGGGCGTGGTGCAGCTCAGCCACACCCAAGCCAAACGCATCCTTGACCGGGTGCGCAAGGTCAGTGCCGAGCAGAGTCAAGTTGACCCGGAGCTCACCGCGCTATTCGATGCCCGGACCCGGCGCGGCGCCGACATGGGAGCGGCCCGTAAGGCCCTCGCTGCCGCTGTACGCTCCATCACCGGCAAGGCGGAGGAACGCGCTATCGCCAGTCTGTTCAGCCTGGACGGCACCCAGGCTGCTGCGGCAGGAGGCTTCGCCGGGACCAATGACTTCGAAGTGCTCGCCTTTCTTGCCGTTTTGCCCCGTGTCGGCGCCGAACCAGTCGGATCAGCTGCACACCACGGTCAGGAAGCCCGGCAATGACCCCGGACGACGTGGTCGACGCGCTTCGGCTGCCTGCGGATTGTGCCGTGGATGTCCGAGTACCGAAGACCCAGCTGCAAGCGCACTCCGACTTCAGTGCCGGTGATCGGCGGTTGCTTCAGGAAGGCATCGATGCCCTGTGCTGGGCCGCCGCGATACGCCCTGATGCCGTGGGAATTCCTGCCTACACGGCTCCGGACGGCAGCCGACGCGTTCCGGAACTCCACGTCATGTCTCTCCGGGCCCGGACCGGGACCAAGCTCACCCGCTTGGAAGAGCTTGTCCATCGAGCCGTGCCGTACCCGATCCTCCTCGTCAGCGAGCTGGAGTCCGGCCCGCGTGTATCGGTTGCCCTGAAGCGCATGTCACACGTGCGCAAAGGCGATGTCGCACTGGACAGCCCGCCTGTGACCGCTTCCCTTGGGGACGTCCCCGCGGCTGTGGCCGATGCTTTCCTGAGCGCACTGCAGCTCGACCGGCAACCGCGCAGCGACCTCAGCACGGTCTACGAGGGATGGCTGGTCTGTACGGTTGCCTTGCGTGTCGCTGCGGTAACCGGAGAGTTTGCGCTCGCGGGCACCTTGGATGCGGCACAGGCCCAGCTCACGGCCCTGACGGAGAACAGCCGACTCGAGACAGAGATCAACAAGTTGGTTGCCCAGATCAAGAAGGAGAAGCAGATCCCACGAAGGATCGAGCTACAGGACCAGATTAAGGCGAAGAGGGTCGCCTTGTCGGTGGTGCAAGATACGTTGCACTTGGCGTAGCAACGCAGCAAGTACGAAGACCACGGTCATAGAAGAGGGCACCGGGCGAGCAGGGCGGTGCCGTAGTGAAGCAGGGGACGATCAGGGTGACGATGCACACGGTTGAGCCGGGGGACCCGGAGACCCACTCCAAGGATCTCGTGGCAGAGAACCTCGAACAGCTCCGGAAGATCTTCCCGTCTGCCTTCACAGAGGGCAAGGTTGACTTTGACGCGCTGCGCGAGCTGCTTGGTGACGTCGTCGATGACGGCGACGAGAAGTTCGGGCTGACCTGGTTCGGCAAGCGCAACGCCCGTCGCATCGCCCTCAAGCCGAGCACAGCGACCCTTTTGCCGCGCCCGGATGAATCGCTGAGCTGGGACAGCACCCAGAATGTCATGATCGAGGGCGATAATCTTGAGGTTCTGAAGCTCCTACAAAAGAGCTATGCAAACCAGGTCAAGCTCATCGTCATTGACCCGCCATACAACACCGGCAAAGATTTTATCTACCCGGATAGCTTCCAGGACAGCATCCAGAACTACCTTGAGCTCACAGGCCAGACTGGCGCGGATGGAACACGACTGAGCAGCAACTCCGAGACCTCTGGGCGCTACCACAGCGCCTGGCTGGACATGATGTACCCCCGGCTCTTCCTCGCTCGACAGCTCCTAAGCGAAGACGGAGCAATTTTCATCTTTATTGATAGCACCGAGGTGGCTAACCTTCGCCTTATCTGCGATGAGATCTTCGGTGGTGATTGCTTTGTCATCGACCTCATCTGGCGGAAGCGTGATGGCGCCCCCAACGATCGAACTGTTGGCTCCGTGCACGATCACATCTTGGTGTACGGGAAGGCGCTGGCGCCCAATTCGACCCGAACACTAGCCGAAGAGCGCTTCAACCTCATGCCGCGCACGGCCAAGGCAGACGCGCAGTACCAGGTTTTTCGAGAGCCGGGTGGCCCGGATCCGCGAGGCGCCTTCCGTAAAATTGATACGACGGCTAACGCCAAAGGCGGGCGCGACGTTGCCTCACTTCACTATGGCCTAACTAACCCGCATACCGGAGAGGTGGTCTACCCTCGTCAAGGCACTTGCTGGCGCCATTCACAGGAAGAAATGGAGCGACTGCAGGCTGATGGGCGCCTTTATTGGGGTGTTAATGGCACAGCCACTACCCCTATGCGGAAACTGTACCGCTCCGAGGCTAAGGACGGCATGACAACCCCTTCAATCCTCCCGGATATGCCATTTAATCAGCATGCAGCCCGCGAATTGGAGGTGCTATTTGGGAGAAAGTCCATCTTTGATACGCCCAAGCCTGTAGATCTCCTCCGTCTACTGATCCGCATCGGCAGTAATCCGGGAGATATCATCCTGGATTTCTTTGCGGGATCCGGATCAACGGGTGAGGCGGTACTGAAGTCCAACTCTGAAGGACCCGGAAACCGCCGCTTTATTCTTGCTCAGCTTCCGGAGCCGACGGGATTCGGCGACTTCCCCACGATTGCGGACATCACTCGTGCTCGTTTGCGGTCGTCCTCGCAAGCTGCCGCCAGCATTTCTAGTACGGCGGACACCGGTTTTCGGTCATTCTCACTAGGCGCAGGAAATATTGTTCGTTGGGATACCTCCCGGCAAGATTTTGAGCAGCAAGCGTTCGAGCAGATCGATAACATCCGCGAAGAGCGTGCGGAGCAGGACGTTCTTTTCGAGTTGCTGCTGAGTCAGGGGCTCGATCTTGCTTCGTCCGTGAAGTCGCGCGTGTTTGCTGGCGTCCAGGTATTCGCGACTGGCGGGGGCCTACTCTTCGCCTGCCTTCCCCCCTCCGGTTCAATTGATGCAAGTAATTCGGAGGAAATCGCCAAGGGCATCATTGCTTGGCGTTACGAACTGCAACCTGAGGCGGACGTGACGGTCTTCCTTAAGGACGCAGCTTTCGCCGACGACGTCGCCAAGGCGAACCTCGTGGCAATCCTTGAACAGCAAGAGTCTCCCTTCGTCGTGAAGAGCCTGTGAGCCGAGGGGACGTCAGGATGAAAAAGCCCAAGCTTCATTTCGATTCCGAGCTGCCGCATCAGAAGGCGGCCGTGGATGCCGTGTGCGATCTATTCCACGGGCAGGAGAGCGGACACAGCCTTTTCACTGTCAGCGGAGCCAACGACGACCTGTTCACGCCCGCGGCCGGCGTCGGGAACCGGCTGCGAATTCTTCCTGATCAGCTGCACGCGAACCTGAACGAGGTCCAGGAGCGTAATGGTCTGCCGCTCTCCTCGCTGTCCAACCTGGCGGACGGGCGCGACCTGAACTTCACGATCGAGATGGAGACCGGCACCGGCAAGACGTATGTATACCTGCGCACGGTCTACGAGCTGAACAAGCGTTACGGCTTCACTAAGTTCATTGTTGTCGTGCCGTCTGTGGCGATCAGGGAGGGCGTCTACAAGTCGCTGCAGATCATGGAGGACCACTTCAAGGCCCTTTACGACGGCACCCCACTGCACTACTTCCCCTATGACTCGGCGCAGCTGGGCCAGGTGAGGAACTTCGCCTATAGCTCCAACATCGAGCTGATGATCGTGACAGCCGCTGCGATCAACAAGCAGGCGACCGCGAAGATCTATCAGCCAAGTGAGCGGACCGGCGGCGAGGCGCCAATCGAGCTAATCAAGCAGGTGCGGCCGATCCTCATCGTGGACGAGCCTCAGAGCGTGGACGGCGGTCCCCAGGGCCGGGGTCGGCAGGCGCTGCGCACGATGGACCCGCTGTTCAGCCTGCGCTACTCGGCGACGCATGTCGACGTGTTCAACATGGTCTACAAGTTGGACGCCATCGACGCCTACCAGGCGGGACTGGTCAAGCAGATCGAGGTGGCCGGCGGTACCGTCGAGCACGCGCACGGCCGCCCCTACGTCCGCCTAGAGAAGGTCAGCACACGCAAAGACGACTACACGGCGACCGTAGAAGTCGACGTGATGAGGTCTGGGCGCGTCGTGCGCCGGACGGAGAGAGTCAACCCCGGAAGCGACCTTGGAGCGATCACCAACAACCGTGTCTACGAGGGCCTGTTGGTCGGCGACGTCACAAAGAGCCGTGGCAGGAGTGAGCCGGGGTTCATCCAGATCCATGGCGGCGGAATCGACGAGTACCTCAGGGAAGGCGAGGCTTACGGCGACATCCCGGTGCTCGAGCGCGCACGGCATCTGATCAACAAGACCATCCGAGTGCACCTTGATCGGGAACTGGAGCTTCGCTCCAGGGACATCAAGGTGCTGAGCTTGTTCTTCATCGATCGGGTGGACCGCTACCGCGCCGAGGACCCAGATGGCGCCCCGATCCCAGGCGAGTACGCGAAGATCTTCGAAGAGGAGTATGCGCGGCTCCAGCGTAACCCCCGCTACTCGACCCTCTTCGGCGGGGTAGATCTCGACTCCGAGCCGAGCGCCGTCCACGAGGGCTATTTCGCTCGCGATGCCAAGGGAAAGCCAAAGGACATCAAGGAGGGAGCGGCCCAGGACGGTGCGGACGCCGAGCGCGCGTATGACCTGATCATGCGGGACAAGGAGCGCCTGCTCAGCCTTGACGAGCCGGTGAAGTTCATCTTCTCCCACTCGGCACTCCGAGAGGGCTGGGACAACCCGAACGTCTTCCAGATTTGCAGCCTGCGCGAGATGGGAACCGAGCGGCAGCGTCGACAGACCATCGGTCGCGGTCTACGTCTTGCTGTGAATCAAGAGGGTCAGAGGCTCCACGGCTTCGACGTAAACACCCTTACGGTCGTGGCAACTGAGAGCCTGGAGCAGTTCGCCACCTCTCTACAGACCGAGTACGAGCAGGACGCCAAGGTCAGCTTTGGTCGAATCGAGCCGCATCAGTTCTCCAGCCTCCTCCTTCCCGACGGTGACGGAAAGCACCTGGGCAGCGAGGGCTCGCTGCGGCTCTTCGCTGCTTTGCAGGACGCTGGCTACATCCAGAGCAACGGCAAGATCGACGCGCAGCTGCTCCAACAAGCTCTCGCAGAGGACACGTTTACGCTGCCTGAAGAGTTCGTCGGCCTGGAGACTGCAGTGGTGGAACGGCTCCAGCAGCGCGCCAAGGGCATCACCGTCAATGACCGGGACGAACGACGCACGGTCAAGGTCCGTAAGCAGATCTTCGAGAACCCTCAGTTCCACGAACTGTGGAACCGCATTAAGCAGAGGACCACCTACCGGGTGGACTTCGACACGGAGAAGCTGATCGCGGACGCAGTTGGGGCTCTAAAGGAGGCCCGTCCAATTCTGCCTGCTCGAATGGTGTGGACATCAACAACGTTGTCCATAAGCGAGCGTGGCATCGAAACCGGCGCTGCGGCAACCTCGGCCCCGCAGCTGGTCGATCAGGGAGAGATCCCGTTGCCAGATATCCTGGGCGAGCTGGCTGAGCAGACCAAGCTGACCCGACGCACCATCCATCGGATCCTCTCTGAGAGTGGCCGCTTCCGGGATTTCCAGCGCAACCCGCAGGAGTTTGTATCCCTCGCAGCCGAGAAGATCACGGAGGCTCGGCGTGCGGCGCTTGTCGACGGAATCAAGTACGTCAAGCTCGGGGAGAGCGACGTTTACGCCCAGGAGCTCTTCCTCACCGAGGAGTTGCACGGCTATCTCGGCAAGAACTTGGCGCCTGCGGCGAAGAGCGTCTACGAGGAAGTCCGTTACGACTCCGAGACCGAGCGGAAGTTCGTCGAGGATCTGGAGTCGGCGAGCGACGTCGAGGTGTACGCGAAGCTCCCGTCCTGGTTCAAAGTCCCGACGCCGCTCGGCACATACAATCCGGACTGGGCTATCGTGCGTCGCCTTCCTGACGGCGAGCAGCGCCTTTACCTGGTGATAGAGACCAAGGGCACCCAGCAGGAGAGCCTCCTCCGTCCGGAGGAGCGGGGAAAGATCAAGTGTGGACACAAACACTTCGAGGCCCTCGGCACGAATGTCACCTTCGAGCAGACGGACGTCTGGCGCCACGTGACGTTCACCGCATGAGTGACGCCCGTGCTGGGACACGTCGTCCCAGCACGGGCACAGTCGAAGCCGGGGTGGCTGTTCGTAGCACGGCCAGCAGGTGTTTGCGGGGCAGCCAACTATCTCGCGTAAAGCGCCAGATCGAAGGCGGGTACGGAGTCCCGGTAATGCCCCACCCTATCCTCTGAAGCGGTGGTGAGGATCCCGTGGACTACCTGCGGACAGACCCTAGCTGGCATCGCAGCTGCAGTGTCTGACCAGCAAAGTCGCCTGAGAGCTAATCGGCCTCCGGAGCTGTGTGCGCAGGTTCGAGTCGCAGGCATTACGGGAACTTCCGGAAAGTCAGAACCCCAGCGGCAGACGAGTCGGGCTGTACGCCGGGTTCTGTCACCCGGCCGCCTCGCGGCAGCCGGGGAGACGGCCATCCATCTAGGGCCGGTGTTGCCACCGGCCTCGTGCGGTCTACCCGGGGGCTCGGGCGAGCAGCCCTCGAACGCCTCCGCAGAGCGCTTTTTACGGCGCTCCTTTTGACCTTGCTCCGGGTGGGGTTTACCTAGCTGCCCAGGTCACCCTGGGCACTGGTGGTCTCTTACACCGCCGTTTCACCCTTACCCAGCGCCTGAGCGCTGGGCGGTTTGTTTTCTGTGGCACTGTCCCGCGGGTCACCCCGGGTGGCCGTTAGCCACCACCCTGCCCTGTGGAGCCCGGACGTTCCTCGGGGAGCCCCTCAAGGGGACTCCACGCGGCCGTCCGCCCGGCTCGTCTGCCGTGTGGACCATGCTACCGGGCGTCCGCCCTTCGCCGGACCGGAGGCCGCCGTCGCCAGGACCGAGCCCGCCAGGATCAGGGTGAAGGCGATCCCGATGCCCAGAGTGAAGCGCTCGTTCAGGAAGACGGCTCCCGCTGCTACCGCTACCGCCGGGTTGACGTACGTGAACACCGTCGCGCGGGTCGGGCCGACCTCCTTGATCAGTTCCAGGAAGGCAACGAAGGCGAGTGCCGTGCAGATCGCTCCCAGGCCGATCAGGGCTGTCAGGACCGAGGCGGAGGGGACGGTCGAGGGCCAGGTCGCCGCCGCCGGTGCTGCGTAGACGACCGCCGCCAGGGCCAGGCACGGGGCCGTCAGCTGCAGGGTCGGGACGTTCTTCAGCCAGCGTGCCGCGATCAGCGGTGCCGTCGAGTACCCCAGCACCGTCAGCAGGACCTCCCCGAGCGAGCGGGCGTCGCCGCTGGTCAGGTGCGGGACGGTCAGGACGCCTACGCCCGCCAGGCCCAGTCCGAGGCCCGTCATCCGCCGTAGCCCCAGGCGCTCCGTGTCGCCGAAGAAGCGGGCCAGCACCACACCCACGATCGGCACGCCGGCGATCAGCAGGCCGGCCGTGGAGCTCGACAGGTGGCGTTCCGCGTCCGTGAGCGTGAACCACGGGCCGATGATCTCTATGCACGCGAAGGCCAGCATCGGCAGCCAGTGGGTGCGGACGGTGCGGATCAGGCCGCCCTGTCGTATCGCGAAGGGGAGCAGGAGGAGTGCGCCGAGTGCGCAGCGCGTGAATACAACCATCGAGGGGGACAGGGGGGCGTCCACCGCCACCTTGATCATCAGGTAGGGGATGCCCCAGATCACTCCCATCAGGGAGAACAGGAACCAGCCGCGTGCAGTCATGCGGACAGCATCGGCCGAGGCACTACCTGGCGTCTTGAACGCTGTTGCGGTACGCCGCCGGGGTCACCCCCAGCACCCGGCGGAACCAGCGCGTCAGGTGCGCCTGGTCCGCGAAGCCGACCAGAGTGGCCACCTCGGCCGGGCGCAGGCCCGACTCCAGCAGCCCGCGCGCCCGGCTCACCCGGTGCTGGGCCAGCCAGGCGTACGGCGGTATCCCCATCGTCGTACGGAAGGCCCGTAGGAGTTGGTAGCGGGACAGGCCCAGGTCGGTGGCCAGGTCGGCCAGGGAGGGAGGTTCCAGCAGTTCGTCCGCCAGGCGGTCGCGGACCACGAACGCGATGTGGTCGGCGCCCGGCACCGTGTCCGGGGCCGAGCGGGCCGTGGAGTGGCGGCGGGCCAGGGCCGTCAGCAGCCAGGGGAGGCGGGATTCGGTCTCCAAGGGGTCCGGGCAGGCGCTGAGTTCGGTGTGGGCGAGGCGGAGGGCGGTGACCAGCTCGGGGTCGTCGATCACGGGGTCGCGGAAGTGCGGGAGGCCGCTGAGGGTGCCGTCGGCGAGGAGGGCGGGGGCGGCGTACAGGGCGCGGTAGGCATAGCCGTCGGTGGTGGTGTCGGGGCCGCCGGTGTGCATCTCGCCGGGGTCGAGGACGATGATCGAACCGGGGCCGGTACGGATGTGGCCGCCGCGGTAGTCGATGACCTCGGAGCCGCCGACGCAGACGCCGACGGTGTACTCGGCGTGCGCGTGCGGGGCGTAGACGTGCCGCTGGAAGCGGGCGGTGAGCAGGTCGAGGGGCGGGCCGCAGCGGCCGAGGCGTGCGCGCGTCCACAGTGCCTGCTCGCTCACCGTGCGCCCCCGTCCGTTCGGTCTACGTCTCCGTGTCTCCGTCGTCGTACGGGGTGCAACAAACTCCGGGCCTTTTCCATGCCCCCCGGTCCGCACCGGGCGCTATGGATCCATCCGCTCCAGTACGTCGAAGACCGCCTCGATGCGTGCGCGGTGGTCCGCGAGCAGCTCGGCCGCCGGCTCTCCGGCGAGCAGGCGGCGGGCGGTGGTGACGTAGACCGAGCGGTAGGCGGCGACGGTCAGGGCCGCGAGCAGGTGCGGGTCGCCGACGGATGCCTCCGTGAGCGCCTCGGTCAGGGCCGTCTCCACCTCCTCCAGGCCTTCGCGGGCGCGGGCGCGCAGGCCGGGCGACTCCATGACGACTCGCCAGAAGGTCGGGAAGCGGTCGTTCACGCCGGCCAACGGGTGTCCCTGGTCGAGGAGTTCGAGTGCCAGGCGGCGTAGCGCGGCCAGCGGGGTCTCGTCGGGGCGGCGGTCGCGGACGGCGTCGGCGAAGGTCGCGGCGGCCTCGGGGATGCGGTCGAGGTAGAGGTCCTCCTTGCGCGGAAAGTAGTTGAAGACGGTCATGGCGGAGACGTCGGCCGCCCGGGCGACCTCGGCCACGGTCACCGCGTCGAAGCCGCGCTCCTGGAACAGTCCGGTCGCGATGTCGGAGATCCGCTGCCGGGTCTCCCTCTTCTTGCGCTCGCGCAGCGGCAGTTCCGCATCCGTGCGTTCGTCTTCACGTTCACCTGCACGTTCACCTGGCATGAGAAAACTATAGCGAGCAAAAAGTTTTAGTGACTACACTCAATCCCATGAGTATGAGCATGAGCATGGACACGAAGACGTACGACGTTGTGGTGGCCGGCGCCGGGCCCGTGGGCCTGCTGCTCGGCTGTGAGCTGCGGCTCGGCGGGGCCCGTGTGCTCGTCGTGGAGCGGCTGACGGAAGTGGACGAGACGATCAAGGCCGGGGCGATCAATCTGCCCTCCGCCGAGGCGCTGTACCGGCGGGGGTTACTGCCCGCGCTGGCCGCGGTGCAGGACGAGGCGATGAAGGGCTTCCGGAAGTTCCGCCGGGCGCGGGGTGAGGACGAGGACGCACCGCCGCCGCCCAGGTTCGCCGGGCACTTCGCCGGTATCTGGCTGCACGGCGAGCTGCTGGACGAGAGCGACCCCGACTTCGGCGGATCGGGTCCCGCCGAGCGGGTCGGTTTTGTCCCGCAGGCCACGCTGGAGCGGATCCTCGCCGGGCGGGCGGAGGAGCTCGGGGTGGAGGTGCGCCGGGGCGTCGAGCTGACCGGGTTCGAGATGTACGACGACCACGTGGTCGTCGACGTAGCCGATGCCGCGACGGGCTCGACGGGAGCGGCGGGCGCGACGGAGGAGATCCGCGCCGGCTGGCTCGTCGGCTGCGACGGCGGGCGCAGCAGGGTGCGCAAGCTCGCGGGGTTCGACTTTCCCGGGACGGACCCGGAGATCACCGGATATCAGGCGCTCGTGGAGATGACGGGCGCGGAGGAGCTGAAGACCGGCTGGAACACGACGGACGTGGGGACGTACGTGCACGGGCCGATGCCGGGGCGGATCCTCACTGTCGAGTTCGACGGGCCGCCCGCCGACCGTGAAGCGCCCATCACCGCCGGGGAGTTGGAGGGCAGCCTGCGCCGGGTGACGGGGGTGGAGGTGACGGTGACCGCGGTGCACTCGGCGACCCGGTTCACCGACAACTGCCGTCAGGCGAGCAGCTATCGCAAGGGCCGGGTGCTGCTGGCGGGCGACGCGGCGCATGTGCACTCGCCGTTCGGCGGGCAGGGGCTGAACCTGGGCATCGGGGACGCGATGAACCTGGGCTGGAAGCTCGCGGCCGTGGTGCGGGGGCGGGCGAACGAGGGGCTGCTCGACTCGTACACCGCCGAACGGCATCCGATCGGCGCGTGGGTGCTCGACTGGACGCGGGCCCAGATCGCCCTGATGCGGCCCGAGTCGCATGCGCGCGCCCTGCGCGAGGTGATCACCGAGCTGTCGCGGACGGTCACCGGCACCACCTTCTTCGCCAAGAAGATCTCCGGTGTCTGGCAGCGCTACGACCTGCCCGGCGACCATCCGCTCGTCGGCCGCAGCGCCCCTGACCTGGAACTCTCCGACGGCAGCCGCCTCGCCGACCACCTGCACACCGGGCGCGCCCTGCTGCTGGACCTCGCCGACGACCCCAAGCTCCGCGCCCGCGCCGAGGGATACGGCGACCGGGTGGACGTCCGCACCCTCGCCTGCGCCGACCGGCCGGGGCTCGCGGGGCTGCTGGTACGCCCGGACGGCTTCGTCGCCTGGGCGGCGGACGAGGACTACGAGGGCGGGGAGGCGCTCGAACGGGCGCTGGAGCTCTGGTTCGGTGCCGCCGTCGGTGCTTGACCCTGCCGTGAAAATCGGCGGCTGACCGAGGCGGGGCCGGTGCGGATGTGGCCGCCGCGGTAGTCGATGACCTCGGAGCCGCCGCCCCAGACACCGACGGCAGGCGGTCAGCAGGTCGAGGGGCCGCCCGCAGCGGCCGGCCGTGCCCTGGTCCACCGTGCTTGTTCGGCCATGCTCCGCAACCCCGCGCGCCCTACTGAGGTTGGAACGCCTTCAGGCCCCGTTTCCACGCCGCGGCCAGATCCGCGTCGTCGGGAAACCTGCCGTGGATCTCCAGGATCACCATCCCGTGGGCGAACGCCCAGACGGAACGTGCCGTGTCCAGGTCGCCGCCGCAGGCCCGCATCAGCGGCATCGCGGCCCGGTCCTCCAGGCCGGCGGGGAGGGCGGCGCGGGGCAGGGGGCGTTCGGTGGCGAGGCAGTAGAGGTGGGGGTGGGCGAGCGCGTACGTGCGGTACGCCTCCGCCAGTGCGGGGAGTGAGCCGGGCTCGCGCTCCTCCACTGACTCCATGGCCGCCGCCGACTCCTCCAGCATCTGCGCGATCAGCTCGACCTCCACGGCGTGCTTGTCGGGGAAGTGCTTGTAGAGGGACGGGGCCTTGATGCCTAGACGGTCGGCGAGGGCCCGCAGGGTGAGTGCGGCCGGCCCGGACTCCTCCAGGAGAATCCTGGCTTCCGTCGCGATCTCGCGGGCGCGGGGGGTGAGGCGGTCAGCCACGCTGGAAGCCCTCCTTGGTGCGCAGTCCGTAGCCGAAGGCGCGATCGTACGAGATGTGGGCGAGCCAGCCGCACAGGGCCGCGAAGGCGGGGGCCCAGGTGACCGGCCCGATGGCGTACGCCACGAGCAGCGCCAGCGGGACCAGGGCCCGGTGCATCGCGTTGTAGTACGGCACCGCGCGCGGGGCCAGCTGCCCCTTCGCCATCCTGGGCACCTCGTCCAGGGCGACCAGGAAGGTCAGGTCCGGCAGGACGAAGAAGGCCAGGGCGAGGGTGCCGGCGAGCCAGCCGTGGTTGACGGCTTCCAGCACCGCGAAGGCGGACCAGAACAGGGCGTTCGCGAGCCAGGCGGCGCGTCGGGCGAGGGGGAGGACCGAGCGGTGCGTAGTGGTCGTGACCGTGGTCATGGCTGCCTCCAGGCGGGGAGCGAGTGGCTAACATCGTTAGCCTGATACCCATGACGGTACGGCTAACGTCGTTAGCCGTCAAGGGGTGTCAGACGTACGACGGCCGGCCGCCGCTTGACCCTGCCGCGACGTCAGCCTCAGTACGGACGTGGCCGCCGCGGTAGTCGTGGCCACGGAGCCGCCGACACAGACGCCGAAGGTGTACTCGGCGGGTGCGTGCGGGGCGTAGACGTGCCGCTGGAAGCGGGCAGCCCGCAGTGGCCGAGGGCGTCTGCGGCTCAGAGAAAGTCCGTCGTCTCCAGATCGAAGGCGAACGGCTCCGGGAGGGTGAGCGGTTTCCCGAGGGGACGGGTGCAATGCTCGCGGTAGTCGTCCTTCTCGGGGTCGCTGAACAGCGTGATCGAGGAGGCGTCCCGGTCGACGAGCAAGTAGAGGGGGATTCCCCCACGGGCGTAGCAGCGCCGCTTGGCCTCTCGGTCGGCCTTCGGCTTGGTCGAGGTCACCTCCAGGACCATGGTGACGCCCTCGCAGGGCATCCAGGAGTCGGCGCCCCGGTAAAGGCGTAGGTTCATGGGTGCGAAGGTGCCGTCCGGGATCACGTGGTCCTTCGGGCAGCCGCCCCCGCCCTGCAGCTTCAGCCCCTTGTTGCCGGAGAACTGCATGTCGGTCCGGGACCGCCTGATCACTTGGTTCACGATCAGCCCGATGTAGTCCTCGTGGTCCCCGTCCGGCGGCGGCGCCACGACGATTTCCCCCTCGATCAACTCGGCCCGGAAACCCTCCGGGGTGTCCAGGGCGAGGAAGCCCTCCAGCAGGACCTCTTCCTGCGTGAGCGGCTCGTGGGCCATGGCAGTCATGTCACGCCCCTCCTTCGGTCGCTCGCCAGACTGGGACATCGGGAGATCACCTGTCCGAGAGATCGGGATCCGTTCCCTCGATCGTGGCACACGATCACCATGGTCGTCAGGAGCCGACCCGCCCGCTTGACCCTGCCGCGGAGTCAGCCTCTGTACTGGTCCCCTGCGGATCGGAGAACCCGCCGCGACCGTCGGCATCCGCCTCGTCCGCTTCCACGCCGACGACGCCGACACCCTCGTACAAGCCCTCGTACAAGCCCTCGGACGTACTCTCACGCAGGCGCGAAGCGCACCTTTGCCGATGCCGGATCTGCCTGCGTGAGGCGCACCCGCAGCCGCTCCCCCAGCGGCAGGTGTTCGCCCTCGATGCGGCCGATGACCGCCGGGGACGCCAACTGGACGGTCCCGATGCCCGGTTGACGCTCCTCCACGTCCACCACGCAGCCGTCGAACACCTCCCCCACCCGGCCCGCCAGCAGCGCCGCCTCCACGATGTCGACGCACGCGCGCTCGATCGTGCCCGCGCGGCGGCTGCCGTCAGCCATCTGGTGCGGCAGCGTGTCCAGGGCGGCCAGTACCCAGTCGGGCGGGGGCTCGCCCGCCGCTGCCGCCAGGCACAGCTCGGAGGCGTACCGGTCGGCCAGGCGCCGCAGCGGTGCCGTGCAGTGGGCGTACGGGGCAGCCACGGCGGCGTGCGTGGTGATGGGCGGGAGGGCGCCGTTCCGGAAGACGGTGTAGCCGGCGCCGCGCAGCAGTGTCGTGCACTCCTGGAGGAAGGCCGCGTGCTGCGGGCGGTGCGGGTCGAGGGAGCGGATGAGCTGGGCGTACGAGACGTGGTGCGGCCAGTCGATGTGCAGGGCGTGCGCGGTGCGGCGCAGGCGGCCGACGGCGCCGTCCGGGGCGGCGGGCAGGGTGCGCAGAATGCCGGTGCCCGCCGCCAGCATGAGATCTGCCGCCGCCATCCCCGCCAGCAGGGAGATCTGGGCGTTCCAGCCGTCGGCCGGGAGTGGGGCGCGATAGCTGAGCTCGTAGGTGTGGTCGCGCTCCACGATTTCCTGCTCGGGGACGTTCAGCGAGATCCCGCCCCGCTCCACCTCCAGCCGCTCCCGCGCCTCCCCGACCTCCTTGAGCAGCGCCAGCGGTTCCTCGGCCGTCTTGTCGTCGATCTGCTTCTGTACGGCGGCGTAGTCGAGCTTGGCCCTGCTGCGGACGAGGGCGCGGCGGACGTCGACGGCGAGCGTACGGGCGTCGTCGTCGAGGTCGATCGTCCAGAGCGCGGCGGGGCGGACCTGGTCGGGCAGCAGACTCGCGGCGCCCTCGCTGAGCAGCGCCGGGTGCAGCGGGATCCGCTCGTCCGGGAAGTACAGGGTGGTCACCCGCCGGTGGGTCTCCGCGTCCAGCGCCGCCCCGGGCACGACGAAGGCGGCCACGTCCGCGATGGCGTACCGCACCCGGTAGCCGGTGCCCTGCCGGGACAGGTGCATCGCCTGGTCGAGGTCGGTGGAGGCCGGCGGGTCGATGGTGCAGAAGGGGATGTCCGTCGCGTCGTACGACGGTAGGGCCGGGGTCCTCGCTGATCGCTCGGCCTCTGCCAGCGCCTCGGGCGGGTAGCTCTCGGGGACGCCGAGTTCGGTGCGCAGCGCGGTGAGGGCCGCCCGGAGGGGGGCTTCGGGGGCGCCGGTCACTCGGATGTGGCGGCGGGGCATACAGCGAGGGTAAGCAGACCGGGGCCCGTACGCTGTCCGGGAGCTCAAACAGAAGGAGATCTTCCGTGCTTGTCCTGCTGCCTCCCTCCGAAGGCAAGGCGTCCTCCGGCCGTGGCGCCCCGCTGAAGACGGAGTCGCTGTCGCTGCCGGGGCTCACGCCCGCCCGTGAAGCCGTGCTCGGCGAACTGGTCGAGCTGTGCGCCGGGGACGAGGAGAAGGCACGCGAGGTGCTCGGGCTGAGCGAGGGGCTGCGCGGCGAGGTCGCGAAGAACGCCGAGCTGCTGACCGCCGGGGCGCGGCCCGCCGGGGAGATCTACACGGGAGTGCTGTACGACGCCCTCGACCTGGCCTCCCTGGACACCGCCGCCAAGAAACGCGCCACCCGCTCCCTGCTCGTCTTCTCCGGGCTGTGGGGTGCCGTGCGCATCAACGACCGCATCCCCTCCTACCGCTGCTCGATGGGGGTGAAGCTGCCCGGGATCGGGGCGCTGGGCGCCTACTGGCGGACGCCGATGGCGGACGTCCTGCCCGAGGCCGCCGGGGACGGGCTGGTGCTGGACCTGCGGTCCTCCGCGTACGCGGCCGCCTGGAAGCCGAAGGGCGAGGTCGCCGGGCGGACGGCGAGCGTACGGGTGCTGCACGCGCCCACCCGCAAGGTGGTCAGCCACTTCAACAAGGCGACGAAGGGGCGGATCGTACGGAGCCTGCTGACGGCGGGCGCGGCGCCCAAGGGCCCGGCGGAGCTGGTGGAGACGCTGCGCGAGCTCGGTTACGTGGTGGAGGTGGAGCCTCCGACGGGGGCCGGGAAGGCATGGATGCTGGACGTGTTGGTGGACGAGATCCACTGAACCAATAGGCGTGCTGTTGCAGCATGCGCAATGCGCTTTGCGCATGCTGCATTGCACGGGCACGATGACGGCATGGCCGCCTCATCGCTCCTCGACCTTGCTCCCGTCGTGCCCGTCGTCGTCATCAAGGACGCCGCCGACGCCGTTCCGCTGGCGCGGGCGCTGGTGGCGGGGGGACTGCCCGCCATCGAGGTGACGCTGCGGACGCCGGCCGCCCTGGACGCGATCCGGGCGATCGCCGAAGCGGTGCCGGACGCGGTGGTCGGGGCGGGGACCGTGATCACGCCGGAGCAGGTGAAGGACTCGGTGGCCGCCGGGGCGCGGTTCCTCGTCAGCCCCGGCTGGACGGACGTACTGCTGGAGGCCATGAAGGCGTCCGGGGTGCCGTTCCTGCCCGGGGTGTCCACCACCTCGGAGGTCGTGGCACTACTCGAACGCGGGGTGCGGGAGATGAAGTTCTTCCCGGCGCAGGCGGCGGGTGGCACGGCGTATCTGAAGTCGCTGGCGGGGCCGCTGCCGCAGGCGCGGTTCTGCCCGACCGGGGGCATCGGGCCGGCCAACGCCCCCGACTATCTGGCGCTGCCCAACGTCGGCTGTGTGGGCGGTACTTGGATGCTCCCGGCGGACGCCCTCGCGGCCCGCGACTGGGACCGGATCGAGTCGCTGGCCCGCGAGGCGGCGGGGCTCACCCAGGTTGTCATCTAGGTGGTCACCCAGTCCCTCAGCGCAAGTGGGACGTGTCGTTGAACAGCCGTACGCTCGCGTTGCCGTCCGCGTAGTACGCCACCGCAGACAGCGCGGCCGCCGACAGCTCCATGCGGAACAGGGACTCGGGCGGGGCGCCCAGAGCCAGGCGTACGAACGTCTTGATCGGCGTGACGTGGGAGACCAGCAGGACCGTGCGGCCCGCGTACGCCGCCACCAGCTTCTCCCGGGTGGCCTCGATACGGGTCGCGGTCGCCGCGAAGCTCTCGCCGCCGCCCGAGGGCTGGGCGTGCGGGTCGGCGAGCCAGGCGTTCAGGTCGTCGGGGTAGCGCTCGCGGACCTCGGCGAACGTCAGCCCCTCCCAGGCGCCGAAGTCGGTCTCGATGAGTCCGTCGTCGATGCTCACCTCCAGGCCGAGGTGGGAGGCGACGATGCCGGCGGTCTCGCGGGTGCGGGCGAGGGGTGATGCGACGATCGCCTGGATCGTGCCGCGCCGGGCCAGCGCGGCCCCGGCGCGCTCGGCCTGCTCCCGGCCGACGTCGGACAGGGAGGGGTTGGTGCCGCCGCTGCCCGAGAAACGCTTCTGCGGGGTCAGCGGGGTCTCACCGTGCCGCAGCAGCACGAAGGTCGCGGGGGCGCCCAGGTCGGCGGGGGCCCAGCCGGGGGAGGCGACGGCCGTGGCGGCCCGTACATCGGCCTCGGCCTTCGGGACTTCGGCGGCGGCCGGCTCGGCGACCGCGGTCCTCTCGGCGGCCGTCTCCAGCTCCGCCGTCGAAGCCGACGGGGACCACTGCTCGCCGCGCTTGCCCGCGTCCATCGCCTCGTTGGCCAGGCGGTCGGCGTGCTTGTTCTGCTCCCGCGGGATCCACTCGTAGGTCACCTGGTCCGGCGGGAACACGCGGGCCGCCACCGACGCCAGCGGCTTCATGTCGGGGTGCTTGATCTTCCAGCGGCCCGACATCTGCTCGACGACCAGCTTGGAGTCCATACGGACGCGGACCCTGGCCGAGGGGTCCAGTTCGTGGGCGGCGCGCAGGCCCGCCAGCAGGCCCCGGTACTCGGCGACGTTGTTGGTGGCGACGCCGATGTACTCCGCGGCCTCGACCAGGGTCTCCCCGGTCGCCGCGTCGAGCACCACGGATCCGTAGCCCGCGGGTCCCGGGTTGCCCCGCGAACCGCCGTCGGCCTCGACGATGAACTCCCGCACGCCACCCGCCCCTTACAGACCGGACTCGGCCGTACGCACCAGGATGCGGCGGCAGTTCTCGCAGCGCACCACCGTGTCGGGGGCGGCCGCGCGGATCTCGTTGATGTCGGTGATCGCCAGCTCCTGGCGGCAGCCCTGGCAGGTGCGCTGGTACAGCTTGGCCGCGCCGATGCCGCCCTGCTGCTCGCGCAGCTTGTCGTAGAGCTTCAGCAGGTCCGCGGGGATCGTGCCCGCGATGACCTCGCGCTCCTTGGTCACCGTCGCCACCTCGCCGTCAATCTCCTCGACGGCGGCGTCACGGCGGGCGGTCGCGTCGTCGATCTTCGACTGGACGGAGGAGACCCGCTCGGTGAGCTCGGCGACCCGCTCCTGCACGGACTCGATGCGCTCCATGACCTCCAGGACGACGTCCTCGAGGTCGCTCTGCCGCTTGGCGAGGGAGGCGATCTCGCGCTGGAGGTTCTCCAGGTCCTTGGGGGAGGTGACGGCGCCCGAGTCCAGGCGCTTCTGGTCGCGGGCGGCGCGCTGGCGCACCTGGTCCACGTCCTGCTCGGCCTTGGTCTGCTCGCGGGCGGTGTCGCTCTCCTCGGTCTGCGCGGCCACCAGCAGGTCGCGCAGCTGGGTGAGGTCCTTGGTGAGCGACTCGATCTCGGCGTGCTCGGGCAACGACCTGCGCCGGTGCGCGAGCTGCTGCAGGCGTACGTCGAGGGCCTGGACGTCGAGGAGTCGGATCTGGTCGGCGGGCGCGGCGTTCAGTTGGGGGCTCCTGCGGTGGGATCGGGGGAGGCCGCGTGGGCCGTCCAGGGGTCGGTGACCGTCTTGGAGACATGGACCCTGAGGTCCCATCCGTGGCGGTCGGAGATCTCGTCGAGCTGGGTGGCGGCCAGCTCGCACCAGGGCCATTCGGTGGCCCAGTGCGCCGCGTCGAGCAGCGCGAGGGGGCTTTGGAGCACGGCCTCGGAGGCCGGGTGGTGGCGCAGGTCGGCGGTGAGGAAGGCGTCGACACCGGCCGCGCGCACCTGGTCGAAGAGGCTGTCGCCGGAGCCGCCGCTGACGGCGACCGTGCGGACGACGGCCTCGGGGTCGCCGGCGACGCGGATGCCCTGCGCGGTGGCGGGCAGCCGGGCGGCGGCCCTCTCGGCGAACTCGCGCAGCGGCAGCGGGTGGTCCAGCTCGCAGATGCGGCCGAGACCCCGGCGGCCGGACGGATCGGCCGGGTCGGGCACCAAGGGGCGTACGACGCGGAGGTCCAGCGCACCGGCCAACGCATCGCTGACTCCGGGGTCGGCCGTGTCCGCGTTGGTGTGGGCGACGTGCAGCGCGATGTCGTTCTTGATCAGGGTGTGCACGACGCGGCCCTTGAAGTGGGTCGCCGCGACCGTCGTCGTACCGCGCAGGTAGAGCGGGTGGTGGGTGACCAGCAGGTCGGCGCCCAGCTTCACCGCCTCGTCGACGATCTCCTGCACGGGGTCGACCGCGAACAGGACCCGGGTGACCTCCTGGTCGGGGTCGCCCACGACGGTGCCGACCGCGTCCCAGGACTCGGCCCGCTCGGCGGGCCACAGGTTCTCCAGCGCGGCGATGACTTCAGACAGACGGGGCACGCCCAAAAGGCTACCTGGCTGATCTGTGCCGCTGAACCTATGTCCGTAGTCGGCCTGGACCTGTCCATGCGGCCGGGTGGAGAGGACCGGCGCCCCGGCGCTCACCCGCGGCCCTCTTCAGCACACCCGCCCCCGTTTCCTCAGGCGAATCGTTCCCCCGCCACCCTTATGTGTGAAGCAGGAGCCTCGTGGTCCCACGTGTGTGCGTGCGAAAACTAGCTTCGTCGCCGGAGGTGACCAGACCATGACGGCGTGTGCGATCGAGCCCGAGGCTGCTCCCGAGGACGGCGCCCCGCAATCCGGCTGCACCATCACCGTGGACGGCGCCTACGCCGCCCGCCTCGCGCCGGCCGGGGACTCCTGGTTCCCGGAGCGCTGGACGCTGGACAGTCCCGAGCCGTACGCCGTGCCGCTGCCCGGCAACCAGCCCGAGGAGCCCGGCACCGAGGTGCAGCCGATGGGCGACGGGCGGGTCCTCATCCACCGGCGGGCGGAGGGACGCCACCTGTTCTCGCTGCTGTACCCGACCGGACCGGGCACGGGCGAGCTGCTGATCGGCGCGGTGCAGTGCCCGGAGGAGGGTGCCCGGCTGCGGCTGCTGCCGCCCGCGCCGGGCGGCGAGAGGGCGTACGCCCTCGCCGTGGGCCGGCGCTCCAGCACCGTGTGGCTGGTGGCGGGCGGCGCCTTCGGGCCTGAGCAGGTGGCGGAGATCCCGGGGCGCTGCTCGGGCGGGGTGTGGCTGGACCGCGCGGGGCGGCTGCTGGCGCTCGACCGGGAGACCGGCGGCCGCACCAAGGCGGTCGTGGTCGACCTGGAGCGGGCCGGCGAGGTCTCGCCGCTGCTGCAGATCGCCGAGGGCAGCGACGACCGGCTGCTGCTCGCCGACCCGGACAGCGGGCTGCTGCTGATCCGCTCCGACGCGCCCTCGCCGGGCGAGGAGCGGCTGGGCTGGGGCGTGCTGGGCAGCACCCTGCCGGTGCGCTTCCCGGAGTGCCTGCGGCTGCCCGACTGTGTCGTGACGCCCTTCGCCATCCAGCCGGGGCAGGTGCTGCTGCCGGAGAGCTGCGGGGTGGCGCTGCGCATCGACGGGCCCGTCGGCAGCTGGGTGGGCCTGTGGCGGCCGGACCGGCGGCAGGTGCACCATCTCGCCGCGCCCTACGGGTGGTTGGCGGGCGCGGGGATGTGGACCAGGGACGGGGTGCTCCAACTGCCCTACGCCACGGCCGAGGTGCCGTGCGGCGTGGCGCGGGTGGCGGCGCCCTCGGGGGAGACGGGGGAATCGGGGGATGCAGGGGGATCGGGGGGCGCGGGCCCGGAGGATCCGGCACGGGGTGAGCCGGCACCGCCGGATCCTCCGGAGCCCGTCGCACCGCGTCCCGTGCCCTTGCAGCAAGCGCCCTTGGGACGTCTTGTAACGAAATAGTGCCGATGGGCGTGCCCGTCTGGATTCGCGAGGAGGGTGGCCGGTTAAACTCGCCCGGCTGTTTGAAAGATCATGTTGACGGGGTGAATCCTTCCGATGAGCGACACAAGCACCATGCAGCCGCTGTCCGCCGAGTCCCGGGAAGACGCCGGTCACGGCCGGCACCGGGGCCCGAATTCGGCCCAGGACGGTGACACGGCCCCGCACGGCCGTCACCGCAAGCCGGCCGAGGACAGCGAAGCGGCTGCCTGAGGGTACGCAGGGAAGGGGCTCGCACACCGGCCGGTGTGCGAGCCCCTTTCGTATGTCTAGGCCCGCTTGAGTCCCAGTACCTCTGCAGCCGCGAAGGTCTCCCCCGGTGGCCGGTCCGCGTAGTGCGGAGTCAGTACGGCGTCCAGCTCGTCGTAGGTGAAGGTGTCCTGCTTGCTGTCGAACTTCGCCTGCACCCGCGGCCGGTCGACGACGGCCACCATGCCGCCGTGCACGACGAGCAGCTGGCCGTTGACGCGGGCCGCGGCGGGCGAGGACAGGTAGCCGACGAGCGGGGCGACATGCTCGGGGGCGAGCGGGTCGAGGCCGTCGGCCGGCTGCTCGAAACCGGCGAAGACGTCCTCGGTCATCCGGGTGCGGGCGCGCGGGCAGATCGCGTTGGCCGTGACGCCGTACTTGGCGAGGGCCAGGGCCGTGGAGGTGGTCAGGCCGACGATTCCGCCTTTCGCGGCCGCGTAGTTGGGCTGCCCGGCCGAGCCCGCCAGAAAGGCCTCCGACGAGGTGTTCACGATCCGCCCGTAGATGGGCGCTCCCGCGGCCTTGGACCGCTCGCGCCAGTGCGCGGCCGCGAAGTGGGTGGTGTTGAAGTGGCCCTTGAGGTGGACCCGGATCACCGCGTCCCACTCGTCCTCGGTCATGGAGAAGACCATGCGGTCGCGCAGGATGCCCGCGTTGTTGACCAGGATGTCCAGCTTGCCGAACTCCCCGATCGCCAACTCGACGAGTTCTCGGGCCTGTGGGAAGTCGGCGACGTCCCCGGTGTGGGCGAGCGCCTTGCCGCCCGCCGCGCGGATCTCGGCGGCGACCTCTTCGGCGGGGCCCGCCGAGGCCTCCCCCGAGCCGTCCCGGCCCGGCTGCCCGAAGTCGTTGACGACGACGACGGCACCGAGCCGGGCGAGTTCGAGCGCCTCGGCCCGGCCCAGGCCGCGACCGGCCCCGGTCACGACGGCGGACAGCCCTTCCAGCGGCCCTTGCTGCGGTCCTTGCTGTGGTCCTTGCTGTGGCAACGACACGGGCACCCCCGTCAGATCTCGATGCATGTGCGCAGCGCCGTGCCCGTCCGCATCTGGTCCAGCGCCTCGTTGATCTCGCTCAACGGCACCCGGTGCGTGATCAGGCCCTCCAGGTCGACGCGGCCCGCCCGCCACAGGGCGATGGTCCGCTCGTAGGAACGCAGGACGTCGCCGCCGCCGTACATCGACGGCAGGATCCGCTTCTCGTCGAAGAACAGCTCGAACATGTTGAGCTGCAGGAAGTCGTCCAGGGCGCCCGCGCCGACGACGACGAGGGTGCCGCCGCGCCGTGTGGTGTCGTAGGCGGTGCGGGCGGTGGCCGACTTGCCGACGACCTCGAAGACGTAGTCGAAGCCCTCGCCGCCGGTGACGTTCTGTTTGGCGTCGGCCAGCTCGTCCGGTGAGACCGCCTTGGTGGCGCCGAACTTGAGGGCGGACTCGCGGCGCGAGGCGACCGGGTCGACGGCGACGATCTCGGCGGCGCCCTTGAGGCGCGCCCCCTGGATCGCGGAGATGCCGACGCCACCGCAGCCGATGACGGCGACCGACGAACCGGCCTCCACGTCGGCGGTGTTGAGGGCGGCGCCCAGGCCGGTGGTGACCCCGCAGCCGATCAGCGCGGCGATGTCGAAGGGCACGTCGTCCGGGATCGGCACCGCGCAGCCCGCGTCCACGACGACCTCCTCGGCGAAGGTGCCGGTGCCCGCGAAGCCGAAGACGTCACCGCCGGGGCGGCGGAAGTTGGGGGTGCCGGCGTTCATGAACCCGGCCAGGCACAGCTCGGTCTGCCCGCGTTTGCAGGCCGGACATGCGCCGCAGGCGGGCAGCCAGCAGACCACGACGCGGTCGCCCGCCTTCAGGTGGGTGACGCCGTCGCCGACTTCGACTATCTCGCCTGCGCCCTCGTGCCCGGGCACGAACGGCGCCGGCTGCGGCAGCACCCCGCTCATCGCGGACAGGTCCGAGTGGCACAGCCCGGTGGCCCGCACCCGGATCCTCACCTTGCCGGGCCCGAAGCCCGTCGCCTCGATGTCCTCGAAGACCTCGAGTTTGTCCTGGCCGATCTCGTGCAGTACGGCTGCGCGCATGGTGCGGCTCCCCTCAACTGCCTACTTCAACTTCCGGCTGGATCAAGAGTGTTCGACGATCGTGTCGGCGAGGACGGGCGCGTCGTCCCGCTCCACGGCGCTCACGGCGACCCTGACGGACTCCTGCGCCTGCCACATCCGGATGCGCAGGGTCTCCCCCGGGTAGACCACGCCCGCGAACCGCGTGGCGTACGACCGCACCCGGGTCACGTCCCCGCCGAGCAGCGTGTCGACGACCGCCTTGAGTGTCATGCCGTAGGTGCACAGACCGTGCAGGATGGGCTTTTCGAACCCGGCGGTCTTGGCGAAGTCGGGGTCGGCGTGCAGCGGGTTCCAGTCGCCGGAGAGGCGGTAGAGCAGCGCCTGGTCCTCGCGGATCGGGCGCTCGACGGTGCGGTCGGGGTCACCGGTGGGCGGGTCCAGGCGGGCGGAGGGACCGCGGTCGCCGCCCCAGCCGCCCTCTCCGCGGACGAAGATCTGGGCGTCGTTGGTCCACAGCGGGCCGCCGGCGTCCGCCACCTCGGTGCGCATGACGAGGACGGCCGCCTTGCCCTTGTCGTACACGGCGGCGATACGGCCGGTGGCGGTCGCGGTGCCCTCGACAGGGATCGGGCGGTGCAGGGTGAGGGACTGGCCGCCGTGCAGGACGCGGGCCAGGTCCACGTCGACGCCGGGCATGGACAGGCCGCTGATCACCCCGGGCGAGCCGTTGCCCGCGACGGTGGCGAAGCTCGGCAGGACGTGCAGCCGGGACTCCAGGGTGTAGCGCAGCTCGTCGGGGTCGGTCGCCGGGCTGCCTGCTCCGATGCCGAGGTGGTAGAGCTGGACGTCCTTGCGGTCCCAGGTGATCTCGCCGGAACGGGGTTCGGCGGCGAGGGCCTTCGCTGCGTCGATGGGCATACGGCTCCTGGTGGCTCGGCTGGTTCAAGACCTCGGCGCGGCCGTCCGCACCGTCGGCCGCGACCGAGGTCGTCACGAGTGCCGATCTAGAACGCGTTCCAGTCCGGCGCCCTCTGTATAGCCCAGCGCTCCGCACTTGTGAAGGCTCCTGACACTGTGTCAGTTCAGTGCGCGGCCGGCCGTGACATTTGTCCTGCCGGAGTCCGTACAAGCGCATCTGCCGGGCGGGGGCCCGGTCTCCGTAGCGTCGTAGGCATGACGAAGACGACAGGGACGACGAGCGGGAGGACGGCCGGGGCGCCGCCCGCCGTGTCCTTCACGGGGGCGGTCAAGACCTTCGGCGACGTGCGCGCCGTGCAGGGCGTGGACCTGGAGGTAGCGCAGGGCGAGACCGTGGCACTGCTCGGGCGCAACGGCGCCGGCAAGTCGACGACGATCTCGCTGCTGCTCGGCCTGAACGAGCCCGACGAGGGCACGGTACGGGTCTTCGGCGCTCCCCCGGAGCAGTCGGTGCGCGCCGGACGGATCGGCGCGATGCTGCAGGAGGGGCGCGCGGTGCCCCGGGTCACCGTGCGGGAACTGGTGACCTTCGTGGCCGGCCGCTATCCGGACCCGATGCCCGTCGCGCGGGCTCTGCAGCTGGCCGGGATCACCGAGCTGGCGGGGCGGCGGGTGGACCGGCTGTCCGGCGGTCAGACGCAGCGCGTGCGGTTCGCCGTGGCCCTCGCCGGGAACCCCTCGTTGATCGTCCTGGACGAGCCGACCGCCGCCCTGGACGTGGAGGCGCGGCTCGCCTTCTGGGCGTCGATGCGCTCGTACGCCCGCCTCGGGCACACCGTGCTGTTCTCCACCCACCACCTGGAGGAGGCGGACGCGCATGCCGACCGCATCCTCGTCATCGACCGGGGCCGGATCGTCGCGGACGGCACCGGCGAGCAGCTCAAGCGGTCGGTGGGCGGCAGCCTGGTCGCCTTCGACCTCGCGGGGCGGGGCACGGAGGGCCTGGAACTGCTGCCCGGTGTGCGGTCGGTGGAGGTGCGCGGGGAGCGGGCGCGGTTGCGCACCGACGACCCGGACGCGACGGTGGTCGCACTGGCGGAACTGGGCGCGATACGCCGCCTGGAGGTCGCGCCCGCCTCGCTCGACGAAGCGTTCCTGGCTCTGACCGCTCGCGTGACGGAGGCGGCGTGATGCTGGACTATCTACGGCTCGAAGTGCGCCGGACCCTGCGGGACGCGGGTTTTGTGATCGGCGGGATCGCGATGCCGGTGCTGATGTATCTGCTGTTCACCAACCTCGGTACGGACGACGGGAGTTGGAAGACCGGCGCAATGGTCGGCATGGCGGGCTACGGCGCCGTCGGCTGCGCCCTCAACACCGGCGGCGGGGTCGCCGAGGACCGGGCGATCGGCTGGCTGCGGCAACTGCGGGTGACCCCGATGACCCCGCGCCAGGTCGTCGTCGGCCGCACGCTGACCGGCTCGGTGACGGTGCTGCCCGCCATCCTCGCGGTGCTCGCCGCGGGCGGCCTGCTCAACGGCGTACGGCTGCAGGCCTGGCAGTGGGCGGCGGTCGCGGCGCTGCTGTGGCTGGGCTCGCTGCCCTTCACCCTGCTGGGCCTGGGCAACGGCTACCGGCTGACCGGGCAGACCACCGGCGTGACGAACATGGCGTGCAACCTGGGCCTCGCGGTCCTCGGCGGCCTGTGGTTCCCGGTCACCCTCTTCCCGCACTGGCTGCGCACCTTGTCGGCGTACACGCCCACCTACCGCTTCGCCCAGCTCGGCACCTCGGCGGCGGAGGGCCACGCCCCTGCCCTCGGCGCGATCGCGGTGCTGACCCTCTGGCTGCTGGCCTTCGGTTCGTACGCTGTGCTGTCGTACCGGCGGTCCGGACGGACCGCCTGAACGGGGGAGCGCAGACATGTCCTGGATACAAGGGTTCGCCTGTCAGGTGGACCAGTGGCGGGCGGCGCGAGCGCGCTGGAAGGCCGACATGGGGGAGTTCAAGGCCGCGCAGAAGGAGGCGCGCAGGACCGGGAAGCGGCTCGAGCAGCACCTGGGCCCGCCGCCGACCGGCTTCGGGCTGCTGCCCTGGCTGCTGATGGGCATGGGCGCGTTCTCCAACGTCATCCAGGGCAAGGACGCCAACCCGTGGATCGGCGGCCTCGGCCTGCTCGCCTTCAACTCCCTGTACATCTACGTGACGTTCCGCTGCTTCGATCGGCGCAAGCGCGAGGAGCGGTCCACCCGGGTCGCACTCCTGCTGATGGCCGTGCTGACCACCGCTCTGGCCCTCGGCTACGGCGGCAACTGGCTGATGTTCTTCCCGCTGCTCGGCCTCGCCACGGGCGCGGTCCTGCGCGGGCCGTGGCTGGGCCGGACGGGGATTTCGCTCGCCGCGTTCGCCGGTGCCGTCTCCGTGTACCGCGACGGGTCGGACGCCGTGACCATCGCCTACGGCACCTTCCTGTCGACGATGGTCACCGCCGCGATCCTCTCCCTGTCCGAGGCGGTACGGGAGTTGCAGGCGGCCCGCGAGAAGCTGGCGCACCAGGCGGTCGAGAAGGAACGTCTGCGCTTCTCCCGCGATCTGCACGACCTGCTCGGGCACACCCTGTCGGTCATCGTGGTGAAGTCGGAGGCGGCCCGGCGGCTGGCCCCGGGGAACCTGGAGGCCGCGCTCGCCCAGATCGGCGACATCGAGTCCGTCGGCCGGCAGGCGCTGACCGAGATCCGCGAGGCCGTGACCGGCTACCGCGAGGGCAGCCTCGCCACCGAACTGGACCGGGCCCGCTCGGTCCTGACGGCGGCGGCCGTCGAACCGGTGGTCCGCCGCACCGGCGCGCCCCTCGCCCCGCAGACCGAGGCCCTGCTGGGCTGGGTGGTGCGGGAGGCGGTCACCAACGTCGTGCGGCACGCCGGCGCCACGCGCTGCGAGATCACCGTGCTCAGCAGCCCCGAACGCGTGAGCCTCACGGTCGCGGACAACGGGGAGGGCGTGCCTTCCGCGGCCCCCTCCCCGTCCTTGCCGGGCATCGGCGGCACCGGTCTGAAGGGTCTGACGGAACGCCTCGCGGCGGCCGGCGGCTCCTTGCGGGCCGGCCCGTCGCCGCGAGGCGGTTTCACGGTCACCGCCGAACTCCCCGTGGAGGCCGACGACGTGTCCGAACCGGTGGCGGCTAGGGCGCCCACGGCGAGCTGACGACCCAGCTCACGTCGTCCGCCCAGGACGTGGAGCTGTCCCAGGTGTTGGAGCCGCCGTTGCTCGCTATGTAGACGTTGAAGTCGTAGTGGCGGAGGAACTTGGCCGGGTAGTTGTACGAGGCGAACGAGGTCCCGGTGCCGCTCTTGCCGGTCGTCGGGCAGAAGGTGGCGTCGGATCTGAACTGCGCGCTGCCGTCCATGGGTTGGCGCAGCAGCTGGTAGTTGTAGTGGCGCAGGAAGTCACCCGGGTAGTTGCGCGACTCGAAGGAGACGCAGGAGCTGCTCGCCAGGCCCCGGCGGACGATCCAGGTGGCGTCGTTCTTGTCGAGCGCCGAACTGCTCGAGGTGATCGGGGAGATGACCGCCGCGTCGTTCTGGTGGCGGATGTAGTCGCCCGTGCAGCACGAGGTCGTCGCCCGCAGTGAGATCTCCGAACCCGGGGTCAGCGAACCGGTGGAGCCGGTCGCGCCGCCGTAGCCGACGGAGACGATGTTCGACTGCACCGCGTCGTCGGCGGCGTCCGTGGGGATGCCGGAGGTCATGACGCCCTCGAAGAAGGACCCGATGGAGCCGTTGCTGTTGTCGCCGCCGGTGCCGAGGACGATCGCGCCCTCCTGATGCATGGGCGAGTAGCCGCTGGTGGTGGGTTCACCGCCGGAATAGGTGGTGGTGAGGCTGCCGGATTGCGCATTGCCGTACTTCAGCGCGAAATGGTTCTGCCCGTTGTTCTTCAGCAAAGCCGTCACGAAGGGTATCGGCCCGGTGCCGGTGTTCGAGGTGTTCTTGCTGTAGCCGGAGTCCGACTGGAAGAGGCCGTTCTCCAGGTCGGCCTGTACCCAGGGGCCGCCGCCGTAGCACGGGGAGAACCAGCACTCAGTGCCGAAGTTGATGGCGTCCATGTGGCCGTTGCCGGTGTCCTTGTTGTTCGTCTCGGCGTTGCCGTAGTCGAAGCAGCACCTGCCGTTGACATGGGTGCCGGAGGTCACCATGTACATCCCCTCGGCCTGCCCGTTGACGGCCACCCCGGAGGTGGCGTTGTCCCGGTAGCCCATGCCGGCCGAGATCTCCAGGCCGTAGACCTGGTGCCCGCCGACGGTCACCGGCAGGGCGTCGGCGGGTGCGCCGACATCGGCCGCGCCGGCCCCGCCCGCCCCCTCGACCGTCAGGTCGTTGTGGCGTGCGGACTGGTCGTAGATCTTGGTGATGATGCAGGTGGTGCCGGAACAGAAGGAGTCCTGGGCGGCCGCGTTGGCATAACCGCCGGCGGCCAGCAGCCCGATGTTCGCGGTGGCGCCGTCCGAGGCCCGCTGCACCTGGTAGAGCGAGCCGTTGTACGACGAGTAGAGCGCCCGGACGAGGCTGTGCGCGGCGACGCAGGGAGTGCCCGCGGCGGCGTAGATGTCGCAGGGCAGCGAGCCCGCCGCCTGCGCCTGCGGCACGCCGACGGCGAGCGCGAGGACGGTGACGAGTGCGGACAGCGCGGCCAGGGCCGTGGTTCGGAGTCTGGCGAACCTGGAGAACAAGGTGGAGCCTCCTTCATGTCCGACATACCGAACGTCGTTCGACCGAAATTCCGAACCTATTCCAACGATCGAAATGCCGAACAATTGCGGGTGGGGATACAGGCACAGGAATTGCAAAGGCGAACTCCCAATGCAGACGCGATTGTTGGGCCGAAGCGGTAGGCCGTCAAGACTCGCGGAACGGAACAATGACAAGTCTTTAGACGAGCCTTTAATCGGGCCGCGGCCCCGTCCGCGCCCTAGTCTTGGACCGTGAACGAGATGCCCCGGGATCACCGGCCGTCGAAGAACGTGCGGGTCCTGCTCGCCGAGGACCAGGGAATGATGCGGGGCGCGCTCGCCCTGCTGCTCGGTCTGGAGGAGGACCTGGAGGTCGTCGCCCAGGTCGCGGCGGGCGACGCGATCGTGGACGCCGCGCTGGCCCACCGGCCCGACGTGGCGCTGCTGGACATCGAACTGCCGGGCATGAGCGGCCTGGACGCGGCGGCCGAGCTGCGCGAGCAGGTCCCCGACTGCCGGGTGCTGATCCTCACCACCTTCGGGCGGCCCGGCTATCTGCGCCGCGCGATGGAGGCCGGAGCGGCCGGTTTCCTCGTGAAGGACGGTCCCGTGGAGGAGTTGGCCGCCGCGATCCGCCGGGTGCTGACCGGCGAGACCGTGATCGACCCCGCGCTCGCCGCCGCAGCGCTCAGCGCCGGGCCGAGCCCGCTCACCGCCCGCGAGTGCGACGTCCTCAAGGCGTCCGTGGACGGTGCGACGGTCGCCGACATCGCCGCCAAGCTGCACCTGTCCGAGTCGACGGTCCGCAACTACCTCTCGTCCGCCATCGGCAAGACGGGCACCCGCAACCGCATGGAGGCGATGCGGGAGGCCCGCCAGCAGGGGTGGTTGTGATTTCTTACCCCGTCACCGCCGCCGTGTCATAGCTGGTTCCCTTCGGCGCCAGGCATACGAACCAGCTGTCCGGGGAGCCCTCGGCGGGCCGGATGGCCTGCATGAGGCCGTTGTTCACGTAGGTGTGCGCCGGGTCCCTGTGCAGGACCGTGCTCGTGCCGTCCTTCCAGGTGCAGGTGACCTGCTGGGCTGTCTTGGCGATCCGGCCGACCACGAGGCGCGCGGACTCGGAACTGGACTTCAGCCCGCCCGCCCCGGAAACCAGGTCCGTGCCCCTCTGCCTGTCCCCCTTGGACAGCATCTGGTGGATCAGCAACGAGGGCTTGCCATCGTAGGTCTTGGACACGAAGAAGGCGCTCTTGCCGATCAGGTCGGAGGCCTCGCGGATCTCCCCGGGGTATTCCCCGGACTCGGTCATGGCCGTCAACTGGGCCTGCGCCTCAGCCACATTGCGCGGCGCGTCCCACACGTCGACGGAGACATCCCACTCCTTGCCGTCCTCAAACCCGCTCGCCAGCGTGGTGTTGTGCGGCTCGGCCTGGAACGAATCCGGCAGCGTCGTCGGCGGGTGCGTGGCCACCTGCGCCCCCCGGTGCCCGTCCCCGTCACCCGGCAGACCCGCAAGCGCCACCGTCCCCGTCGTCCCGACGATCGCCAGCGCCGCACCCGCCGCCACCGCCCAGCGCCGCGCCCTGCGCCGCCGGCCACCGCGGATCACCGCCTGGGTGGGGGCTATACCGATCTCGACCCCGTCCGCGGCCTCGGCGAGCAGCAGGGCGATGTCGGTGTTCGTCATCTCGTGGTTCGTCTCCCGGTCCGCGCTCATCACTTACGCCCTCCCCCACTTGTCACCATGTCCGCCAGTCCCGGTATGGCGCGGAGTTTCGCGATCCCCTTGGCCGCGTTGCTCTTCACCGCGCCGACGCTGCAGCCCATCGCCTCCGCCGTCTGGGTCTCGGTGAGGTCCTCCCAGTACCTCAGGACCACCGCCTCCCGCTGCCGCACCGGCAGTTGGGCGAGCGCCTTCAGCAGGACGCCCCGGTCGTCGGCCTGCGCGATGCGGTCACCCGTGTCGGCGATCTCGCGCACCAGCCCCGAGTCGTCCTTCGGCGCCAGGAACTCCCGCAGTTTTCTGCGGTGTTTGCGCGCATGCGCGTTGATCATCACACGCCGTACATACGCCTCCGGGTCGTCCGCCGAGCCGACGCGGCGCCAGGCCACGTAGACCTGCTCGAGCGTCGACTGGACCAGGTCCTCAGCGGCGTGCTGTTCCCCCGTGAGGAGAAATGCCGTGCGCAGCAGCCGCGGCCAGCGGCCGGTGACAAAGCTCTGGAACTCCTTGTCCCGAGCTTCCTTGCGATCCCCCATGGGCACCTCCTAGATGTCTGAAGGAGTCCATGGGCAGCCCGGATCGTTGCCTCACCCCGCGGAACTCGTCGAAATTCTCCGCGGCAGCCACGCCAGCATCAGCACCGCCCCCGCGAGCAGCACCCCGGTGCCCGTCCGGAACACCAGCGCGTACCCCTCCGTGAGCGCCCCCGGAGCGCCGCTGCCCGCCGTGCGGGTCGCCGCGATCGTCGACATCACCGCGAGCCCCAGCGAACCGCCCATCGTGCGCGAGGTGTTGACCAGCCCCGACACCAGCCCCGCCTCCCCCGGAGCCGCCCCGGACGTGGCGAGCGCGGCGAGCGGGGTCGCCGTGAGGCCCGCCCCCAGCATCATCAGGATCCCCGGGAACATGATCTCCGTCAGATAGTTGCCCTCGGGCGTCATCATCGACTGCCAGGCGAAGCCCGCCGCCGCCAGGACGGTCCCGAGCACGGCCACGTTCCGCGCGCCGAGCACCGGCAGGAAACGGGGCGCCGACTTGGACCCGAGCAGCACCGCCAGGGAACTGGGCACCAGCGCCAGCCCGGCCTCGAAGGGCGTGTAGCCGAGCACGTTCTGCGCGTACAGCGTCATGAAGAACCACATGCAGAACATCGCGGACCCGTTCACGAACATCGCGGCGTTCGCCGACGACACGGCCCGCACCCGGAACAGTCCGAGCGGCATCAGCGGCGCCGCCGTACGCGCCTCCACGACCAGGAACAGCGCGATCAGCGCAAGCCCGGCGGCCAGCGGCACGATCGTGGCCGCCGCGGCCCACCCCTCAGCCTCCGTCTGCGAGATCCCGTACGCCAGTGTCCCCAGCCCCGCCGTCACCAGCAGCGCACCCGGCAGATCGAGCCGCCGCCCGTCCCCGTTGCGGCTCTCCGCCAGCCAGCGCAGCGAGCCGGCCAGCACCAGCGCCCCGATCGGCACGTTGATCAGCAGCACCCACCGCCACGACAGCCCGTCCACCAGCGCCCCGCCGACCAGCCCGCCGGCCGCTCCGCCACCGGCGCCCACCGCGGTCCAGGTCGCTATCGCCCGCGCCCGCGCGGCCCCTTCCGGAACGGCCGAGGTGAGAATGGTCAGCGTGGAGGGCGCGAGCACCGCGGCCCCCAGCCCCTGCACGGCCCGCGCGACCAGCAGCTGACCGCCCTCCTGCGCCAGCCCGCCGCCCAGCGAGGCCGCCGTGAACAGGGCGAGCCCGATCAGGAACATCCGCTTGCGTCCGTACAGGTCACCGGCCCGTCCGCCGAGCAGCATGAACCCGGCGAAGGCGATCGCGTACGCGTTCACCACCCACTGCAGCCCCTGCGGGCTCAGCCCCAGGTCGGCCCGCATCGACGGCAGCGCCACATTGACGACCGACACATCGAGCACCACCAGGAACTGCCCGGCGCAGGCGAGCGCCACGACCAGCCAGGTGGGAGGCACGGTACGGCGGGACGGGGTCCGGGTTAGGTCAGCGGCTTCCAGCATGTCTGTCATGCTCTCAACCGCGTTACGGTCCTTGCATCGGGATTTCGCCGCACGGGGTCCTCCTCCGCAGGACCTACACCGCCCGTAGGAGCGTCACCACCGCCGCCCCGCCCAGCCCGATGTTGTGCGCGAGGCCGACCTGCGCCCCCGGCACCTGTCGCGCCCCCGCCTCGTCCCTCAGCTGCCACACCAGCTCGGCCACCTGGGCGATCCCGGTCGCCCCCAGCGGATGCCCCTTGGAGATCAGCCCGCCGGACGGATTCACCACCCACCGCCCGCCGTACGTGGTCGCCCCCGACTCGACGAGCTTCCCGGACTCCCCCTCCCCGCACATCCCGAGCGCCTCGTACGTCAGCAGCTCGTTGACGGAGAAACAGTCGTGCAGCTCTACGACGTCCACATCGCCGATCCCGAGCCCGGCCCGCTCGTAGACCTGCCGTGCCGCCGCCCGCGACATCGGCTGACCGACGACGTCGATGCACGATCCCGACGCGAAGGACTCCTCCGTGTCGGTCGTCATCGCCTGCGCGACGATCTCGACGGCCTTCGCACCCAGCTCTCGCCGCTCCACGAACCGCTCGGAGACGACGACCGCCGCCGCCGCGCCGTCGGAGGTCGGCGAGCACTGCAGCTTGGTCAGCGGCCGGTGGACCGTGCGCGCGGCGAGGATGGCGTCCACCTCGTACACGTCCCGGAACTGCGCGTTGGGATTGTGCGCCGAGTGCCGGTGGTTCTTGGCGGCCACGGCGGCGAGCTGCGCCTCGGTCGTGCCGTAGCGCTCCATGTGCTCACGGGCCGCGTCGCCGAAGATCTGGGCGGTGGGCGGGGTCATCTCGAAGCCGTGGCGGGCGGCCATGATGCCGTAGTGCCGGGCGACCGGAGACGTGGAGAAGTCCCCTCCGTCGGCGCCTCCGCCCAGCGCGCCCTTCTTCATCTTCTCGAAGCCCAGCGCCAGTACGCAGTCGGCCGCCCCGCCCTCGACGAGCTGCCGGGCGAGCATCAGGGCGGTCGAGCCGGTCGCGCAGTTGTTGTTGACGTTGTAGACGGGCACGCCGGTGAGACCCAGCTCATACGCGGCGCGCTGCCCGGCGGTGGAGGGCTGGAAGCAGTACCCGACAGGAACCTGTTCCACATCGCCGTACGAGATCCCCGCATCGGCCAGGGCGGCACCGCCGGCCTCCCGCACCATGTCCCAGTACTGCCAGTCACGGGTCTCGGGCTTCTCGAACCGGGTCATCCCGACCCCGACGACATAAGCCTTCATGGCGCGGTACGCCTTACACGGTATGCCTTCATGGCGCGCGAGACTAGAACACGTTTCACCAACTCGCCAGACCTGACGGCTGATCAGATTCCCATGACCGGGTCAAGAATTCATTAGAGACCCGAAGCAACGGAATAGTTGCCTGTGCATACGAGGTTTACCCACCACTTATCTCGCACAGCTCTCCATCTCGTACGGCCTGGAGGCCCCACCCCATGACGCACACGACGACCGAACAGCCCGCCCGGCGGGCGAGCGGGGCCGTGGTCCCGGTGCTCGCCTTCGCGGGCATCGTTGTCGCGGTGATGCAGACTCTGCTCGTCCCGGTCATCAAGGACCTGCCGCAGCTGCTGGGCACCGCACCCAGCAACGCCACCTGGGTCCTGACCTCGACACTTCTCTCGGGAGCCGTCGCCACGCCGATCATGGGCCGCCTCGGCGACCTCTACGGCAAGCGGCGCATGCTGATCCTCAGCCTCGCCGTGATGGTGGTCGGCGCCCTGATCAGCGCCCTCACCAGCCAGCTGCTCACGATGATCGCCGGCCGGACGCTGCAGGGCTTCGCGATGGGCGCCATCCCGCTCGGCATCGGCCTGATGCGCGACATGCTGCCCCGCGAGAAGCTCGGCTCGGCGATGGCCCTGATGAGCTCCTCCATAGGCGTCGGCGGCGGCCTCGCCCTGCCGCTCGCGGCCCTGGTCGCCCAGCACGCCGACTGGCACGCCCTCTTCTACGGCGCCGCAGGCCTCGGCGCCCTCTCGATCCTTCTCACCCTCCTGGTCGTACCGGAGTCCCCGATGCGCGCCGAGGGCTCCTTCGACCTGCTCGGCGCACTCGGCCTCTCCGCCGGCCTGGTCCTCTTCCTTCTCCCCATCACCAAGGGCAGCGACTGGGGCTGGACCTCCGGCACCACGCTCGGCCTCTTCGGCGCGTCGGCCGTCGTACTCGTCCTGTGGGGCGTTCTCGAACTCCGTATGAAGGCCCCGCTGGTGGACCTGCGGACGACGGCCCGCCCGGCCGTCCTCTTCACCAACCTGGCCTCGATCATGGTCGGTGTCTCCTTCTACGTCGTCTCCCTCGTCCTTCCCCAGCTGCTCCAGCTCCCGAAGGCGACCGGCTACGGCCTCGGCCAGTCGATGGTCGTCGCGGGCCTGCTGGTGGCCCCGCTGGGCCTGACGATGATGTTCACGGCGCCGGTCTACGCCCGCCTGTCCGCGAAGTACGGCCCCAAGGTCACCCTGATCCTCGGCCTGCTGATCATCGCGATCGGCTACGGCGCCGGGCTCGGCCTGATGAGCGCGCCGTGGCAGAGCCTGGTCATCGCGGTGCTGCTCGGCGCGGGCATCGGCCTCGCGTACTCCTCGCTCCCCGCGCTGATCGTGGGCGCGGTCCCGGCCTCGGAGACGGGCGCGGCGAACGGCCTCAACACCCTGATGCGCTCCATCGGTACGTCCGTGTCGAGCGCCGTCATCGGCATGGTGCTGGCCAACACCGCGAACAACGTCGGCGGCGTCGAGATCCCGACCATGCACGGCTTCCGTGTCTCCTTCCTGATCGCGACCGGCGCGGTCGCCCTCGGTCTGCTGATGGCCCTGTTCCTTCCGAAGCCGAACCGGGCGCCGCAGCTGCTTGCGAGCAGCGAGGAGGACGACGCCGTCGTGGAGCTCGCGGAGGAAGTGCTGCGGGGGTTCCGGGGGCGTGTGCTCGGTGCCGACGGCTCTCCGGTGGCCCGGGCGAAGGTCACGCTGATCGACCGGCGGGGCCGGCAGGCCGGAGCTGCCGTCTCCGACGAGGACGGGAGCTATGTGCTGGCGGTGCCGGCCGAGGGGGCGTATGTGCTGGCCGCGCGAGCGGCGGGGCATGGGCCGCTTGCGTCGTCGGCTACGCACACCGGGGAGGCGGCGGTGGACCTGGATCTGTCGTTGCCCGGTGAGACTGTGACTGCTTAGCGCCCAGTGGGGTGCCACGCTGGGCCGTCTGGCGTCTGCGGGTTCGTTGTGGCTTGTCGCGCCCACGCGGCGGAGCCGCATATCGATACAGCCCCGCGCCCCTTAAGAGCGCTGCCGTACCCCCTGTCATATAGCTGACGGGGGGTACGGCAGCATGTGTGCCGAGACGCGCGTACGACCGAAAGGAACCCCATGGCCGCGGCACCCAAGCCGGAGATCCTGGCCGCGTTCGAAGCGGCGAAGGGGTTCATGCCCGTCGATGAGGGACTGGCGCTCTACGCGGCCGCCGTCGAGGCGGGCGGCCTCGGGCTGCCCCTGCTGGAGGTCGGCACGTACTGCGGACGCTCCGCGATCCTGCTCGCCGATGCCGCCCGCGAGAGCGGGGTCACCGCGCTGACCCTCGACCACCACCGCGGCAGCGAGGAGCAGCAGCCGGGGTGGGACTACCACGACCCGGAGACGGTCGACCCGGAGATCGGCCTGATGGACACGCTGCCGACCTTCCGCCGCACCCTGTACCGGGCGGGGCTGGAGGAGCACGTGGTGGCGCTGGTCGGCCGTTCGCCGCAGATCGCGAAGTTCTGGCGGACCCCCCTCGGCCTGGTCTTCATCGACGGCGGCCACACCGACGAGCACGCCACCGCCGACTACGAGGGCTGGGCCCCCCATGTGGCCGAAGGCGGCCTGCTCCTCATACACGACGTCTTCCCGGACCCGAAGGACGAGTTCACCGGCCAGGCGCCGTACCGCGTCTACCTGCGGGCACTGGAGTCCGGCGCGTTCACGGAGGTCGCGGTGACGGGCTCGCTGCGCGTGTTGCGGCGAACCGGTGCGGGGGCGTGACCGGCTGCCAGTCTCAGCTGTAGTGATAGCGGGCTTTGAGGATCTTGACTTCTTTGTCGTCTGCTCGGTACACGAGACGGTGTTCGTCGTCGATCCGCCGAGACCAGTAGCCGGACAGCTCACCTTTCAGCGGCTCCGGCTTGCCGATCCCATCGAACGGCGTGCGCTGGATCTCGCCGATCAACCGCGTGATCCTCCGGGCGGTTTTGCGGTCGGCGGCAAGCCAGTACAGGAAGTCCTCCCGCCCGTCCGGGTCAAAGGAAACACCCCTCACGCCTCGCCTCCGGCCAGGTCTCGGAGCTCATCCATCGACTTCGCGATGCCCGCCTCACCTGCCTTGTCACGCGCGACGGCCTCCATGAGGCGCCGGGCGTTGGCAGGGGAGCGCAGCAGATAGACGGTCTCCTGCCACGCGTCGTAGTCGTCGGCGGACATCAACACGACATCGCCGCTCTTCGAGCTGATCCTCACAGGGGTGTGATCGGTGTTGACACGCTCGATGAGCGGAAACAGGGTCCTTCTGGCTTCCGTAGCGCTTATCGACATGTGTCGCACTCTCCTCCTGGTAGAGAACCGTACGGAAGAACGGTACCGCACTGGTACGGCATTCCTGTACCGCAGAGAGTGGGCACAAGACTCCAGGCACCCTGCGGATCGGCCTGACGCCCCGTAGGGTGGCAGCCGTGTCGTACGTAGGCCCGGACTTCGATCCTCCCCAGCCCCGCCGCCCCCGGCGCAGCCCCCTGACCGTGGCGGTCGCCGCGCTCGTGCCGGGTGCGTTGCTCGGGTGGGTGGTGTACGAAGCCGTGGGCGGAAGCGGGGGTGACGGCGGCGGGGCGGCCCAGGCGACCGTACGGACGTCCGCTGCGGCGACGTCCGGCGCGCCCGCCTCCTCCCCCACCGGCGACGACAAGAACCCGAGCAGCCCGGCGCCCACCCTCGCCTCCCCCACCTCGTCGGCGCCCGCTGCCTCCGGCCCTCTCAAGGGCAAGGTCGTCGTCATCGACCCGGGCCACAACCCCGGCAACTTCCAGCACGCCACCGAGATCGCCCGCAAGGTGGACATCGGCACGAACAAGAAGGAGTGCGACACGACGGGTACGTCCACCAACGCGGGCTACACGGAAGCCCAGTTCACCCTGGACGTGTCCCATCGCCTGAAGACCTTGCTGGAGAAGCTGGGCGCCACGGTGAAGCTGACCCACGACGGCAACTCCCCCGCCTGGGGCCCCTGCGTGGACCAGCGGGCGCAGATCGGCAACCAGGCCCACGCCGACGCCGCGATCTCCATCCACGCGGACGGCTCCGCGGCCGGCAACCGCGGCTTCCACGTCATCCTTCCCGGCTCCGTCCACGCGGGCGCCGCCGACACCCGCCCCATCGTCACCTCCTCCGCCGACCTCGGCGAGCGCATCGCGGGCAACTTCGTCCGCGTCACGGGTGAACCGCCCTCCAACTACATCGGCGACGGCACCGGCCTCGTCACGCGTAAGGACCTGGGCGGTCTCAATCTGTCAACGGTTCCCAAGGTGTTCATCGAATGCGGGAACATGCGCGATAGCAAGGACGCGGCACTGCTCACCAGCGGTGCGTGGCGACAGAAGGCCGCGCAAGGGATTTCTGATGGAATCGTGAGTTTCCTGCACGGTTCGTGATCAGCGGGCTGATCCCGGCGGACGCCTTGCTCGGACGGACGATAGTGTCTACCGACGACGAGACGACTTACGAAGGACCTGAAGTGAATATCCGCTCCCTCACACGAGGCGACGGCGTGGTGATCGGAGCAGCGGTGTTGCTCTTCATCGCGTCGTTCCTCAGCTTCTATACCGCTGATGGCTACACCAACGCCCCGAACGCCTGGGAGTACCTCGGCGACGCCCTCGGCCTCTACGTGGGTGGGATCATCGGTGCTGCCTTGATCGTCGTCAATCGCGCCCTGCCCCAGCCGCGCAAGGTCGCGGGCCTGGAGCTGGGTCAGGTGGGGGCTGCGTTCTCCGTCCTGACGGCCTGGGCCCTGTTCTGGACCCTCGTCGGCGTCAAGGGTGGCCTCAGCGCCGGCGCCGGCCTCATCCTCGGCTTCATCGCCGCCCTGGTCATGGCCGGCGCCGCCATCGCCACCCCCTTGGTTCCCGCCCTCCAGGCCGCCCTCATCCCTGCCCCCAAGCCCGCCGCCCCCCAGCCCTACGGCGCCCAGCCCCCCGGCGGTTACGGCTACCCGGGCGCCGGACAGCAGCAGCCCTACGGCGGGCAGCCGCAGGCCGGGCAGCCCTACGGGGGTGCCCAGCCGCAGGCTCCGCAGCCGCCGGCCGGGGACTTCTCGCCGTTCTGGTTCGCCGTTCCGGTGCCGCGGCCGCTGTTCGCGGAGGACGGTTCGCCCACCCCGATCGCCGAACTGGCGCCCGGCACCTGGTACCTGGCCGTCGAGCAGCGCGGTCCGGCTCTGGTCGCCCAGACGCAGGACGGCCGCCGCGGTGTACTGCAGGACACCTCCGGCATCCAGCGCGGCTGACACCCGCCGACCACAAGCAGCCAGCGGCCCCTCGCCCTTCCGGGCGGGGGGCCGTTGTCGTACAGTCGCAGCTCCCAGCCCTGAAGCTGATTGACCGTCAGATATCTGATGGAGGCGCCATGCGACTCGGTCTCGCCCTCGGCTACTGGGGCCGCGGCCCCTCCCCCGACCACGTGCCCCTCGCGCAGGAGGCCGAACGGCTCGGATACGACTCCGTGTGGACCGCCGAGTCGTGGGGATCCGACGTCTTCACCCCGCTGACCTGGATCGCGGCCCAGACCTCAACGATCAAGCTCGGCACGGCCGTTGCCCAGATGGCCGCCCGCTCGCCCACCACCACCGCCATGCACGCCCTCACCCTCGACCACCTCTCCGGCGGCCGCATGATGCTGGGGCTGGGGCTGTCGGGGCCGCAGGTGGTGGAGGGGTGGTACGGGCGGCCGTTCCCGAAGTCGCCGCTGACGGCGACCAGGGAGTACGTGGATGTCGTACGGCAGGTGCTCAGGCGGGAGGGGCCCGTCGCTCTCGACGGGCGCTTCCACTCCCACCCCTATCGAGGCGAGGACGGGACAGGGCTCGGCAAGGCCCTCAAGCCCATCACGCACCCCTTGCGTCCCGACCTCCCCATCCTCCTCGGGGCCGAAGGGCCGAAGAACGTCGCGCAGACGACCCGTATCGCCGACGGCTGGCTCCCCCTGTACTGGTCGCCGACCCGTCCCGAGGTCTACGAGGCCTTGCTCGCCGATGCCCCCGAGGGTTTCCTCGTCGCCCCGATGACACAGGTCCGGGTCTGCGACGACGTACGCGAAGGCCTGCTGCCCGTGAAGACCATGCTCGGCTTCTACATCGGCGGAATGGGGCACGCGGCGCGCAACTTCCACGCCGATCTCATGGGGCGCATGGGGTACGAGGAAGAGGCCCGCCGGATCCAGGAGCTGTTCCTGTCAGGGCGGCGCGAGGAGGCCGTGCTCGCCGTACCGGACGCCTTCGCCGACGAGATCTCCCTCGTGGGGCCGCGCGAACGGATCGCCGAGCGCCTGGAGTTGTGGCGCAAGGGGCCTGTGACGGATCTGCTGGCCCTTTCCCCGGACCGGGAGTCCCTGCGGGTGCTGGCGGAACTCAACTCGTAGCCGTCGGGCAAACCGGTCCGGGTTTCATACAGGATTCGGCGGCAATCCGAAAAGTATGTCTCGATATAGCAGCGGCAATCGGGCCGGCGCGGTCATAGCGATCGTCGCCGACATCATGGCCCTCATCCTGGGCCTGTGGATCCTGATGTACCTGTTGGACGCCAACCGTGCCAACGAGCTGGTGCAGTTCGTCCACAACGCGGCCAACTGGCTGGCCGGCTGGTCGCGTGACCTGTTCACCTTCGACAAGGCCTGGGCCCGCGTGATCGCAGGTTACGGCCTGGCAGCGGTGGTCTACCTGTTCGTCGGCCACGCGATCGCCGGACGGATGACCCGGCACTGAGCGCGCCGATTCAGGGCGCCACCGAACCGCAGCAGTCCGGATCCAGCCCCCTCGGCAGCTGTTCCCCGCCGAACACCGTGCAGGTCGCCTCGTGGCCGCCGAGGGCGGCGACCGCCAGCAGCAGTGAGCCTGCCGTCCAGGTGGTCAGCTCGCGTGGCCAGATCGCCTTGTCCTCGAAGACGTAGCCCGTCCAGTACAGGCCGGTCTCCGGGTCGCGCAGGTGCTGGATCGACTGGAGGATGTCCAGCGCGCGGTCGGACTCGCCCATCGCCCACAGGGTGAGGGCGAGTTCGGCCGATTCCCCGCCGGTGACCCATGGGTTGGGGACGACGCAGCGCACCCCGAGGCCGGGGACGACGAAGCGGTCCCAGCCCTCCTCCATGCGGGACTTGGCCTCCGCACCCGTCAGCGCGCCGCCCAGCACCGGGTAGTACCAGTCCATCGAGTAGCGGTCCTTGTCGAGGAACCGCTCCGGGTGGCGACGGATCGCATGGCGGAGTGCGCCGACCGCGAGCTCCCAGTCCGGCTGCGGCTCTTCGCGCTGTTCGGCGACGGCGAGCGCGCAGCGCAGGGCGTGGTGGATGGAGGAGGAGCCCGTCAGCAGGGCGTCGGTGGTGAAGCTGCCGTCCTCCTCGCCCTTCCAGCCGATCTGGCCCCCGGGCTGCTGGAGCCGCAACACGTACTCGATGGCCGCGTACACGGCCGGCCACATGCGGTCCAGGAAGGTGTCGTCGCCCGTGGACAGGTAGTGGTGCCAGACGCCCACCGCGATGTACGCGACGAAGTTCGTCTCCCGGCCGTGGTCGGCGATGTCCTCGGCGTCCCCGTCGGCGTAGGCCGCGTACCAGGAGCCGTCTGCGTTCTGGTGCCGGGCCAGCCATGCGTACGCGCGCTCGGCGGCCTCGTGCTCGCCCGCCGCGTCCAGGGCCATGGCGGCCTCGGTGTGGTCCCAGGGGTCCAGGTGGTGACCCCGGAACCACGGGATCGCGCCGTCCTCCCGCTGTACGGCGAGGATGCCGCGGACGGTCGCGGCAGCCTGCTCGGCGGTGAGGACCCCGGGCAGGACGAGGTGTTCTGTCCGGGGAGTGGTCACCGGGCGTCCACCGAGGGCAGGTGGGGCTTGGTCGCGTAGGCCACGAAGCTCTTGCCGATCAGGGGGTTGAGTGCCTGTTCGGCGACCCTGGTGGCCAGGGGCTTCTTCATGATGTCCCAGACCAGCAGCTTGTGGTACGCCTTCACCGGCAGCGCCTTGTCGTTGTCGACGCCGAACGCGCACTTCAGCCACCAGTACGGCGAGTGGAGTGCGTGGGCGTGGTGCGTGCCGTAGGGCTTGAGGCCCGCCTCGCGGATCTTGGCCAGCAGCTCGTCCGCCTTGTAGATGCGGATGTGGCCGCCCTCGACCTCGTGGTACGCGTCGGACAGTGCCCAGCAGACCTTCTCGGGGCCGTAGCGCGGGACGGTGATGGCGATGCGGCCGCCGGGCTTGAGCACCCGGACCATCTCGGCGAGCACGCCCTTGTCGTCGGGGATGTGCTCCATGACCTCGGAGATGATGACGACGTCGAAGGACTCGTCGGGGAAGGGCAGCGCCAGGGCGTCGCCCTCCATGGCCGTGGCGGTGGCGCCCGCCGGGGCCTCGCCCGCCTCCTTCATCGCGGCGAACCACTTCGCGACCTCGCGGATCTCCTCGCCGTTCTGGTCGAGCGCCACGACCTGGGCGCCGCGCCGGTAGCACTCGAACGCGTGCCGGCCGGCCCCGCAGCCGAGGTCCAGGACGCGGTCGCCCGGGGCGAGCGGGAACCGGGAGAAGTCGACGGTCAGCACGTGGCCCTACTTTCGGGGTGGGGGGCGGCTATTTCTTCTACGGCTTCTACGGTCTGTACGACGGCCTTCGGCTGTTCGGCCGCGCTGGGTTCCCGGGCCGGGGAGCCGGTGATGGCCTCGCGGTATCTGGCGACCGTTCCCTCGGCGGCGCGGGCCCAGGTGAAGTGCCGCAGCACCCGCTCACGGCCGGCGCGGCCGAGCCGTAGCCGCAGCTCCGGGTCGCCCAGCAGGCGGCTGAGGCCTGCGGCCAGGGCGCCCGGGTCGCCCGGCGGCACCGCGAGACACGTCTCCCCGTCCCGCCCGGCGACCTCGGGGATCGCGCCGCCGGTCGTCGCGACCAGGGGTGTGCCCGTGGCCATCGCCTCGGCCGCCGGGAGGGAGAAGCCCTCGTACAGGGACGGCACGCAGGCGACCTCCGCCGAGCGGACCAGGTCGACCAGTTCGGCGTCCGAGATGCCCTTCACGAACTCGACGGCGCCTTCGAGGCCGTAGCGCTCCATGGCCTGGGCGACGGGGCCCTCCGTGGGCCGCTTGCCGACGACGACGAGGTGGGCGTCCGGGTGCTCGGTGCGGACCTTCGCGAGTGCCTCGACGAGGAAGACGAGGCCCTTGAGCGGGACGTCCGCGCTGGACGTCGTCACGATCCGGCCCGGGACGACGGGGACGGACGGGTCGGGCGAGAAGAGGTCGGTGTCGGCGCCGATGTGGACCACGTGGATACGGTCGTCCCGCACGCCGAGGTGGTCGATGATCTCGGCGCGCGAGGTGCCGGAGACGGTGAGGACCGAGGGCAGGCGGCGGGCGACGCGCTTCTGCATGCGGGTGAAGGCGTACCAGCGCCGCTTGCCCCAGCGCTGCTGCCAGTTCTCGGCGGCGTCCAGCTCCAGCTGCCGGTCGACGGTGATGGGGTGGTGGATGGTGGTCACCAGGGGGGCGCCCACATCGCCCAACAAGCCGTATCCGAGCGTCTGGTTGTCGTGCACGACGTCGAACTCGCCGCGGCGGGCGCGGAGATGGCGGCGGGCGCGCAGGGAGAACGTCAGCGGCTCCGGGAAGCCACCGGTCCACATGGTCGCGACCTCCAGCGCGTCGATCCAGTCGCGGTACTCGTCGCGCCCCGGGGTGCGGAAGGGGTCCGGCGAGCGGTAGAGGTCGAGGCTCGGCAGTTCGGTCAGGCTCAGGCGGCCGGCGTGGTCCGCGCCCTCGTCGAGCACGGGGTAGGGCTGGGAGCCGATGACCTCGACGCGGTGGCCGAGGCGGGCCAGCTCGCGGGAGAGGTGGCGGACGTAGACGCCCTGTCCGCCGCAGAACGGGTTCCCTTTATAGGTGAGGAGCGCGATGTGGAGCGGTCGCTCGCCGTCGGCGGCGAGGTCCTCCTGGGGACCCGCCTGACTGGCCTCAGCGGTCACTCTGGGCCCCCTTCTGCCTGCACTGTCCCGCGAGATTACGCCGGGACGCTAATCTAGAACAAGTTTCAGACTTGATCGTCCAGGAGGCTCTGAATCTACCGGCAGGTAGGGGCGCGGTGAGCAGTGGATCAGGTGATTCGCGCCACGGCACGGGCCCTGCCAAACTCGGTGCGATCACCAGCCCTCACCGACTGTCACGGAACGGGATCCATGCCTGCGCAAGCGAAGGTGGCCAAGGTGGAAGCACGTACCTCGCAGCCGGCCTCCCCGCCCCTCACGGAGCGGCAGGAGGCGCGCCGTCGGCGCATCCTGCACGCGAGCGCGCAGCTGGCCAGCCGGGGTGGTTTCGACGCGGTGCAGATGCGTGAGGTCGCCGAGTCCTCGCAGGTGGCCCTGGGCACCCTCTACCGCTACTTCCCGTCCAAGATCCATCTGCTGGTCGCCACCATGCAGGACCAGCTGGAGCACATGCACGGCACGCTGCGGAAGAAGCCGCCGCAGGGGGAGACGGCGGCCGAGCGGGTCGCCGAGACCCTGATGCGGGCCTTCCGCGCGCTGCAGCGCGAGCCGCATCTGGCGGACGCGATGGTGCGTGCGCTGACCTTCGCCGACCGGAGTGTCTCGCCCGAGGTGGACCAGGTCTCCCGCCAGACCACCGTGATCATCCTGGACGCGATGGGCCAGGAGAACCCGACCCCCGAGCAGCTGTCCGCGGTCCGTGTCATCGAGCACACCTGGCACTCGGCCCTGATCACCTGGCTCTCCGGCCGCGCCTCCATCGCCCAGGTCAAGATCGACATCGAGACGGTGTGCCGGCTGATCGACCTGACGGATCCGGCGGCGACCGCGAACCCGTCCTGAGGAGGACAGGGGAAGCCGGCCGCGCCCCGGAGCCCCGTCTCAGCCGATCGCGGCCAGCCCGCTCCAGCTTCGCCCGATCGCCGCGCCGTCCACCCACACGGCCAGGAGCCGACGTGCCTCCGCCTCCGGAGCCGCGAGGGACACCGTCTGCGCACCTGCCGGCAGGCTCCGGTCCTGCTGATGGGTGCCCTCGCTGCAGCAGGCGCAGAGCACGCGGACGCTGCTGGCCGGTTCGGCGCCGTAGCCGTGGTCGCCGAACAGGTCGAGCAGGGCCCGCAGGTCGTCCGCCTCGCCGGCCGCCACGGTCACCTCCAGGGTGGGCAGCTCGGAGGCCTCGAAGAGGAGCAGCTCGTCGAAGACGGGGAAGGTCACTCCGTCGAGGATCCGCTCCCCCTTCGGCTCGCCGTCGTGGACGACGATCTCGCCGTACCGCCGCCCTCCGGTCACGGGTACGTTGACCACCCGTCCGCGCGTCGGGCACAGCCGCTCGATCCACACGACCTCGCGTTTGCCGCCGGTGTCGAGCCGCACACACGCGTTGCCGAAGCCGTCCACGATCTCGCCGTCGCCGTCCGGGAGGTCGATGCCGAAGCCGGCCCAGGCGTCGCGGGCCGTCGCCCAGTCCCGTTGGATGGTCGCCGCGATGCCCAGGTTCCAGTACGCCGGGTCACCCTCACCGCGCGGGGAGCGCGCGGCGGCCTCGCGTCCGAGTTCATACGCCTTCGCCCAGTTCCGCAGGAACTTGTGGGCGAGCGCGGTGTTGTACCACCAGTTGGCGCTCGGTTTCTCGTCCGGGAAATGGGCGAGCACCTGCTCGTAGAGGCCGGCGGCGCGCAGCCACTCCTCGGCCCCCCACGCCTCACGAGCCTGCTTGATCAGCTTTCTGGCCTCGGACTTGCGCACGCTTCCCCGCCCTGATCGCACCTACGGCAACCGCTGGAGCGTAGCGCGCACACAAAGGACCTACGAGACGGGTTCCCTTCGCCGGCATTACCCGGGTCAGGTAGTGGAGGTCGCCTTCCGGTCGCGGACCTTGCGGTCCACGGCCCTCCGGCCTCTCAGCCCGGACCGTCGACGTCGGTCCCAGCGGACTGACTGCTTCACGCCAGAATCGGCTACTCCGGTTCGGACTCCCTCACTCGTCCCGTAGGCCAATTCCCAGAATAGAACATCCGACCGGGAATGAACCACCTGAAAGGGTACTTTTTCGGGCACTACTCCTCCGGCGGAAACACCGGCTCCCCGCTCTCCAGCAGCGTGATCACGATCGCCTCCACCGGGCAGTTCTCCGCCGCCTCCAGGATGCGTTCGTTGGCGTCGGCCTCCGGCTCGACGGGGTGCGACTGCATGGCCGAGTCGAGACGGAAGGCACCGGTCGCGCGGTGGACGCACTGGGCCGAGCCGATGCAGATGGAGCGGTCGACCTCGACGTGCCAGCGGTCTCCCGCCCCCATCCTCTCAGCCCTCCCAGCCGGCCGGGAGATGGATCATCTTGTGTTCGAGGTACTCGCCGTAGCCCTCGGGGCCGAACTCCCGCCCCAGGCCCGAGTTCTTGTAGCCGCCGAAGGGGCCGAGCATGTCGAGGCTGAAGGTGTTCACCGAGTACGTGCCGGTACGGACCCGGCGTGCGACCTCGATGCCGTGCGCCACGTCCGCCGTCCACACGCTGCCGCTCAGCCCGTAGTCGGAGTCGTTCGCGATCTTCAGGGCTTCGGACTCGTCGCCGTAGGGAAGCAGGCAGATCACCGGGCCGAAGATCTCCTCCCGGGCTATCCGCATCGAGTTGTCGACGTCGCCGAAGAGGGTCGGCTCGACGTACCAGCCGCGGTCCAGGCCCGGCGGGCGGCCGCCGCCGGTGAGTATCTTGGCGCCCTCCTCCTGGCCGATGCGGATGTAGTCGAGGTTGCGCTGCTGCTGGCGCCTGGCGACGAGGGGGCCGACCTGGGTCGCCGCATCCAGCGGGTCGCCGACGACCAGGGCGCTCGCCGCCGCCGCGAAGGCCTCGGCGAACTCTTCGTAGCGCGAGCGCGGCAGGAGGATGCGGGTCTGGGCCACGCACGCCTGGCCGTTGTTCATCCAGGCCGCCGGGACGACGCCCGCGACGGTGGCCGCCACGTCCGCGTCCGGCAGGACGACCGCCGCCGACTTGCCGCCCAGCTCCAGTGTCACGCGGGTGAGGTTGCGGGAGGCCACCTCCATCACGCGCCTGCCCGCCGCCACCGATCCGGTGAAGGCGACCTTGTCGATCCCGGGGTGCCCGACCAGGTACTCGCTGACCTCGCGGTCCGCGGGCAGGATCGACAGCACACCCTCGGGCAGCCCGGCCTCGCGTGTGATGTCGGCCAGGATGTACGCGTCCAGCGGCGACTCGGGCGACGGCTTGAGCACCACCGTGCAGCCGGTGAGCAGCGCGGGCGCGAGCTTGGCGGCGGCCACGAACTGCGGGACGTTCCAGGGGACCACGGCCGCGACGACCCCGACCGGTTCGCGCCGCACCAGGATCTTGCCGAGGACGCCGTCGCGCTGCTCCTCGTATGTGAAGTCGCGGGCGACGGTGATCGCCGCGTCCCACACCATCATCGCGCCGAGCGCCTGCGCGAGGACGCTCCAGGAGTACGGGGAGCCGTTCTCGGAGGAGATCACGCGGGCGATCTCCTCGTGCCGTACGGCGATCGCGTCCTTGATGCGGGTGACGACCTCGATCCGTTCGCCGAGGGTCATCCGCGGCCAGGGCCCCTCGTCGAAGGCACGGCGGGCGACCGCGACGGCCCGGTCGACGTCCCCCCGCGAGGCGTGCGGCACCCGCCCGATGACCTCCTCGGTGTGCGGTGAGATCACCTCGATGACGTCCTTGCCGAGGGGGTCGGTCAACTCCCCGCCGATGAACAGCTGTCCGTGTTCCACGAGCTCGGTCATGGCCGACTGCCTCCCCGGAGCGCCTGTCTCTGACGGTTCATCAGATACGGCACTGATACCAGTTCCCCTCGGAGGAGTCCACGGGCCGTACACGACTTGACCGCGTGGACAGGACCGCGTGGACAGGTGACTTGGGCTCCCATCGAAACGCGTTCTAGTTATAGTGGGCCGAGCGTGGCCGGTTCGCGGCGATTGGGGAGCCCATGACGCAGGTGTACGACCACGGCGGAGGCGTCCGGTCGATCAAGGTCCCCATCCCGGACAATCCCCTCGGCCATACGCTGGTCTACGCCGTCGACACCGACCGCGGGCCCGTACTGGTCGACACGGGCTGGGACGACCCCGCCTCCTGGGACACGCTCGTCGAGGGGCTGACGGCCTGCGGTACGGCGGTGGGCGAGGTGCACGGCGTCGTCATCACCCACCACCATCCCGACCACCACGGCCTCTCCGGCAGGGTGCGCGAGGCGTCCGGCGCCTGGATCGCCATGCACGCCGCGGACACGGCGATCGTGCGGCGCACCCGTGACACCAGGCCGGGCCGCTGGTTCGCGTACATGACCGCCAAGCTGGTCGCCGCGGGCGCCCCCGAGGAGCACGTGGCGCCGTTGCGCGACGCGGCGCCCCGCACCACTCTGCCGGGCTTCTCCCCCGCCCTGCCCGACCGGGAGATCGTCCCCGGCGAGCTGCTCGACCTCCCGGGCCGCCGGCTGCGCGCGATATGGACGCCGGGGCACACCCCCGGCCACGTCTGCCTGCACCTGGAGGAGCAGCATCCGGCCCGACTGCCGGGCCACGGGAGGCTGTTCTCCGGCGATCACCTGCTCCCCGAGATCACCCCGCACATCGGCCTGTACGAGGACCCCGACGACACCACGGTCACCGACCCCCTCGGCGACTACCTCGACTCCCTCGAACGCGTCGGCCGTCTCGCCCCCGCCGAGGTGCTCCCCGCCCACCAGCACGTGTTCGCCGACGCCCCGGCCCGCGTACGCGAGTTGCTGGACCATCACGAGGAGCGGCTCACCGGCCTCCGGTCCCTCCTGGTGGAACCGCTCACCCCCTGGCAGGTCGCCGAGCGGATGGAGTGGAACCGGCCCTGGGCCCAGATCCCCTACGGCTCGCGGAACATCGCGGTCTCGGAGGCCGAGGCGCATCTGCGGCGGCTGGTGAAGCTGGGGCGGGCGGAGGCGGTGGCGGGGAGCGACCCCGTGACGTACGTGGCGGTGTAAAGCGGTCGCGCCCGGTAATCTGCCGCTGGTACGAACGGTCCCATGGACCCCTTGCAGCAACTCCTCGCCGAACGTGCCTGCGAGCGTCTGATCCTCGACTTCGTCCACCGCCTGGACCTCGGCGAACCGGCCTCCGTGGCCGAGTTGTTCACGGAGGACGGCTGGTGGGAGTGGCCGCCTCCGGGGGACGGGCGACGGTCCGTGGGGCGTGAGGCGCTGCGGAAGTACTTCGGCGCACGCCCCGCGGACAAGCTCTAGCGGCGGATCATGTCCAACATCCGTGTCACTGTGACGTCGGCGGACACGGCCGAGGCCACGTCGTACTTCACGACGTACCGGATCGAAGGCTGGACGGACGGCATGGTCCCGGCAGGACCGCCCGTCCAAGTGGGCAACTACGAGGACACCTTCCGCCGCGTCGACGGCCGTTGGCTGCTCGCCTCCCGCACGCTGCACCTCCCCTTCGGTGGCCCGACCCCGCACGTCGGCCGCGGCCCTCTCGACCCCGTCCGCACCGACCTCGCGCCCTTCGTCCCCTTCGCCGACGGCAGCATGCCGCCGCTGTCCCAAGGGATCCGAAGCGGCCCGCTGTTGTTCACCTCGGGTCAGGGGCCGCTGGATCCGGCGACCGGCGAGATGCCCGCGGACTTCGGCGCGCAGGCACGGCAGGTGCTCGCCAACGTCGAGGCCGTCGTCGCGGCGGCAGGCGGCGACCGGCGGTCGATCACACGCTGCACCTGCTATCTGGCCGACCGCGCCCACCTCGCCGAGTTCAACGGCGTCTACCGGGAGTTCTTCGCGGACGGCTCGCCCCTGCCCGCTCGTACGACGGTGGTCGTGCAGCCGGTGCGCGAGGGGGTGCTGGTGGAGGTGGACGCGATGGCCGTCGTCGGCTGAGCGCCCGCCCTACGCGATCGTACGGATCAACTCCTCCGCCTCGCCGAGGAGTTCGACCTCCCGTCGACTCATCGTCGGGTTGGCCGCGCGCCGCCGTCGGGCCTCCGCCAGGCCGTCGTCGGTGAGCCGGGAGGGGTCGGCGAGGAGGGCGGTCAGCATGGCGCGGGCGACGTCGGCGACCGGTTCGTCCCCGACGGCGACCTGCGCGAGGATCACGGCGGAGATGCCCCAGTCCAGGCCCGGGTGACCCTCCTCCGTGTTGCTCCAGTCGATCACGTACGGCCCCTCGGACGTCAGCATCACATTGTCCGGGTGCAGATCGAGGTGGAGCACGCGGCGGTCGGAGGCGGAACTGCGGGCCGGGACGGCGTGCAGTCGGCGCAGGAGGCCGGCGAGCGTCGCGCCGGCCTCCTCGGCGCCGAGCGAACCGGCCAGGCACGCCTCGAGCATCGTCGGCCCAGACAGCCGCTCCATCACCAGCTCGGTGGGCGTGGAGTCGGACAGCCGTACCCGGGGCACGGGGTATCCGTGCGCGCGTACGTGCTCCATCACGGCCCCTTCGGCGATCGCGTCGCCCCATCCCTCGCGGTTGCGCCGCAGCACCCACCCCGCGTCGAGCTCGTACACGTCGTTGTCCCGGCCCGTGCCGAGCAGCCTCCCCGTCGTCATGCACCGAACATAGCGCCGCGCACCTCACAGGCGGCTCTCAGCGTGTTCCTACGGGCCGGTACAGTGGCCGGGTCGTCATCACGCCGTACGGGGGGAAGCCGGTGCAATTCCGGCGCTGACCCGCAACCGTGAAGCCGCCCGGACCGGGCGGTCAGCCGGACTGCCCCGCACGCCTGTGACCGGCTCACGTGCGTCGGCACCCGTCGGCGCGCGGCACCGTCGAGGCATACGGAGCCGAGCCGCCGGGGTCGTCCCGTGCTGCCCGCTCCCGCAGGGAGAGGCACCCGCCGATCATGAACGTCGTCCGCCGCAGCGCCGCGGTACTGGCCGCCACCACCGTCGTCCTGGGCGCAGCCGTCCCCGCCTTCGCCGCGTCCCCCTCGCCGTCCCTGCCCGACGGGCTGTACGGCACGTCCGACCCGAAGTACGACGGCGTCTGGCGCCAGTCGCTGGCCCTGCTCGCGCAGGACACCGTGGGGGTGAGGCCGGCGGCGAAGGCGGTGGACTGGCTGGCGGGACAGCAGTGTGCGAACGGGGCGTTCGCGCCGTACCGCGCGGACACGGCCAAGGCCTGTGACGCGAAGCTCATGGTGGACACGAACAGTACGGGCGCCGCCGTGCAGGCCCTCGCCGCGCTCGGCGAACACGAGAGCGTCACCGGCAGGGCGGTCTCCTGGCTGAAGTCCGTGCAGAACAAGGACGGGGGCTGGGGCTACGCCCCGGGCGGGGCGAGTGACGCGAACTCGACGTCCGTCGTCATCGGCGCGCTGACCGCCGTGGGCGAGAAGCCGGAGCAGGTCGTCAAGGACGGCAAGTCCCCTTACGACGCCCTGCTGAGGCTCGCCCTCCCCTGCGACGGGGACGGCTCGGGCGCCTTCGCCTTCCAGCCGGACAAGAAGGGCAAGCTGTCCGCCAACGCGGACGCGAGCGCGGCTGCGGTCGTGGGCGCACTCGGCAAGGGGCTGGCCGGGGACTCCCCGAAACCCACTGGCACCACTCCGACCTGCGAGAAGGCCACCGGCCGCGAGCAGGCGGCGCAGAACGGTGCCGCGTACCTCGTCAAGGCCCTGGCCAAGGACAAGCACCTGACCTCGGCGCTGCCCGGCGCCAAGCCCCAGCCCGACTACGGCAACACGGCCGACGCGGTCCTCGCCCTCGCCACCGCGGGCCACGGCGACAAGGCTGCCGACGCGATGCGCTGGCTGGAGACCAACTCCGGGGCATGGGCGAAGCAGGCCGGACCGGCCGCGTATGCGCAGCTGATCCTCGCGGCGCACGCGGAGACCTTCGACGTCCACGACTTCGGCGGCCAGGACCTGGTCAAGCTCCTCGACGCGACCGGCCCCGCGCCCGCCAAGCACCGGCACAAGGCAGCACACAGGGACGACTCCGGCGTCAGCGTCTGGTGGATGATCGGCGTCGGCCTCGTCGGCGGCATCGGCGTCGGCTTCCTGATCAGCGGCCGCAAGAAGAAGGCGCAGCCGTGATAGGCCGCTTCGTCCCGCTCCTGGCCGCGCTGTTCCTGACCCTGACCGGCAGCGGTCAGGCGCAGGCCGCCGGTTACCGCTACTGGTCCTTCTGGGAGTACGACGCCGGTCACTGGACGTACGCCACCCAGGGCCCCGCCACCGCCCGCCCCTCGGACGGCGCCGTCCAGGGCTTCCGCTTCTCGGTGAGCGAGGACTCGGGCGATGCGGCGAAGCCCCGCGGGCCGGTGTCGTTCCCGGTGATCTGCGCGCGGACGCCCGCACAGGAGGGCAAGAAGCGCGTGGCGCTGGTCCTCGACTTCGGTACGGCGGCCGACGCACCGTCCGGGGAGACTCCGCCGGCCCGTCGCACGGTCTGCGCACGGGTGCCCGCCGACGGCACGACGGCTGATGCGCTGGCGGCGGTGGCGAAGCCGCTGCGCTACGACACGAACGCCCTCCTGTGCGCCATCGCCGGATATCCGGAGAAGGGGTGCGGGGAGCAGGTCTCGGCGGGGAAGAAGCCGACGGCTGCCGAGAAGAAGGGAGAGAGGGGCGCGGGGCCTTCGGTCGGGCTGTTCGTGGGAGCAGCAGCCGTGGCCGCGCTGGGCACGGCAGCGGTATGGCAGACACGGCGCCGCAGGCATGCGTAGCCGCGCCGCCCACCCCGCACAGCTCCACCCCGGAGCCTGGTGGCTCTGGTCCCTGGGTCTGGGCACCGCAGCCACCCGCACCACCAACCCCCTCCTCCTCGCCCTCCTCATCGCGGCGTCCGCCTATGTCGTAGCCACCTGCCGCCCCCGAACCCCCGCTTCCCACTCCTACTCCGCCTTCCTCAAACTCGCCCTCGCCGTCCTCCTCATCCGCCTCGTCTTCGCGGTGGCGCTCGGCTCCCCCATCCCCGGCACCCATGTGATCGCCACCCTCCCCGAACTCCCGCTCCCCCACTGGGCGCAGGGCATCCGCCTGGGCGGCAGAGTCACCGCCGAGTCGCTCCTCTTCGCCCTCTACGACGGCCTGAAGCTGGCCACGCTCCTCATCTGCGTGGGCGCCGCGAACGCCCTCGCCAACCCGTCCCGTCTCCTCAAGTCCCTGCCGGGCGCCCTGTACGAGACCGGCGTCGCGGTGGTGGTCGCCCTCACCTTCGCCCCGAACCTCATCGCCGACGTCCAGCGGCTGCGCGCGGCCCGCCGTCTGCGCGGCCGCCCGGACAGCGGCATCCGCGGCCTGCTGCAGGTCGGACTCCCCGTCCTGGAGGGCGCGTTGGAGCGTTCGGTCGCCCTCGCCGCCGCGATGGACGCCCGCGGCTACGGACGCACCGCCGAGGTCCCGCCCGCCGTCCGCCGCACCACCGCCGCCCTCACCCTGGGTGGCCTCCTCGGCGTCTGCGCGGGCACGTACGGGCTGCTCACCGCCGAAGGCGGCACGTACGGCCTGCCCCTGTTGCTCGCCGGGGTCGCCGCGGCCCTGGCCGGTCTGCGGCTGGGCGGCCGGCGCAGCCTGCGCACCCGGTACCGGCCCGACCGCTGGGACCTCCGCGCCTGGCTGGTCACCGCCTCCGGCGCCGCGGTCGCCGCGCTGCTCACCCTGGCCGCCGACGCCGACCCGGCGGCCCTGCACCCCGGGGTCGTCCCGCTCGTCGCCCCCACCCTCCCCCTGTGGCCGGCGGCGGCCGTACTCCTCGCTCTCCTGCCCGCCCTCACCGCCCCGAAGGAGCCGTCGTGATCCGCTTCGAGGATGTCTCCGTGACGTACGAGGGGGCGGCCGAACCCACGGTCCGGGGTGTGGACTTCGAGGTCCCGGAAGGTGAACTCGTCCTCCTGGTCGGTCCGTCGGGAGTCGGGAAATCGACGATCCTCGGCGCGGTGAGCGGTCTCGTCCCGCACTTCACGGGCGGCACCCTGCGGGGGCGGGTCACGGTGGCGGGCCGCGACACCCGTACGCACAAGCCGCGCGAACTCGCCGACGTGGTGGGCACGGTGGGCCAGGACCCGCTGTCCCACTTCGTGACGGACACCGTCGAGGACGAACTCGCCTACGGAATGGAGTCGTTGGGCCTCGCGCCCGACGTGATGCGCCGCCGCGTCGAGGAGACCCTCGACCTCCTCGGCCTGGCCGACCTCCGCAACCGCCCCATCGCCACCCTCTCCGGCGGCCAGCAGCAACGCGTCGCCATCGGCTCGGTCCTCACCCCGCACCCCCAGGTCCTGGTCCTGGACGAACCGACTTCGGCCCTCGACCCGGCGGCGGCGGAAGAGGTCCTGGCGGTCCTCCAACGCCTCGTCCACGACCTGGGCACCACAGTCCTGATGGCAGAACACCGCCTGGAACGGGTCATCCAGTACGCGGATCAGGTCGCCCTGCTACCTGCTCCAGGAGCCCCCGTACAACTCGGCCCTCCGGCCGACATGATGGCCGTATCACCGGTATATCCGCCGGTGGTGGCCCTGGGCCGCCTGGCAGCTTGGTCCCCCCTCCCACTGACGGTGCGGGATGCACGCCGCCGGGCGGGAACGCTGCGCGACCAACTCGCGCCGCCTGCGGGCAGTCGTGCCGCTGGGGCGGCTCCCGGCCCAAAGAGAGGCGGCACCCCGCAAGCGCTGGCAAGCAAACCCACCCCCACAGCAACCGCCACCTGGCTGCGCCGACGTAAGAAGGCTCAGCCCGAACGAACTCCCAACCTTCCTGCGGAAGTCCACGCCCTATCCGTCCGCCGGGCAAACATCCAAGCCCTCCGCCACATAGACCTGACCCTCACCCCCGGCGAAACCCTCGCCCTCATGGGCCGCAACGGCGCCGGCAAATCCACCCTCCTCAACACCCTCGTAGGCCTGACCGAACCCACCACGGGTTCAGTGAGCGTCGGCGGCCTCACCCCCCACCGCACACCGCCCCCCACCCTCATCCGCCACGTAGGCCTCGTCCCCCAGGAACCCCGCGACCTCCTCTACGCCGACACGGTCGCAGCGGAGTGCACCGCAGCCGACCGCGACGCCCAAGCCACCCCCGGCACCTGCCGCACTCTCCTCTCGCAACTCCTCCCCGACATCGCCGAGGTCCCCGACGACACCCATCCCCGCGACCTCTCCGAGGGCCAGCGCCTCACCCTCGCCCTGGCCGTGGTCCTCACCGCCCGCCCACCCCTGCTCCTCCTCGACGAACCCACCCGCGGCCTGGACTACGCGGCGAAGGCCCGCCTCGTCACCCTGCTGCGCGACCTGGCAGCCGAAGGACACGCGATCGTCCTGGCCACGCACGACGTCGAACTGGCCGCCGAGCTCGCCCACCGAGTCGTCCTGCTCGCCGACGGCGAGGTGATCGCCGACGGACCGACGGCCGAGGTCGTCGTCTCGTCCCCGTCCTTCGCGCCGCAGGTCACCAAGATCCTCGCCCCGCAGCAGTGGCTGACGGTCGCGCAGGTAAGGGAGGCCCTGGGATGACACCGCAGGCCCGCCCCATCCGCCTCGGCCCACGCTCCCTCACCGCGCTCGGCCTCGTCAGCGCCGTGGGCGTGGCCGCCTTCGGCTGGCCCTTCCTCGCCCCGCCCGGCTCACAGCTCGGCGCCCACGCCCAGGACGCCCCCTGGCTCTTCGCGGGCCTGCTGGTGCTGCTGGTCGCCGTCGTGGCCGCGACCATCGCGGAGTCCGGGCTCGGCCCCAAGGCGGTCGCGATGCTCGGGGTGCTCGCGGCGACCGGCGCGGCCCTGCGTCCGCTCGGCGCGGGGACCGCGGGCATCGAGCCGATGTTCTTCCTGATGGTGCTGAGCGGACGTGTGCTCGGCCCGGGCTTCGGCTTCACCCTCGGCTCGCTCACCATGTTCGCGTCCGCGCTGCTCACGGGCGGGGTGGGACCGTGGATGCCGTTCCAGATGCTGGCGATGGGCTGGTTCACGATGGGGGCCGGGCTGCTCCCGGGGCCCGACCGTCTGCGCGGCCGTGGCGAGCTCGCCCTCCTCGCCGGCTACGGCTTCCTCGCCGCCTTCGCCTACGGCACGATCATGAACCTGGCCGGCTGGCCCTTCATGGGCGCGCTCGCCTCGGGCATCGCCTTCGACCCGCAGGCCGCCGTCCCCGCCAACCTGGTCCGTTTCCTCGCGTACTGCGCGGCCACCTCGCTGGGCTGGGACCTGGGCCGGGCGGTCGTCACTGTCGTCCTGACGCTCACGCTCGGCCCGGCCGTGCTCAGGGCACTACGCAGAGCCACCCGCCGGGCGGCGTTCGAGACCGCCGTCACTTTCGACCCCCGCTGACCGGTGAAGCACCCCACATGACCCACATCACTCACTATCCGCCCTAGTAGTACAAATCGGACGCCATGTTCACGCCATAACAGCCTCTGACCTGCACTTTGAGAGCCAGATCACACGAGCATCGCCTCACCCATATACGACCACAACTAGCAAATACGGTCATTGCGGACCCCCTCCGAGCCTGCTTCTCTGGATGACGTCGCACGGCGCCGATGTGCCCACAGGGCCACGGCGCCGACGCATGCCCCCCGGTTCCTCCGGGTCTCCCGGAACTCCGGGACTGCGTGCGACTCCCTGTCCCCGAAGGAAAAGGTTCCTCGTGTTCGTCTCCCGCATCGCCCGCCGCATCGCGTCCCCGAAGAAGGCCCTCGCCTCCGCCGCCGTGGCCGCCGCCACCGCCGGCATGGCGCTGACCGCGGCCCCCGCTCACGCCGCGACCGCCAACTCGGCCGCCAGTGCTCAGGCGATCGCGCACCAGATGATCCCGAACGCGGCGCAGTACAACGCCTTCAGCAAGATCGTCGAGCGTGAGAGTGGCTGGAACGTCACCGCCACCAACTCCTCCTCCGGCGCCTACGGCCTGGTCCAGGCCCTCCCGGGCTCGAAGATGGCCAGCGCCGGCTCGGACTGGAAGACCAACCCCAGGACCCAGATCAAGTGGGGCCTGGACTACATGAACTCCCGCTACGGCAGCCCGGCCGCCGCCTGGTCGTTCTGGCAGGCCCACAACTGGTACTGAGCCGCCCCACCCGGCTCAGCCCCGAGCCCGTACGCCGTCGAAGAACCGCACCACCTGCGGAGCCGACACGGCGAAGGAGCCGAAGTGGTCCACGGCTCCCTGATCGACCACCCGCACCCTCGTCGTTCCCTGACCGGCGAGGGTGCGGGCGCATGAGCGGGCGTTGCCGATGGGCACGTCGGTGTCGTTGGCACCGGCGTACAGCCGCACCGGCACGTCCGGCTTCCAGTCGCAGGTGTGGTCGGCGGCGCGCGTCGCCTCCAGCAGCCCGCCCGACAGGTGTCGCAGCCGCTCCTGGAAGGCGGGCGTGAGCAGGTCCTTCACCGTGGGGGCGAGGCCCTTGACGACGTCGTCCTCCTCGTGGTTTCCGTCGTAGAGGCCCTCGACGCGGCTCGCGTACGGGGCGCGGAAGACCTCCGCCGGGTCCTTGTAGATCGGGTGGAGGCGGTTCTGCGCGACCAGCCAGTACGAGATGTAGAGCACCCCGCTGGTGTCGTTGACCCGACCGTCGAACAGCGCGGGGAGTTCCTGGCCCTCCAGGTCGTACGGGCCGCTGATCGGCGCGATGGCCTTCAGCCGGAAGTTTCCGTCGGCGCCCTGCTCCAGCGCCTTGCCCAGCGCCATCGCGACCTGGCCGCCCTGTGAGAACCCGGTCGCGTAGACGTCACCGGTGAGCGGCCGGCCCAGGCGCTGCGCCGCCGTGCGGGCCGCGCGCAGCATGTCGACGGAGGCGGTGACGGAGGAGCGGGTGTCCATGTAGGGGTGCGGGCCCGGGCCCTCCCCCAGGCCCAGGTAGTCGGGGGCGGCCACCGCACGCCCGGCGCCCGCGTTCAGATACGAGGGGATGCGGCCGAAGTCCTCGCTCGCGGAGGGCGCGTAGCTGCGCTTGACCATCGTGCCGTGGGTGTCGGACACCAGGTCGAGCCGGTGGGCGCCACCCTTGGGGAGGGTCAGCAGACCGGTCGCGGTCGTCGGCCTGCCGTACGGGTCCACCGTCCGGTAGGTCAGCCGGTACGCCCGTACGCCGTATCGCACGGGGTCGGCGGCGACGCCCCTGTCGGTCACGAACTTCCTGACCTGCCCGGCGTCGTGGTCGGCGACCGGGGTGACGGCGACCAGGTCTCCGCGTCGCGTCCCGGGGTGCGTCTGCTCGGCGGCGGTGGCCACGGGCGCCGCCGCGAGCCCCGCGAGCAACAGGGCGGCCGCGGCGGCCAGAGCCCTCCGGGTCCGCCAACTGGCCGGTGTTTCATAGGATTTGCGCATCTGATCGGTCATGGCGTCGACGCTACGGACACGCGTCGGATGTCGGCATCCGAGTGGCCCCCGCGTCCGTGGTGGACTTGAGTGCACCCTGCCCGTCCAGCCACCCGGAGAGTTGATGAGCGTGAGCGAGAGCGAACCCGGGGCGCGCGGACTGCGCCTGGTGTTCGTGCTGTTGGGGCTGACCGTGGTCAGCGGGCTGATCGACGCCGTCAGTTATCTGGGGCTCGGGCACGTCTTCACGGCGAACATGACCGGCAACGTGGTGGTGCTGGGCTTCGCCGCCGCCGGAGCGCCCGGGTTCTCCGTACCGCACACCGCGACCTCGCTGGTCTGCTTCCTGCTCGGCGCGGTGGCCGGAGGGCGGGTCACGCGGCGGCTGGGCGACGGTCCGAAGCGCACCTGGGCGCGGCTCACGCTCGCCGCCGAGACGATGCTGGTGGGCGGGGCCGCCGCGGCCGCGTTCGCCGCCCCGCACGCCACCGCCACCCGTTACGCCGTGATCGGGCTCACGGCCGTCGCGATGGGGCTGCGCAACGCGACGGTCCGCAAGCTCGACGTCCCCGGCCTCGCCACGACGACCGTCCTGACGATGACGCTGACGGGTCTGGCCGCCGACTCCCGGGCCGGCGGCGGCTCGGGCCGCCGTTCGCCGCGCCGTTCGGCGGCGGTCGTCGCGATGGCCGCCGGTGCCTGCCTCGGCGCCTGGCTGGTGCTCCACCACGGTCTGGGCATTCCGCTGCTGGTCGCGGCGGTGACGGCGGGTGCGTTCGCGGTGGTGGCGTCGGGGCGGGAGTGACCCCGGCGCCCCCTTACCGCTTACGTGCCGCTGACTTGCCGCTCACTTGCCGAGGAAGGCCAGCAGCGCGGTGTTGACCTCCTCGGCGTGGGTCCACAGCAGGCCGTGCGGGGCACCCTCGATCTCCACGTACTCGGCGGAGGGCAGCAGGGCGCGGAAGGGCCGTCCGGTCGAGTCGATCGGCAGGATGCGGTCGCCGGTGCCGTGCAGGATCAGCGTCGGCACGTCGACCTTCGCCACGTCCGCGCGGAAGTCGGTGATCCAGGTCGGCACGCAGGCCACCGAGGCGTGCGCCGACGACCCGGCCGCCACGTTCCAGCTGTTGCGCACCGCCTCCTCGCTGATACGGCTGCCGAGCGTCTCGTCCAGGTTGTAGAAGTCCTGGTAGAACGCGGTGAAGTAGGCGTACCGGTCCTTGGTGACCGCGTCCAGGATGCCGTCGAAGACCTGCTGGTCGACGCCGGTGGGGTTGTCGTCGGTCTTGAGCAGGAAGGGCTCGAGCGACGCCAGGAAGGCGGCCTTCGCCACCCGGCCCGAACCGTAGGTGCCCAGGTAGCGGCCCACCTCGCCGGTGCCCATCGAGAAGCCGACCAGGACGGCGTCCGTCAGGTCCAGCGTGGTCAGCACCTTGTCCAGGTCGGCGGCGAAGGTGTCGTAGTCGTAGCCCGTGGTCGGCTGCGAGGAGCGGCCGAAGCCGCGCCGGTCGTAGGTGATGACCCGGTGGCCGGCCTCCAGCAGGGCGGGCACCTGCCGCTCCCAGGAGTGGCCGTCGAGCGGGTAGCCGTGGATGAGCACGACCGGCTGCCCGGTGCCGTGGTCCTCGTAGTAGAGCTCGATGGGCGCGCTGTTCTCCTGGCCGACGGTGATGTACGGCATGCGGTTCCCCTTCCATGGGCGGCACGTTGCCAACGGCCACCAGCACACCACCGGTGATGCATGGTCACCAGGCAGAAGCACAGGCGGAAGTACGGTCGGCCAAACGGTGTCCGGCATTCCGGCCCCCGGCCGGTGGATGCTTGTTCTAATTGCCGTGATGACCAGACATGATCCGGATGTTTCCCAGAGCGGTACGGCTTTCGGCGTCACGCTGCGCTCCCTGCGCCGGGCCGCCCGGCTGACCCTGGAAGGGCTGTCCGAGGCGTCCGGGGTGAGCGTCCGCGCGCTCGGCGACCTGGAGCGCGGCCGCAGCCGCGGACCGCAGCGCCGTACCGTCGACGCGCTCGCCGCCGCCCTCGAACTGGACGGCGGACAGCGCGAGCGCCTGCAGCGGCTGGCGGACGCCGGCCGCGGACGCGGCGGCCCGACCACACCGCCCTATCTCCTGCGCACCGTCGCCGACTTCACCGGCCGCGAGCGGGAACTGGCCGAACTGGAGGCACTCGCCACCACCGCCGCCTCCCGGGCCGCGGTGCTCTTCGGGCCGGGCGGACAGGGCAAGACGACGCTTGCCGCGGAGGCCGTGCGGCGGCTGGCCGGGCACTTCCCGGACGGCTGCGTCTGTGTGCGGCTGCACGGCATGAGCGAGGCACCGCTGCCCGCCACCGAGGCACTGGTCCTGGTGCTGACGGCGCTCGGGCACCCGCCCGACCGGATCCCGGTGGAACCGGCCGCCCGGGAGGCCGTCTACCGGGCCACCCTGGCCTCCCGCCGAGCGCTGATCGTCCTCGACGACGCGGCCGACGAGGAACGGACCAGACCGCTGCTGCCGGACACCGAGGGCAGCTTCGTGCTGGTCACCAGCAGACGGCCGCTGGCCGGACTGGAAGGCGTACGGCGCATCAGGCTCGGCGGACTCAGCGGCCGGGAGTCGGCGACGCTGCTGGAGCGCATCCTCGGCGCCCCGCGCACCGACGGCCAGTCCGAGGCGATCGCCCGGCTGACCGAACTGTGCGGGCATCTGCCGCTGGCCCTGCGGATCGTCGGCAACCGCCTCTCCAGCCGCCCCGGCTGGACCCCGTCCCGGCTGGCCGACCAACTCGGCGACGAGGAACGGCGGTTGAGCGGCCTGGTCGCGGGCGACCTCGCCGTGCGCAGCGCCCTCGCTCTCTCCTACGGCCAGCTCACCGGCCCCCACCGGATGCTGTTGCGCCGGCTCGCGCTGCTGCCCGGGCCCCACACCGGCCCCGGTCTCGCGGCCGTCCTGACCGGCGAGGACGCGTGGACGACCGAGGACTCCCTCGACGTCCTGGTCGACCGCGGCCTGCTGGAGGAGCCGGCGCCGGGCCGGTACGGCCTGCACGACCTGGTGCGCCTCTTCGCCCGTGAGCAACTCGACGAGGAGGAGACACAGTCGGTGGGCCTCCGCATGGCGGACTGGCTGCTGCGCTCGGCGTCCGCGGCGGGCCGCTGGTTCGAGGCGCCGGGTGCGCCTGAGCCGTGGCCCGGTGAGGTCCCGGCCTTCGCGCCCGCGTCGGCCGACGAGGCGGAGGCGTGGCTGACGGCCGAACGGCCCCACTGGGTCGGCGCGTTGCCCCTCATGTTCGAGGCGGGCCGGCACCGGGAGATCCTCCACACCTCACGCACCCTGTACTGGTTCTCCGACCGCTGGGACCAGTGGCCCGAGTGGCAGAGCCTGTTCTCGTACGGCGCCCGGAGCGCGGCGGCGCTCGGGGACCGGGCGGCCGAGGCCCACCAGTTCAACTGTCTCGCCTGGGCACACTCGTTCAGCTACCAGTACGAGCAGGCCGAGCAACTCGCCGAACGCGCCCTGGCGCTGGCGACCGAGGCCGGCGACGTCGGGCAGCAGGCCTGGGCGTGGGCCTACCTCACCGGGGCCCGCATGAGCCTGAAACGCCCCGCGGAGGCGGAGCAGGCGGCCGAGAACGCCGTACGGCTCTTCGAGGCCACCGGCGACACCACCGGGAAGGCGGTCGCCCAGCGCGCCCGCGGCAGCGCACTGCGCGAGGCCGGCCGCCCGGAGGAGGCCCTGGCCATCCACCGCGCCCTGCTCGGCGCCCGGGCCGGTGACGTGCCCGACCTCGACAACTACATGCGGGCCATCCTCCAGCACGAGACGGCCCTGGACCTGCTCGCCCTGCGCCGCTGGCCCGAAGCCGCCGAGGCCTACCGGGCCGTCACCGTCCCCGCCACCCACAAGGGCATCGACCACCTCCAGGCCCGCGTCCTCTCCGGCCTGGCCGCCGCCCTGGAACACGGCGGCGACCCGGCGGAGGCCCACACCCACTACACCCGGGCCCACGCCCTGTACACCGCGCTCGGCGACACGGCCTCCGCCGCGGAGACGGCGGCCGCGATCGAGCGGACCCGCCCGGCCGACACCACCCGTCACCCCAGGTCGACCGCCACCCGATGATCCGGCTGCGGTACGGAACGCCGGGAGAAGACGTCCAGCCCGTGCGCGAGGCCCTCTCCCTCCGCGCGCGCGGCGACCGCGGACATGTGCACCCCCTGACCGGCGTCGACGGCCACGCGGGCGGTCTCACCGCGGTTCATCGACGGCTCCCGCGCTGCTCCTGCGGTACGAGAGCGGGAAGTCCAGCTCCCAGTCGGCCGATGCGTCCGTCCGCTTCTCCCAGGCGCCGCGGATGGTGTCGCCGTCGTCACCGATCCGCCCGACGAACCGCTGCCGAAAGCTCAGCGGCGAGAAGTCGGGCGACTCGCGCAGCAGCTGCCAGACCTCGCCGTCGAAGGCCATGGCATACGTCCGTACGACTCCCCGCGAGTCGAAGTAGTGCTGCGTGTACCCGCCCGTCTCCGGGTCGACGGCGATGACCGACATGCTGTCCGGAACGGGACGGGGGGCCTCGGAGCGCTGGACCAGGAACTGCGCGTCCAGACTCCACTCGAACACACAGCGCCCGGGCGGCACCTCCAGCCCCGGGAACTCGGCCTCCACCACCCACTCCCCGACCAGGACGTCCAGCCGCTTCAGGGCTTCCTGCCGTGCCGTCGCGTCCATCGCGAACACCTCCTTCTCACAGAGGCAGACGGCGGCCGCGAGGGAAACTCATCGGTCCGCGAGACTCAGCGCCGCCGCGCACAGGCCCCTCTTCACCCCGTCCACGGTCCCACCACCTCATCTCACGCACTCGAACCACACCGTCTTGCCACCGCCGGCCGCCGGACCCACGCCCCATTTGTCGACCACGGCGTCGAGCAGCACGAGCCCGCGGCCGCCCTCCGCCTCCGGCGACAACTCGGCCGGAATGCACGGCAGTTGAGGACATCCGTCCGCCACCTCCACCCTGACTCCGGCCGCCGACCGCAACACCAGCAGCACACAGCGCCGACCCGGAACATGCCGTACGACATTGGCGACCAGCTCGGTCACGCCGAGCTCCACGGCGTCGGTCAGCTCTGTCAGCCCCCACTCGTCGAGCAGCGAGCGGACGATACGGCGGATGTGGCGGGCCGAGTGGGCGCCGACGGTGAGGCTCATGCGGTAGGTGGGGGGAATGAATTGATTCACAGGACGAGCTTGACCTTGCGCGACTACTCTGGGCTACGGTACGAGCACAACCAGTCCCGCAGTGGGCGGAGTTGTTGCACAAGCAGGGGGCCGTACACATGACCCAGATCAACACCCTCGACCCGGGCGCCTCGCCGCTCGATTACTACGGCTACGAGTTGCGTCGCTATCGCGATGCCGCAGGGCTGACGCAGCGGCAGCTCGGGGACATCGTCAACTACACGGGCTCGATGATCGGCCAGATCGAGACGGCGAGAAAACTGCCGACACAGGACTTCAGCGAGCGGGCGGACGCGGCGCTGGGGACGGGCGGGGCGTTGTCGCGGCTCGTCGAGCTGGTGATGCGGAGTCAACTGCCGGGTTGGTTCAGGCAGGTGGCCGAGCTTGAGGCGCGCGCGACAGAGATCTGCACCTTTCAGATGGGCATGATCCACGGTCTCCTGCAGACCCATGCGTACGCACGGGCCACCCTCGGCACGCTCGACCGGACCAACCTCGACGACCGCACCGCGGTACGGCTGGCACGCCAGCGCATCTTCGAGAAGAACGAGCCGCCGGTCTTCTGGATGGTCATCAGCGAGGCCGCGCTGTACCAGGAGATCGGCGGCCCCGAGACCATGCGCGACCAACTGGGCCATCTGTTGAGCTTCGAGGACAACCCTCGGATCAACGTCCAGGTGCTGCCGTTCTCGGCGGGAGCCCACGCGGGGCTGACAGGCTCGTTCAACCTCTACCGCTTCGCGAGCGATCCGACCATCGTCTACACCGAGGGGTACGGCAGCGGGCATCCGGCCGCGGATCCGACCAACGTCAAGGACTGTTCACTCCGTTACGATCATCTCCGGGCCGCCGCTCTATCCCTCAAGGACTCGGCGGAATTGATCCGGCGCGTGATGGAGGACCGCTATGGAGAGCAACTGGCGTAAGTCCAGCTACAGCAGCGACCAGGGCGGCGATTGCGTCGAAGTCGCCGAATCCCCCCGCGCCACCATCGCCATCCGCGACTCCAAGAACCCCGCCGGGCCGGTACTGACCCTCCGGCCCGACGCGTTCCGCCGTTTCGTCGCCTGGAGCGGCACTACGCCTGAGGTCTGACCGCACCCACTTACACCTACAGGCGCTGGATGATCGTCCCGGTCGCCAGCCCACCCCCCGCACACATGGTGATGAGCGCGAACTCCTTGTCCGTCCGCTCCAGTTCATGAAGCGCCGTGGTGATGAGCCGAGCGCCGGTGGCTCCCACCGGATGCCCTAGCGCGATCGCGCCGCCGTTGACGTTGACCTTCTCCAGGTCCTGCTCGAAGACCTGCGCCCAGCTCAACACCACCGACGCGAACGCCTCGTTGATCTCGACGACGTCGATGTCCCTCAGGGACATGCCCGCCTTGCCCAGCACCGCCCGCGTCGCGTCGATCGGTCCGTCGAGGTGGAAGTGCGGGTCGGCGCCCACCAGCGCCTGGGCCACGATCCGCGCCCGCGGCTTCAGCTTCAGCGCGCGGGCCATCCGCTTGGAGGCCCACATGATCGCCGCCGCGCCGTCGCTGATCTGCGAGGAGTTGCCCGCCGTGTGGATGGCCGTCGGCATGACCGGCTTCAGGCCCGCGAGCGCCTCCATGGTCGTGTCACGCAGGCCCTCGTCCCGGTCGACGAGCCGCCACATGCCCTGTCCGGCGCGCTGTTCCTGCTCCGTGGTCGGCACCTGGACCGCGAACGTCTCGCGCTTGAAGCGCTCCTCGGCCCAGGCCGCGGCGGCCCGCTCCTGCGAGATCAGGCCCAGTGAGTCGACGTTCTCGCGTGTCAGGCCGCGATGGCGCGCGATCCGCTCCGCCGCCTCGAACTGGTTCGGCAGATCCACGTTCCACTCGTCGGGAAACGGCTTTCCGGGGCCGTGCTTCGAACCCGAGCCCAGCGGCACCCGCGACATCGCCTCGACACCGCACGAGATGCCGACGTCGATCACGCCCGCGGCGACCATGTTGGCCACCATGTGCGAGGCCTGCTGCGAGGAGCCGCACTGGCAGTCGACCGTCGTCGCCGCCGTCTCGTAGGGCAGGCCCATGGTCAGCCAGGCTGTGCGCGCGGGGTTCATGGACTGCTCGCCGGCGTGCGTCACCGTGCCGCCGACGATCTGTTCGACCGCGTCGGCGGGCATGCCGGTGCGGCCGAGGAGTTCACGGTAGGTCTCGCCCAGGAGGTAGGCGGGGTGGAGGTTGGCGAGCGCGCCGCCGCGCTTGCCGATGGGGGTGCGTACGGCTTCGACGATCACGGGTTCCGCGGCCATGGTGGGGGATCCTCTCCTCCGGTACCCGCGCGGCGCGGGGGCGTCCCGGCCGGCCCCGCCACGCTGAACTAGTACGTGTTCTAGTTCTGGCAGCAGTCTGCTGACAGCGCCTCCACAACCGCAAGAGTCTTGCATGCAATACGGCCCCAATTCGGCTTGCCGCACCTCTTGCCTCTTGTAGAACCCGTTACTACCTTCACGGCAAACCTGAAACCTGATGGTCCGTCAGAATTTCGAGCCGGAGTCGCCCATGCCCTGTCCAGCCCTCCCCGACGGGTTCGACTTCACCGACCCCGACCTGCTGCACCACCGTGTGCCCCTGCCGGAGTTCGCCGAGCTGCGGCGGGCCGAACCGGTCCGCTGGATCCCGCAGTCGGGCAACATCGCCGGCTTCCAGGACGAGGGGTACTGGGCCGTCACCCGGCACGCGGACGTCAAGTACGTCTCCACCCACCCGGAGCTGTTCTCCTCGTACCTCAACACGGCGATCATCCGCTTCAACGAGCACATCGAACGCGACGCCATCGACGCCCAGCGGCTGATCCTGCTCAACATGGACCCGCCGGAACACACCCGGGTCCGCCAGATCGTGCAGCGCGTCTTCACCCCGCGTGCCATACGGGCGCTGGAGGACCGGCTGCGCGAGCGCGCCCACACCATCGCGCAGAGCGCCCGCGCACAGACCGGCTCCTTCGACTTCGTCACCGAGGTCGCCTGCGAACTGCCCCTGCAGGCGATCGCCGAGCTCATCGGCATCCCGCAGGACGACCGGGCCAAGATCTTCGACTGGTCCAACAAGATGATCTCGTACGACGACCCGGAGTACGCGATCACCGAGGAGGTCGGCGCCGAGTCGGCCACCGAGCTGATCGCCTACGCCATGAACATGGCCGCCGACCGGAAGCAGTGCCCGGCGAAGGACATCGTGACCACGCTCGTGGCTGCCGAGGACGAGGGCAACCTCAACTCCGACGAGTTCGGCTTCTTCGTACTGATGCTGGCCGTCGCGGGCAACGAGACGACCCGTAACGCCATCACCCACGGGATGCACGCGTTCCTGACCCATCCCGAGCAGTGGGAGCTGTACAAGCGGGAGCGCCCCGAGACGGCGGCCGAGGAGATCGTGCGCTGGGCGACCCCGGTCAACTCCTTCCAGCGGACGGCCACTCAGGACACCGAACTGGGCGGGAAGTCGATAAAGAAGGGGGATCGGGTCGGGATCTTCTACGCCTCCGCCAACCACGACCCGGAGGTCTTCACCGACCCCGACGCCTTCGACATCCTGCGCGACCCCAACCCCCATCTCGGGTTCGGCGGCGGAGGCCCGCACTACTGCCTGGGCAAGTCCCTGGCCGTCCTGGAGATCGACCTGATCTTCAACGCGATCGCCGACGCCCTGCCGGGCCTCACCCTGGCCGGCGACCCGTCCCGGCTGCGCTCGGCGTGGATCAACGGAGTGAAGCACCTTCAGGTCGAGGTCCGTTGACCGTGTCCGGCTGACAACGGTCTCGGGCCGGCGGCCTCCCGGCGCCGCCGGCCCGTCCCTGCCCGGGTGGCCGCCCGCGGACCCGACAGCAGGTACTGCAGCCCGAAGCCGGCCCCGACCACGGTGGCACCGCCGACCGCGTCCAGGAACCAGTGATTGCCGGTCGCGATGATCGAGAACAGCGTGAACAGCGGATGCAGCACCCCCGCGGGCTTCATCCACCACGGCGCCAGGATCACGATCACGATGCCGCACCACAGCGCCCACGCGAAGTGCAGGGACGGCATGGCCGCGTACTGGTTGGTGAACTCGGTCAGCGTGCCGTAGTTCGGCTTGGAGAAGTCCTGGACGCCGTGCACGGTGTCGATGAACCCGAGCCCCGGCATCAGGCGCGGCGGCGCCAGCGGGTACAGCCAGAAGCCGATCAGCCCGAACAGGGTGGCCAGGCCCAGCGCCGAGCGCGCCCAGCGGTAGCCCGCGGGGCGCCACACATAGAGCACGGCGAGGATGGCCAGCGGGACGGCGAAGTGGAACGACACGTAGTAGTAGTCGAGGAAACCGCGCAGCCAGCCGACCTTCACCACGGCGTGGTTGACCCGGTGCTCGAAGTCCACGGACAGCCACTGCTCGATCCGGTGGATCTGGTGCCCGTGGTGTTCCGCGGTGGCCCGGTCGGCGGTCACCCCGACCCGGATCTGCTGGTAGGCGGCGTAGGTGACGCGCGTCAGGAGGAGTTCGAGGAGCAGGTTCGGGCGGGTGAGGACCCGGCGCAGGAACGGGACGACGGGCACCTGCCGGAAGCGGGACGGGACCGGGGCGGCGTACTCGGTCGGGACCGGGGACCGGTAGTACGGCGAGGTGCGGGACAGGAACGGCACGAAGGTGGCCGCGGCGAGAGCGGCGACCAGCACCCTGTTGTCCTGCAGCGGGTACAGCGGCTCCAGGTGCGGCAGCAGCATGTCCGCCGGCAGCGTCATCACCAGGATGACGGCGACCGGCCACACATACCGGTCGGAGGCCCGCTTGCCGACCCGTCCGACCACCGCGAGCAGCACCCACAGCAGCTGGTGCTGCCAGGCGGTCGGCGACGCCGCGATCGCCGCGCAGCCGGTGACGGCGACCGCGAGGAGCAGTTGTCCGTCGCGCGCGTAGCGCACCGCGCGGCGCACCCCGAGTACGGCGACCGCCGTGCCCAGCGCGAAGAACAGGACGATCTCCACAGGGCCCGAGAGTCCGAGCCGCAGCAGCGCGCCGTGCAGGGACTGGTTGGCGAGGTCGTCGGCCCTGCCGCCGAGGCCGGCGCCGGCGATGTGGTGCACCCAGTAGGTCGACGAGTCGTGCGGCATCGCGGCCCACGCCAGCACCGTGCAGGCGGCGAACGTGAGCCCGGTGGAGGCCGCGGCGCGGCGGCGCCCGGTGAACCACAGCAGCGGGGCGAAGAGCAGCACGGTCGGCTGGAGGGCGGCCGCGAGCCCGATCAGCAGACCACCGGCGCGCTCGCCCCGGACGACGAAGCAGCCGAGCAGCACCAGCAGGACCGGGATGATGCTGGTCTGTCCGAGCCACAGCGTGTTGCGCACCGGCAGGGACAGCATCAGCAGGCTGATCGCGAGCGGCGCGGCGAGCAGGGAGGTCCGGCGGCTCGCCGGCTGCGGCAGCGCACGGGCCGCGATCAGGCCGAGCGCGACCACCAGCAGCAGTGTGCCGAAGGTCCAGCCCCAGCCGAGGGCCTGTTCGGCTGCCCGGGTGAGGGGCTTGAGGACCAGCCCGCCGAACGGTGTGCCGGTGAACCGCGTCGAGTCGTACAGCGATCCCTTCACATGCAGGACGCCGTGGGGGCCGACCCAGGTCTCCAGATCCGTCAGCCGTTCGGTCCTGGGGGTACTGCGGACGACGGCCACCTGGCGTACGGCGAGCACGGCCGCGACGAGCCACAGGCCGAGGCGGACCACATGCAGGCGTCTGGGAGCTCCATCGACGGCTGTCGCTTCGAAGGTTTCCGCCGGTCGCCCGCTGTGCTCCACGTTCACCTGATGCTTTCGCTCCATTTGTCGGGATGACCATAGTGCGCCCGATATGGGGTCGCCGCCGGAACCGCCACGGCCCCCGTACCGGGTGAAGCCCCGTCCACGGCGGCACGCAGACTTCGGGGAATGGCGGCGGACGGGTCAAAGCGAGGTCGGGCCCGCCGGCCGAGTCGGCCGCGGGCACCCCGTTCCAGCAGGCGATCCACGAGGACCGGCTGCGCACGCGCCTCCACCGATCAGCTGAACCCGGCCGCCATGATCTCCCTGACGGGGCAGCGGCCCGCGGCTATATTCATTAGGGCAGCTAGTTAGAAGCGCTAAACAGTCACACGGAAGGCACAGCGAATGAGCGAGTCGCAGCTCTGGGACGACGTGGACGAGTACTTCACCACCCACCTCTCACGGAACGACGAAGCGCTCGAAGCGGCCCTCCGCGACAGCGACGCCGCCGAGCTCCCGCAGATCGCGGTCACCCCGCTCCAGGGCAAGTTCCTGCAGCTCCTCGCCCAGATCCAGGGCGCCCGCAGCATCCTGGAGATCGGCACCCTCGGCGGCTACAGCACCATCTGGCTGGCCCGCGCGCTGCCCGAGGACGGCCGGCTGATCTCGCTCGAGTACAGCGCCAAGCACGCCGAGGTCGCCTGCCGCAACATCGCGCGGGCGGGTCTCGAGCGGATCGTCGAGGTGCGGGTCGGGCCCGCCCTGGAGTCGCTGCCCAAGCTGGCCGACGAGAACCCGCCCCCCTTCGACCTGGTCTTCATCGACGCCGACAAGGTCAACAACCCGCACTACGTGGAGTGGGCCCTCAGACTCACCAGCGCGGGCAGCCTGATCGTCGTGGACAACGTCGTACGCGGCGGCCGGGTCGCCGACGCGGACAGCAAGTCGCCCGACGTGCTGGGCAGCCGCGCCGCCGTCGAGCTGATCGGCTCGCACCCGCGGCTGAGCGGCACGGCGATCCAGACGGTGGGCGGCAAGGGCTACGACGGCTTGGCACTGGCGCGCGTGCTGGCGTAGCCCTCACGGCCCGGGCTATGGGGTCAGAACTCGTGGTAGAAGCCGACGTTGACGCTGCGCGGGGCGGTGCGGTCCTGGACGACGACCTCGCCGCTGCCGCCTCTGGGCAGCGCCACGGTCCCGCCGTAGGCGAGCGGCTGCGCGTACTCCCCGACGATCAGCCGGACCTCGGAGGACGGGTCGGGCTGTGAGCCGCGCAGCCAGGTCAGCTGCCAGGTCCCCTCGGGGCCGCACAGGAACTCCAGGTGGACCCGGGAGATGAACAGCCAGTCGTCGGGCGTCACAAGGCGGCACACGGAGGTGTCCCGGCCCACCCGCAGCACGGCGCCGGGCTCACTGGGTGCGTCGGCCATGAGCATGCCGGCCGTGGCCCCCTCTTCCGCCCCGGAGACGGTGGCCATGGTCAGTTCGAGCACGCGCTGCTCCTCTTGAAGTGTCCTAACACGGCGGCCGCATGATAAATCGCCCGGGCATGCCGCGTCCGGCACAATGGAGTCATGACCGAGCGAAAGCCACCGGGTGTGCCGTTCGAGTCCTGGGTCGACAAACAGATCCGTGATGCCGAAAGGCGCGGCGAGTTCGCCCAACTGCCCGGCGCGGGAAAGCCGTTGCCCGCCGGTACCGACACCTCGTACGACGAACTGTGGTGGATCAAGCAGAAGATGGCCCGCGAGGGCCTGTCCGTGCTGCCACCGACGCTCGCCCTGCGCAAGGAGGCCGAGGACGCGCTGGCGGCGGCGTATGCGGCGCCCTCGGAGCGGATCGCGCGGAAGCTCGTCACCGACGTCAACGTCAAGATCCGCGACATGATGTTCAAGCCGCCGCCCGGCCCCCCGCTCGGGATGAAGCCGTACGACGTCGAGGAGGTCGTACGGGAGTGGCGGGAGCGCCGGGCGACGGCGAGGGATGCGAGGGATGCGGAGAGGGGTACGGGTACTTCGGGTACTTCGGGTACTTCGAACGGGTCACCCGTGTAGGAGTCGCTCCGCCAGGTTGCGGTAGTCCCGCAGGGCCAGCCGGAGTTGTTCGGTGTCCTCGCCGTCCTGCCAGGACATGCGCAGGGTGCGGCGACGCCGGGTCAGGGCCTCGGTGAACCGCCCGGCGATCTCCTCGACCACATGGTCGGCCTCCTCGACGGAGTCCCGGGGGCCGTCCACGAACCCGGAGACCGCCTGGCGAAGACGGAGATCCAGCTTGTCGCACTCGTCCTGCGGGAGAAGACGGCCGCCGGTGGGCGCTGTGGTGCCGGGAGTTCCCGTGGGCGGACCGGAAGCGGTGCCCTCGCGGGCCTCACCCTGGCCTGCCTCCTCCGTCACCTCGTGCGGGGTGGGCGTCACCGTGGTGCGGTTCGTCCTGTCCTCGGCCTCGGCGCCTTCGGCCGCGGGGCCGGTCGTCGCGTCCGTCATGTCGCTCAACTCCCCTTCACATGACGTCGGTTGAGGGCCCAGGGCAGATGGCCGCGGCTCTCGTGCCGGTGGGCCTTGGTGCGGCCGGCGGTGGACGCCGGGGCCTTCTCGGTGCGGCGGGGCGGGGCGGTCAGGTCCTCGAAGAGGGCCCGGGCCTCGACCATCGCCTCGCGCATCTCCTCCGTGTCGACCCGGTCGACGTCCTGCCCGCTCACGCCCACGCGGGCGACACGGTGGACGTGCCGGTAGCCGTGGACGTGGTCGGCGTGGTGGACGGAGAGGGCGGCGAGCTGTTCCTCGTAGTGGCTGTCGTCGGGGAAGCCGCGGAGGGCGGCGAGCTCCGCGAGCAGCCGGTCCGCCTCGGTGACCGCTTCCCGCGGCGCGTCGACGAAGCGCTCCTGCGCGGCCGTCCAGCGGGCCGCGAACTCCTCGCGCCGTGCCGGGTCCAGCGGCTGCTCGCGCAGCGATCCGTGCCGCTGCACGCGCTCCGCGAGCTCACGCTCGGCTGCTTTGGTGTCTCCGTCGTGCCGGGCCAGCGTCCGGTCGTACTCGGGCCCGAAGCGCCGCTTCAGGTCCCGGCCGCCGTATCCGCCCCGGGCACGCGAAGTGAGGACGGCCGCGACAACGACCACGGCCGCCACGATCACGATCAGAGCAATGATCATGCCTGTGGACATGGGTGCCTTCCGGTGTGTCGGCCCCTCGGGCCGGTTCCTCGACCGGGTTGCCCACCAGCCACCCCTCAAACGGCGGACGAGGGCTCCCGGCGTCGCCGCATGCCAGGGGCAGGGATGCCCGCCGGAAACCGCGCGGGGCCCAGGGCCCCGGATTCATGCGAGCGGTGTGTCGATTCCGCGGGCCGCCGATCGACGCAGGGGTACAGAGGTACGCAGGCGCGCTGAGGAGGTTGTCATGGGTGAGGTCATCGCACGGCTGGCCATGTCGCTCGACGGGTACATCGCGGGGCCCGAGTCGGGGCGTGAGCACCCGCTCGGGATCGGCGGGGAGCGGCTGCACTCGTGGGTGTACGGGCTGCGGACGTTCCGGCAGATGCAGGGGATGCGGGGCGGGGAGACCGGACCGGACGACGATCTGATCGCCGAGCATGTCATCCGGCCCGGCGCGGTCGTGATGGGGCACGGCATGTACATCACCGGCGAGGACCCGTGGGGTGAGGAGCCGCCCTTCCACGCGCCGGTGTACGTCGTCACCCACCACGCCCGCGAGGCGCTGGTGAAGAAGGGCGGCACCACCTTCCACTTCGTCACCGAGGGCCCGGAGCGGGCGCTGGAGCTGGCCAGGGAAGCGGCCGGGGACAAGGACGTGTCGCTGGCGGGCGGCGCGGACCTGGTGCAGCAGTTCATCCGCGCGGGATGGCTGGACGAGCTCCTCCTGCACATCGTGCCGGTCCTCGCCTGCGGGGGCCGCCGGCTCTTCGACGACCTGGGCGACCAGCACATCGAGTGGGAGAAGACCCAGGTCCTGGACTCGCCGGGGGTCACCCATATTCGGTTGCGTGCCCCGCACACCGTCCCCGCACAATGACCGGATGACCTGGACGATCGCCCCGGAACCCGTCGACTCCCCCGCGGCCGCCGCCCTTTGGCGGGCGTACTACACGGAGGTCAGCGACCGCTACTACCTCCTGCACGAGGGGCGGCGGACCGATCCGGCCGAGCTGGAGCGGGAGATCGCGGCCAACTCCGGTGCCGAACTCGCCCCGCCGACAGGGCGCTTGCTGGTCGCACGCCACGGCGGCGAGCCCGCCGGGTCCGCGGGCGTACGGCTGCTGGACGCCACGACCGCCGAGCTCACCCGGGTCTTCGTGTACGAGGCGATGCGCGGCAAGGGCGGGGCCGCGCTCCTCGTGGGCGCCGCCGAGGAGGCCGCCCGAGACCTCGGCGCCGACGAGTTGATCCTCGACACCCGAAGCGACCTCACCGAGGCCCGCGCCCTGTACGCACGGCTCGGCTACACGGAGACCGGGCCGCACAACGACGACATGTACGCCGAGCACTGGTTCCGCAAGAGCCTCAACTGACCTTCGCCGCCGACTCCTTGTGCGGCTGCTCCTGGTCCGAGCCGCACATCTCGTCGTTCAACTCCTTGACCAGCCGGTTCAGGTCGGTCGGCCGGTCCGGGCCCCACCAGTCGCCGAGCAGCTCCGCGAGCGACTCCTCACGGGCCTGCGCGAGCCTCTCGGCCACCACCAGGCCCTGGTCGGTGAGGACCATGTCGAGGCCCTCCCGGATGGCGAGGCGCCGCTCCTCGACCTGCCGGGCCGCATCCATGACGACCTGGAGCGGCACCGTGCTGCGCTCGGCGAGCACGGCCGGTTCCGCCCACCCGTGCTTCTTGATGCGCAGCAGCAGCCAGCTCGCCGCGGGCAGCAGGTCGTAGCCCGCCCGTTCGGTGATCTTCGCGTAGACCTCGCGCCGGCCCTCCCGCGTGCCCAGCAGCGACAGCGCGCGGCACACCTCGTCGTACGAGGACCGCTGGACGGGATTGCTGGCCAGGGTCTCCGTGACGTCGGGCGCCGTGACGGAGCCGCGCAGCTTGTCCTCCTTGAGGAACCAGGCCAGCACGAAGCCGAGGAGGGCGACGGGGGCGGCGTACAGGAAGACGTCGGTGATGGACGCCGCGTAGGCGTGCAGGGCGGGCCCGCGCAGGGCGGGTGGCAGGGTGCCGATGCCGCGCGGGTCGGACTTGAGGGCGTCCGCGGAGACACCGGCGGGGAGCCGGACGCCGCGGAAGGCGTCCGTCAGCTTGTCGCCGAGGCGGCTCGCGAAGACCGTGCCGAAGATCGCCACACCGAAGGAGGCCCCGATCGAGCGGAAGAAGGTCGCGCCCGAGGTGGCGACGCCGAGATCCTCGTACGAGACGGCGTTCTGCACGATGAGGACCAGCACCTGCATGACCAGGCCGAGTCCGAGGCCGAAGACGAAGAAGTAGACGCTCATCTCGGCCGTGGAGCTGTGCTCGTCGAGCCGGTGGAGGAGCAGCAGGCCGAGGGTGGTGACGCCCGTGCCCGCGATCGGGAAGACCTTCCAGCGCCCGGTGCGGCTGACGATCTGGCCGGACGTGGTGGACGACAGCAGCATGCCGAACACCATCGGCAGCATGTGCACACCGGACATGGTCGGCGTCACGCCCTGGACGACCTGGAGGAAGGTCGGCAGATAGGTCATCGCGCCGAACATGGCGAAGCCGACGATGAAGCTGATGACCGCGGACAGGGCGAAGGTGCGGATGCGGAACAGCTTGAGCGGCAGGACGGGTTCGGCGGCCCTCCGCTCCACGGCCACGAACACGACGGCCAGTGCGACGCCCAGCAGGATCAGCCCGGCGATCTGCGTCGAACCCCAGCCCCAGGTGGTGCCGCCCAGGGAGGCGACCAGGATCAGACAGGTGGCGACCGCGGCGATGAGGAAGGTGCCGAGGTAGTCGATGACGTGCCGCGCGGTCCGTCGCGGGATGCGCAGGGCGGTCGCGATCACGGCGAGGGCGACGACGCCGACGGGAAGGTTGACGTAGAAGACCCAGCGCCAGCTGAGGTGTTCGGTGAACAGCCCGCCGAGCAGCGGCCCCAGTACGCTCGTCGCACCGAAGACGGCCCCGAACAGGCCCTGGTAGCGGCCGCGTTCACGCGGCGGGACGACATCCCCGACGATCGCCATCGACAGCACCATCAACCCGCCGCCGCCCAGGCCCTGCACCGCCCGGAACGCGATCAGCTGGGGCATGTTCTGCGCCATTCCGCAGAGTGCGGAACCGATGAGGAACATCACGATCGCGGTCTGGAACAGCCGCTTCCGCCCGTACTGGTCACCGAGCTTGCCCCACAGCGGGGTCGCGGCGGTCGACGCCAGCAGATACGCGGTGACCACCCAGGACAGATGCTCGAGGCCGCCGAGGTCGCTGACGATGGTGGGCAGCGCGGTCGACACGATGGTCTGGTCGAGGGCGGCGAGCAGCATCCCGAGGAGCAGGGCGCCGATCGACACGAGTACGTTGCCGGACACGTGCTCCTGGGCGGCGCTGCCCCGCTGCGGGGGCTTCGCGGATGCCTGTGCGTCTCGCACATCGCCCGTCATACCGTGCGCATCCCCGGCCATGAAGACCTCCAGCGGCTCTCGTTACACGTCCATGGTGATCGGTGTGACCGGTTATGGCCTGTTGAGTCCTGTTGGAACCCGATATTCCGGGGGCTGCGGGCGCGCCGTGAAGATGATCTGGATAACCTCTGAAGTTCGCGAGGGGAGCGTGAAGGGAGGGACGAACGCGTGACAGACCCGACAGGTCACCAGTGCCCGGAGTGCGGAGCGCCCAGAGGGGCGGACAACACACCGTCCTGCGGCTGCACTCAACGGGCGTCCGACGCCCTGCGCGCGGCCCGTACGGCCGAACAGGCCGCCGCGGAGGACTTCGACCCGCTGCGGATACGGCCGTATGTCGAGCTGGAGGGCGCGGAAAGCGAGCCCGTGGCACCTCCTCCGGCACCTGCGGTCGAGGCGACCATGCCGTTACGAGCGGTGGGCGCCGAGCCGCCGGGCGCCGGCGATCTGCGCCTGTTCGAGGGCGCGGGCACGGAGGGCGCCGAGGAGCCGTACGACGAGGACGACGCGACGGGCAGGGGGCGCCGCAGACGCCGCATCGTGCTGCTCGGTGTCGGCGGGGCGGTCGTCGCGGTGATGACGGCGGCCGGTATGGCGAGCGGGCTGTTCTCGTACGAGGCGCCGACGCGGGACACCGCGCTGCCCGACGACGTACGGGCGAGCGTGCCGGACGTGTCGCCGAGCTCGGAGTCCGCGTCGCCGTCGAAGAACGCCACGTCGGTACGGCCCGCACCGCCGGCACCGGTGCGCAGTGCGAGCCCGTCGCTCTCGCCGTCCCCGTCGGCGACGAGCGCCTCGCCGAGCCCGTCCCGCTCGGCGGAGCCGGCCCGGACCCCGCAGTCGGCCACGGCAAGCGCCAGCATCGGAGCGAGCGACAGCCGCCCGTCGGCACCGCCCGTCCTGCGCCGCGGCTCCGAGGGCCCCGAGGTCGTCGAACTCGAGCTGCGCCTGACCCAGCTCGGGCTCTACACGGGAGAGCCGGGCGGCCACTACGACGAGGGCGTCGAGGACGCGGTCAGCCGATACCAGTGGGCGCGGGGGATCACAGAGGACGAGCTGGGGGTCTACGGGGCGGCGACGCGGGCGCGGCTGGAGTCGGAGACGACACAGCCGTGACGCTGCGAAGGCACCCGGCGGTGGGGCCACCGGGGGCTGCCGCCCCCAGACCCCCGCTGTCGGCCTGAACGGCCTCGTCCTCAAACGCCGGACGGGCTGAAAACACCACAGCCTGCGGGCTGCCACTAGGCCGCCGTAGCCTGCGGGCAATCGTGCCGCCAAGGGCGGCACGGGTGGGCGCAGGCGGCACCCGCACCGCCGGGCTGCGCACCCCGCCCCCGACCGCAACCCCCGGGCACAGGTCACCCGACGTACAGCCGAATCCCCCCACCCGCCACACCTTCGACCCGCACACGCGTCAGATCCGGCACCACCACATCCGGCTCGTACAGATCCGCCCGAGCCCCCACCCCCACCACCCGCATCCCCGCAGCCCGCCCGGCTTCGATCCCCGCAGCGGAATCCTCAAAGACAACACACGCGCCCGGCTCGACCCCCAATTCAGCCGCCCCCTTCAAAAACCCCTCGGGATCCGGCTTGCTCGCCCCCACCGACTCAGCCGTCACCCGCACCTCGGGAAGCGCCAGCCCCGCCGCCCCCATCCGAGCCGTGGCGAGAGCCAGGTCCGCCGACGTCACCAGAGCGTGCGGCAGCCCCCGCAGCGAGGCGAGGAACTCGGGCGCGCCGGGGATCGCCACGACACCGTCCACATCCGCCGTCTCCTCGGCGAGCATGCGCGCGTTGTCGGCGAGGTTCTGCTCCATGGGCCGGTCGGGCAGCAGCAGCGCCATCGAGGCATGGCCCTGGCGTCCGTGCACCACCTTCATGACCTCGTCGGCGTCCAGCCCGTGCCGCTCGGACCAGCGGCGCCAGATGCGCTCGACGACGGCGTCGGAGTTCACGAGGGTGCCGTCCATGTCCAGCAGGAGGGCGCGGGCGGTGAGGACGGTGGGCACGGTGGTGACCGTCATCGGCAGCTCCAAGGCGCGAAGAAGGAAACAAGGCGGCCCCGCCCGCCGGTCAGGGAAAACGGGCGGGAGCCACTTTGTTTCTCCACGGTACAAAACACGCCCGGCATCCGCCAGTGCACCCGGAGACAGTTCACCCGGTGTTCAGCTCGCCCGGCGCCCTGCCCGCCCGGTGTCCGGCTCACCCGGCGACCGCCTCCCACAGGCTCCACACGCCGAGCGCCAGCATCAGCAGCGCCGCGACCTTGGTGATGAGGGCCAGCGGCACCCGCTTCATCAGGGCCTTCCCGCCGACGATCCCGAGCCCGGCCACGGCCCACAGCGCCAGTACCGCTCCGAGGCCCACGGAGAGCGGGTCGTCGTAACGGGCCGCGAGGTTCGCGGTCATGATCTGGGTCAGGTCCCCGAACTCGGCGACCAGGATGAGCATGAACCCGGTGCTCGCGACCTTCCAGAAGGACTGGTTCTCGGGCTTGCGGATCTCCTCCTCGTCCTCGCCCTTCCTCATCAGCAGGACCGCCGCGCCGCCCAGGAAGAGGACGCCGGTGAGCGCGTGGACGATCTGCTGGGGCAGCAGGGTGAGCACGCTTCCGGCGGCCACGGCCAGCGCGACATGCAGCGCGAACGCCGCGGCCACGCCGGCGAAGACGTATGAGGCGCGGTAGCGGGTGCCGAGCACCAGCCCGGCGAGCGCGGTCTTGTCCGGCAGTTCGGCAAGGAAGACGACGCCGAACACCAGCGCCGTGACGGTGAAGCTGATCAAGGTTCCTCAATCGGTCGGGGCCGCCCCGCCGAGAGTGCTGTGACTGCGATACGACACCTCGGCACGGCAGCACACAGCGGAAGACACAGATGTGCACTGCTTTGCCGAAGGTCTCGCTGGCCGGCCCCGCGTGCGAGGCCTGCCTCCGGGCGCCGGCTCAGACGAGCTGAGCAGTATGTCGACGGTCCGGCGAAGAGCTACTCCCCTTCTGCACCGCCCATCGTACGCGACCGCCGCGCGAGCGAAAGTTCAGCCGTAAACCTTGTCGTGTCATGTACGCGACATTAGCTTCTTACCGAACGCTCACCTCTCGGCAACACGGCGCCGCGAGCATTCCCCTGCTCGCACCCCAACGCCCGCATACCCCAAGGGAGTTCGCATGCCGAAGTTCTACGCGCGTCGACGGCTCAGCATACTCGCGGCTCTTACCGGACTCATAGCCTCCGCCGGACTTCTCAACAGTCCGGCCGCCTCCGCCGCGCTGCCCACCCCGGTCAGCGCCGCCACCGCCCGCACCTACCTCGCCTCGCTCACCGTGGCGACCGAGGACCGCACGGGCTACGACCGCGATCTGTTCCCGACCTGGATCACGATCTCGGGGACCTGCAACACCCGCGAGTACGTCATCAAGCGGGACGGCAGCAACGTCGTCACCAACTCCGCCTGCACCGCCACCAGCGGTTCCTGGTACTCGCAGTACGACGGGGTCACCACCACCGACCCCAGCACCTTCGACATCGACCACCTGGTCCCGCTCGCCGAGGCCTGGGACTCCGGGGCCAGCGGGTGGACCACCGCCCGGCGCCAGGCGTTCGCCAACGACGTCACCCGCCCGCAGCTGATCGCCGTCTCCGCGAGTTCCAACCGCTCCAAGAGCGACCAGGACCCGGCCGAGTGGGTGCCCACCCGCTCCGCGTACGTCTGCACCTACGTCCGCGCCTGGGTCCAGGTGAAGTACTACTACGACCTCTCGGTCGACTCCGCCGAGAAGTCCGCGCTGACCAGCTACCTCTCCGGCTGCTGATCCGGCGGATGTTGCGGCGGATTCTGTAAAGGAACCTCCCCGCCGACCCCCGTCGTTCCGTACCGTACGGGGCGACGGAGGAGGCGAGCCGAAGGGGCGCGACGCCGGCTGAGGCGCTCCGAAGGCGAGCCCGACCAATGAAAGGGCGGGCATGACGTGGCCGAACTGCGCCTGGGTCCACTGCTGAGGTATGCCGACGGCTCGTCCGCGACCGTCTGGGTCGAGGCGAGCCGTCCGTGCACCGCCGAGGTGCGCTGCGCGGACGGCGCCCGCGGCGAGGCCCGCACCTTCCAGGTCGCGGGCCATCACTACGCCCTCGTGCCGGTCACCGGGCTCACACCGGGCACGACCACGCCGTACGACGTCCTCCTCGACGGCACGCCCGTGTGGCCGCCGCCCGCCGCGGCCGGCTCCCCGCGGAGGTTCCCGCCCTCCGTCATCCGCACCCCGCACGACGGCGACGGTGTCCGCGTCGCCTTCGGCTCCTGCCGCTGGGCCGCCCCGCCCCCGGATGAGCACGACCCGGTGGGACCCGACGCCCTGGACACCCTCGCCGCGCGCATCGCGGCCGATCCGGACGGCGAACGGCCGGACGTGCTGCTGCTGTTGGGCGACCAGGTGTACGCCGACGAGACCTCCGAGGCGACCCGCCGCTGGCTGGCCGCCCGCCGCGACCTGAGCGACCCGCCGGGCAACGAGGTCGCGGACTACGAGGAGTACACCCGCCTCTACTACGAGTCCTGGCTCGACCCCGAGGTGCGCTGGCTGCTGTCCACCGTGCCGAGTTGCATGATCTTCGACGACCACGACGTCATCGACGACTGGAACACCTCCGCCGCCTGGCTGGAGGACATGCGGGCCACCCCCTGGTGGCGGGAGCGGCTGCTGAGCGGCCTGATGTCGTACTGGGTGCACCAGCATCTGGGGAACCTCTCGCCGGCCGAGCTGGCGGCCGATCCGCTGTACGCGTCCGTACGCGAACTGCCCGACGGCACGGACGAGTTGCGCGCCTTCGCCTGCAAGGCCGACGCCGACCCGCCCGCCGTACGCTGGAGCTACCGGCGCGACTTCGGCCGCGTGCGGCTGCTGATGGTGGACACCCGGGCGGCCCGCGTCCTGGACGAGGACGACCGGGCGATGCTCGACCCCGGGGAGACCGAGTGGCTGCGCGAGCAGGCCCTGACGGACCGCGGGTCGTACGACCACCTCCTCATCGGCACCTCCCTGCCGTGGCTGCTGCCGCATCTGGTGCACGAGGCCGAGGCATGGAACGCGGCGCTGTGCCGGGGCGAGCGCGGGGCGCGCTGGGCACGGTTCGGGGAGGATCTGCGGCGGCGGGCCGACCTGGAGCACTGGGCGGCCTTTCCGGCCTCCTTCACCGCGCTGACCGGGCTGATCGCCGAGGCCGGTTCGGGGGCGGAGGCGCCGGCGACGGTGCTCGTCCTGTCGGGGGACGTGCACCACGCGTATGTGGCCGAGCCGGTCTGGCCCTCCACCGCCCCGGACGCCCGCGTCCTGCAGCTGACCTGCTCGCCCGTCCACAACTCCGTCCCGCTGTCGATCCGGATCGGCTTCCGCTTCGGCTGGAGTGCGGCGGCCCGCGCCCTGGGCAGGCGCTTCGCCCGGCACGGGCGGTGCGAGCGGCCGCCGGTCGACTGGCGCAAGAAGGGCGGCCCCTGGTTCGGCAACCAGCTGATGACACTGACGCTGAAGGGCCGCTCGGCGCGGCTGCGGCTGGACCAGGCACAACCGAACCGGGTGCTGAAGACCGTGGAGGAGTCCACCCTCACCCCCGCATGAAGCAGCACATGTAGCAGCACAGCAACCAGCACATGACGGACACATGAGGGTCAAACGGGGTGTCTGGGACGTGCGTTGGATTCCGTGGCGCGTGACGGCAATGATGAGGCGGACCGTCCGCTTCCGTTCCGGCGGTTTTGCTGCCACGCGCCCCCCACGCCCGGAGTCCCCCCTTGTCTGCACCGCTCGCAGAACACCCGACCGTCTCCCTTGCCGTGGTCGGCGCCGGACCGCGCGGCACCAGCGTCCTGGAACGTCTCTGCGCCTCCGCGCCGGAACTCCTCCCGCGGGGCGTACGACTGACCGTCCACGTCGTCGATCCCGCACCGCCCGGCCCCGGCAGCGTATGGCGCACCACCCAGTCCCCCGAGCTGCTGATGAACACCGTGGCCTGCCAGGTGACCCTGTTCACCGACGACAGCGTGGACTGCTCGGGACCGGTCCGGCCGGGCCCCAGCCTGTACGAGTGGGCGGCCGGCGAGCTGGGCGCGGACGCGTACCCGACCCGCGCCCAATACGGCCACTACCTGGAGTGGGTGTTCGCGAAGGTGGTGCGCGAGGCCCCGCCCGCCGTACGCGTCGAGACCCACCGGGCGCGAGCCGTACGGCTGGACGACGCGCCCGACGGCCACCAGACCCTCACCCTCGACGACGGCCGCACCCTGACCGGCCTGTCCGCCGTCGTCCTCGCCCAGGGCCACCTCCCGGCCGCCGCGGACGCGGAGCAGCGCCGCCTCGCGGACCACGCCGACCGCCACGGGCTGCTCCACTTCCCGCCCGCCAACCCGGCCGACGTCGACCTCTCCCCCATAGCCCCCGGCGAACCGGTGCTGCTGCGCGGTCTGGGCCTCAACTTCTTCGACCACACGGCCCTGTTGACCACGGGCCGCGGCGGCCGGTTCGTCCCCGGCCGCCGCGGTCTGCGCTACGTCCCCTCCGGCCGAGAACCGCGCCTGTACGCCGGCTCCCGGCGCGGCATCCCGTACCAGGCGCGTGGCGACAACGCGAAAGGGCCGTACGGCCGGCACACCCCGCTCGTCCTCACCCCGGAGGTGATCGCGGGCTTCCGCAAGCGCGCGGACTCCGGTGAGGCGCCCGACTTCCTCACCGAGATATGGCCGCTGGTGGCGAAGGAGGTGGAGACGGTCTACTACGCGGCGCTCACCGGCCGGAAGGACTTCGCGGACCACTTCCTCGCCGTGCCCCACCGCGATCCCCAAGAGGCGTACGTACTCGACGAGTTCGGCGTCCCGGCGGCCGACCGCTGGAGCTGGGACCGGATCTCCCGGCCGTATACGGAAGGACAGTTCACGCATCGGCGGGAGTGGCGGGCGTGGCTGCTGGCGTATCTGCGCGAGGACGCGACGCAGGCCGCGCTCGGCAATGTGGACGGCCCGCTCAAGGCGGCCCTGGACGTGCTGCGCGACCTGCGCAACGAGCTGCGGCTGATCGTCGACCACGGCGGCCTCACCGGCGTCTCCCGCCGAGAGCACCTGGACCGCTGGTACACCCCGCTCAACGCCTTCCTCTCCATCGGCCCGCCCCGGCGGCGCATCGAGGAGCTGGCCGCGCTGGTGGAGGCGGGGGTGGTGGAGGTGCTCGGGCCACGGCTCGAGGTGCGGCCCGAGCAGGGGGCGTGGGTGGCACGCTCGCCCGAGGTGCCGGGGTCGGCGGTGCGTGTGACCACCCTCATAGAGGCCCGCCTACCGGAACCGGATCTGCGACGCACCGCGGACGAACTCCTCGCCCGGCTGCTGAAGACGGGACAGTGCAGGCCGCATTCCGTCGACGGCTACGAGACCGGGGGGCTGGACGTGACGGAGCGGCCCTATCGTCTGATGGACCGTCAAGGTCGCCCGCATTCAAGGCGGTTCGCCTTCGGTGTGCCCACGGAGGGCGTGCACTGGGTGACGGCGGCAGGAGCCCGGCCGGGAGTGGATTCGGTCACGCTTTCGGACGCGGACGCTGTCGCCAGAGCCCTGCTACGTGCGGCTGCGGGTGAAACGGAGCCGGAAGCGGAAGCGGATCAATGGCCGAATGTTGAACTTGCAAGCATTGATTGGGCAGACCTACGGTGAATTACTCGCTCGGCTCGTCCCCCTCGACCGGTCCGCCCCGGACCGGCCCGACCGAAGGAGTAACCCCCCACATGACTGCTCGCCTCAACAACGCACAGCCGTACGTGCTCGGACTGTTCCGCATCGTCATCGGCCTGCTCATCGCCTGCCACGGCGCCGCCAAGCTCTTCGGTGTCCTCGGCGGCGCGCCCGGCACCAACGGTGGCACCGTCCCGACCGGCACCTGGCCGTTCTGGTACGCGGGCGTCATCGAGCTCGTCGGCGGTTCCCTCGTGCTGCTCGGCCTCGGCACGCGTGGCGCCGCGTTCATAGCCTCCGGCTCGATGGCGTACGCCTACTTCAAGGTGCACCAGCCGAACGCCCTGTGGCCGATCGAGAACGGCGGCGAGGCCGCGGCAACGTTCTGCTGGGCCCTTCTGCTGCTGGTCTTCACCGGATCCGGCGCCTTCGGCCTGGACCAGCTGTTCGCGAAGCGCTCCACTGCACAGAGCAAGCAGGCGGCGGAGCAGACGCCGGTCGCTGCCTGATCGAGTGCGCCGGTCCCTTGACCGCCCGAGGGACCGGCGCGCCCGTGTGAACGTCCTGTGCCGATCCCACGCGCCCCCCATGAATCTCCCGTCACAGCCCGGGCGTACGCTGTATGGCTGTCATGGCCGCCCTTGCCGCTCCCTCGCGACGTTCGCGGCACGGTCCGGTCCACGGGGGAGTCACGGGGAGTTCGCGGTGCTGGAGAGTGTGGAGCTGCTGACCGGCAGCCCATGGATCTACGCCATGGTGGCGTTGTCGGTCCTGCTCGACGTGTTCGTGCCGCTTCTGCCGAGCGGCGTGCTGGTGATCACGGCCGCCACGGCGGCGGCCGCGGGCTCGGCGAGCGGCCAGGTACCGCACGCGGTCCCCGACATCCTGGGCCTGACGCTCTGCGCCGCCATCGCCTCGGTCGTCGGCGACCTGGTGGCGTACCGACTGGCCTGGCGCGGCGGCGAACGCCTGGACCGCGCCATCGCCCGCTCCCGCCGGCTGACCACCGCGCAGGAACGTCTCGGCGCCGCCCTGGCCCGTGGCGGCGGCGCCCTGGTCATCCTGGCCCGGTTCGCCCCGGCCGGCCGCTCGGTCGTCTCCCTCGGCGCGGGCGCGGCCCACCGCCGCGCCCGCGACTTCCTCCCCTGGTCCGCCCTGGCAGGCCTGACCTGGGCGACGTACAGCGTGGCGCTCGGCTACTACGGCGGCCAGTGGCTGGGCACGACATGGGTCGCCACGGCGGTCTCGGTCCTGGCACTGTTCGGAGCAGGGGCAGGAGCGGCGTATGTGATGCGCCGCCCGGCGAAGGCGTCGTAGAGCCTGCTGCGACACCGCCGAGTCCCGGAGCGCCCCAAAGGGGCGCGGGGCTGTATCGATATGCGGCTCCGCCGCGCGGGCGCGACCAGCCCCCGACGCAGCCGCACACGAACGAGGACCCGTAGCCCCCACGGCGGAGCCGCATGCAGCCGCCAAAGCTAGGCGGACGCCTTCTGCCCCCGCACCTCAAGCCCGGCCAACAACTCGGCCGTAGCCTCGGCAACCGCCTCGACGGCGCGGTCGAAAACCTCCCGGTTATGGGCGGCCGGCGCCCGAAAGCCGGACACCTTCCGCACGAACTGCAGGGCCGCAGCCCTGATCTCTTCCTCCGTCGCCTCTTCGGGCAACGCGGGCGGGCGAAGTGTCTTGATGCTCCGGCACATGGAACCAGTCTCACGCACTTCCACCGCGCCTGGAATGATCCGTTGCGAGGCGGCCACCGCTCCGGGGCCGACCGACGAAGGGAACGACGAAATCATGGCGAACGAACTCACTGTTGCCGTCCTCGGCCCCGGCGGCATCGGCGGCCTGCTCGCCGGGCTGCTGTCCCGCGCCGGCCACCGCGTGATCTGCCTGGCCGGCGAGACCACCGCCGCGACGCTGCGTACGGAGGGGATCAGCGTCCGCAGCGGCCTGTTCGGCGACTTCACGGCCCGGGTGGACGCGGACACCGCCCTGCGGGAGCCGGTCGACGCGTGCCTGGTCGCCGTCAAGCACACCTCCCTGGACGCCGCCCTCGACCGCGTCCCGCCCACGGCCCTCGGCGACGCCCTCCTCGTACCGTTCCTGAACGGCGTCGAACACCCGGTCACCCTGCGCGCCCGCTACCGCCCCGATCTGATCGCCCCCGCGGTCATCCGCGTCGAGTCGACCCGGGTCGCGGCGGGAGTGATCGAGCACGGCAGCCCCTTCGCCGAGATCGACCTGACCGGCGCGCGAGTGGACCGCGACCGGCTGGACTCCCTGGCCCAGGCCCTCGACTCCGCGGGCCCGGCAACCCGCGTACTCGACGACGAGGCGGCGGCGCTGTGGGCGAAGATGTCGTTCCTGGCGCCGTTCGCGCTGCTCACGACCCGGTACGCGGTCCCGCTGGGTGACATACGCACGCAGCACCGCGACGAGTTGACGGCCCTCGTGGCGGAGACGGCCGCGGTCAGCCGCGCATGCGGGGCCCCTGCCGATCCCGCACAGGCACTCGCCCGGTACGACGCCTTCCCACCCCGGACCAAGTCGTCCATGCAGCGCGACGCCGAGGCGGGCCGCCCGCTCGAACTGGACGCGATCGGCGGGGCGTTGCTGCGCGCGGCGGCGCGGCATGGAGTGCCCGTGCCCGTAACGGCAGAGGTGGTAAGGGAGTTGGAGACCACCACCAAGTGAGGTGACCGCCTGTCATCCGGCGGGTGTCAGCCGTCGGCCAGTTCCACCCTCCAGTCGTTCGACGTCATCCAATGCCCCTTGGGGTACTCGAAGTCGACGCTCCCGACGAGGGTGAACCCGGCCCGGCGGCAGACCCGGTTCGACGCCGGGTGATCGACGCTCGGGAACGCATGCAGAAACCGGTGTCCCCCATACGCCCGCGCCGCCTCCACGACGGCGCGGGCGGCCTCGGTCGCCAGTCCCCGCCCCTGAAACTCGGGCAGCACCCCCCACCCGGTCTCCCACACCGTCTCCCCACGCCACTCCCGCTCCCAGAACCCGATCGACCCGACGGTCTCCCCACTGCCCGCAAGCGTGACGCGGTACATGCACCCCGGCTCCCCCGCCAGATACCGCCGATGCCGCGCCTGAAGCTTCTCCTCGCTCTCGGGCCCGCCCAAGTGCCCGGTCATCTCAAGGCTGTTGGATCTCCGCAGCAGCCAGAAGTCCCCCTCACCCCAGCGCTCCAGCCGAACCGCCCCGATGTCGTTGTCCCCGTCCGCGATCTCCATGCTCCTCAGACTAGGACGAGGGTCTGACAATCCCTCCCGACCAGCAGGTGCGGGGAAATCCGTCACCGCGCATCGCGCAGCCGAAGAAGGTACGTCGCCGTCAGCGCAACGGCGCGGTCCCCGTCCTGCGACAGCTCCACGAGGGCGCGTGACGCCGTGGGCCCCGGGATGTCCGCCAGCGCCTGGGTCAGTCGTCCGCGGGCGGGCGCTTCGATGGTGTGGTGGGCGAGGCGGTCGACGAGGCCGGTGGCGATCCGGTCCGCCGTCGCGGTGTCGCTCGCCAGCACGCTCAGCGCGTCGGCCGCGTCGGTGTCGTTCCTGCCCTCCACGACCATGTCGATGAGCGTCGGGACCGCTTCGGCCCCTCCACGTGCCCCGAGCGCCAGAGCCGCATACCCGCGGACCGCGGCGTCGGAGTCGGCGAGGGCGTCGCGCAGCCGCGCCACAGCCTCGTCGCCGGGCATTTCGGCGAGGGACCGAACGGCACGTTCCCGCACCACGGCCACCGGTGAGCCAAGGCCCTCCGCGAGCAGCGCCGGAGCACCGTCGCCCGATCGCGCCAGCGCCCATCGAAGGGCTCCGGCGACGTTCGGCTCCGTCTCCCGCAGCACCGCCTCGACCAGGGCCTCCACCGGCACCGAAACCTCGTCGACCGAGGAAAGGGCAGCCCGCTGGCGCGCGTCGGCGCTCTTCGACCCGAGCGCCTGGAGGAGCGCAACGACCTGGAGTACGTCCTCCCAGCCGGCGGGTTCCGCCGCATCGATCCGGCGGAGCCGTGTGAGCAATTCCGTCTCGGCCGCGAGGCGTTGGCGCGTCTGACGGATGAGGCCGTCCACCAGCGCCGAGGGCGCGAAGCCGGGATCGTCGAGTGCACGCCCGATCTCACGCAGCGTCAGCCCCAGCGACCGCAGGCTCTCGATGTGGAAGATCCGCCGGATGTCCTCGCCGGAGTACTCCCGATAGCCGGAGCCCGTACGGCCCGAGGGCCGCACCAGGCCGAGCGACTCGTAATGCCTGAGCATGCGGGCACTGACCCCGGACCGCTGCGCCACCTCACCGATCAACACTTCCTGTCGTCCCTCCTGTTCATCCCTCCTGGCCGGAGCCGCCGAGCACCAGGATGCGCTTCGCCTCCTCGATCGCGAACTCGAATCCGGCGTCCGGGTCGCGCAGCAGCCGTTCCGTGGCGAGCGCGTGCGCGCGCATGCGCGGGTCGGGAGCCGTCGTCGCTGTACGCAGCACCGGCAGAACCACCTCGCCCAGTGCGACCAGCGCCCGGCTGAGACTCAGCTGCGTCTCCCGCTCACCGCGCCCCAGCTGCGTCGCCAGCACCGCGGCCAAGGCGGCCTCCTCGCCGTGCGGCACGAGCACCACCGCGGCCCGCCAGGCGCTCCGCGCCACCTCGTCGTCGGCGTCGGACAGCAGCTCCCGTGTGATCGCCGGCCACGCCCGCCGGTCCCCGATCTTGGACAGCGTATGCAGCGCCTGGCTCCGTGCCCGCGCATGCTCCGAGCGGACTTCACGCAGCAGCCCGGGGAGCGTCATGGACACCGGGTGGCGGGTGAGCGCCCAGGTCAGCATGTCCCGTACGAAGAATTCGGGCTCGATCGCGCATCGCTCGACGAGCTTGTCGAAGAAGCGCGGATCGGGCGTCGTACCGGCCGCCAGAGCCGCCCGCAGCCGCACGGACGAACGAGCGTCCTCCAGCCCCTGGATCACCCGTAGCGCATCCGTGTCCTGCCTCGTCATGGCCACCGGGACCACCTCCTCGGCAAGCAGTGAAGGCCTTGTCACCGTGTCAAGGTCAAACGGGGCCGGGGGGCGGGTGCTCGACCGTGTCTCACACATACGCATGAACCCACAGAAGGAACTCGCATCCCAAATTCGAACAGGCGTAGCATTGCGCTGTGGCTACGACCTACGACTTTCCGAGTGACCTCCTCGCCGGTCAGGAGGAGCTGCATCAGGTCCGTTCGGAGCTGTCGGCCCTGCTCAAGCGGCTGCCCTGGTCGGTCGAGCCCCTGGACGGCTTCAGCGACACAGGCGGCTGGCGCAAGGTGGAGCGCCCCGCCTCCCCCGGCTGGACGGCCGACGAACAGGCCGAGGTGGAGAAGCTCCGACAGCGCGAACACGAACTCGCCATCTTCGTCAGCACACACCGCTTCTGGGCGGAGGTCACGACCGGGGAGCGGGTGGATGCCCGTATGAGGCTGAAGCACGCACGCGAGGAGTGAGCGAAGAAGACCCCGGCCAAATGGCCGGGGTCTTCTCGACGACGTGGGCGCGGACGGTTTCGAACCGCCGACATCCTGCTTGTAAGGCAGGCGCTCTACCCCTGAGCTACGCACCCGAGACGAGTCGACAGCCTACCTTGCCCGAGGCAGTGCCCTGCAAACCCGTATCGGGAGCCGGTTCGTGCGGGGGTTGGCCCAGGAATCCGGCGGGGAAGGTCGACCTGGTGGACGCCCGCAGTCATGACGGTTCGGTCACCGTCGCGCTGCCGAGAGCCACGTACCGGGTGACGACCGGGACGGGTGACGGCTCGGTGGATGTGGCCGTGCCGCGGTCCGACTCCAGCTCGCACGTGGTGTCCGCGCACGGCGGTGACGGCAAAGTCACCCCGAAGACCGCGAACTAACCGGCCCGTGTGTTCGTCCTTAACCGGTGGGAGAATGAGACGAGGCACCGGCCAGGACGGATGACAGCACGGGAGAGGGATGTGACGGCGACACCTTCGAAGCCGTACTCGCCGTCGGTGCCGGGTGCACCCCGCCAGGCGATGAGGGATGTCTTCACCCTTGTCGCCCTGCCCCTCGTCGCCGCGCTGGCGCTGCCCGCCGCGTTCGCCGGCGGAGGCACCCGGCGCTGGTTCGGGGGGCGGGCCGAGAGTCAGCGGGCCGAGGCGCAGGCCGCGAAGGACGCCGCTGCGGCCGCGTTCTACGAGCTGGACACCGCCCAGCGCGATCTGCGGATCTCGATCGAGACGATCACGGCCGTCGACGACACTCCTGCCGCCCGGCGGGCCGTGTCCGACTTCGAGGCGCTGGGGCGGCGGATCGACGAGGCCAGCCACCGCTATATCGAGGCCGTCGACGCGCACGATCTGGACCGGGACGATCTGGAGGCGTCGGTCGCGGCACACGCGCGCACCGAGCTGACCAGGGCCAAGGACGATCTGGCGAACGTCAAGCGGGAGCTGGATCGTTTCGGCGACAGTCTCGGGCCGCTGCTCGGCAAGGCGGAGACCCAGCTGGCCCGGGTGGCTCCGGCGGTGGAACGGGCACGGCAGGGGCTGCTCGCCGCTTCGAACGCGTTGGATGCCGTACGGGAGACGAAGCTCAGGGCGGACGATCTCGCGGCCCGTCTCGCCGCCCTCGGCCCCGAGCTGACCAAGCTCAACCAGGGTGCCGGGCAGCACGGGGTGCCGCAGACCCTGGAGCGGGCCGAGCGGGTGGCGCGGGAGGCCGAGGCGATCCGGGTGGAGGCCGAGCGGCTGCCGCAGAAGGCGGCCGACATCGACCACCGGCTCGTCTCGCTGCGGACGCGCGCGCAGGCGCTCACCACGCGTGCCGGGCAGGTCGCTCCGGTGCTGAGCGAGCTGCGGCGGCGGTTCGTGGCGGATTGCTGGCAGGACCTGCAGCAGGTGCCGGAGCAGGCCGCGGAGAACGTGCGCCAGGCGGAGCTGAAGCTGAAGGAGGCGCAGGCCGCGCGGGACGCCCAGCGCTGGCCGGACGCGACCTCGCTGCTGTCGACGGTGCGGGCGCTGCTGAACACGACGGACGAGTCCGTGTCGGCGGCGCGGGACCGGCTGCAGCGGCTGAACGCCGTACAGAAGGACCCGCAGCAGGAGATCGACCGTACGCGGTTCGCGATCCGCGACGCCCAGCGGCTGGCGATGACGGGCCGGTCGACGCCGGATCCGCGGCACGCCCGCCCGCTGGACGACTCGGTGGCCCGCCTGGAGCGCGCGATCGCCGGCCTGGAGGGCCGCCACCCGGACTACTGGCACTTCCTCACGGAGACGGAGGCGGTGCGCGAGACGGTGGCCCGGGTCGTCTCACAGATCCGGGAGGAGCGCGGCGGCGCCCACTGAGCCGCCGCCCCCTCACATCTGTCTGCTAACTGCGGTAGGCGTAGTACGCCGAGTTCGGGTAGGAAGCGATCAGGCCGGCCAGCGACCGCCGGCGCCTTCGTGCACTTCGCGGTCTGGGTGAACCCGGACCACTCGTTGACGCCGATCCAGGTGTCGGAGTCGCTCGACGTGCCGGAGTACCAGGTGCCGTAGTCCTCGGCCGAGCTGGTGACCTTCCAGCCGCCGGCGTGGAGGGACTGGCTGAGGTAGTTGGTGCAGTCGCCGCCGGCGTTGTTGTAGCGGCGGTAGGCGGTGTTGTAGTTCTTCCAGTACTTCTCGGCGTACGTCGCCATCGCCGCGTAGTCGTACGGCGTACCCGTGCCGAGGTTCTTGGGGTTCGCGGGGGCGGGGTAGGCGGTGGCCGACCGGGGCGCGTCGATGACGGCGCCGGGGCGGACGGGGGTGGCCCTGCTCGCCGGGGCGGGCTCGTTGACGGGACGGGGACCCCGGTCGGTGAGGCGTTCGCGGGTGAGCTGCCAGGTGCCGTCCGGGCGGGCGGTGAAGGTGAGCTGGTGGTGGGCGGTGAAGCGCGTGGTGGCGGGTTCGTCGCCGCGTATCTTCGCGTACGTCAGTGTGGTGTTCTCGGTGACGCGGACCGTGGCCGTGCGGCCGTGCAGGCGGGTGCTGTCGACGGTGACCCTGGTGTCGGCGGCGGTGTAGGCCTCGCCGAGTGCGGCGAGCCGGGAGCGGGTGCCGTGCAGGGAGGTCACGGCGTTGGCCTCGGAGGCGGCCAGCGCGGCCGTCAGCCGCACGCCGCCGGTCGCCTTCAGGGACGTACGGCCGGACGGGGATCCTTCGACCAGGGCGGCGGTGCGGTCGGTGAGCACGGCGTCGGCGATGCGGCCGAAGGCGTCGGTGGTGGCCGCGGTGAGGACGGGCGCCGGGGCTTCCCCAGCCGCGTGGGCGGCGGACAGCGGGAGCAGGGCGGCGGAGAGGGACATGGCCGCGACGGCCGTGCAGCGGGCTCTGCTCGCACCGGACTTGCTGGGTCTCAAGGGGTTTTCTCCCTGCGGTGGGGGGTGGTTCACTTCACGACCGTCGACCAGGCGGGCGACTGCGCGGGGTCCAGGGCGCGCAGTCCTGCCAAGGTCTGCGGCTTCTGCACGTCCAGCCAGTCGGCCAGTTCCTTGAAGGACACGCATTGGACGCCCTTCTTCGTGCAGACGTTCTTGATGATCTGGTCGACGGCCTTCATGTAGATGCCGCCGTTCCAGTCCTCGAAGTGGTTGCCGATGAACAGCGGGGCGCGGCTGCCGTAGTAGACGCGGTTGAAGCCGTTCATGTAGGAGGCGACGGTCTGCTTCTCCCACTGGGGGTAGTCGGCGGGGTTGCCGTGGGTCGCGCCGTCGGACTGGTTGTAGAGGAAGTTGAAGTCCATCGACAGGCCCTGGTAGCCGGTGCCCGAGTACGGGAGCAGCTGCAGCGGGAAGTCCCAGACGCCGTTCTTCTTGGTGGGCCAGATCTGGAAGTCGCCGGTGGAGGAGGCGTCGTAGCGCCAGCCGTAGCTCTTGACGGCCCTGAGGAGGTTGTTCTGGCCCTCCAGGCAGGGGGCGCGGCCGCCGGTGACCTCCTTCTTGAAGTCGAAGGGCAGGGCGGGGACGTCCGCGAAGCCGGTGTTGGTCTTCCACTTCTCGACGAAGGCGTAGAACTGGTCGATCTCGCTCTTCCACTCGTCGACGCTCCAGTCGCCGCCGCCCTTCCTGCCGCAGAAGTGGCCGTTGAAGTGGGTGCCGATCTCGTTGCCGTCCTGGTAGGCGAGGCGCAGCTGTTCCAGGGTGGTGCGGATGTGGTCGTCGGTGGCGTAGTCGATGGCGGCGGAGCCTGCCGGGTGCTGGGGCGGGTGGTAGAGCTTCGCCTTGTTCTTGGGCAGCAGGTAGATGCCGGTGAGGAAGAACGTCATGTGGGCGTCGTACTTCTTCGCCAGCTCCCGGTAGTGGGAGAAGAGATGGTCGCTGCCCTCCAGTGCGCCGTCCCAGGAGAAGACGACGAACTGGGGCGGTTTCTGGCCCGGCTTGAGGGGTTCGGCCTTCAACTCGCCTGGCTGCGGGCCGGTGTCGGAGGTGGAGCCGTCGCCGAGGATCCTGGTCCTGCCGTCCCAGACGGGTGCCGGGGTGGGTCTGTGGGCGGCGGCCTTGGGGCTCCTGCCGGTTTCGCCGGCGGGCTGAGTGTGGTCCTGGCGGGTCAGGATCAGGGAGGCGGCGACCAGCGAGGCCACCATCAGGAAGGGTGCCAGGGTCGTGAACCCCAGCCGGGTGGTGCGGCTGTCGGGCTCTCCGCGACGTCGGCCGGTGGGCGGTTTCATGCCGGGCATGCGGCGTTCCTGGGGCATGCGGTGCTCATTCTGCGAGGGGGGTGGGGGGTGTGGTGCGGGTCTCGGCGGTCAGTCGAGGCCCATGGCGCCCGACCAGATGGCGAACGGGACGCTGCCGGCGGGCGTTCCGGCGATTCCGTTCAGCGGCAGTGGGTCCAGGGAGCCGGCCAGGTCCATGCGGTAGACGACGACCGCGGTCGACACGGCCTGCGCGGTGCCCGTGTACCAGGCGGCGGTGTCGTCGGCGGTGGTGCCCGACTTGCCGGCTGCGGTCGCGGTGGAGACGGCGGGATGGGCGGCGTTGAGGGAGTCCGTGAGCGCTTGGGAGACCTGCTCGGCCACCTCGGCGCCGATCGCGCGGCGCGCGGTGGGGGTGCTCAGCCGGACCTCCGCGCCGTTGTGGGTGATACGGCGCACCGAGTACGGCTCGGTGTGCTTCCCGGCCGCGGCGAAGGTGGCGTAGCCGCCGGCCATCCGGATGGCGCTGGGTGTGGAGCTGCCCAGGGAGAGCGCGGGCACCTGGGGGCCCAGGCTGGACGGCAGCAGCCCGGCCGCGATGGCCGTCTCGCGCACCTCGTTCAGGCCGGTGTCCATGCCGAGCTGCATGAACGGCGTGTTCACGGACCGGGCGAGCGCCTTGCCGAGACTGATGGGCCCGTAGGACTTCCCGTCGTCGTTGTGGGCGGTGACCTTCTTGCCGCTGCGGTCCCAGTACGGGCCTTCGGGCGTGGTGACGGCGACACCGCTGTCACCGTCGTACACGGTCTGCGGGGTGATCCGGGTGACGGGTCCGCCGCGCGTCTTGCGGACGCCGTGCTCCAGACCGGCCGCGTAGACGAACGGCAGAAAGGCCGAACCGGCCTGCACGGTGGCCGCGTTGGACTCGTTGAAGCCCTGGGCACGGTGGTCGGGGCCGCCGTGCACGGCGAGGATCCGGCCGTCGGTGGCGACGGAGGCGGCGCCGTAGTGCACGGTCCTCGCGGCCTCGGGCTTCTCCTTCTTCGCCCGGCTGCGGCCCTTGGCGACGGCGTCGGTGAGGGCGGTCTCCCGTTCGCGGTCGAAGGTGGTGTAGATCTGGTAGCCGCCGAGGTCGAACTGCTGGTCCGAGAGGTGCGCGGCCTTCTTGGCATACTGCTGCGCCAGCTCGACCAGGTAGTCGCTCTGCTTGCCGGTGTCGTACGCCCGGGCGGTCTTGAGCGGCTCGGGGAACTTCTTGTACGTGGCCCGTTCGGCCGGCGACAGCTTGCCGGTCTCGACCATCCGGTCGAGGATCCAGGACCAACGCTCCACGGCACGCTTGTGGTTGGCCCTGGAGAGGGTGGGGCCGTAGAGCCCGGCACCCTTCAACAGCGAGGCGAGGAAGGCGGACTGACTGGCGTTCAGGTGGGTGACGTCCGTGCCGTAGTAGGCCTGGGCCGCGCGCTGGATACCCTTGGCGTACTGCTGCGTGATCGTCGAGCCGCCCTCGGTGACCCCCTCGCCGACGGTCCTCCACAGGGCGCGGAAGAGGCCCTTGAAGGAGATGCCGGGGTCGGAGTAGAAGCTCTCGTTCTCCGCCGCGAGCACGGCCCGGCGCACGTCCTCGGGTATGTCCTTCAGCGGCATCGCCTGCCGCCGCACCCATCCGGTACGGGCCATGGGTGTGCCGTCGGACCAGAAGTAGACGGTGTCCTGCTGGGTGGCGTAGCTGTTCAGGTTCCGCGGGATGTCGGTGGCGGCGTAGGCGACGGTCAAGGACAGGGCGGCCAGACCGGTCGATGCCGCGAAGCCGCCGAGTAACTGTCGCCAGGACGGCAGCCAGCGGCGCCGGCCGGTGCGGCCGGGGCGCGGATAGGCGGGGCGGAGGCGGCATAACGCCGCCCGGGCAAACCACTTCGTCGACGCCCGTCGGCGGCGTGGACGGCGGTGGTCGGCCCGCCGGCCACTGCGCTGTGCTGTCCCGGTCACCAGCGGAAAATATCAACGATCTTCGCAGCTTCTCCACACGAGAATCCGACAGGAACGATCACATACCGAGCAGTAGATAACATGATGGGCGCGTGACTTGGATCACACTCGTCGGGTCGCGCCGCCGCTAACCTGGTCTCATGCCTCGCTATGAGTACCGCTGCCGGAGTTGCGGCGACACGTTCGAACTGAGCCGGCCGATGGCTCAGTCCTCCGACCCGGCGACGTGCCCCGCGGGGCATGACGACACGGTGAAGTTGTTGTCGACGGTGGCTGTGGGCGGTACGGCCAGTGCACCCGCCGCGGCGCCCAAGGCAGCGGGCGGCGGGTGTTGTGGTGGAGGGTGTTGCGGCTAGGTGGGCCCGCGCCCCTAAAGGGCGGCTGTCGTGCGGGTCGCCTTCAAGAACTCCCGGAGGATCCGCTCGCCCGCCAGCACGCCCCGCTCGGGCAGCGCGCTGATCGTCGGGGCCGTCCAGTCCGCGTCGGCCAGTTCGCCGTGGCCCGGGCGCCAAGCGCGGTCGGCGGCCAGCAGCAGGTCGGCGTCGAGCAGGGAGTCGCCTGCGGCCAGGGTGAGGGACGCGCCGGTGCGGCGGGCGACCTCGTGCATCGCCGCGCTCTTGGTCAGCGGCTTCGGGACGGCGTAGATCTTGCGGCCCTGCAGTGACACCGTCCAGCCGCGGTTCTCCGCCCAGACCGCGAGTTCCTTGACCCACTCCTCGGGCAGCAGCTCCCGCTCGACGACGAGATAGGCGAAGAGGTCCTCGGCGACCCGGTGCTTGCGCACCCACGCCGGATCCGCCGTGGCCAGCAGCTGTTCCCGCACCTCGTCCAGCGGCGCGCACTGCTCCGACAGCCGTGCCGTCACCTGCGCATGCCAGTCGAGGTCGGAGACGCCGTCCACCATCAGATGGCCGCCGTTGGCGCAGATCGCGTACTTCGGCGCCGGGCCCGGCAGGTTGATGCGCTGGTACTGCTTGCGGGTGCGCGTCGTCGTCGGTACGAAGACCGCCGCGTCGCCCAGGTCGGTCAGCAGGCCGGCCGCGGTCTCCGTCATGAACGACAGCGGCCTGCTCTCGTGCACCTCGACGCAGAGCAGCCGGGGCGCCCGCGCGTCCGGCATGGTCAGCGCGAGGGCCGCGGAGGAGTAGATGAGCGTGCGGTCGAGGTCGCTCGCCACCAGCACCGGCATCAGACCGTCACCGCCTTGCCGTCGGCGCCCGTGGCGCCCCGCGTGTACTTGGGGTGGATCAGCCCCACGCAGGTGTACGGCAGTTCGGCCACCTCTTCCACCGGTACCCCTCTCTGCTCGGCGAGCAGCCGTACGTGGTCCAGGTCGGCACCCGCTCCGGCCCGCGCCAGGATCTTCCAGGGCACCCGGCGCAGCAGCACGCGGGTGGTCTCGCCGACGCCGGGCTTGACGAGGTTCACGTCGTGGATGCCGTACTCCTCGCTGATCCGCTCGACCGCGGCCCAGCCCTCCCAGGTCGGCTCGCGGTCGCCGGACAGCAGCTCCTTGACCTGCGTGGCGACGGCGTCCGCGACCTCCGGGAAGCGGGCTGCGACGGCGTCCAGGAACTCCACGGAGACATCGGTCCCGGCGAGTTCGCGGTAGAACTTGGCGCCGTGGAAGTCGTGCGGGCCGACCAGATCGGCGCGCAGTACGGTCCGCGAGATCAGGCCCGAGACGGTCGAGTTGAGGCAGGCCGAGGGTATGAGGAAGTCCTCCCGCGTGCCGTACGTGCGCACGCAGGAGCCCGGGTCGGCCAGCACCGCGATCTCCGGGTCAAAGCCGGTGATGCCGTCGGAGGCCTCGAACTCCTTGATGGCGTCGGCGAGTTCGCGGGTGATGGCGCCCTTGCCGGTCCAGCCGTCGACGAAGACGACGTCGGAGGGGTCGTGGTGGGCGGCCAGCCAGCGCAGCGCGTTGGCGTCGATACCGCGGCCGCGGACGATCGAGACGGCGTAGTGCGGCAGGTCGAGGCCGTGCCGGAACTGGGCCCAGCGCCGCATCAGCACCCCGACGGGTGTACCGGCGCGGGCCAGCGAGACGAGCACCGGCCGCGGCGACCGCTCGGCCAGCACGATCTCGGTGACGGCGCCGACCGCCAGGGCGAGACGCGCCGCGGACTCCTCGAGCGCCGCGTGGAACAGCTCCTGGTACTGCTCGCTCGGCTGGTACTCCACGGGCAGCGACTCCGCGTAGTGCGCTCCGCCGCTCTGGATGGCCTCCTCCCGTTCCTCGGTCGGCGCCTCCAGCGTCACGTCCGAGAGGTCCTGCAGCAGCCAGCCGACCTCCTCGGGCGGGTACGAGGAGAAGGCGGGGCCGCGAAGGGGCTCGGGCAGCATGGCGGGCCTTTCGGGAACGTACAGGGGCTGTGGCACATAGGAGGGGACGACCGCCAGCAGGACCTGCGGGGTGTGGGCGGCGAGCTGGGCCAACAGGCCGTCCGGCGCGTGCAGTTCGGGGGTGTCGGCGGCCGAGTCGACGACGGCGACCACCGCGTCGAAGCCGGCACCGGCGACGTTGTAGGCGTAGCGCTGGCCGGGGCCGTCGGCCGGTTCGTCGTGGGCGGGGAAGACTATGCGGCTGCGTATCGCGTAACCGGGGTCGTCGACCGCGAGGACGGGTGAGCGGGTGGTGGTGGAGTACCGCACCTCGGCGTCGGCGACCTGCTCCAGCTCGCGGGCGAGCCTGAGGGGCGTGTACATCAGCTCCTCGAACCCGAGCACGAGCACGCGGCGCGCGCCGGTCGGGAGTGCCTCCGCGAGGCGGGCGGCCATCGCGGGGAGGGCGTTTTCCAGGCGGGCCCGGTGGGTCGGGGTGAAGCCGTGCCGGCCCCCGTCGGGGAGGCCGCGGGGCCAGCAGAGGTCCACCCGGGTGTGCAGGGGGTGGTTGCCGTTGTCTTCGAAGTGCGGGCCGGTGGGGGTTGATCGCGCAGTTCCTCGCGCCCCTAGGGGGTTGCGGCTGAACTCGGCTTGGACGGCACCGCCCTCAAGGGGCGCGGGGAACTGCGCGACAAGCCCAGACGATCCGGCAGACGACCGACTACCAATCGCGGCACTGTCTGCCTCGTACCGCGCAACCAGCTCCTGCCCCCTCTCCAGCACCCCGGAGGGCAACCGCACCGTCCCGGAAGCGGCCGCCACGAGGTCGACCCGCGCTCCGATCTCCCGCGCAAAACCCTCCAGCCGCCCGAGATCCGCCGCTGACCGCATGTCGACCAGGGCCACCACCACGTACCGCCGCCGCGGGTACCGCCCGTGAAGGTCCCGGATGGTGTTCAGGACCGTATTGCCCGTCGAGAACTCGTCGTCGACCAGCACCAACGGCCCGTCCCCCACCAGCAGCGCCGGATCCTCCGGCAGCAACAGGTGCGAGGTGGCGTGGGAATGCGACTCCTCGAAGCCGCCCGCCGGGGCCACCGAGGCGACCGGACGCCGCGTGGAGTGCAGATACGGGGCGAGCCCCACACCGTCGGCGACCGAGTGGCCAAGACCCGTCGCCGTCTCCGCGTACCCGAGGACGACCGCGCGGGCGGCCTCCTGCGCGCCCAGCAGCTCCCGCACCCGGCGGCCGAGCGCGAACCCGTACCCGTACACCACGGACGGCGACTGCGGCACATGCTTGCCGAGCACATTGGACACCAGCAGATGCGCCCGCTTGGGATTGCGCCGCAGGGCCAGCCCCAACAGGTCGGTCAGCTTGTCGTCGCCCACGAGTTCGACACCGAGCCGCTCGGCGACCCACGTGCCGGACCAGACCGGGTTGTTCACTGCGTTGATCACTGGCTCCTGGATACCTAGATCGTCCGGCTCAGCCGGGAATGCCCGCGGCGAGAAGATCCACAAAGCTGACGTCCTCGCGGGCGACGCCGAACACCTCGGCCCGCAGCATGGTCCGCTCGGCCCACGCGCGGTGCGGCTTCACCTCGTTCATCTTGTTGGTGTACGCCGACCTCAGTACACCCCCGCCGCCCCGCTCGGGCCGCAGGATGTCCGCGGCGTCGCCGAACTCTTCGTGACTGACCACGGACAGCGCGTGTACGGGCAGTACGTGGGAGGGGTGGATGCAGGTCTTGCCCAGCAGGCCGTTGGCCTGGTCCAGGGAGATCTCCCGCAGCAGCCCGTCCATGGCGTGCTCAATCAGTTTCTCGCGCAGCTCGACGGCCTGCCCCTCGAGGAAGGGGCTGGTCCGCAGCATCGGCTTGAACATGCGCTCCGGGACCCTGAAGTACTCCCACACCGGCCCGGTCACCGTGAACCCGGTGCCGTCGGCCCGCCCCAGCAGGTTCACCACGTCGGAGATCACGGAGGCGACGACATGGACGTCGTACGCCGTCATGTCGGGGGCCCTGCGCAGGCCGTACGAGGAGCAGAAGTCGGTCACGCCGAGGCGCAGTGCGAGCACGCGGTCGCGGTACTTGTCGACGGCGCGGGCGATGCCCTCCAGGGTCTCCACCCGCGACTCGCGGTAGAGCAGCTCGGGCGACTCCAGCACCGGCATGGCGAACAGCCGGTGACCGCTCGCGGTCTCGGCGCTCGCCAGGGCCTCCAGGAAGGGGATCCCGCGCTCCTCGGTGAACTTGGGCATCACGAACCCGGACAGCAGCCGCACGCTCGCCCCGAGCCGCTGAACGAGGTCGGGGATCTGCTCGGGCGTACGGACCCGGACGAACAGCAGCGGCAGCTCGGCTCTCTCCCGCCCGGCCAGGTCGGCGAACTGGCGGACGAGGTTCTCCTCCCCCGCGACCACGTCCGCGTCGTCGATCGAGTCCTCCAGGCACAGCACCATCGAGACCACGCCGAGTCCGGCCTGCTTGACGATGTCGTCGGCGAGCCGCGGCCTGGTGGCCGGACTGTAGAGCGTGGCGCCCAGGGCCGCGGAGAGCAGCCGGGCCGGGGAGTCCGTGCCGAACTCGCACGGCTCCTGATGGAAGAGGCGCTGCCGCACCTCCGGGGCAATGTGCCCGAAATGACGCATAGAACTCCCCCGTGCCGCCAGGTAAGGCTATGGATTGGTAATGGGTGGCCGGTAATAGTACGTAGAAAGTCATGTCAGGGGTTCCCGCAGGGCATGAATTTCTGGTAACTCGGCCATGTCGACGGCGATTCGACGAGCCGCCGACCCGGCCGCGGGCCCCTACCCCCGCGTTGTCGTGATCAGGACCGAGAGGGCAGGATGACCGCATGACGCACGCGATGCTGAAGGGGTCGAACGTCCCGCTCGAAGCCACCACGGTACGCGCCGTGCTGCGCTGGACGCCCGGGCAGGGGGTCCCCGACGTCGACGCCTCGGCGCTGCTCCTCGGCCCCGACGGTCGTGTGCGCTCCGACGAGGACTTCGTCTTCTACAACCAGCCCCGGCACCCCTCCGGGAAGGCGAGGTGGCTCGGCAAGAAACGGGTCGCCGATGGCCTCACCGACACGATCCAGACAGATCTGGCCGGAGTCGAGGCCGATGTCAGCCGGATTCTTCTGGTCGCTTCGGCGGACGACGTCACCTTCGACCGCGTACAGGGACTGCGCATCCTGCTGTACGACGCGGCGAGCGCGGCCGAGGAGCCGCTGATCCTCTTCGACATCAAGCCTCAGACGGGCCAGGAGACCGCCCTGATCTGCGGCGAGTTGTACCGCCGTGGCGACCTGTGGAAGTTCCGGGCCCTGGGCGAGGGCTACTCGGACGGCCTGAAGGGCCTGGCCACGGAGTTCGGCATCTCGGTGGACGAGTCGGAGCCCGCCCCCGAGCCCTCCCAGCCCCTCCCCCCGGAACAGCCCACCGCGGTCCCCACGCAACCGGCCTACGGCTACCCCCAGCAGCCCCCCGCGACCCAACCCGCCTACGGCTATCCCCAGCCGGCAGCAGCCTCCACCGGCTACGGCTACCCGCCCCCGAACCCGGATTTCCGTCTGCCGCCGCAGGGCCCGCAGTTCATCGGGCGGTAAGGGAGGCGCCCCCCAAGGCCGAGTTCCCAGGGGGCACCTACCGCTCCACCGCGGACTTGTACCCCCGCCCCCACTGCAGCCCCCACCCGTACAACCGGTCCAGCTCCGCCTGGAACCCGTAGACGAACTTCACCTCACGCCGCACCACCAGCTCCCCCTTCACGTTCTCGATCATCACCACCGCACACGACCGAGCCTGTGGATGCCGCTCATCAAGATGGATCTCGATCCGGGGCCCATTACTGGGATACAGCGTCACGATCGCGTGCGTACGGTCGAACGCCGGCGTCTGGTCGTAGATGTACACGAACACCAGCAGCCGCTTGATCTCGTCCCGGTGGTCGAGGTTGACGTACATCGTCTCGCCGGACGCCGACCCGAACCGGTCGTCACCGCTGAGCTTGACGTACGGCGGTGTGTTGACGTCCCCGAAGTAGTTGCCGAGCGGCTGCACGACACCCTTGGTGCCGTCCTGGAGCTCGTACAGGCACGCCAGGTCGAGGTCGACGTTGACCATGCTCTGGCTGTGCCCCATGACCTCCGGGGGCTTGAGCGCCTTGAACGGGTGCCGCCACAGGGACTCCCGCTGAGAGCCGCCGATGTCGGACGTCCGCATCCGCCAGCTCAGGTTGATGCGCAGATGCCCGGTGGCGGCGCCCTGCTTGGTGAGGGAGACCTGGTGGTGCCGTTTGGTCAGCTCGATGGAGTTGGTGGCGGCGCTGCCCGAGTCGAAGTCGGCCTCGCGTCCGCGCCAGAGTCCGTCCAAGAAACCCATTCCCGCCCCCAGATTCACCCGGGCCCCGCTGGACCCGGCTCCACTTGAAAAACAGGCGGGGCGACCGGAGACCGGCCGCCCCGCACAGAGCGTTCCCTCAGCCGCAGGTGCGTCACACCCCGGACGAGATCTCAGTCTTCTCGTCCGAGCCCGCCGCTTTTCCCTCGGCTTCCGCGAGGGCCTTGTTGCGGCGCACGGAGGACCAGAAGGACCAGCCGATCAGGATGACACCGACGAGGCCGGTGATGACCTCGTTGATCTGGTACTGGATGGTGACCATGAGGATCACGGCCAGCGCGCCGATCGCGTAGTGCGCGCCGTGCTCCAGGTAGACGTAGTCGTCGAGGGTGCCCTGGCGGACCAGGTACACGGTCAGGGAACGCACGTACATGGCGCCGATGCCGAGACCCAGCGCCATCAGCACGATGTCGTTGGTGATGGCGAACGCGCCGATCACACCGTCGAAGGAGAAGGACGCGTCGAGGACCTCGAGGTAGAGGAACATGAAGAACGCGGCCTGGCCGGCGAGGGCGACCGCCGAGCGCTTCTTGCCGGTGCGCGCGGCCTCTTCCTCCTCCTCGTGCTCCCGCTCCTCCTCTTCCTCGAGCTTGTCCTCGAAGTAGCCGGAGAGTCCGCCGACGACCATGTACGTGATCAGACCGGCGATGCCGGAGACCAGCACCGTCTGCGCCTTGTCGACGTGCGCGCCGCCGTGCTGGTGGGCGTGGACCGCGAAGGTGAAGGAGGTGATCAGCAGGACGACCAGGGCGATGCAGACCGCCAGCATGTCGACCTTGCCGAGCTTGGCCAGCGGGCGCTCGATCCAGCGCAGCCACTGGATGTCCCGGTCCTCGAAGATGAAGTCGAGGAAGATCATCAGCAGGAACATGCCACCGAAGGCGGCGATCGCCGGGTGGGCGTCGGTGACGAGCTGCTGGTACTGGTCCTTGTCGGTCAGGGCCAGGTTGACGGCGTCGATGGGGCTCTTCTTGGCGGTGACCGCGACGATGACGACCGGGAAGACCAGCCGCATGCCGAAGACCGCGATGAGGACGCCGACCGTGAGGAAGATCTTCTGCCAGAAGGCGTTCATCTTCTTCAGGATTCCGGCGTTGACCACCGCGTTGTCGAACGACAGCGAGATCTCGAGGATGGAGAGGATCGCCACGATGCCGAAGGCCTCCCACCCCCCGTAGAGGACGGCGACGGCCAGGCCGACCGCGGTAATCGCGAACGACCAGCCGAAGGTTTTCAGAAGCACTGGCTACCCAATCCGTATCGGTACGGGTCTCTCCCCCGCGCCGTACTCGCCTTTACGAAACGTTGACCCCAAAGTCTAGAGCGATGCCGCGCAGCCCCGACGCGTACCCCTGACCCACCGCCCTGAACTTCCATTCGCCCTGGTAGCGGTAGAGCTCGCCGAAGATCATCGCGGTTTCGGTGGAGGCGTCCTCGCTGAGGTCGTAGCGCGCGAGCTCCTGGCCGTCGGCCTGGTTGACGACCCGGATGAAGGCGTTGCTCACCTGTCCGAAGGTCTGGGCGCGCTCGTCGGCCATGTGGATCGAGACCGGGAAGACGATCTTCTCGCAGTGGGCCGGCACCTGGGTCAGGTCGACCAGGATCGACTCGTCGTCGCCCTCGCCCTCACCGGTGAGGTTGTCGCCCGTGTGCTCCACCGAGCCCTCGGGGCTCTTGAGCTGGTTGTAGAAGACGAAGTACTCGTCGCCCAGGACCCGGTTGCCTGCGCCGCACAGCAGGGCGCTGGCGTCGAGGTCGAACGGGGCTCCGGTGGTGGAGCGCGCGTCCCAGCCGAGCCCGATCATCACCTGGGTCAGGTTGGGTGCGGCCTTGGACAGGGAGACATTGCCCCCCTTGGCGAGCGTGACGCCCATGATGCTGGTCCTCCCCGAGATGGTGCTTCTTTGGTTGTCCTGCACTCCCCCAGAGGGGGAACCTTCCGGCGCCGTACGCAAACGGTGCGGCGCCGGACGGTTCGAGACCCGGTGACGGGTCTCAGACGTTCACGCCGAAGTCCTGCGCGATGCCGCGCAGGCCCGAGGCGTAGCCCTGGCCGATGGCGCGGAACTTCCACTCCGCGCCGTTGCGGTACAGCTCGCCGAAGACCATGGCGGTCTCGGTCGAGGCGTCCTCGGAGAGGTCGTACCGGGCGATCTCCGCCTCGCCGGCCTGGTTCACCACGCGGATGAACGCGTTGCGGACCTGGCCGAAGGACTGCTGGCGGTTCTCGGCGTCGTAGATCGACACCGGGAAGACGATCTTCTCGATGTCGGCCGGGACGGCCGCGAGGTTGACCTTGATCTGCTCGTCGTCGCCCTCGCCCTCACCGGTGATGTTGTCGCCGGTGTGCTCGACCGAGCCGTCGGGGCTCTTGAGGTTGTTGAAGAAGACGAAGTTGGCGTCGCTGCTGACCTTGCCCGAGGAGTTCAGCAGCAGCGCGCTGGCGTCCAGGTCGAAGTCGGTGCCGGTCGTGGTGCGGACGTCCCACCCCAGACCGACGATGACCGCGGTCAGGCCCGGGGCCTCCTTGGTCAGCGATACGTTGCCGCCCTTGCTGAGGCTGACTCCCACGAGTCCTCCATTGGTGTCCAGGGGCGGGGAGCCCCGCCGTGCGTTTGATACCGGATCAACGAGTCGATCCTAGTGACGGGTTCCCGCCCCACGCATGGCTTGGAGCCGAAGAATCACAGGGTGTCGAGCGCCTTCACGTACTCGCTCAGATCGCGGGCGTCCGGCAGCGCGTTGACGACGGTCCAGCGCACCACGCCCTCCTTGTCGATGACGAAGGTGCCGCGCACCGCGCAGCCCTTGTCCTCGGCGAAGACGCCGTAGGCGCGGGAGACCTCGCCGTGCGGCCAGAAGTCGCTCAGCAGCGGGTACTCGAGGCCCTCCTGCTCGGCGAAGACACGCAGGGTGTGGATGGAGTCGTTGGAGACGGCGAGCACCTGGGTGTCGCGGTCGGAGAACTGCGGCAGGTTGTCCCGCACCTCGCACAGCTCGCCGGTGCACACACCGGTGAAGGCGAAGGGGTAGAAGAGCAGGACGACGTTCTTCGGGTTCTCACCGCCACGGAAGTCGGAGAGCTTCACGGTGGCGCCGTGGTTGTCCTTGAGCTCGAAGTCGGGGGCCTTGTCGCCGACCTGGATCGCCATCGGGATACATCCCTTTCGGTGGGGCTGTTCGGGTGGCTCCCACCCTACGCAGAGATCACCGAAAGCCGCCGGACGGGCTGAGCACCTCAGCCCGTCCGGCGTTCGAGGACGAGGCCGTTCAGGCCGGAAGGGGGGTCTGGGGGCGCAGCCCCCAGCCACGGCCGCTGCGGCCGCCGGTCACCGCTTGGACTTCGCGGCCTTCGGCGTCACCAGCCGGCTGCCGCTCCAGTCCTTGCCCACGCTGACGCTCTTGGAGGCGGACAGCCCCGCCGTCGTCGCGGCTTCGGAGATGTCGCTCGGCTCCACGTAGCCGTCGCGGCCGGTCTTCGGCGTCAGCAGCAGGATCGAGCCACCCTCCTCGATGTACGTGGTGGCGTCCACCAGCACATCGGTCAGGTCGCCGTCCTCGTCGCGGAACCAGAGCACCACGGCATCGGCGACGTCGTCGTAGTCCTCGTCCACAAGGTCGCTGCCGATGACCTGCTCAATGGCCTCGCGGAGTTCCTGGTCTACGTCGTCGTCGTAGCCGATCTCCTGGACCACCTGCTCGGGCTGGAACCCCAGCCTGACGGCAGGGCTCGTCTCCGCGTGGTCCGCGGTCGCGCTCACGGGTTGCCTCCTGATCATGTCTTGGTGAGTATCTCAGCCACGCGCGTGCGCGAAGCATTGGCCGTAGTCCACACGGGCGGGGCGGATCGCGCAAGTACCCGGCCGTTCAGACCGCCGAAACGGTGACGATCCTGGCCGTGTCACCGCAACTCCAGGCATGAGATCGCCGCCACAAGTGACCTACACCACACCCTTCTGCCCGCTTTGCGGCATTGGGAACCAGCCGGAGCTGACGTAGGTCTCGGTTACCTCTCAGTAGAGATGACGTTTGCTTTCCCGAGGTACACGATGGGGAACGGTGCAGGCGTACCGAACAGCAGCTCAATGCAGCCCTCTGACAGGTAAGGAACAGCGTGGCTTCCGGATCCGATCGCAACCCGATCATCATTGGCGGCCTTCCGAGTCAGGTTCCTGACTTCGATCCCGAGGAAACCCAGGAGTGGCTCGACTCCCTGGACGCCGCAGTCGACGAGCGCGGCCGTGAGCGGGCCCGCTACCTGATGCTGCGGCTGATCGAGCGGGCCCGCGAGAAGCGCGTGGCCGTGCCCGAGATGCGCAGCACGGACTACGTCAACACGATCGCGACCAAGGACGAGCCGTTCTTCCCCGGCAACGAGGAGATCGAGCGCAAGGTCCTGAACGCGACCCGCTGGAACGCCGCGGTCATGGTCTCACGCGCCCAGCGCCCCGGCATCGGCGTCGGCGGCCACATCGCCACCTTCGCCTCCTCCGCGTCCCTCTACGACGTCGGCTTCAACCACTTCTTCCGCGGCAAGGACGAGGGCGACGGCGGCGACCAGGTCTTCTTCCAGGGCCACGCCTCCCCGGGCATCTACGCCCGCGCGTTCCTGCTCGACCGCCTCAGCGAGCAGCAGCTGGACGGCTTCCGCCAGGAGAAGTCGAAGGCTCCCTACGGCCTGTCCTCGTACCCGCACCCGCGCTCGATGCCGGACTTCTGGGAGTTCCCGACCGTGTCGATGGGCCTCGGCCCGATCGGTGCGATCTACCAGGCGCGGATGAACCGCTACATGCACGCGCGCGGGATCGCCGACACGTCGAAGTCCCATGTGTGGGCGTTCCTCGGCGACGGCGAGATGGACGAGCCGGAGTCGCTCGGCCAGCTGACCATCGCCGCCCGTGAGGGCCTGGACAACCTGACCTTCGTCGTCAACTGCAATCTGCAGCGCCTCGACGGCCCGGTGCGCGGCAACGGCAAGGTCATCCAGGAGCTGGAGTCGGTGTTCCGCGGCGCCGGCTGGAACGTGATCAAGCTGATCTGGGACCGCTCCTGGGACCCGCTGCTCGCGCAGGACCGCGACGGCATCCTCGTCAACAAGATGAACACGACGCCGGACGGCCAGTTCCAGACGTACGCCACCGAGTCCGGGGCGTACATCCGCGAGAACTTCTTCGGTGACGACCAGCGGCTGCGCGCGATGGTCGAGGGCATGACCGACGACCAGATCCTGCACCTGGGCCGTGGCGGTCACGACCACAAGAAGATCTTCGCGGCGTTCTCGGCGGCCAAGGCGCACAAGGGCCAGCCGACGGTGATCCTGGCCAAGACGATCAAGGGCTGGACGCTGGGCCCGAACTTCGAGGGCCGCAACGCCACGCACCAGATGAAGAAGCTGACGGTCGACGACCTCAAGCGCTTCCGCGACCGGCTGCACCTGCCGATCTCCGACAAGGACCTGGAGAGCGGGCTTCCGCCGTACTACCACCCGGGGCGGAACTCGGAAGAGATCCAGTACATGCACGACCACCGCAAGCAGTGCGGAGGCTACGTCCCGACACGCGTCGTGCGCTCCAAGCCGCTCGCGCTCCCGGACGACAAGACGTACGCGACTGTGAAGAAGGGTTCCGGTCAGCAGTCGATCGCCACCACCATGGCTTTCGTGCGGCTGCTCAAGGACCTCATGCGGGACAAGGAGCTCGGCAAGCGGTTCGTGCTGATCGCGCCGGACGAGTACCGCACGTTCGGCATGGACTCCTTCTTCCCGAGCGCGAAGATCTACAATCCGCTCGGCCAGCAGTACGAGGCGGTGGACCGCGATCTGCTGCTCGCGTACAAGGAGTCGCCGACCGGCCAGATGCTGCACGACGGCATCTCCGAGGCGGGCTGCACGGCCTCGCTGATCGCGGCGGGCTCGGCGTACGCCACGCATGGCGAACCGCTGATCCCGGTCTACGTCTTCTACTCGATGTTCGGTTTCCAGCGCACCGGTGACCAGTTCTGGCAGATGTCCGACCAGCTGGCGCGCGGTTTCGTACTGGGTGCGACCGCCGGCCGTACGACGCTGACCGGTGAGGGGCTGCAGCACGCGGACGGCCACTCGCAGCTGCTCGCCTCGACGAACCCGGGCTGTGTCGCCTACGACCCGGCGTACTCGTACGAGATCGCGCACATCGTGCAGGACGGTCTGCGGCGGATGTACGGCGGGGACGCGGAACACCCGCACGGCGAGGACGTCTTCTACTACCTCACCGTCTACAACGAGCCCATCCAGCACCCGGCCGAGCCTGCGAACGTGGACGTCGAGGGCATCCTCAAGGGCATCCACCGGCTCTCCGAGGGAGCGTCGGGGTCGATTCCGGCGCAGATCATGGCGTCCGGCGTGGCCGTGCCCTGGGCCGTCGAGGCGCAGAAGATCCTCGCCGAGGAGTGGAACGTCAAGGCCGACGTCTGGTCGGCGACCTCCTGGAACGAGCTGCGGCGCGAGGCGGTGGAGGTCGAGCGGCACAACCTGCTGCACCCCGAGGAGGAGCAGCGGGTGCCGTACGTGACGCAGAAGCTGTCGGGCGCGCAGGGGCCCTTCGTGGCCGTTTCCGACTGGATGCGGGCGGTTCCGGACCAGATCGCCCGGTGGGTGCCGGGGTCCTACCAGTCCCTGGGCGCCGATGGGTTCGGCTTCGCCGACACGCGGGGGGCCGCTCGGCGGTTCTTCCACATCGACGCGGAGTCGATCGTGGTGGCGGTGCTGACGGAACTGGCCAAGGAGGGGAAGGTCGACCGGTCGGTGCTGAAGCAGGCCATCGACCGATATCAGTTGCTGGATGTTGCGGCTGCGGATCCCGGGGCTGCCGGCGGCGACGCGTAACACCGAGGCCGGTGTGAGGGCGGCGGGACCAGATGGTCTCGCCGCCCTTACTCGTTCTTTACGATGCGGGCATGAAGCAACAGACGGCGCAGGGGCGTTGGGAGCAGTACACCCAACGGCCCCTGCTGGCGCTCGCGGTGGCTTTTGCCGTCGCGTATGCCGTGCCGATCGTGGACCACTCCGCGGGGCACTCGCTGACGTCCGCGTGCACGGTGGTGGAGTGGGTGGTCTGGGGGGCGTTCGCCACGGACTATCTGGTACGCGTGGGGCTCTCCCCGCGGCGTAAGGAGTTCGTGCGGACGCACTGGATAGACCTGTGCGCGGTCGTGCTGCCGATGCTTCAGCCGTTGCGGCTGCTGCGGATGGTGTCGACGCTGATACTCGTCGGGCGGCGGGCACGGATGGCCTCGCAGATCCAGCTGACGACGTATGTCGCGGGTGCCGTCATCGGGTTGCTGATGTTCGGGTCGCTGGCCGTGCTCTCGGTGGAGCGGGACTCGCCGAACGGGAACATCCGCACGCTGGGTGACGCCGTGTGGTGGTCGTTCACGACGATGACGACCGTGGGGTACGGGGATCATGCGCCGACCACCGGGCTGGGGCGGATGATCGCCGTCGGGCTGATGCTGGCCGGGATAGCCCTGCTGGGTGTGGTGACCGCGAATATCGCCGCGTGGTTCATTGCCCGGTTCGAGAAGGACGACGTGGAGGAGCGGCGGCAGACGGAGGCCATCGAGGCGCTCACGGAGGAAGTGAGGGCGCTTCGGGCCGAGGTGGCGGCGTTGCGGGAGCCGTCGGGTACGCCGTGAACGGTGGTGCCACGGGGGCGCTTGCCCGCGCTTGCGAGGTGCCGCTCTCTCCGGGACGGGCGCCGCCCCCTGCCCATGGGGCGGGCCCCCGGCCCATCCGCCGGGGGCCCTTCCCTCACTCGCCCCGGGTCAGAACAGACCGTTGCCCGGGGTTGCCGCTCCTGCCAGCCAGATGACCGCCAGGAGCGTGTCGATGGCGCCCAGTACCAGGGCGACCAGGGCCGGTATGGGACCTGAGCGTGCCCAGGTGCGGCCCATTGCGAGCCAGCCGCAGACGATCGCGACGGGGCCGAGGATGATCCCCAGCACAAAGAAACCCGCGACCGCGCAGATGGTTCCGATGATTCCGAGCGTTGCGCGATCCGGCCCGGTCCGTGACCACGTGCGGCCACGTGAGCGGGGGTACCTGCGCGTTCCGTGTCCGAAGCCCGCCATCATCAACTCCCTGAACCCCGGGGTCTGTTCGGGGTTCAACGAGCGGGTACCCCCGGTGCGCTTCCTAATCCTCGAGTCTGTCGGCGCGCTGCCCCCCTCCGGCAGCGCGCCGCAGCACCGGTCACCCTCCGCACCGTACGAACTTGCCCGAGGAACATGCCGTGTGGGAGGGCGTGACCACTGTGGCCTGCGGTGCGCACCGGATGCGAGGAATCTTTAGCTTCTTCACCCTGATAGGCGAAGTCCGTTGAAAACCCGTCAGGTTCGCCGGGCTTCCCGCCTCAGATGTGGGCCGCGCCCGCGCCCGCCTCCGCGTTCTCGCCGCGCTTGGTGAGCAGGGCGACGAAGACGGCCACGACCGCGACCCCGCACGCGACCAGGGACGCCAGGCTCATGCCGGAGATGAACGTGTCGTGCGCGACACCCGCGATCTTCGCAGCAATCGCCTCGGGGGTGCCCTTGGCGACCGGGGCCACACCGACCTGGACGGCCTCGGAGGCCTGGCCCAGCTGGGTCGGGGTGAGCGGAGGGAGGCCCGCGTCCTTCCAGTTGCCGGCGAGGTCGCCGTCGACCTTGGACGCCATCACGGCGCCGAGGACGGCCGTACCGAGGCTGCCGCCGATCTGCATCGCCGCCTGCTGGAGACCGCCGGCGACGCCGGAGAGCTCCATGGGCGCGTTGCCGACGATGACCTCCGTGGCGCCGACCATGACCGGCGCGAGACCGAGGCCGAGCAGGGCGAACCAGAGCGACATGACGGCGCTGCCGGTGTCCGCCTTCAGCGTCGACATGCCGTACATGGCGATCGCGGTGGCCGCCATGCCGCCGGCCAGCGGGATGCGCGGGCCCAGCTTGGTGATCAGCGCGCCCGCGAGCGGGGAGCCGACGATCATCATGCCGGTGAGCGGGAGCAGATGCTCGCCGGCCTCGATGGGGCTCATGCCGTGCACGTTCTGGAGGTAGAACGTCACGAAGAACAGGCCGCCCATGAAGGCGATGGCCATCAGGACCATCAGCACGACACCCGCCGACAGCGGGACCGAGCGGAAGAGGGTCAGCGGGATCAGCGGCTCCTTGACCTTCGTCTCCCAGAAGGAGAAGAGGGCGAAACCGAGGACGGACGCGGCTATGAACGTCCAGGTCCTGCCGTCGCCCCAGCCCCAGGCCGGGGCCTTGATCAGGGCCCAGACCAGGCAGAACATCGCGCCCGAGAGCAGTGCTATGCCCAGCAGGTCGAAGGAGCGCGGCGCGCTGTATCCATTTTTCGGGCTCCGCCCGAGGGCAGCCCGGTGGTCGCGCAGGATCAGCAGGCCCAGGATCAGGGCGATCGCGCCGACCGGCACGTTGATGAAGAACACCGACTGCCAGTTGACGTGCTCGACCAGGACACCGCCGAGGATCGGGCCGCCGGCCGTGGAGGCGCCGATGACCATGCCCCAGATGCCGATGGCCATGTTGAGCTTCTCGGCCGGGAAGGTCGCCCGCAGCAGACCGAGCGCGGCCGGCATCAGCAGCGCGCCGAACAGGCCCTGGAAGACCCGGAAGGTGACGACCGCGGCGATGCTGTTCGACAGGCCGATGGCACCCGAGGCGGCGGCGAAGCCGGTCACGCCGATCAGGAAGGTCTGGCGGTGCCCGAAGCGGTCGCCGAGCTCGCCCGCGGTGATCAGCGAGACCGCGAGGGCGAGGAAGTACCCGTTGGTGATCCACTGGACGTCGGCGAAGCTCGCCTTGAGGTCCTTCTGGATGGCCGGGTTGGCGATGGCCACGATGGTCCCGTCGAGAGCCACCATCATGACCCCGACGGCGACGGTGATGAGAGTGAACCACGGGTGGCCGCGCAGCCCGGAGGCCTCCGGCGCGTCCGACGGGGCTGCTGGTGCTGTGTCCCCCGGCCCCGTCGTGTCGATGGTGGTCTGACTAGTCATGCGTTCGAGGCTAGTGACAGCCACTGACAATTGACAAACCAAATCACAAGTCAGTAACTGACGCATATGGAAACACTCCGCGAACGCAAGAAACAGCGCACCCGGGACGCGCTGCTGCGGGCCGCCGTCGAACTGTTCACCACCCGCGGGTACGAACAGACGACCGTCGACGACATCGCCGAGGCCGTCGACGTCTCGCAGCGCACCTTCTTCCGCTACTTCGCCGGCAAGGAGGAGGCCGCGCTCGCCCTGCAGGAGATGGCGGTGGCGCGGTTCGTCGAGGCCGTACGCGAACGGCCCGCGGACGAGGCGCCGCTGGCGGCGCTGCGCCAGGCGGTCCTGGAGGGCTGGGACACGCTCCACGAGATCATCGAGGCCGTCGTACCGGTCGAGCTGTATCTGCGGATGTACCGGGTGATCGAGTCGACGCCGGTCCTGCTCGCCGCGCATCTGCGACGCAACGAGGAGACCGAGGACGCCATCGCGCGGGTGCTCGCCGAGCGGGAGGGCCTGGACGTGGACGCCGACCCGCGGCCGCGCCTTGCCGTGGCGGTCTTCGGCGGGGTGATGCGGGTGACGGAACGGCAGTGGTCCACCGGCGAGGACTTCAGCGTCGAGGCGATGCGCGCGTTGACGATCTCGTACCTCGAACAGGTGGGCCCGGCACTCACGGAGAGCTGGCGAACACGCTGAGGCACATTCCGAGGACATTGACAGACACTGAGGTCATCGCCGCGTTTATCGAAACGTGATACCCGTCACTCAGCTCACGCGAGACCCTCTCGTTCTCCTAGTGTGTCCTCCCAGTGACTTCCTTCGACACCTCCCCGCAACTGAACGTCTGGCGCGCCCTGCTCGCGCTGGCCGTCGTGTTCGTGATGCTGGCGACCACCGGATGGACGGCCCTGAGCAGCCATCGAGCGGTGACTCCGCTGCAGGCCTCGCTCTCCTCCTGGGAGCACGGCCGCATCCACGGACACCACCTTCCGGACCCCGAGGCGTCCCCCGCGCGCCTCGCCCGCTTCTTCGCCTCGCTCACCGCCCAGGAGCGCACCCACCTCGCCCACCGCTATCCGCTCGCGGTCGGCAACATGAACGGTGCTCCCGTCGCGCTGCGCTACCGCGCCAATCGGCTCGCGCTCAGCGAGCAGCGCAAGGTCGAGCTCCGGCGTATGCACGACAGCCGGCTCTCGCTCCTCGGGCAGAACGACGCCGGCCGCCGTATGCACCGCTACGAGTCGTTGCTGCAGCAGGGCCGGCAGATCCTCGCCTTCGACCCCGAGGGCTCGGGGCGGGTCGCGGAGGTGATCGGGGACCTGCAGCGGGCCGAGCGCGTGTCGGTCGTCGTCCCCGGCGTCGACACCGACCTGCTCACCTTCCAGAGGACCAACCGCCCGTACTCGGCGCCCGTCGGCATGGCCCGGTCGCTGTACGCGGCGGAGCAGGCGGCGAACCCGACCACGCGTACGGCCGTGATCGCCTGGGCCGACTACACGGCGCCCGCCGGGCTCGGCATCGACTCGGCGACGGCGATGCGCGCGGCGGAGGGCTCGCTGCGGCTGAACGCGATGCTGCGCGGGCTGCCCGGCAAGGCGCCCGTCTCGCTGTTCTGCCACAGCTACGGCTCCGTGGTGTGCGGCATCGCCGCGCCCGGACTGCCGCGCCGGGTGGCCGACATAGCGGTGGCCGCCAGCCCCGGCATGCGTGTGTCGAACGCCTCCCATCTGCGCACCACCGCCCAGGTGTGGGCGATGCGGGACGCCACCGACTGGGTGCAGGACGTGCCGTACCTGGAGCTCGGCGGGCTGGGCCACGGGGCCGACCCGGTGTCCGTCGCGTTCGGGGCGCGGGTGCTGTCCGCGCAGGGTGCGGTGGGACATGCCGGTTACTTCGAGCCCGGCACGGAGAGCGTGCGGAACTTCGCGGAGATCGGGGTTGGCGCGTACCAGTCGGTGCACTGCGCACGCGAGGAGAACGTGTGCCGGGAGGGTTTGTCCGGCGCGTCCACGTCCGGACGCGCGTAGAGGCGCAGAAACCGCGGTCTGCGCGGGGTGGAGACGAAGGAGCGGGTCATGCCTACGATGAGCCGCATGGGTGACGTACTGGCCGGATTTCATGCCGCCTGGGAGTTCGAGTCCGACTCCGTGCTCATCCGTTACGAGCGGGGGATTCGAACACCCAAGCTCTTCCAGGCGCTGGGGGAACGCCGGGTGCCGCTGGAGGCGATCTCCGGAGTCACGCTGTCCCCCGGCAAGCGCGGCACCGTCGTCCTGCGGGCGGAGGTGCGGCCCGGGGCCGACCCGCTGCTGGAGGCGGCCGCGGGGCAGCTCAAGGAAGGGTGCGATCCGTACCGGCTGGTGCTGCCCGCCGAGCGGGACGCTCTCGCCGAGTACTACGCCGAGGAGCTGCGGGGGCTGCTGACCGCGGACGGGGAGCCCGCCGAGCGGTTTCTGGTGGCCGCGCCGGAGGCGCCCCGGCAGTTCAAGGCGTATGACGCCAAGGCGTCCTTCGACGGGAAGACCGTGCACTTCCGGTGGTTCTGGACGGGGGCGTCCTCCGCCAAGTGGAAGGCCGGGGACCAGAGCTTTCCGGTCGCTGAGCTGAGCGGCGTGGAGTGGCGGTCGCCAGAGGTGTTCGAGGGGCATCTGCGATTGCTGCGGGGTGCTGCGCAGGCTGTGCAGGTGGATCAGGATCCGGCGGCTGTGGTGTTCGGGCTGGGGTATGGGCCTGTGCACGAATCACTGCCGTTCGCGGCGGCTGTGCTGGCCGCGGTGCGGGATGCCGGGCCGGCGGCTGCGATGTCGGCCGCCGGGCCGCGGCGGGATCCTGCGGATATTGCCGAGAGGATCCGTCACCTGGGGGAGTTGCATCAGGCGGGGCTGGTGACGGATGAGGAGTTCTCCGTCAAGAAGGCGGAGTTGTTGGCGGAGCTTTAGGGGGTGCGGGGTTCGGTCTGTGGGCTCGTGCCCTACTCCCTGCCTGCAGAAGCGAAGGACATGTCCGGGTAACGCGTCCCCGCCACCTTTGACGCGATCGGTTCCAGTGTGGCCAGCTCGTCTTCCGTCAGGACGATTGCCGTCGCCGCCGCGTTTTCCTCCACCCTTTTGACCTTTGTGGTGCCCGGGATCTGGGCCACCGCCAGGTGGTGGACCGTTGCTCGCTGCTGGACCCAGGCCAGGGCGATCTGGGCCGGGGAGGCGTCGTGGGCCTCGGCCACCGCGCGGATGGGGTCGAGGAGGGTCGCGTTGGCGGCCGCGTTGTCGCCCTGGAAACGGGGCATCGTACGGCGGACGTCGCCGTCGGTGAGGTCCTTGTCCGCGTTGGAGAAGGAACCGGCGAGGAAGCCGCGGCCGAGCGGGGAGTAGGGGACCAGGGCCACGCCCAGTTCGCGGGCGGCCGGCACCACGTTGGTCTCGATGTCCCGGCTGAACAGGGACCACTCCGACTGCACGGCGGCGATCGGGTGCACGGCCTGCGCGGCGCGCAGTTCGTCGGCGGTGACCTCGCTGAGGCCGAGGTGTTTGACCTTGCCCTCGCGGACCAGCTCGGCCATGGCGCCGACGGTCTCCTCGATCGGGACGTTCACATCGCGCCGATGCATGTAGTAGAGGTCGATGACGTCGACGTCGAGGCGGCGCAGGCTGCCCTCGGCGGCCTGGCGGACGTACGGGGCGTCGCCGCGGATGATCCGCTTGGTGCGGTCGCCCGCCGGGACACGTACGCCGAACTTGGTCGCGATGACGACCTCGTCCCGGTGCGCCTTGAAGAAGGGCGACAGGAAGCGCTCGTTGTCGCCGTCGCCGTAGCCCTCCGCCGTGTCGTACAGCGTGACGCCCAGCTCCAGTGCCCGCTCCAGGGTGGCCCGCGACTCCTCCGCGTCGGAGGGGCCGTACGCCCAGCTCATGCCCATGCAACCGAGGCCCTGTACGCCGACCTCGGGTCCGTCGGCGCCCAGTCGTACGGTCGGGATCCTGCTGTCCGTCATCGCACCTTCTCCGCGTAGAAACTGATCTTCCGGTCGAGCACCGCGAGGGTGTCCTGGAGCTCCGCCATCCGGGACAGCACGTCCCGGCGGGTCTGCTCGAGCAGTTCGAAGCGCTCGCCGAACGTGTGGTCGCCCTCGCGCACCAGCTCCGCGTACCGCACCATGTCGGCGACCGGCATACCGGTGAGCCGCAGCTTGCCGACGAGGTCGAGCCAGTCGAGGTCGCGGTTGCTGTAGCGGCGCTGGCCCGTGTGCGAGCGGTCCACGTGCGGCATCAGGCCGATGCGCTCGTACCAGCGCAGGGTGTGCGCGGTCAGGCCGGTGAACGCGACGACCTCGCTGATCGTGTAACTGTCCTGGCCTTCGGGGCGTCGATGGGCGTGGGGCGGGGCACCGCAGCTGTCGGTCCTGGTGGGCGTGGTCTCCATCACCGTCATGCCCTCAACGCTATGGCCTTCGAGTGCACTCCAAGCAAGCGGAACCCGTAAGAAATAAGCACCGCAGAAATCGGCGGGACATGGGGCCGCGGTGGTGACTAGCGTGCGGGGCATGAGTCTTGTACGCCGGGCCGTGCCCGAGGACGCGCGGGAAGTGCTGCGGCTGCGCCAGGTGATGATCGATGCGCTGCCGGGGTCGGATCCTGCCACGGACTGGCACGAGCAGTCACTGCCGGGGCTGCGGGAGAGGCTGGGCGAGACGGAGGGGAACTTCGCCGCGTTCGTCGTCGACCATCCCGAGCGGCCGGGGGCGCTGGCCGCGCTGGTGGCCGGGACCGTCGACTACCGGATCGGGAAGGCGGGCGATCCGCACGGGGCGGTCGGCTACGTCTTCAGCGTGGCGACCGATCCGGACACCCGCCGTCGCGGGTACGCGCGCGCGTGCATGGACGTGCTGCTGGACTGGTTCCGGGAGCGCGGTGCCGCGCGCGTGCACCTGACCGCCTCTGCTGAGGCCGAGCCGCTCTATGTGTCGCTCGGGTTCAAGCCCAAGCCAGACCCGTTGCTGGAGCTCACGCTGTGAGCGCTTAGGCTCGACGGCATGTCGCTGAAGAGCCTTGCGCTGATCGAAAACTGGCCGGTTCCCACCGCCGCGGCGGGTGTGGTGCGGGGCGACGGCACGGTCCTCGGCACCCATGGCCCGGCCGGCCACCGCTTCCCGCTCGCCTCGGTCACCAAGCCGCTCGCCGCGTACGCCGCCCTCGTCGCGTACGAGGAGGGCGCGATCGAGCTCGACGAACCGGCGGGCCCGCCCGGCTCGACGGTCCGCCATCTGCTGGCCCACACCTCCGGGCTCGCGTTCGACGAGCACCGGGTGACCGCGCCGGCCGGGGAGCGGCGGCTGTACTCGAACGCCGGGTTCGAGCAGCTCGGCGACCACATCGCCAAGGCGACCGACATCCCCTTCGCGGAGTATCTGCGGCAGGCGGTGCTGGAGCCGCTGGGGATGACCGGTACCTCACTGGAGGGCTCCCCCGCCAAGGACGGCGTCTCGACGGTCGAGGACCTGCTGCGGTTCGCCGCCGAGGTGCAGGCGCCGCGGCTGCTGGATCCGCGGACGGTGGCGCAGGCGATGACGGTGCAGTACCCGGGCACGAAGGGCGTGCTGCCCGGCTACGGCCACCAGAACCCGAACGACTGGGGCCTCGGCTTCGAGATCCGTGACTCCAAGTCGCCGCACTGGACGGGCTCTTCGTCCTCCCCGCGGACCTTCGGGCACTTCGGGCAGTCGGGTACGTTCCTGTGGATCGACCCGGACGCGGGAGTGGCGGGAGTCGCCCTGACCGACCGGGCCTTCGGGCCCTGGGCGGTGGAGGCGTGGCCGACGTTCACGGACGCGGTGCTCGCGGAGCTGCGGGGCTGAGGTCGGGGCACCCCGGGTTATTCGCCCCCGCCGCCCCTACCCTTCCCGTCCCTGGGGGCTGCGCCCCCAGACCCCCGCCTTCGGCCTGAACGGCCTCGTCCTCAAACTCCCCCACTCTCGGCTTCGCTCGAGCGGGGGGACCCCCACGACGGGCTGAAAAGATCAAGCCCCGGCCGGCCAAAAATCAGCCCCTTGGGCCCCCCACGCCCTTAAGGCAGTAGGGGAGTTTGAGGAGCGGGGGCCCGGGGGCCGGCCCCCGGTACGGGCACGCGGTCACCAGCGTTCCGCCTCGTTCTCCAGTGCCCAGATCAGCAGCTCCGCGTCCGTCGCGGCCAGTGCCTCCAGGTCCTTGGCGTCCGTGATGCGGGCCGCATCACCCGGCCCCAACTCCTCGCCGTCCAGCCGCACTTCACCACGTACGACGTGGAGGTAGACGTATCGCCCGTCCGGCACCGCCGTCCGCTCCCCCGCCCCCAGGCGCCGTACATGGAGCATCGCGCCCGCCTCCGGGACCGCGTACGGGGTCGAGTCCGCGATGCCGTGGACGATCTCGTAGGCGGGGTCGCCGCCGGGGTCGCGGGGGGCCAGCCACATCTGGACGAAGGTCAGGGGGACGTCGCCGTCGTTGCGCTCCACGTGTCGTACGCCCGCGGCGGAGCTCAGCCGCTGGACGTCGCCGGGCCGGACGGTCGTCTCGTGGCCGAAGGAGTCACGGTGGGTCAGCTCGCCCTCGACCACCCACGTCACGATCTCGGTGTGGCTGTGCGGGTGTTCGTCGAAGCCGGCCCCGGGCGCGAGGCGCTCCTCGTTGCAGGCGATCACCGCGCCGAAGCGGAGGTTGCCGGGGTCGTAGTGCGGGCCGAAGGAGAAGGCGTGCCACGACTCGATGCCGGCTGCCGGGTCGCCCCCTGGGTAGCGCTCCGCAGCGCGCCGTACGTCCATCACGAACTCCACGGTAGCCCTCGGTCCGCACCCGGCGACGCACGCTCCCGTCCGGATAAGGCAGTCTTGTCCCCGTGCCCGAACCCGAAACGAGCAAGCCCGAAGCCGCCGCGCCCCGAGTCCACCCGCATGCAGCGACCCTGAAGCGACTGGAGAAGTCCTCCGGCTCCCTCGCCCAGCAGGCCATCGCGCGCATGGACGAGACGCTGCCGTGGTACCGGGCGATGCCCCCGGAGAACCGTTCCTGGATCGGGTTGGTCGCCCAGGCCGGTATCGCCGCCTTCACCGAGTGGTTCCGGCATCCCGACGCCCCGCAGGCCATCTCCACGGATGTGTTCGGGACCGCGCCGCGCGAGCTGACCAGGGCGATCACGCTGCGGCAGACCGTGGAGATGGTGCGCACCACCATCGAGGTCATGGAGTCCGCGATCGACGAGGTGGCGGCACCCGGTGACGAGAGCGTGCTGCGCGAGGCGCTGCTCGTGTACGCCCGGGAGATCGCCTTCGCCACCGCCCAGGTGTACGCCCAGGCCGCTGAGGCACGCGGTGCCTGGGACGCGCGCCTGGAGTCCCTCGTCGTCAATGCCGTGCTCAGCGGGGAGGCCGACGAGGGCGCCGTCAGCCGGGCCGCCGCCCTGGGGTGGAACGCCCCCGAGCATGTGTGTGTCGTCCTCGGGACCGCCCCCGACGGGGACTCCGAGCTGACGGTGGAGGCGATCCGGCGGGCCGCCCGGCACGCCAAGCTGCAGGTGCTCACCGGGGTGCTCGGGGACCGGCTCGTCGTCATCGCCGGTGGCAGCGACAACCCGATCGGCGTGGCCAAGTCGCTGATCGGGCCGTACGCGGCCGGCCCCGTGGTGGCCGGGCCCGTGGTGGCCGATCTGCTCGCCGCCACCCGGTCCGCGCAGGCCGCGGCCGCCGGCCTCAAAGCGTGTTCCGCCTGGCAGGACGCCCCGCGGCCGGTACTGGCGGACGATCTGCTGCCGGAGCGCGCGATCGCCGGTGACCCGAGCGCACGCGAGCAGCTGGTGGAGGAGATCTACAGACCGCTGGAGGAGGCCGGGTCGGCGCTTCTGGAGACGCTCTCCGTCTATCTCGAGCAGGCGAGCAGTCTGGAAGGCGCCGCCCGGATGCTCTTCGTTCACCCGAACACCGTGCGCTACCGGCTCCGACGTGTGACTGACGTCACCGGCTGGTCGCCTTCGGATGTACGCTCCGCCTTCACGCTACGGATTGCGCTGATCCTGGGCCGTCTGGTCGACGGGGATCTCCCCGCCTAGTCTTTTGTCGGGGGTCCACAAAACCCCCTCGTGTTCTTCGTCCCTGTCCCCACGGGCGGCCTTGGCCGTCCACAAGAGAGAGTGTGAGAGTGCTCGTACTCGTCGCTCCCGGCCAGGGCGCCCAGACGCCCGGCTTCCTGACTCCCTGGCTCGAACTGCCCGGTGCCGCTGACCGCGTCGCCGCCTGGTCGGACGCCATCGGACTGGACCTCGCCCACTACGGCACGCAGGCCGACGCCGATGCCATTCGCGACACCGCGGTGGCCCAGCCGCTGCTGGTCGCGGCCGGCATCCTGTCCGCCGCGGCACTCGGTGCCGTCGCGCCCGGCGCCGTCGCGGGTCACAGCGTCGGCGAGATCACCGCGGCCGCCTTCGCGGGCATCCTCGACGACACCTCCGCGCTCACCCTCGTACGCAAGCGGGGTCTGGCCATGGCCGACGCCGCCGCGATCACCGAGACCGGGATGTCGGCGCTGCTCGGCGGCGACCCCGAGGTGTCCGTGGCGCACCTGGAGAAGCTGGGCCTGACCCCGGCGAACGTGAACGGCGCGGGCCAGATCGTCGCCGCGGGCACGCTGGAGCAGCTCGCCGTGCTGAACGAGGACAAGCCCGAGGGCGTCCGCAAGGTCGTCCCGCTGAAGGTCGCCGGCGCCTTCCACACGCACCACATGGCGCCCGCCGTCGACGCGCTGGCGAAGGCCGCCGCCGAACTGGCCCCCGCCGACCCGAAGTTCACGTACGTGTCCAACAAGGACGGGCAGGCGGTCGCGACCGGCGCCGAGGTGCTGGAGCGCCTGGTCGGCCAGGTCGCCAACCCGGTCCGCTGGGACCTGTGCATGGAGACCTTCAAGGAACTCGGCGTGACCGCCCTCATCGAGGTCTCCCCCGGCGGCACGCTGGTCGGCCTCGCCAAGCGCGCGCTGCCGGGCGTGAAGACGCTCGCGCTCAAGACCCCCGACGACCTCGACGCGGCCCGCGAGCTCATCGCTACAGTGTCGGATTCTGCTGCTGACGCAGCGGGCGCCAACGCCTGACATCCAAGGAGCCGTACGAACATGTCGAAGATCAAGCCCAGCAAGGGCGCCCCGTACGCGCGCATCCTCGGTGTCGGCGGCTACCGCCCGACCCGGGTCGTGCCCAACGAGGTGATCCTCGAGACGATCGACTCGTCCGACGAGTGGATCCGTTCGCGCTCCGGCATCGAGACCCGGCACTGGGCCTCCGACGAGGAGACCGTCGCCGCGATGTCGATCGAGGCGTCCGGCAAGGCGATCGCCGACGCCGGGATCTCCGCCGAGCAGATCGGCGGCGTGATCGTCTCGACGGTCTCGCACTTCAAGCAGACCCCGGCCGTCGCAACGGAGATCGCCGACAAGCTCGGCACGAACAAGGCCGCCGCCTTCGACATCTCGGCGGGCTGCGCCGGCTTCGGCTACGGCCTCACCCTCGCCAAGGGCATGATCATCGAGGGCTCCGCGGAGTACGTCCTGGTCATCGGCGTGGAGCGGCTGTCCGACCTCACCGACCTGGAGGACCGTGCGACGGCCTTCCTGTTCGGCGACGGCGCGGGCGCGGTCGTGGTCGGCCCCTCCAAGGAGCCGGCGATCGGCCCGACGGTGTGGGGCTCGGAGGGCGACAAGTCCGAGACGATCAAGCAGACCGTGCCGTGGACCGACTACCGCGAGGGCTCGGTCGCCAAGTTCCCTGCGATCACGCAGGAGGGCCAGGCGGTGTTCCGCTGGGCCGTGTTCGAGATGGCGAAGGTCGCCCAGCAGGCGCTGGACGCGGCCGGGATCACCCCGGACGACCTGGACGTCTTCATTCCCCACCAGGCCAACGAGCGGATCATCGACTCGATGGTGAAGACGCTGAAACTGCCGGAGCACGTCACGGTCGCGCGTGACGTACGCACCACCGGCAACACCTCGGCCGCCTCGATTCCGCTCGCCATGGAGCGGCTTCTGGCGACCGGTGAGGCGAAGAGCGGCGACACCGCGCTCGTCATCGGCTTCGGGGCGGGTCTCGTGTACGCCGCGACGGTCGTTACCCTCCCCTAGGCACTTCGTGCCGGATCATCATCGGATCCGGTGCGGAAAGCACTGCAACACCTGCCGCTGACGCGGCGGGCGCCACACCCTCTGGATTACTACGAAGGAGCGCCTGACATGGCCGCCACTCAGGAAGAGATCGTCGCCGGTCTCGCCGACATCGTGAACGAGATCGCCGGCATCCCGGTTGAGGACGTCCAGCTGGACAAGTCCTTCACCGACGACCTGGACGTCGACTCGCTGTCCATGGTCGAGGTCGTCGTCGCCGCCGAAGAGCGCTTCGACGTCAAGATCCCGGACGAGGATGTCAAGAACCTCAAGACGGTCGGCGACGCGACCAACTACATCCTCAAGCACCAGGCCTGAGCCTTCTAGGCCCCGGCTGTTTTGCCCCGCCACCCGGCGGTGGCGCCGTTGAATCCCGATCCGTTGGAGAAAGAATTCCCGTGAGCCCGACCAATCGCACCGTGGTCGTCACCGGTATCGGCGCAACCACACCGCTGGGTGGCGACGCAGCCTCTACCTGGGAGGGCCTGATCGCCGGCAAGTCCGGCGTGAAGCCCCTGGAGCAGGAGTGGGCCGCCGAGCAGGCGGTCCGTATCGCCGCGCCGGTCGCCGTGGAGCCCACCGAGGTCATCCCCCGGCCGCAGGCCCGCCGCCTGGACCGCTCGGCGCAGTTCGCGCTGATCGCGGCCAAGGAGGCCTGGGCGGACGCAGGTTTCACCGACAAAGCCGGCGACGACGCCGCCATCGACCCGGACCGTCTCGGCGCCGTCATCGCCTCCGGCATCGGCGGTGTGACGACCCTCCTCGACCAGTACGACGTGCTCAAGGAGAAGGGCGTACGCCGCGTCTCCCCGCACACCGTCCCCATGCTGATGCCGAACAGCCCCTCCGCCAACGTGGGTCTGCTCGTGGGCGCCCGTGCGGGCGTGCACACCCCGGTCTCCGCCTGCGCGTCGGGCGCCGAGGCCATCGGCTACGCCATCGAGATGATCCGCACCGGCCGCGCCGACGTCGTCGTCGCGGGTGGCACGGAGGCGGCCATCCACCCGCTCCCCATCGCCGCGTTCGGCAACATGATGGCGATGTCCAAGAACAACGACGACCCGCAGGGCGCCTCGCGTCCCTACGACGTCGCCCGTGACGGCTTCGTCCTCGGCGAGGGCGCCGGCGTCCTCGTCCTGGAGTCCGCCGAGCACGCCGCCAAACGCGGCGCCCGCGTGTACGCGGAGGCGGTCGGCCAGGGCATCTCCGCCGACAGCCACGACATCGTGCAGCCGGAGCCCGAGGGCCGCGGCATCTCGCACGCGCTGCAGAACCTGCTGGAGCGCACGGACCTGGACCCGGCGGAGATCGTGCACGTCAACGCGCACGCCACCTCTACGCCTGCCGGTGACGTGGCCGAGCTGAAGGCGCTGCGGAAGGTGTTCGGCGACGAGGCCGACCACATGGCGGTCTCGGCCACCAAGTCGATGACCGGTCATCTGCTGGGCGGTGCGGGCGGGGTCGAGTCCGTCGCCACGATCCTGGCGCTGTACCACCGGATTGCTCCGCCGACCATCAACGTCGAGAACCTCGACCCCGAGGCGGAGGCAGCTGCGGACATCGTCCGCGGTGAGGCGCGGAAGCTGCCTGTTGAGGGCCGTATTGCGGCCCTCAATGACTCCTTTGGGTTTGGTGGGCACAACGTGGTACTTGCGTTCCGGACGGTCTGAGAATTGCCGTGAACGGCGAATGGCCCGTACTCCCGGTTGGGGCGGGCCATTCGCCGTTTTGCTGGCTGTTGTCGGCCGACTGCGGGCCGGTGGGGGTTGTTCGCGCCCACGCGGCGGAGCCGCATATCGACACAGCCCCGCGCCCCTAAAGGGGCGCTTCAGACCACCTGGTGGAGCCAGCGCACCGGAGCGCCCTCGCCCGCATACCTGAACGGCTCCAACTCGTCGTCCCACGGCTTGCCGAGCAGCTTGGTGAGCTCCGACTCCAGTTCCGTTTCGCCCTGCTGTGAACGGGTCAGGGCGGCGCGGAGGCGGTCTTCGGGGATGAGGATGTCGCCGTGGATACCGGTGACGGCGTGGAAGATGCCCAGGTCGGGGGTGCAGCTGTAGCGTTCGCCCTCCGCGGTGGGGCAGGGCTCCGCGGTGACCTCGAAGCGCAGGAGCTGCCAGCCGCGCAGCGCGGAGGCGAGCTTGGAGGCCGTGCCGACCTCGCCCTGCCAGGAGAACTCCGAGCGCCAGGTGCCGGGGGCGGCGGGCTGCCGGATCCAGTCGAGGTTGACGCGTGTGCCGAGCACACCGGCGACGGCCCACTCGACGTGCGGGCACAGCGCGCGCGGCGCGGAGTGCACGTACAGAACCCCACGTGTCGTCACCGGGACCTCCGGGCAGAGCAGGACAATCTGGCGAACGGGCGGACGCCGTGGCCGGACGGCCACGTTGATGGCGAGGCTACCGTGCGGCGGCGCAAGGAGTGTGACGTACCGTCGGTCCCGATGCGCTGAAACGTCCGCCATTCACCCGGCAGGACGCTTGTACGGGTGTGAACCGTTGCAGGGTGCGTGGATCGGGAACTCTCGCGCGTTGTTATGGGGTGACACATCCGTACGTAGACGGACTGCACCGAGGGGATCACCGGCGTATGCGGAAGCCAAGCCACCGTTCACGGACCGTTCTCGCCGCCGTGGCGGCGACCGTCCTGGGCGTCGCCGGCTGCGACGCCGTCGGTGGCAACTCCGCCGGGCCGACGGGCATCAAGGCGCACAGCGCGAAGCCCGCGCCGGCGTGGGACGTGAGCCCCCGTTCGATCGCGGCGGTCGGCGACTCCATCACACGCGGCTTCGACGCCTGTACGGTCCTGTCGGACTGCCCCGAGGTGTCCTGGGCCACCGGCAGCAGCGCCAAGGTCGACAGCCTCGCCGTACGGCTGCTGGGGAAGGCGCAGGCCGCCGAGCGCAGCTGGAACTACGCGGTGACCGGGGCGCGGATGGCGGACCTGCCGGGCCAGATGGCGCAGGCGGTGACGCGCAGGCCGCAGTTGGTGACGGTGATGGCCGGGGCGAACGACGCCTGCCGGGCCAGCATCGCCGCCATGACCTCGGTGGAGAGCTTCCGCGCCGACTTCCAGGACGCGCTGAGCACCCTGCGCAGGTCGCTGCCGAAGACGCAGGTGTACGTGGCGAGCGTGCCGAACCTGAAGCGGCTGTGGTCCGAGGGGCGCACCAATCCGCTGGGCAAGCAGGTGTGGAAGCTCGGCATCTGCCCGTCCATGCTGGGCGACGCGGACGCGCTGGACTCGGCGGCGACGCTGCGGCGGGACACGGTGCAGAAGCGGGTGGAGGCGTACAACAAGGTGCTGGAGGAGGTCTGTGCGAAGGACCGGCGGTGCCGGTTCGACGGGGGCGCGGTGTACGACTACCGGTTCGGTACGGCCCAGTTGAGCCAGTGGGACTGGTTCCATCCCAGTGTGAACGGGCAGGCGCGGCTTGCGGAGATCGCCTACCGCAAGGTCACGGGGAAGAAGGCGTGAGGTGCTGCGATCCGGGACCAGGGCCGTGACCTAAAGTTCCGCACATGAACGAACTCTTCGGCACACTTTCCGACGGCACCCCGGTCCACCGCTGGACCCTGGAGCGGGCCGGCGTGCGGGTCCGGATCCTGTCGTACGGCGGGATCGTGCAGTCCCTGGAGGTCCCGGACCGGGACGGGCGGGCCGGGAACGTGGTGCTGGGGTTCGCGGACCTGGACGGCTATCTCACGCACCCGGAGCCGTACCTCGGCGCGCTGATCGGCCGGTACGCCAACCGGATCGCGGGCGGCCGCTTCCCGCTGGACGGAGTGACGTACGCGCTCGGGCAGAACACGCCGCCCAACTCCCTGCACGGCGGCGAGCGCGGCTTCGACAAGCGGGTGTGGGAGGTGACGCGGGCCGGGGAGCACGGGGTGCGGCTGAGCCGGGTCAGCGCGCATGGCGAGGAGGGCTTCCCGGGCCGGCTGGAGGTTTCGGCGACGTACACGCTCGACGAGTCCGGCGCCCTGCGCATCGCGTACGAGGCGGTGACGGACGCGCCGACCGTGGTGAACCTGACGAACCACAGCTACTTCAACCTCGGCGGCTCGGGTGGCGCGGGCGGCCACGAACTGCGGCTGGCCGCCTCCCGCTACACCCCGGTCGACGCCGATCTGATCCCGACCGGCGAGTTCGCCGACGTGACGGGCACCCGCTTCGACTTCCGTCGGGCGCGGAAGGTCGGCGCCGGATACGACCACAACTTCGTGCTCGACGGCGGAGTCACCGAGACCGCCCGTGAGGTGGCCGAACTGCACGACCCCGCTTCCGGCAGGGTCCTGACCGTGGCCACCACCGAACCCGGCATGCAGATCTACACCGCCGACCACCTGTCCGCCCCCTTCGCCCCCGGCGACGGCATCGCACTGGAGACCCAGCACTTCCCCGACTCCCCGAACCACCCGGACTTCCCGAGCACGGTGCTGCGGCCGGGCGGGGTGTTCAGGTCGGAGACGGTGTACGGGTTCGCCAACCGCTAGCGGCGGCGGAACGCACGAGCCCCGGCCCAGGGGTCAGGTCCCGGGCCGGGGCTGTTCGTGGGGAGACTTGTCCCGGATCAGACGTTAATCGTCGCGGTGAGGCGGCGGTCGGTGATCGAGCGGCTCACCTGGATCTCGTACGAACCCTTCACACATGACCATGAGTTCGTTTCCTCGTCCCAGACCTCGAAGGCGCGGCGGGGGATCTCGATGACCGCTTCCGCCGTCTCGCCCGGGGCCGCCTCGACGCCCGCGAAGCCCGCCAGCCGGCGCGCCGGACGGTCGGGTCCGGGCTCGGCCGGCGCCAGGTAGACCTGCACGACCTCCCGGCCCGCGCGCTCGCCGGAGTTGCGGACGCGGATCGTGGCGGTGGTGCCGTCGACCTCGACGGACTCGTAGGTCCAGTCGGTGTAGCCGAGGCCGTGGCCGAAGGGGTACGAGGGGGTACGCCCCTGCTTCTCCCAGGCCCGGTAGCCGATGAAGGCGTCCTCGGTGTACGCGAGTTCGCCGCCCTCGGGCACCACCTGGGTGACCGGGGCGTCGGACAGGGAGCCCCAGGTGGTGGGCAGGCGGCCGCCCGGCTCGTACGCGCCGGTCAGCACGTCCGCGAGGGCCGCGCCGCCCTCCTGGCCGGGGAACCAGCTGAGCAGCACGGCGGCGACCTCCTCCCGCCACGGCAGCTCGACCGGGGAGCCGGAGTTGACGACCACGACGGTGTTGGGGTTGGCGGCGGCGACCGCGCGGACCAGGTCGTCCTGGCGGCCGGGGAGGTCGAGGTCCTTGCGGTCGAAGCCCTCCGACTCCACGCGGTCGGTGGTGGCGACCACGACGACCGCGGTGTCGGCGGCGCGGGCGGCCTCGACGGCCTCGGCGATCAGCTCGTCGCCGTCGCGCTGCGGCTCCAGGTGCGCCAGGGCGAAGGCGACGACCTTGAGGGGGAACTCCTCGGGGAGTGCGTAGACGTAGGTGAGGGACACGTCCACCGCTTCGCCCGCGGTCAGTTCGGCCTGGGCGCGGGGCACCGGGGCGCCGAAGAAGGCCTCGAAGGGGTCGCTGTCGTCGGCGGGGCCCTGGAGGTCGTCGTAGTACGTGGTGCCGTCGACGGTGAGGGTGAAGTGGCCGGTGCCCTTGGCGCCGAAGGTGTGCAGGCCGGTCTCGCGCGGGGTGAAGGTGCCGGTCAGCTCGACGGTGTGCAGGCGGTCGTGGGTGACGCCCTCGGGGAGGTCGGAACCCATCCACTGGATCTGGCCGTTGGGAGCGGAGCCCGTCCCGATGACGTTGCCCTCGGTGTCCCGGCACACCGCCCGCAGCTCGAAGCCCTTGTCGGCGACGGCGAGTTCGGTGGTGGGGTCGGCGCCGACGGCGTAGCTGAGGGTGCCCTCGGGGAGGGCGGCGGTGAGGCCGTCGAGCGGGGAGACGATCCAGGCCGGGAAGACCGTCGCCGAGCCCCCGCCGAGCACGCGGGCGTCGCGGGCGGCGGCGCCGATCAGCGCCACCGTGCCGGGCTTGAGGGGCAGGGCGTTGTTCTCGTTCTTCACCAGGACGAAGGCGCGGCGGGCGATCTCACGGGCCAGCGCGATGCCGTCGACGGGCTCGGGCAGTGCGGTGACGGCGGGCTCGGCGCTCTCCAGGGCGCCGACGCGGGCGGCGAGCCGCAGGACGTTGCGTACGGCCTCGTCGACGAGGGACTCCTCGACCTTGCCGTCCCGCACGGCCTGGGCGAGCGGGGCGCCGTACACGGTCTGCGGGCCGGGCATGGCGACGTCGAGGCCGCCCTCGATGGCGCCGACCGTCGAGCGGGCGGCCATCCAGTCGGAGACGTTGTAGCCGTCGAAGCCCCATTCGCCGCGCAGGACCTCGTTCACCAGGTGGCGGTGCTCGGTCATCGTCGTGCCGTTGACCGTGTTGTAGGCGGTCATGATGCCCCAGGGGCGGGCGTTCTCGACGATGAGCTCGAAGGGGGCCAGGTAGAGCTCGCGCAGGGCGCGCGGCGAGACCAGGTTGTTGACGGTGAAGCGGTCGGTCTCGGCGTCGTTGGCGACGAAGTGCTTGACCGTGGTGCCGACACCGCCCGACTGGACCCCCCGCACATAACCCGTACCGATCAGCCCGGTCAGATACGGGTCCTCGCTGTAGGCCTCGAAGTGCCGTCCGCCGAGCGGGGAGCGGTGCAGATTGACCGTGGGGGCGAGCAGTACGTGCACGCCCTTGCGGCGGGCCTCCTGCGCGAGCAGGGTGCCGGCGCGGCGGGCGAGTTCCGGGTCCCAGGTGGCGGCCAGCGCGGTCGGGGACGGCAGGGCGATGGAGGGGTCGTCGGCGGTCCAGCGCACCCCCCGGACGCCGATCGGTCCGTCCGACATGACGAGGGACTTCAGACCGATCTCCGGCAGGGCGGGCAGGGACCACATGTCCTGTCCGGACAGCAGCCGGGCCTTGGCGTCCAGGTCCAGCTTGCCGAGCGCCGCGTCGACGGCGGCCTCGCGCGCGCTGTCGGCCGGAGAGGGTCCAGGGGTTCCCGCCATGGCGGTGCCTCCTCATCGAGTCCTGTCGTCCTGCGCTCCATCGTGCACCGGTCCCCTGTAACACGGTAGGTTTCGTTATCGTGCCGTAATATTTGCTCTACGGGGATGTCGTACGGTGACGCCATGAACGCCAGGGTCAGAAGCGAGGAGCGGCGCGCGGAGATCGTGCGGGCGGCGCTGGAGGTGATCGCCGAGCGCGGGTACCGGGGCGCGTCCCTGGCCGCGGTGGCGGAGCGCGTCGGGCTCACCCAGCAGGGGCTGCTGCACTACTTCCCGACCAAGGACGCGCTGCTGGTCGCGGTGCTGAAGGACCGGGACCAGTGGGATGCCGTACCGGCCACGCAGTGGCGGGTGGATCTGCTGGCCTCGCTGGTCGAGTACAACGCGATGCGGCCCGGGATCATCCAGACGTTCTCCGCACTGCTGGGCGAGAGCGTGACGGAGGGCCATCCGGCGCGGGGGTACTTCACCGGGCGGTACCGGCAGGTGCGGGAGAACATGGCGGCGGTGTTGCGGGCCGAGTACGGGGAGCGGTTGCCGAACGGGCTGACCCCGGAACGGACGGCTCCGCTGCTGGTGGCCGTGATGGACGGTTTGCAGTACCAGTGGCTGCTGGACCCCGAGTCGGTGGACATGCCTGGGGCGTTCCGGGACTTCCTGGCGCTGCTGGGGGAGGAAGCCTGAACTCCCCTCCTACTGGCGCCAGATGACGGCGAGCGCCTTGCTCACCGCGCACACGGCGGCGAAGGCGATCGCCCAGGCCATGGCTCCGGCCGCGAACAGCGCGGCCACACCGGCCCCGAACCAGAGCAGTTCGAAGCCGACGCGGACCGCACCTCGTGTCTTGTACGACGCCTTCTGGGAGCCGAACAGCGCCCACAGCACGATCAGTACGGCCGGGGCGCCGAGGCCGAGGAGCCAGGCGAGCGGGGCGGCCGTGTCCCGGGTGAAGCCCCAGTAGGAGACCGCCACCAGAGCGCCGAGTTCGATGAGGAACAGGACGCCGAGGTTCACTGCCTTGATTGCCTTCATGGGCCGCAGTATCGCCCGGAAGGGATCACTCCGGTGCGGGCACGGCGGCGACGACCTCGATCTCGATCTGCGCCTCGGGCCGGAACAGCCGCGAGGCCTCGAAGGTCATGCTCGTCGGCGGTGTCCCGGTGAGGAACTCCCGCCGCACGGCGCCGTATTCCTGCAGCTTGGTGATGTCCGTCAGGTAGGTGCGGATGTTGATGACGTCCGACAGCGCCGCGCCGTGGGCGCGGAGCAGGGCGTCGAGCGCCTCGAAGACGCCGCGCGTCTGCTCGGCGAGGGTGGCACCCTCGGCGATCTGGCCGGAGACGAACAACAGGGCACTGCCGTCGGCGTGTTCGACGCGGGCGACCTGGGAGTAGTAGGGGCTGGCGGGCTGGGGGGCGTCGACCGGGTTGTCCAGGGTGACCTTCACGGGATGACGCTAAGCCTGTCAGCCGCGGTGCGACAAGCGAATGTCTAGCATGGCTGCCATGCCGAAACAGCATCCCTCAGCAGGCGCACCGCTGCCCGACCTCTCCACCATCTGGCTGCGGGTGTTCCTGGTGGTCGCCCGGCACGGCTCGTTCACCGTGGCCGCGCGGGCGCTCGGGTGGACGCAGTCGGCGGTGTCGCGGCAGATCTCCTCGCTGGAGGCGGCGCTCGGAGGGGCCCTGCTCTTCGACCGGCTGCCGCGCGGCGTACGGCTCACGGAGGCCGGCCGGCTGCTCGTCCCGCACGCGGAGACGGTCGCCGAGACGCTGCACGGCGCCGCACGCGAACTGGCGGCCCTGCGTGAAGTGGCGGGCGGGCGGCTGCGGTTCGGGGCGTTCGCGACGGCCGACGCGGCGCTGGTGCCGCACGCGCTGGCGGCGTTCCGGGCCCGCCACCCCCGGGTGCGGCTCTCCCGCGAGGAGGGCCTCACGCCCCGCCTCCTGGACCGGCTGGCCGCGGGCCATCTGGACCTGGCGGTCGTCTCGACGACCGGCCGTGCGCCCTTGGAGTCGTACGAACTCCACCATCTCCTCGACGAGTCGCTGTACGTCGCCGTCCCGGCCGACCATCCCCTCGGGGGCCGCGAGGGCCCGGTGCGGCTCGGTCAACTCGCCGAGGACGACTGGATCTCCGGCAGCTCCCGCCCCGAGGGCACCCTCCTGGACGCGGCCCTGCGCCAGGGTTTCCGCCCGCGCGTGGCGCACGTCGTCGGCGAATGGACCGCCAAGCAGGGGTACGTCGCCGCAGGCCTCGGAGTCACTCTGGTCCCCGCTCTCGCCGCCGAGTCCGTACGCCCGGACATCGCGCTGCTGCCGGTCCTCGACGAGGGAGCCCCGGCCCGCGCCGTGTACGCGGCGACGGCGCGGGGGCGGGCGCTGACGCCCGCCGTGGAGGCGTTCGTCGGGGCGCTGCGGGAGGCTGTGGCTCGTATCCCCGTCCCCGGGTAGGTGCGCACTCGATGCACACCTGACACACCTGCCCCATGGCGTAGACCACTTCCGTCGGGCGATACTGCGGCCGTCCGCACCACGCTCCCCCCACGACGGCGACGGAAGGACCTGAACTCCCTTGAATTCCATACGCGTTCGGATCGGTGCACTCGGACTGGCGCTGCTGGCCGGTTTCGCGACCCCCACCACGGCGACCGCCGCCGGGACCGCCCCCTCCCCCACCGTGGAGGAGCAGCGGCTCGACAAGGCCGTACCGCAGGAGATCCTCGAACGGTCCGGGTTCGACGACGTGGCGCCACGGCTCACCCGCGCGCTGGAAGGGGCTTGTTCCTATGCACAGGCCCGCCGCATCGTCGTACAGGAGGGGTCGGCGCTGTGGCGGCGGGCCGTGGACCGGGCGCAGGGGCGTGGGCCGGCGGGCGGGGACCTGGCCCGCGACGACGATCGGCCGCTTTACTGGGCGCGGCTCGGGATGACCCGGGACGTGCGCACCTGGGAGCCCACGTTCGCGCTGAGCGACCAGCAGCGGGCCGCGCTGATCGACGCGTTGGAGCGCACCTCGCGCGGGCAGACCGACGTCCGCTACCCGCAGCACGGCAAGGGCCTCAGGCGGGTGCTCGTCACCGGCTTCGACCCGTTCACGCTGGACCGGGACATCCGGATCTCCAATCCCTCCGGGGCCACCGCGCTCGCGCTCGACGGAACGGTGATCGAGACGGCGAAGGGGCCCGCGCGGGTCGAGACCGTCGTCTTCCCGGTGCGCTGGCAGGACTTCGCGGAGGGCACCGTGGAGCGGACGCTGCGGCCGTATCTGAAGCAGGTGGACCTGTTCACGACCGTGAGCCAGGGGCGGGTCGGGCGGTTCGACGTGGAGCGGACCAACGGAGCCTGGCGGGGCGGGTTCCCCGACAACGACAACATCAGCAGGACGGAGACCGTGCCCGTCACCGATCCCGCCTCACAGCCGCAGTGGACGACGACCACCCTGCCGTACAAGGAGATCGTGGCCGCGAACACGGGACGCTTCCCGGTGTACGACCACACCGAGGTGACCGAGATCCCCGCGGGCGGCACGGATGCGGTGGTACGGCCGGACGGGCCCACGCCCGGCTCGACCGCGCGGGCCGGCGGCGGGGGCGACTACCTCTCCAACGAGATCGCCTACCGGGCCACCCTGCTGCGGGACCGTCTCGGGCTGCACGACACCCTGCCCGGCGGCCATGTGCACACACCGGTGCTGCAGTTCGGCACGGGCAACACCGACCCGGCGACCGGGACGGTCACGGACCCGCAGTTCCTGCAGAACCGGCAGGACATCATCACTCAGGTACGGGCGATCCTGACCGTCGCGGTCAACGCCACGACCGCTGGGTGACGTCCTGCCCTTCGGGGTCCTCGGCGGTGTCCTCGTCACCGTCGTCGGTCTCCTCGCCCAGCAGCTCCCGCGCCAGCAGCGTCGCGCCCGCGACCGCGCCCGGCATCAGGAACACCGCGACGAACGGGACCAGGAAGGCCAGGCCCAGCGGGGTGCCGAAGCCCCAGACCAGGGTCTTGCGGGAGCGGAGCAGGGTGAGTCGGGCGCGCAGTTCGACGCCGCGGCGCTGGAGGGCGACGGCGGTCAGTTCCTCCGTCAGGAAGAAGCCGGTGACGAAGAAGCCGATCACCGGGACGACGGTCTGGCCGACGAGCGGGAGGAAGCCCAGGGCGAAGAGCAGGACGCCCCAGAGCAGTGCGCGCACGAGGATACGGAGGCTGTCGCGGGCCGAGACCCACAGCTCACGCCAGAGGGGGAGGCCGGACTCGGGGGCCGTGCCGTCCGGGGAGACGTCACGGTCGACCTTCTCGGAGAGGCTCTCGTAGAAGGGCTGGCCGATGAGGAGTGTCACGGCCGTGAAGGTGAGGACGGCGAGGAGGAGGGCCAGGGCGAAGAGCACCACCGTGAGGAAGCCGCGGAAGAGGCCCTGCCAGGGGCTGGACCAGTCGCCTGCGAAGGGGGTCGCCCAGGTGACGGCGTCTTCACCCCAGAGGGCCAGGCTGACCAGCGCGGCCAGGTAGAGGAGCAGGGTTATCAGGCCCGGCAGCAGACCGAAGCCGTACTGCTTGCCGTGCCTGGCCACCCATCGTTGACCCTTGAGTAGGTAGCTGAAGCCCGCCCCTAGATCGCGCATGTGGGAACCCTATCGGGCCCCGATTTCTCGGACGGCACCGCCGAACACCCGGTGCTACACCGGGGTGACGGCCACCACGACCCCCCTCTCCGCCGCCGGGGAGACCGCCGCCGACACTCTTGTCGCCGCCGCCCGTGCCACCCGCCCCGCTCGGTAGGCCGCGGTCAGGAGGAGGGGCTGCAGTTGTTCCAGGCCCGATATCAGGAGCTCCTCGCTTGCCACCAGGAGCGGACGGGCCGCCTTTGTCGTGGCCGCCGCCGCTTCCGCGAGGTCGGCCAGTGGGGGCAGCGTTGCTCGCACCACGCCTGCTCCGGCGGCCGCGGCGCGTTCCGCGAGGGCGACCTGGAGTGGCATCAGAGGGGTGAGGGCGGCGGTCAGCGCGTCGGCGACGCGACGGAGTTCGGGGGACGAGTCGCGCAGGACGTCCGCTGCCGCCCGGAGCACCGGCGTCACCGCGAGAAGTGCGCCCGCGGCCACGCCCGCCGCCGCGGGCAGCACGGGCGACGTCGCCTCCACCAGGTCGCCGAGGGCGTCCGCGAACTCCTCCACGGCCGGCTCGACCGCGTCCAGCACCGGCAGGAGGCTGTCGCCGATCGCCGTGAGCAGGGCCTGCGCCGGTTCGCTCACCGGGTGCACGGCGAGCGGCGCCCCGCTCGTGCCCAGCCGGGTCAGGGTGTCGACGATCCGGTAGAACGCCTCCTGGGCCTGCGGAGACGCGCTCGCCTCGGCCAGTTCCGCGGTGGTCTCGCGCAGCACGCGCAGCACCTCCGCGCCCGAGCCGTCCCGCGGGTCGAAGGTGTTGATCGCGATCCGGGTGATGTTCCCGGCCGTGTCCAGGAGCTGGCCGGTGATGTCGGTGGTGTTGCGTGCCATGCGCAGCACGTCGTCCCTGCTGGGGAGCGAAGGGATCGTTGCCATGGGCTCTCCTCGAATGGAGCCTCGGTGCCGACGGTCGCCCCTCAGCATGCCCCCATCCGACGGACTCCGTCGCCCCCTCCGGCCCATTCGCGATACGTCATACGGGGCATCCGCGACATGAACCGGCTCTTGTTGGGGTTGAGTCGAACAGATACATCTCGCCGTATCGATCTCAGGAAGCCCCCTCGCCCAGCGGCCGAGCTTGAGGAGAACGGATGACGCAGCAGATCCACGGCACCGTCGCGGACGGCTTCGAGGCAGTGCGTGAGGAGTTCGCCGCGTTCGTGGCGGGGGAGCTGCCCGACTACGAGGGCCAGTTGTGTGCGTATGTGCACGGCCGGAAGGTCGTCGACCTGTGGGCCGGTGACGGCAACGACGCCGAGTCCCTCTACGGCGTGTTCTCGTCGACCAAGGGTGCCGCCCATCTGGTCGTCGCGCTCCTCGTGCAGGACGGCACGCTCGAACTGGACCGCAAGGTGACGTACTACTGGCCGGAGTTCGGGACCGAGGGCAAAGGTGCGCTGACCCTGCGGGACCTGGTCACGCATCGCGCCGGGCTGATCGGGCTCGACGCCGGGTTCAGCGAGGACGAGCTGGCCGACGACCGCGCGATCGCGGAACGCCTTGCAGACCAGCGGCCGTTCTGGCGCCCGGGCACGGCGTTCGGCTACCACGCGCTCGTCATCGGCGCGCTCACCGGAGAGGTGGTGCGGCGGGCCACGGGCCACACCCTCCAGGAGATCTACGAGGAGCGGGTGCGGGCCCCGTACGGGCTGGACTTCTTCCTGGGGCTGCCGGAGGCGCTGGAGCCGCGCTTCCGGTCCGTGCAGCCGATGGCCCCGACCGCGAAGCAGCAGGCCGTGCTGGACGCGGCACCCAGAGGACCGCACACGCTCTCCTCGATCGCGTCCAACACCCATGTGCCCGAGCCGGTGGACCTGGTCGGCCACGCCAACTCCCGCACGGTGCGCGCCAAGGGGCCCGCGTCGGCGGGCGGTGTGGCCGCGGCGCGCGGGCTCGCCGGGATGTACGCGGCGGCGATCAGCGAGGTGGCGGGGCGGCCGCCGCTGCTGAAGCCGGACACCGTCGCCGAGGTCGGGCAGGTCCACTCCGTCGGCTACGACCTGGTGGCCCGCGGCCACCGCGCGTTCGGCCTCGGCTTCCAGGCGACGGGTGAGGCCTGGTACCTGTTCCTGGGCGCCGGGGCCTTCGGGCACGCCGGAGCGGGCGGATCGCAGGCCTTCGCGGACCCGCGCAGCGGGCTGGCGTACGGCTACACCCGGCGGCGCATCGCCTATCCGGGCGGGGCTGCGCCGGAGAACGAGCGGCTGGTGAAAGCGGTGCACAGCGCGGCGCTGGAGGTCTGAACACTCCGGCAGGAACGGCGGAGGCCGCATCCCACGTCCAAGGATGCGGCCTCTCGCGTACGCAACGAGTGTCGTCAGACCAGCGTCACGGTGATATTGCCACGGGTTGCCTTCGAGTACGGGCAGACCTGGTGGGCCTTCTCCAGGAGGGCTCCGGCGGTTTCCGTGTCGACGTTCGGGATGTGGGCCGAGATCTCGACGATGATCCCGAAGCCGTCGTCGTTCTTGCCGATGCCGACCTTCGCGGTGACCGTCGAGCCGGAGATGTCGGCCTTCTCCTGGCGGGCCACGACGCCCAGCGCGCCCTGGAAGCAGGCGCTGTACCCGGCCGCGAACAGCTGCTCCGGGTTGGTGCCGGCGCCACTGCCGCCCAATTCCTCGGGCGGGTTCACGACGACGTCGAGCTTGCCGTCGTCGGTGGCGACCCGGCCGTCGCGACCGTTCTCGGCGGTGGCGACGGCCGTGTAGAGGACGTCGGTCTGCTGGATGGACATGCGGTTGTCTTCCTCCTCGGTCCGCCGCGACTCGCGCCCACGATCGACGACGGTTTCGGAAAGAAGTTATCGCATTCCGGAAACAGCAGGAAAGGCCAGGGGTTGACCTACAGCTTGACGATCATCTTTCCGGTGTTGTCGCCGCGCAGGACCCCGAGGAAGGCCTCCAGGTTGTTCTCGATGCCCTCGACGACCGTCTCGCGGTACTTCAGCTGTCCCGAGGCGACCCAGGGGCCGACCTCCCGGACGAACTCGGGCTGCAGGTCGTAGTGGTCGCCGACGAGGACGCCCTCGACGCGGAGCCGGTTCTGCAGGATCTTGACCATGTTGCGCGGGCCGGGCGTCGGCTCGGTCGAGTTGTACTGCGAGATCATGCCGCAGATCACGGCCCGGCCCTTGAGGTTGAGCGCGCCGATCGCGGCCTCGAGGTGCTCGCCGCCGACGTTGTCGAAGTAGACGTCGATGCCGTCCGGGGCGGCCTCCTTGAGCTGCTCCCAGACCGGGCCGTTCTTGTAGTTGAAGGCGGCGTCGAAGCCGTACTCCTCGACGAGGAGCTTGACCTTCTCGTCGGAGCCGGCGGAGCCGATGACCCGGGAGGCGCCCTTCAGCTTGGCGATCTGGCCCACCTGGCTGCCGACGGCACCCGCGGCGCCGGACACGAAGACCGCGTCGCCCTCCTTGAAGGCACCGACCCGCAGCAGGCCCGCGTACGCCGTCAGACCCGTCATGCCGAGCACACCGAGGTACGTGCTCAGCGGCGCGGCCTCCGGGTCGACCTTGACGGCGGTCTTCGCGTCCACGACCGCGTACTCACGCCAGCCGAGGAAGTGCAGCACGTGGTCGCCGACGGCGATGCCCTCGGCGTTGGACTCGAGGACCTCGCCGACCGCGCCGCCCTGCATGACCTTGCCCAGCTCGAAGGGCGCGACATACGACTTCGCGTCACTCATGCGGCCGCGCATGTACGGGTCCACCGAGAGGTACTTGTTGCGGACCAGCACCTGACCCTCCCCCGGCGCCGCGACCTCCGTCTCGACCAGGGCGAAGTCCTCGGGCTTCGGCCAGCCGACGGGACGGCTGAGCAGGTGCCATTCGCGGTTGATCATGACGAGTGCCTTTCAAGCGTGCGGGAAGTACGTCAGATGCTGCGAGTACCAAATACTTCAGTACCTGAAACAACCATGCTCCTGAATATTTCAGGTTGTCAAGTAACGGGGTACGCTGAACCCATGGCCACTCCACCGAACACCCGTCGTCCCGATGAACTGACCCTGGAGGTCGTCGAGCTCATCGGTGACATCGTGGCCCGCTACCACGAGGACTACGAGCATGCCGCCGCCGAGCACTCGCTGACCGGCGCCCAGGCCCGTCTGCTGAGTCTGCTCTCCCTGGAACCGCTGGCCATGCGCAAGCTGGCCCAGAAACTCAAGTGCGAGCCGTCCAACGTGACCGGCATCGTCGACCGCCTGGAGTCCCGCGGCCTGGTGGAACGCCGCCCCGACCCGGCCGACCGCCGCGTGAAGCTGGCGGCGGCGACGCAGGAGGGCCGACGGGTGGCCAAGGACCTGCGCGAGTCCCTGCGCTTCGCGCGCGAACCGCTGGCGGGGCTCGGCAGGGAGGAACGGCTGGCGCTGAGGGGCCTGCTGCGGCGGATGCTGGGGCAGCCCGAGAGCTGAGAGCCTGAGGCCGGCAGGGCCCCGACATGCGAGAGGCCCGGCGCACGGGATGCGTACGCCGGACCTCTTCGCACAGGGAGCGAGCCGGGCGGCTCAGCTCCTGCCACCCGAGGTCATGTCTTCTTGCGGGCCGTCATGACGCGCTGGACCAGGATGAACACGCACAGCAGCACACCGGTGGCGATCTTCGTCCACCAGGAGCTGAGCGTGCCCTCGAACTGGATGATGCTCTTGATCAGGCCCAGCACCAGCACCCCGAACAGGGTGCCCACCACATAGCCGGAACCGCCCGTCAGCAGCGTGCCGCCGATGACGACCGCGGCGATCGCGTCGAGTTCCATGCCGGTCGCGTGCAGCGGGTCACCGGACTGGATGTAGAGGGTGAACAGCAGACCGGCGAGCGCCGAGCAGAAGCCGCTCGCCGTGTACACGGCGATCTTGGTGCCGCCCTGCGGGAGACCCATCAGCAGGGCCGACTGCTCGTTGCCGCCGATGGCGTACACGCGCCGCCCGAAGCGGGTGTAGTGCAGGACGTAGAACGCCACGGCGAGGACGACCAGCGCGACGACCGCGCCGATCGACAGGAACCCCATCCCCAGCGACACCTGCGCCGAGGCCATGCTGCTCACCGAGGAGTCGCTGATGGAGATCGACTCCTTGCTGATGACCAGGCACAGGCCGCGGAAGAGGAAGAGGCCGGCGAGGGTCACGATGAAGGGCTGGATCTCGAAGTTGTGGATCACATAGCCCATCAGGAAGCCGCCGAAGGCGCCCACCGCCAGCGCGATGGGGATCACCACCAGAAGGGGCAGCCCCTCGCGCTCCACCAGCCAGGCCGTCAGCATCGTGGTGAAGCCGATCACCGAGCCGACGGACAGGTCGATGCCGCCGGACAGGATGACGAAGGTGGCACCGACCGCGGCGACCAGCAGGTAGCTGTTGTCGATGAACAGGTTCAGGAAGACCTGCGGGTCGTCGAACCCGTAGTACTGGTACCGGCCCAGGCCCACCCCGTACATCACGAGGAAGAGCAGGGCGGTCGCCGCGACGGGCAGACGCCGGTCGCCCAGCAGACGCTGGGCCTTGGACGGGGTGCGGCTGTCCGCGGCCGTGGGGCTCTGGGTGGTCGCGCTCATCACGACACCTCCATCTTCGGAGCGGCGTCGGTCGACGCGGGGGTGTCCGCCTCAGCCGCGGCCGGCTTGGCGCCGCCCTTCGCGCCGAACCGGGCGCCGAGCTTGGCACCGAAGACCTTGGCGCGGAACTTCGGGGACTGGAGCAGGCAGACGACGATGACGACGACGGCCTTGAAGACCAGGGTGGTCTGGGTCGGCACACCGATGGTGTAGATCGTGGTCGTCAGGGTCTGGATGACCAGGGCGCCGACCACGGTGCCGCCGATGGAGAACCGGCCGCCGAGCAGCGAGGTGCCGCCGATCACCACCGCGAGGATCGCGTCGAGCTCGATCCACAGACCGGCGTTGTTGCCGTCCGCCGCCGAGGTGTTGGAGCTGATCATCAGGCCCGCGACGGCTGCACACAGCGCACAGAAGACGTAGACCATGATCTTGATGCGCCGGGACCTGATGCCCACGAGGCGGCTGGCCTCGGCGTTGCCGCCGACCGCCTCGATCAGCAGGCCCAGCGCCGTGCGGCGGGTCAGCACCACGGTGACGGCCACGACCACGGCCACCACGAAGATGGAGAACGGCAGCGTCAGCCAGTAGCCGCCGCCGATCAGCTTGTACGGGTCGCTGTCGATGGTGATGATCTGGCCGTCGGTGATCAGCTGGGCGACACCGCGTCCGGCGACCATGATGATCAGCGTGGCGATGATCGGCTGGATGCCCATCCTGGCGACCAGGAAGCCGTTCCACAGGCCGCAGACGACCGCGGCCAGCAGGCCGAGACCCATGGCGAGCAGCACCCCCGACAGGGCGTTCTGGTCGGCCTGATGACTGATGTACGAGCAGGCGAGTGCCCCGGTGATGGCGACCACGGCACCGACGGAGAGGTCGATGCCGCCGGTGGCGATGACCACGGTCATGCCGACCGCCACCAGGATGAGGGGCGATCCGAACAGCACGATCGAGACGAGGCTGCCGTAGAGGTGGCCGTCCGTCATCTTGACCGAGAAGAAGTCAGGGGTGAAGGGCAGGTTGACGAGCAGCAGGAAGACAAGGACCGCGACCGGCCAGAACAGGTGGTGGTGTGTCAGTGCTCGCCATCGGGAGTTGGTGCTCACTGGTGTTCTCCGCTCGCGATGGTCTCCATGATCCGGCTGCTGGTGATCTCCGGCCCGTTGGCGAGCTGCGCCACCAGCCGGCGGTCGCGCAGCACTCCGATGGTGTGACTGAGCCGGAGTACCTCCTCCAGCTCGGCCGCGATGTACAGCACGGACATGCCCTCCTCGGAGAGCGAGACCACGAGTTTCTGGATCTCCGCCTTGGCGCCGACGTCGATGCCGCGCGTCGGCTCGTCCAGGATCAGCAGCTTCGGCTGGGTGATCAGCCAGCGGGCCAGCAGCACCTTCTGCTGGTTGCCGCCGCTGAGCTGGCCGACCCTGGCCTCGGGATTGGCGGGCCGGATGTCCAGCGCCTTGATGTACTTGGCGACGAGTTCGTCTCGCTGGGCGACCGGGATGGGCCGCGTCCAGCCACGCGAGGCCTGCAGGGCCAGGATGATGTTCTCCCGCACCGTCAGATCGGGCACCAGGCCCTCGGTCTTGCGGTTCTCGGAGCAGAAGGCGACACCGGCGCCGATCGCGGCGTTCGGGGCGCTCATCGAGACCTGCTTGCCGCCGATGGTCACCTTGCCGCTGTCGGGCTGGTCGGCGCCGAAGAGCAGCCGGGCGAGTTCGGTCCGGCCCGATCCCAGCAGGCCGGCGAGTCCGAGCACCTCGCCCTTCTTGATCTCCAGGTCGAAGGGGGCGATGCCGCCGGTCCTGCCGAGGCTCTCCGCCTTCAGCAGGGTCTCGCCGACGTCGGAGTGCAGCTGCTGGTCGTGCAGTTCCTCCAGCTGGTCCAGGGCCTTGCCGATCATCAGCTGGATCAGCCCGACCTGGTCGAGGTCGGCGACCATGTGCTCGCCGACGAGGGTGCCGTTGCGCAGGACGGTCATGCGGTCGCAGATCTCGTAGATCTGGTCGAGGAAGTGCGAGACGAACAGGATCGCCACGCCCTCGTCCTTGAGCCGCCGCATCAGGCGGAACAACTCCTGGACCTCGTCACGGTCGAGGCTGGACGTGGGCTCGTCCAGGACCAGCACCTTGGTGCCCGATCCCTGGCCGTCGCTGTCGCCGGTGCCCACCGACCGCACGATGGCGACCAGTTGCTGCACGGCCAGCGGGTACGAGGACAGGGGTGCGGTGACGTCGATGTCGAGGCCGAGCCGGTCCACCAGCTCCGCTGCCTCCTTGCGCATCCGCTTCCACTGGATCCGGCCCCTACGGGTCGGCTCGCGTCCGATGAAGATGTTCTCCGCCACCGACAGGTTGGGGCAGAGGTTCACCTCCTGGTAGACGGTGCTGATGCCCGCCTGCTGCGCCTGCAGCGGGCTGCCGAACAGCACGGACTTCCCGTCCAGGGTGATCGTGCCGCCGTCCAGGGAGTAGACCCCCGTCAGCACCTTGATCAGGGTGGACTTCCCGGCGCCGTTCTCGCCCATCAGTGCGTGGATCTCGCCGGGGAAGAGCCGGAAGTCGACGTCCGACAGAGCCCGTACCCCCGGGAACTCCTTGACTATGCCCGTCATTTCCAGCACGGGCCGCGGCTCTGCCATGGCAGCGCTCCTTGTGGGATTGGTTCACTCCCGCAGGGAGCCCCCTCGGACCGATGGCTCGGTCGGCCGGAGGCTCCCTGCCGGTGGGTGCGGTCGGTCAGTACTTCCGGGTCGGGAGCGCGGCCTTGGCCTGGTCCTGCGTGTAGTCGCCCTCCTTGGTCTTGATCCAGCGCTCGACCTTCTGGCCTTCGTGGACCTTCTTCACGACCTCCATCAGCTGGGGGCCGAGCAGCGGGTTGCACTCGACGATGCCGTTGATCTTGCCCTGGGACATGGCGACGAAGCCGTCGTGGACGCCGTCGACGGAGACGATCAGGATGTCCTTGCCGGGCTTCTTGCCGGCCGCCTCGATCGACTGGATGGCGCCGATGGCCATGTCGTCGTTGTGCGCGAAGAGCACGTTGATGTCCGAGTGGGACTGCAGGAAGGCCGCCATGACCTGCTTGCCGCCGGCCCGGGTGAAGTCACCGCTCTGGCTGGCGACGATCTTCCAGTCGGACTTGTGCTCCGCGTCCATGATCTCCTTGAAGCCCTTGCCGCGCTCGATCGCGGGAGCGGCGCCGGTGGTGCCCTCCAGCTGGGCGATCTTCACCGGGCCCTTGAGTCCGGCCTTCGCGAGGACCTTCTCCAGCATGCGGGCGGCGCGCCGGCCCTCGTCGGTGAAGTCGGAACCGACCAGCGTGACGTACAGGGAGCCGTCGGAGGTCTCCACCGAGCGGTCGGTGAGAACCACCGGGATCTTCGCGGCCTTGGCCTCCTTGAGCACCGCGTCCCAGCCGGTGACGACCACCGGCGAGAAGGCGATGACGTCCACCTTCTGCGCGATGTAGCTGCGGATCGCGGAGATCTGGTTCTCCTGCTTCTGCTGGGCGTCGGAGAACTTGAGGTTGATGCCCGCGTCCTTGGCCGCGGACTTCACCGAGGTCGTGTTGGCGGCGCGCCAGCCGCTCTCGGCGCCGACCTGGGAGAAGCCGAGCGTGATCGCCTTGCTGCCGCCTCCGGAGCCGGAGCCGGAGCCGCTGTCGTCCTTCTTGGCACAGGCGGCCAGTCCACCCGCAGCCGCCACGCCGACCGCCGCGGTGAGGAAGTTCCTTCTGTTGAGCATGTTCTTCTCCTTTGAAGAGCCGGCCCGGGGACGGACCGCTGGTACTCAAGGGGACCGGCCGTACTACGTCCAGCCTGTCGATCATTGTTCGGTATTTCGACCACACGAAACCGCGTGTGTGGTGGGTCGGTACGTCAGAGAGGTACGCCCTCCGGTTGGACGGCGTGCGGGAAAGTACTGGCCCTGACGACCAGTTGGGGTTCGATGGCGATCCTGTGCGCGGTGGCGGGTGGCGGCCCCTCGATCAGTTCCAGGAGCATCGCGATGCCGCGCTTTCCGACGGTCGAGAAGTCCTGCCGGACGGTGGTGAGGGGAGGAGCGAAGAACTCCGACTCCGGGATGTCGTCGAAGCCCACCACCGCCACGTCCTGGGGAGTCCGGACCCCGGCCTCCCGCAGCGCCCGCAACACCCCGAGCGCCATCTGGTCGTTGGCGACGAAGACGGCGGTCAGCCCCCGGCCCACCCAGCCGGCCAACTCCTGGCCGGCGCGGTAACCCGACAGCGGACTCCAGTCCCCGCGCAGCAGCATGGGCGGCTCCACCCCCGCCGCTTCGAGAGTCGCCCGCCAGCCGGCCGCCCGGTCGGCCGCCTCCTGCCAGTCCTCGGGCCCGGCGAGGTGCCAGACGTTACGGTGACCGGCGGCCAGCAGATGGCCGGTGGCCAGCCGGGCTCCGAGGTGCTGGTCCACACTGACGCCGGGAATCTCCACGCCCGGACCGCTGCCCACGACCACCACCGGGAAGGGACAGCGTTGTTCGGCCAGCGCGACCACCGCGGACCGCTGCGGGGCGATGGCGACCACTCCTTCCACCCCGCCCTCACTGAGGTGGTCCAGGGCCTCGGACAGGGTCTCCATGGTCAGCTTGCGCAAGGTGACCGTCGAGACGAGATATCCCTCGGCCCGCGCCGCCTCCTCCAGCGCGAACAAAGTGCTGGCCGGTCCGTAGAGGGTGGTGTCGGAGGCCACCACCCCCAGCGTCCGGGTGCGCCGGGTCGCCAGGGCCCGTGCGGAGGAGTTGCGGCGGTAGCCCGTCTCCTCGATCACACGCAGCACCCTGGCCCGTGTCTGGTCCCGCACGTTGGGGTGGTTTCCCAGCACGCGGGACACCGTCTGGTGGGACACGCCTGCCAGGCGTGCCACGTCGGCCATGGTGGGCGGCCGAAGCTGCGCACTGGTCACGGCCGCACCTCCTTGGCGCTCGTCGGCCGGCAAAGCCCGCGCTGTGGGCGGCCAGTACCGCCCGGCGGCTTCACACAAGTCTCCGGAAAGGTCCAACAGCACGGGCGGGATCGACTGGTCGGGACACTGCGGGCACGACGCTCATAACTCCCATGCTGATGTTGGACGTTGACCGGTGAATGCGGAGGTCATTGTGAGCGCTAACAAATCGTGGCGGTCAAGAGGGCTGCAGGCGGAAGGCCGTCACGGTTGGATAACGCGACCGGAAAAGGCCCGACCGAGCGGCCCCTCAGGGCAGCTCCTCAACCACGGCCACATCAGGCAAAGTTGACACCGAGCCGCAGCGCCGCACACACCACCACAGGAAACCCGGGCACGCTCGCGACGGAGACGGATACGGAGACGGAGACGGCCGCGAGGGCGGGTCCGGGGCCGCCGGACCGGCGGTCGAGATCGAGCCCGAGGCGGGCAGACCGGCGAGCACCGAGCCCGACGGGGCCGGGAAACGCCCGTCCGAACGGACACTGAGGCACGACCCCAACCATGGCCACATCGGGCAAAGTTGTCACCGAGCGGCAGCGCCGCACACACCACCACAGGAAACCCGCGCACGCTCAAGACGGAGACGGAGACGGCCGCGGGGGCGGGTCCGAGGTCGTCGAGCCGAGACGGGCGGAGCCTCGAGCCGACGGAGCCGGGAGAGGCCCGGCCGGACGGGCGCCCGGGGCAGCGCCTCAACCGTCGTCGCATCAGGCCGAGTTGATGCCTGGCGGCAGCCTTACGTGCACCACCACAGGAAGCGTTTGCACGTCTCCGACGGCGACGGCTGCGGGGACGGGTTGGAGGTCGTCGGATGCGAAGTCGGGGTCGAGCCCGAGGCGGGCGGGGGCGTCGAGCCGGAGGAGCCGGGGGCGGCTGCCGACCGGGTCGACTTGCCGGGGGTCGGGGACGCGTCGCCCTTGCCGTCAGTGGACTTGGACGCCGACGGCGAGGCGGAGGCGTCCGGGGAGGCGGAGGGCCTGCCGGCGGAGGCACCCGTTGCGCCGTCCCGCGGGCCTGCGGACTTGCTCGGCTCCGCCGTCGACCGGTCGACCTCGGACGACTCGTTCCCGGCCACGGACGGGTCGCGGGACGAGGAGAACACCGGTGCGTCCATGCCGAGTTCGGCCAGACTCAGACCACCCGCCGCCAGGACGAAACCCGCGGCGACGAGCAGCGTGCGCTTTCGGCGCCGGCGGTGGAGCGCGGCCTTGCGGTCGCGACGGCTCGCGTCCGGCGCACCGCCCGCGCCACCGGGACTCCGTCGGCCACCGCGGCCCCCCTCGCGGCGGCGCGCGGCGCGGCCGTGCGGCTCGTCACTCTCGCCTTCGTCACCGTCGTGGCCGTCGTGACCGTCGTGACCTTCGTCGTCAGGGTGGGCGGCATGGTCGTCGTGAGCCACCGCGGCATCATGGCCGACGGGTGCGAGGGCGTCGTCGTACGGCTCCGGCTCGTAGGCATCCCGGTACGCGCGCAACTGCTCGACGCGTGTCCCGCACCCCGGACAGGCGAGGGCGCCGTTGAGGTGCCGTTGGCACGGGTGGCAGTAGTCCATGACGTGGGAAGATTAAGTTCCCGGAGGGTCACGTTCCTAGGCACAGCCGTGAAGGTTGTGTGGGAACCGGCCATATCGGCGCGACCGCCGGAGTGAACTGGCCCACACGGGGGAGGGGCGGCGTACGCAAGAGGCGTCGAAACTGGCGAAACCGTTAGCTGCTCTACCCATTGACACCCCGCTCACACCGTCCTTACTGTCTGCCCAGCATTTCGAACATGAGCCGAAATCTCGAACAGCCGAAGGGTAACTTCCGTGCGCATCACCGGAATCAGCACGCACGTGGTCGGGACACCGTGGCGCAACCTGACCTACGTCCTGGTGCACACCGACGAAGGCATCACGGGTGTCGGCGAGACCCGCATGCTGGGTCACACCGACGCGCTGATCGGATACCTGAGAGAGGCCGAGCAGAACCACATTCTCGGCTCGGACCCGTTCGCAGTCGAGGACCTGGCCCGCCGCATGAAGTACGGGGACTACGGCCGCGCGGGCGAGATCGTGATGTCCGGTATCGCCGTGGTCGAGATGGCCTGCTGGGACATCAAGGGCAAGGCCCTCGGCGTTCCGGTGTGGCAGCTGCTCGGCGGCAAGGTCACCGACAAGGTGAAGGCCTATGCCAACGGCTGGTACACCACCGAGCGAACGCCCGAGGCGTACCACAAGGCCGCCCAGGGCGTCATGGAGCGCGGTTACCGGGCACTGAAGATCGACCCCTTCGGGACCGGACACTTCGAGCTCGACCACGAGCAGACCATGTACGCGGTCTCGCTGATCGAGGCCGTCCGGGACGCCATCGGCCCCGAGTCCGAGCTGATGCTGGAGATGCACGGCCGCTTCTCCCCCGCCACCGCCGTCCGGCTGGCCAAGGAGCTCGCGCCCTTCAAGCCCGCCTGGCTGGAGGAGCCGGTGCCGCCGGAGAACCTCAAGGCGCTGGAGAAGGTCGCCGCGAAGGTGGACATGCCGGTGGCCACGGGTGAGCGCATCCACGACCGGATCGAGTTCCGGGAGCTCTTCGAGAGCCAGGCCGTCGACATCATCCAGCCGGACGTCGGCCACATCGGCGGCATCTGGGAGACGCGCAAGCTCGCCGCGACCGCCGAGACCCACTACATGCTGGTCGCCCCGCACAACGTGGGCGGGCCGGTGCTCACCTCCGCCTCGCTCCAGGTCGGCTTCACCACCCCGAACTTCAAGATCCTCGAGCACTTCAACGACTTCGCGGACGCCGAGATCAAGAAGGTGGTCAAGGGCGCGCCGCAGGTGGACCCGGAGGACGGCTGCTTCCACCTCTCCGACGCGCCCGGCCTGGGTGTGGAGCTGGACGTGGACGCCGCTGCCGAGTTCCCCCAGCAGCGGGCGCACTTCGACCTGTGGGCCGAGGGCTGGGAGAAGCGGAACCCGAAGGACGGCCAGTGAGTTCCGCCGCCGTCGTCGTCGACGCCCCGGGCACGTTCCACCTGGCCGAGCACACGCCCCGCGACCCCGGTCCGGGCGAGGCGCTGGTGCGGGTGCACGCGAGCGGGATCTGCGGCAGCGACCGGGAGGTGTTCCAGGGCAACCGGCCCGAGGGGTACGTGCGCTATCCGCTCACGCCCGGCCACGAGTGGTCCGGAACGGTGGAGCGGGTCGGCGCCGGGGTCACCGGGACGCTGGTCGGCCGCAAGGTCGTCGGCGAGGGCTTCCGGAACTGCCAGGTCTGCGACCGCTGCCACGCGGGTGAGACCACGCTGTGCAGCGCCGGGTACGAGGAGACCGGCTTCACCCAGCCGGGCGCGATGGCGCCCACCCTGACCCTCCCGGCGAGGCTGCTGCACGTGCTGCCCGACGACGCCGATCTGACGGCGGCGGCCCTGCTGGAGCCGGCCGCCTGCATCGCGGCCGCCGCCCTCAAGGCGAACGCGCAGCCGGGCGAGAAGGTCGCCGTGGTCGGCACCGGCACCCTCGGGATGTTCGCGGTGCAGTTCCTCAAGGCCGTCTCGCCGGTGGAGCTGCTGGTCGTCGGCACCCGCCGGGACCGCGAGGCACTGTCTCGGCGGTACGGCGCGACCGACTTCCGTACGAAGGACGAGCCGCTCCCGGACGACTTCGACGTCGTCATCGAGACCGCCGGGTCCGCCGACGCCGCGCGGACCTCCGCCGCTCTGCTGCGGCGTGGCGGGCGCCTGGTCCTCACCGGGATCCCGGCCCCCGGTGCGAGCGGGCTCGACCCCACGGATCTCGTCGTACGACAGCTGGAGGTGCACTCCGTCTTCGGGGCGCCGCCTGACGCCTGGGCGCACACCGTGCGGGTGTTCGGGGCCGGATTGCTCGACCCGCTGCCACTGGTCACGCACGAGCTCCCGCTCGCCGAGTTCCCGCAGGCCATCGAGCTCGTCGGGTCCGGTGATCCGAAGGTCGGCAAGGTCCTCCTTCGCCCCTAGCCGTACGCCGGTGCGGGGGCGACCTGACGGCCCCCGCATCGGCGTACATCCAAGCCCCGCACGACTTGAGCCGCGAACTCTGTCCGAAATTTCGAACACTAAGGACACCTTGTGACCGACGCTTCCGCCCCGGCAGCCCGTCGACCCGGCGAGCAGGCGCTCGCCGCCCTCGGTCTGGGCGCGCCCGACCTCTCCCCCGCCGACGCCTCGCCCCACACCTTCCCGGGCGGCGGCCGCTGGCGCACCGAGATCCCCTCGTGCGAGGGTCCCGAAGCGCTGGCCGTCGTCCTGAAGGAAGCCTCGCGGCTCGATGTGCCGATCCACCGGATCAGCCAGGGCAGCGGCGTATGGATGCTGACCGACGCCGAGATCACCGAGATGGTCGAGGCGACCGGCGAACGGGACATCGAACTCTGCCTGTTCACCGGGCCGCGCGGCACCTGGGACATCGGCGGTTCCACGCGCACCGACTCGCGGGGGGCCGGTCTGCGCGCCCGCGGCTACGACGCCGTCGCCGGGTGCGTCGAAGATGCCGTCCGCGCCACGGAGTTGGGCGTCAAGTGCCTCCTGGTCGCCGACGAGGGCGTGCTGTGGACGCTGCACCGCGCACGCGTCGCCGGGATCATCCCGGCCGACACCACCCTGAAGGTCTCGGCGCTGATCGGTCCGGTCAACCCTGCCGCGTACGCGGTGTACGAGCAGCTGGGCGGCGACTCCCTCAACGTACCCAGCGATCTGACGCTGGATCACCTCACCGAGATCCGGCGGGTCTCCGCCGCCCCCATGGACATGTACATCGAGGCCCCCGACGACCTGGGGGGATACGTTCGGATGTACGAGGTCGCCGAGCTGATCCGGCGCGGGGCACCGCTGTACCTGAAGTTCGGGCTGTCCAAGGCGCCCGGCATCTACCCGTACGGCAACCACATGCGGGACCTGACGCTCGCCACCGCCAAGGAACGCGTCAGACGCGGCCGGCTGGCCCTCGACCTGCTCGCACGGCACGGAGCCGACGGCGACATGGCACCCCTCGGGTCACGGCTGCCAGGGGTTTTGAACCGGTTCCCCGCCGAAGGTGCCACTGGATGACCGATGGGGTCTGCGGGCCGTGTGCAGCTGCTCGCGCCCGCGCGGCGGAGCCGCGCATCGACCCCGACCCCGCGCCCCTTCGGGGCCCTCACCGACCTCGCCCGACATCTCAACGACGAGAAGAACAAGGAACGATCACTATGCGCACTCGTAGAAGCGCCCTCACCCTCATAGCCGGAGCCGCCTCCCTCGCTCTCACGCTGTCCGCCTGCGGCCAGAACAGCACGGGCGGCAGCAAGGAGGACAAGGGCAGCGCCAAGGGCGGCACCATCGGTATCGCGATGCCCACCAAGTCCTCCGAGCGCTGGATCGCCGACGGCAAGAACGTCGTCAAGGACCTGCAGGCCAAGGGCTACAAGACCAAGCTGGTCTACGGCGAGGACGACCCCGAGCAGCAGGTCTCGCAGATCGAGAACCTGATCACGCAGGGCGTCAAGGGCCTGATCATCGCGGCCATCGACAACAAGTCGCTGAACAGCGTGCTGCAGCAGGCCGCGGACGCCAAGATCCCGGTGATCTCCTACGACCGCCTGATCCTCGGCACCAAGAACGTCGACTACTACGCCTCGTTCGACAACGAGAAGGTCGGCAAGCTCCAGGGCTCGTACATCGTGCAGAAGCTCGGCCTGGACAGCGGCAAGAAGGGCCCGTTCAACATCGAGCTGTTCGCCGGCTCCAACGACGACAACAACACCAAGTACTTCTTCAACGGCGCGATGAGCGTGCTCCAGCCGTACATCGACAAGAAGCAGCTGGTCGTCAAGTCCAAGCAGACGGCGCTCAACCAGGTCACCACGCTGCGCTGGGACGGCGCCACCGCGCAGAAGCGCATGGAGGACATCCTCACCTCCACGTACACCAGCGGCAAGGTCGACGCGGTCCTGTCGCCGTACGACGGCATCTCCATCGGCATCATCGCCGCCCTGAAGTCGGACGGTTACGGCTCGGCCGCCAAGCCGCTGCCCGTCATCACCGGTCAGGACGCCGAGCTCGCCTCGGTGAAGTCGATCATCGCGGGCCAGCAGACGCAGACCGTCTACAAGGACATCCGCAAGCTCGCCAAGGTCGCCTCGACCATGATGGACGACGTCCTCAACGGCAAGAAGCCCGAGATCAACGACACCAAGTCGTATGGCAACGGTGTCAAGACCGTCCCCGCCTACCTGCTGCAGCCGGTGAGCGTCGACAAGACCAACTACACGAAGGAACTGGTCGACACCGGCTACTACACGGCGGACCAGCTGAAGTAGTCCCCCTGTCGGTGGAGCCGGCCACGCGGCGGAGCCGCATACCGGCACTCACACCGGCCATTCCTACGGATTGAAAGGGCACACCATGGCGGGACCCGTCCTGGAAATGCGCTCGATCGTCAAGACCTTTCCCGGGGTCAAAGCGCTGTCGGACGTCACGCTGACCGTCCGTCAGGGCGAGGTCCATGCCATCTGCGGTGAGAACGGCGCCGGGAAGTCCACCTTGATGAAGGTGCTCTCCGGCGTCCATCCGCACGGCACCTACGAGGGCGACATCCTCTTCGAGGGTGAGACCTGCGAGTTCAAGGACATCCGGGCGAGCGAGCAGCGCGGCATCGTGATCATCCATCAGGAGCTGGCGCTGGTGCCGTTCCTGTCGATCGCGGAGAACATCTTCCTCGGCAACGAACACGCCTCGGGCGGGTTCATCAACTGGAACGAGACGCTCAAGCACGCCACGGAGCTGCTGCGCCGGGTCGGTCTGAGCGACCACCCGGAGACCCGCATCGCCGACATCGGCGTGGGCAAGCAGCAGCTGGTGGAGATCGCCAAAGCGCTGTCCAAGAAGGTGAAGCTGCTGATCCTCGACGAGCCGACCGCGGCTCTGAACGACGAGGACAGCGGCAAACTCCTGGATCTCATCGGGGAGTTGAAGAAGCAGGGCATCACCTCGATCATCATCTCCCACAAGCTGAACGAGATCCGGCGGGTCGCCGACTCGGTGACGATCATCCGCGACGGCAGGTCCATCGAGACCCTCGATGTGAAGTCCGCGGAGACGACCGAGGACCGCATCATCTCCGGCATGGTCGGCCGCGACCTCGACCACCGCTTCCCCGAACGCACCGCGTACGAGGGCGAGGAGGACGCGGCACCCGCGCTGGAGATCCGCAACTGGACCGTGCACCACCCGATCGACCAGCAGCGCAAGGTGGTCGACGACGTGTCGATCAACGTGCGGCGCGGGGAGATCGTCGGCATCGCGGGCCTGATGGGCGCGGGCCGCACGGAACTGGCCATGAGCGTCTTCGGGCGCAGCTACGGCCGGCACGCGGGCGGCACGGTCCTCAAGGACGGCAAGGAGATCCGTACGAAGACCGTCGCGGAGGCGGTCGAGCACGGCATCGCGTACGTCACCGAGGACCGCAAGCACTACGGCCTCAACCTCATCGACAACATCAACCGGAACATCTCGCTGACCGCCCTGGGCAAGGTCGCGAGGCGCGGTGTGGTCGACGAGCACGAGGAGCGGAAGGTCTCCGAGCGCTTCCGCAAGTCCATGAACATCAAGGCGCCGACCGTCTTCGAGACGGTGGGCAGGCTCTCCGGCGGCAACCAGCAGAAGGTCGTCCTCAGCAAGTGGATCTTCGCGGGTCCCGAGGTGCTGATCCTGGACGAGCCGACACGCGGTATCGACGTGGGTGCCAAGTACGAGATCTACACGGTCATCGACCAGCTGGCCGCGGAGGGCAAGGCGGTCGTCTTCATCTCCTCCGAGCTGCCGGAGCTGCTCGGGATGTGCGACCGCATCTACACCATGGCCGCCGGGCGGCTCACGGGTGAGGTCCCGCGGGCCGAGGCCACGCAGGAAGTGCTGATGCGCCAGATGACGAAGGACAAAGAGGTAACCCGATGAGCACGGATGTGACGGACAAGGTCCCGGCCGCGGCGCCGCCCGGGAAGAGCGGGGGGTCGGCCTCCGGCGAGAACCTGCTGCAGCTGATGCTGGGCGGTCTGCGCCGCAACATGCGGCAGTACGGCATGCTGATCGCGCTCGGCCTGATCGTGGTCCTGTTCCAGGTGTGGACCGGCGGCGACCTGCTGCTGCCGCGCAACGTCTCCAACCTGGTGCTGCAGAACAGCTACATCCTGATCCTCGCGATCGGCATGATGCTGGTGATCATCGCGGGTCACATCGACCTGTCGGTCGGCTCTCTGACCGCCTTCGTGGGCGCGTTCGCGGCCGTGCTGACGGTGCAGCACAGTGTGGCGTGGCCCATCGCGCTGGTGCTGTGCCTGCTGGTGGGCGCGCTCGCGGGCGCCGTCCAAGGGTTCCTGATCGCGTATCTCGGCATCCCGTCGTTCATCGTGACCCTCGCCGGCATGCTGCTCTTCCGCGGTCTGACGGAGATCTTCCTGCAGGGCCAGACCCTCGGTCCGTTCCCGAACGGTCTGCAGAAGATCGGCAACGGCTTCCTGCCCGAGGTCGGCCCGAACACCAACTACCACAACCTCACGCTGCTGCTGGGCTTCGTCCTGCTGGCCTTCGTGGTCTACCAGGAGGTCCGCGACCGCAAGCGCCAGCAGGAGTTCTCGCTGGACGTGCTGCCGCGCAACGCCTTCCTGCTGAAGCTGGTCGCGATCGCCGCCGCGGTCCTCGCGGTGACGATGCTGCTCGCCAGCTACCAGGGCGCGCCGATCATCCTGATCGTCCTCGGTGTGCTGGTGGTCGGCTACGGCTATGTCATGCGCAACGCGGTCTTCGGCCGGCACATCTACGCCATCGGCGGCAATCTGCCGGCGGCGAAGCTGTCCGGCGTCAAGGACAAGAAGGTCACCTTCCTTGTCTTCCTGAACATGGGCGTGCTCGCGGCCCTGGCGGGTCTGGTGGTCGCCGCCCGCCTGAACGCGGCGTCTCCGAAGGCGGGCCTGAACTTCGAACTCGAGGCGATCGCCTCGTCGTTCATCGGTGGCGCGTCCATGAGCGGCGGTGTCGGTACCGTCCTCGGCGCGATCATCGGTGGTCTCGTCCTCGGCGTGCTGAACAACGGCATGAACCTCCTCAGTGTCGGCACCGACTGGCAGCAGGTCATCAAGGGCCTCGCCCTGCTGGCCGCGGTCGGGTTCGACGTGTGGAACAAGCGCAAGTCCGGCTCGTAGACCAAAGTGACCGGATCGGGCCCCGCCGCACGGCGGGGCCCTTCCCGTGAGAGGAGAGGCAGGACCGGTGAAATCGCTCTTCGGCAAGCTGGCCGACGGCACGGAGGTCCACCGCTGGTCGCTGGAGAACGGCGGCACCCGGCTGAAGGTCCTCAACTGGGGCGGCGTGGTCCAGGGTCTGGAGATCCCGGACCGGCGCGGCCACTACGCCAACGTCTCCCTCGGCTTCGACAACATCGACGACTACGTCACCAAGACCCCGTACTTCGGCGCACTGATCGGCCGCTACGGCAACCGCCTGGCCAAGGGCCGGTTCACCCTGGACGGCAAGACCTACCAGCTGTCCGTGAACGACGACGTCAACAGCCTGCACGGCGGCAAGCAGGGCTTCGACAAGCGCATCTGGGACGTCGAGCCGTTCGCCGAGGGCTCCGACGTCGGCCTGGTGCTGCACTGCACCAGCGGCGACGGCGAGATGGGCTACCCCGGCACCCTCAAGGCGAAGGTGACGTACACCCTCACCGAGCACGGCGACTGGATCATCGACTACGAGGCCACCACCGACCAGGCCACGGTCGTCAACCTCACCAGCCACGTCTACTGGAACCTGGCCGGCGAGGGCAGCGGCACCATCGAGGACCACGAGCTCACGATCGAGGCCTCCCGATACACGCCCACCGACTCGGGCCTGATCCCCACGGGCGAACTGGCGACGGTGGCCGGCACCCCCTTCGACTTCCGCAAGACCAAGGCGATCGGCCGCGACATCCGCGACGGCCACGTCCAGCAGGTGCAGGCCAAGGGCTACGACCACAACTGGGTCCTGGACAAGGGCGTCACGTCCACGCCCGAGCACGTCGCCACCCTGCGCGACCCGCGCTCCGGCCGCACCCTGAAGATCGCCACCGACCAGCCGGGCCTGCAGTTCTACTCCGGCAACTTCCTCGACGGCACCCTCACCGGCACCGGCGGCAAGACCTACCGCCAGGGTGACGCGCTGTGCCTGGAGACGCAGCACTTCCCGGACTCGCCGAACCAGGCGAACTTCCCGTCGACGGTGCTGCGGCCGGGTCAGACGTACCGGACGAGGACGGTGCACACCTTCGGGACGTGACGCCGGGCACCCGGATGGGGACGATGAGCAACGCCTTCCGGTTCCCGAACTCACTCTGTTTTCACATTGGTTGAACAGCGCTCCAGCCGTCTCCGTATGAAGGGGCGGCCCGTGCTCCCCCGCGCGGGCCACCCAAACGCGACGGGCCCGGTCGTCCCTGCCGGGCCCGCCCCATACGGAGGTTCCATGGCCGACAACGTCACCTCGCTGTTCCGCAGCGACGCGGCACACAGCCCGTCGATGGCGGCGTTGACGCGGCAGGGCGGCGACGGGACCGGCCCCGTGGACTTCTGCATCCCCTGCAATCCGTACTTCCCCACCCCGGCCATGTTCGAGGAGATGTCGGCCCGCCTGCGCGACATCGTCACGTACTACCCGAGCAGCGCCGACACGATCACCGCCGAGCTGTGCAACCTGCTGCAGCTCCCGCCGCAGTGCGTGGCGATGGGCAACGGCTCGACCGAGCTGATCACCTGGATCGACCACCTGATGGTCCGCGAGTCCCTCGCCATCCCCGTCCCCACCTTCGGCCGCTGGACCGACCAGCCGATGGAGACCGGCAAGCGGGTCGACATGTTCCCGCTGCAGGAGTCCAGCGGCTTCGCCCTGGACCTCGCCAAGTACGCGGAGTTCATCCGGGCCCGCGGCACCCGCGTCGCCGTCGTCTGCAACCCGAACAACCCCGACGGCGGCTTTCTGCCCAGGCAGTCCCTCGTGCAGTTCATGGACGCGATGGCCGACCTGGACCTGATCGTCATCGACGAGTCGTACCTCGAGTTCGCGGACGCCGAGGCCGAGGCCGAACCGTCGGTCGTCCAGGAGGCGATGATCCGCCCGAACGTCGTCGTGCTGCGCAGCCTCGGCAAGAACTTCGGCCTGCACGGCATACGTTTCGGCTACCTGGTCGCCAACCCGGCCCTGGCCGGACGGGTCCGCTCCATGCTCCCGAAGTGGAACCTCAACTCCTTCGCCGAGTACGTGGTGTTCATGCTCAAGGAGCACGGCGCCGAGTACGCGCAGAGCCTCCACCAGGTGCGCCGTGACCGCCTGGACATGGCCAGCCAGCTCTCGGTCCTGCCCGGCCTCACGGTCTACCCCTCCCAGGGCAACTTCCTCTTCGTGCGCCTCCCCGTGGGCGCCGAAGGCACCGTGGTCCGGGACCGGATGCTCACCGAGCACCGGATCCTGGTCCGCGACTGCGGCAACAAGATCGGTTCGTCCAGCCGCTTCCTGCGACTCGTGGTGCGCCCCCAGGTGGATGTGCGTCGCCTGGTGTCCGGCCTGGAACAGGTGCTCTACGGGACCAGGAGGGGAGCCGCCGTACCCGAGCTGGGCACCGGGACCAGCTACAGCTCGGGTACGGCGGCCGTGGACCGACTGGTCAGCGCCACCAACGGGTCCGGTATGCCACTCGCTGCGATGGCCTCCGGCGGTTCGGTGGGGGGCGGGATGCCCATGCCCACGCCCATGCCGATGCCGGCGGCGGCGCAGGCCCCGATGCCGGCGGCGGCGCAGGCCCCGATGCCGGCGGCGGCCCAGGCGGCCCCCCAGCCGGTCGGTTTCCCGGCCCAGGCCCCGATGCAGCCCATACCGGCACCGGCTCCGATGCAGCCGATACCGGCACCGGCCCCGATGCAGCAGCCGATACCGGCCCCGGCTCCGGTACCGGCCCCGACACCGATGCCCACGCCGGTACCTCCTCCGGCCCCCGGCCCGACCCCGCCGGGCGTGCCGGCCCGCGGCGGCCTGACGGCGGCTCAGGTACGGGGTACGACCGGCCCCGCGCCGGGCCTCACCCCCGCTCCGGCCACCGGCTGGCCGAACGCCCAGAGTTGGCCCAACGCGGCGGGCATGGGACAAGCCGGCTGATCGTCGTAGGGGCGCGGACCTGGCTCCACCATGGGCATGGTGACTGGACGGCACCCCGGACGGGCTAATCCGGCGCGCTGGACTCCCCGGTCCCGGCGAGGCTGAGGGCAGGGCCTGCCCCGCGTCTCCGGCATGATCCGCCGGACAGGCCCTGAGGTCCGCGCAAGATCGGAGATGTCCATGGGCGGTTGCGCCGAGGCGGTGGTCACGGTCGTGCCCGAGCCGGGCGGACGGGCCCGGCTCGCCTCTCCGCCCAGCACCGGTCGCGGCCAGTGAGTACCCGGTTCATGCGTGTCGCGGTCATCGGGGACTGCCCGCTCTTCCGGTACGGCGTCTCGCGACTGATCGGCACCGCGCCCGACCTCCACCTGGTGGCCACGGTGCCCTCGCTCCAGGCCGCGGACGGCAATCTGCACCGCGCCGACGTGGTCCTGATGGATCTGCAGCAGTCGCCCCCGAGGCTCGCCGCGACCGTGGCGGAGCTGCGGGAGCGGGGGCATGCCGTCATCGTCACGTCGTCGGCCGCGCAGATCGACGCGGCGCAGGCGATCCGGGCGGGTGCCGGCGGATATCTGAGTCGGCAGGCCGAGGGCGAGGAACTGCTCACGGCGATTCGGGTCGTGGGCTCGGGCCGCAGTTACGTGTCCGCGCCCGCCGGCTATCTGCTGGAAGAATCCCCGCACTTCACGGACCGCGAGCAGGACATTCTGAGACTTGTCGTCAGTGGCGCGACGGACCAGGAAATCGCCGACAAGCTGTGCATCAGCAAGCACACCGTGCAGTCGCATCTCGACCGAATCGGCGAGAAGACAGGTTACCGGCGCCGTTCCGACCTCACCCGGCTCGCGATCGAATACGGGCTGACGTACCGAGAATAGAGCTGCTGAGGGCAGCTGCTGTGGGCCGTCCTACCCCGCCACTCGTGGGTAGTTGTCTCCCTTGACCACCAGGGGCCGCGGTCAGACCTTGGTAGAGGGAACTTCAGCGGATCAGTCGCAGCCATTCCCAGCGCGAGCCGACAAGCTAGGAGAAGTCATGCGTAGTCGCGTCGCAATTCTCGCCGTCACAGCGATACTTCCTCTGACAGCCGTCACCTCGCTCGCGGCTGCGAACCAGGCAGCGGCCGACCCGAGAAGTGGCGAGGTCGTGGTCACGGGGTCGCTCGATGACTGCGCCAACAATCAGCCGCCCCAGAGGGTGGCGATAACCGCAAAGACAAACCCGGTGGTGACCCTGACCGACTCAAATCCGGGTGTGGCGACAGCGAGCGCGTATACGGTCACCTTCAGCAATATCCCCAAGAACAAGACCGTAAAGGCCGTGGCCGTCGTGTCCTGCGCAGGCAGCAATTACACGGACACCCTCAAAATCAAGCGGCCGCCTGACTCAGGGAATCTGGTTCAGAAAGAGGACATCCAGCAGGGGTAAAGGCACGCCGGCGGCCAGCACGGGGACGATCGTCCGGGTCCCGACTCCACGGGACCCGGACGACTCGCTTGCTCACTTGCCCGGGCAGTCCTTCCACGCCAGGTGGTACACCGTGCTGATGTCACCGTCGGTCGAGTCCATGGTCATGAAGCTGACCTTGCCCGGGTTCGTGGTTCCCGCGCTCACTCTGAGTTCGGTGTTGATGTTGAAGTTGCGCTGAACTCCGCAGGGCGCCCAGACCAGTTGGGCCCAGTCGGTGGAGTCGGTGGCCTGCCAGTCGTCGTTGTACGAGCCGCTGAACGGGTGGGTCTTGGGCACCGTGCTGGAGGAGCCCTGGAAGTAGTACGAGGCCTTCTGCGTCGCCGACGCCCCCGGCTGGAGCGAGAGGAAGCCCCGGTAGTCGGCACTGGCGATGGCGTAGGTGAAGCCCTGGGGGACGTGCACGATCAGGTTGAGCTGGCAGTTCTTGCGGAAGGCCGTGGGGTCGGAGTTGCCGCCGGCCTGGGCGAGGTACTGGCTGTAGGTCACCGTGAAGGCCGTGTTGTCCGGGGAGACGGCGACGGCCGCGGTGCCCTGGGGACAGCCGGAGCCGTTCACGGTCGCCACATCGATGACGATCTTGTCCGGGGGCGGGTTGTCGAACACCCCGGACGAGTTGTGCGCGGGTATCGCGGTGGTGAGCAGAGCGGCTACGGCGCCGCCCAGAAGGAGTGCACCAGGCATGGTCTCTCCGGTTCTGTGAGTGGGGGGTGGCTCACCCCGGCCCGCCCGGAGCCCTTTGAAGAAACCATGGGGATCCTGTGAAGGCGCGAGGCGATCGCATCGTAGGGAGGCGCACGCGAACCCGTCAGGGCGAACTCAGGCCATTCACAGGTGGGGATTTCACACGACAGAAAGCCGCCCGGCCGCGCTCACAGCAACGGCTCGATGATCTTCGCGAGCCGCCCTTCCGTCACCGCTCCCATCCGCACCGCCGCCACCTTTCCTGACGAGTCGACGACGATCGTGAACGGCAGCCCCTGTGTGGTCACCACACCCCGCGGCAGCCTCAGGAGCTGCTTGCCCGAGGGGTCGTGCAGGGAGGGGTAATCCAGCCGGTACTGCTTCTGGAAGGCGAGACCGGCACCCCGGCCGCCGTCGTTGTCGAGCCCGAGTACGCGCAGCCCGCGGGCTCCGTACTTCTTCTGGATCTTCTTGAGCTCGGGCGCCTCCGCCCGGCAGGGGCCGCAGTAGGAGGCCCACGCGTTGATCAGGACGACCTTGCCCCGGAAGTCGGACAGGCTGACCGTGCCCCCCTCAAGGGAAGGCCCGGAAAGGTTCGGCACGGCGGGTCGCTCGCCCTCCTTCCAGGTTCTGATCAGCGGATCCCCGGGGCTGGTGTCGCTGATCGGCGCAGGGGAGGAGCAGCCGGCGAGGACCGCCGCACAGGCCGCCGCCACCGCCACGTACATGTGCCGGGTCTTCGTCATCGTCCGGCCAGTCCCCCGTGCAGTTCGTCCGTCCCCGTTCCCGTCCCCCTGAGGACGACCTCCAGGCTTCCCGACCGCCAGGCGCACAGCAGCCACGCGGCGGGCAGCTGGAGCGTGTACAGCGCGACGATCGCCATGACGAACGCCCAGTCCGCAGGTGCGCCGTCGTCTTCGGCCCACGCCGACACCCCCCAGCAGAGCAGCAGCGCCGCCAAGTAGACGGACGCGTCGACCAGCGTCACGCGCCAGCGCGGCAGGGGTGCCAGCAGCCGCCGGGCCAGCACCAGGGCGATGGTCGCGGCGCCCACGAAGACCGCGTGCCAGGGGTTCTTCCACCAGAAATCGGCCCAGCCCCCGACGCTCCCGCCGGGCGCGGCCTGCCAGGCCAGGTCCACCCCGGCTCCGACCAGCCAGGACAGGACGACGACGGTGAGCGCGTACGAGACTGCGCCCCGCCAAGTGACAGTCACGTCACTCCCCCTTTCGCCGGCGGGCCCCAACTGCGGCCCGCCACACGATCATTGTGCTCCCCGGCGCTCCGGGGACCGGGTCCGGGGTCCGTGGCGGGCTGTCCTAACGTTCTGTCCATGCCGTCGACACGTCTGCGTCCGACCCGCCTCACCCTGGCCGTGGGCGCCTGCGTCCTCGCAGGCGGCGCAGCCCTCGCCGCCTACGGCTTCGCCTACACCGACGCCGACGCCGGCGTACGCCCCGCCAGGTTCTCCGGCGCACCGCACTGCCACCGCATCGCCGACAGCGCCCCGGCCTCCCTCGGCGGCCTGTCGCGCCGGGACAGCAGTCTTCCCGGGATCGCCGTCTGGGGGGACCGGGACATCGTGCTGCGCTGCGGCGTCACGCCGCCAGGGGTCACCGGCGACCCGTGTTTCGCGGTCGACGGCGTGGACTGGGTGATGGACCTGGCGCAGTCCACCGACACCAGAAAGGTGATCGTCACCTACGGCCGCGACCCGGCGACCCAGGTCGTCTTCGACGGATCGAGCCAGACCGACGCGGCCCTGATCGACCTCTCCCGGGTGGTCGCCTCCGTCAAGCAGACGTCCCACTGCATCAAGCGCAGCTGAGCCGGTTACGGGTTCTCCCAGGCCGCCGGCTCCGCCGCCAGTTCCCGTACCGGCTCGGGCAGGGCGTCCGCCGCGATGTCCGCGATGGTGACGCCCTCCAGGATGCGGCGGACGTTGGCCCGCAGCGCGATCCACAGCGGCAGCAGCGGCTGTGCGGACCCCGTGTACTCCAGCCCCGTGGGCCGCTCCCCGCGCACGGACACGATCGGGCCGTCGACCGCCCGGATCACATCCGCGACCGTGATCCGCGCGGCCTCGCGGGCCAGCCGGTAGCCGCCGCCTCCCCCGCGCCGGCTGTCGACGATGCCGCCGCGCCGCAGATCGCCGAGGATCCCCTCCAGGAACTTGTGCGGGATCTCCTGCGTGGCGGCGATGGCCTCCGCCTTCACGGGCCCGTCGTCCTGCCGGACCGCAAGTTCAAGAACCGCCCGTACCGCGTAATCCGCCCGTGCCGAGATCCTCATACGACCATTGTGCTGGGTGCGGCCGTACACAATGACCTCGCACAATGACCTCACACGCGCCGCCGACCGGCCGGCCCGACGGGAGGCTCCCTTGGGGCTCAGCAGACGTACCTTCAACGCCCTCGCCGGCGTCACGGCCCTCGGTCTGGCCCTGGGCGGCAGCGGCGCCATGACCTGCGCCTACGCCGCCCAGACCGCCCCCACCGGCCCGCCACCCGGCACGCCGGGCGCCGATGGACGGCGGCACACGATCGGCTTCGACCGCTACTCGCTCCTCGTCGACGGCAGACGGCTGGTCGTCTGGTCGGGCGAGATGCACCCCTTCCGGCTGCCGAGCCCGTCCCTGTGGCGCGACATCCTGCAGAAGATGCGCGCCCACGGCTACAACACGGTCAGCATCTATGTGTCCTGGAACTACCACTCCCCCGCACCCGGGCACTACGACTTCACCGGCGTCCGCGACCTGGACCTGTTCCTGCGGACGGCGAGCGAGACCGGCCTGTACGTCATCCTCCGCCCCGGCCCCTACATCAACGCCGAGATCGACGGCGGCGGCTTCCCCGGCTGGCTGACGGCCACCGAGGGCCGGGCGCGGACCGCCGACCCGGCCTATCTGGCGTACGTCGACGAGTGGCTGACCCAGGTGAACGCCATCGTCGCCCGGCACCTGTACACCAAGGGCGGCGGCACGGTCCTGCTCTACCAGATCGAGAACGAGTACGACGCGTACGTCGACGAGCCCACCGGCCGTGACTACATGGCCCACCTGTACCGCAAGGTCCGGTCCGACGGCATCGACGCACCGCTCTTCCACAACGACAAGGGCAGGAACGGGTACTGGACCCCCGGCTCCTTCGACACGGGCGGCGAGCAGGGCCGCTGGCTGTACGGCTTCGACGGCTACCCCTCGCCGACCCTGGTCCCGCCGGACTGGGGGCACTTCGGGGCCGGCGGGGTGCAGGGCGGCGCGACCGCCAGCCCCCAAACCCCTGGCTTCGTACCGGAGTTCGGGGGTGGCTGGTTCGATCCGTGGGGCGGCGCCTGGTTCGACGGGAAGGGGTACGCGGAGTCGCGGCGGCTGCGGGACGCGGCGTACGAGCGGCGCTTCTACCTCACCAACCTCGCCAACGGCATCACCCTGCACAGCGTCTACATGACCTTCGGCGGCACCTCGTGGGGCTGGCTGCCCGCGCCGGTCGTCTACACGTCGTACGACTACGGGGCGGCCATCGACGAGGGACGGCAGCCGACCGCCAAGCTGATCCCGATGCACCAGCTCGGACATCTGCTGCGGCACTTCCCCGACTTCGCCAAGCTCGACCGCGCGAAGGACGTCGAGGTGGACGCCGCGGAGGACGGGCTGAAGGTGTACCACCTGACCAACCCCGACACCGGCGCCCATGTGTACGTCCTGCGCAACGACGGCGAGGTGCCGGTCGACTCCGAACTTCCGCTGCACGGCGCGGGACTCCCCGTCCCGGTGGCGGTCCCGGCGCAGGACGCGCGGCTGCTGGCCGCCGGGATCAGGCTGGGTCTGCGGAAGCTGCGGTACTCCAACGCCCAGCCCATGCTGGCCCTCACCGCCGGGCGACAGCAGATCGCCGTGCTCACCGGGCGGTCGGGAGAGGAGACGGTGACCGCACTGGAGTGCGCGAGCGAGCCGACGGTCACCGTGCTGGAAGGCGAGGCGGAGCATGCGTACGCGGACGGGCTGTTGCGGATCGAAGCCCAACTGGACGGTCTGACACGCGTGTTGGTGAGCGGCGACGGAACCTCCACCCCCCTCCTGCTGCTCCTCGCCGACGACGAGACGTCCGTACGACTGTGGCCGCACGACACGCCGTCCGGCCCGGTTCTCGTGTACGGGCCCGCCCTGCTGCGGACCGCGGCCGTCGACGAGGCGACGGTCCGGCTGACCGGGGACACCATCGAAGCGGCGGACCTGGAGGTGTGGGGGCCGCGGGGCATCCACGAACTCACCTGGAACGGAGGTGAGTTGAAGGCCCACGCGACCTCCTCAGGCAGCCTGCGCGCCGCGCAGCCGCTAGCCGGTGTCGGGGCGGTCGCCCTGCCCGCGCTGAGCAACGGCTGGCTGCGCAGGACGGAGAACCCCGAGTCGGCGCCCGCCTTCGACGACTCCTCCTGGACACCCGCCGACAGGACCACCACCCACAGCACCACACCGGTGCCCGCCGGACAGCCGGTCCTTTTCGCCGACGACTACTCCTTCCACTACGGCGACGTCTGGTATCGCGGGCGCTTCACCGACGCGACCGGCGCCGAGTCCGTGTCGCTCGCCTACAGCACGGGCACCCAGGGGCTGCTGATGGCCTGGCTGGACGGGCGGCCGCTGGGCACGCACCGGATGCCCGTGCCGGACAACAAGACGGTACGGAAGGGGAGTTGGGCCGCCACGGCCGTCTTCTCCGTACCGGAGGAGCTGCGCACGGACGAGCCGCATGTGCTGTCGGTCCTCGTCCGCCGTATGCAGCACGACCAGGACGGCAAGTCCGAGGACACGCACAAGGTGGCGCGCGGGCTGACGGCGGTCACCTTCGCGGGGGCCGCCCCGCAGCTGAGCTGGCGGCTGCAGGGCGAGGCGGCGCCGGACCCCGTGCGCGGGCCGCAGAACAACGGCGGGCTGTACGGGGAGCGCAGCGGCTGGCACTTGCCGGGGTGCGGCGACGGCGGCTGGGAGCCGGTGCAGCTGCCGCGGGCGGACCGGCGGCAGGGGGTGACCTGGTACCGGACGTCCTTCCGGCTCGCGGTCGACGCCGGCACCGACGCCTCCGTGGGGCTGGTCCTCGACGACGACCCGGGCCGCGCCTACCGCGTCCAGATCTTCCTGAACGGCTGGAACATGGGCCAGTACATCAACGACGTGGGCCCCCAGCACACCTTCGCGCTCCCGAACGGGATCCTGCGCACACGTGGCGCCAACACACTCGCCCTGGCCGTGCTGTCCGACGGAACCACACCGTCGGGACCCTCGGACGTACGGCTGACGCTGCTGGGCGCGGCGGCCGGAGGAGTACCGGTGGCACCTGTGCCCTCCCCCGGCCGTTCGGCGGCTAGCCGAGCCTGATCACGTTCCAGGACAGCGGTTCCAGCACGGCGGTGAGGGTGCCGTCCCGCAGCGCGGTGCCCTCGACCGTGTGCGGGGCCACCCGCTCGGGGTCGTCGAGGGTGTTGCGGGCGTCCGGGTCGGCGTCGGCGAGGGCGCTGTGCTCGACGACCTCCGTCAGGCCCAGACCGTTCAGGGCGACTTCGAGCGGCAGCGCGTCCGTCCGGCTGCGGTTGACGGCGAAGACGGTGACGGTGCCGTCCCCCGCGCGCACGGCGGTGGCGTGCAGGAGGTCCGTCTCGCCGTACTTCTTCGTCTCGTACGTCGGTGAGTCGACCCGGACGTCGAGGACCTGGCCGCGGCCGTACCGGGAGGCCTGCGCGAAGGGGAAGAAGGTCGTCTGGCGCCAGGCGGGGCCGCCGGGCTCGGTCATGATCGGGGCGATGACGTTGACGAGCTGGGCGAGACAGGCGACGGTGACGCGGTCCGCGTGCCGCAGCAGGGCGATGAGGAGGGAACCGAAGACCACGGCGTCCAGGACGCTGTAGTTGTCCTCCAGGAGGCGGGGGGCCTCCGCCCAGTCCCGCGCGCCGGAGTTCTCGATCTCGTGCCACTTCGAGATGTACCAGACGTTCCACTCGTCGAAGGAGAGGTTGATCTTCTTCTTCGACTTCAGCTTCGCACCGATGTGGTCGGCGGTGGCGACCACGTTCTCGATGAAGGACTCCATGTCGACGGCGGAGGCCAGGAAGGAGTCGAGGTCACCGTCCTCGGGCTGGTAGTAGGCGTGCAGGGAGATGTAGTCGACGAGGTCGTACGTCTCCTCCAGAACCGTCGCCTCCCACGCGGCGAAGGTCGGCATGGACTGGCTGGAGGAGCCGCAGGCGACGAGTTCGACGCCCGGATCGATCTGGCGCATCGCGCGGGCGGTCTCGGCGGCGGTGCGGCCGTACTCGTGGGCGGTCTTGTGGCCGGTCTGCCAGGGGCCGTCCATCTCGTTGCCCAGGCACCACAGCTTGATGCCGAAGGGGTCCTTGTCGCCGTGCGCGGCACGGAGGTCGGACAGGGCCGTGCCGGCGGGGTGGTTGGCGTACTCCTGGAGTTCGAGGGCCTCGGCGACGCCCCGGGTGCCGAGGTTGAGGGCCATCATGGGCTCGGCCCGGGGGCCGATCTTCTTCAGGAAGGCGATGTACTCGGAGAGGCCGAAGCGGTTGGTCTCGGTGGAGCGCCAGGCGAGGTCGAGTCGGCGGGGGCGGTCCTCGGCGGGGCCGACCGAGTCCTCCCACTTGTAGCCCGACACGAAGTTGCCGCCCGGGTAGCGGACGGCGGTGACGCCGAGTTCGCGGACGAGGTCCAGGACGTCGGTGCGGAGGCCTGCCTCGTCGGCGGCGGGGTGGCCTGGCTCGAAGATGCCCGTGTAGACGCAGCGGCCGAGGTGTTCCACGAACGAGCCGAAGAGACGGGGGTTGACCTTGCCGACCGTGAAGGCGGGGTCGAGTGTGAAGCGGGCGGTGGTGCTCATGGGCGCCTTTCGGGGTGGGTGATGAAAGACCCTGGGCCAGCCGTCTCGGGTCCCGGGCCGGGTCCGTTCGGTCCGTTCGGCATTTCGAAATTTGCTCGTAACTTCGAACGGGACCGTAGAGAGGAAGCGTTTGCCAGTCAATGGTTCGGACAGGACTTTCAGCCAGGGCGGCGGTTCGAGGTTGAACGACGGCGTAGGCTCGGACGGCCTGTCGTGCGGCGTCGGAAGGGGGAACGATGGACATCGCGGCCGGGCTGCGACGGTCACGGAGGGTCTCTCGGATGCGGAAGCTGACGAAGTCCCTCGGTGCGGCGATGCGGGCCAGACCTCGCCCGCCGGCCGATGTGCGGGAGCTGTGCCGGGCGCTGTGCGAGGAGATGGGCATGCTGCGCGACGGGCGGGCGGTGAAGCTGCGCTTCGAGCGGTTCCCCGACGAGATCGAAGTCACCGGGCTGTGGGTGGAGTTCCAGGACTTCGACCTGGTGATCGTCGAGGAGCGGGCCGAGGCGGTGCAGCAACTGGTCATCCTCGGCCATGAGTTGTGGCATCTGCACGCCGGGCACAGCCATCACCACGTGGCGGGGGCGGCGCTGGCCGACCGGCGGCAGTGGACCGGCATGGCCCTGTCGGTGGCCGCACGGGACGGCTCCCGCGTCGCCGACGAGGCGGAGGCCGACGACTTCGGGCACCGGCTCGCGAGCGCCTTCCGCCCGCTGCTGACCGGGCATGGCGCGGACCCGCCGCCGGGCCCGCTGCAGCGTTCGCTGGGCTACCGCAGAGGCGGGAGGGCAGCGGGGTGAGCACGCAGTCGGCGCTCGAACCGTCCCGCCTCCTCGGCGAGGTGTACATCTCGTTCTGGATCCCCGCCGTCGTCCTGGCCACCGCACTGGTGATCAAGCTGCCCAGCATCCTCAAGCTGTGGCGGGACCCGCTGCTGCGTGCCGTCGGCGGACTGCTGCTGTTCGCCTGCGCGGTGTTCGCCTTCGCGGCCCCGGGCACCATCGTCTGGACCAACCGGGTCACCGGCGTGCCGAACATCGCCGCGCCCTGGGTGTACTCCCTGCTCACCGCGCTGTCCGCGTCCTGGCTCCTGCTGGTCGTGCACTGGCGCAACGGCCCCACCGACCGCCGGGAGCAGACGCGGCGCGCGACCCGCTGGGTGATCTCCGTCTACGCGGCCGTGGTCATCACCCTCTGGGTGCTGTTCGCGCTCGCCGACGTGCCCGTGGAACAGCCCCGGAACCTGGACACCTACTACGCCAACACACCGTTCATGCGCGAGGAGATCCTGCTCTATCTCACCGCGCACACCGTGGCCTGCACGATCACGACCCGGCTCGTATGGAACTGGATCCGCACCGACGGCCTCGACGCCTGGCTGCGCTGGGGGCTCAGGTTCCTGGGCATCGGTTACGCGACGAACCTGCTCTTCAGCGCGGCCAAGTTCACGGCTGTGGCAGCCCGGTGGACCGGTCACGACCTGGACTGGCTGAACGCCAACATCGCGCCGTCGGCCGCCTGCATAGCCGCCACCCTCGTCGCGGTCGGCTTCATCGTCCCGCACGCCGGACAGTACCTTCAGGACCGCTGGCTGGTGCGCCGGCGGCACCGGGAGCTGAAGCCGCTCGCCCGGCTGATGCGGACCGTCGTGGGCAGCCGCGAACCGCTCGCCCTGCGCGCCACCGCGGAGATCCGCCTGATCCGCCGTGAGACCTACATCCGCGACGCGCTCCTGCAGTTGTCGAGGTTCCTCGACGAGGACCTGCGCGGCCGGGCCCACGACGCCGCTCTCGCCCTCGGCCACGAACGCGGCCGGGCGCAGGCCCTCGCCGCCGCCGTGACGATCCTTCAGGCCGTCGGAACCGGACGGCACGCTGCGGACGGCGACAGCGACGGCGGCACTGACGGGCCCGACACCTCGTATCTGCTCCAGGAGATCCAGGCCGTTTCCGAAGCCCTGCGCCACCCCGACGAGATCACGGCGGTACGCACCCTCGCGGCCGCCCCGGCAGAGAGCATGTCCACGCATGACTGAACGTCCCTCCCCCGCCAGAGTCGCCGTCGTCCTCGGGGGATCCCACACCGGCATGCTCGCGGCCGGGGCCCTGGCCGGCCTCGCCGACCGGGTCGTCATCGTGGAACGCGATGAACTGCCCGCGACACCCGCGCCCCGCAAGGGACTTCCGCAGGCCGGGCACGCCCATATGCTCTGGTCGGGCGGGGTACGGGCGGCGGAGGAACTGCTTCCGGGCGTCACCGGGGCGCTCCTGAACGCCGGGGCGCGCCGGGCGCCGGTCACCACGGACGTCGTCGCCCTGTCGGCGCACGGCTGGTTCAGGCGCTGGCCCGAGTCCCACCATGTCGTCCTGGCCGGGCGGGACCTGCTGGACGCGACGATACGGGCGCACGTCCTCGCGGACGACCGCGTCGAGGTGCTGGAGGGCACGGAGGTACTGGGGCTCGCGGGCAGCGCGAAGGCCGTCACCGGGGTCCGGGTACGCGCACGCGACGGCCGGGAGCGGACCCTCGACGCGGGCATGGTCGTCGACGCCACCGGCCGCGGCTCCGGGGCGCCCCGCTGGCTCGCGGCCCTCGGACTGCCCGCGCCGGAGCGCCGCCAGGTCGACACCGGCCTCGCCTACGCCAGCCGGCTCTATCTCGCGCCCGACGGGGCCCGCGACGGTTTCCCGGTGGTCAACGTGGCGCCGGACCCGCGGGACGGCAGCCCCGGCCGGGCGGGCTTCCTGCTGCCCATCGAGAACGGCCGCTGGATCGTCACCCTCAACGGCACCCGCGGGGGCGAACCGACCTCCGCCAACGCCGACTTCCTCCCGTTCGCCCGCGAGCGGCTGCGCCACCCGCTGATCGGCGACCTGCTCGCGCGGGCCGAGCCGCTGTCCGACGTCGCCTTCACCCGCGCCACCGTCAACCGCCGGTACTTCTACGAACGGATGCCGGCCTGGCCCGACCACTTCACGGTCCTCGGCGACGCGCTGGCCGCGTACAACCCCGTCTACGGTCACGGACTCGCCGTGGGCGCCCAAAGCGCTCTGCTCCTGCGGGAGTTGACGCGGCGTCACGGCTTCGGTGCGTCCGGCCTGTCCCGGCGCGTCCAGAAGGCGGTCGCCCGGCCGGTCTCGGCGGCCTGGGACTTCGCCATAGGGCAGGACGTGTTCTATCCGGGTGCGACCGAGGACGGGCCGACGGTGCGGGATCGCCTCGTGGCCGCGTACGTGTCCCGGCTCATGTACACGGCCACGGGGAACGGGCGGATCGCCCGCCGTGTGACGGATGTGACGTCGCTGGAGCGGCGGGCGGAGGTGCTGCTGACGCCGTCGGTTCTGCTGGCGGCGCTGGTGGGGCCGTTGCAGCCTGCGTTGACCGGACCGCCTTTGACCGCCGAGGAGTTGAAGAAGGCGGGGTTGCGCTAGCCCCTGAGCCGGCCGCCGGTCCGCTCGGCCGCTCAGCCCGCGAAGGGAGGTGAAGCCAACCCCTTCCCCGCGCCGGGCACCACCAGCAGGGAGCCCGCCACCGGGTGGGGTGCCGTGAGGCCCACCCGGGCCGTGGTGATGTACAGGTCCGTGAGGTCCGGGCCGCCGAAGGCGCAGGCGGTCACGCGGGGGGTGGGGAGTTCGATCACGCGGTCCAGTTCGCCGTCGGGTGTGTAGCGGCGTACCGCGGCGCCGTCCCACAGCGCCACCCACACGCAGCCGTCGGCGTCCACCGTCAGCCCGTCGGGGAAGCCGGCACCGTCCTCGATCTGCGCGAACCGGCGGCGGTCCGCGACCCGGCCGTCCTGGTGGTGGAAGACGTCGATCTGCCGTGTCGGCGAGTCGACGTAGTACATCAGGCGGCCGTCGGGGCTCCAGCCGGTGCCGTTGCTCACGGCCACGTCGTCGAGGACGAGCTCGACGGCGCCGTCCCCGGTGATCCGGGACAGCGTGCCGCCGCCCGCCGCCTCGTCGTAGCGCATGGTGCCGGCCCACAGGGAGCCGTCGGGGGCGACGGCGGCGTCGTTGGCACGGCGGCCGGGGACGACCTCGTGGTGCAGCCAGCGGAAGGTGCCGTCGGGGTCGACGAGGCCGACTCCGTCCCGGAGGTTCAGGACCAGCCCGCCGCCGGCCCTCGGCTTCGCCGCGCCCACGTGCTGGTCGGTGACGCGGGCAGTGCGACGGCCGGTCACCGGGTCGTACGTGTACACACGCGCGCCCAGGATGTCGATCCAGATCAGCCGCCCGGCCGCCGCGTCCCAGGTGGGGCCCTCGCCCAGCGTGGCCTCGGCGCGCACCGCCACCTCGTACGCCGTCATGCGACGGTCCGGTGGCCGAGGCGCTCCGACAGCTCGACGGCACCCTTGGCGGCGAGCTGCTCCAGCTCGGCACGGCGCTCGTCGCTCCAGCGGATCATGGGCACGGAGATCGAGAGGGCGGCCACGACCTGCCCGGTACGGTCCCGCACGGGCGCCGCCACACAGCTCACATCCGGGTTGGACTCACGGCTCTCGACCGCGAGCCCGCGCTGACGAATCTGCGCCAGGGCCTCGCGCAGGGCGGACGGCTCGGTGATGCTGTTGGGAGTCATCGCGACGAGCTCGGCGTCGTCCGGGATCCGCGCGGTGAGCTCCTGCTCCGGAAGGGAGGCCAGCAGCATCTTCCCCACAGACGTGCAGTGCGCCGGCAGCCGCCGTCCGGCCGCCGACACCATGCGCACCGCGTGGGTGGAGTCCACCTTGGCGATGTAGATGACGTCGGTACCCTCGAGGATCGCCACGTGCACCGTCTCGTCACAGGTCTCGGCGACAGACCGGGCCACCTGCTGCCCCTCGGCGGCGAGGTCCAGCTGCTCGGCGTACCGGCTCCCGAGCTGGTACGGACGTACACCGAGCCGGTAGCGTCCCGGCTGTCCGGGCACCTGGACGATGTACGACCGGGCGGCGAGCGTGGTGACCAGCTCGTGCACGGTGGTGCGCGGCAGCTGCAGCTTGCGCACTATGTCCGGGGCGGAGAGCGTCCCGTCCCCGTCGAGGAAGAGCTCAAGAATGTCGAGAGCCCGGGTCACGGCAGGTACAAGGCGTCCCACGACCGGCCCCCTCCCTTGTTGTCTGAGGCTGTCCGTTCGAAATTTCAACAGACGATCGGCATGACGAACACAGGCTACGCATACTGCGTTTGCCCGGGCAATGGTTCTGACCGAATGATCGGAGTGCGCGTGGACGTGCTGGTGACCGGAGGCAGTGGGTTCGTCGGGTGCCATCTGGTGGGAAGGCTGCTGGAGCGCGGGTACCACGTGCGCACCACTGTCCGCAGTGTCGCGAACCTCGCGAAGGTCGCGCCCCTGACCGCACTGCGGGACCGCTTCCCCGGCCGGCTCGAGCTGTTCGAGGCCGATCTGCTGATCGACGGGTCCTTCGACGAGGCCATGAAGGGGTGCGAGGTCGTCTTTCATGTCGCCTCGCCCTTCTTCATGCCGGAGAAGATCAAGGACGGGCAGCGGGACATGGTCGAGCCGGCGCTCGTCGGCACCCGAAACGTGATCGCGAGCATCGAGCGGACGGCCGACGTCCGCAGGCTCGTCCTCACCTCCACCGTCGGCGCGATATTCGGCGACTACGCGGACGTACGCGACATGGAGGGGCAGGTCCTGACCGAGGCGTACTTCAACACCAGCAGCACCGTCGAGAACAACCCGTACCACTACGCCAAGACCGTCGCGGAGCGGACCGCCTGGGAGGCGGCGAAGGGGCAGTCGCGGTGGCGGATGGTCGCCGTCCATCCGGGGCTCGTGCTCGGGCCCTCCCTCACCCCCGCCTCCGAGTCCGGCAGCCTCTTCCTCCTCGAAGAGCTCTTCAGGGGGTACTTCTTCTACGGCGCGCCCGACTTCAGCTTCACCACGGTCGATGTCAGAGACGTGGCCGACGCCCACATCGCCGCCGCCGAGAAGCCCGACGCGCAGGGGCGTTACATCCTCGCCGCCGAGACCATGACGTCCTTCCACGACATGGCGCGCATCATCCGCACCCGATATCCGAGGGATCTGCGGCTGCCGCGGACCCGCCTTCCGCACTGGCCCGTCCGTATCCTCGGGCCCGCCTTCGGGCTCACCCAGGACTACATCCGAGGGCATCTCGGCATCCGGTTCGAGGTCGACAACAGCCGCAGTGTCCGGGAGTTGGGCATCTCCTACCGGCCGATCGAGGAGACCGTGCTGGATCATTACGAGGCCTGGCGCACGCACAGGTCCTAGCCGTGGGCCCCCGCCTCCCCCAGCACCCCCCTCAACCGCTGCGCCCTGAGCACCAGTTCCAGCTCGAAGCGGCGGTCAGGGTCGTCGATCTCGTCGCCCCACAGCTCGCGGATCTGGCGGAGGCGGTAGCGGACGGTCTGGGGGTGGACGCCCAGCCGGGCGGCCACCTCCGGTGCCCCGCCTCGCGTCTCCAGCCACGCCAGTAACGTTTCAGCAAGGCGGCGCCCGTGCGCGGGGCCGCAGTGGGCGAGCGGGGCCAGACAGCGCAGCGCCAGGTCGTCGATGAGTTCCTCGGGCTGCAGCAGGACCAGGGCCTCGGTGTGTTCCGTGCAGTACAGGACGTCCCCGGCGGGCAGCAGCCCCCGTTCCATCAGGTGCACGGCCGCCTCGGCCCAGCGCAGCGACTTCGCCGCGTCGGACAGGGGTACGGGCGGCCCGATCGCCCCGGACCAGCCGGTCAGCGCCCGGTGCAGCAGTTCGGGCCGGCCGGCCGCGTCCGGTTCGGGGACGACCATGCGGGGCTGCTCGTACTCCATGTCGAGCAGCACGCCCTGCCCCACGGCGGGCGCGACCGCCTCGCGGGCCGGGCGCAGCAGCACGCCGACCGCGACCTTGCGCGGCAGCGTCCAGCCGACCCGGGCGGCCCGTTCGGTCAGCGCGTCGGCCGGGTCGCCCCGGTGGTGCTCGGCGAGCAGCAGTTCCATCAGCCGTCGCTGGAGCCTCAGCCGCTCCCCGGCCTGCCGCGCCGCCGCCTCCGCGTAGCCGCGCACCGACTGGTCGACCAGGCCGTCCAGGTACTCGTAACCCGCGTCGACGAGCTCGTACATCGCGGGCGGCGGGATCTCGACGCGCTGGCCGATCTCGGCGAAGCAGCGCCAGGCCAGGCGTACGCCCATCCGGTAGATCGCCTGCAGGGAGTCGAGCGAGCGGCCGTGCAGGCCCTCGCCGCGGCCGAACTCCTGGAAGACGCCCGGCGGGACCGTCGGGCGGCCCTCCGACTGCTCCAGGTGCTGGACGAAGACCTCGATGGCGCGGCGGATGCCGACCAGGGCCATCGGCTCACCCGACTCGTCGAGGACGACGGGCAGGTGGGGGTACTCGCGGCGGATCTCGCGCAGGATCTCCTCGGCGAGCGCGGGTGCCTCGGCCATGGCCAGGGCGGCGAACCGGCGGACCTGGAGACGGGGCACGTCGTGCCAGGCCGAGCGGGTGGTGACGGCCGATGAGCGGGCGGGCGTCACGGGTCAACTCCCTTGCCCGGCTTGCTCGTACGTGATCAAGGGGGTGTTGGGCTGGGCGGGCGTCTCGTCGAGCAGCGCGACGATGCCGAGCGCGGCGCCCACGGCGAGTGCGGCGGCGGCCACGACGGTGAGCAGGGCAGCGAGCAGTCTGGACATCGCAGGGTCAGCCTCTCTGTCCGGAGGTCGTCCCACCCCGGTGCCCCCACCCCTGCCTGTCGGCCCCAGTCTCGACAAGCATTGACACCCCGTCAAGAGCAGCCTACGGTTCCCGGCCCAAGGCCCCGTCTTCCCGCCAGTCCGGCGTCGCGGGCCAGAGCGGCCCCAACTCCGTCATCCCTCCCCCTGGAGTGTCCGGATGCGCCGTACAGCCTCCCCCCTTTCGCTGATCCTGCTGGGACTGGGCACGTTTCTGCTGGTCCTGGCGCCGATGCTGGCCTGGTACGTCGAACCGCGGGCCGCCGTGAACCCGATCGACATCGACATCACAGCCGTGTACAGAGGCACCGGAAGCTACTTCGACACCGACCAGATCCAGACAGTCCACGACCAGCGGATCACGGTCACCCAGCAGGTGCGCGGCAATGTCGCGGACAGCGAGAAGAGCGGGCGGGCGGTGTGGGACGTGACGACGACGGTCGACACGGACAAGTCGCTGCCGGCCGCCGATCCGCACGACGCGCTGGAGTTCTTCCTCAACCGCTGGGTGACGAACCGCCACACCAACCAGCCGGTGCACTGCTGCAAGGAGAACCCGTACTTCGAGGGCGACGCGTATCTGAAGTTCCCGTTCGACGTGCGCCGGAAGTCGTACCAGTGGTGGGACAACTCACTTGGTTCGACCGTCACTTTGCATTACTCCGGCACCAAGAAGATCCAGGGGTACCGCGGTTACCGCTTCACCGGCACCGTCCCGCCGTCGAAGATCGGGACGCGGCTGGTGCCCGGCACCATCGTCGGGCAGAAGAACAAACCGCAGGTCCTGGCCGAGGAGTGGTACTCCAACCACGGCATCGAGCTGGTCGTCGACCAGCGCACCGGCCGGGTGCTCTACGCCCAGGTCGGCCCGCGGCGCACCCTGCGGGCGCCGGGCTCCGGGAAGGACGCGGTGGTGCTCCTGGACAGCCAGAAGCTGGCGTTCACCACCGCCACCCAGAAGGACCAGGTGAAGCTGGCCAAAAAGGAGAGCGGCCAGCTGCTCATGGTGGGGCAGACGTTGCCGATTACCGCCGCTGTGGCCGGATTCGTACTGGCGGTGGTGGGTGCGGTTTTGGTGGTACGAGGAAGGAAGCGTCCCGATTCGCCTGAGACGCCCCGGACTTCACAGGCTTAGCTCACGATGTGACATGACGTCAGTTCTAATAAGGCGGAAATTTGTCACCCCGGTGAGTAGCCGTGGCGAACGGCTGGGCGAAAACTGTCCAACCCCACCCAAGCACAACGTGTCCACACCCCCCGCCCATGAAGAGCTCAGTCCCCCCACAGCAAGTCCGGAAAGCCACTGCTGAGTTCCGCACCCTGAGACGAGTTGGAGCACCCATGCCCCAGCACGTGCCTTCCCCGCTGCGCGCCACTCATCCTTGGGCTCCGCAGCACCCCTCGGCGCTCCCCCCACAACCGCGCCGAATCGTTTTCCTCGCCCACCGGGATCTCGACAATCCGGCGGCCGGCGGCTCGGAGCTGCTGGTCGACCGGCTCGCCGAGGGCCTGACCGACCTGGGCCACCAGGTGACCCTGATCTGCGGGGGTCCCGCGGCCCTTCGGGACTACCGGGTCGTGTCGGCCGGCGGCGAGTTCGGCCACTATCTGCGTGCCCGTTCCGCCTTCGCCCGTCAGGTCGGCGAGACCGATCTGCTGGTCGAGGTCTGCAACGGCATGCCGTACCTCGCACCACTCTGGCACCACGGCCCCACCCTGTGTCTGGTCAACCACGTCCACTCCGACCTGTGGAAGATGCGGTTCGGCGGGCCCCTCGCGCCGGCCGCGCGGATCGGCCGAAGACTTGAGCAGTGGGCGCTGACCGGTGCGCAGCATCGCAGCCTGCTGGTTGCGGTCTCCCCCTCGACCGCGCATGCCCTGCGGGGGATCGGTGTCTCGCGAGACCGGATCCGTGTGGTGCACAACGGTGTGGAGGAGCCCGGGCCGCGTGCCGACCGGTCGGCCGAGCCGCTGTTCGTGGCGGTGGGCAGACTCGTCGAGTACAAGCGGATCGATCTGCTGCTGAGGCTTTGGGAGCGGGTGCGGCCGGTGACCGGCGGTCGGCTCGTCATCGTCGGGGACGGGCCCGAGCGGGGGCGGTTGGAGCAGCTTGCCGGGCCCGGCGTGGAGTTCGTGGGCCACGTCTCCGAGGCGGAGAAGCACCGGCTGTTGTGTGCGGCCTGGTTGTTGCTGCATCCGTCTGCGGTGGAGGGGTGGGGGCTGGTCGTCACCGAGGCCGCCACCCGTGAGACGCCGACGATTGCGTTCGATGTGCCTGGTCTGCGGGATTCCGTCGTGGACGGGGAGACCGGTGTGCTCGCGCACGGGGAGTCTTCGTTTGCGGCGGCCTGGTGCACGCTTGCGTTGTCCGGGCACCGCCGTGAGCTGATGGGCAAGGCGGCCCGTGACCGTGCGGCGCGCTACCGCTGGCATCGGACGGTGAGACAGTTTCGGGCGGTGGCCGCGGAGGCTGTGCGGGGCTGGGCTCCGTGAGTCGGGTGCGGGTTCGTCGTGGCTTGTCGCGCAGTTCCCCGCGCCCCTATGGGGGCGCTGCAGCACGCCCCAGGCTCAAGGACCCCTCCTTTCGACGGTCCCTTGCCCTCTTCCGGGCCTTCCGGCGTGAGCAGGACGACCCCGAGTCCTGCTACGAATTGCTTGCTCGTGACGCCGCCGATCAGGTCGAGGCCTACGACGGGCCTGTCGTCGGCCGCACCGTCGTGGACGTCGGCGGCGGTGGCGGGTACTTCACCGAGGAGTTCCGTAACCGAGGCGCCCATGCCTACCTCTTCGAGCCGGATGTGAAGGAACTCGGGGAGAAGCCGCCCAGCGGGGCCGTGATCGCCGACGGGTATCTGTTGCCCCTGCGGGACGGCGCCGCGGATGTGACCTTCTCCTCCAATGTGCTGGAGCATGTCGCCGATCCGCAGACGTTCCTGAGTGAGCTCGCCCGAGTCACGCGGCCCGGTGGGCTGATCTATGTGTCGTTCACCAACTGGCTGTCGCCGTGGGGCGGTCACGAGTGGGCGCCGTGGCACTACTTCGGTGCCGAACGGGCCCGCACCCGCTACCGGCGGCGCACCGGAAAGCCCGCCAAGCACACCCTCGGCGAGAACCTCTTCGCCGTGCACATCGGCGCCACCCTGCGGCAGGTGCGCGCCCGCGACGACGTCACGGTCGTCTCGGCGCGCTCCCGCTACTGGCCCTTCCTCGCGGAGACCGTCGTGAAAGCGCCGGGGATACGTGAGGTGGCCACCTGGAACCTTCTCCTCATCCTCCGGCGGTGTCCCCCATGACGACCACGGTCCAGGCCCCTCCTCCGGCAGCCGTCCACACCACCGCGGCCACCTCGGGCCCGCCGGAGGGCCCGCGGTCGCGGCGCTGGCTGGTGGGGTTCTGGGCCGTGGCGTTTCTGCTGTTCCTGGTGGTGCACCCGGGGCGGCAGACCTTCGACACCAAGCTGGGTGTCACGGTCGACCCGGGTGCCTTCTTCTCCGGTCTGGGGCAGCTGTGGCACGACCAGGGCAGCTTCGGCGGTATCCAGGACCAGTACGCCGGCTATCTGTGGCCGATGCTGCCGTTCTACTGGCTGTGCCACGCGATCGGTCTGCCCGTGTGGCTGGCGGAGCGGCTGTGGCTGTCGTTGATCGTGTCCGTCGCCTTCTGGGGGGCGCTGCGGCTGGCCGAGCGGTTGCGGGTGGGCAGCAGTGGGGCGCGGCTGCTCGCGGGGGTCGCGTATGCGCTGTGGCCCGTCTTCACCATCGTCGTCGGGTCGACGTCCGCGGCCGCGCTGCCGGGTGCTTTTCTGCCGTGGGTGCTGCTGCCGCTGACGAACGAGCGGTACAGCGCCCGCATCGCCGCCCTGCGCTCGGCGCTGGTCGTCCCCTTCATGGGCGGCGTCAACGGCGCCTCCACGCTGGCCTCGCTGCTGCCGGTCGGGCTGTATCTGCTCTCCCGCCCGCCCGGGCCGCGGCAGCGCAAACTGATCGCCTGGTGGGTGCCTGGCGTGATCGTGGCGACCGCCTGGTGGTGGATACCGCTGCTGATGCTCGGCGTCTACGGCGAGAACTTCCTTCCGTACGTGGAGACTTCGCAGACCACCACGGCCACCGTGTCGGCGACGGAGGCCCTGCGGGGGGCCGGCAACTGGGTCGCCTATCTGCACTTCGGGCAGGCCTGGCTGCCGGCCGGGTGGACGGTCGCCGCGTCGGTGATCGTCGTCGTGTGTTCGGCGCTCGCCGCCGGGCTCGGTCTCGCGGGCCTCGCGAGACGGGACATGCCCGAGCGGCGATGGCTGGTGCTGACCGTGATCTCCACGGCTCTGGTGCTGCTCGCCGGGTACGGCGGCGCGTTCGGCGCTCCCTTCCACGGGGTCGTGCAGGACTGGCTGAACGGCGGGCTCGTTCCCTTCCGGAACATCTACAAGTTCCAGACCGGACTGGCTCTGGCGCTGGTGCTGGGGCTCGCGCATGTGGTGGGGATCGCGGCCGAGCCGCGGGGTGCCCGGCCGGTGCGCGGGCGCCGGTTCGCACCGCTGGTCGCCGCGGTGCTGATCCTGCCGGGGCTGCTGTGGCCGTATCTCAACGGCTCGATCCTCAACCCGGGGTCCTTCCAGGAACTGCCCACGTACTGGAAGACCACGGCCGGTTGGCTGGAGAAGTACTCCCCCGACTCCCGTGCCCTCGTCGTCCCGGCCACCTCGCACGGCATCTACACCTGGGGCTCCCCCATCGACCAGCCCCTCGACGTCCTCGCCAAGTCCCGCTGGGCACAGAGGGATTACGTCCCCTTCGGCACCCCCGGCAACCGGCGCGCCATGGACGCGGTGGAGGACGCGCTGGCCTCCGGGAGCGACGTCCCGGGGCTGGCCGACTACTTGAGCCGGGCGGGGATCTATTACGTCGTCGTACGCAACGACCTCGATCCCGACCAGATCGGCTCCGTGCCGACCACGACGGTGAAGCGGACCCTGGAGCAGTCGGGGTACGTCCGGGTGACCGGGTTCGGGCCGGTCATGACCGGCGGCCGGATCGCCCATGACGCTCCGCTGCAGGTGGAGGGGCTGTACCCGCGGCAGCGGGCGGTCGAGATCTACGAGCCCACGGACAAGGACGTCCCGCGACCGGGCCAGGCCCATCTGCTGCCCGTCTCCGACACCGCGGTCGTCTCCGGCGGGCCCGAGGCGCTGCTGCCGCTCGCCTCCGAGCTGCGCGGCCGTGCGACCGTGCTGACCGGCGACAACCACCCAGGGCTCGGCTCCCCGCCGCTGCAGGTGGTCGGCGACGGGCTGCGGCGCGCGGACACCCGGTTCGGGCTGGTCAGCGGCAACACCTCGTACACGTACACCAGTTCCGAGCGGAACGCGCCGGACGCCGTACAGGACGCGGGGAAGCAACCGCACCAGATCCTGCCGGCCAAGGGGCCGGGCCACCAGACGGTGGCCCAGCTGCGCGGCGCCCGCTCGGTGACGGCGTCCTCCAGCGGCAACTGGCTCTTCCACCTCCCGCAGTACGACCCGGTGAACGCCTTCGACGGCAACCCGGACACGGCCTGGGCGGAGGGCGCACCCGGCTCGGCGGACGGGCAGTGGCTGCGCATCGGCTTCACCGACTCCTACGACATGCCGTCCTCCTTCAAGGTGACCCCGCTGCCGCAGCAGAGCGTGCGGTCGGCGGCGACGAAGGTGCGGGTGGAGACCGAGAAGGGGACCAGGACCAGTTTCCTGCGGCCGAACGGACAGACGCAGAGCATCAAGGCACCTGCGGGCGCGACGAGTTGGATGAAGTTGACGATCGTCGACTCGGTGGAGCGCCGCTCGGGTCTGACGGGGGCGGGCTTCTCCGAGATCGCCCTCCCGCACATCCAGGTGACCCGGCTGCTGCGGCTGCCCACCGACGCGGACGACTCCGACGCCGCCGCCACCCTCATCTCCCTGCACCGCACCCCCGACCCCACCGGCCTCTCCGCGACCGGCACCGAGGCCGGCCTGCACCGGCGCTTCACCACGCCCACGGCGGGGACGTACGAGGTGAAGGCGGGCGCCGTGCCGGTCAGCGGCGAGGCACTGGACAAGCTGCTGTACGAGGTCGCGCCGGACCAGCAGAACCGCATCGTCGCCACCGCCGACTCCACTGCGGCCCTCGGCGCGGGCCTGTCGGCGCGCAACCTCACCGACGGCGATCTGACCACGGCATGGATCGCGGGCGACCGGCCGACGATCCATCTGAGCTGGAGCGGCAAACAGCCGGTGGGCGAGATCGTGCTGGCGCCCGCGGGCGGACTGTCCACCCGTCCCACGCAGGTGGACATCAGCTCCCCCGACGGCGCGACCATCGCCGGCGTCGACGAGAACGGCGTGGCCCGCTTCGACCCGATCACCACCGACCACCTCGACATCACGATCACGCAGACGGCGCCCCTGACCCTGCACAACCCCGTCGCCGACGAGGACCTGCAGCTCCCGGTGGGCCTGAGTGAGGCCTACATCCCCGCGCTCGACCAGTACCGCACCCCGCAGCCCAGCAGCTCCCGCACCTTCTCGCTGCCGTGCGGACAGGGGCCGGACGTCGCGGTGGACGGCAAGCTGTACCAGACCAGCGCGAAGGGGACGGTCCGGGACCTGACGGAGCGCAGGACGGTCGAGGTGACGCTCTGCCAGCAGGGCCGTGACGACGGCGAGGTGGAGCTCTCCGCCGGCGCCCATCGCGTCGAGGCGGGGGACGCCGGACCGCTCACTCTCACCGACGTGACCCTGACCCGCGGCACGGTCACCGAACCCACCGCCACAGAACGCCAGTTGACGATACGGGACTGGCTGGGCGATCGCCGCGAGGTGACGGTCGGCTCCGGGGCGGCCACCTATCTGACGACGTACGAGAACTACAACGACGGCTGGAAGGCCACCCTGGGCGGCAAGGAACTGACCCCGGTCCGCCTCGACGGCTGGCAGCAGGGCTGGCGGATCCCGGCCGGGGCGGGCGGCACCGTCAAGCTGTCGTACGAGCCCGCGACGACCTACGAGGGCGGGCTGATCGGCGGCGCGGTGGGCCTGGCGGCCCTGGTCGGACTGGTCGTCTGGCGCCGCCGCGCGCCGAACCCCGACCTGCCGCAGCCGGCACCGCCGCTCCCCGGGCTGTGGCTCGGCACGGTGGCGCTGACAGTGGTGGGCGTGCTGATCGCCGGATGGTTCGCGCTGCTGGTGCCGGCGCTGGCGCTGCTGGCGCACCGGCGGCACGCGCTGCTCGTGCCGGTCGCGTTCGTCGCCCTCGCGGGGGCCGGGATCGCGGCGGCCACGGGGGCCGGGGAGCCCGTGGGCGCGGGCGAGGGCGCCTTCGGCCACACGGCCCAACTGCTCGCGCTGATCGGACTGTTCGCGGGTGTGGTGAGTGTGCGGGAGCCCGACGAGGGGCCGGGGTCCACGGCGGTGCTGCCGCCGGTACCCGGCTCCGAGGCACCCACCCGGCCACTCCCGCAACGGCGCCGGGGAGCGAACGGGCCGGCACCCGAGGGCGAGACCCCACCGCCCCCGCCCCCCGCCGCCGGGCCGACCGTCTCGGCACGCGGACCCGGCGGGCCCGATCCCGACCCGCCGACCGCGCGGATCCAGTTCCGCAAACCGACGTTCCGGCCGACTCCGCCCGAGCAGCCGGAAGCCCCCAGGGGGAGGGACGATTCCACGTGACCGCACTCCAACACCCCGCCCGCGCCGAAGGCCCGGCGGCCCCACCGCCGGCCCGCATCCCCTTCCCCGTCGTCGACGAGGTCGCCCGGCACTGCCTCCAGGAGGAGGAACCGGAAACGGTCCACATCGAGGTCCACCTACCGGGCCGCCTGGACCGCGACCGCCTCCGCACAGCCTTCACGGAGGCCCTCCACCGCCACCCCCGCATCCTGATGCGCGAGGCCTCGGGCCGCTGGTACCGGCGCCGCTACGAGTGGGAACTGACGGCTGCCCCGGACACAGATGTGGTGACCTTCCCCCCAACGGGCCCATCCGCACTACGGGACGCCCGAACACGGGCCCTGACGACGGCACCACCGCTGACGTTGTCGCCGCCGATACGGCTGGAGGTGGTGGAGGGGGCGGGGCCGGCGGAGGGCAGCGAGGCGTCGGACACAGTCGGCGTAGCTGCGGGCAATCGTGCCGCCAAGGCGGCTCCCGACCCAAAGAGAGCGGCGCCCGGCACGCGCCGGCAAGCGACCCCGCCCCCCGCCAGCGACAACGCCGGCACCGGACAAGGAACGGGAACGGGAACGGTGCTGTTCTTGACCATCAACCACACAGCCCTGGACGGCCCCGCCTGCCTCCGAGTCCTGGCCACCGCGGCCGAGATCTACAGCGGCAAGGACAACTCCCCCGCCGCACCCCCCACACGCTCACCCGGCAGGACCCCGCAGGACGCCGTCGACACCCCGTCCAATTGGTCCCCACCCGCCAGGGTGGCCCAAGGCACCCCCGAGCCCTCCCCCGGCAACGGCCTGCTCGTCACCGAGCTCCCCCTCCCGCACCGCCCCAAGGGCTCCCCCTACACGGTCAACGACCAGCTCATGGTCACCACAGCCCTCACCATCGCGCACTGGAACAGAGAACACGGCGCGTCCCCCCGCCCCCTCCGCATCACCATGCCCGTGGACGACCGCCCCCGTGACGCCAGCATGCCCATAGGCAACGGCACCCGTCTGGTCGAAGTCCCCTTCTCCCCGGAGGAGTTGGCCGCCCACGACTCCACCGCCATGCCCGCCCTGGTGCGCCGCACGGCAACCCGCACACGCGCTCTCAAATCCCTCCCCCGCCCCCAACTCGGCCACGGCGCGGCCCTCCTCACCGCCCCCGTCACCCCCGTGTCCTGGCGCGCCGCCCTCACCCGGGGCCTACGCAAAGCAGCCGCGCCCTGGACGTCGACGACACTCCTCAGCAACATCGGCCGCATCCCCTACCCCCTGGACTTCGGCGAGGAGGCGGGCCGCGCGCACGCGGTCTGGTTCTCGGCGCCGGCCCGGATGCCCCGCGGCCTCACCGTCACCACCGCCTCCACCGCGGGCCGACTCCACCTCGCCCTGCGCTGGTCCCGCGCCTTGCTCAGCCACGGCGACGGCGCCCACCTCCGCGATCTGTTCGAGCACTATCTGCACTCCACGGAGGTGACCCCGTGAACGCGACGACCACCCCCGTGCACCGCCCCGAGCTGCGTGACTTCTACGAGGACCCCGCCGTCCCCGTCGCTTCCGGCGCCCCCCGCAGCCTCCGCCAGGCCCGGATGCTGGCCGCCGCGCTCGGCCCGGCGGCCCGGGGCACCCCCCGCACCATCCTCGACATCGGCTGCGGCGACGGCACCGCGGCCGCCACCGCGGCCCCGCTGCTCACCGGCCACCGCATCATCGGCGTCGACTGGTCCCAGGACGCCCTGAAACGGGCCCGCACCCACCTGTCGTACGCCATCCGCGGTGAACTCACCGACGGCGGGCTCCCGTTCAAGGCCGCCTCCGCCGACGCCGTGCTGTTCAGCGAGGTGATCGAGCACCTCGTCGACCCGGACGCCGCCCTCGACGAGATCCGCCGCATCCTGCGCCCGGGCGGCCACCTGATGCTCTCCACCCCGAACCTGGCCGCCTGGTACAACCGCGCCCTGCTGCTGGCGGGCGTACAGCCCGTCTTCTCCGAGGTGAGCCTGCGGGCGATCCACGGCAGGCCGGGCACGGAGGTGGTGGGACACCTGCGGCTGTACACCGCCCGTGCGCTACGGGAGTTCGTCGCCGCGTCCGGCTTCGAGATCGTGGACGTCAAAGGCGCCCCCTTCCACGGCGTGCCCCGCCCCCTGCGCCTCCTCGACCGCCTGGCCTGCTCCAGACCCTCGCTCGCCTCGATCCTTCTCCTGCACGCGCGCAAGAAAAAGACGTAGAGGGGGCACGTCATGTGGTGGGGAGTGGCCGCGGCACTGATGGCGAACACCCTGTACAGCCTCGGTTTCGTCCTGGAGAAACGGGCGCTCACCTCGCTGCCCGAGGTGACGATCCGCAACCCCGCCCGGCTGCTGAGACTGGTGCTGGGCAGCCCGTTGTGGATCGGCGGCTCCCTCGCCCTCGCCTCCGGTTTCGGCGCACAGCTCGTCGTGTACCGGACGCTGCCGATCGCCGCCGCCCAGGGCATCTTCGTCTCCGGTCTGGTGCTCCTCGTCCTGCTCTCCGCCCGGCTGCTGGGCGAGGAGACGACCGGACGGGAACGGTATGCGCTCGGTGCGATCCTCGCCGCGCTGCTGATGGTCGTGCTCTCCCTCAAGGAGGGCTCGGACACGGTCAGCCGCAGCGCCCCGTACCAGCTGATCCTGCTGGTGTGCGTGCCGTCGCTGGCGGGCGGTGTGTGGCTGTACGGCGCCGCGGAGCGACGCACCCGCCACCGCCACCGCGCACCGACGACGGGTGTGGAGTACGGGGTGGCCGTCGGGCTGCTGTACGGGGTCAGTTCGCTCGCCATCAAGGGTGTGTCGAGCTATCTGACGTCGAGCGGGCTGGGCGGTGCGGTGGCCGGCCTGCTCAAGTCCCCGTATCCGTATCTCCTCCTCTTCACCGGCGCGTTCGGTCTGGTGATGTCGCAGGCCGCGCTGCAGCGCTGCCGGGCCTCGCTGATCGTGCCGGTGTGCACGACGGTGACCTGCCTGTACACGGCCGTGCTCGGCACCCTGTCCTTCGGCGAGGCGCTCCCGCACGACCCGCTGCGGCTCGCCCTGCGTCTCGCGGGGACGGTCCTCGCCGTCTCCGTGCTGCTGGCCATGCCCAAACACGATCAGCCCGCACCGGAGACGCCTCCCCAACCCCCCATCGCCACCAAGGAGTTGACCCCTCCATGAACCCCGACGACCCGCTGCTGCGGATCCTGGCGTGCCCGCTCGACAAGGGCCCGCTGCACCTCGTGCGGCCGGACGGCCCGACCGTCCCCGAGGCCCTGTACAACCCGCGCCTGCACCGCCGTTACCCGATCGTCGACGGCATCCCGCAGCTGCTGCCGTCGTCCGGGGAGCAGGTGTCGGACGACGAGCACGAGGCCTTGCTCAAGCGGATGGCCCAGTGACCGTGACCCCGCCCCGCACCCTGGCCGCCCGATTGGCCCCCCTCCTGCCCGTCCGCATGGTGGCAGCCGCCGCCCGCGCGGTCTATCCGCGCTTCGAGCCCGAGCTGGCCCGGCTCGCCGACCTGTGCCCACCCGGCTGCGGCACCGCCGTGGACGTCGGAGGCTGGTACGGCCCCTGGACCCGGCGCCTGGCCGGCCGCGCCCGCCGGGTGGTGACCGTCGAACCGGTCCCCCACCTGGCCCGCCTGCTCACCTCCGCCGCCCCGCCGAACGTCCGTGTCGTCCAGGCCGCCGCCTCCGACCGCCCCGGCACCGCCCGCCTCTGGCTCCCGCCGGACGACGCGGGCGACCGGGGCGTGTCCTCGCTGGTCCGCCGCGACATCCACGCCCGGGCCCTGCACGTCCCCTGCGTCACCCTCGACGAACTCGGCCTGCGGGACGTCGGCTTCATCAAGATCGACGTGGACGGCAACGAGCTCGCGGTGCTGCGCGGCGCCACGGGCCTGCTGGCCCGGGACCGCCCGGCCCTCTTCGTCGAGCTGGAGTCCCGGATCCAGCCGATCGCCCCCGTCGTCACCTATCTCTCCCTGCTCCGCTACGACGGCTGGGTCCTGCCCGGCTCGTCCTGGGTGCCGCTCGCGAAGTTCCCCTTGGAGGCCCATCAGGCAGCCGCCTCGCACGTCGTCGCCCAGGGCCTGCTGGGCCGCGTCCTGCCCTTCCGCAGGCACACCCGCTACGTCAACTCGGTCCTGTTCCTCCCGGACGGCCGCCGTCCGGGCGCCGACGCGGTGGGCCACCATGGTTCCCATGCCGTCCGCCAAGCGCCCCGCTAGCCACCCCTTCACCCCTCTCGACTTCCAGCTGGTCCTGCTGCGCCGCATGGCCGACCACAACCCGGACCTGGTGGAGGACGCCCGCCGCGCACTGGGCGTCTCCATCGCCGACATGAGGGAGGCAAACAAGCGCTGGCAGGCCATGCTGCATTCGCCACGTTCCCGCGCCGCCGTCTCCCGGTACCGCTCGATCCTGGGCGCCCCCGAGTCGACGATCACCCGGAAGGTCGGCGACCTGGACTGCGAGGCCCTGCTCTGGCCGGTCCCCCTCTGGCCCGACCTGCGCTTCGAGGTACTCCTCGCCCCGAACGGCGCCGTCTGGAACGAATGGCTGATCCGCGCCCCGGGCACCCCCGGCCCAACCCTGCGCACCCTCGACGACCTCACCCCCTGGTCCTGCACGGTCGACGAGGTGGCCCGCGCCTTCGCCCCCGCCCGGCCGCTGGAGGGCACGGCGCCCACACGGTGGGGCCTGGCGTTCACGGCGCCGGACGGGGCGGGGGTGCGGCGGGAGGTGGCCGCCGAGTTCACCTGGGGGTTGTTGCAGCGGGTGGCGGTCAGCTGAGCAGCTCATCCGGCGGTACGGGGGAAGGTCTCGGCCCGGCACATACGTCACCTCGGGCCCTGAGTCCCGGCGAGGTCAGGCGAAGGACCAGCCACTCCACCGCTCGACCCGAACGGCGACTGCGGGGCCCCCGGGAGGCGAGTCCTTGTACTGCTCGTACTTGCCGCACAGCGACTCCACCGCGCGGCACCGCTCCTGACCGTCCTCCAGCGCTTCGCCACGACCGTCGGCGCGAGCCCACCACAACGTCGACCAGTCCTCGTCATAGTGGTCCACCAGCAAGGCCACCGACGGGTTCTCCCGGATGTTGCGCAGGCGCCGAAGGTCCCACGTGCTCTTCGGCTTGTGGTCGACCGCGAAATAGAGGACGTCGTCGAGGACCACGAAGGTAACGGGGACCGCGTGGGGCACCCCGGAGGCGTCGGCTGTCGCCAGGCTGGCGACAGCCGAGGCGGCAAAGCGTTCCCGGGCGACGAGCGGCGAAAGCTTCATGTGTCCCACCGTATCGAGGCCCCGGTGGATGCGAGTTCCCCTCCATCGGGGCTGGGTTGCCGCAAGGCTTCCATCCCTTACAAAGAGTTCGATGCAAAGAACCTGTTGCAACGAACCCTTTGCAAGGGTACTTTTGTGCGCATGAACGAGCCCCAGGACCCACAGGTCCGCAGTCTCGACGCCCGCTCCCTGCGCGGGCTCGCACACCCCCTGCGCATGCAGTTGCTGGACGCCCTGCGCTTCGGCGGTCCGGCCACCGCGTCCCAACTCGCTGAAAAACTGGGCGAGTCGAGCGGGGCCACCAGCTATCACCTGAGACAGCTCGCGGCCCACGGCTTCATCGAGGACGCCCCGGAGCGTGGAAAGGGGCGGGAGCGGTGGTGGAAGGCGGTCCACAAGGGCCTGCGCTTCGACGACGCACTGCTCACCGATGCCAACCCGGACGTACGCGGGGCTGCCGACATGTACCTCCACGAGGTCGCGACCGCCCAGACCCGGGACCTGTCGACCTGGCTCGGCAACCGCCAGGCATGGCCCGAGGAGTGGAACCGCACCTGGGACATGAGCAGCGCGACGCTGCGGCTGACGCCCGAACTCACCCAGGAACTCATCGAGAAGATGCACGCGCTCGTCGAGACCTATCGCGACCGGGCCGCAGACAAGGACGACTCCAACACGGCCCAGGTACGCATTCACACACACGCGTTCCCGCTCACCACCGAATGAGAGGCCGCAGCCCGATGCACCCCGAGACGCACCTCGCCCTGCACCACGCCCGCGCCGCCGAACTCCGCGCCGAAGCCGACGCATACCGTCTCACCGTCGCGACCCGGCGCCGTCGGGACCTGCGTACCCGGCTGGGCTGGACCCTTGTGGAGGTAGGCCTGCGGCTGGCGGCCGCGCCCAGGACGGCGGCCGCCGTGCCCTAGTCGTTCCGTCCGGGGAGGCTCGCCGGGATCGGCCAGGCTGCGCACACGCACGGCCCTAGCGACCAGCCTCCGCCACGATCGCCCCCACCACGACGGACACCGACCCGGGATGCAGACCGAGGAACAGATTCGGCTCGACCAGCTCCAGCTCCATCAGCCGCGGCTCCCCGTCCGCCCCGTCGACCAGGTCCACGCGCGCGTACAGCAGCTCGGGCGCATCCGGTACGGCGGCCAACGCGCGCTCGGCGACCGCGAGTTCGGCCGGTGTCGGGGTCCACGGGACCAGGTCCGGGTGGGCCACCTTGGTGGCGTCGTACGCCGTGCCCGGCGCCAGTACGGCGCCCTTGCGGCTGGCGTGCAGGAAGCGGCCGCCGTAGAACTGCAGGGCCCGCTCGCCGCTGACGTCGATACCGGACAGATACGGCTGGACCATCGCGGTCAGCCCCTCCTCGTGCATGCGCGCGAGGTGCCGTACGGCCGTGTCGTGGTCGTCCGGCGTGTAGCGGGCGGCGTACCGGGCGCCCGCGCCCGAGGTCGGCTTGATGACGTACTCGTGGTCGTCGGGGAGGCCGGGGGCGTCGCCGGGTGCGAGGTAGCGGGTGGGGACCACGGGTACTCCGGCATCCGCCAGGTCTCCGAGGTACCGCTTGTCGGTGTTCCAGCGCACGACCTCCGCCGGGTTGGCCAGCCGGGTGACCTGAGCGCACTTCTCCGCCCACGCCACGAATTCCTCCGCCCGCCAGCTGTAGTCCCAGGTCGACCGGATGACGACGAGGTCGAAGCCGCTCCAGTCGGTGTCGGGGTCGTCCCACGGGACGGCGACGGCCTCGGCTCCGGCGTCCCGCAGAGCCCGCACCAGCACGGGCAGGTCGCGGTCCTTGCTCGGCTGGGAGCCGGGGTCGTAGGTGGCGAGTGCGACTCGGGGCACGGCGGACTCCAGTTCATACGTCATACGGCGGTGGATCGCTTCGCAGGCTAACCGTGGTCCCCGCAACCGAAGCAACCGGATTGACCTTCCCCTTCGGTGAAGCCGCAGCATCGGTGACAGGAACACGGGGAGGACTGCCGGATGCGCAGGGACATGCTCACGATCGGTGCCTTCGCACGGGCCTGCCGGCTCTCGCCGAAGGCCCTTCGCCTCTACGACGAGCTGGAGCTGCTGCGCCCCGCCCGGGTCGACCCGCACACCGGCTACCGCTACTACGCGGTCGGGCAGCTGGAGCAGGCCCGGCTGGTGGCGTGGCTGCGGCGGCTGGGCATGCCGCTGGCCCGGATCCGGGAGGTGTGCGCCCTCGAACCGGCGGCCGCCGCCCGGGAGATCCGCGCGTACTGGGCGCGGGTGGAGGCCGAGACGGCGGTACGGCGGGATCTCGCCGCGTTCCTCGTGGATCACCTGACGGAACAGGAACAGTCGAGGAAGGACACCACCATGCTGGAACTGCGGTACTTCGCCCACTCCGACCGCGGCCGGGTGCGGCCCGCCAACCAGGACACGGCGTATGCGGGCACGCGGCTGCTCGCCGTCGCCGACGGGTTCGGGCCGGCCGGTGCGCCCGCGAGCAGCGCGGCCGTCGAGGCGCTCAGGTTCCTCGACACGGAGGAGGTGCCGGCGGGCGGTGTCCTCAACCTCCTGGAGGACGCCGTGCGGGGCGCGACCGAGGCGGTCCGGGACGCGACGGACGACCCCGACGCCAACGGCACGACCCTCACCGCCCTGCTCTGGACGGGCTCCCGCCTCGCCCTCGTCCACATCGGCGACTCCCGCGCCTACCTCCTGCGCGACGGGGAGCTCTTCCGTATCACTCATGACCACACGGTGGTCCAGTCGCTGATCGACGAGGGCCGACTGACCGAGGAGGAGGCCACGGCCCATCCGCAGCGGACCCTCCTGCTCAAGGCCCTCGGCACCGGCACCCCGGACCTGCGCCTGCACGACGCCGCCCCCGGCGACCGCTATCTCGTGTGCTCCGACGGTCTGCCGACCGTGCTCCCCGACGCCCGTATACGGGAACTCCTCACCACCGGGGCCCCGGACGTGGCCGTAAGGGCCCTGGTGGACGCGGCGAACGAGGCCGGGGGCCCGGACAATGTGAGCTGCGTGGTGGCGGACGTGGTGCGGGAGGCCTCCTGATCGTCGGCGGCGGGGCGGCGGCTGGTGTAGGAACGGGGGTGTCGTTCCTGCCCTGACGGATGGAGTGCCTCGCGTGTCCTCTCTCTTTCCCGCCCTTCAGAGCCCGAGCGAGCGGGTGGCTCTGCGCTTCGGCGACCGGTCCCTGACGTACGCCGAGCTCGCCGCCGCGACCGGTGCCCTGGCGGTCCGGCTCCCGCCCGGCGGACGGGTCGCGATCTGGGCCACGCCGGCGCTGGAGACCGCGGTGGCCGTGGTGGCGGCGCTGCGGGCGGGGGCGGCCGCCGTACCGCTCAACCCGAAGTCGGGCGAGAAGGAGCTCGGGCACATCCTGTCCGACAGTGCGCCCAGCGTGGTGCTCGCGGCGCCCGGTGACGAACTACCAGCCCCCGTAAGGGACTTGGAGCGCGCCGATGTCGACGTGACCGGCACCGGGAGCACCGCCCTCGCCGTCCTGATCGACGACGAGGACCCCGCCCTGATCGTCTACACCTCCGGCACCACCGGCCCGCCCAAGGGTGCCGTCCTGCCCCGCCGGGCCATCGCCACCACCCTGGACGCGCTCGCCGACGCCTGGCAGTGGACCAGTGACGACGTGCTCGTGCACGGGCTGCCGCTGTTCCATGTGCACGGCCTTGTGCTGGGCATCCTGGGCCCGCTGAGGCGCGGCGGATCCGTGCGCCACCTGGGGCGGTTCACCACGGAGGGCGTGGCGCGCGAGCTGAACGAGGGCGCGACCATGCTGTTCGGGGTGCCGACGATGTACCACCGGATCGCCGGGGCCCTGTCCGAGGAGCCGGAGCTGGCGAAGGCCCTCGGGTGGGCCCGGCTGCTGGTCTCCGGTTCCGCCGCCCTCCCGGTCCACGACCACGAGCGCATCGCGGCCGCGACCGGACGGCGGGTCATCGAGCGGTACGGCATGACGGAGACCCTGATGAACACCAGCGTGCGGGCGGACGGCGAACCGCGCGCGGGCACGGTGGGCGTACCGCTGCCGGGTGTCGAGCTGCGGCTCGTGGAGGAGGACGGGACGGCGATCACGTCGTACGACGGCGAGACCGTCGGCGAGATCCAGGTGCGCGGCCCGAACCTGTTCACCGAGTATCTGAACCGGCCCGACGCCACGGCCGCCGCGTTCACCGCCGACGGGTTCTTCCGGACGGGCGACATGGCCGTCCGCGAGTCCGACGGGTACGTGCGCATCGTCGGCCGCAAGGCCACCGACCTGATCAAGAGCGGGGGTTACAAGATCGGGGCCGGTGAGATCGAGAACGCCCTCCTGGAGCACGCGGGGGTGCGGGAGGCGGCGGTCACCGGCGAGCCGGATGCGGATCTGGGCGAGCGGATCGTGGCATGGGTGGTGCCGGTGGATCCTCAATCACCGCCCGGCGCAGAGGAGTTGGCGGACCATGTGGCGGGCCGCCTCGCCCCGCACAAGCGCCCACGCGTGGTCCACTATCTGGAGAGCCTCCCCCGCAACGACATGGGGAAGATCATGAAGCGGGCACTGCACCGTGCCTGAGCCCCGTCTCTCCTCCCGCGAGATCCTCGCGCTCGTCGCCGACCCCTCGACCTTCACCGAACTCCCGTACCCGGCAAGGGACTCCCGCCCCGACGGCCCCCTCGCCTGGCAGGGCTACGACGCCTCGCGCGCCCGCGCGGTCGAACGCACCGGCGAGACGGAGTCGGTCGTGTGCGGCACCGCCCGGGTCGCGGGCACGCAGGCGGTGCTGATCGCCTTCGAGTTCGGCTTCCTCGGCGGCTCGCTCGGTGAGCGGACCGGCGACCGCCTGGAGGCCGCCTACGGCCACGCCCGCGCACACCACCTCCCGGTCGTGCCGCTGGTCGCCACGGGCGGCAGCCGCATGCAGGAGGGGATGCTCGCCCTCACCCAACTCCAGCGCGTGGCCCGCCAGTCGGCACTCACCCGGGAGGCCGGACTGCCCCAGATCGCCGTCCTCAGGGATCCGACGACCGGCGGCGGCTGGGCCACCCTCGGCGCGGGCGCGGACGTGACCCTCGCCCTGCCCGGCGCCCAGGTCGGCTTCGCGGGCTCCCGGGTACGACCGGCGGACGCGGACCCGTCGGCGTATACGGCGGAGGCGCAGGTGGCGGCCGGGGCGGCGGACGCGGTGGTGCCCGTGGCAGACCTGCGGGAGACACTGGGGCTATGGCTCCGCCTGCTTTCGAGCCCGACGGCGCGGGAAGCGCCCCAAGGGGGCGCGGGGCCGTATCGATCAGCGGCTCCGCCGCGATGGGGGTCCCCCCGCTCATGGGGGTCCCCCCGCTCATGGGGGTCCCCCCGCTCATGGGGGTCCCCCCGCTCGAGCGAAGCCGAGAGTGGGGGAGAAGCCGAGAGTGGGGGAGCGACCAGCCACCACGGCGCCGCAGACGCCATACCACCCAACCCGGCACCACCAGCAGCGCCGCCCCCCTCCGCCCTCGGCGCCCAGGAATTGCCCACCACCGGCTGGAACGCAGTCCAACGCACCCGCTCTCCCCAACGCCCCCGCGCCCACGCCTACTTGGACGCCTACTTCACCCACCGCGCAGCGATCCACGGCGACCGCTGCGGCGGCACCGACACAGCGGGCATGCTCTGCGGCTTCGGCGAGCACGCGGGCCGCACCATCGCCTACGCCGCCCAAACCGGCACCCCCACCCGCCCGGCGGGCTACCGCACCGCCACCCGCCTGGTCCGCCTCGCGGACCGTCTCGGCATACCGGTGCTGACCCTCGTGGACACCCCGGGCGCGGCCAACGACGCGGAGGCGGAGCGGCAGGGCGCGGGCGCCGCGATCGCGGAACTGTTCGGCGCGGTCGCGGCCGCCCGTGTCCCGGTCACCACGCTCGTCATCGGCGAGGGCGGCTCCGGCGGCGCGCTCGCGCTGGCCGCGGCGGGCAACACCTGGGCCACACCGGACAGTTACTTCTCGGTGATCGCACCGGAGCTCGCCGCCGCGATCCTCAAACGGCCGGCGCAGGAGGTCGAGGCCACGGCCGACCAGCTGCGCATCCGGCCGCAGGACCTGGTGGAGCTGGGCGTGATCCGGGGCATCGTCGGCCCCTGACCGGCAGCCCGTCCCCCGCAGAACCCGGGACATCGCCAAGCACCGTCGGCAACAATGAAGTTCGGCGAGATCACACGGCACACGGGGGAGCGAGCGGCACCATGGACGGGTTGATGGAGTTCAGGACCGAGGACGGTGCCCGGGTCGTCGTGGAGGGCGTGGAGAGCGAGACCGGCCACCGGCTCGTCTCCCGCGGCGGCGGTCCCGTCCAGGCCGCGCGGACCTTCGAGGGCGCCCTGGACGGGGTGCGGGCGGCTGCCGAGTCGGCGCTCAGGGTGTTCCGGGACGGCTCGCTCAGGCCCGACACCGTGGAGCTCGAGTTCGGGGTGAAGCTCAGCGCGGAGACGGGCGCGGTCATCGCGAAGGGCGCCGCGGAGGGGCATCTGGTGGTGAAGCTCAGCTGGTCACCGGAGCAGTCCCGGCCCACTCCGGAACCTCCGCGGCCGGCTGCCGCGGACTCCGGCCGGTCTTGAGCACGGCTGCCTGGCAGAACACGGAACGTCGTCTACGTCCTGCCCGGCGGCGAGCTGAGCCTCCGCCGCACGCCGAGGGCTCCTACGAGGTCGACCTCACCGTCCGGCATGCCGCCCGCACGGCCCTCCTGCACAATCCGGTCGCGTACATCCGTGGCGGCGGGCCGACAGACGTCCTCGACCGCCTCCTCGCCCACCTCACCGCCGCAGCAACCCCCAGCGGCGAACATAAACCGCAAAACGCCCATTCAGCTGCGCCCCGACCGGCCCCCCACAAAAGGCGCCACCCGCCTCCGGCACCGCACGATGCCATTGGGACCCGCTGCCCGGCGGCCCCACGGTCTGCGTTTTTCTGGAGGACCCTGGATGACCGCAAGTCTGGAGCAGTTGCGGCGCTGCCATTTCGCCGTCGACCTGGGGGCGGCCCGGACCCGTGTCTACGTCAGGGGCGTCGGCCTCGTCGTCGACCAGCCGTCCGTCGCCGCCGTGAACACCCGCAGCGGTGCCCTCATCGCCGTGGGTGACTTCGCCGAGCGGATGAGGGGCCGCACCCCGGGCCACATCCGCGTGGTGCGCCCGGTGTCCGGCGGCACCGTCGTCGACATCGAGATGGCACAGCGCATGCTCCGGGGCCTGCTCGGCGACCGACTCCGCCGGGCCCTGCGCCGCAAGCCCTTCCTGCGCGCCGCGGCCTGCACCCCGCACGAGGCCGACCCGCTGGCCCGGCGGGCGGCCGTCGAGACGCTGGTCGGGCTCGGCGCACGGCGCGTGGAACTCGTCGACACGCTCATCGCCGCCGCCGTGGGGTGCGGACTGCCCGTGCAGCAGCCCGAGGCCACCATGATCATGGCCTGCGGGACCACGACCACCCAGGTGGCCGTGCTCTCGCTCGGCTCGACCGTGAGCTCCGAACGCATTCCCGTCGGCGGGGATGCCGTCGACCACGCGATCGTCCAGCATCTGCGCCACCAGCACGAGTTGATGCTCCCCAGCCAGTCCGTACGGCCCCTGCACCTGGCCCTCTCCGACATAGGGCTCACCGCCCAGGGTCCGAAGTCCACCGTGATCCGGGGGCGGGACGTGGTCACCGGTCTCGTCCGTTCGGTGCAGGTCGACACCGCCGCCGTGCGGGAGGCGATCGAGACCCCGCTGACCGCCGTGGTCGACGTCATCGGCCGGGTGCTGCGGGAGTGCCCGCCCGATCTGGTCGCCGACCTCGTCGACCGCGGGATCATGCTGGTGGGCGGCAGCGCGCTGCTGCCGGGGCTGGACGAAATGGTGCGGCAGGCCACCGGCATGCCGGTGCACATCGCCGAACGGCCCGACGTGTGTGCCGTACAGGGCCTGGGCTACATGCTGGAGGGCAGGATCGAACCGCTGGTGCTGGGCCCGACCGTCATCTGAGCCCCGGACGGACGCCCAGGAGTCGGGCGCCCGGTCAACGGGCGAACCAGCAGCGCACGGTGGTGCCGCCCGGGCCGGTGTGCACGCGCACCAGGTCCGCGACGAGGTTGACCATGAGGAGCCCACGGCCGCCGTACTGTTCACGCGGGACCGGTCTGCGGCCGGCCAGCGGATCGGCGAGATGGCCCTTGTCGCGCACCTCGCACACCACGTACCCGTCCTCGATCCACACAGCGAGCACACCCGAACCGCCGCCGTGCATCACGCTGTTGGTGGCCAGTTCGGCGGCCGCCAGCGCCAGGTCCTCGACCCGGGCGGACGCGAGGCCGAGGCGTACGGCCTCGTCGACGGCGAGGTGCCGGGCCTCGGAGAGGGAGTCCGTGTCGAAGCGGAAGGATACGGAGGGCGGGACGTCCGGTACGGGCGGCAGCGGTTCGTTGTAGCGGGCCACGACCTCCGCGGGGGCGTAGGCCCCGCTGTCCTCCTGCCGTCCGGAGCCGCCCCGGACGAGGGTGGGGTGGGTGGCGAAGGCGTCCGCGACGACCTGCGGGTCGAGGCGCCGGATGTCGTACGGGCACAGGATGGTCGCGCTCCGGCCCCGGAAGGCCGCGTTGATCAGCGCCTCGTGCTGGACGCAGGCGGGGTATTCGGCGGCTGTACGGCCGGCCCAGATCGGTTCGCCGATGATGCTCACACGGGTGCCGGGCGGCCGGCCGTCCGCGAAGGCGCGCAGCACCGCGGGGATGATCCGGCCGGGGTTGCGCCCGGCCTGCCGCATGTCCAGGAACCGCACGGTGCGGGCGTCCTCGCCCAGCGCGTCCCGGATCAGCCGCAGGCGCTCGCCGGGCACGGCCACGGCGACGGGTTCACCGGCCGCGAGGGCTTCCCGGACGAAGGGGACGGTGCCCGCGAGGTACTCGTCCTCGTCGCGGTAGAGGAGCGCGGGGTGCACGAAGGGGGCGAGGCCTGTGTCGTCGGCGGGGGTCACTGCCGACCACTCCCGTCGACGTGCATGCTCACCACCGCCTCCCCTGCCCCACTGGCTCCCTCGATGTCAGCCCGCGTACCCCGAAGGACGGCTGTCACTCCTCCCAGGACCCGCGGAGTGGTTCCAGTGCGGCATCAGTACGGCAGGATCCGCCCCGACGGCGTCCTGCGGTCGATGGTGGTGTCGCGGGGCGTGGCGGGCCTGCGGTTGACACGGACGCGGGTCTGACGGTTCATGACGCCTCCTCGGACCGGCTGGCTGACGTGAACCAGCCTGGTCCCCGCGCCACTTCGCCACATCGTTCCCACGGAGACACCTGCCATGCCTCCGGAGCACAACCCGGGGCAGAAACCCCTACTTCCCCGGGAGGAGAACGACCCTTAGAAACCCATTGGCCCGCTATGTACGAGCAGGCTTGAACCAGTCGGGGTCGGCCCAGCGCTCGCGTCCGGCCAGGTCCGGCCGGTAGCCGGGGTCCCGTTCCCGGCGCAGCCGGACGCTCCAGTGGAGTACCGCCTCGGGAGGCACGAGGCGTGCACGCCTGCCCACGAGGATCCACGCCGGGCCGTTGTGGTGGACGGGGGCGTCGGCGAAGGCCTCGGTCAGCGCGGTCGCCGTACCGTAGGCGCCGGGCCGGAAGTCCAGGTCGTCCGAGACACCGTCGGTGATCCACTTGAGGGGGATGGTGGAGAGCAGGGGTGCGTCCGGGGCGTGGTCGAAGGTGCCGCCGACGTCGCAGTGCACCCCGGCGAACCACACCTCCTCCGCCGTGCTCGTGTCCGTGTCGGGGCCGGGGCTGCGCGGTTTGACGAGGAACTCCCGGTACGGGCGCCGCAGCTCGTCCAGGGACACGGCGTGCCGGATGCGGGCGGCGTTGGGCAGGGAGTGGGTGTACGGCCAGCGCAGATTGCCCAGGCGGAGGAGGCCGGCCGCCTTCACGGTGTCCCAGACGCCCAGGTAGGCCACCGGCAGGGAGTGGTGCGAGACCTGCCGGGGATCGTTGCGCTTCACCTGCTCCCACAGCGGCTCGCCCTCGGTGCGCAGGCAGAAGGCGTGCGAGAAGCGGGCGACCTCCTGCTCGCTCCTGTCGATCCCGAGGGACTGATTGAATGCGTACTTCGCCACGGCGTACGGCACCAGGTTCTCCGCGCCGGGCCGCATCAGCCCCGGCTTGTTGAGCATCCCCACCAGCGCACGCGCCGTGTAGGCGCCACGGCTGAACCCGAAGACGTAGACCGCGTCCCCCGGCTGCCAGTGGTTCATGAGGTAGGTGTAGGCCTCGGTGAGGTTGGCCTTCAGACCCGTTCCGAAGGCGAGGCCGCCGAGCCGGGAGAGCCTGCGGCCCAGCGGTCCGCGCGCGGTGGCCGAGGACATGGTGCCGACCCCGGGGTCGTAGTAGAGGAGCTGCCTCGACGGGTCGCCCGCCTCCAGCATCTCGTAGAACCTGACCACGTTCGTGGGGTTGCGGGCGCCCACCTGGTTGCCCGAGCCGTCCAGGCAGACGACGATCCTGCGCGGCATGACCACGGCCCGCCTAACCCGCCCGGCGGGTGGTGCCGCGCGCGCCGCGGGAACGCGGCCGGGCGGCCGCGGTGCGCGCCCCGGGCGTGAGCTGCTGCTGGAACGCCTCGAGCGCCATCGGGCTGTCCGCGGGGAGCACGGCCATGACGCGGCGCCGCTGCGCCTTGGCCAGGACGTCCCCGGCGGGTGTGCCGTGCCGGGCGTGGACGATGCGCAGCCGTCCGTCGCCGGAGCCCCGGGGGGCCACGGGGGCGACGCCGGCGTGGGTGCCGTCGGGCAGGGTCACCCACAGGTTGAAGTCGTCGTACCGGATGTAGTCGGCGCCCTTGATCGGCCAGGGGTAGTGGTGCTCCCCGGCGGCCTTGGGCAGGACCCCCTGGTGGTTGCCGCGGGTCAGCGGCACACAGGCGTTGAACAGCGAGTCGGTCCAGGCCGCGACGCCCTCGGCGTCCGTGATCGGGGTCTGCAGCAGCTTGCGGGCCCGCTTGTAGCCGAGGGCCTCCAGCGCGGGAAGCGTCTCGGGGAACGCGGCGACGAGGTCGGCGGCCTCCTGCCGCAGCCGGTCGACCTTCGCGGGGTCGGCGCAGAACTGCATGCTCCACTCGATGCCGACCCGGGCCCGGAACATCCGCCAGCCGGCGTCCGTCTTCACCCAGAGACTGCCGCCGTGATGCATCTCGTAAGGCCCCGGCCCGTAAGGCCGCTCGGTCTTCCCCAACTCCTGGAGGATCTTGTTCACGGTCGTCTTCGCGGCGCGGAACTCCGCGGACTCGGTGCGTTCCTGATGCTTGACCAGCTGTATCTCCCAGGGGTGGTCCTCCCGTTCCGTCTTGCCGAAGGTGAGGGAGGGAGCGGACGTCGTCGCCGTCGCGGATCGGTCGTTGGCCATGACGGCCTCCTTCTGTCGACCTGTCGACACTCCTCTTCTCATCGTCCTCCCAGGGCTCATTTCTCGCTCTGCGTAACAGCTGGACCGTTCAACGACGTAACAGCTGACGGTTCAACGATCGTTTTTCGAGTGGGATCAGCCGGCCGAACACCCACACCTGCGGGACCTGACCGCCCGGCTTCCTACGTCCGCGGCGCACACTGGAGCCATGCGCCTACGCACACCCCCGGGCGCCGTCCGGTGGCACCGCGCCGCACGGACGCTCGCCCGCCGCCACCACCGCCCGGCACCCGCCCGCCCCTCGCGCCGGGCCCAGCTGCTCGCCCTGGTCGCCGTCCTGGACGAGGCGGTGGCCGCCCAGACACCGGCCGACGCGGCGGTGGCCGCCTGCGGCGAACCGGGTCCCGTCTCCCGCCCGACGGCACGCATGTGCAGCCGCCAGAGCAGCACCCTGCACCGCCTGCGCACCCGACTGCAGGACCTCGAACTCACCGCCCCGGACCTGCAGCGGGCTCAGGCCTACGCGGCACGGCTGCTCGCCTACGACCTCTGGATGCTGCGCGAGTCCCTCGACCTGGCCTTCACGCTCCGCCCCGATCCCCGCACCGAGGCCGCCCGGCTGCGCCTCAACGGCCTGGGCCGCCACGCCGACGACCTGCGCCGCCTGCGGGACGGGCTGCGCGAAGAAGCCGGCTGAGAGCCGCCCTATCCGAGGACGGATGAGGTGGCCGAGGGAGGATCGCTCGGCCGGGGCGAGGTCGCCTCGCCCGAGTCGGCCTGGAGCACGAGAACGACCGCTATGACCGCCATGGTCACGGCGGTCAGCGTGACCAGCCACCACATCCTGATCGGTTTCGCATGCCCGGCCATGGCGCCCTCCTTGGGCGCGAGCGTACGCGCAATGGCACCACCGAGGCCCCCTCTTCACAGCACACCGACAGACACGACACCGCACCGGCGCGGATCGACATCGACCACATCGAGGCGGGCAGCGACATGCGGAGCGACCCCTCGTTCGCCGAGTACGCGGGCGAGCGGCCGGGCCGTACCGGCCGAAGCCGCCGTGGCGGAACGAGCCCTGCAGTACCTGGACTTCGCACCGCCGCCCGGGGAGACCGTCCACGATGCGCGGTACTCGCCCGGCTCTCCGCGGTGGAAGCGGCGCTGGAACAACTGCGCCGCGCGGCCGCCGAACCGGTCGGCCAGCACCTGGACGCGCGCGGGTCCGCTCACGGCGTGGATCCGAGAACGGCCGGCCTGGCGTACTGCGGAGCCGGGCGGGAACCGTGACCGGAACGTGGTCCCTGCCGTCGACACCGCGACGATCCCCGCGCCGGTCCTCCAACAGGCGTAAGACGGCAGCACGAAGGCCCTCCGTCCCGTGGGCTTCGACCTTCCCGTGGGCTTCGACCTTCCCGTGGGCTTCGACCTTCTTCGAACCGGACTCACCCGACGTCTCTCGCCCGGCGGGCCAGCAGCTTGCCCAGTTCCCATACGAGCAGCAGCGCGACGGCGGCCAGCAGCGCCCAGCCGTACTGTCGCGCGTTGATCTCGGTCGTCCCCAATACGCGGCGGAAGCCGTCCATCTGGGTGATCAGCACTGAGAGCACCAGTTGCGTCAGGGCCACGCGGTTCATCTGCCTGCTGTCGAAGGAGGAGACGCTCAGCACGGATTCCGTCTCGCTCCGGCACTCGAAAGCCGCCACGATCAGGCAGAGGGCGAAAGCGGTGAAGGCGATCGACTGACCAGTCGCGGTGCTGCCGAAGTGGGCCTGGCCGAGCTTGATCAGCCCGAGCAGGAAGACGGTGATCGCCAGCCCACCGGCACCGACCGTGACCAGCACGGATCGGGTGAGCACCGACTCGCCGCGCGGACGCGGACTGCGGCACATCAGACCGGGGCTCTCCTGGTCGAAACCGAGTGCGAAGCCGAAGGAGGCGTTCACCACGAAGTGGATCCACAGCACCTGCGGGGGCGTGAAGGGTTCACCCGCCGCGATGTTCAGGATGGTGGCTCCGAGGAATGTCAGGACGAAGGTGACCAGCAGGAGCAGCACGAACCGGATGTACTTGGTGAGGTTGTCGTAGATCGTCCGGCCCTGCTCCACGGCGTAGACGATGGTGGCGAAGTTGTCGTCGGAGAGGATCATGCGGCCGGCGTTCTTCGCCACGTCCGTGCCGCTGCCCATCGCGATGCCGATGTCGGCGGCCTTGATGGCGGGCGCGTCGTTGACGCCGTCCCCGGTCATCGCCACGACGTCGCCCTTCTTCTTGAGCGTGTCGGCGAGCAGCACCTTGTGCTCCGGCGCGACCCGTCCCACCACGCCGATGCGGTCGATGCGGGCCAGCCGTTCCGCCTCGCTGAGCGCCGCGAAGTCCGCGCCGAGGACGGCCTCGCCGGGGATGCCGATCTGCCGGGCGATCGCCGCGCCGGTCGTGATGTCGTCGCCCGTCACCAGGCGGACCCGGATGTGCGCCGCGCGTGCGTCCGCCACGGCGGCCTTCGACTCCTCGCGGGGCGGATCGACCATGGCGACGAGACTGGTCATCCGCAGTTCGGTGACGTACGCGAGCAGATCGCCGTCGGGATCGAAGCCGGCCGGGTCGAGATCCCGGGTGGCCGCGGCCATCACCCGGTGCCCCTCGCCGCCCATCCGCTCGATCTGCGCCTCCGCCCGGTGTCGCAGATCGGCGTCCCACGGGATGGTCTCCTTGGCCGCGAGCGCGGTGGCGGCCCGCGCCATCACCGCCGGGGCCGCGCCCTTGGCGAAGCACCGGACGACCGGACGACCGGCAGCGTCGAGGGCCGAGTTGAAGGTGGCCATCAGTTTGTATTCCGGGTCGAACGGCAGAGTCGCGAGACGGGGGAGGCGTTCCCTGGTGGCGTCCGTGTCAAGCCCCGCCTTGTGGGCCAGCACCAGCAGCGCGCCCTCCGTCGGGTCGCCCACCACCTCGCCGTCGACCAGCTTGGCGTCGCTGGCCACGACGTACGGCAGGATCGCGTCCTCGACGCCCGCGGAGGAGCCCGCGGCGTGGTGGACGCTCCCCTCCAGTCCATAGCCCGTGCCCGAGACGGTGTACCTGTCGGTGGGACTGAGCACTTCGACGACGGTCATCTGGTTCATCGTCAGGGTGCCGGTCTTGTCCGAATTGATTGCCGAGGTGAAGGCGAGGGTCTCGACGGACGGCAGTTCCTTGACGATGGCGCTCCGTTTCGCCAGCTTGAGGCTCCCGACGGAGAGGATCGCCTGGGTCACGGTCGGCAGGGCCTCGGGTATGGCGGCGATGGCCAGGGAGACCGAGCTGACGAACAGCGCGTCCCATGCCAGACCCCGGCTGCGCCCCAAGGCGAACATCACGATCATGGTGAGTCCCGCCGCGCCCGTGATCCACAGGGTCAGGGTGTCAAGCTCCTTGGTGAGGGGCGGTACCTCCCTCTCGGTGGCCGACAGCATTCCGGAGATCTTGCCGAGCTCGGTGTCCGCGCCGATGGCGGTCACCACGACCGTGCCGCTGCCATGAGTGACCGGGGTGTTCATGAACGCCGTGTTGGTCTGGTCCCCGGGCGGCAGCAGCCGCCCGCCCGCCAGCGCGGCGGTGTCCTTCGTGGCGGGGACGCTCTCGCCGGTGAGCGCCGACTCGTCGATCTGCAGCGCGCTGGCCTCGATGATGCGTCCGTCCGCCGGCACCTGGTCCCCGGCCGAGAGGAGCACCGTGTCACCGACGACGAGCTCCTCCGCCGGGATCTCCGCCTCGGTACCGTCCCTCCGCACCCGCGCCGTGGCCTTCATCATCGACTTCAGCGCGTTCATCGCGCTCTCGGCCTTGCCTTCCTGGCGCAGGCCCACGACCGCGTTCAGCAGGGTCAGCACGAGGAGCAGGATCCCGGTCGTCCACTCCTTGACGAGCAGCGAGACCGCGGCCGCGGCCACCAGGACGATCTGCATATAGCTGCGGTACTGCGCCAGGAACCGGCGCCAGGCCGGGACACGGCCCTCCTCCGGCAGGGCGTTGGGGCCGTGCGCGGCCCGCAGTTGGGCGGCCCGTGCCGCACTGAGCCCGACCGAGGGATCGACACCGAGAGCCGTCACCACCTCCGTGGGGGAATGCGCGTACCAGCCGTCCGGCGAAACCTGCGGCTGTCTGCCCACGGAATCCGGCTGTGCCGTCATCGTCTGCCTCCGATCCTGGCCGGTCGCCTCCCCCTGTTGCAGGACCAGGGCCTGTTGCGAAAGTCCCGCCGCCCCGCGACGCCCGGCACGCTCCCCCACTGCCCCGGGAGGGCGCGTGTGGTTTTGGTGGCCCCACGCGCACGCACCGGACGCCGTGGGCCCGCCCTCCGGGCGGACGACGGGACTTTGGCAACCGGCCCTAGCCGCGCTTCTTCTTCCCGGCGCGCCGCCCGGATGTCCGAGCGTCTCGCCCCGAAGGGTGCCGGGCCGCATACGGATCGGCCGGCATACCGGTGGGTGCCTCCCGCTCCAGGCCCCGCTTGGCGACGAGCAACTCCTTCCGGGCCGCCTCCGGCATCTGCGGGTACTGGGGGTCGATGTCCATCAGCGTGTGCGCGAGGATCGCCGCCGTACAAAGCCGCGCGAACCACTTCCGGTCCGCCGGGACCACGTACCAGGGCGCCCACTCCGTACTCGTGGCTGACAGCATCTTGGAGAACGCACGCTGGTATTCGGCCCAGTGCCGACGCTCCCGGACGTCGGCCGCGGAGAACTTCCAGTTCTTCTCCGGCAGGTCGATCCGCTTCAGGAAGCGGGCGCGCTGCTCCTCCTTCGACAGGTTCAGGAAGATCTTCACCACCTTGAACCCGTTGTCCACGAGATAACGCTCCCAGTCGTTGATCTCCCGGTACCGCCGCTTCCACACACCGGACCCGCGTGCGCTGTCGGGCAGCTTCTGCCGGACGAGGTTCTCGGTGTGCACGCGTACGACGAGAACCTCTTCGTAGTGCGACCGGTTGAAGATGGCGATCTCGCCGCGCGCGGGGAGCCGCCCCGCGTAACGCCACAGGTAGTCGTGGTCCAGCTCCTCGCTGGAGGGCACCTTGAAGCTGCTCACCCGCACGCCCTGTGGATTGACGCCGCTCATCACATGGCGGATCGTTCCGTCCTTGCCTCCGGCGTCGAGTGCCTGCAGGCACAGCAGCACGCCGTACGTGTCCTGGGCGGCCAGCCGCGACTGGTACTCCGCCAGCAGCTCCACCCCGGTCCGCAGCAGATCCGCCGCCTTGCGCTTCTTCAGACCGGCCTTTTCGCGAGGATCGAAGTCACGTTCCAGACGGACCGTCGAGCCCGGTGCCACCCGCAACGGCTCGATGAACTCTGCGATGCGTTCGGCTCTGTCGTCCGACATCACTCATCAGTTCCTCTCCGTCGCCGTCCGCCCGGCCACCGCGCCGAGTGCTCTGCGGGCCCGGCGTTCGGCCAGGATCGGAAGGCAGGCCAGGCGGCCCTCAGCCGCGTCACCATGTCGCGGACGGCCCCGGCCCTCGAGGGGAGGCAACGCTCCGACCGGGGGAAACTCTTCGTCCGCCGTCATGGCCGTTGCGGAACATCGCACGGTATCTGCACGGCGACCGCGAGAACGGGCCCCTCACCAGGGCACCAGATGTCGCACGCGTGCACCGTGACGTGACGCCCCGTGGCGGGCACGGTGCCCGCATGCAGGACCAGGTCCCCGGTCCGGGTCCCGTTGCCCGTGTACTCGACGGGAGCTTCCCTTCCTTCCATGCTGAACCGGTGCCTCCGAGCGTGCATCCCGACGGCTTCCTGGTCCGGCGGACCCTCGTGTCCGGCCTGCACTTCGGGCATGCGCAGCCGAATGTCGACGACGAAGCGGTAACCACCGCGGCTGCGGCCGGAGATGGCAGCGGTGCCGCCGTACAGCGCGGCCCTGATTCCGGTCCGGTGATCCCGCCGCGCGGGCCAACCCCTCCGGGGTTACGCGCCGGAAGCGCGTGATGACGCGGCGTAGTTCCGGTCCGTGTCCGTCATAGTTCCGGTCTGTGTTCGTCGCGCGTACGGCCGCGGCGACGCTGCCGCGGTCCAACTCGGCGCGAAGATCAGTCGGGCGCTCGCCTTTCGCGCTGCTTTCAAGGACGTTGCCCCGCCGTCGTACGGCGGGGCAGACGCTGAGAGTGCGCCGCGTGTTCGCCCTATGTATTGACCAGGGCGTTTGTCTCTTCGTTGTCAGGTTCGGCGTAGTCAGCTGCGGCCCATGTCTCTCGGCGCAGGACGAACCCGGTGATGAGCGCCGTGACCGCCGCCAGAGCTGCGCCGATGACGGCGACGGTGTTGAGTCCGTGGACGAACGCGGCGCTCAAGAGGTGTTCAAGGGCCGGCCGGGCCGTGACCGGAGCCCGAGCGGTGATCGCTTGGGCTCCGCCTCCGGTGAGTTCCTGGGCGGTCGCGTGGGCGTCGGTGACGTGCCCGGTCAGTTCTGACTTCGCGACCGCGGCCATCACGCTGGCGAAGATGGCGACACCGACGGCGTAGCCGAGCTGCTGGAAGGTGGTGAACGCCCCTGCGGCCATGCCGGCGCGGCGGTGCGGGACGGATTCGATCGCGAGGGTGGTGGCGACCGGGAAGACCATGCCCATGCCCAGACCGCTGACGAACAGTCCGGCGATGACGCGGCTGCCGGTGGAGCCGGGGGTCAGGCCCGCCTGTGCCAGGGCGCCGACGGCGACCAGCAGAAGGGCGACGGGCAGGGAGTAGCGCGGGAGGAAGCGGTGCAGCCGGCGTCCGGCCAGCAGCGAGACGATCATCGACGCGGCGGAGCTGGGCAGCATGATCAGCCCCGCGCCCAGCGGGGACAGGCCGGTCAGGGACTGCAGCCAGATGGAGGTGTACGCCATGAAGCCGTAGGCGGTGAACTCGCCGACGAACATGGCGACCAGGGCGGCGGTGAAGGCGGGCCGGCGCAGCAGCGCCAGGTCGAACATCGGATGGTCGGTCGCACGCTGTCGCAGCACGAACGCGAGCAGGGCGACGGCACAGACACCGAAGGCGATGAGAGTCCCCGATCCGGTCCAGCCCGAGGCGTGGGAGCGGATGGTGCCGTAGAGCAGGGAGCTTGCGAACAGCGCGAACAGCAGCATGCCGGCCACGTCCAGATCCTGCCGTCGCTCCTGGGCAACCGGGGATTCGTCAGCGGCCTGCTCGTCGGACTCGCCTACTTCGCCGCCGTCAACGGGTTCGCCTACGTCATATCCCTGTACTTCCAGCTCGGACTCGGCTTCGCACCCGCCGGTGCCGCTCTCGCGATGTCGCCGATGATGCTGGGCATCATCGTGTCGTCGTTCGCCGCGCGGCCGCTGATCCCGAAACTCGGGCGCCGGCTCGTCATCGCGGGTCTGGTCGTCACGATCGCGGCGGTCGCGGGCATGCTCGTCACCGGCGTCGCGTTGGGCGACACGGTCTCCGCGTGGGCGCTCGCCCCCTCCGTGTTCGTGCTGGGTCTCGGCATGGGCGCGTGCCTCGCGAGCATCTACGACGTGACCATCGGCGACGTCCGCAGAGAGGAGGCCGGCAGCGCCAGCGGCTCACTCTCCGCGGTTCAACAGCTCGCCAATGCCATGGGAGCGGCGATCGTCACCACCGTCTACTTCGACGCGGTGTCCACGGGCGGACAACTGCACGGGTTCCTCACCGCGCTCGGCGCCATAGGCGGAGTACTCGTCCTGTGCTTCACGTTCGTGTGGCTCCTGCCACGCGAGGCACCCGCCAACGGCCGCCACTGAGCGGGGCCCGCTGTCCGTGAACGACTCGTGCGCGGTGGATCACCAGCCACCACGCGTGATGCAGCTACTCCGCCGCCGTCAGAGGAACAGCGGATTCCATCCGTCCAGGCAAAGTTGACGATCCGACAGGACAAGATGAACGTTTCAGCAGGCCAGAGACCTGCAGAGTGGGGCGGGTGGGACTCGAACCCACGGCCGACGGATTATGAGTCCGCTGCTCTAACCGGCTGAGCTACCGCCCCACGGCGGCGTGTCGCGCACATTTGTGCGCGCCGTCTGCCGCAGCATAGCCGCTCATACGATCTCCTGCTTCGGATGGTCGACTTCGCACGCCCATGGAGACTGCACCGCGGCCTGCGCGGTTCCCGCCCACATGAAAAAGGACCCCAAGGGGGTCCTCTTCTGTGCTCCCCCGACTGGACTCGAACCAGTAACCTGCCGGTTAACAGCCGGCTGCTCTGCCAATTGAGCTACGGAGGACCGAGCTCCCCCGACTGGACTCGAACCAGTAACCTGCCGGTTAACAGCCGGCTGCTCTGCCAATTGAGCTACGGAGGAATGCCTCGTTGCATCGAACGTACCTGTCTGGGTATTCGCCAGAGGGCGGGCGCTCGCTGCGACACATACATTAGCGCAAGCAGGGGGGTGCTCCGCCAATCGGTACTCCCCCAGGACGGAAGGGTGGCTCCGCCATGCGCTACAAGCTCACGTTCGTCGTCGGACTGGCTCTGGGTTACGTCCTCGGCACACGTGCCGGTCGCGAGCGCTACGAGCAGCTGAAGAAGTCCGCACGCCAGGTCGCGCAGAACCCGGCCGTCCGCAACACCGCGGAGTCGGCCGCGCAGCAGGGCCGCGAGTTCGCCGGCAAGGCGTACCACGCGGTGAGCGAGAAGGTCGGCGACCGCGTCCCCGACTCGGTGGCCCAGCGGGTCCGCTCCCTGCGGGAGCGCAACACCAACGGCGCAGCGGAGGACGACTGGGGCACCAGCAACACGTAGCAGCTCACCTGCCACGACGCGCCCGCACCCGGCGAAGCGCACACACTCCTGTGGCGCGGGGCCCATAGAATTTTCGCCATGGGGATAGTCGCCGGGTTGGACAGTGCACCCGATTTCACTCGCATCGTCGTCTGCGACACGGACACGGGCACCGTGCTCAGGCAGGGGTATGCCCCGCATCCGGTGGACGGCGACCGGCCCGCCGACGTCGACCCGCAGGCCTGGCTGCTGTCCCTCGGTGAAGCGGCCGGCGGCGGGCTCCTCGAGGGCGTGCAGGCCATCGGCGTGTCGGCGCAGCAGAACGCGCTCGTGCCGCTGGACGCGCAGGGCGGCACCGTCCGCCCCGCGATGGTCGGCGGCGACAAGCGCGCGCAGGTCGCGGCGGCCGATCTGATCGACGCGCTCGGCGGCCGGGAGGCCTGGGCGCAGGCGGTGGGCTGTGTGCCGCAGGCCGCGCAGCCGGTGACCAAGCTGCGCTGGCTCGCCAAGAACGAACCCGATGCCGCTCTGCGCACCGCGATGTTGATGCAGGCGCACGACTGGCTGGTGTGGCAGTTGCTGGGGAGGCCGGTCAGACGGACCACCGACCGGGGCGGTGCCTCCGGGACCGGGTACTGGTCGGCGGCGACCGGCAGCTACCGTTCCGATCTCGTCGAGCTGGCGCTCGGCCATCAGGCGATGCTGCCCGAGGTGATCGGGCCTGCGGACGCCGCGGGCACGACCCCGGAGGGGCTGCTGATCTCCGCCGGGACCGGGGAGACCATGTCAGCCGCCTTCGGGCTGGGCATCGGGCTCGGTGACGCGGTGGTGTCGCTCGGCGCCTCCGGGTCCGTCATGGCCGTACACCCCGAGGCCCTGGTCGACAGCACCGGGATGATCACGTCCCTCGCCGACGCGACCGGCATGCATCTGCCGGTCGTCACCACGCTGAACGCCGTACGGACCCTGCGGGGGACCGCCGAGCTGCTCGGGCTGCCCGATCTGGAGAGCCTGTCAGAGCTGGCGATGAAGTCGACCCCGGGCGCCCACGGACTCGTACTCCTGCCCTATCTGGAGGGTGAGCGGACGCCGAACCTGCCGCACACGGCGGGGTCGATCGCCGGGCTGCGGCGGGAGTCGATGAAGGGCGAGCACCTCGCGCGGGCGGCGTTCGAGGGCATGCTGTGCGGGCTCGCGGACGCGCTGGACGTGCTGCGCGGCCGGGGTGTCGAGGTACGGCGGATCTTCCTGCTGGGGGCGGCCGCCGAACTGCCCGCCGTGCAGGCGGCGGCGCCCATGCTCTTCGGGGCGCAGGTCGTCGTGCCGCAGCCCGCGGACTATGCCGCGATCGGTGCCGCCCGGCAGGCCGCCTGGGCGCTCGGGGTCTCGCAGGGCACCCTCGATCCGCGCAACCCGCCCGTCTGGCAGGGCGCGAGCGGACAGGTGCTGGAGCCCGGTGACGAGTTGGCGGTGGGTCAGGCGGTGCGGCAGCAGTTCGTTTCGGTCAGGGAACAGACACACCCCGGCGCTTTCCGCCCATAAGGCGGTACGGAGCACTGCTGTCGGCTTAATCGGTTGAGGTAACACGGGTGGAGTGTCCGACGATAGGAGCCTGGGGCATCAAGCCCGCCCCACCGCCGACTCCGAGAGACGTAGCGTGCTCATACGACTTCTGCGGACCTACCTCAGGCCCTACAAGAAACCCATCACCCTGCTGGTGCTGCTGCAGTTCCTGCAGACCTGCGCCACCCTCTACCTGCCCACGCTGAACGCGCACATCATCGACAACGGTGTCGTGAAGGGTGACACCGGCTACATCCTCTCCTTCGGCGCCCTGATGATCGGCATCTCGCTGGCGCAGGTCGTCTGCAACATCGGCGCCGTGTACTACGGCGCCAAGACCGCCTCCGCGGTCGGCCGCGACCTCCGGGCGGCGGTGTTCGACCGGGTGCAGTCCTTCTCGGCGCGGGAGGTCGGGCAGTTCGGGGCGCCCTCCCTGATCACCCGTACGACCAACGACGTACAGCAGGTCCAGATGCTGGCCCTGATGACGTTCACGCTGATGGCTTCGGCGCCGATCATGTGCGTGGGCGGGATCGTGCTGGCGCTCGGCCTGGACGTGCCGCTGTCCGGGGTGCTGGTCGCCGTGGTGCCGACGCTGGGCATCTGCGTGACGCTGATCGTACGGCGGCTGCGACCGCTGTTCAGGGCCATGCAGGTGCGCCTTGACACGGTGAACCGGGTGCTGCGGGAACAGATCACCGGCAACCGTGTGATCCGGGCGTTCGTGCGGGACGACTACGAGAAGGATCGTTTCCGTAAGGCGAACGCCGACCTCACCGAGATGCAGCTGGCCACCGGCAACATGCTCGCGCTGATGTTCCCGATCGTGATGACGGTGGTGAACCTGTCCTCGATCGCGGTGGTGTGGTTCGGCGCGCATCGCATCGACAGCGGGGGGATGGCGATCGGTGACCTGACCGCGTTCCTCGCCTATCTGATGCAGATCGTGATGTCCGTGATGATGGCCACCTTCATGTTCATGATGGTGCCGCGCGCGGAGGTCTGCGCCGAGCGGATCGAGGAGGTCCTCGGGACCTCGTCGAGCGTGGTGCCGCCCGTCGCACCGGTCACGGAGCTGCGCCGACACGGGCATCTGGAGATCCGTGGTGCCGGCTTCCGCTATCCGGGCGCCGAGGAGCCCGTGCTCAAGGGCATCGACATGGTGGCGCGGCCCGGCGAGGTGACCGCCGTCATCGGTTCGACCGGCAGCGGCAAGTCCACGCTGCTCGGGCTGGTCCCACGGCTGTTCGACGCGACCGACGGCGAGGTGCTCGTCGACGGCACGGACGTCGCGACGCTCGACCCGAAGCTGCTCGCCAAAACGGTCGGACTGGTCCCGCAGAAGCCGTACCTGTTCGCGGGGACGGTGGCGACCAATCTGCGCTACGGCAATCCGGACGCCACGGACGAGGAGCTGTGGCACGCGCTGGAGGTGGCACAGGCCAAGGAGTTCGTCGAGCGGCTGGAGAACGGCCTCGACTCCCCCATCGCACAGGGCGGCACCAATGTCTCCGGCGGCCAGCGGCAGCGGCTCGCGATCGCGCGGACGCTGGTGCAGCGCCCGGAGATCTACCTCTTCGACGACTCCTTCTCCGCCCTCGACTACGCGACCGACGCGGCGCTGCGGGCGGCCCTCGCCGAGGAGACCGCGCAGGCGACCGTCGTGATCGTCGCCCAGCGGGTGGCGACCATCCGGGACGCGGACCGGATCGTCGTACTCGACGAAGGACGTGTCGTCGGGACCGGCAAACATCACGAGCTGATGGCGGACAACGAGACCTACCGGGAGATCGTGCTCTCCCAGCTGACGGAAGCGGAGGCTGCCTGATGGCCGGGCCCATGGCGCGGATGATGGGTCAGGGCGGGGGCCCCGACAGCCGTTCGATGGACTTCAAGGTGTCGGGCAAACGCCTGATCGCCCAGTTCAAGCCGGAGCGGCTGACCATCTACGTACTGCTGCTCTGCGTGGTCGTGAGCGTCGGCCTGAACGTGGTCGGGCCGAAGATCCTCGGCAAGGCCACCGACCTGGTCTTCGCCGGCATCATCGGGCGGCAGATGCCGTCCGGGGCCACGAAGGACCAGGTCCTCGCCTCCATGCGGGAGCGGGGGCAGGGCCAGGTCGCCGACATGCTCCGCAGCACCGACTTCACCCCGGGCAAGGGCATCGACTTCGGTGCGGTGGGCGACGTACTGCTGCTCGCGCTGGGCACGTTCCTCGTCGCCGGTCTGCTGATGGCGGTGGCGACACGGCTGGTGAACCGGGCCGTGAACCGGACCATGTACCGGCTGCGCGAGGACGTGCAGGCGAAGCTGTCGCGGCTGCCGCTGTCGTACTTCGACAAGCGGCAGCGCGGTGAGGTGCTGTCCCGGGCGACCAACGACATCGACAACATCGGGCAGACGCTGCAGCAGTCGATGGGCCAGCTCATCAACTCGCTGCTGACGATCATCGGTGTGCTGGCGATGATGTTCTGGGTGTCGTGGCTGCTCGCGCTGGTGGCGCTGGTCACCGTGCCGCTGTCGTTCGTGGTCGCCACGCGGGTCGGCAAGCGGTCGCAGCCGCACTTCGTGCAGCAGTGGCGCTCCACCGGCAAGCTGAACGCCCACATCGAGGAGATGTACACCGGCCACACGCTGGTGAAGGTGTTCGGACGGCAGGAGGAGTCGGCGAAGCAGTTCGCCGAGCAGAACGACGCGCTGTACGAGGCCGGGTTCAAGGCGCAGTTCAACAGCGGGGTCATGCAGCCGCTGATGATGTTCGTGTCGAACCTCAACTATGTGCTGGTGGCGGTGGTCGGCGGTCTGCGGGTCGCCTCGGGTGCGCTGTCCATCGGTGACGTGCAGGCCTTCATCCAGTACTCGCGGCAGTTCTCGATGCCGCTGACGCAGGTCGCGTCGATGGCGAACCTGGTGCAGTCGGGTGTCGCCTCGGCCGAGCGGATCTTCGAACTCCTGGACGCGGAGGAGCAGGAGGCGGATCCGGTGCGCGGCGAGCGGCCCGAGGAACTGCGCGGGCGGGTGGAACTGGAGAACATCTCCTTCCGCTACGACCCCGAGAAGCCGCTGATCGAGGACCTGTCCCTGAAGGCGGAACCCGGGCACACGGTCGCGATCGTCGGCCCGACGGGAGCGGGCAAGACCACCCTGGTCAATCTGCTCATGCGGTTCTACGAGGTCTCCGGCGGGCGGATCACCCTCGACGGCGTCGACATCGCGACCATGTCCCGCGACGAACTGCGGGCCGGGATCGGCATGGTGCTGCAGGACACCTGGCTGTTCGGCGGCACGATCGCGGAGAACATCGCGTACGGCGCCTCGCGGGACGTCACGCGCGGCGAGATCGAGGAGGCCGCACGGGCCGCGCACGCCGACCGGTTCATCCGGACGCTTCCCGACGGCTACGACACCGTGATCGACGACGAGGGCACGGGGGTCAGCGCCGGTGAGAAGCAGCTCATCACCATCGCGCGGGCGTTCCTGTCCGACCCGACGATCCTGGTGCTGGACGAGGCGACCTCTTCGGTCGACACCCGGACCGAGGTGCTGATCCAGAAGGCGATGGCGAAGCTGGCGCACGGGCGTACGTCGTTCGTGATCGCGCACCGGCTGTCGACGATCCGGGACGCGGACACGATCCTCGTGATGGAGAACGGGGCGATCGTGGAGCAGGGCGCGCATGCGGAGCTGCTCGCCGCGGACGGTGCCTATGCGCGGTTGTACAAGGCGCAGTTCGCGCAGGCGGTGGCCGAGGTGGACTGAGCCGTTGCCCGGCGCTGGGGCTGGGCCGGGTGGGTGTGCACTTGCCCGCGTCAGCGGGGTGCCGCTGCGCCCACCCGTGCCGCCCCAGCGGCACGACTGCCCGCAGCTACGGCGGTTTCAGGGGCGCGGGGAACTGCGCGACCAGCCCCCACCGGGCCGCAGACGGCATCAGTCCAGATAGCCCCTCAGTTGATCCGCAAATGCGTGATCCCGCAGCTTGTTCAGGGTCTTCGACTCGATCTGACGGATGCGCTCCCGGGTCACGCCGAAGATGCGGCCGATCTCCTCCAGCGTGCGGGGGCGGCCGTCCGCCAAGCCGTAGCGCAGCTGCACGACCTTCCGCTCGCGCTCGCCGAGCGTCGAAAGCACCGCCTCCAGATGCTCACGCAGCAGCAGGAACGCCGCCGACTCCACCGGCGAGGTGGCGTCGCCGTCCTCGATGAGGTCGCCGAGGGCCACGTCGTCCTCCTCGCCCACCGGGGCGTGCAGGGAGACGGGTTCCTGGGCCAGGCGGAGGACCTCGGTGACCCGCTCGGGGGGCAGGTCGAGGTGGTCGGCGACTTCTTCCGGCGTGGGCTCGTAGCCGCGTTCCTGCAGCATGCGGCGCTGGACGCGGACGACCCGGTTGATCAGCTCGACGACGTGGACCGGGACCCGTATGGTCCGGGCCTGGTCGGCGAGGGCTCGGGACATGGCCTGGCGGATCCACCAGGTGGCGTACGTCGAGAACTTGTAGCCGCGGGCGTAGTCGAACTTCTCAACTGCCCTGATCAGGCCCAGGTTTCCCTCCTGGACCAGGTCGAGCATGGTCAGCCCGCGGCCGACGTACCGCTTGGCCACGGACACGACGAGCCGCAGATTCGCCTCGATGAGGCGGCGCTTGGCCATCCGGCCCATGACGACCAGGCGGTCCAGGTCGAGGGCGAGCTGGCTGTCCAGGTCGGGGGCCGTGCTGAGCCTCTCCTCGGCGAACAGTCCGGCCTCGACACGGCGGGCCAGCTCGACCTCCTCGGCCGCGGTCAGCAGGGGGACACGGCCGATCTCGCGCAGGTACTGGCGGAACAGGTCCGAGGACGGGCCGCCGGTGTCGGCGGAGCGGGCACGCGGCGGTGCCACCGGCTCGGGGTCCTCCGCGGCCTCCAGCGCCTCGGCGGGCGGTTCGGCCGGCTCGGGCGGGCCCTCGGGCTCCGCCTCGGGGTGGTGCGCGACACGGGTCTGCGGGGGGACCGCGACGAGAACGTCGGTCGCGTCCGGCTCCGTGCCGTCCGTACTTGTGTCGGTCTGGGTGAGGGTCTGGGTCTGCACGGGGGCGACCTCCAGGATGATCGCTGCTGAGGTGTGCGGCAGCGCTGCTTCGGGAGCGGAGTCGACGGCCTCGCCGCTGTCCGTCCCGTACGCGATGAGCGGAACCGCGGGGTTGTGCGACCCGTGGGGGACGGGTCCGCCGCGCTCCGAGGACTCAGGCACCGGACCCAGTGTGGAGTACGACACATCGCCGCCACGAGGGGCGTGCGGTGACTTTTTGCAATCGTGCCGTGACCGCGCGGTTACCGCGGCGTACGCGAAGAGGTCAGAGGGCTGCGGCGCCGTGCTCGCGCAGCGCCTGGTCGTACTGCTGGAGCACCCACAACTCGTTCTGTACGGCGGCCAGTTGTGCCGGGTCGCCGTGGGTGCCGAGGCGGGTGAGGGTGCTCTGGATGTCGCGGACGCGGCGCTCCACGGCCCGGCGGCGGACGGTCACGAGTTGCTCGCCCGCATAGTTCTCGTCGACCGTGCGGCGCATGATCGCCTCGACGGCCAGCTCCGTGACCATCGCGCGGACCGTGTCGTCGGGTGCGGCCTCGCGGACCCGGACCAGGTAGTCCTGCGCGTCCTGCACCCCGTACTCCGCGCCGCCCGCCTCCATGATCGCCTGGCGTACGGCGGCATAGGGCGCGGCGGTGAACTCGTCGATGCCGTAGGCGTCGAAGGCCGGGGAGACCAACTCGGGGCGCTGGAGGGCGAGTTTGAGGAGTTCGCGTTCGGTGGCGTAGACCGGGTTGCGGAGGTTGAGGGCGGGGCCGGACGGGCCCGAGGAGCGGGGCGCGGCCTCGTACGACTGTGGGCCGCGCGCCGGGGCCGGGCCCTTGCCGCCGCGGTCGCGGGCCCAACGGGCCAGCTGGGCCACCCGCTTGACCACGAACTGGGTGTCCAGGATGCCGAGCATGCCGGCGAGCTGGACGGCGACCTCGTGCTGGGCGCCGCTGTTCTTGATGCGGGCGACGATGGGTGCCGCCTCGTCCAGGGCGGCGGCCCGGCCGGCCGGGGTGTCGAGGTCGTAGCGGACGACGATCTGGCGCAGGGCGAACTCGAAGAGCGGCGTACGGGGCTCTACCAGGTCCGCGACCGCCTCGTCGCCCTTGGCCAGGCGGAGTTCGCAGGGGTCCATGCCGTCGGGGGCGATGGCGATGTAGGTCTCGGCGGCGAACTTCTGGTCGTCCTCGAAGGCGCGCAGGGCCGCCTTCTGGCCGGCCGCGTCGCCGTCGAAGGTGAAGATGACCCGTGCGCTGCCGTTGTCCATGAGCAGCCGGCGCAGGATCTTGATGTGGTCGCCGCCGAAGGCCGTGCCGCAGGTCGCGATCGCGGTGGTGACGCCGGCCAGGTGGCAGGCCATCACGTCGGTGTAGCCCTCGACGACCACGGCTCGGCTGGCCTTGGCGATGTCCTTCTTCGCCAGGTCGATGCCGTACAGGACCTGGGACTTCTTGTAGATCGCCGTGTCGGGGGTGTTCAGGTACTTGGGGCCGTTGTCCGCCTCGTACAGCTTGCGGGCGCCGAAGCCGACGACGTCTCCGCCGATGTCGCGGATCGGCCACATCAGGCGGCCGCGGAAGCGGTCGATGGGGCCGCGGCGGCCCTCCTGGGAGAGTCCGGAGAGCAGGAGTTCCTTGTCGGTGAAGCCCTTGCCGCGCAGAAAGCGGGTGAGGTGGTCCCAGCCCTGGGGGCTGTAGCCGACCGAGAAGTGCTCGGCGGCGGACTGGTCGAAGCCGCGCTCGGCGAGGAACTTGCGGCCGGTGTCGGCCTCAGGACTGGTCGCGAGCTGTTCGACGTACCACTGTGCGGCGATCTTGTGGGCCTCGACCAGGCGGATGCGCTCGCCGCGCTGGTGGGACGGGTTGTACCCGCCCTCCTCGTAGCGCAGGGTGATGCCGGCCTGGCCGGCCAGGCGCTCGACCGCCTCGGAGAAGGAGAGGTGGTCGACCTTCATCACGAACGTGATGGTGTCGCCGCCCTCCTGGCAGCCGAAGCAGTGGAAGAGCCCCTTGCTCGGGCTGACCTGGAAGGACGGCGACTTCTCGTCGTGGAACGGGCACAGGCCCTTGAGGTTGCCCCCGCCCGCGTTGCGCAGCTGGAGGTACTCGGACACGACGGCGTCGATCGGGACCGCGTCCCGTACCGCCTTCACGTCCTCGTCGTTGATCCGTCCTGCCACGTGGTGATTCTACGGGGACGGACTGACAGCCTCGGTTCTCAGGAGACGAGGCTTTCGAGCGGAACGTGCGGGTCCGCCAGGGCCTCCGTGTTCACCTGTGTCTTCGAGCGGATCAGTTTCTGGATGGGCTCTGTGACGTCCCACACGTTCACGTTCATCCCGGCCAGCACCCGGCCTTCCTTGATCCAGAAGGAGATGAACTGACGCTTGCCCGCGTCCCCCCGGATCACCACTTCGTCGTACGACCCCGCGGGCGCCCACCCGCTGTACTCCATCCCCAAGTCGTACTGGTCGGAGAAGAAATAGGGCACACGGTCGTAGGTGACGTCCCGGCCCAGCATCGCGCGGGCCGCCGCCGGGCCGCCGTTGAGGGCGTTGGCCCAGTGCTCGACGCGGAGGTGGGTGCCGAAGAGGGCGTGCGGGAAGGACGCCACGTCGCCGGCCGCGTAGATGTCCGGGTCGGAGGTGCGCAGGCGCTCGTCGACCACTACGCCGCCGCCGTGTGCGCGGTCGGCGATCTCCAGGCCGGCGGCTTCCGCGAGGCCGATGCGGGGGGCCGCGCCGATCGCCGCGAGAACGTCGTGCGCGGGGTGCTCCTCGCCGTCGTCGGTGCGGGCCGCCAGGACCATGCCGTCCTGGCCGACGATCTCCGTCAGCTGTGCGCCGAAGTGGAAGCGGACGCCGTGCTCGCGGTGCAGCTCGGCGAAGAGGCCTCCGAGCTCGGGGCCGAGGACCCCGTGCAGCGGGGTCTGCAGGGGTTCGACGACGGTGACCTCGGCGCCGTACTCGCGGGCCGCCGCGGCGACCTCAAGACCGATCCAGCCGGCGCCGGCGATCACGATGTGCCCGTTGTCCCGGCCGAGGGAGGTCAGCACGTGCCTGAGCCGCTCGGCGTGGGCGAGGCGGCGCAGGTGGTGGACGCCGGCCAGGTCGGTCCCGGGGATGTCGAGGCGGCGCGGCTCCGCACCCGTCGCCAGCAGCAGCTTGTCGTAACGGACGAGCGTGCCGTCCTCGCCGAAGCGGACGGTCTTCGCCTCGCGGTCGATGGCGTCGACGGTCTCGCCGAGGTGCAGCTCGATGTCGTTCTGCGCGTACCAGGCCGGCTCGTGCACGAAGACGCTGTCGCGCTCCTTCTTGCCGAGCAGATAGCCCTTGGACAGGGGAGGGCGCTCGTACGGGTGGTCGCGTTCGTCGCAGATCAGTATCACGCGCCCGGTGAAGCCCTCCGCTCGGAGCGTCTCGGCCGCTTTCGCGCCGGCGAGACCGCCTCCGACGATGACGAATGTCTGATCCGCGTCGACCACTTGATGCCTCCTACGGGGGTCTGGGGGGTGTCTCCCCAGAAAACAACCAGCGTTTGGCGCCACATGCGAGCGTCCCGCACGGAGCGTGAGGGGGGAAGAGGGAGTGGTCCGATCAGGCCACGGAGGGTCACATTCGGGCTCGTTCGGAGTCCCCCGCGTCCCGTCAGTCTCACAGATGCCCCGTCAGCCGCGCGTGAAGTGAACGGGCCGATGCGTCGGTGAGGGAGGCGATCTGGTCGACGATCACCCGCTTGCGGGCGCGGTCGTCGCCTGCCTGGTCGAACAGGGCGCGGAACTGGGGGTCCAGGCCGTCCGGGGCGCGGGCGGTGAGCGCCTCGGCCAGCTCGGCGACCACGATCCGCTGGTCGGCCCGCAGCAGCTCCTGTTCGGCGCGCTGCATGACGTACCGGTCGGCGACGGCCTTGAGGACCGCGCATTCCAGGCGCGTCTCGTGCGGTACGACGAGTTCGGCGCCGTAGCGGGTGAGGCGGCCGGTGCCGTACGCCGCGCGCGTGGCGGTCTCGGCGGCGAGGCAGAAGCGGCCGATGAGCTGGCTGGTGGCGTCCTTGAGGCGGGCCTGGGCGACCGCGGAACCGTCGTAGCCGTGCGGCCACCACTCCTGGTCCTGGAGGCGGTCCAGGGCGGCGGCCAGCTCGGCCGGGTCGGTGCCGGCGGGGACGTAGCGTCCGACGGCGACCGCGAAGACCGCCTGACGTTCGGGCTCCGCGTGCAGGCAGTTGGGGTCGATGTGGCCGGCGTGCAGGCCGTCCTCGACGTCGTGCACCGAGTACGCCACGTCGTCCGACCAGTCCATGACCTGGGCCTCGAAGGTGGTGCGGGTGCCTGGGGCGTCCTTGCGGACCCAGTCGAAGACGGGGCGGTCGTCCTCGTAGACGCCGAACTTGGGGGAGGCCGGGTCGGTGGGGTGGGCGCCCCGGGGCCAGGGGTATTTGGTGGCGGCGTCCAGGGCGGCGCGGGTGAGGTTGAGGCCCACGGAGCCTTCTGGGGTGAACCGCTTGGGTTCGATGCGGGTGAGGAGGCGCAGCGACTGGGCGTTGCCCTCGAAGCCGCCGCAGTCCTCGGCGAATTCGTTCAGGGCCTGTTCGCCGTTGTGGCCGAAGGGGGGGTGGCCGAGGTCGTGGGAGAGGCAGGCGGCTTCCACCAGGTCGGGGTCGCAGCCCAGGGCCGCGCCGAGCTCCCGGCCTACCTGGGCGCACTCCAGGGAGTGGGTGAGGCGGGTTCTGGGACTGGCGTCCCAAGCCTGGCTGCGGGTTCCCGGGGTGACGACCTGGGTTTTGCCTGCCAGGCGGCGGAGCGCTGAGCTGTGCAGGATGCGGGCGCGGTCGCGTTGGAAGGCTGTGCGGCCGGGGCGTTTGTCGGGTTCGGGGGCCCAGCGTTCTGTTGACTGCGCGTCGTACGACATGTCTCGACAGTAAGCGCAGGCAGTGACAATTGGGGTGTGCCTACTCGTCTGCCGGGTTCTGTTGTGTTGCGGGTGCGGGTTCGTTGTGGTTGATCGCGCCCACGCGGCGGAGCCGCACATCGATACAGCCCCGCGCCCCTGAAGGAACTGCGGTCGTCCCCCCGCTCTAAGCCGACGCCAACTCCGGTTCCGTTGTCGTTACCGGGGTTGCCAGTGCCTGGTCGTAGCGGTGGAGTACGAGCTTCGCCATCGCGGGGTGTGTGCCCAGCGGTGCCGACGCGATCCAAGGTGCCGCCTCTGCGGATTCCGTGGCGAAGCGGCCGGGTGCTGTGAAGTAGGAGGCCACCGCCACCCGGTGTCGGCCGTTCGCCGCCAGGGCGCGGATGGCGTCCGGGACCGTCGGGGCGGCTGTGGTGGCGTAGGCCGGGACCACCGGGACGCCCAGGCGCTCCGACAGCAGCTGGGCCGTGCGGTTGGTGTCGATCTTGGACTCCGGGTCGCGGGAGCCTGCTGCGGCGAGGACTACGGCGCTCCTGCGGCGGGTGGTGTCGGCCATGCTCGTGCACCAGCCGGCCTCGACCAGGCGGTCGTGCAGGGTCTCCACCAGGAGGGGGTGCGGGCCGAGGGCGCCGGCCACGCGCGCGCGTACCTGCGATGCGGCGGCCATCTCGGGGATGTCCCGCTTGATGTGGTAGCCGCGGCTGAGGAGGAGGGGGACGAGGACGGCCTCGCGGGTGCCGAGCGTCGCGAGGGTGTCGGGGAGCAGCGGGTCGTTCAGCTCTATGTGGCCGAGGTGGACCGGGATGCCGGGGCGCTGCTCGCGGACGCGGTCCAGGAGCGTACGGACGGTGCTCAGGGCGCGCGGGTCGCGGCTGCCGTGCGCGACGACGACGAGCGCGGGCGGGCCCGGGCGTCGCCTGCCGTTCAGGGAGACGAGGCTGAGCTGGCTGGCGAGCTGGCTGCTGATCCGGTTCATGAGGTGCGCCGTACTGTCGAGGTGGGCGGCCGGGGACTCGTCGCGAGGAGGGTTCGACGCCGTCATGGACCGATGGTGGCGGCCGGAGGTTGCCGCCCCGTTGCATGAGAATGACGGGTGTTTTCCGGCGGTTCACGGTGGGGTGCGTGGGGTGTGTGAGGGGATCTGACCTGCGGTTTCATCTCTCGTAGTGAAGCTGGTCACGTATCGTGTGCCGAACCGCGGAGCCTGACAGGACGTCTCTGACTGTCGAAAAGCAGGCCCAAGAAGGGGGACCGATGCGCAGACCACGCCTGCCACGCACGCGTGCCGGGCAGCGGAGGCTGGTGCAGGCCGTGATGGCCGGGTGTGTGCTGGCGCTGCTGCCGGTGACCTGGTTGTACGTCACGACGGGTGACCGGCTGCGGACGTCCGCCGACGCGCCGCGCACGGAGGTCGCCGTGGTCTTCGGCGCGGGCCTGTGGAACGGTGAGCCGTCCCCGTACCTCGCGAACCGTCTGAAGGCGGCCGCCGAGCTGTATCGCGAGGGTCGTGTCGAGGTCGTCCTCGTCACCGGGGACAACAGCCGCAAGGACTACGACGAGCCCGACGCCATGCGCACGTATCTGAAGAAGCACGGTGTGCCGGACGGGCGGATCGTCAGCGACTACGCGGGCTTCGACACCTGGGACTCCTGCGTCCGCGCCAAGAAGATCTTCGGCGTCGACAGGGCCGTGCTCATCAGCCAGGGCTTCCACATCCGGCGGGCGGTCGCCCTGTGCGAGGCGGCGGGTGTCGACTCGTACGGCATCGGGGTCGACGCCAAGCACGACGTGACCTGGTACTACGGCGGTACCCGTGAGATCTTCGCGGCCGGCAAGGCGGTCCTGGACGCCGTGTTCCATCCGGACCCGCAGTTCCTCGGGCCGAAGGAGGAGGGGGTCGCGAAGGCGCTGGCCGAGGCGCGGTGAAGGGCGCCTCACCGCCGCTCCCGGCCGGCCGGGAGGTCGCCGTGCCGCCTGTGTAACAAGGAGCCGTCCCGCATGTAACACAGCCGAAGCACGCTGAGTGGCATGCAGATCTCCGCGACGCCCACGCACTGCCCGTACTGCGCCCTGCAGTGCGGGATGAACCTGACGCCCGCGCCGGACGGCACGGTCGAGGTGAGTGAGCGCGCGGACTTCCCGGTGAACCGTGGCGCACTGTGCGGCAAGGGCCGTACCGCGCCGGCCGTGCTCTCGTCCCGGGTGCGCCTGACCTCGCCGTTGGTGCGCTCCGCGGGCACTCTGGTGCCCGCCACCTGGGACGAGGCACTGGGCCGTGTCGCCGAGGGCCTGCACCGGACGCGTACGGAACATGGCCCGGACGCGGTCGGCGTCTTCGGCGGCGGCGGCCTCACCAACGAGAAGGCGTACACGCTCGGCAAGTTCGCCCGGGTGGTGCTCGGCACCTCGCAGATCGACTACAACGGGCGGTTCTGCATGTCGTCGGCCGCGGCGGCCGGCACGAAGGCGTTCGGGCTCGACCGGGGGCTGCCCTTCCCGCTGGAGGACATCCCGAGGACGGGCTGTGTGATCCTGGTCGGCTCGAACCTCGCGGAGACCATGCCGCCCTCGCTGCGGTTCTTCAACGAGCTCAAGGAGAACGGCGGCACGCTGATCGTCGTCGACCCGCGCCGCACGAAGACCGCCGAGCAGGCCGACCTGCATCTGGCGCCGAGGCCCGGCACGGATCTCGCGCTGGCGCTCGGTCTGCTGCACCTGGTCGTGGCCGAGGGCCGCGTCGACGAGGCGTACGTCCAGGAGCGCACGGCCGGCTGGGAGGACGCCCGGGCGGCGGCGATGGCGCACTGGCCGGAGTACGTGGAACGGATCACGGGGGTGTCCGTTCCCCAACTGCGGCAGGCCGTACGGCTGTTCTGCGAGCCCGAGAACGCGATGGTGCTGACCGCGCGCGGGCCCGAGCAGCAGTCCAAGGGCACGGACACGGTCGGCGCGTGGATCAACCTGTGCCTGGCGACCGGCCGCGCGGGCCGCCCGCTGTCCGGGTACGGCTGTCTGACCGGGCAGGGCAACGGACAGGGCGGACGCGAACACGGCCAGAAGGCCGACCAGTTGCCCGGCTACCGCAAGCTGGACGACCCGGCGGCGCGGCGGCACGTGGCCGCGGTGTGGGGCGTGGACCCGGACTCGCTTCCCGGGCCGGGGCGCAGCGCGTACGAGCTGCTGGACGCCTTGGGCACGGACATCAGGTCCCTGCTGCTGATGGGGTCCAACCCGGTCGTCTCGGCGCCGCGTGCCGCGCACGTCGAGGAACGCGTCAAGTCGCTGGACTTCCTGGCGGTCTGCGATGTCGTCCTGTCGGAGACGGCGGCGCTTGCGGACGTCGTGCTGCCCGTCACCCAGTGGGCGGAGGAGACCGGCACGACGACCAACCTGGAGGGCAGGGTGCTGCTGCGGCGGCGCGCGATCACTCCTCCCGACGGTGTCCGCAGCGATCTGGAGGTCATGCACGAACTGGCCGACCGGCTCGGCGTGGAGAAGGGCTTCCCGACCGATCCGGAGGAGGTCTTCGAGGAGCTGCGGCGGGCCAGCGCGGGTGGGCCGGCCGACTACTCGGGGATCACCTACCGCAGGCTGGCGGAGGAGAACGGGGTGTTCTGGCCGTGTCCGGCGGACCCGGAGGACGGCGCGGACACCTCCGCCGCCCAGGAGGTCTCCGCGGACGCCCACCCCGGCACCCCCCGCCTCTTCCTCGACCGCTTCGCCACCCCCGACGGCCGGGCCCGCTTCGTCCCCGTCTCGCACCGGGCCTCCGCCGAGGAGCCGGACGACGAGTACCCGGTGCTGCTGACCACCGGCCGGGTCGTCGCCCAGTACCAGTCCGGCGCCCAGACCCGCCGCGTGGACGAGCTGAACGCCGCGGCGCCGGGCCCGTTCGTCGAGCTGCACCCGCGGCTCGCTGCGCGGCTCGGGGCGGCCGAGGGCGACCCGGTGGCGGTGGTCTCCCGCCGGGGACGGGCCGTCGCACCGGCCCGCATCACCACCTCGATCCGCCCGGACACGGTCTTCATGCCCTTCCACTGGCCGGGCGAGGGCCGCGCCAACACGCTGACCAACCCTGCCCTCGACCCGACCTCACGCATGCCGGAGTTCAAGACGTGTGCGGTGCGGCTGGAGACGGTTCAGCCGTAGCAGGGGCAGGCGGACTCATCTGACCCGCCAGTCGCCGCTCTCGATCAGCTTCCCGCGGGCGCGCAGACGGGCGGCGACCGTGGGGGCGGCGACATATACCCACGCGCGTACGGCCGTGTCACCGCCCTCGGCCGTGCCGTCCCCGTCGCGGATCACCTCCCGTTCGACGCGCTCGTAGAGGTTGCGCGGATCACCCGGGGCGTACTCCTCCAGCCGGTCGAGGGCGATGAGCAACTCCTCGTACATCTCCGGCATTGCGGTCACGAGTTCCCCGTACACCACCCCGCCGCGCTCCTCGACGGCGTACGGATAGCCGGGACCGTCGTACAGGACCGCGCTGTTCAGCCGTGCCGGCTCCTCGACCTCTGTGCGACCGCGCAGGAACAGATCGTGGTTGACCTCGCCGGGGAGGAGGGTGCCGTAGACGAAGAACGGGAGTCTCACAAAAACGATTCTCTCTCCTCACACTCCCCCTCCCATACCTCCCGGTACGCGCTATGGACCTCGCCATGTCATGACCCCTTGAATCGTCGTCAACACCTGCGCGCTCCCCCCACGCCCTCCGCGCGCCCCCACGCGCCCTTTGGCGCCTTCTCGAGGAGATCGATGAGCCGGATACGTATCGACGTCCGAGGTTCCCGTCGGCTCGCCGCCCTCGGCGTGGCCGCCACCACCGCCAGTCTCCTGGCAGCGGCACTCTCCCCCGCCGCGGTGGCCGACGAACAACCGACCAGGGCGGGCGCGATCGCGAACGCGGCATCGGCGCTCCTGGCGCACGCCGCGGGCCTCGGGCTCACCTCCGACGAGGGCACGAAGGTGCGGGACGTGATCGTCGACAAGGACGGCACGCAGCATGTGCGCTACGACCGGACGTACCGTCAACTACCGGTGCTCGGCGGCGACTTCGTGGTCCACATGGCCTCGGACGGAACGTACCGCAGCGCGAACCGGGCGACCCGGAGCAAGATATCCCTCGCCTCGATCGTCCCCTCCATATCGGCTCCGAAGGCCGCCGACCTCGCGGCGAACGCCCTGCGCGCGGTCAACCTCGGCCAGACCCTGAAGAAGCTGACGGCCAGGCCGGAGCTGGTCGTCGACGCCCTGCACGGAACGCCGAAGCTGGCGTGGCGGACGAAGGTCGCGGCCAAGGACTCCCTGGGCAACCCGGTCTCCCGCACGGTTCTCACGGACGCCCGCACCGGCCATCAGATCGACGCCTGGGACGACATCGAGACGGCGACCGGCGACGGCAAGTCGCTGTACAGCGGCACGGTGCCGCTGGAGACGACGCTGTCGGGATCGACGTACCAGCTCAAGGACGCGACGCGCGGCGGCACGTACACGGGTGACGCGGGGAACCAGACGGACCTGTGTTTCCTGACCAGCATCTGCGTCAGCCGTGCCCCGTCGACCGTGTTCACGGACGCGGACAACCACTGGGGGTCGGGCACGGACGCCGACCGCGCCTCCGCCGCCGTGGACGCCCAGTACGGCACCAACATGACCTGGGACTTCTACAAGAACTCCTTCGGCCGCAACGGCATCGCGAACGACGGCAAGGGCTCCTACAACCGCGTCCACTACGGCAACAAGTACAACAACGCCTTCTGGGACGACAGTTGCTTCTGCATGACGTACGGCGACGGTGACGGCACCAGCCTCGGCCCGCTGGTCGGCCTGGACGTGGCCGGCCACGAGATGACGCACGGCGTCACCTCCAAGACGGCGGCCCTGACGTACTCGGGCGAGTCAGGCGGTCTGAACGAGGCGACGTCCGACATCCTCGGCACGCTGGTGGAGTGGTACGCCAACAACCCGTCGGACCCCGGGGACTATCTGATCGGCGAGAAGATCGTGCGGCCGGGATTCGGCCAGGCCGCCCTGCGCTACATGGACAAGCCCTCCAAGGACGGCAAGTCGGCCGACTACTGGAGCTCGTCGGTGGGCAACCTCGACGTCCACTACTCCTCGGGCGTCGCCAACCACTTCGCCTACCTCCTGGCGGAGGGCAGCGGCGCGAAGACCATCAACGGCGTCAGCTACGACTCCCCAACCTCCAACGGCAAGGCGGTGACGGGAATCGGCCGGGACAAGCTCGGCCAGATCTGGTACCGGGCGCTGACGGTCTACATGACGTCCTCGACGAACTACGCGGGGGCGCGTACGGCGACCTTGAACGCGGCGAAGGATCTGTACGGGGTGGGGAGCACGGAGTACAACGCGGTGGCGGCGGCTTGGAGTGCCGTCAACGTGAACTGAGCCCGCACCGGGCACACGATGCGACCGCCTCGGCCTTCGGGCCGGGGCGGCTGTGTGCCGTGCCCCCTGTCGCTTCCGGTTCGCCGCCCCGGGGCCAGTCCGGCACAACAGCCACCCCGGGTACGCCTATCCCCCGTACGGCCGCCTCTCCCGCGCCTCCCGCAACCCCCTCCACCACCACACCAGCTGATCCAGCATCACCTTTGCCGCCGCCTCCGGGCCCGACGGGTCCTTGAGGCGTCCCTCCTCGAAGGACGCGCCCGCGTTGTGGAAGGACACCGTGTCGCGGAGGGTGACGGCGTGGAGTTCCGCGAAGACCTGGCGGAGGTGTTCGACCGCGCGCAGGCCGCCCGAGACGCCGCCGTAGGAGACGAGGGCTACGGGCTTGGCCTGCCATTCGGTGTAGTGCCAGTCGATGAGGTTCTTGAGGCCGGCCGGGTAGGAGTGGTTGTACTCGGGGGTGAGCACGACGAAGGCGTCGGCGGCCGCGAGTTTCGGGGTGATGGAGGAGCGTGCCGCGACCGCCTCGGAGGTCGGGGCGAAGGTCGTGGGCAGGTCCGCTTCGGCCACGTCGACGACCTCGGGGAGCAGGTCGTCGCGGTCGCGCATATGGTCCAGGAGCCAGTCGGCCACGACAGGGCCGAAGCGGCCGTGGCGATTGCTGCCGACGACGAGGGTGACGGCGAGAGGGGCTTCGGTTTCGTGGGTCGCATCTGTGGTCTGCATGCGATCCAGCCTCGTACCTCAACCTTTCTTGAGGTCAAGCCTGCACCGTGATCACCGGGTCACCCGTTCACACGCGCGCCCTGCGCCCATCGGGTGCTGTTGCATGCGGCTCCTGCCTCACGCCGGTGACCTGCTGAAAGTCCGCCCGAGGGGCCGCACCGCGCACGGATCTGACACCCATTCACCGCATTTCTGACAGACCTTCAGGAAGCGGTCTCGCGCAGCTGGCACTTACCTCGGAAGGGCAGGGGACACCGAAGAGAGCTCGGAGGAGCATCGATGCGACGTACCGCCCGTCTGCTGACCGGTACCGCCCTCGCCGTCGCAGCCGCGGGCTTCGTGGCCGCGCCCGCGTACGCCGACGACGACGGCGGCGGCGGCGGTCTGGAGGTGTTCCCCTCCCAGGCCGTGCCGGGCACCCAGATCACGGTGAACACCGCGGAGTGCGGTACGGAGGCTACGGCGGCGGGCGACGCCGGAGCGGTGGGGGCCGGTGTCTTCACCCTGGCGCCGAGTGCGCACGACGGTGAGGCGGTCGGGCAGTTCCGGGTGCCGCCGAGCGCGCAGCCGGGGACGTACGAGATCGTCGCGCAGTGCGCCGAGGGCGACCGGCAGGTCACGGGCGACCTGGTGGTGACCCTGACGGCGGGCCACGGGCAGGAGCCCCGCGGAAGTGTGAAGACGGGGGTCGGCGGCGCCCTGGGCCCCGATCCCGTGCAGACCGCGGCGGGCGTGACGGCTCTCGCCGTTGCCGCCGCGGGCGGTACCTGGCTCCTGCATCGCCGGGCGAGAGGCGACGGGATCTGACGGACACCCTCCGCTGTCCGTCCGCCGGTACCGCATGTCCCTCCCCCTCCGGGTCCGATGCCCCTCGCGGCTCGGAGGGGGCCGGGTACGACCGCTCGAGTCAGGTAGGAGGCTCGCGTGCGCAGAGTCAGCAACGGCGCGATAGGGACCGTCACCGTGGTCGCCCTGTGCTCCGGCGCGTGGCTGCTCGGTGGGGGCGCGGGGATGCACGCCCCACCGCAGCCGTCCGCCGCGCAGGCGGCCCGCACCGGCCACGGCGGCCGGCCGCCCGGCGCGCCCGCGCTGCCGCCGTCCCCGCCGGACCGCATCCGCATCCCGTCGATCCACGTGGACGCGCCCCTCATGGGCCTCGCGCTCACCCCGTCCGGCAGCCTCGGCGTGCCGCCCGCCGCGAAGCGGAACCTCGCGGGCTGGTACGAGGCCGGCACCACCCCCGGGGAGAGGGGGACCGCCGTCGTCGCGGGCCATGTCGACAACGCCGACGGCCCCGCCGTCTTCTACGACCTCGGCGCCCTGAAGAAGGGCAGCCGCATCGAGGTGGACCGGCGGGACGGCAGCACGGCGCTGTTCTCGGTGGACGCGGTCGAGGTGTACGACGCCGAGCACTTCCCCGACGAGAAGGTGTACGGCGCCTCGGACCGCCCCGAGCTGCGCGTGATCACCTGCGGCGGGGGGTATTCGCGGTCGACCGGCTACGAGGGAAACGTGGTCGTGTTCGCGCACCTCACCGCGAGCCGCTGAGGACGGCTGCCGCGAGGCGCTGAGGACGACCACCACGAGCCCCCGAGCACCGCCTCCGCGATCGTACGGACGCAGCCCAGCGACTCCGCGTGCGTGGCGCCCACCCCGATGTCGTCCCACTCACGATCGACCAGCCCCGGGCAACGGATCGCGCTCGCGCACCTCACCGCGAGCCGCTGAGGACGGCTGCCGCGAGGCGCTGAGGACGACCACCACGAGCCGCCGAGCACCGCCTCCGCGATCGTACGGACGCAGCCCAGCGACTCCGCGTGCGTGGCGCCCACCCCGATGTCGTCCCACTCACGATCGACCAGCCCCGT
>NZ_JBIAWS010000001.1:0-262840 GCF_042896045.1 Streptomyces sp. NPDC001351 | reverse complement strand
CCGGGCAACGAATCGCGCTCATGCACCTCACGGCGAGCCGCCGAGCACCGCCACCGCGATCCTCCGCGCGCAGCCCAGCGACTCCACGTGCGTGGTGCCCACCTCGATGTCGTGCCTCGGTGTCGTGCTACTCGCGGTCGACCGGCCACGAGAGGAACGTCGTCGTCTTCGCGCACCTCACCGCGAGCCGCTGAGGACGGCTAGCGCGAACCGCTGAGCACCGCCTTCGCGATGGTCCTCGCGCACTCCAGCGACTCCGTGTGCGTGGTGTCCACCTCGACGTCGTACTCCATGTCCCGGTGGACCAGCTCCGCCTGCTGCTCCGCCATCCCCCGCACCCGGTCGCCCCGGGCGATCTCCCGGCCCGCGGCCACGGCGGCCTCGCAGCGCACCCCGACCCACAGGACGTCCAGGCCGGCCAGGACCTTCCGCCAGCCCTCCTGGGACCGTCCGCCGCCCAGGAACACATCGTCGACGATGACCGGGGCGCCCGCGCGGGCGGTCGCCGCGACGCCCTCCCTCCACGCCGTCTCGAGCCTCCGGAACTCCGGCCCGACGTTCACCCCGCCGTCCGGCGCGACGAGCGCGGCCTGCAGGGACGCGGGCATCGACTCGACCAGTGCGTCGATCGCAAAGACCAGCCACGGGTCCGGCAGCACCGCCTGCAGACACCGCACGATCCCCGACTTGCCGGAGCTGGAGCCGCCGTTGAGCACGATCACCTGGGTCGCCATCGGGTCACCGTAGAGGAACGGGCCGAAGGCTCCCCACCCGTTTTCGGGCCGCCCGTGACCAGGGCGTCGTAGACGATGGTGCCTGCACGGACCCCCGGGGGCGGTCGGCAGTGCCGAGGCCGTCGCCGCCCCCACCTCACATCACGCCCCCCACGTGCACTCCGAACCCTCACACCCTCGGCGGGCCTCTGCTGAGGGCAGCGTTCCTCGCGGGAAACAGATGCGATGCTGCCGGGTAACACCGGCATCGCACGCTCCTGGACATGACCTCGAATACGCGTGTGGTGGTGATCGGCGCCGGCCTCGCGGGCGTCCGTCTCGCCCGGCGGCTCGGTGAGCTCGGCACGCCCGTGACGCTGATCGGCGAGGAGGAGCACCGCCCGTACAACAGGGTGCTTCTCGCCGAGGTGCTGGCCGGACGGTACAGCCCCGAGGTGATCACGCTGCCGGCGCCCGCGGAGCTGACCCGCGCCCGGGTCACCGGCATCGACCGCGCCGAGCGGACCGTCGAGTGCGCGGACGGCTCGAAGATCGCATACGACACGCTGGTCCTGGCCACCGGCTCCAACCCGGTGCTCCCGCCCCTGCGCGGTCTGTTCAGCCCGGATCACGTACTGCCCGAGGGCGTGCACGCGTTCCGGACCATGGACGACTGCCTGGGCCTGTCGAAGGCCGTACGGCCGGGAGCGAAGGCGGTGGTCATCGGCGGCGGGCTCCTCGGGGTCTCCGCCGCCCGCGCGCTCGCCCGGCGCGGTGCCCAGGTCGTCCTCGCCCAGCAGGGCGAGCGGCTCATGGAGCGCCAGCTGGACCCGAGCGCCTCGAAGCTCGTGCAGCGGCACCTCAAGGACCTCGGCGTCGAGATCCACACCGAGTGCCGGGTGCGTGACGTGCGCTGCGTGGGCGGTGCGGTCCGCTCCGTCGAGATGCACGACGGGTACGCCCTCGACGCGGACCTGGTGGTGCTGGCCTGCGGGGTGCACCCCCGTGTGGGCCTCGCCCAGATCGCCGGTCTCGAAGTGCGCAAGGGCATTGTCGTCGACGACGAACTGCGCACCTCCGACCCGCACATCCGGGCCATCGGCGACTGCGTCCAGCACGACGGCGAGGTGTACGGGCTCGCCACCCCGGCCCTCGAACAGGCGGAAGTCCTCGCCGAGTTGCTGTCGGGACGCCGTACGAACGCCCGCTACACCGGCACCCGTGCGCTGACCCGGCTCACGCTCGCCGGGCACGACGCTCCCCCGGGAAGTTTCGACCTCGCCGCGTTCGGCGAGACGGAGGCCCGGCCCGGCGACGACGTCGTCCAGCTGGCCGACGCCACCCGTGGCACCTACCGCAAGGTCGTCGTCCGCGACGACCGCCTGGTCGGCGGGGTCCTCGTCGGCGAACTCGGCACCGTCGGCGCACTCGCCCGCGCCTGGGAGGAAGCAGAGCCGCTCCCCTCCGACGGCGCCCCCCTGCTCCACCTGCTCACCACTGATGGAGGCTCCTGATGTCCACCGGCACCCCCACGATCGTGCTCGTCGGCCACGGCATGGTCGGCCAGCGCTTCCTCGAAGCGCTCGCCGAGCGCGGCCTGACCGCCACGCACCGCGTGGTCGTGCTGTGCGAGGAGCCGCGTCCCGCATACGACCGCGTAGCGCTCACCTCGTACTTCTCGGGCAAGACGCCCGAGGAGCTCTCCATGACCGACATGGAGTTCATCAACGACCACGGCATCGAGCTGTACGTCGGCGACCCGGCGGAGACGGTCGACCGCGAGGCGAAGAAGGTGACCGCGAAGTCCGGTCAGGTCTTCGAGTACGACACCCTCGTCCTGGCCACCGGCTCGTACCCCTTCGTGCCGCCGGTCCCGGGCAAGGACGCCGAGGGCTGTTTCGTCTACCGCACGATCGAGGACCTGCTCGCGATCGAGGAGTACGCGAGGACGAAGGCGACGACCGGTGCGGTGGTCGGCGGCGGTCTGCTCGGACTTGAGGCGGCCGGCGCCCTGAAGGGGCTCGGACTCACCTCCCACATCGTGGAGTTCGCGCCGCGGCTGATGCCCGTCCAGGTCGACGAGGGCGGCGGCGCGGCCCTGCTGCGCACCATCGAGGACATGGGCCTGACCGTCCACACGGGCGTCGGCACCCAGGAGATCGTCGTCGGCGAGGACGGTGCCGTCACCGGCATGAAGCTCTCCGACGGCTCCGAACTCGCCACCGACCTGGTGGTGTTCTCCGCCGGTGTCCGCCCCCGCGACGAGCTGGCCCGCGCCTCGGGCCTCACGGTCGGCGAGCGCGGCGGCATCACCGTCGACGAGCAGTGCCGTACGGTCTCCGACCCGCATGTCTTCGCGATCGGCGAGTGCGCCCTGGCCTCCGACGGCCGGGTGTACGGCCTGGTCGCCCCCGGCTACGAGCAGGCCGAGACGGCCGCCGCGACGATCGCCGAGGACGAGACCGAGCAGCTGACGTTCACCGGCGCCGACCTGTCCACCAAGCTGAAGCTGCTCGGCGTGGACGTGGCCTCCTTCGGCGACGCGCACGGCGCGACCGAGGACTGCCTGGACGTCGTCTACTCCGACTCCCGCGCCGGCCTGTACAAGAAGCTGGTCATCGGCCGGGACGGCACCCTGCTCGGCGGCATCCTGGTCGGCGACGCGGAGGCCTACGGCACGCTGAAGGCCTTCACCGGTTCGGTGCCGCCGGTCTCGCCCGAGTCGCTGGTGCTGCCCGCCGGCGCGGGCGAGTCCGCCCAGCTCGGCCCGACCGCGCTGCCGGACGACGCGATCATCTGCTCCTGCAACAACGTCCGCAAGGGCACCATCCGCGCCGCGGTCACCGACCACCAGTGCACCACCGTGCCCGAGGTGAAGAAGTGCACCAAGGCCGGCACGACCTGCGGCAGCTGCGTCAAGGTGCTGGGCCAGCTGGTCACGGCCGAGCTGGAGGCGTCCGGCGTCGAGGTCGACAAGGGCCTGTGCGGCTGCTTCTCGCAGACCCGCGAGGAGCTCTACGAGATCGTCCTCGCCCTGCGCATCACCACCTACCAGGACCTGCTGGACCGCTACGGCCGCGACGAGGCCAGGGGCGGGGACGGCTGCGAGATCTGCAAGCCGGCCGTCGCCTCGATCATCGCCTCCCTCGCCCCGACGATCGGCGCGAGCGGCTATGTCCTGGACGGCGAGCAGGCCTCGCTGCAGGACAGCAACGACCACTTTCTCGCCAACCTGCAGAAGAACGGCTCGTACTCGGTCGTCCCGCGCATCCCCGGCGGTGAGATCACCCCCGAGGGCCTCATCGTGATCGGTGAGATCGCCCGCGACTTCGGCCTCTACACGAAGATCACCGGCGGTCAGCGGATCGACATGTTCGGGGCGCGGGTCGAGCAGCTCCCGCTGATCTGGGCCCGGTTGGTGGACGCCGGCTTCGAGTCCGGTCACGCGTACGGAAAGGCCCTGCGCACCGTCAAGTCCTGCGTGGGCCAGACGTGGTGCCGCTACGGCGTCCAGGACTCCGTCCGCATGGCGATCGACCTGGAGCTGCGCTACCGGGGCCTGCGCTCGCCGCACAAGCTCAAGTCGGCGGTCTCCGGGTGCGCCCGCGAGTGCGCCGAGGCCCAGTCGAAGGACTTCGGCGTGATCGCCACCGCGAGCGGCTGGAACCTGTACGTCGGCGGCAACGGCGGCGCCACCCCGCGCCACGCGGACCTGCTCGCGCAGGACCTCTCCGACGCCGAACTGGTCCGTCTGATCGACCGGTTCCTGATGTTCTACATCCGCACCGCCGACCGCCTGGAGCGCACCTCGACCTGGCTGGAGCGCCTTCCCGGCGGACTGGACCACGTCCGCGACGTGGTGGTGGAGGACTCCCTCGGCATCTGCGAGGAGCTGGAGTCCCTGATGGCGGACCACGTGGCGAACTACGCCGACGAGTGGGCGACCACCATCAACAACCCCGACAAGCTCGCCCGGTTCGTGTCCTTCGTGAACGCGCCCGACACCCCCGACCCGGTCGTGGGCTTCGTCCCGGAGCGCGGCCAGATCAAGCCCGACCTGCCGCTGCTGTCCATCGGCATGCGCCCCTCTGAAGACCTCCTGGAAGGAAGCGCCCAACGATGACCCTGGCACCCGAGACCACCGACCTGAAGGTCGAACTGCAGCTGGAGGACGACTGGTTCGCGGTCTGCGAACTCAACCAGCTGGTCCCCGGCCGCGGAGTGGCCGCACTGCTGCCCGACGGCCGCCAGGCGGCCCTGTTCCGCGACCGCAACGGCGAGCTGTACGCCATCGACAACCGCGACCCCTTCGGCGGCGCGGCGGTCCTCTCCCGGGGTCTGACGGGCACCCACCAGGGCCGCCCGTTCGTCGCCTCGCCCCTGCTGAAGCAGCGGTTCGACCTGCTGTCGGGGCAGTGCCTGGACGACGAGTCGGTGCGGGTCGCGACGTACGCGGTGCGGGCCGCGTAAGGTCCCGTCCGGGGATTTCTTGACCGTTCGTTCTGGTTGGTTCTAGGCTGCGTCACGTGGCCAGGACCAAGGAGTTCGATCCCGACGCCGCACTGCAGTCGGCCCTGGAGCTGTTCTGGCAGCGCGGCTACGAGGCGACGTCGATGTCCGACCTGGTGGACCGGCTCGGCATCGGCCGCGCCAGCCTCTACGCGACCTTCGGCAGCAAACACGAGCTGTACCTGAAGGCGCTGGAGCGCTACGACCGGGCCGGGCTCCCGCCGATCGTGCGGGAGCTGTCCCAGCCGGGTCCCGCCCTGCCCGCCGTACGGGCACTCGTGCGGCGCTACGCCACCGAGGCGGCCGACGAGCAACTGCGCCTGAACGGCTGCCTGGTCACCAACACGGCGAGCGAACTCGCCCCGCACGACCCGGCGGCCGCCCGGCGCGTCGAGCGCAACTGGGACCATCTGGAGACCGTGCTGCACTCGGCCCTGGTCCGCGCGCAGGCCCAGGGCGAGCTGCCCGCCGGCCGTGATCCGCTCGCCCTCGCCCGCATGCTGCTGGTGCTGCTGCAGGGCCTGCGGGTGGTCGGCAAGGCGTCCGCCGATCCGGCCAGGGTCCGGGACGCGGCGGAGCAGGCGCTGGCCCTGCTCGACTGAGACTCCAGGAACGCCCCTCCACCCGAGGGGTGTTTTCCACGCCCGCATACTGAACCGATCGGTCAAGAAAAAAAGGGGAGCTCATGACCACCACCGCTCACACCACCGGCGGACGCTTCGTGGACCGGACCGCGCTTGTCACCGGCGCGGGCTCCGGCATCGGACGGGCGATCGCGCTCGCGTTCGCGGCGGAGGGCGCCCGGGTCGTCGTGGCGGGACGCCGGAGGGAACCGCTCGACGAGACGGTCCGTCTGATCGAGGACCGGGGCGGCAAGGCGCTGGCGGTCACCGCCGACGTGTCCGCCGCCGCCGACCACCAGGCGCTGGTGGAGGCAGCGGTCGAAGCCTTCGGCTCGCTCGACGTGGCGGTCAACAACGCGGGCGTGTTCCGGGCCGGCGGCCCGCTCGCCGACCTGCCGGAGGCCGACTGGCACAGCCAGCTCGACATCAACGTCACCGGCACGTTCCTGGCCCTGACGGCCCAGATCCGCCGGATGCGCACCCAGCCGTCCGGCGGCACGATCGTGAACGTCGCCTCCACCTTCGGTGCGCACACCCGCATCCCCGGGGCCGCCGCGTACGCCGCGTCCAAGGCCGCCGTCGCCGCGCTCAGCAGGGGCGCCGCCCTCGACCACATCCGGGACGGCGTCCGCATCAACGTGGTCAGCCCCGGCGCCACCGACACCCCGATGTCCCTGCGTCCCGGCGAGACGGAGGCGGACCGCGCCGAACGGGTGCGGGCCACTCTCCCCCTGGGCCGCCTCTCGGCGACGGCGGAGGTGGCCGCCGCCGTCCTGTACCTGGCCTCGGACGACGCGGCCTCGGTGGTGGGCACCGACCTCGTGGTCGACAGCGGAGCGACGGCCTGACCGGGAAACGGCTCACCCGACGGACGGAGACCGCCCACGACGAACGAGTGCGGGCCGCCCTCCCCCCTCGGCCGCCTCCCGACGACTGAAGAGGTGACCTCCGGGGTGGGCACGGATCTGGTGGTGGACAGCGGAGCGACAGCCTGACCGGTGGGATCACTGGATCGGCTCGTCCGGGGGCGGGAGCTGGATGGTGAGTTCCCGGTCGACGCTGTCCACGCCGTCGACCGCTTCCAGGGCGGGGATCCGGCCCTCCGCGACTGTGCCGGAGAGCGTGCCGAGGATCGGCTGCTCGCCCGTGACCGTGAGACCGGCCCGCCGCAGGGCCGCGACGACCTCCGCGAACCGGTCGGGGTCGACCGCGAGGACGACCCCGACCGGAGCGGAGCGGGACGACTCGGTCACGGGGCCTGGAGGAGGCCCGCGCCGACGTCCTTGCTCGGCTGCATCAGCGGGAAGGCACCGGCCTGCAGGGCGTTCCACAGCTCCTTCGCGGAGGCGTTGGGGTTCGCCTGGGCGAGCAGCGCCAGGACACCGGCCACATGCGGGGTGGCCATGCTGGTCCCGCTCATCTCCTGCTGCCCGCCGCCGGGCTTGGCCGAGAACACCTGCCAGCCGGGTGCGGCGATGTTGACCTCGCCGCCCTGCCCGTTGATGGCGCCGTTGGAGAAGAACGGCGTCCTGATCGCCTTGTCCAGCGCGCCCACCGCGAGGATGGAGGGACAGTTGGCCGGCCGGCCCACGGGCTGGATCTCCGTGGGCCGCTGGCTTTCGTTGCCCGCGGCGGCGACGATCACCGTCCCGCGTTCCAGCGCGCGCTGGGCCAGCCTCTCGTACGTCTGCGGGAAGAGCTCACCCGGCTGGACCGGCGCACCCAGCGACATGGAGATCACCTTCGCGCCGTGGGCCACGGCCCAGGCCATGCCGGCCAGGATCTGGCCGTCGCTGCCGCTGCCTTGGTTGTTGAGCACCTTCCCCGCGAGGATCCGGGCCTCGCAGGCCACGCCGTAGCGGGGCCCCTGCTGGGGATGCGCCGGGCCGGCGGCGGTGCCGATGCAGTGCGTGCCGTGGCCGTGGCCGTCCTTGACGGGCTCGCCGGGGACGAACGAGGCCGTGGCCTCGATGCGGCCGGCGAAGTCCGGATGGTCGGTGTCCACGCCGGTGTCCAGCACGGCGATCTTCACGTCGCGTCCGGTCAGCTGGGAGAGGTGGGCCCGGATCGCCTGCAGGCCCCAGGTGCAGTTCTGCTCGTCCCAGGCCGGGCCCTGGGCTGCGGCCATCTCGGCCCTGGAGTGGCGGCCGACGACGTCCTCGTCACTGCGGTAGGCCGGGTAGAACTCGGTCGGCGCCTGCGTCGGTGCGGTGACCGGGAAGGCGTACACCTTGCGCTCCGGCTCCGCCGCGATGATCGACGACTCCCTCTCCGCCGTGGTCACCAGCGCATGACGCTGCTCGGGCCGTACCTCGACCACGGCCGCGCCGAGTTCCTCGAAGTGCACCGAGACGTCGGGGCGCTCGAGGAGTTCAGCGACGTTCTCGACGTCGGTTCCGCGGACACGTTCGACGGACGCGATGTCTGCGGAGGAACGCAGAGCGTTCAACCCGCTCTCCTGGTTGCTCTGGTCGAGCAACACCACGTACCGGCCGGTGTACTCCGCTCCCTGTCCTTCGAATCGGGGGTGGGGCCGATCGGGGTGCCCGCCGAAGGCGCGCCTGTCCATGGGTCCGTTCGCCATTGAATTTCCCGCTTTCTGTGCGCTGCTCCCCCCGTTCGTGGACACACGTCGGGACGCGGAGGGTCAGCGCCGGCACAAAGGGGGCGCGGATCGGTCGCGTGGATCGACGCGTACTGCCGTGACCTGCAAGGATTCCCTTCGCCAGGCCGTCGGCATCGCCCCCCGGTACACCGTCGCACCGAGCACTCGGGCCCGCAACACGACGGCTCGCAGGACCTGCCCGCTCACCCCTTCAACGCGTCGTACGCCACCCCGGTGAGCTGCTCGGAGGCGGCCCAAAGCCGCTCGCCCGCAGCGTCGTTGAGCGTCCACGGCGCCCGCCAGGACGGGGCGGGCGCCCCGCGCCACATCAGGAACGAGGGTCCGGTGAAGGAGTCCGGCCGCACATCCGGCGCCGTGGCCGCGTACAGGACGGGCAGCGCGCCGGCCTCCGCGGACTGCGCGAAGACCCGGTTACCGAGTTCCATCACCCGCCCGACGAGCCTGCGCCCTTCCATGCGGGGCGCGGCGCCCTGCAGGTTGGTGGCCGCGTACCCGGGATGCGCGGCGGCCGCCACCACGTCCGCGTCGTGTGCCGCGAGCCTGCGCGCGAGCTCGTGGACGAAGAGCAGATTGGCGGTCTTGGAGCGGGCGTAGGCGATCCAACGCCGGTAGAGGCGCTCGCTGTTGAGGTCGGCGATGTCGATGTTGGCCACCGCGTGCATCTCACTGGAGACGCTCACGACACGGGCGCCGGGCGTGGCGAGCAGCGTGGGCAGCAGCAGGCCGGTGAGCGCGAAGTGCCCGAGGTGGTTGACCCCGAACTGCGTCTCGAACCCGTCCGCCGTGGTCCCGTACGGCAGGGCCATCACCCCGGCGTTGTTGACCAGCAGGTCGAGATAGTCGTAGCGATACGAGGCCGCGAACTCCCGTACGGAGCCCAGGTCCCCGAGATCCAGCCGCGCGAACTCCGCGATCGCTCCCGGCACTTCACCCACGATCCGGTCCGCCGCCGCGTTTCCCCGTACCTCGCTCCGGCACGCGAGGATCACCCGCGCCCCCTTGCGCGCCAGTTCCCGCGCGACGACGTAGCCGAGCCCGCTGTTGGCCCCGGTGACGACGGCGATGCGCCCGCTCTGGTCGGGGACGGCCTTCTCGTTCCAGCCGGGCATGGGCGGGCTCCCTCCGGGTGCGGGTGCTTCCCAGCGTAGGAGAGGGGTCCGGGCATGTCGTCCGAGGGGTTCGCCGGTCACCCGGTACAACTTTTTTCAACTGGGAACTCATCCAATAGAATGCACATATTCGCCCATTCGACTGATGGAGGCGGATACGCCATGTTTGTTCACTCTCGACGACGTACCCGGCGCGGCATAGCCGCCCTTCTGTCCGCAGGCCTCCTCGGTCTCGCGGGCGCGGGAGCGGCATGGAGTGCGACGGCACCGACGACGCCCAGTGTGCGCACCTGCTCCCTGAGCGACCTCTACGTCTCCGTGGGAGGCAAGGGGTTTGCGGCGGGCTCGGTGTTCTTGCCGATCCGGTTCACCAACACCAGTACGACCAGCTGCTCGCTGCGCGGTTTCCCGGGCGTCAGCGCCCTGGACATTGCGCACCGGCAGATCGGCCCGGCCGCATCCCGCGTCCATCAGCACTTCGCCACCGTCAGGCTCACCCCCGCCCACACCGTCTCCGCGGTCATCCGCACCACCAACGGTCCGATCGGCGGGCACTGCCTGCGTACCAGCACCTATCTGCGGATCTTCCCTCCGGCCTCGAGCGCATCCGTCCTCGTCCCGGCTTCCTGGACGATCTGCTCCGGCATCTTCCAGGTCGGCCCGGTCAACACCCAGGGCACCTTCTGAGGCGGGTGATGAGCTCGAACATGAGCATGAGAGGGCGGCACCCCCGCACAGGATGCCGCCCTCTCTCGTGATCCGGAGCCGCCGCCCATCGGTAGTGAGGGTCGGGGACGGGCGGCGGCTCCGGGGCTTCAGAGGCCGTAGGGCCTACCGGTGGTCGCTGCCCGCCGACTGGGTGGCGGCGCGCCCCGCCTCCAGGCGGGCCACCGGGATCCGGAACGGCGAGCAGGAGACGTAGTCGAGACCCACCTCGTGGAAGAAGTGGACCGACTCCGGGTCACCCCCGTGCTCGCCGCAGACGCCGAGCTTCAGGTCGGGACGGGTCTCGCGGCCGGCCTTCACGGCGGCGCTGACCAGCGAGCCCACGCCGTCCTTGTCGATCGTCTCGAAGGGCGACACCCCGAAGATGCCCTTCTCCAGGTAGGCCGTGAAGAAAGAGGCCTCCACGTCGTCCCGGGAGAAGCCCCACACCGTCTGGGTGAGGTCGTTGGTGCCGAAGGAGAAGAACTCCGCCGCCTCCGCGATCTGACCGGCCGTGAGGGCCGCGCGCGGGAGCTCGATCATCGTGCCGATGGCCAGCTTGAGCTTGGTGCCCGTCGCCGCCTCGACCTCCGCGATGACCTGGTCGGCCTCCTCGCGGACGATCTCCAGCTCCTGGACCGTGCCGACGAGCGGGATCATGATCTCGGCGCGCGGGTCGCCCTTGGCGTTCTTGCGCTCGGCCGCGGCCTCGGCGATCGCCCGTACCTGCATGGTGAACAGACCGGGGATGACCAGGCCGAGGCGTACGCCGCGCAGGCCCAGCATGGGGTTCTGCTCGTGCAGGCGGTGGACCGCCTGCAGCAGCCGCAGCTCGTTCTCGTGCGGGTCCTTGCGGGACTCGGCGAGGGCGACCCGGACCGACAGCTCGGTGATGTCCGGCAGGAACTCGTGCAGCGGCGGGTCCAGGAGGCGGACCGTGACGGGCAGTCCGTCCATCGCGGAGAACAGCTCGACGAAGTCCTGCTTCTGCAGCGGGAGCAGCTCCTTCAGGGACTCCTCGCGCTCGGCGTCCGTGTCGGCCAGGATCAGCTTCTCCACCAGCTCACGCCGGTCGCCGAGGAACATGTGCTCCGTGCGGCACAGGCCGATGCCCTGGGCGCCGAAGCGACGGGCGCGGTTCGCGTCCTCGGCGTTGTCCGCGTTGGCGCGCACCCGCAGCCGGCGCTTGCGGTCGGCGAACGCCATGATCCGGTGCACGGCCTCGACGAGTTCGTCGGCGTCGTTGGCGCCGGCGTGCATCCGGCCCTCGAAGTACTCGACGACCGGGGAGGGCACCACCGGGACCTCGCCCAGGTAGACCTTGCCGCTGGAGCCGTCGATGGAGATGAGGTCGCCCTCCTCCACGACATGCCCGCCGGGCACGGTCATCCGGCGCCGCTTGGTGTCGACCTCCAGCTCCTCGGCACCGCAGACACAGGTCTTGCCCATGCCGCGCGCGACGACCGCCGCGTGCGAGGTCTTGCCGCCGCGCGAGGTCAGGATGCCCTCGGCCGCGATCATGCCGTCGAGGTCGTCGGGGTTGGTCTCCCGGCGGACCAGGATGACCTTCTCGCCGGAACGCGACCACTTCACCGCGGTGTACGAGTCGAAGACGGCCTTGCCGACCGCCGCGCCCGGGGAGGCCGCGATGCCCCGGCCGACCTGCTCGACCTTCGCGTCCTCGTCGAACTTCGGGAACATCAGCTGCGCGAGCTGGGCACCGTTGACGCGCTGCAGCGCCTCGGTCTCGTCGATCAGCCCCTGGTCCACGAGCTGCGTGGCGATACGGAAGGCCGCACCCGCCGTGCGCTTGCCGACGCGGGTCTGCAGCATCCACAGCTGGCCGCGCTCGATGGTGAACTCGATGTCGCAGAGATCCTTGTAGTGGTTCTCCAGGGTCTCCATGATCTGCATCAGCTGGTCGTACGACTTCTTGTCGATCTGCTCCAGCTCCGCGAGCGGCACGGTGTTGCGGATGCCCGCGACCACGTCCTCGCCCTGCGCGTTCTGCAGGTAGTCGCCGTAGACGCCCTGGTGGCCGGAGGCGGGGTCGCGGGTGAAGGCGACGCCCGTGCCGGAGTCCGGGCCGAGGTTGCCGAAGACCATCGAACAGACGTTGACGGCCGTGCCCAGGTCGTGCGGGATGCGCTCCTGACGGCGGTAGAGCTTGGCGCGGTCGCCGTTCCAGGAGTCGAAGACCGCCTTGATGGCGAGGTCCATCTGCTCGCGCGGGTCCTGCGGGAAGTCGCGGCCCGCCTCGGTCTTGACGATCTTCTTGAACTTGGTGACCAGCTTCTTGAGGTCGGCCGCCTCCAGCTCGGTGTCGACGGCGACCTTCTTGGCCGCCTTCGCCGCCTCCAGCGCGTCCTCGAAGAGGTCGCCGTCGACGCCGAGGACCGTCTTGCCGAACATCTGGATGAGGCGCCGGTAGGAGTCCCAGGCGAACCGCTCGTCGCCGGCCTGCTCGGCGAGGCCCTTCACGGACTGGTCGGAGAGCCCGATGTTGAGGACCGTGTCCATCATTCCGGGCATCGAGAACTTGGCGCCGGAACGGACCGAGACGAGCAGGGGGTTGTCGGCCTGGCCGAGCTTCTTGCCCATCTTCTCTTCCAGGGCCACGAGGTGCGCACTCACCTCGTCACGCAGTGCCGCCGGCTCCTCGCCGCTGTCGAGGTAGACCTTGCAGGCTTCGGTCGTGATGGTGAAGCCGGGAGGAACGGGGAGTCCCAGGTTGGTCATCTCGGCGAGGTTCGCGCCCTTGCCACCCAGGAGGTCCTTGAGGTCCTTGTTTCCCTCGGTGAAGTCGTAAACGAACTTCGCTACGTGGGGTTCTTTGTTTTCCGACACGGTCTCGACTCCCTCGAGGACGCGGTGGCTGCCCTGACGGCGAGGAACATACCCAGATCAAAGGCGTCTGGGTACGTCTACTCGCGTGTCATGCGCCCGTAACCAGTCGTCCGCCAGCGGATCGAAAGTCAAAGCTTGGCAAGCGGTGACGGGCAGATGTTTTCACTTCTTGAACGCAAGACCGCCCATGAGCACGGGAATCCGCTCAGATGAGCGGGCATCCTGCACGCCTGATTTCGATCGATGAACGATCAAGGGGTGGCACCGAGTGCCACCCCTTGGAGAAGTGCAGTCGCCCAAGATCCGCTCATCTGAGCGCAACCCTTATCAAGGGTGGCAAGAATCACGCTCCCACAGAGCGTCGGATTTCACCATGCGGACGCGTTCCGGGACGGAAACCGGGACAGAACACCAACGTCACACACCCATCGCCAGCAGCCGTTCCTCCGCCCGCTCCGGCGCGTACAGGTACTCCACGACCAGCGCACCGGCCCCCACCAGCCCGGCCCGCTCGCCGAGCCGCGAGGTGACCACGTCCAGATGGGCCGTGGAGCGCGGCAGCGCCCGCTGGTACAGCAGCTCCCGTACGCCGGTGAGGAACGCAGTTCCGGCCAGATCTCCCGCGATCATCAAAACCCCGGGGTTGAGCAGCGTGACGACGGTCGCCAGCACGTCTCCGACCTGCCGCCCCGCCTCCCGCGCGAGCCCGATCGCCTCCGGGTGCCCGGCCGCCAGCAGATCCCGCACATCCGAGCCGGACGCCGCCGGCACCCCGGTCTCCGCGAGCCGCCGCGCCACGGCGCCACCACTCGCGACGGCGGCCAGACAGCCGTACGACCCGCACCGGCACAGCGCCTCCGCGCCCACCCGGATGTGTCCGATGTCGCCGGCACCACCGTCGATGCCTCGGTAGATCGAGCCGCCGACCACGACCCCGGCGCCGATGCCGGTCGACACCTTGACCAGCACGAACGCCGAGCAGTGGGGGTGTCCTGTGCGCTGTTCGCCGTACGCCATGAGGTTCGCGTCGTTGTCCACCAGCACCGGTACCGGCCCTGCGCCCGTGTGCTCGGTGAAGGATCTGGCGAGGCGGCCCCTTATGTCGTAGCCGTCCCAGCCCGGCATCATCGGCGGCTGCACGACCCGCCCGGACTCGCTGTCGACGGGCCCCGGCACCGCGAGTCCGATGCCGCAGACGGACTGCGCCCGCTGCCCGCCCCTCGCCAGCAACTCGGCGAACCAGCGGCCGAGTTCACCGAGTACGGCGTCCGGGCCGTCCTCGACGACGAGGGTGCCGGAGTGCTCGGCGAGGATCTCGCCGGTCAGGGTGAGGACGGCGGCGCGGGCGTGGCGGGTGTCGAGGTCGGCGGCGAGGACCACGGCGTGCTCGTCGTCGAACTCCAGGGTGATGGAGGGGCGGCCGCCGAGCGGCGAGTCGACCGGGCCGCCGGCGCCCTCGCGCAGCCAGCCCGCACGGAAGAGCCGGTCGAGGCGCTGGCCGACGGTGGCGCGGGACAGTCCGGTGGCCTGCTGGAGCGCGCCGCGTGTGGTCGCACGCCCGCTTCGCACAAGTTCGAGCAGATCTCCGGCGCTGGCCTGGGTCCGTCCGGTCATGCGCACCCCCTTGTGTTTCTCAAGCTTGCATTACATCCTGGGTTTTGCGTGTTAAATAGACGTAACTCTACGGTAGCCACGACCTAACCGGTCGACCGCACGTCTTTCGGGGAGCCCCGAGTGGATCGCACTGCCCAACTCACCACCCGTGCCGCACAGCACCTCATTGCATACGATCCGCCCGCCGCGCCGGGTTCGCTGCACGTCAGGGCCGCCCGGGTGCTGGCGGACAACTGGACGGGAGCGTCCACGGTCCCCTCGCGCAGCCTGTATCCCCACCAGTGGTCCTGGGACTCGGCCTTCATCGCCATCGGTCTCAGGCACCTGTCGCCGTTACGGGCACAGACGGAGCTGGAGACGCTGCTGGCCGCCCAGTGGGCGGACGGGCGCATCCCGCACATCGTCTTCAACCCCTCCGTACCCCTCGACGCGTACTTCCCGAGCCCCGACTTCTGGCGCTCCTCGACCGCGGGGCGCGCTGCGGGCGCCCCGCGCACCGTACAGACCTCCGGCATCGTGCAGCCACCGGTGCACGCGCTGGCGGCCTGGCTGGTGCACTGCGCCGACCCGGGGCTGTCCCGTGCGCGCGGCTTCCTCACCCGGGTGTATCCCCGGCTGGCCGCCTGGCACCGCTATCTGTTGCACCGTCGCGACCTGGGCGGCGGCGGCCTGGCGTCCGTCGTGCACCCCTGGGAACAGGGCATGGACAACAGCCCCTGCTGGGACGCCCCCCTCGCCCGCATCACGCCCGCCCCGGCCCGCTCCTTCCGCCGCGCCGACCTCGACCACGGGGCCGCCGAGGACCGGCCGACGGATCTGGACTACGGGCGGTACGTACGGCTGGCGACGGACTACCGGGATCGCGGTTACGCCGACGGGGGCACCGAGTTCGCGGTCGAGGACCCGTCCTTCAACGCCCTGCTCATCGCCTCCGAGCACGCCCTGGCCCGGATCGCGCACGAGCTGGGCGCGCCGGGCACGGCCCGCCACGCGCGCGCGCAGCGGCTGACGGGCGCGCTGCTCGAGAGGCTCTGGGACCCGGCGGAGGGCATGTTCTTCTGCCGGGACGTGCGCGGCGCGCAGCTGATCCGGGAGCGAAGCGTCTCGGGCCTCGTCCCGCTCCTGCTGCCCACTCTCCCGCGCGAGACGGCCGCCGCCCTCGTCCGCACGGCCTGCGGCCCGCACTTCGGCCTCGGCGGCGCGACCCGCCTGGTCCCCTCCTATGACCTCCTCGGCGAGGCCTTCGACCCGCACCGCTACTGGCGGGGTCCGGCCTGGTTCAACACGAGCTGGCTGCTGGAGCGCGGGCTGCGCACCCACGGTGAGCAGGCGCGGGCCGACGCGCTGCGGGAGGCCGTCCTGGACATCGCCGGCACCTCCGGGTTCGCCGAGTACGTGGACCCGTTCACCGGCGAGGCGTGCGGCGCGAGGGGGTTCGGCTGGACCGCCGCGCTCGCGCTGGATCTGCTCCACGAGCGCCCCGGACACGGCGTGTCCGGCACGGGCATCGGCCCGTTCGACACAAGTGACGTCGGCGCGAGCGACGTCGACAGGAACAACCTCGGCAGCGGCGACTTCGGCAGAAGCGGCTGCGACGGAAGTGACTCCGCCAGGAGCGACCAGGAAGTCAGGGGAGGCGACCGGGCATGACGGACCGGCATCATCTGCTCGTGCACGGCGGGACGTTCGCGGCCGTCGGCGACAGCGGGGACATCAGCGGCGTTCGGGGTTCGGGCTCCCCGGACGGGTTATTCGTACGCGACGCCCGGCATCTGAGCCGCTGGCAGCTGACGGTCGACGGCGCGGTGCCGGAGGCGCTGACACCGGTCGCGGACGGGGACACGGCGCGCTGTGTCCTGGTCCCGCGCGGCGGACGCCAGGAGCCGCCCGCATACACGATCTTCCGCGAACAGGCCGTCGGCGACAGCGCGTTCGTCGAGTCCCTGCGGGTGACCAGCAACCGCCCGGTGCCGACGACGATCCGCCTCGCGGTCACCGCGGACGCCGACTTCACCGACCAGTTCGAGCTGCGCTCCGACCACCGCACCTACACCAAGATCGGCGCCACCCGCTCCCGCCAGGTCCTCGAAGACGGCGTGGAGTTCAGCTACCAGCGCGGGGAATGGCGTTCCTGTACGACGGTGACGGCCGAGCCCGCCCCGGACGGCGTCGAGGAGACGGGCACGGGCGCCCGGCGCCTGGTCTGGACACTGGAACTCCAGCCGCACGGCACCGCGGAACTGGCGCTGCGCGTGGCCGCCCGTCCGCACGGAGCGGTGCCGGGCCCCCGTATCCCCGACTCGCCCGCCGCCGCCAACGACCGACTCCTCGCACTGGAGGGCGAGTTCGCGGAGGGCGTGCCCTTCCCGACCGGCTGGCCCGAGCTGGCGGCGGCCTGCGCACGCGGTCTCGCGGACCTGGCCTCGCTGCAGGTCACCGCGACCGGCCCGGACGGCGAGGAGCTGCGCGTACCGGCGGCCGGCGCCCCCTGGTTCCTGACCCTGCTGGGCCGCGACGCCCTGCTCACCTCTCTCTTCGCCCTCCCCTACCGCCCGCAGCTGGCCGCCGCCACGCTGCCCGCCCTCGCCGCCACCCAGGCGACCGAGACCAGCGCGGGCTCGGTGTCCCAGCCAGGCAAGATCGTGCACGAGGTACGGCACGGGGAGCTGGCGCACTTCGGACAGGTGCCGTACGGGCGTTACTACGGCTCCGTGGACGCCACGCCGCTGTTCCTCGTGCTGCTCGGTGCGTACGTCGAGCAGACCGGGGATCTGGCGCTCGCCCGCCGCCTCGAGCCCCACGCCCGTGCCGCGATCGGCTGGATGCTGGACCACGGCGGGCTCACCTCCCGCGGCTATCTCGTCTACCGCGCCGACCAGGGCGGCCTCGCCAACCAGAACTGGAAGGACTCCCCCGGCGCGATCTGCTCCGCCGACGGGACCCGGGCGAGCGGGGCCGTGATGGCGGCCGGGGCCCAGGGGTACGCCTACGACGCGCTGCGCCGTACGGCCTGGGTCGCGCGCACGGTCTGGCAGGACGAGGTGTACGCGGCGCTCCTGGAGCAGGCGGCCGGTGATCTGCGGGACCGTTTCCAGCGGGACTTCTGGATGCCGGACCGGTCCTTCCCGGCGCTGGCTCTGGACGGCGAGGGCAACCAGGTGGACGCGCTCGCCTCGGACGCCGGGCATCTGCTGTGGTCGGGGCTGCTGGACAAGGAGTACGGGGAGCTGGTGGGCCGGCGGCTGCTGGAGCCGGACTTCTTCTCGGGGTGGGGTGTGCGGACGCTGGCCGCGGGCCAGGCGGCGTATCACCCGCTGTCGTACCACCGGGGTTCGGTGTGGCCGCACGACAACGCGCTGATCGCGCTGGGGCTGGCGCGGTACGGGCTGCATGACGAAGCCCGGGAGGTGGCGCATGCTCTGGTGGACGCGGCGACCGCCGCGGGGCATCGGCTTCCGGAAGTCATCGCTGGGTATGGGCGGGATACGCATGCGGAGCCGGTGCCTTATCCGCACGCGTGTGTGCGGGAGTCCCGGTCTGCGGCGGCGCCGCTTGCCTTGTTGACGGCGGTTGGGGGCGCATAACAGCTCGGTCGGGTCGGTTGTGTGGCGGGTGCGGGTTCGTTGTGGCTTGTCGCGCCCAGGCGGCGGAGCCGCACATCGACACAGCCCCGCGCCCCTAACAGCGGTGCCCGCGCCCCCTTAAAAGACGAGCCGCAGCATTGACCAGGCATTTGCCCGGTGTTTGCCTCGTCCCCCTGAACAGGCGGACGAGGCAGCCCGTACGGAAGGGCGGCGGGCCAAGCGGGTCCTGAAAGTGGACCGCGCAGCCTCCCCAGCGTGGCCCGCCGCCTTTTCACGGGTCTCGCACGGAAGGACCTTCGGGTGCCTGTCTTCACGCGCGTTCGTCAGCAGCCGGATACGGCCGACACCATCACGGAGGGCACGGCACCCAAGGTCGGTCTGCGCTCCCGCGTCGCCGGGTGGCGCGACCGGCACCCCACGGCCGTCCGTAACACCCGGTGGACGATCACGATCCTCGCCGCTGTCCTCGTCCTCGGTGCGCTGCTGCTGCCGAACAAGGAGAGCGCGCTGCACGCCGGCCGGTTCATGCGCATACCGGTGGAGGCGATCCTCGGGGCCGCCGCGGCGCTCGCCCTGCCGCGTCGGCCGCGGATCGTGGTGGCGGTGTTGTCGGGGGCCGCGCTCGGTGCGATGACGATCCTGAACCTGCTGGACATGGGGTTCTGGGAATACCTCGGGCGGTACTTCAACCTGGTGCTGGACTGGGAGCTGCTCCCCGACGCGCAGTCGTACGTCGAGGACTCGATGGGCAAGGCAGTGGCGATCGGCGCGACGGTCGGTGCCGTCGTCCTCGTACTCCTCCTGCTCACCCTCATGGCGCTGGCGATGGTCCGGCTCAGCAACCTGCTGGCCCGCAACAAGCAGGTGGCGACCCGGGGGACGCTGGCCGCCGCTGTCGTCTGGGTGCTGTGCTCGGCGCTGGGGCTGCAGATAGCCGGGGTGCCGCTCGCGTCCGACCGTACGGCCGGGGCGGTGGTGGTCCAGGCGAAGCGGGTGCGGCAGACAATAAAGGACGAGGCGGAGTTCCAGAAGGTCGCCAAGGTCGACGAGTTCGGCAACACCCCGCCGGGCCAGCTGGTGCCGGACCTGCGCGGCAAGGACATGATCTTCACGTTCATCGAGAGCTACGGCCGCAGCGCGATCGAGGACCCGGTCGAGGCACCCGGCGTCGACGCGACGCTCGACGCCCGCACCAAGGCCCTCGCGAAGGCGGGCTTCCACGCCAGGAGCGGCTGGCTGACGTCGGCGACCTACGGCGGCAGCAGCTGGCTCGGTCACTCCACCACCATGTCGGGCCTGTGGATCAGCAACCAGCAGCGCTACCGCACGCTCATGGCGAGCGACCACATGAGCCTCACCGAGGCCTTCAAGAAGACGGGCGACTGGGACACGGTCGGCATCATGCCGGGGGTGCAGAAGAGCTGGCCGGAGTCGAAGTTCTACGGCCTGGACTCCTACCGCAACGCCTTCCAGATGGGCTACAAGGGCCCGAAGTTCAGCTGGTCGACGATGCCGGACCAGTACGCGCTCCAGCAGTTCCAGAACCTGGAACACAGCAAGAAGCGCAGCAAGCCCCTGATGTCGCTGGTCATCCTGACCTCCAGCCACCAGCCCTGGGCGCCGATCCCCAAGATGGTCCCCTGGGACGACCTCGGTGACGGCTCGGTCTTCAACGCCATCCACAAGGCCGGCAACAAGCCGTCGGACATCATCGCCAGCTCGCCCAGGTCCCAGGCGGAGTACGGCAAGTCGGTCCAGTACTCGGTGACCGCCCTCACCCAGTGGCTGGAGCGCTACGGCAACGACAACACCGTTCTCGTCTTCCTCGGCGACCACCAGCCCATCGCCCGCGTCAGCGGCAACCACGCCAGCCGTGACGTGCCGATCTCGATCGTCGCCAAGGACCCCAAGGTCCTCGACAAGATCGACGGATGGGGCTGGACGGACGGCCTGCGCCCGGCGCACGACGCCCCGGTCTGGAAGATGAGCGCGTTCCGCGACAAGTTCCTGACGGCATACGGCTCCACCCCGCACCCGAAGAAGAACTGAACCGAGGGAGCAGGCGGGGGCTCAGCCGCCGGAGGTGTCCAGCTCCGCATCCTCGCCGATCCCCGCGCAGTCGTACGGGTCCTTCAGCCAGCCGTCCGGCAGGACCACCCGGTTGTTGCCGGACGTGCGGCCGCGGGGGCCGTCGGCGCCGGTGGGCCAGGGCTGGTCGAGGTCCAACTCGTCGAGCCCGGCGCGGAGTTCGGCCAGTGAGGACGTAATGGCAAGTCGCTTGCGCATCTCGCTGCCGACCGCGAAGCCCTTCAGATACCAGGCCACGTGCTTGCGGAAGTCGACGACTCCCTTGGACTCGTCGCCGATCCACTCGCCGAGGAGGGTGGCGTGGCGGACCATGATGTCGGCGACCTCGCGGAGAGCAGGCCGCGCACTGCATCCATCAGTGCCTCCGGCACGGGTCTCCGTACGCCCCTCGAAGGCCGCCACCAGATCCGCGAACAGCCACGGCCGGCCCAGGCAGCCGCGGCCCACGACCACCCCGTCGCAGCCCGTCTCCCGCACCATCCGCAGTGCGTCCTGGGCCGACCAGATGTCGCCGTTGCCGAGGACGGGGATCTCCGGCACATGGTCCTTGAGGCGAGCGATCGCGTCCCAGTCCGCCGTGCCGCCGTAGTGCTGGGCGGCGGTGCGGCCGTGCAGGGCGATGGCCGTCACGCCCTCCTCGACGGCGATACGGCCCGCGTCGAGGTAGGTGATGTGGTCGTCGTCGATGCCCTTGCGCATCTTCATGGTGACCGGGAGGTCGCCCGCCCCCGAGACCGCCTCGCGCAGGATGGCGCGCAGCAGGTTGCGCTTGTAGGGGAGGGCCGAGCCGCCGCCCTTGCGCGTCACCTTCGGGACGGGGCAGCCGAAGTTCAGGTCGATGTGGTCGGCGAGGTCCTCCTCCGCGATCATGCGGACGGCCTTGCCGACGGTGGCCGGATCGACGCCGTACAGCTGGATCGAGCGCGGCTTCTCCGTCGCGTCGAACTGGATCAGCTGCATGGTCTTCTCGTTGCGCTCGACCAGCGCCCGGGTCGTGATCATCTCGCTCACGAACAGACCCTTGCCGCCGCTGAACTCTCTGCACAGGGTGCGGAAGGGCGCGTTGGTGATCCCGGCCATCGGGGCCAGGACGACGGGCGGCTCGACGGTGTGCGGGCCGATCTGCAGCGGGGACACGGGCGTGGGCATTGGGCCATTGTCGCGCATCGGCAGTGATCATGTAGCAGCCATTAGTTAGCGGCACTATTAGTTAGACACACTATCGATGCGAGCGTAGAGTGAAACGCATGCCCGAGCTCAGCCACCGCCGACGCTTCCTGGTCCTCGCGATCTGCTGTATGAGCCTGCTGATCGTGAGCCTCGACGTCACCGCCCTGAATGTCGCCCTGCCGTCGATGCAGCGGGAGCTGCACGCGAGCACCGCCGGACTGCAGTGGACCATCGACGCGTACACGCTGGTCCTGGCCTCGCTGCTGATGCTCTCCGGCTCCACGGCCGACCGCGTCGGCCGCAAGCGGGTCTTCATGGCCGGTCTGATCATCTTCACGACGGGCTCGCTGCTGTGCTCCCTCGCCCCGAACCTCGACTCCCTCATCGCCTTCCGCATGATCCAGGCGGTCGGCGGTTCGATGCTCAACCCGGTCGCCATGTCGATCATCACCAACACCTTCACGGACCCGGCCGAGCGCGCCCGTGCGATCGGCGTCTGGGGAGGCGTCGTCGGCATCTCCATGGCGGCGGGTCCGCTGGCCGGCGGGCTGCTGGTGGAGTCGGTCGGCTGGCGCTCGATCTTCTGGGTCAATCTGCCGGTGGGCCTCGCGGCCCTGCTGCTCACGCTCCGCTACGTCCCCGAGTCCCGGGCACCCAAGGCCCGCCGCCCCGACCCCGTCGGCCAGCTGCTGGTGATCGCCCTGTTCGGCTCCCTGACGTACGCGATCATCGAGGCCCCGAACTCGGGCGCGGCCTACGTGCTGCCCTTCGTCGCGGTCGCACTGGCCGCCCTGGCCGGGCTGCTCTGGTACGAGCCCCGTCGCGACGAACCGCTGATCGACCTGCGGTTCTTCCGGTCGGTGCCGTTCAGCGGGGCGACGGTGATCGCGATCAGCGCGTTCGCCGCACTCGGCGGGTTCCTGTTCCTGTCGACGCTGTATCTGCAGAACGTGCGCGGGTACGACGCCCTGCACGCGGGGCTGTGGATGCTGCCGATGGCGGTGCCGACGTTCCTGTGCGCTCCGCTGTCCGGGCGGCTGGTGGGGAGTCGGGGGCCGCGGCTGTCGCTCCTCGTCGCCGGCACCGCGATCACGGCGAGTGCGGTGCTGTTCGCCGGCTTCGAGGCCGAGACGTCGAACGGGACGTTGTTCGTCGCGTACCTGTTGTTCGGCATCGGGTTCGGGTTCGTGAACGCGCCGATCACCAATACGGCGGTCTCCGGGATGCCGCGCGCCCAGGCGGGGGTTGCCGCCGCCGTTGCGTCCACCAGCCGGCAGCTCGGGCAGACGCTCGGCGTCGCTGTGGTGGGGGCGGTGCTGGCCTCGGGGGTCGGCTCCTCGTCGTACAGGGACGTGTTCGTCTCGGCCTCTGTGCCGGGGTGGTGGATTCTCACGGGGTGCGGGGTTGCGGTGCTTGGTCTTGGAGCGCTGAGCAGCGGGCGGTGGGCTCAGCGGAGTGCTGAGCGGACAGCTGCGCAGCTTCACTCTGCGGAGGTGCGCCAGCCCACCGGGGTCAGTGCGTAGTCCGTCGGGTGCGGGTGGGTGGCCCCTTTGGGGCGCTCACCTTCCCAGCGCTATCTCGTGCAGCCTCTCCAGCCGCTCCCTCGACTCCTCGTCCGCCGGGACGTACGTCACCATCCGCGACCCCAGCTCCGGGCCCAGCCACAGTTCGGACTGGTCCACGACCACTCGGCCCACCAGGCGGTTGAGGAACTCCTTGCGTTTGCTGTGGGCGACGACCACCTCGTGGCGCTCCCAGGCCTCGCAGAACTCCGGGTACTCGCGGAGCCGTTTGAGGAGCATCTTCCAGGCGGGTTCGGTGAGATGGCCGGCCATGGCGGCGCGCAGGCGGGCCGCCATCAGGCGGCGGGTGTCCTCCAGGTGCACGATCGAGTTGCGCCAGTCGTCGTTCGTGTAGGACAGCAGGATGCAGTTGCGGTCCTCGGGCGGCACCGCCTCCAGGTCACACAGCAGCAGGCCGAGGGTGCGGTTGTGGGCGAGGATGTCGTACCTGCTGTTCTGGATGCTGGCGGGATACGGCTCCAGTTGCTCCAGCATGGCCCGCAAAGCGGGTGTCACCGACGGGCACAGCAGGGCCGGTGTCGGGTCCACCGCGCCGGACAGCTGGAAGAGGTGGGCGCGCTCGGTGGCGTCGAGCATCAGGGTGCGGGCGAGGGCGTCCAGAACCTGGACGGAGACCTGGATGTCACGGCCCTGTTCGAGCCAGGTGTACCAGGTGACACCGACCGCGGAGAGCTGGGCGACCTCCTCACGGCGCAGACCGGGCGTGCGGCGCCGGCGGCCGCGCGGGAGCCCCACCTCCTCCGGGGTGATGCGCTCGCGGCGACTGCGCAGAAAGGCCGCCAGCTCATGGCGCCGCACCTCGGCGCCCGTGCCGCGCGAGCGCGGGGCCGCCGTCTCCTGGGTCGTCACCTGAGCCATCGTCGCCATGCCTCCAGCCTGCCGCCCTGCGGACACTGTTTCCAGGTGGTTCTTCTACCAGGATAAGGAGACTCTGGTACCAGCTTGAGAGCGGGCGCACGCTCGAAGGCGTGACCGAAACCATCGCTACACGCACCGTCCGCTCGCCGGCCGCGCCACCCTCGCTCGGCGGGCTCGGACTCTTCACCGTGCTGCTGGCAGCGGCACTTCCTCTCATCGACTTCTTCATCGTCAATGTCGCCCTGCCGACCATCGGCAGGGATCTGCACGCGAGTGAGGCCGTTCTCGAACTCGTCGTCGCGGGGTACGGGCTCGCGTACGCCGTCCTGCTCGTCCTCGGGGGACGGCTGGGCGATCTGTTCGGGCGGCGGCGGTTCTTCCTCGGCGGTGTGGCGGCCTTCGGGCTGACCTCGCTGGCCTGCGGGCTCGCGCCCGACGCCTGGTCCCTGGTCGCCGCGCGGGTCGCGCAGGGCGCGGCGTCCGCCGCGATGCTGCCGCAGGTCCTCGCCACCATCCAGGCGGCGACCTCGGGACAGCGGCGGGCGAAGGCCATGGGCCTGTACGGCGCCACGGCCGGGCTGTCCATGGTGGCCGGGCAGATCCTCGGCGGGGTCCTGGTCGCGGCCGACATAGCCGGAACCGGCTGGCGCTCGGTCTTCCTGGTGAACGTGCCCGTCGTGATCGCGGGTCTGGTCCTCGCCGCCCGCGCCGTCCCGGAGACCCGCTCCCAGCACCCGGAGCCGGTCGACGTCCCCGGCACCGTCCTGCTCACCGCCTCCCTCCTCACGCTGCTGGCCCCGCTCACCGAGGGCCGTTCCGCGGGCTGGCCGCTGTGGACGTGGCTGTCGCTGGCGGCGTTCCCGTTCGTCGCGGCGGCGTTCTACGCGGTCGAGCGCCGTGCGGACCGCCAGGGCCGTACGCCGCTCGTCCCGCCCAGCCTGTTCGAGCTCACCTCGCTCCGCCGCGGTCTGGTGATGATCGTGCCGTTCGGCGTCGGCTTCAGCGGCTTCATGTTCGTCGTCGCGGTGGCGCTGCAGCGGGGCGCGGGGCTCGGGCCGGTCCCGGCGGGGCTGGCGCTGGCGCCGATGGCCGTCGTCTTCTTCTTCGTCTCGCTCGCCGGGCCGCGGCTGGTCGCGCGGTACGGCACCCGGGTGGTGACCGCCGGTGCGCTGATCCAGGGGGCGGGCATCGGCCTGATGGCGCTGGCCGCCTGGCGGGCCTGGCCGGACCTCGGCTTCGTCGAACTGCTCCCCGGGGCGGCTCTCGCCGGCGCCGGTCAGGCGCTCCAACTCCCCATCATCTTCCGGGTCGTGCTCTCCGAGGTGGAGCCCGCGAGGGCCGGTGTCGGCAGCGGCGTGATGATGACGACCCAGCAGTCGTCCCTGGCGCTCGGGGTGGCGGCCCTCGGCACCCTCTTCCTGTCCCTGGTCCCGGGGCTGGGCATGCGGGACGCCCTGGTCACCACGCTCCTGACCCAGTTGGGCTGTGTGGCCCTGACCTGCCTGCTCAGCCTGCGCCTGCCGCGCACCATCGGCTGACGCCCGCGCGATCCTGTGTGGAATCGGCCACGGCTTGGTCAACTCGCCGCGCGGAAGTCCCTGTTGATGTTGGTCTTGCTGCACACTCCTGTGCCGGAGGCGAGACATCATGCTGGAGATCAACACGAGCAAGGTGAGCCGCTGGGACCAGCACGGGCGCGAGCACATCGTCCGAGTGCAGCGCAAGGGCGCGCAGCGCATGATCAGATGTGACACGTGCGGCTGGCGCAAGAGTGCGCAGTTCCTGCCCTGGCTGAAGGCGGAGGAGCATCTGGCGGAGGAGCACCAGGCGACGGTGGATCCGGCGGGGGCGTCGGAGGCGTAGGGCTCCCGGCAGCGGGCGGCCCGATGACTTTCCGCCGTCCCGGGAGTCGTACTCAGGACGACCGCCCAGACCGGAAGGCCGACCGATGAGCACTCTGTACGACACCCTGCGACGGCACGTCGACGACGGCTCCGTGCCCGGGGCCGTCGCCCTGGTGGCCCGCGGCGACGACGTCGAGGTGGTGACCGTCGGCTCGGTGGACACCGAGGGCACCGCCCCGATGGCCCGGGACTGCCTCTTCCGTATCGCCTCGATCACCAAGCCGATCACGGCGGCGGCGGTGCTGATGCTGGTGGAGGACGGGCTGCTCGGTCTTGACTCACCGGTCGAGGAGTGGCTGCCGGAACTGGCCAAGCCGCTCGTGGTCCGCACCCCCGGCGCCCCCGTCGACGAAGTGGTCCCAGCGGCCCGCCCGATCACGGTCGAGGACCTGCTCAGCTCCCGCACCGGCTGGGGCTTCCCCGCCGACTTCTCGCTCCCGGCGGTGCAGTCCCTGTTCACGGTGCAGAAGGACGGCCGGAGCCTCCAGGGCTGGCCGGACCACGACACCTGGCTGCGCCTCCTCGCCCAGGTGCCGATGCTCCACCAGCCGGGTGAGGCCTGGCTCTACGGCACCTCGTCCGATCTGCAGGGCATCCTGATCGCCCGGGCGTCGGGCCGTACGCTCCCCGAGTTCCTCGCTGAACGGATCTTCGAACCGCTGGGCATGCGGGACACGGCCTTCGAGGCCCCGTCCTCGAAACGGCACCGCTTCACCTCGTCCTACGCCCCGGCCGAGGACGGCACCCTCCGTCTGGTGGACGCCCCGGACGGCGACTGGAGCCGCGTCCCGCGCTTCCACTCCGGCGGCGGGGGCCTCGTCTCCACGGCCGACGACTGGCTCGCCTTCGCCCGGCTGCTCCTGAACGCCGGCACGAGCCCCGCCGGCCACCGGCTCCTCTCCCCCACCTCGGTCAGCCGCATGACCACCAACCACCTCACGGCCGAACAGCGAGACGCGGCCCCCCTCTTCCTGGAGGGCCAGGGCTGGGGCTACGGCGGCCAGGTCGACGTCACCCCGGCAGACCCCTGGAACGTCCCCGGCCGCTACGGCTGGGTAGGCGGCACCGGCACAACGGCCCACATCATCCCGGCCACGGGGACGGTGGCGATCCTGCTCACCCAGGCATCAATGACAAACCCGACACCGACACCGGTGATGCGGGACTTCTGGGGCTGCGTGGCGGGCAGCTGACGCGCCCCCATAGGGGCGCGGGGAACTGCGCGACCAGCCACAACGGGCCCGCAGACGATCGACGACCCGTCACTGCCCATCCTGCGGAGAGCGCCGCAGGCCCCGCACCAACAGATCCACCACCGCCTCGAACTCCCCCTCCACCCCCGGCCGTTCCCACTCCTTGGCATAACCCGGGTCATGAAAGCGGCCGGTGGCCTGGAACAGGGCGCGCGCGGCCGTCACGGGGTCCGCGACAGCGAAGACCCCCGCTTCGGCCCCCGCCCGCACGATCCCGGTCAGCTGACCGGTCAGCTCGGCGACATGGCCGCTGACCAACTCCCCCGCCTCACCGGCGAGGACCGAGTAGGTGGCGAACAGCTCGGGGTCCCCGCCCGCCTTGCGGCGCTTGGCCGCGAAGAGCGCCGCGAGCCATTCCCGCAACCGCGTCTGCGGGTCCCGCTCCGCGTCCGCGGCGATGCCGGCCAGCTCCTGAGTCGTACGGTCCAGCCACCGCTTGGTCACCGCCTCCCGCAGCGCCGCCTTCGTACGGAAGTGGCGGTAGACGCTGCCGTGGCTGACGCCGAGCGCGCGGGCCACGTCGACCACGGTGGCCTTGGCCGGGCCGTGGCGGCGCAGCACCTCCTCGGTCGCCTCGAGGATGCGCTCGGCGGTCAGGATCTCGCTGGTGGCAGGCATGGCTAGACGGTACCCGGCACGGTGATCAGCTCTCGCTGTCGAGCATGGCCATCTGGGCGGGGGCATACCGCTCCCCGGCCGCCGCGTCCGCGGGTACGGCGGCCTCGATGGCGGCGAGGTCGGCCGTGTCCAGGATCACGTCCAGGGCGACGAGTGCCTCGCCGAGCCGCTCGCGGGTCTTGGCGCCGACCAGCGGCACGATGTCCTCGCCCCGGGAGAGCACCCAGGCGATGGCGATCTGGGCGACGGAGACGCCCTTCTGCTCGGCGATCTTGCGCAGGGACTCGACCAGGCTGAGGTTGTGCTGGAGGTTGTCGCCCTGGAAGCGGGGCGAGTGGGCGCGGAAGTCGTTCGCCGCGTACTCCTGGCCGGGCGTGACATGGCCGGAGATCAGGCCGCGGGAGAGCACGCCGTACGCGGTGACGGCGATGCCCAGTTCGCGCAGGGTGGGCAGGATCTCCCGCTCGGGGCCGCGGGAGATGAGCGCGTACTCGATCTGCAGGTCCGCGATCGGGGCGGTGGCGGCGGCCCGGCGAATGGTGTCCGCGCCGACCTCGCTGAGGCCGATGTGGCGGACGTACCCCTTCTCGACCAGTTCCGCGATGGCGCCGACGGTCTCCTCGATCGGCACGTCCGGGTCGAGGCGGGCGGGGCGGTAGACGTCGATGTGGTCGACGCCGAGGCGCTGGAGGGAGTACGCGGCGGAGGTCTTCACGGCGGCCGGGCTGCCGTCGAAGCCGTACCACTCGCCGCCCGGGCCGCGCTGGGCGCCGAACTTCACGCTGAGCAGCGCGTTCTCCCGCAGGGCGGGCGGAGCGGTGCGCAGGGCCTCGCTGATCAGCAGTTCGTTGTGGCCCATGCCGTAGAAGTCGCCGGTGTCGAGCAGGGTCACGCCGGCTTCCAGGGCCGCGTGGATGGTGGCGATGGACTCGGCGCGGTCCGCCTCGCCGTACATGCCGGACATGCCCATGCAGCCGAGGCCGAGGGCGGAGACCTGGGGGCCGGTGGTTCCGAGGTTTCGGGTTCGCATCGTCATGCCTCCACCCTGGCATGACAGCTGACAGATTTCAATATCTGTCATTCCAACTCTGCCAGCCGCTTCCGCCTGGTCCAGACCTATTGACGAAAGGTCTGGACCAGAGCACTGTCATGCCTGCGACACCTACGACACCTCACCGATCCCCCACCGGGAGGCCTGATGCTCCGCCGCCCCCTGAGCCTGCTCGCCACCGCGCTCGCCACCCTCTGTCTGAGCCAGCTCCCGAATGCCCCCACCGCCTCCGCCGCCACCGACACCTGCGCGGTCAAGTCCCGCCCCGCCGGCAAGGTCCTCCAGGGCTACTGGGAGAATTGGGACGGCTCGGCCAACGGCGTCCACCCGCCCTTCGGCTGGACGCCCATCACCGACTCCCGCATCCCGACGCACGGCTACAACGTGATCAACGCGGCGTTCCCGGTCATCCGCTCCGACGGCACGGCGCTGTGGGAGGACGGCATGGACAGCGGCGTCAAGGTGGCGGCCCCGGCGCAGATGTGCGCGGCGAAGGCGGCCGGGCAGACGATCCTGCTGTCGATCGGCGGAGCCGCGGCCGGCATCGACCTCAGCTCACAGGCGGTGGCCGACCGTTTCGTGGCGACGATCGTCCCGATCCTGAAGAAGTACAACTTCGACGGCATCGACATAGACATCGAGACGGGCCTCGTGGGCAGCGGCTCGATCACCCAACTCTCCACTTCCCAGGCCAACTTGATCCGCATCATCGACGGCGTGCTGGCGCGGATGCCGGCGAACTTCGGCCTGACGATGGCCCCGGAGACGGCCTACGTCACCGGGGGCAGCGTCACCTACGGCTCGATCTGGGGCGCATACCTGCCGATCATCAAGAAGTACGCCGACAACGGCCGCCTGTGGTGGCTGAACATGCAGTACTACAACGGCAGCATGTACGGCTGCTCCGGCGACTCCTACTCGGCCGGCACCGTCCAGGGCTTCACCGCCCAGACGGACTGCCTCGACAAGGGCCTGGTCGTGCAGGGCACGACGGTGAAGGTCCCCTACGACAAGCAGGTCCCGGGTCTCCCGGCCCAGTCGGGTGCGGGCGGCGGCTACATGTCACCGTCCCAGGTCTCCCAGGCCTGGAAGCACTACGGCACCTCGCTCAAGGGCCTGATGACCTGGTCGATCAACTGGGACGGCTCGAAGAACTGGACGTTCGGCGACAACGTCAAGGCCCTACAAGGCCGTTGAGTCTCACCTCGCGGTGAGGGCGAGCTTCGCCCCCAGCGCCACGAACGACCCCGCGAAACTGCGCCGCAGCCACGTCATCACCCTCGGTCGGGAGGTGACGTGGCTGCGGACCGAGGCCGCGAGAACGCCGTACGCGGCGAACACCACGAACGTCGCCAGCATGAACACACCGCTCAGCGCCAGCATCCGCGGCAGCGCGCGGGGCTCGCCGGGGTTCACGAACTGCGGCAGGAACGCGAAGAAGAAGATCGTCAGCTTGGGGTTGAGGAGATTGATCAGCACGCCCCGCACGATGACGCGCCCCGCGGACAGCGGCGCGGTCTCCTGCTCGACGGCGATCGCGTCCTTGTCCCGCACCGTCGCCCACGCCATGTAGAGCAGATAGGCGACACCGGCGTACTTGAGGATCTGGAACGCGGCGGCGCCGGCGTTCAGCAGCGCGGCCACGCCGGTGATGGTGGCCAGCATGTGCGGCACGATCCCGAGTGTGCAGGCGAAGGCGGCGACGACACTCGCACGCCGGCCGCGGGAGAGACCGGCGGCCAGGGTGTAGACGACACCGGTGCCGGGAGTGGCGACCACGACGAGGGTGGTGAGGAGGAAGGCGAGGCTCATGCGGGCCACCCTGTCGTCGCCGTGGACCGGGATACAGGACCAATCGCCCACCGGGCAACAGGACCAATCGCCCGTCGGGCAACAGGATTGATGCGGGGTATTGATGTGCGGTCCGCCGCTCCGTTCGACACGTCTCCCGGCCGCCCAGAGAATGGAAGCTGCCGGCGTGCAGTCATCCCGGCGGCGCCTGCCGTCGGCCGTGCGGTGATCCAGCGCCGCCCAGGGAGGCCGCGATGGCCGTCCGTATCGGCACGTTCAACACCGAGAACCTCTTCCGCCGCCCCTCCGTGTTCCGCCTTCCGGACGCGACGAGGCGCAAGGAGGTCCTCGACGATTTCGACACCTTGGTCGCTCTCCTGGACAAGGAGACGTACACCGACAAGGACAAGCAGAAGATCTCGGAGCTCATCCTGAAGCACCGGGCGTACAGCAGCGACCCGGTGAACCCGCCGCTGATCTACGTCAACCAGAACCGCCCCGGCAAGAAGAGCGGGCTCTTCGACACGCCCCCGCCGGGGACGGAGCCGACGGAGCTGCCGATCCTCGCCGGCGGCCGGGCGAAGTGGGCCGGCTGGGCCGAACTCGGCCAGGACGACCTGGACATGGCCGCGGTCAGCAACACCGGGCGGGTCGTCAGAGAGGTGAACGCCGAAGTCCTCCTGACGCCCGAGGTCGAGGACCGGCTCACCCTGGACCGCTTCAACGAGCAGGTTCTGGGCCCGGGCTGGCAGCCGTACCCCGTCGATCTGCTGATCGACGGCAACGACCCGCGGGGCATCGACATCGGGATCCTCACCCGCTTCCCGGTCACCTCCGTGCGTCCGCACCTCTTCGACCCGGACCCGGAAGACCCGACGAAGCACCTGTTCAGCCGTGACTGTCCCGAGTACGAGATCCAGCTCGACCAGGAGAGCCTGGTGCTCCTCGGCAACCACCTCAAGAGCAAGTTCAACGACGACCCGGAGCTGCGCCTGCACCAGGCCGAGCGGGTCGCGGAGATCTACCGGGCCGCGCTGGAGCGCACCCCGAACGTCGTGGTCGCCGGAGACCTCAACGACACCCCGGACAGCAAGCCGGTCGAAACGCTGCTGGACGCCGGCCTGCGCGATGTCATGAGTCACCCCTCCTACCAGGGCGACGACCTCGGCACCCACGGCAGCTGCAAGCAGAGAAGCGACAAGCTCGACTACATCATGCTGTCGCCCGCGCTGTGGGAGAAGGTGCAGAACGTGGGCCTGGAGACGCGGGGCATCTTCGCCCACTCGAACCACTTCAATACCGTCAAGACCAAGATCGACGAGGCATCGGACCACGCCGCGCTCTACGTGGACGTGGCGGTGTGACGAAAACGCCCGTCCTCCGGCCGACAGGGTCGGCCGGAGGACGGGCCTGGAGTGAAGCGGACGTCAGCAGCCCAGCAGGCGCCCGGCCAGGTACCCCTCGATCTGGTCCAGCGACACGCGCTCCTGCTTCATGGAGTCACGCTCACGCACCGTCACCGCGTTGTCGTCCAGCGTGTCGAAGTCGACCGTCACGCAGTACGGCGTACCGATCTCGTCCTGGCGCCGGTAGCGGCGGCCGATGGCGCCCGCGTCGTCGAACTCGATGTTCCAGTGCTGGCGCAGCGCCTGGGCGAGGCCCTTGGCCTTCGGGGACAGCTCGGGGTTGCGGGACAGCGGCAGCACCGCGACCTTCACGGGCGCGAGGCGGTGGTCCAGGCGCAGCACCGTGCGCTTCTCCATCTTGCCCTTGGCGTTGGGCGCCTCGTCCTCGACGTAGGCGTCGAGCAGGAAGGCGAGCATCGCCCGGCCGACCCCGGCCGCCGGCTCGATGACGTACGGGGTCCAGCGCTCGCCGGCTTCCTGGTCGAAGTAGAAGAGGTCCTGGCCGGAGGCCTTGGAGTGCGAGGAGAGGTCGTAGTCGGTGCGGTTGGCGACGCCCTCCAGCTCGCCCCACTCGTTGCCGCCGAACTGGAAGCGGTACTCGATGTCGGCGGTGCGCTTGGAGTAGTGGGAGAGCTTCTCCGCCGGGTGCTCGTACCAGCGCATGTTCTCCTCACGGAGACCGAGGCCCGTGTACCAGTTCCAGCGCTGCTCCATCCAGTACTCCTGCCACTTCTCGTCCTCGCCCGGCTTGACGAAGAACTCCATCTCCATCTGCTCGAACTCGCGGGTACGGAAGATGAAGTTGCCGGGCGTGATCTCGTTGCGGAAGGACTTGCCCATCTGCGCGATGCCGAACGGGGGCTTCTTGCGCGAGGTGGTCTGCACCTGGGCGAAGTTGGTGAAGATGCCCTGTGCGGTCTCAGGACGCAGGTAGGCGATCGAACCGGAGTCCTGCGTCGGGCCGAGGTGCGTCGACAGCAGACCCGAGAACTGCTTGGGCTCGGTGAACTGGCCCTTGTTGCCGCAGTTCGGGCAGTTGACGTCGGCCAGGCCGTTCTCCGGGAGGTGCCCCTTCTTCGCCTCGTAGGCCTCCTCCAGGTGGTCCGCGCGGAACCGCTTGTGGCAGGAGGTGCACTCGGTGAGCGGGTCCGTGAAGGTGGCGACATGGCCGGAGGCGACCCAGACCTCGGGGGCCAGGATCACGGACGAGTCGATACCGACCACGTCCTCGCGCGACGTCACCATGTAGCGCCACCACTGACGCTTCAGGTTCTCCTTGAGCTCGACACCCAGCGGTCCGTAATCCCAGGCGGCGCGCTGGCCGCCGTAGATCTCGCTGCACGGGAATACAAAGCCACGGCGCTTGCTCAGGCTGACGATGGTGTCGATCTTGTCGGCGGCCACGGTGCTCTCTTCATTACGACGACGGGCGACGAAGCGAGACGCTTCAGAGCGAATGCTTCAGGGTACCGGCGCGGGCTCCCCCTCAATCAAATCCGTCTCCCATCAGATGTTTGTTGACAACGGTTTCCATATTTGTTGAAAATGACTGTCATGAACGTACGACGACGCCTCATATCCACCGCGGCCACGGCCGCGGTCGCCGCCCTCGGCCTCACCACCCTCTCCGCCTGCTCCGGTGAGAGCGCCGCCGCGGGCAACACGGAAAAGTTCGACGTCGTCGCGTCGTTCTACCCGCTGGAGTTCCTCGCCGAGCAGATCGGCGGGAGCCATGTGCACGTCACCAACCTGACCCAGCCCGGGCAGGAGCCGCACGACCTGGAGATCAGCGCCCGGCAGACCGCGCAGCTCCAGGAGTCCGACGCGGTGCTCTACCTGAAGAACCTCCAGCCCGCCGTCGACGACGCGGTGGCCCAGTCCGAGGTCAAGACGAAGATCGACGCCGCCTCCCTCACCTCCCTGGAGAAGCACGGCAACGAGGTCGGCGGCCACGCGGCCTCCCACGACAGCTCCAAGAACGAGGAGCTGGCCGGCCTCGACCCGCACATCTGGCTCGACCCGGTGAGGTACGCCCAGATCGCCAAGGGGGTCGGCGCCGCCTTCGCGAAGGCGGACCCGGCGCACGCGGCCGACTACAAGAAGAACACCGCGGCGCTGGTCAAGAAGCTCGATGCGCTCAACACGCAGTTCGAGAACGGCCTCTCGGGCTCCAGGTCCAAGGTCTTCATCACCACGCATGCCGCCTTCGGCTATCTCGCCGAGCGCTACGGCCTGACCGAGGAGGCCATCAACGGCCTCGACCCCGAGTCCGAGCCGAGCGCCGCCCGTGTGAAGGACCTTGAGAAGATGGCGAAGGCCGACGGCGTCACGACCGTGTTCTACGAGACGCTCGTCAGCGACAAGACCGCGAAGACCATCGCCGCCGACGCCGGACTGAAGACGGACGTCCTCGACCCGATCGAGGGCATCACGTCGAAGTCCCGCGGCAAGGACTACTTCTCGGTCCAGGAGGCCAACCTCAAGGCGCTGCAGACGGCCCTGGGATCCAAATGACGTTTATGGAGGACGACATGGGCGTGGGCGCACCGGACGAGCCCGTCATAGCGATGCGCGGGGTCCGCGCCGACCTGGGCTCGCGCCCCGTCCTGCGCGGGATCGACCTCACCGTGGCGCGCGGTGAGGTCGTCGCGCTGCTCGGCGCCAACGGCTCCGGCAAGTCGACCGCGATCCGCACGATCATCGGCCAGGTGCCGCTGAGCGCCGGCGCGATCGAGCTGTTCGGCACGGAGCGCAGGCGGTTCCGGGACTGGGCGCGGGTGGGGTACGTGCCGCAGCGCACGACCGCCGCGGGCGGCGTCCCGGCCACCGTCACCGAGATCGTGTCCTCGGGGCGGCTGTCCCGGGCCCGCTTCGGTGTGCTGCGCAAGGCGGACCACGCGGCCGTACGGCGGGCCCTGGAGCTGGTCGGCATGGCCGACAGGGCCAAGGACTCGGTGAACGCCCTCTCCGGCGGCCAGCACCAGCGCGTGCTGATCGCCCGCGCACTCGCCGCCGAACCCGAACTGCTGATCATGGACGAGCCGATGGCGGGCGTGGACCTCGCCAGCCAGGAGGTGCTCGCGCGGACGCTGCGGGAGCAGGTCTCGGCGGGTACGACGGTGCTGCTCGTCCTGCACGAACTCGGGCCGCTGGAGCCCCTCATCGACCGCGCGGTGGTACTCCGCGACGGCTGCGTCCTGCACGACGGGCCGCCCCCGCACGCCGTCGGCCAGCACGCGCTGCCCGGCCACGACCACGTACACCCCCACGAGCACACGCCCGCGCGCACCGGCCTGCTGAGCTGATGGATCGGTAATGGACTTTCTCGACTTCGCCTTCATGCAGCGGGCTCTGCTCGCCGCCGTCCTCGTCGGCATCACCGCCCCGGCGATCGGCATCTACCTCGTACAGCGCCGCCAGGCCCTGATGGGCGACGGCATCGGCCATGTGGCCATGACGGGCGTCGGCCTCGGCTTCCTGCTCTCCGCGTCCCCGGTCTGGATGGCGACCCTCACCTCCGTGCTCGGCGCGGTCCTGATGGAGCTGATCCGCTGGTACGGCCGCACCCGCGGCGACATCGCCCTCGCGATGCTCTTCTACGGCGGTATGGCCGGCGGCGTGATGTTCATCAACCTCGCGCCGGGCGGCTCCAACGCCAACCTGACCTCGTACCTCTTCGGCTCGCTGTCGACCGTCTCGCAGTCGGACGTGACGGCGATCTGCCTGCTCGCGGGCTTCGTGGTGCTGGTCACCCTCGGTCTGCGCCGGCAGCTCTTCGCCGTCAGCCAGGACGAGGAGTTCGCGCGGGTGACGGGCCTTCCGGTGCGCGCCCTGAACCTGCTCACCGCCGTCACGGCGGCGGTGACGGTGACGGTCGCGATGCGGGTGGTCGGCCTGCTGCTGGTGAGCGCCCTGATGGTGGTGCCCGTGGCGGCGGCGCAGCAGTTGAGCCGCAGCTTTGCGGCGACCTTCGCGATCGCCGTGGCGATCGGGGTTTCCGTGACCATCGGCGGCACGATCACGTCGTACTACCAGGACGTGCCGCCCGGCGCGACCATCGTGCTGCTGACCATCGCGGCCTTCATGGCGCTGACCGCGCTGGCGGCCCCGCTGGCCCGCCGCCGCGCCCGCGCCGCAGCGGCCGGACAGCCCGCCGGTGACCCGGCGGAGTGTGCAATTCCGGCCGCGCGCGCCCCCGAGGGGAAGGTCGGCGTCTGACTGCGCACAGGCCGGGCTGGCACAATGGCCCGGCAAGCGCAGACGTAGGAGGAGGCAACCGGTGACGACCGCTGGACCGCCCGTGAAGGGCCGCGCCACCCGGCAGCGTGCCGCTGTGGCGGCGGCGCTCGACGAGGTCGACGAGTTCCGCAGCGCGCAGGAACTCCACGACATGCTCAAGCACAAGGGCGACTCGGTCGGCCTGACCACGGTCTACCGCACCCTTCAGAACCTCGCCGACGCCGGCGAGGTCGACGTCCTGCGCACCTCCGACGGCGAGTCCGTGTACCGCCGCTGCTCCACCGGGGAACACCACCACCACCTCGTGTGCCGCGTCTGCGGCAAGGCGGTCGAGGTGGAGGGCCCCGCGGTGGAGAAGTGGGCGGAGGCGATCGCGGCGGAGCACGGGTACGTCAACGTGGCGCACACGGTGGAGATCTTCGGTACGTGCGCGGAGTGCGCGGCCACGCAGAAGAACTGAGCCCTCAGACGCGGGTCAGGTTGCGGTCGAGGATCTCCCGCAGCCGGTCCGCGTCCGCGGGGCTCTGCAGGCCCCGCTTGGGCAGCACCGTGAAGCAGGTGGCGTTCTTGTCGTCGCTGTAGGTGTAGAACGCGTCCTTGGTCTCCCGGTAGCGGGGCTGCGCGGCCCACTTGACCGACGTCGTGCTGTTGTCGGTCGTCATCGTCAGCCCGGCGTCCGTCACCGTCGCGCGGTACGTGCCGTTGCGAGCGGCGATCTTGACGACCGTACGGGCCTGCAACTGCGGCTTGAGGAGCAGGAGTCCTGTGAACAGCGGCAGGTAGATCACCGGAAACCAGTCGACGTGTCCCCCGGCGAGCGCACCCGCGATCTCGATGGCGAAGACCACGGCGATGAAGCGGACCGCCCACCGCTGGATCTTCCCCGCCCGGTTGAACCGCCTGCGCTCCCGCAGTGCCTCCGCGAAATCCCCCGCGACCGGCTGATACGAAAGCTCCACCACTCCCTGTTCGGCGTCCCGCCCCATGTCCATGACCATGAGGCGGGATCGTACAGGTGCTTTTCGGCCAGGAGATGACCAGCTCCGGCCGGTCTCCTCAGGTGGCCGGGCCGCCCTGCATGTCCCGTTCCATGGCGAGCAGCTCCTCGTTCGGGACGGCACCGCCGAAGCGGCGGTCGCGGGAGGCGAACTCGACGCAGGCGCGCCACAGGTCGCGGCGGTCGAAGTCCGGCCACAGCACGTCCTGGAAGACCATCTCGGCGTATGCGCTCTGCCAGAGCAGGTAGTTGGAGGTGCGCTGCTCGCCGCTCGGCCGCAGGAACAGGTCCACGTCCGGCATGTCCGGGTAGTAGAGGTACTTGGCGAGGGTCTTCTCGTTGACCTTGGAGGGGTCGAGCCGCCCCGCCTTCACGTCCTCGGCGAGCGCCTGCGCGGCGTCCGCGATCTCGGCCCGCCCGCCGTAGTTCATGCAGAAGTACAGCGTGAGCCTGTCGTTGTCCTTGGTCTGCTCCTGCGCGACCTGGAGCTCCTTGGCGACGGACTTCCACAGCTTGGGCATACGGCCCACCCAGCGCACCCGGATGCCGAGTTCGTCGAGCTGGTCGCGGGTCTTGCGGATGAAGTCCCGGTTGAAGTTCATGAGGAAGCGGACCTCTTCGGGCGAGCGCTTCCAGTTCTCGGTGGAGAAGGCGTAGAGCGAGATGTTGCCGACGCCCATCTCGACGGCGCCCTGCAGCACGTCCAGGACGCGCTCGGCGCCCACCTTGTGGCCCTCGGTGCGCGGCAGCCCGCGCTCCTTCGCCCACCGGCCGTTCCCGTCCATGACGATCGCCACATGGTTCGGGACCAGCTCGCCCGGCAGCTTCGGCGCGCGGGCGCCGGACGGGTGCGGCTCCGGTGCCCTGTACTCGCGGCGCTGGCGTCCCAGGATCCCGCGTACGACCATGTGCTTCTCGTCTCCTCTTCGGCTTGCTTGTGATGCGCGGGCTTATTTCTCCACGTAACGCAGTGAACGCAGCCCGCGCTCCAGATGCCAGTGCAGATAAGCGGACACCAGCCCGCTCCCCTCCCTGACATACCGCGGCTCGCATGCGTCCGCAGTCTCCCAGTCTCCCGTAAGCAGCGCGCCCAGCAGTTCCAGGGTCTGCGGCGAGGGTACGACGCTGCCGGGCACCCGGCAGTCGACGCAGACGGCTCCGCCGGAGGCCACGGAGAAGAACCGGTTCGGCCCGGGCATTCCGCACTTCGCGCAGTCGCTGAAGGTGGGGGCGTAGCCGTTGACGGCGAGGGAGCGCAGGAGGAAGGCGTCGAGGACCAGGTGCGGGGCGTGCTCGCCGCGGGCGAGGGTGCGCAGGGCGCCCACCAGCAGCAGGTACTGCTGCACCGCCGGCTCGCCCTCGTGGTCGGTGAACCGCTCGGCGGTCTCCAGCATGGCGGTCCCCGCGGTGTAGCGGGCGTAGTCGGCGACGATCCCGCCGCCGTACGGCGCGATGGTCTCGCTCTGCGTGCAGAGGGGGAGGCCGCGGCCCACCAGCTCACTCCCGCGCGCGAAGAACTGCACGTCGACATGGGAGAAGGGTTCGAGGCGGGCGCCGAACTTGGACTTGGTGCGCCGGACACCACGGGCCACGGCACGCACACGGCCGTGCCCCCGGGTGAGCAAGGTGATGATGCGGTCCGCTTCACCGAGCTTCTGGGTGCGCAGCACGATGCCGTCATCCCGAAACAGACTCATCGCGCACCGCCGCGGATCTTCGGCTGGGGGTGCGGCCCGCCGCGCAGCGGCAGTCGGACGCCGTGCCCCCCGCAGTCACGCAGCATGATCCGGTCCGCCTCACCCGGCTTCCGGGTGCGCAGCACGATGCCGTCGTCGCGGAACAGACTCATGAGGTCCATTCTCGCGTACGGCGGGGCTCAGCGGGGACGGTCGGGGTGGCTGATGGTGTCCCAGGGGGCCAGGTTCCAGGGGCTGGTCCGGTTCGCCGGGTTCAGGAGGGCGCGCAGATGGGCGTCGGCGGCGGACTGCGGGGCGGGGAAGGCCGCGTCCCGGGTGCCGCGCAGCCCGTCCCGCCACACGGTCCGCCCCAGCAGGTAGTGATCGGCGTACTCCTGCCAGGAGGCGTACGTCCCCACCACCGCCGGCACGATGTTCTTCAGCGCGGTCCAGGCCTCGGCCTCGGTGATCATCCCGCATCCGAAGCCGAGCCGGGCTATGTCGGCGTAGAGGGCGGCGTCCCAGGCGAGCGGCGAGACGCCGAGGAGCTGCTGGGCCCGGGCGCGGTAGCCGCCGCGCGACAACCCGTCCAGCCGGTCCGTCAGCTCGGCGCGCGAGGTGATCTCCCACTGCCCGGCCAGCCAGCTGCGGGCACCGTCGTCATCGATCCGCGTGAACGGGTACAGAGTGGTCCGCGAGGCGCTGCGGTCCCGGCTGACCGGCGCGCTCAGCGACACCATCCACAGCTGGTGCGCCGTGAGCGGGTCGGGGTAGCGCCGCGCGGCCCGCGGCCTGCGCCAGCTCCAGATGCTCGACAGACTCATGCGCCCGCACCTTACTCAAGGCACTTCACCCCGGCTGCGGGCGTTGGCGTACGCGGTCGCCGCGCTCAGCCGCTCCGCCTGGGTGGCCCCGCGCACGGCGGCGGGATCGGCGTCCCACTCCCGGCCGCCCCCGTACGGTCTCAGTTGCACGTACGGCCCTTCGTGCCCCATGACGATTCCCACCTTTCCAGTTCGCGTGTCCACGACATGAGTCCCGACGGGCGGTTTCATTTCCTCTCCTTAACGACCGTAACGAACACGACTCATAATTGCGGGCACCGTGTTCGTTGCGCCTACAGCGTGCTCCCCTTTCCATTTGAGTTTCACGCTTTTCGTCTCCGGCGTGTGCCGCTGCGCCTACACTCAGCTGGAGTCTGTGCTCCACAAGTGCTGGCCAGGGAGAGGCGGTTGGGCCATGGCCAACGCTTCGCACGCGTCACGGTCCGCAATCCGGGAGTTCGAGCAGGCCTTTCGAAAAGCCTCAGCCCGATATCGCGATGCGCATTGACCAGGCCCTGCAAAACCGACGGTATTTTCGAGCGGTTGACGGAGTTCGACGGGGCGCGACCTGCCGCCTATACGGAGAAAGCAGTCAGTCGGCCACACGGCGCAGCCGGCGGCGGACGTTCCCCTGTTCCGGCTCGGGCTCGTGGTCCGGCTCCGTCGCCGCCCACAGCTCGTTGAACAGGTTGACGCGGTCCTCGACGTGCTCGTGTTTCATCCTCAGCATCGTCATGTCCGGCCTGACGTGATTGTCCGGCCGGGTCTCGTAGCTCAGCTCCCCGTCGAAGATGATGAAGTCCATCACCGTGCCGCCCGGATCCAGCTGCGACTGCACGCCTATACGCGCGTCGATGCCGTACCTGCGCTGCCGCGCGCAGAGTTGTTCCAGGGCCTCGGTGACCTCCTCCGGCTCGTCCACCAGGAACAGCCGCCGGACCTCCACACCGCGGGTCTTGATGGCCTTCTCCTGCGCGCTGAGGTACCGCTTCGCGGGCTCGCTGGACCAGAAGTCCCGGTCGACGGTGGTGCTGGTGGCGTAGAGGGTCTTCTTGACGCACAGGGCGAGGTCGATCAGCCACTCGTGGTTCTCGAAGGAGGAGTCCGCTCTGCCGCTGATGAGGTCCTCCATCAGCTCGGCGAGACGTTTCAGCTCCTCCTCGGCGAAGCTCTTGACGATCCCCGGTGCCTCGTCACCGACCTGGGTGTACGCCTTGACCAGCCGGGTCACTTCCTCGGAGCGCAGGACGGAGCCGTCCACCTTGCTGAACAGCTCCGTCGCCTCGTTGATCTTGGCGAAGCTCTGGTCGACCGCGGTCCGCATCTCCGCGTGGTGGTTGGCCAGGCTCCGCTTCATGTCCTCGATGTGGTGACGCTGGCTCTCCTCGACCACCTCCAGGCGCTCCCCGAAGTCCACGAGGTACTGGACGATCAGCGTGGCGCTGCCGAGGACGATGGACGCCACCCACTGCCAGATGTCGTTGTTGTCGCCGTTCAGCAGGATGGTCAGCAGGAAGGCGCCGCCCGCCGCCGACGCCGTGATCAGGATCTTCCAGAACAGCTTGGGTATGCCCTGCCGCTGCATGCCCGCTCCGTTGTCCCCGGACCCTAACGACGCTCCGCTCATGTCTCTCCCCCGTCGGGTATGTGGTTGGTGCCGCCCCTCAGCTCGTGCTCAGTGCCTGGTGCGGCAGCTGTATGGCCTGGACGGCCAGTTGGTCCCGGATGCGCTGGACCAGGTTCTGCCACTGGCGTGTGAACCCCGGTTCCCGTTCCAGCACTTCCCACAGATGGACCAGCGAGCGGTCCACCTGCGCGTGCGGCATCCACAGGTGCAGCAGATGGTCGACGGCCGGACGCAGCGCCTGGACCGCCGCTCGCCCGTCCGCCGCGGCGAGCCGACTGCTGTCCAGCATGTGCACCACCGTCGTCAAAAGCCAGTCGTGCAGCGCGAGGTCCTCGCACAGACCCGCGGCCGCGGAGACCGGTGTGTCCTCCGGCAGCCGCAGCTCCACGGTCCGCAGCCCGTTCTCGGCCAGGGTGAACCGCGTCAGTTCCGCCCGCTCGCCCGCCGGGATCCGGCGGGCGGCCCAACGCAGATGTGTCCGACGGGACTTGAAGGGGACCTTGCGGTCGAGGAGCGGGTGGCGCAGCAGCCGCGTCAGCAGGGACTCGGCGATCATCCCCAGGTCGAGTTCACCGCGCCCGGCACCGCTCAGCACACCCTGAGCGGTGGCCTGTTCGGGCAGCTTGCCGAAGGGCTCGACCACACCGGGCCGTACCAGGTAGTGCCCCCAGGGGCGGCGGGTGTCGGGGCCCGCGGCCGGTGCGCTGAAGTACGCGGTGGACTGCAGGAGACGGCCCTCGGTGAGCGCCACACGGGTGGCGACCGTGCCGACGGCCCGGACCTTGGCGCCGTTGGAGGTGGGCAGCCGGCAGTCCACCCCGGTCAGCACCTCCGGGGACAGGGCGTACAGGTTGGGCCGCTCGGAGACCCGGACGTGTTCGTCGGCGCGCAGCCGTAGCAGCTGGGCGGCGGCCCTGCCGTCCAGCGCCTGGAAGGACGGCAGCAGACAGGTGCGCACCTCACCACAGGCGAGGACCGGGCGCGCGGGCTGTCCGAGGGCCGTCGTCATGTCAGGGCCCCTCGGTGGCAAGGGCGCCCACGGGCTCCTCGTAGAAGACGTACGTCGCGCGCTGGGCGACCGCGGCCGGGACCGCGAGGCCCTCCCGGGCCGAGCGCTCGGCGACCTGCCGGAGCGCCCCGGAGTCGACTTCCGTCTGGTCGAGGATGAGCCGCACGGCGTCCTCGACGGCCAGGAAACGGTTCGGCATCAGGGTGCAGGTGCGGTAGGCGCTGAAGGCCGCGGCCTGCGGGTTGAGCTGGAGCAGGGGCGGCAGCCGGTCCCAGTCCTGCGGGAAGTCCTCGCCGTTCCAAGGGCGCGGGACGAGCACCGGATCACCGAGGTGTCGTAACAGTCCGAGCCTGGCCAGCTGCCATACGGCGGCCAGGAACGGGCAGGACCACAGCCGCCGGCCGTCCTTCTCCGACCACAGCTCGACGTCCATGAAGACGGAGTGGTTGCGGGCCGCGGTCTCCTGGGGCGGCTGCCAGCCCCTGACCTCGCCGAGGGCGGCGCGCTTGGTGGTGGGGGTGCGCTGTCCGTTGGCGAGCCAGCCGGTCTGGCTGACGGACGGGCGGGAGCCGTAGCTGCCCGGCGGCGGCGACTCGACCAGGCGGTGCATGACGGACTCGGCGAGTTCGATGCGGTCGGCGACCGCGCAGCCCGACTCGCGGGCCAGGTAGTCGATGACCAGGCCGGCCTTCTCGGCCTCCTTGAGAACCAGGGGGACGAGTTCGGCGGGAGTGGAGAAGCGCGTGAAGTAGTCGTCGATGAGGAAACAGGTGCTGATGCGGGGGCGCTTGCCGCCGGTGCGGCGGGCGGCGGAGGCGCGGGCGGCGTCCACCCACAGCCGTACCTCGGCGAAGTGCTCGCGCAGTCGCTCGGGGCCTGCCTCGAAGTCCTCCATGTAGAGGTGGCCCAGCTCCAGGGAGAGGTGGGACAGCGGCACGGACTGGGTGCGGAGCTCCGCCGTGGTCTCCCGGAAGACGGCCTCGGTCACGCCTGCTCCCAGTACTTGTCGTCGGTGAGCCGGGCGGCCAGCTGGTTCAGCGCCCGCCAGGTCTCCATGTTGGCGATCTGGCTGTCGAGCACGTCCTCGTCGGTGATGAGCTGCTCACGCCACTGCAGGACCGGTTCGAGGGGAATGGAGCCGAGGACCTGGCTGTAGCCGATGCCGTGCGTGGAGGCGAGCTGCTTGAGGTCGCTGTCGGTCTTGCGCATCCACGCCGACTGGGTGGGCGAGACCTGCGACCACAGCGGCGACTCGGGGTCGGGTACGGCGGCCCGGACGAAGCGGATGGCGCCGCGCAGCGCCTCCTCCTCGTGACCGCGGTCGACACCGCCCGCGACGATGCCGCGCTCGCCGAAGACCAGGCCGGCGGCGGCCGCCACATGCTGGCGGGTCCAGCGGTGGAAGACCAGCCAGCGGGCGGTGATCTCCCGCATCTCGGGCTGCGCGGTGGCCTCCAGGACCATGTCGACGGCGTAGGAGCGGCCGGCGCTGAGGTCCACGACGACCAGGTCGAACTCGTAGTACAGCTTCATCAGCAGGTCGACGCAGAGCCGCACGTGGTCGCCGGTGGTGGCGAACTCGCCGCCGCTGACGTCGCCGGGCATCAGCACCAGCCGGCCGCAGCCGGGCGGCGGGTCGCGCAGCACCTGGTGCTCGGTCCTGGCCCAGACGTCGATGCGCTCCGGCTCGCCGACCTCCCCTATCAGGTAGGAGTGCAGGCCGCGGTCCTCGACGGCCGCACGGGCGTCGGCCACGTCGAAGACGGCCGAGGCGGTGGGCGAGCCGAAGTCGAAGTCCAGGTAGCACACGTCGTCCCCGGCCAGCGCACGGTGGTAGGCGAGGTTGGCGCTGGTGACGGAGCGGCCCGTGCCCCCCTTGTCGGAGGCGGCGAAGATCAGCACGCGGTCACCGTCCCTGGGCCGCGGCTTCGCGAGCCCGGGTGAGCGCGTCGAGCTGCCCCAGCACGTCGAGCGCCAGCGCGTAGGCGGTGCCTGGCTGTTGGTCGAGGAGACTGCGGGCGCGGCGCAGCTTGACCTCGATGTTCCTGAGTTGCATGCCGTGCCGGCCGTCGTCGCTGGGCGCGGCTTCCATCTGCTCGTTGCCCAGGAGATGGGCGGACTCGCTGAGCAACGCCCCTGCCAGCTCGGTGAGTTCGAGACTGCGGACCGGGGGCTGCCGGTACATCTGGTGGACCTGGACCATCACCTCGGCGACGCGCTCGGTGATGTTCCACGACACCGGCACCCGGCGGGTGACGATCTCCGCCTCGGGATAGGCGGCGTGGACGTAGTCCCACAGGCCGGTGCCCTCGCCCTCGCGGATACGGCGGCGCCACATGTGGTCGAAGACGTCCTCGGCGAGTCTGAGCAGCCGGTCGTGCGAGTCGAGGTTGCGGGAGAGCGCGCGCAGCTGGATGGTGCGCTTCAGCAGCTGCGCCGAGAAGTCGTGCAGGGACCACGTCATCGGCGGGCCCAGCCGCTCGCTGCCCTGCAGGGGCAGCTTGACGCCCGCGTTGTGCAGTTCGAAGACCGTGCGGTCGTCGCGTGTCATACGGCTGGTGATACGGCCGCGTTCGGCGAGGCGTTCCATGACGGTGACCGTGCGGGCCAGGTCGTCGTCGGTGGCCCGGCGCCGCATCAGGTCGTGGACGAGGATGGCGGCGACGGAGAGGGAGAAGTACTCGGACTCCAGTTCCTGACCCGTCGTACGCCAGGGGATGTCCTCCAGGGGCCAGCGCTCGGGGTCGAAGCGTGCGATGCCCGACCAGTACTGCTGCGTCAGCTCCCAGCGCAGCCGGAGCGCCTCGGCGAGCTTCTGCTGTTCGGTGTTGAGCAGGCCCAGGGTGAGGGTGCGGTCGGAGAACAGGTCCTGAATGCCGTCGAGGGCGACCACCGTGAAGTAGAGGTACGGCACCGGGTCGGCGGCGCCCTTGGGCTGCAAGCCGATGGGTTCGTCGGTCTCGACCTCGGGTGCGTCCTTCACCAGGCTCCACGACCAGCCGCACTCGAAGAACTGGTTCTCGTCCTTGAGTCCCGCCTGGACGTCGATGCCGAGGGTGAGGCTCTCCACGATCGCGGCGCGCAGTGCGCGGAAGCGGCTCTGGTACATGTTCAGTACCTGCCGCTGCGACAGCCGTCCCTGGCCGAGGAGTTCGACCAGGTTGCGGCCCTGGGCGGAGTCGGCGTCGAAGGCGTTGACCGTGAAGGAGCGCAGCAGGCTCACCATGGCGGCGGTGAGCCGGTTGCTGGTGGCCGAACGCAGCTCGGCGATCGTCTCCTGGATGTCGCTGCGTCTGGTCCTGGTCTCGTAGACCTTGAGGAAGCCGAGCGTCGCCAGGCAGAGCGTGATCGACATGGAGAAGGAGTCGACCACGCCGAGCTGGCGTTGTTCCTCGGTGGGCTCCCCCTGGGCCTTGTCCTGGGATCCGAAGTAGTAACCCCCGGCGAAGGTGGGCGTCTTGTCGTCGCCGGTGTGGGTGCGCATGAACTCGGACGCGGCCTTGACGAGGTTGGCGGGGAGGTCGAGCCGTCCACCGGCCTTCCTCAGGGCCTGCTGGACGTCCTCCTGCGTGGTGTCCGGGTCGTCCAGACGGAACGCGGGGATCTCCGTGGCCGGGTACAGCAGGCAGAGCAGCCGCTCGGCGTCGGCGACGCTGCTCTGTCCGCCCCACTCGCCCCAGGCCCACTGCTCCCGCTCGAAGGAGTGGCGGGCGATGGCCTGCCAGATGTCCAGCAAATGCTGGCGTGGCTTGATCTGCATCCCATGCCCCTCACACAGGCCGCACTGCCGTCATTTGAGGAATGACCCTTTTCTGTTGTGAAGATTTTCAGACGGCCGGAATGCCTGCGTCCGTATTCCGCCGCCAACCGTAGGCCAGGATCATTCCCGAATACCCGTCGCGCACACCTGCGGCAGACTTGAGCCGCTGCACCTCGAAGTCGCCCGCGAATGGCGCGAGGCTCGCACGGACCTCGGACTCTCCCACGTCACAGGCCGGGAAGAACTCATCCCCCGCGTGATAGCCCTTCGAATGTTCCATGAAGGCGGCGGCGAAGGGAGCTCCGGGGGTGAGGGCGCACATGAAGCGCTTGACCCCCAGGTCGAACTCCTGGCGGGAGGTGGTCATCGACTCGGCGACGAAGAACATGGTCCCGACGGACCAGCGCCCGCCGAAGCGCTCCAGCCCGAAGATGTTGCCGTGCTCGACCTTGACGACCTTGCGGAACCGCTCGCGGGGGTCCAAGTGGAGGGAGCCGTACGCCTCGTGCTCGCACAGGGCGGTCCAGAACGGGTCCCAGTTCTCGTCGTAGCCGCCCGCCTGGCGCCAGAGATACTCCACGTTCGCGAGCGAGTGCTCGAAGAGGGTGATCTCGTCGCACCAGGGCAGCATGGAGAGCGCAGGATAGAGATTTGCCCCGGCGCCCACGTCGATGCCGTAAACCGGCCCGACGCCCTGCTTCCGGAAATGGCCGCCGAAATGACCCCGAATGATATGCAGGATCTCCTCGTCCTCCGCCTGTAAGAAGCGGTAGTTGTGCCGAACGTAGGCGATCGGGTCGAATGAGTCCCAGGGCGCGTCCGCATTCTTCACCTGGGCATCCCCCGACGATCTCAAGGTCATTTACCTACGGTACCAACACCGGAGGCCCTCCGGATCCCCCTGCGGTCAATGTCCCGAGAATTACGTCATGTCCCCGGCAGGGGGACGGGGCGCACTGGGGGCGCACCGTGGCGAATGCATTCGCGCGGCCTGATCCGGCCTTGAACGGCCGGATTGTCCCGCTCAAGATGGTCGGAACTCTGCCGAACACACCAGAAAGGCAGACAACAGGCGTCTCACCCGTACCACCCGTACGGGTGTCAACGTGCCCTTGACTCCCAACCCGCAGGGGGCGGTATGACGGCTCTTCCAGAGAAACGTTTTCCTTCCACGGCCGACCGCACGGACCGCCCCCTGACCATGAGGGGCGTCGTCGAGGCCGACCTGCCCGAACTGCATCGCGTCGACAGGGAGGCCTTCCCCGAGGAGCCGTACCACTACTTCGAGCTGCGCCAGAGTTACGACATCCACGGCGACCGCATCCTCGTCCTCGACGACGGACAGAGCCTGCACGGCTACGTCCTGTTCGTCACCACCTCGGACGGCTATGTGAACTGGATCAAGAGCCTCGCCGTCACCCCCGAACTGCGCGGACGCGGGCTGGGCCGCCGGCTGATGCTCGAGGTGATACGCCGGTTGCGCACCGAGGGCGTCCACCAGGTCCGCCTGACGGTGGAACCGACGAACGCGGCCGCGATCACGCTGTACCGGTCGCTGGGCTTCTCGTTGGAGGGCGGGGTGCGCAAGGGCTACTTCGGGCCCGGGGAGGACCGGTTGATCATGACATTGGGGCTGTGAACCGGGGGATCACCCGCACCTCGATCCGCGTCCTGGTGATGTGACGCGTCGCCTCGATGCCGGCCATGACCTGCTCAGTGCGGTGCGAAGGACGGTGGCGGTCGTCGTGACGGTGGTGGTCGCGGACCGGCGGGACGTATGAGAAACCCCGCGCCCGGGCGGGGGTAATCCCCCCATCCGACAAGGCAGTTGACCGGATGGGATGCGCGGACGGCATCCGGGAGTCTCGTGGTCATGAAGAAGATCACGAAAAGCGCAGTCCTGATCGCCGCCGCCTCCGGCATCGTCTTCGGTCTCGTCACGCCCCTCACCGCGTCCGCCGCCGAGGAGCCGCTCAAGTGGACCAGGTGCGCGGGCAGCGGCCTCGACCCCCGTCAGCAGTGCGCAACCCTCGAAGTCCCCATGGACTACGCCCACCCCGGCGGCCGCACGATCGACATCGCCGTCTCGCGCATCCCCGCCGAGAAACCGTCCGCCCGCCGGGGCGCCCTGCTGCTGATCTCCGGGGGGCCGGGCGGCACCAGTCTGGCCGACCCTTCGGGGAAGGGGCAGAAGCTGCCGCAGGACGTCCGGGACGCCTACGACCTGATCGGGTTCGCGCCGCGCGGCAACGCGCCCTCCACGGCGGTCGGTTGTGGCCTCGACCACGGCGATCTGGCCCTGTCGAAGCTGCGCCCGTGGCCCGCCCCGGACGGGTCCGTCACCGAGAACATGCGCACCGCCCATCGGATGGCCGCCGCCTGCGCGGCGGGCGGCGGCGAGCTCATGCGCCACATCACCACCAAGGACAACGCCCGCGACATCGACCGCATCCGCGCCGCGCTCGGCGAGCGCAGGCTGTCCGCGTGGGGCGTCTCGTACGGCACGTATGTGGGCGCCGCCTACAGCGAGATGTTCCCGCGGCGCACCGACCGCATCGTGCTGGACAGCAACGACAACCCCGACCCGGTCCGGGCGGAGCGGGCCTGGGTCGCCGCGTACGAGGTGGGCGCCGAGGACAACTTCCCCGAGTTCGCCACGTGGGCCTCCGCGCCCGGCAACCCGTACCGCCTGGCCGGCACGGCCGCCGAGGTCCGCCCGCTCTTCCTCCGCCTCGCCGCCCGCCTGGACCGCGAGCCGCTCCCCTGGCCCGGCGCCAACCCGGAGGAGCTGAACGGCAACGTGCTGCGCCAGACGATGCTGGACAGCCTCGCCGACCGCGGCAGGTACCCCACCCTGGCCAGGCTGATCGCGGCCGCCCTGAAGGGCACCGCCCTGCCCGCCCCGGCGACCCCGCCGGACGCGGCCATGCAGAACGTCGTCGCGGTGAGCGCCGCCACCATCTGCAACGACGCCGCATGGCCGCGCGATGCCGCCGCCTACCGGAAGGGCGTCGCCGAAAGCCGCGCCAAATACCCGCTGACCGCCGGCATGCCGAGGAACGCGCTGGTGTGCGCCGCCTGGCCGTGGCAGCCGAAGGAGCCGCCGGTGCGGGTCACCGACCGGGGCCCGTCCAACGTCCTGCTCGTCCAGAACGAACGCGACGTCGCGACCCCCCTCAGCGGCGCCCTGAAGCTCCGCGAGGCCCTCGGCCGTCGCGCCGTCATGGTCACCAACGACGCCACCGGCCACGAGGCCTACCTCGCCCACGGCACCAGCTGCGGCGACGAGACGGTCTCCCGCTTCCTGGCGACGGGGAAACGGCCCAAGGCCGACGTCTACTGCGAGTGACCGCACGCGTCGTACCGGCGCGCCAGCGCGTGGAACGCCTCCTTCGGCTCCCAGCGCCAGGGCGAACGGGCGTCGTCCGGGCGGTCCTTGATGGTCTTCGTGATGCTGTAGCTCGCCATGTCCAGGTCGTAGCGCGGGTTGTCGGTGCGGTGCGGGGCGTCCGGGGTGACGAACTCGAAGGCCATCGCCGCGTACAGGCCCATCGACTCGAAGACGTCCAGCAGGCCGGTCAGGTAGGCGGCTTGGGTGTGTTCGCTGCGGACCAGGTGGCCCTTGATCTCCTGAGGGTCCTTGTCGTAGTCGACGACGTTCCAGCCCATGCCACCCGCCTCCGGCGCGCCGACATAGGTGCAGGTCCCGAACTCGGTGATGGCGAGGGGTTTGCCCCAGCGCAGGTATCCCCTCAACTCCCTTCCGTACTGCGAGCGTTGGCGGAAGTGCGAGTAGTAGTCGATGCCCACGATGTCGAAGAGACCCCAGTCCACCTTGTCGTCCTGGGCGGCGGCATAGCTCAGCTTGCCGCGGAAGACGGACCGGCCCACCGCCGCCGCCTTCGCCGTGAAGCGGTCGAGGCGGCGCTGCATCGTCACGGGATCGAAGTCGCCCTTCAGCATGTTCTGCACGCGGTCCAGGACCGTCTCCCCCGGCACGATCCCGGGCACCAGCAGCCAGAACTCGCAGCCCACGCTGAAGTCGACGCTCGCGCCCTGCCGCCGCAGCCGCTCCGCGAACCGGCCGCACTCGGCCAGGTGCTCGAGGGTGTCCCGCTGCGGGGCGTCCGCGAGGGTCGGCTGGAGCCATACGTGCAGCCCCCGTTCGGCGGCCTCGGCGGCGGTGGCGGTGAGGCGTTCGACGCCGTCGCCGGTGACGTCCACGGTGTCGGCGTGCAGTTCGTCACGTATGGCGCGGATGTCCCGGCGCATCCGTGCCGAGCTCCACGCGGTCCCCGGCGTCTCGCCCTCGCCGACGGTGTAGACGACGCCGCGGTGCCGCAGGCCCCGGCCGGTCGCTGCCGCAGGCCCGGCCGGCAGCACCGCCGCCGACAGACCGAGGGCCGCCGCCCCCGCCAGGAACTGCCCCCGATTGATCCCCTTCGTCTTCTCCATGCCCCTCACTGTGGCGAGGACTGGCCCGCACCGCCGTCCGCCGATGGTCTACGTCCGGTCAACCAAGGGATGACGTAAGGCGTCGGTCACTGATGAGATCGACGAGGGGATCGACATCCCTCACCGACCGAAGGAGACCGAGATCCTAGGCCGACGCACCCTGCTCACCGCGGGCACCGCCACCGCCGCGGCGCTCCTCACCGGCGCACCCGCCCACGCCGCCACCGGCGACCGTCTGCGTGAGCTGGAACAGCAACACGGCGCCCGCCTGGGCGTCTTCGCGCACAACGTCCGTACGAAGCAGACCGTCGGCCACCGCGCCGACGAACTCTTCCCCGTCTGCTCGCTCTTCAAGACCCTGGCCGCCGCGGCCGTCCTGCGCGATCTGGACCGGCACGGCGAGGTCCTCGCGCGTCGTGTCCACTACACGGAGGCCGACCTCGTCGACGGCTCGGACAGGACCAGGGAACACCTGGCCGAGGGCATGACGATCGCCGAACTCGCCGACGTCGCCATCCGCTACAGCGACAACACCGCCGGCAACCTGCTGCTGCGCGAGCTGGGCGGCCCCGCCGCGATCACCCGGTTCGCCCGCTCGATCGGCGACCCGGTCACCCGCCTCGACCGCTGGGAGACCGACCTCAACTCGGCGGAACCATGGCGGATCACCGACACGACCACCCCGCGCGCGATCGGACGCTCGTACGCCCGCCTCGTCCTCGGCGACGCGCTCGACCGCCGGGACCGCGGACTCCTCACCCACTGGCTGCTGGGCAACACCACCAGCGGCAACCGTCTGCGCGCGGGGCTGCCCAGCACGTGGACGGTCGCCGACAAGACCGGCGCGGGGTCCTACGGCGCGAACAACAACGCGGGTATCGCGTGGACGCCGGACGGCACGCCGATCGTGTTGGCCGTGCAGGTGACGAAGCCCGAACGGGACGCCGCGTGGGATCACGCGTTGATCGCGGAGACCGCGGCGGTCCTGGCGAGTGCCCTCGGGTAGGCGGTTCGCGGGCCGTACCGTCTTCCGTCTGCGGCTTCGTCGTGGCTGGTCGCGCCGTAGCGGACCACGCGCACCCCGCTCAGAACCTCCGCACGTACCGCTTCTGCCACGGCGTCTCCACCGCGCGACGGTCGTAGGTGCGCCGTACGAAGGCCACCGCCTCCTCGGGCGGTACGCCATCCAGGACCGCCAGGCAGGCCAGTGCCGTGCCGGTTCGGCCGCGGCCGCCTCCGCAGGCGATCTCGACGCGCTCGTCCGCCGTCCGCTCCCAGGCGGCGGTCAGCGCGGCGCGGGCGGCCGGGCGGTCTACGGGGAGGCGGAAGTCGGGCCAGCGGACCCACGTGAACTCCCAGGAGACGGGCGGGGGCCGGCTGCCGAGGAGATAGAGGGCGTACGAGGGGGTGGGCGCGTCCGGGGCGAGGGGGTGCCGTAGTCCGCGGCCGCGGACCAGCCGGCCCGACGGCAGCCGCAGCACACCGGGGTCCGCGGGATGCCAGGTGTCCGTCATCGGATCAGCGTACGGGCCTCGATGCACGAGCGCCCCGGTGTCGTCGTCGTGCCGGGACGTCCCATGTCACCGGCAGGGACATGCGCCAACTCCCGCCATTTCCCACCGCCATTGGGCCGACCTCTGGCAGCTACGCCATTCGTGTAAGGGCCCTTGACCGCCCCTTGCGCCCCTCCTATGGTCGCGGCTGACGACAGGACGTAGGACGTCGTATCTCCTGGCTCTTCGATGGCACTCTCCGCTGGAGGACACCGTGCATCGCCGGACCTTCCTGAAGTACACCGGCGCGCTGGGTGCGGCCACCGCCGTCTCCGCGTCGCTGTCGGCCTGTTCGGCCGGGCCCCAGTCCACCAACGACACCGGCGGCGGGAGCGGCAAGGACCGCACCCTGACGGCGGTCATCGGCTACGGCAACGACGGCACCTGGGATCCCACCCAGACCGCGTCCGCCTTCTGCATGGCCGCCAACAACCACATCTACGAGGGCCTGCTCGACACCGACCCGATCTCCCGCGAGCCGTACGCGGCGCTCGCGACCGCGGTGCCGAAGGACCTGAACTCCACTTCCTGGAAGTTCACCCTGCGGCCAGGAGCGAAGTTCCACGACGGGAAGCCGGTCACCGCCGACGACGTCGTCTTCGTGTTCGACCGGATCCTCGACCCGAAGACGCAGACCCTCGCCAAGGGGTTCTTCGCGAGCTGGCTGAAGGAGGTCCGGAAGATCGACGCGCAGAACGTCGAGCTGGTGCTCAAGTTCCCCTTCCCCGACGGGCTTTCCCGGCTCACCCTCGCGAAGATCATGCCGAAGCACGTCTTCTCGCAGCCGGGCGCCTGGGACAAGGCCATCACGGGTCTCGCGATCGGCTCGGGGCCGTACCGGCAGTCCGCGCACCACCCGAAGTCGAACACCACCTTCGAGGCGTTCGCCGACTACAACGGCCCGCGCCCGGCGGCCTTCAAGAAGATGAACTGGCTGACGATCGTGGACGCCGCCCCGCGCGTCGCCAGGATCTCGGGCTCCAGCGCGGGCGCGCAGATCTCCGACAACATCCCCTACGCCAACATCGAGCAGCTCAAGAGCGGCGGGCTGACGGTCGCGGGCGGGGCCGGCATGAACAACCTGTTCCTGATGTTCAACACCAGGCACAAGCCCTTCGACGACGTACGCGTGCGGCAGGCGCTGCACTACGCCATCGACACCGAGAAGATGGTGCAGGTCGCGCTGAGGGGGCACGGGAAGCCGTCGTCCTCGTTCCTGAACGAGGGCAACCCCGCCTACCGACGGGCGAAGACCGTCTACGACTACGACCCCGAGAAGGCGAAGGCCCTGCTCAAGGCGGCCGGGGTCAAGAACCTCAGCATCGACGTCCTCGCGGTGAACGTGAGTTGGATCGTCGACTGCCTGCCGACCATCAAGGCGTCCTGGGACGCGATCGGGGTCCGTACGACCCTCTCGCCGCAGGAGACGACCGCCGTCTTCACCAAGATGGACCAGAAGCAGGACTACCAGGTCGTCGCCGCGGCCTCGAACCCCAACCAGTTCGGCCTCGACGCCGATCTGATCATGCACTACAACTACGGCCCCACCAACCTCTGGATGCAGTACACGCGCTGGGCGGACAACGCGGTCGCCAAGGAGCTCTTCAAGGACATGGACCGAGCCACCCAGGAGGCCGACCCGGCGAAGAAGAAGGCGATGATCCAGGACTACATCGACGTCGTCGCCGAACAGGCCGTCCTCTACCCGGTCGTCCACAACGAGCTGATGACCGCCTGGGACCCGAAGAAGCTCACCGGCATAAGGGCACAGCCGTATCCCGGCATCAACCTGCTCCAGGCCAAGTGGGTCTAGCCCATGGTCGCGGTTCTCCGCATCCTGCTGCGCCGCATCGCCCTGCTCGTGCCGCTGATGCTCGGCATCGTGCTGTTCGTGTTCCTGGTGATGCGCTTCTCGGACGTCGACCCGGCGTCCGCGTTCTTCCAGGGCGCGAACCCCACCCCACGGCAGCTGCACGACTTCCGCGAGCAGAACGGCCTGCTCGACCCGCTGCCCGTGCGCTACGTCCACTTCGTCGGCGACCTGCTCCACGGCGACCTGGGCACCAGCGCCCTGACCCGCGCCCCCGTCGTCGACCAGGTCACCACCGCGCTGCCGCTCACCCTCCAGCTCACCTTCCTGGGCCTGGGCATCGCGGTCGTACTGTCCCTGGTCGGCGGGGTGACGGCGGCCATCTACCGGGACCGGCTGCCCGACCAGATCATCCGCGTCGTCTCCCTCACGGGCGTCGCGGCCCCCGGCTTCTGGCTGGCGCTGCTGATGATCCAGTACCTGGCGGTCGACCAGGGCTGGTTCCCGACCGGCGGCTACGTCAACCCGGCCGACTCCTTCACCGGCTGGCTGAGGACGATGACCCTGCCCGCCCTCGCCCTGTCCCTGCCGGTGGCGGCCCAACTCACCCGCATCGTCCGGACCTCGGTGGTGGAGGAGCTGGACAAGGACTACGTCCGCACGGCGATCGGCAGCGGTCTGCCGCCCCGCGTGGTGGTGGGCCGCAACGTGCTGCGCAACGCCCTCATCAACCCGCTCACCGTGCTGGGCCTGCGCGTCGGGTATCTGCTCGGCGGTGCGGTCGTCATCGAGACGATCTTCTCGCTGCCCGGCATGGGCAAGCTGATGATCGACGCCGTGAAGAACGGCGACCCGGCCGTCGTCCAGGGCGTCGTGCTGACGACGGCGACCGGCTTCGTGGTCGTCAACCTCGTCATCGACATCCTCTACCTGCTGGTCAACCCGCGACTGAGGGACACGACCGCATGACCTCCCCGTTCCCGCGGTTCACGCGCAAGAGCCTCACCGAGACGCTGTCCCGGCCCGGCGTCCGCCCGCGCGGATGGCGCCGGCTGCCGCCGCTGTCGAAGGCCGCGGTCTGCTTCCTGGCCGTCGTGGTGCTGGTGGCCCTGCTGGCGCCCCTGCTCGCGCCGGACGACCCGCTCGACCAGCAGCCGCCCGTGGACGGCACCGGACACCCGTCGGCCGAGCACTGGATGGGCCAGGACAGCCTCGGCCGGGACATCCTCAGCCGGCTGATGTACGGCGCCCGCTGGTCGCTCGCGATCGGCCTCGGAGCGACCGCCCTCGCGCTGGTCGTGGGCGCGCTGATCGGCGCGGTCGCGGCCACCTCCCGCAAGGGGGCCGACGAGACGCTGATGCGCTGTCTGGACGTGGTGATGGCGTTCCCGGGCATCGCGCTCGCGGCCGTCCTGGTCGCCGTGTTCGGCGGTGGGATCACCGTGCTGATCTGCGCGATCGCGTTCCTGTTCATGCCGCCGGTGGCGAGGGTCGTCCGGGCGAACGTCCTCGACCAGTACGGCGAGGACTATGTGACGGCGGAACGGGTGATCGGCGCGCGGACGCCGCACATCGTGCTGCGCCACGTGGCGATCAACTGCGCCGCCCCGGTGCTGGTGTTCTGCACGGTGCAGGTTGCCGAAGCCATCGTCTTCGAGGCTTCGCTGTCCTTCATCGGGGCGGGGGTGCGTCCTCCGGACCCGTCCTGGGGCAGTGTCATCGCCGACGGCAAGGACATGGTGCTGACCGGGGGATGGTGGGCGACCGTCTTCCCGGGGCTGCTGATGCTGGTGACCGTGCTGTCTCTGAACGTTCTGTCGGAGGGGGTGTCGGATGCGTGGGCGGCACCGGCGGCGCGGGAGGTCGACGTACGCGCGGACGACGACCGGCTGGAGGCCGCGGAGCCTGGGAGCGGGGAGGTGTTGCAGTTGCCGGGGCTGGCGGATGCGGCTGCGCGGCTGCGGGGTCGGCACGCCGAGAGAGGTGCCACGACAGGTCGTCGGGCGACTGCGGCGCCGTCGGGGCTGGTCGCGCCCGCGCGGCGGAAGCCGCAGATTCAAGACAGCCCCGCGCCCCTGAAAGACGCTGCCGGACCGGCGGTTCTAGCGGTTGAGAACCTTGCCATCGGCTTCGAAGGGCGGCACGCCGGGGTCGACATCGTCGACGGGATCAGCTTCGAGGTGCGGGCCGGTGAAGTGCTCGGGCTGGTGGGCGAGTCGGGCTGTGGCAAGTCGCTGACTGCGCTGGCGATCATGGGATTGGAACCGAAAGGCGCCCGGGTTCGCGGCCAAGTGCGCTTCAACCAGCGGGAGTTGCTGGCAGAGCCCATGAAGGCACGCCGTCGCCTCCTCGGGCACGAGATGGCGATGATCTACCAGGACGCGCTGTCGTCCCTCAACCCGGCGATGACGATCCGCGCCCAGCTCAAACAGGTCGTACGGCGCGGAGGCCGCCGCAGTCCCGCCGAGCTGCTGACGATGGTCGGCCTCGACCCCGACCGCACCCTGCGCAGCTACCCGCACGAACTCTCCGGCGGCCAGCGCCAACGCGTGCTGATCGCCATGGCCCTGTCCCGCGACCCGAAGCTGATCGTCGCCGACGAGCCGACGACGGCGCTGGATGTGACGGTCCAGGCGCAGGTCATGGAGCTGCTGCTGCGGCTGCGCGAGGAGCTGGGCTTCGCGCTGATCCTCGTCTCGCACGATCTGGCGCTGGTCGCGGACGTCACCGACCGGGTGGTGGTGATGTACGGCGGACAGATCGTGGAGACGGGCGTGACCGCCGATCTGGTGGAGGCGCCGGCCCACCACTACACGCGCGGCCTGCTCGGGAGCGTGCTGTCGCTGGAGTCGGCGGCCGAGCGCATGACACAGATCAGGGGCGTGGTCCCCTCCCCCGCGGACTTCCCGGCGGGCTGCCGGTTCGCCGACCGCTGCCCGCTCGCCACCGGCATCTGCCGCACCACCCCACCCGACCTGCGGGGCACGCCGACGCACACGGCGGCCTGTCACCACCCGGCGGTCGAACTGGTGACGTCGGAGCCGGAGGCCGTTCAGTGAGCGCGATGAACGCGATCGTCGAGCTGTCCGACGCCCATGTCGTCCACAAGGCGCGCAGCGGCGGCCTGTTCACCAGGGACAGGGTGTACGCGCTGACCGGCGCCGATCTCACGGTGGCGCCCGGCGAGACGGTCGGCGTCGTCGGCGAGTCCGGGTGCGGAAAGTCGACGCTGGCGAAGGTGCTGGTCGGGGTGGTGCGGCCGACCTCCGGCACGGTGTCCTTCCAGGGCCGCGACCTGTGGTCGATGCGCCCGGCCGAACGCAGGGCGGCCGTCGGCGGCAGCACCGGCATGATCTTCCAGGACCCGGCGACGGCTCTGAACCGCCGACTGCCGGTGCGGCAGATCCTGCGGGACCCGCTGGACGTGCACGCGCGCGGGACGAGACCCCAACGCGAGGACCGGGTACGGGAGTTGATGTCCCTGGTCGGCCTCCCCCGAGCCCTGGCCGACGCGCTGCCCGGCCAGCTGTCGGGCGGCCAGCGCCAACGGGTGGCGATCGCACGGGCGTTGGCACTGAACCCCCGCCTGGTGGTGGCGGACGAACCGACGAGCGCGCTGGACGTCTCGGTACGCGCCCAGATCCTGAACCTGCTCCTCGACCTGAAGGAACGCCTGAACCTGGCCCTGGTCTTCGTCTCGCACGACATCCAGACGGTACGGCGGATGAGCGACCGCGTGATCACCATGTACCTGGGCCGGATCGTCGAGGAGTCCCCGGCCGCGGGGGTCACGGACCGGGCCCGGCACCCGTACACCCGTGCCCTGTTCTCGGCCACCCCGGGCCTCCTGAACCCCATCGACCCCATCCCCCTCACCGGCCCGGTCCCGTCGGCGACGCGCCCGCCCAGCGGCTGCCCGTTCCGCACGCGGTGCTGGAAGGCGGACGAGGTGTGCGCGGCGGAAATGCCGGACTTCTCGGCCGCGTCCTCCGCGGGACATCGCTTCCGCTGCCACCATCCTGTGGAGGAGAACCAGTCGACGCAGGACCTTGTACGCCAGAACCACCCCACGGAGCCCTCATGACCCTCCCCGCCCCGCTGACCGGTGTCGTCCCGCCCGTCTGCACACCCCTGACACCGGACCGCGAGGTGGACGTCCCCTCACTGCTCAGGCTGGTCGACCACCTGGTGGGGGGCGGGGTGCACGGGCTGTTCGTGCTGGGGTCGTCGTCGGAGGCGGCGTTTCTGCGGGACGGGCAGCGCAGGCTGGTGGTGGAGTCGGTGGTGGCTCATGTGGCCGGACAGCTGCCCGTCCTGGCCGGGGCGATCGACATGACGACGCCGAGGGTGCTGGATCATGTGGCGGCGGTGACGGGGGCGGGGGCGGACGCGGTGGTGGTGACGGCGCCGTTCTATGCGGGCACGCATCCGGCGGAGATCGCGCGCCACTACCGGCTGATCGCGGCGGCGTCGCCGGTGCCGGTGGTCGCGTACGACATCCCGGCCGCCGTGCACACGAAGCTGCCGGCGGATGTCGTCCTCGACCTGGCCACCGGGGGCGTGCTCGCGGGGCTCAAGGACTCGAGCGGTGATCTGGGGGGCTTCCGGGAGGTCGTGAGCGGCGCGCGCGATCGATCCGACATCCGGGGCTTCAGTGTCCTGACCGGCTCGGAACTGGTCGTCGATGCGGCACTTGCGATGGGGGCGGACGGGGCGGTGCCGGGGCTCGCCAATGTCGATCCGCACGGTTACGTCCGCCTCGACGCGCTGTGCCGGGCCGGGGACTGGGAGCGGGCGCGTGCCGAACAGGAGCGGCTGTGCGCCCTGTTCGGCATGGTGAGGGCCGGAGACCCGGGCCGTATGGGCGGCAGTTCATCGGCCCTCGGCGCCTTCAAGGCGGCACTGCACCTACGCAGCGTGATCGACTGCCCGGCGACCGCGGACCCGCAGGTGCCGCTGTCGTCGGACGAGGTGGAACGGGTGGGCAAGTTCCTGGCGACGGCGGGCCTGCTGTAGGAGTTTTTCGCCCCCGCCGCCCCTTCCCGTCCCGCCCCTGGGGGCTGCCGCCCCCACACCCCCGCTTCGGCCTGAACGGCCTCGTCCTCAAACGCCGGACGGGCTGAAAAGATCAAGCCCCGCCCGGCAAAATCCAGCCCCTCCGGCGTTTGAGGAGCGGGGGTCCGGGGGCTGGCCCCCGGGTCGGGACGGGAAGGGGCGGCGGGGGCGAAAAAATCTCTACCCCAGGTCCGACACCGGCACCCTGCGGAACTCGATCTTCTCGTACGGACCCGAGGCCCCCGTCTCGTACAGCAACCCCACCGTGCCCCGATCGACCTGCACCAGGTCGGAGTACGCGGCCGGCGACGCCGACACCGTCAGCACCTTCGTGAACGTCCCCCCGCCGTCCTCACTCCGCCAGATCGCCATCGCCAGCCGAGCGGTCGGCGAGGAGGGACCCGAGAACAGCAACGGCGCCTTGCGGCCGACGAGTTGGAGGACGCTCCCCTGCACGACCGGGACATCGTTGAGTGCGGGCTGCACCGCGTACGGCCGGTCCAAGGACTCCCCACCGTCATCGGAGTACGCGTCGAGCCGGTTGCCGACACTCGCCCCGTTCTGGTCCCGCGCACTGAAGTACAGCCTGCCGTCGGGGAGTTGGGCGGCCGTGGACTCGTTCGCGTTGTCCACGCCGTCGTACGAGGAGTCCACGAACCCCAGCCGCCAGCTCCGCCCACCGTCGTCGCTGTAGATGGCGTGCGCGCCGTAGTACCTGGCCTCCTGGCCCGTGTCGGGCGAACCGGCGGGCGGGGCCGCGGAGTGGTTGGCGGGGACGACCAGGCGGCCGGCGTGCGGGCCGCGGGTGAGGGCGACGGCGTGGCCCGGCCCGGTCGCGTACCAGCGCCAGCCCGCCGGCTTCACCTCGTCCGTGATGTCCCGTGGCGGCGTGAAGTGCCGCCCGTCGTCCCGGCTGCGCTGCACGAACACCCGGCGGCTCTGCTCCGCCGTGACCTCGCCCCGCATTATCCGCGCCTCGGTGACGGCACCGCTGTTGTAGGAGGTCAGCAGGACGACCGCGCCGGTGCGCGGGTCGACGACGGGGGCCGGGTTGCCCCGGGTGTCCCCGTTCCCGGCGGCCACCACCTGCAGCGGCCCCCAGGTGCAGCCCCCGTCGTCGGAGCGTCTGAGGACGACGTCGATGTTCCCGGTGTCCCCGGCACCATGGTGGCGGCCCTCGGCGAAGGCCAGCACCGTGCCGCGGCCGGTCGTGACCGTCGCCGGGACACGGTAGGTGTCGTAGCCGCCCTCACCCGAGACATACGGGACGGAGGACGGGCAGCCGCCGGCCGCGTGGGCCGGTGCGAGGGCCGTGAGCGGGGTGAGGAGCACGGTGGCTGCGAGGAGGGTGCGGCTCAGGGAAGTCACCGTCAGATGGTGCCCGGAGTGACGAGTCCCGACTCGTAGGCCACGATGACCAGCTGCGCCCGGTCCCGCGCCCCCAGCTTCCCCATGATCCGGCTGACATGGGTCTTCGCCGTCAGGGGGCTCAGCCCCAACGCCTCACCGATCTCGGTGTTGTTGAGCCCGCGCGCCAGCAGGGTCAGCACCTCCCGCTCCCTCTCGGAGAGGCATTCCGGCCCGCCCGTCGCGGGCGCCGACCGGCTGCGCAGGAACCGCTCGATCAGCCGTGCCGTCGGTCCCGGTGACAGCAGTGCCTCGCCCGCGGCCACCGTACGGATGGCATCCAGGAGTTCGGCCGGGCGGGTGTCCTTCACCAGGAAGCCGGAGGCCCCCGCCCGCAGCGCCTCCACGATGTTCTCGTCGGTGTCGTAGGTGGTGAGGACCAGCACCCGTACGTCCGCCAGGTCCTCGTCGGCGGCGATCAGCCGGGTCGCCTCGATGCCGTCCAGGTCCGGCATGCGGATGTCCATCACCACCAGGTCGGCGCGCTCGCTGCGGGCCAGCGCCAGGGCCTCCCGGCCGGTGCCCGCCTGTCCGACGACCTCCATGTCCCGCGCCGACTCGACGAGCATGGCGAACGCGGCCCGTACCAGGGTCTGGTCGTCGGCCAGCAGTACACGGATGGTCATGCGTTGCTCTCCCCCGTCGTCGTGAGCGGCAGTACGGCCGTCACCTCGAAACCGCCCTGAGCCCGCGGCCCGGCGTCGAGTGTGCCACCCACGCTGCGGGCCCGTTCCCGCATGCCGACCAGCCCGAAGCCGGGTGTGCCGCCGGGAATGGGTCCGGTGCCGTCGTCGGTGACGGACAGGTGGAGGGCGCCCTCGTCGTCGTACAGGTCGACGCGTACGGCCGGTTCGGGGCCCGCATGCCGTACCGCGTTGGTCAGCGCCTCCTGCACGATGCGGTACGCGGCGGCGCCGACGGCGGGCGGGGCCTGCCGTACCCGTACCGTCTGCTCGACGCGCGCGCCCGCGAGCCGGGCCGTCTCCACCAGGTCGGGCAGGCCGTCGAGGCCGGGGAGCGGGCCGCGGCCGTCCGCCGAGTCGTTCTCGCGGAGCACCTCCAGCGTCGTGCGCACCTCTCCCCGCGCCGTTCGGCACGTCTGGGCGATGTCGTCCAGGGCCTTCGCCACCGTCTCCCGGTCCAGGCGTTCGGGGTCGGCGGCCAGGACGTGCGCGGCCACCGACGTCTGCACGCCGATGAGGGTGATGGTGTGGGCGAGCAGGTCGTGGAGGTCACGGGCGATCCGCAGCCGTTCCTCGGCGACCCGGCGGCGGGCCTCCTCCTCCCGGGTGCGTTCGGCGCGCTCGGCGCGTTCGACGATCGCGGCGACGTACTGGCGGTAGTAGCGGACGTCGACGCCGCAGAAGAGGACGGCGAGGGCCCAGCCGGAGATGCGCAGGAGCTCGATGCCCTGGTGGTGGTTGGCGGCGAGCACCATGGTCACGATGACGCCCGTGACGGCGATGCCGGTCAGGATCGTGCGCAGCGGACGACCGGTGACGGCGACCGTGTACAGCGCCACATAGGAGGCGGGGAGGGGCGCGATGTGGTTGTTGTCAAGGCCGTGGTACGGCGCGACGAGAGCCACCACCAGCGCCAGCACGAGCAGCGGGCGGCGACGCCGCCACACGATCGGGACGTGGGCCGCGAGCAGCAGCGCCCAGCCGAGCGCGTCCGGACGGCGGGCCGCATCGGTGGACAGCGCCAGGCATACGGCCGCCACCGCGAGGACGGCGGCCAGGATCGCGTCGTTGCGCGTGCCGTGCGGGGCGGTGCGCGGGTCGCGGTTGACCACCGCCATGACCCGCTCACCCCTACGCGGTCGCGTCACTGTCGTTGTCGCCTGCACGGGTTCATTCTCCGCACTTCACACGGGCTCCGGCTGCCGCTCGGTCCGCACCGGCTCCGGCGCCCGCGACAGCCGCCCCGGCCACCACACCCGGCGCCTGAGCAGCACGCTCGCCGTCGTCACCAGATAGGTCCGTACGAGGAACGTGTCCAGCAGCACGCCCACCGCGATCACGAACCCGAGCTCGGCCAGCCCCACCAGCGGCAGCGTGGTGAGCACGGCGAAGGTGGCGGCGAGTACGACACCCGCGGAGGCGATGACCCCGCCGGTGGTGCGCAGGGCCGTGAGCGCCGCCGCCTCGGGCTCGGCACCCGCGAGGGACTCCTCGCGCATACGGTGCATCAGGAAGATGCCGTAGTCGACGCCGAGAGCGACCAGGAAGACGAAGGACAACAGGCCAAGGCCCGAGTCCGTGCCCGCGAAGCCCAGCAGCGGCCCGAACACCAGCCCGCCGATCCCGAGCGCCGCGCCCCACACCGCGACGACCGCGACCAGCAGCATCAGCGGCGCCACGAGGCTGCGCAGCAGTCCTACGAGGATCACGAACACGGCGGCGAGGACCAGCGGCACGACGACCTCGCGGTCCCGGGCCTGACTGTCGGCCAGGTCGAGCTGCTGGGCGCTGGGACCGCCGACATAGGTGCCGTAGGTGTCGTCGAGCCCGGCGCGCAGGGCCTCGATGGTGCGGGTCTCCCCCTTCGACTCGGGGGCCGCGGTGGCGTAGACGGAGATCTCCGTCCAGCCGGAGCCGGTGCGACCGGTCGTCGCCTGGGCGACCCCGTCCGTCGTGCGGGCCTTGGCCAGGACGGCATCGGCCCTGGCGGTGGGGGCGATGACGGTGATGGGCTGGCTGCTGTGCCCTGGGTAGGCGCGGGCCAGGGTCTGGGCGGCGGAGATCGACTCGGGCCGCCGGGTGAAGGAGTCCTCCTGCTTGAGGGTGCCGGGGAGGTTGAGGGCACCCAGCGCGAGCGCACCGAGGAGTATGGCACCTCCTGCGAGTACGACGACCGGGCGGCGCGTGGCCGAGCTGCCCATGGCCGCGAACAGCGAACGCCGCGCCTTGGGCGCGCTGCCGAAGGCGGGGATCAGCGGCCAGAAGACCCGGCGGCCGAGGAGGACCAGCAGGGCGGGCAGCAGGGTGACCATCGCGACGAGCGCGGCGAGCACGCCCACCATGCCGACCGGGCCCATGCCGCGGCTGCTGTTGAGGTCGGCGGCGAGCAGGCACAGCAGTCCGGCGGCGACGGTGCCGGAGGAGGCGAGGACCGCCGGGCCGCAGCCGCGCAGGGCGGCGCGCATGGCGTCGTACGGGCGCTCGTGGCGTCGTAGCTCCTCGCGGTAGCGGGAGATGAGCAGCAACGCGTAGTCGGTGCCCGCGCCGAGCACCAGGACCGTCATCACACCGCCGCTCTGGCCGGTGACGGTGACGCCGAACGCCTCGTGCAGGCCGTACGCGGCGGCCATCGCCATGCCCGCGGCGACACCGGCGACGGCTAGCGGCACCAGCCACAGGAACGGGCTGCGGTAGATGAGGATCAGCAGGGCGGTGACGACACCGAGGGTGGCGTAGAGCAGGGTGCCGTCGATGGAGCCGAACACCTTGCTCATGTCGGTCTGCAGGCCGCCGGGCCCGCCGACCTCCACGCTGAGGCCCGCACCGCCGTTCGCGAGAGCGCGCACCCCGTCCACGAAGGCGTCCCGCGCCTTGTCGTCCTGGCCGGGCCCGGTGCTGGAGACCGGGTACATGAGGGTGGTGCCGTCACGGGACGGGACCGCCTTGGGAGTGCCGGTGATCTGGTACGTGGTCCCGATCTCGGCGACCTGGGCGCCCGCCTTCTCCCGGTCGGCGGCGGTGAGGCCGCCGTCGCGGTGGTAGACGAGCACCAGGTCGGTGGCCTGCCCGCCCGGCAACCGGTCCTGGATACGGGCCACTTGGGTGGAGTCGGCGCTGTCGGGCAGGTAGTCCACGGACCGGTTCTGCTGGATGCCGGAGAACTTCCCGGCGAACGGTCCGGCGAGCACGAGCGCCGCCACCCACAGCCCGAGCACCACCCAGGGCACGGCACGCCGTCCCCGCGTTCCTGTCCTTACGGCCCCCATGGACGGGCCTCCCTCCGGTCGGGTTGTCTGGGTCGGTTCCAGACTCCCGGCGGGCGGGGGACGGTTCGTCGGGCGTGAGGGCGAGTTGCGGGGTACTGCCGTGGGTGGCAGGGCGACGGGGTTACTCCCGCGGGAGTAACGCGGTCGGGTCTCCCGCCGATTTCCGGTGCGGTCTTGCCCTTCCGGGTACGGGCAAGTAGCAATGCAAGTCGTCCCATTCGCATCCGACGGGGGAGCGCGTTCATGGTGACCCTTCTCTTCGTGCACGGAACCGGCGTGCGCGAGCCCGACTACGGCAAGGCCCTCAGGACCATCCGTACCGAGGTCAGCGCCCGGCGCCCGGACGTCCGGGTGGAGCCGTGCGACTGGGGCTCGGCCCTCGGGTCGCATCTGCGGGCCGGCGGCGCCTCCATCCCGGGCTTCGTCGACCAGGCCGGCAAGGGCCCGGCCGCGCCCGCGCCGGAGGACGAGGAGGTGGCACGCTGGGCGCTGCTGTACGCCGACCCGCTGGCGGAGCTGGAGCTCCTGGTGCTCACGTCGGCCGCCGCCACGCCGGCGCCGTTCGTGCCGGGCGCGGTCGCGCGCGGGGACACGCTGCTGGCCGACCTGACGCGCCTCGCCGACCACGACTCGCTGCGCGCGGCCTGGACGGACGCGGGTCTGGAGGTACCCCTGCAGCAGGCCGCCGACGCACTGCACGGCGCGCCGGAGCTGCGCCGGGCCGCCGCGGCCGGCGCCACCGCGGTCGTACTGCCCCGGCTGGCCGCCCGTGCGCTGGTGGCCTATGCCCTCAACCGGAGCGACGGTGATGCCGGACGCCTGCCGGCCGGGCGGCGCGACGAGTTGGTGGACCGTCTCACCGAGGCGCTCGGCGGTGACGTACGCGGTATCCCGGAGGCGGTGTCGGCGGCGGTCCGCTTCTCGGCCCGCCTGTTCGAGAGCGCGCTCGGCAACCGGCTGGCCGTGGCCCGCCGTACGGCCTGGAGCGGCAAGTCGGTGGGTTTCTTCGGCGACATCATGCGCTATCTGGTGCGCGGTGAGGCGGTGCGTGCGGTCGTCGCCGAGGCGGTACGGGCCCAGTCCGGCCCCGTGGTGCTGCTCGGCCACAGCCTGGGCGGCATCGTCTCCTTCGACCTGCTGGCCTCCGGAACCCTGCTGGACGGTGCCGCGACGGGCCCCGGTGCCCGCCCCCGCAAGGTCGCGGCCCTGGTCACGGTGGGCTCGCAGGCGCCGCTGCTGTACGAACTGGACGCCCTGCCGTCCCGCCCGTTCGGCAGCGGCCTGCCCCCGGGCTTCCCGCCGTGGACCAACGTCTACGACCGCCGGGACCTGCTGTCCTACCAGGCGGCGCCGGTGTTCGGCACCGAGGCGACGGACGTGCGGGACGTGGAGGTCGACAACCGGCAGCCGGTGTCGGCGGCGCACAGTTCGTACTGGGGCAACGAGCGCTTCTACTCGGTGCTGTGCGGCGTGCTGGACCGGGCCGCGGGTCGATGAGCCGCGTGGGCACGGCAGTTCGCGGTACGGAGGGTAGGGCCCCTATCCTGACATGTTCCAGCCGGTGTGCCGACAGGTGTACCGGCCGGCTTGCCCACCACGGTGCGAGGGGGAACGCGCGTGGCGAGACGCGGATTGGACGACGTCCAGCTCGAGCTCGTAGAGGCCGTCGTGACGGTGCTCAAGGACCCCGGCGGCGGTCTGGGATCCGAGGGTGCCCGCAGGTTCTGGCGGCAGATGCTCGACGAGACGCTGGAGGGGCTGCCGCAGGACAGCTACCCCACCCCGCACCTGGAGTTCCTGACCCTGGTGCACGCCTGCGCCGGGCGGCCGCGCGGCCTGGCGTCGCTGGCCCGGGTGACCGCCCTGGTGGCTCCCGCGCTCGCGGACCCGCTGCGGCCGCTGCTGGAGGAGTGGCGGGCCCATGAGGTCTTCGAGGGCAGGGACTGGCGGCCCCTGCGCCAGGTGCTCCAGCTGCAACTGCCCGAACTGGCCGCGATCGTCGCCGAGTCGACCAGCGGCCGGCACGTCCTTCCCCCGCACTGCGCGACGCCCTGGCAGACCTTCGTGTACCTGGCCGACCTCAACTCCCCGGCGAGCGGCCTGCCGCCGGCCATGGTGCTGCTCGAGTGGCTGGCGCACTGCCCCGAACTGGCCTCCGCGGTAGGGGAGATAAGAGCCTGGAACGACCACTTCGCCGAGAAGTGGGAGCTGGCCGAGGGCCCCGACGGGCTCCACAGCCTGCGCCGGAACCTGGAGTCGGCGCACCGCGCCGAACGCGCCCCCCTGGCGGTCGCCGTCGGCGGCTCGTACGGCGGCACCTCGGAGGAGCCCCCGGCCGGCGCAGGTCAGCAGCCGGAGGGCCCCGAGGAGGAGGGGCCGCCGGTCATCCGCCTGTACATCAGGGTGGCCCGCGACCGCACGCCCCAGCCGAGCAACCGCCGGCGCACCCCTCGGCCTCCGCGCTACCACCTGTCGGCCTGTGTGAAGTACGCCGACTCCGCCGCCCTGCAGCGGCAGCCGGAGGCGGAACCACAGGACCTGGTGACCCGCGATCGACTTCCGGCGGCCGTCGCGGAGTTGCTGACGAAGATGGCGGTGATGTGGCACAACCGGTCGGAGAGCGTGGCCCTGGAGTTCTTCCTGCCCCTGGAACTGCTCACGGAGGCGGTCGAGTTCTGGAACCGCGATCCCGCCCGTGGTTTCGAGAATCCGCTGCTCAGCACCTACCGGGTGTCCGTTCACAGCCTCGATCGCATACAGCGGCGAGAATTCCACCGCGCATGGCGGGCGCGCTGGTCGCAGTGGCGGAAGAACGAGACACATTGGAGGGAGTTCGGGGGCAACCCGGAGCACACACGGCGCGTTGTGCACGAGTGTGCCCCGGAGCCGACGCTCACCGTCGACAAGCATCTGTCACGACTGGACGCCGCTGTGGGAAGCGACGATGATGTGGTCGGCATGCTGTTGTGCGAACCGCCGTGGGAGCAGGGCGAGTTGGGCATGCAGGAGGTGAGGCTGGCCCTAGAACTGGGAGTGCCCGTACTGATGTACCACCGTGACAGCGTCGCCACGCCCACCTGGCGTGCGGCGATGTGGGAAGCGTTGGCCGAAGATGGGCTGGCCGCTCTTCCCCGGCGCACGCAACAGTGGAAGACCGACGCCGCCGCCGGCAGGGACTCTGCGTACGACCCCGCGACGATTCGCGCGATGGGCATGATCTGGGACGACCCTGAGCATCTTCTTGACGGGGGACCAAGCGCTCCCGCCACCTTTGTAGGGGGGACCGATTGAACGCGCCGCTGGAGAACGGAGGACCTCTCTACAAGGGTACGGGTGACCCGGTCCCCGATGTCCCGTACGACGAGCGTACCTGGCCCCCCGGACCACCTTGGCGCAGCTTCGCCACGCCGCCCGCGATGCCGCAGCCGCCCGACGACGAGGAGGCCGACCGCCGGCTGGGCCGGCCGGGCGTGGCCCGCCGTCCACGGAGCGAGGAGGTTCGCCTGGTCAACGCCGCGCTGCTGCTGCGCAGGCCGCTCCTGGTCACCGGCCGCCCCGGGGTGGGAAAGTCGGCCCTGGCCTACCGCATCGCACGGGAATTACGCCTCGGCCGAGTCCTGCACTGGGCGGTCACCAGCAGGACCACCCTCGCCTCGGGACTCTTCGAGTACGACGCCATAGGGCGCGCCCAGGCGTTACAGGCCCCGGCCCCCTCGCCTGCCGGCACCGGCGACTTCGTACAACTCGGCCCGCTGGGAACGGCGTTGCTGCCGTACCGACTGCCGAGGGTCCTGCTCATCGACGAGATCGACAAGTGCGACATCGATCTTCCCAACGACCTTCTCACGCTGTTCGAGGACGGGTACTACGAGGTTCCCCCGCTGGTCAGGGTGAAGCCGCATGAGCCCGTCGCGACCGTGCACACGGCCGACCCGGGCGGGAGCGCGGAGATCAGCGAAGGCGTGGTGCGCTGTCACACGTTTCCGGTGATCGTCCTGACGTCCAACGGTGAACGGGAGTTCCCGGAGGCGTTCATGCGCCGCTGTCTGCGGCTGGACATTCCCGACCCCGACGAGGCGGCCCTCGGCGAGCTGGTCGCCGCGCACTTCGGCAGTAGTCTCGGCCCCCGCCAGGAGGAGCTGATCCGTGACTTCCTCCATCGCAGCAACCGGGTCGGCGGCCTCGCCGCCGACCAACTCCTGAACGCCGCACATCTGGTGACGTCGGGTCAGTACATGCCCGCGAGCGGCGACGGGGAGGCGTGGGCCGAGCTGCTGGAGGCCATCTGGCACCCGCTGGGCGGTGAAGGGGCGGGACCGGCGTGACTCACGAACCCTACCCGGCGCGGGACGGGCGGACCGTGCATGGCCGGGACGGGCCGCCTCCGCCGTCCGGCGAAGAACCCAGGCCGCTCACCCGTCTGCATCCCAGCGAGGTCGCCGACGCGGTGTGGGTGGCCAGCGAACACGCGTGGCTGACCGGCGTGCCGGTGCCGTCCGCGCACGACCGGCTCCCCGAGGGGGCCGGGGACACCGGCCCGGAGCTCAACCCTCTCGCCCCGGACGACGCGCTCGACCCTCCCCTGCCCACGCCCGACCTCCATGGGGCCACACCCGTCACAGACCCCGCCATCGACACGACCGCGTGGTCCACCGGGCCCGAACCCGTGCCGTCGGCCCTGCCGGACCACGCGAGGTCCGTGCACACGGAAGAAACCGCCGGGCGTCCCAGCCATCGCCTGCCCCGTCTCCCGGGATCCATGCCCGCGGACGGACCGGCCGCGCCGGCCGCCCGGCGCTCGACCGGCGCCCGGGCGCTGGGGCGTGCCCTGCGGGCCTTCCGTACCGCCGTGGCCTCCGCGCACGGACGGGAACTGGACGAGGAGGCCACCGCCGAACGCATTGCGCTGGCCCCGTCGTTGCCCCCGGTGCTGCGGCCCACGCCCGAGCGCCGCTGGCGTGCGGTGCTGCTCGTGGACACCGCGCCGCACATGGCGGTGTGGCGCGAGCACATCGCGCGGTTCGCCAAGGTCGCCCACCGCTTCGGGGGCTTTCGCGACATCACGGAGCTGTCGCTGAACGCCTTGTCCGCCGATCGCGCCGCCGTCTCCCTGCCCGGCCCGGTCCGCGGGACGCGCCCCGTGTCGGCGCGCGGCCTGGTGGATCCGACCGGGCGCTCCGTCGTCTTCGTGCTGACCGACGGCTCCGCGCCCGCCTGGCGCTCCGGCGCGGCCCAACGGCTGCTCGCCCTGTGGGGCAGACGGCAGCCGGTGGCCGTCCTGCATGTGCTGCCGCAGCGGCTGTGGCACCGCACGGGCCTGCACCCGTCCGGCGTCAGACTGCGGGCCTCGGGCCCCTGGGCCGCCGACCGCACCCCCCAGTGGGAGCCGGCCGAGGCGCTCTCCGACGTCCTGCGCCCCCGCGCCCTCCCGCAGGCGACAGTGCCCGTGCCCGTACTCGAAATGGACGCGGGCTGGCTGGAGCCGTGGGCCCGGTTCGTGGGCGGCGCCGAACCCCGCGAGATCGAACTCGCGGCCGTCCTCACCACCGTCCAGGAGCGCCCCCGCCCCCCGCTCCCGGGCCCCTCCGCCGATCCCGCCCAGCGGGTCGCCGCCTTCCACGGCTGGGCCTCGCCCGAGGCGTTCCGGCTGGCCACGCACATGGCGGCGATCCAGCTCGACCTGCCCACGATGACCGAGGTCCAGCGGCGCACCATGCCGAGGACCGGCCCCGAACACATGGCGGAGTTCCTGCTCAGCGGCCTGGTCTCCCCCCTTCTCTGTTATGCCGACGACCGGTTGTCCTTCGTCTTCGAGCCGGGCGTACGCGAGGAACTGCTGGCCTACGGCTCCCGGGACGCCACCGCGACGGCGATCGAGCAGGCCGCGGAGCTGCTGGCCCCGCGCAGCGCCGCCGCCCGGGATCTGCTGTCGTATCTGCGCGGGGACGGCGGGAAGGCCGCCCGCGCGCTCGGCACGGACCGTGAGTTCAGGGAGGTCGAGCGGGCCGTCCTGCATGCACTGAGCGGGCCGCACGCCCGCCGCGCCCGGGCCCTGGACTCGCTGGAACCGGAGCCGGGCCGGGTCGGGTCCCCTGAACGCCCAGGTTTCGCACCTTCATCAGCGGCGCCCTCGTTGACGGAGAGCCCGCAGTCGGTGCACGACGACAGCTCCCCCAGCGCCACACCGGCATCGGGAGGTCTGGCAGATCCAGGAGAAGGAGAGACACCTGTGAGCACGGTTCCCGCCGCGTCCGAACGAGGACAAGAACCAAGTCTGACCGCAGGCGGTTCCCGCGCGTCCGAGCTGAAGGTGGCAGGAAACATCCCGCCGCGGAACCTCATGTTCACGGGCCGCGAAGAACTCCTGGTCGCTCTGGAGAGGGGCCTGCGCTCGGGGCCGACCGCCGTCCTTCCGCATGCCCTGCACGGTATGGGTGGTGTCGGAAAGTCGCAGCTGGCCCTTGAGTACGTGTACCGGCACGCGACCGAGTACGACCTGGTGTGGTGGATTCCGGCGGAGCTGACGACGGAGATCCAGCGGTCGCTGGTGGAACTCGCCCGCAAGATGAATCTGCGGGTGACCCCGGAGGCCAACACCGCCGTACCGGCCGTGCTGGAGGCCCTGCGCACCGGGAACCCCTACCGGAAGTGGCTGCTGGTGTTCGACAACGCCGAAAGCCCGGGCGCGGTCCAGGGATACTTCCCCAGCGCGCCGGAGGGCGGCCCCGCCGGTTCGGTCATCGTCACCTCGCGCAACCCGCAGTGGAACACGCTGGCGCACCCCCTGGAGGTGGACGTGTTCACACGGCCGGAGAGCATCCAGCTCCTGCACAGGCGCAATTCCGAGCTCACCGAGGAGGAGGCCGGCATGCTGGCCGAGGTCCTCGGCGACCTTCCGCTCGCCGTGGAACAGGCATCGGCGTGGCTCGCGGAGACCGGCATGCCGGCCGCCGAATATCTGAGGGTGTTTGAGGAAAAACGAGCCGAGCTGATGGCGGTCTCCGCGCCGCCCCAGTACGAGGAGACGGTCGCCACCGCGTGGAACGTGTCCCTGGACCACGTGGAGAAGAAGTACGCCGGTGCACTGCAGCTGCTCCAGCTGTGCTCCTATTTCGCTCCCGAACCGATCTCCCGACAGTTCTTCTCCATCGCGGTGGCGGAATCCATCGCCCCGGAACTCGATCTCATCTTCACCGACCCCATGCGGCTGAGCCGGGCCATCCGGGAGATCAGCCGTTACTCCCTCGCCAAGATCAACTACCGTACGAACGCCATCCAGATGCACCGTCTGGTCCAGGCTGTGCTGGTGGCCCGGATGTCGGTGGAACAGCGCGAGCGTTTCCAGCACGGCGCGCATCTGCTGCTCGCGGCCAACACGCCGAGCAATCCCCGCGATCCGCAGAACTGGCCCCGCTTCGGACAGCTGTACCCGCACGTCATCAGCTCCCAGGCCTCGAAGTCCTCGAACCGCAACGTGCGGCAGATGGTGCACAACGTGGCCGAGTACCTCTACCACTGGGGTGACCACGCGGCGGCCCTGGAATTCACCAGCCAGGTCTACAAGGAGTGGTGCGAGAAGTTCGGTGAGGACGACCCGGCGACCCTGGCCCTCGGCCAGCGCCTGCGCTGGGTGCTGTGGCGGGTGGGCCGCTACCCCGAGGCCGCCGACCTCGACGAGCGCATGCTCGCCACGCTGGACCCGGCCGGGCCGGGGACCGAGGAGCCCTACCTCGTGGTCAAGGGCCTTGTCGCCAGCGACCGCAGGGTCCGCGGCGACTTCCGGGGCGCGCTGGAATACGACGAGGACGTGTACCAGCACGCCGTGCGGGCCTTCGGGGACGACGATCCCACCACGATCACGCACGCCTTCAACCTGGCCGTGTGCCTGCGGGTGCACGGTGACTACCGGCGGGCCCTGGAGCTGGACGACAACGTCTGGCGCCTCAGGACGGAGATGTTCGGGGCCGACAGCACCCAGGCGCTGATCTCGCAGGCCTCTGTGGCGCTGGACCAGCAGGAGCTCGGCGAGTACACGCTGGCCCTGCGCATGTGCACGGAGAACGCCGAGCAGACGGAGGCCCTGCTGGGCGAGCCTCATCTGGAGACCTACCGTTCCAAGGCCCGGCTGGGAGTCGCCCAGCGCAAGGCGGGTCTGCATGCCGAGGCCGCCAAGAACACGAGCATCGCGCTGGCGGCGCTGACCGAGCGGTACGGCGAGCGGGCGCCCGACGTGCTCCAGATCTCGCTGAACTACTCCATCGACCTGCGGCAGACTGGCAGACTCCAGGAGGCGCGGGACCGCTGCCGGCGCACCCGTGACCTGTACAAGGAGACCCTGGGCGAGGACCACCCGCAGACCATCTCCGCCGAGGCCGACCTCGCCGTGACCCTGCGTCAGATGGACCAGGTGGACGCCGCCCGCAAGCTGAACGAGTCGGTGCTCACCCGGTTCCGTCAGGCTCTGGGCGAGAAGCACCCGAACACCCTGGCCACCGCCGTCAACCTGGCCAACGACCTCTTCGCGCAGGGTGACGCGGCCGCCGCTCACGCACTGGACGAACAGACCCTGGAGCAGGTGCGGGAGCAGTTGGGCGAGACCCACCCCACCACGCTCGTCCTGCGGGTGAACCTGGCGATCGATCTGCGTGCCCTGGGCCGCCGCGAGGAGGCCGAGCTGCTGCACGCGGAAGCCGTGGAGGGGATCAAGGAGAAGCTGGGCGAGGCACACCCGGCGTACCACGACGCGCTGAAGTGGCGCCGGGCCAACTGCGACATCGACCCGATGTACCTGTAGCCGCATCCGCAGCTGCCAAGGCGGGCTTCCGCGGATCTCCCTTCACGGAAGCCCGCCGTCATGTCCCGGCGTCCACCGCCCGGCCCACCCACGCCGCGAGTTCAACGGGGTCCACCTGCCTCTCGACCCGCGCGTGCAGGTGCCGGGCGAGTGCGCGGACCAGTTCCGGTGCGGCGGTCAGCGCGCGTAGCGCCGACGGGGCGCGGCCGGTCTCCTCCAGTGTCAGTCTCAGGCCGGCCCAGGCTGCCGGTGCGGTGGGGGCCTCGGTGAGGGAGAGCCGGTAGTGGTGCTCGGCGGTGGCCGGGTCGCCCGTTGCCCAGACGAGGTCGGCCAGGACCGCGCCGGTGACGCCGGGCACGCCGTCCTCGTCCGCGGTGTCGCGGAGCTTGTCCAGCGCCACGGGGTCCGCCAGGGCCATACGGGCGAGCACGGCCCGCGTGTCGAGGTGCCACTGGCGGCGCGAGGCGCGCACCCCCTGACGCCGGTCGGGCAGCGTGGTCCCGTCGTCCGTCGGCCAGGCCGCGGCAAGCGCCTCGACGTCCTCGGGAAAGGGCCGTACGTGATGCAGCCGCCACAGCGCACGGTGGTCGGCGGCGAGCCGCGCCGCCAGCCGTACGGCCTCGCGGGCGGCGGTCTCGCCGGGAGCCTCGGCCGACCAGCCCGACACGGTGGCGTGCACCCCGTCCAGCAGGCTGCGGCCCGCCCCGGTGAGTTCGGGGTCGGTCGCGATCCGGGGCACGACTTGCGCCAACTGGCCGCGCCACAGGGAGAATTCGAGCCAGGCGAGCTGGTCGTGCGCCCCGCCCGGCAGCCGGGTCCGGCCACGCCAGAAGCGGGCGACGCCGGTGAACGCGTAGATGCCCTGGAGCATGCCCGCCAGGGGCCGCGGGTCGTCGCGCCAGGGCGCGTAGTACAGCCGGCCCGGCCCCGGCTTCTCCTCGGTCAGCGGGAAGAGATGGGCGAACGCGTCGAGTTTGCTGTGCTGGAGCTCATGGACGAGGGCCGCCGCGCAGGCCAGTTCGGACTCGGGCAACGACAGCGCCAGGCCGCCCACGCCGTGGCCGCTGGTCGCGCTGCGGACCCGGAACAGCTCGTACGCCGGCATGGGCTGGATGGTGCGCAGCAGCGCGGTGAGGGTCGCGGCGGAGGCCGGATCGGCCTCCGCCACCAGCCTGGCGCCGCCCTGCACCAGCCGCGTCAGCCGGGTGGCCGTCCGTCGGCCCAGTCGCCGGGCCGCTCCGGTCGGCCGCGGTGCGATGCGGTGCGGCCCCAGGTCGTCGAAGGCGAGGCGGACCGGGGCGGTGCCCGGCAGCCGTAACTCCGCGTGGTGCAGCGGCAGCCAGCCCGGCGCGGGGCGTGACGGGTCGTCCGGCAGCCGTACGATGCCGTGCGGGGCGGTCACCGTGACGGTGCCGGCGCGGGCCGCGAGCACGGCGACTTCCTGGGCCGCGCGGGCGGGCAGCCTGACCTGGCCGAGGGCGGGCAGCTCGACGCGGCCCGCGACGCAGGGCAGCGGGAAGGAGAAGTCGAGGCCCGCGCGCAGGGCAGCCGCCGCCGCGAGGCAGTGCAGATGTCCGACGTCGGCCCACAGGGGCAGCTCGTGCGGGCGCGGGCGGCACAGCCGGTTGAGCAGCTGGGCGGCCCACAGACCCGTCTCGGGCAGGTCCAGCAGCTCCCGTACCGCCGTGGGCGCCCGGCGTTGCGCGGCGGCCAGGAGGTCCCAGGCGCGGCGCGGCGCGGGCAGCGGGCCGGTCGCCGCACCGGCCAGCGGCGTGAGGGCGTCCATCAGCACGTCCAGGAGCAGCAGCCGGTGGCTGTGCTCGGCCCGGACGAGTTCGGCGAGTGCGTCCGCGTCTCCCTCGCCGTGGGTCAGACTCTCGAACTGCCGTGGAGTGAGCCCGTGCAACGGCTCTGCCTCTCCGGCCGCCGGAGTCCGTCCCATCAGCCACCGCCACTTCCTGGAGACGCACTCCTGGCGGGTCTGCCGATGGTCTTCAACAAACGTTCCTTGGCACGCTCCCGGTCGAGGTCGCCGTGTGTGCGCAGCTCCTCCAGGGAGGTGCCGTTCAAGTCGGGCAGGTCCGACCTGATGGCAGGTTCCGGATTCTGCATCCTGCGGTAGACCTCCCCCTGAACAGCCAGAGCCTGAACGATCCGCCTTTACATCATGACCCAAGCCCCGGTCGCCGGAAACATCGTCAACCAGCCAGGATCGTAGGGCTGTTGGCCGGTCACTCTGCTGTGAACCACTCCGGATAGTCCTGCAGCACCGCTTCGAGATCATCGAGCGCCACCGTCCCGGCGTCCACCAGGGACACCGCCTTCCACAGGTGCCACAGCCCGTTCCGGAAGGCCGCACATGTGCTGATCAGCCTCAGGATCTCGACTCGCGGCACCGCGTTGCGCGGCACGGAGCTGGAGATGTCGAGGGGCAGATGGCTGATGACCACGGCGCGCAGACCGGGGTCCAGCATGGCCGGGACGGCTTGTAACGCTCCCAGCAGGCGCTCGTAATCCGCCACTTCCAGTCGCCGGCGGGGCACCGCCCGGCCCGCATCCGTGCGGATCTCCGCGCCGCCGCCCTCCGACCACAGCGTCGTCGGTACGGCGGCTGCCGGGCCCTGCGCGCGGAACCGTTCCCGGAGGGCGGCGGCGAGCGGGGCGCTGTCGTAGCGCCATTCCGGGTGGGCGCGCAGCAGTTCCAGGGCCGCCGCGCTGAAGACGCCGGTGGTGACCTGGCCGGGCCCGGAGGCGAACAGCACGTGCTGGCCGAGGGCTTGGCGCAGGCGCCCGCGGGGTACCGGGTCGGGGCGCAGGGCGTGGCCCACGGTGGTCACGTCCGTGAAGGTCTGGCAGGCGTCGATCAGCCAGAGCTGGCGCGTGTGCCGCGGGGCGAGGTCGGAGCGGAAGGCAGCGAGGGCGGCGTCCAGGTCAAGGCAGCGCAGATCAGGGGTGGCCGCGTCGGCGTACACCAGGCGCCGCTTTCCGTCCAGATCGACCAGGCCGTGCCCCGCCCAGGCGACAAACAGCCAGTCGTCGGCCGCCGGGGCCACTTCCCGGAAGAGCACCTCGTGCACCCGCTCGCGGTCGGCGGGCCGCCAGTGCACGCCCGCCGCCTCCAGCAGGGCCCGGTTCGCCGGCAGCGGGGACGCGAGCACCTTGATCGAGTCCGCTGCCACGCCCTGTTCGAGCAGCCACGCACGATAGGCCAGCACGTCCCGCACCGGTCCGTCCAGATTCCAGGAACTCCCCGCCCCGTACTCCTCGACCGCCACGAGCACCGCCCGGCTGCCGACGCCCACAGACTCCCCCGTCGCCGTGTCCATGACCCGAGTGTCCCGGACGCGGACGGCACCGGACCAGATCCGTGCGAGGCCGCCCGTCTGTGCCCCCCGCGTCGTCGTGCGCCCTCGATCCCGGCGCACGCGCCCCGGTCTGTCCGCGCCGGTTGCTACGACGGCGTACGCGCCGCCGCCAGCAGTCTCGTCACGTCGTCCGAGCAGATGGTCAGTGCCGCGCCCACCGTGGACAGGACGTCGCGTTCGGCGGGGGTGTAGGGGCCGTCGGCGAGGGCGATGCGGGCGCCCTGCAGCAGGATCGATTCGCGGCCGACCGGGGCGAGGTGCGGGGCCAGCGGGTCCAGGGCCTCGTGCAGCTCTATGGCGAGTCCGGCGCCGCAGGACTGGCCGTAGACCCGGCCGGTGTCCGCGGACAGGGCCTCGACGAGCGCGTTCAGCTGGTCCTCGGTGCAGTCGTCGAAGCCGGCCGCGCGGACCGTGCTCGCGGCGGCCTCCAGTGCCGTGCGGGAACAGGTGCCGCCCGCGGCCAGCACCGCGAGGGCGACGGTGTGGACGGCGTCGCGGAGCATCGCCGAGAAGCGGGTGGTGGTGGGGTGGTCGAGGACGTCCGTGCCGAAGTGGCGGCGGCAGGCGGCGCATTCGACGACCGGCGCGGTCTCGCCGCGCGGCAGCACGGGCACCCCCAGCAGGATGAAACGGCGGTGGCCGGTCAGCCGCTGGTAGTTGCGGTCGCCCCCGCAGCCCGGGCAGAAGAACTCGCCGTCCCCGACGGGTGTCCACGCGGTGCGGGTGCCCAGGAGGCGCGCAGGCCTGGCGGCTCGGCCGTTTCGTCCCCGTACTGGCAGCACGTCGCACCTCCTTAACACCGCGGCAACATCGCAGCGGTGTCCGTGATGTTAGCCACATCGGAGAGGCGTAGTCAGCACCCTGGAAGAGACCTTTCCGTGACCTCCACGAACAGATGGCCGATAAGCGACGGGGCCCTGATCGCCGTATACGACGATCAGGGCCCCGAAATGCCCGGTCAGACGGGTCAGCGGGCGGCTCGGTTGACCGCTGAGACAACCGCCTTCAGCGACGCACGCGTCGTGTTCGCGTCGATGCCGATTCCCCACAGGACCTTGTCGTCGATCGCGCATTCGATGTAGGAGGCGGCCTGCGCGGAGGCGCCCTCGCTCATCGTGTGCTCCTGGTAGTCCAGCAGGCGGGCGTCCACGCCCACCTTCTGCAGCGCGTCGAAGAAGGCGGAGATCGGACCGTTGCCGCTACCGGTCAGGACCGTGTCCTCGCCTTCGACCGTCGCCTCGACCCGCAGCGTGTCCACGCCGTCGGTGTCGGTCGTCGACTGGCCGTTCTTGACCTGAATACGGCCCCACGGGTTCTCGGGGTTCGGCAGGTACTCGTCCTGGAACACCGCCCAGATGTCGCCGCCGGTGACCTCGCCGCCCTCGGCGTCCGTCTTCGCCTGGATGATCCTCGAGAACTCGATCTGCATCCGGCGGGGCAGGTCCAGCTTGTGGTCGTTCTTCAGGACGTAGGCGATACCGCCCTTGCCGGACTGCGAGTTGACCCGGATGACGGCCTCGTAGGAGCGGCCGACGTCCTTCGGGTCGATCGGCAGGTACGGGACCGCCCACTCGATGTCGTCGACGGTGACGCCCTTGGCGGCCGCGTCGGCCTCCATCGCGTCGAAGCCCTTCTTGATGGCGTCCTGGTGGGAGCCGGAGAAGGACGTGTAGACCAGGTCGCCCACGTACGGGTGGCGCGGGTGGACCTCCATCTGGTTGCAGTACTCCCACACGCGACGGATCTCGTCGATGTCGGAGAAGTCGATCTGCGGGTCGACGCCCTGCGAGAACAGGTTCATGCCCAGGGTGACCAGGTCGACGTTGCCGGTGCGCTCGCCCTGTCCGAACAGGCAGCCCTCCACGCGGTCGGCGCCGGCCATCAGCGCCAGCTCGGCGGCGGCGACGGCGGTGCCGCGGTCGTTGTGCGGGTGGATCGACAGACAGACGTGCTCGCGGCGGGACAGGTTGCGGCCCATCCACTCGAAGCGGTCGGCGTGGGTCGACGGGGTCGAACGCTCAACGGTGGCGGGCAGGTTGAGGATGATCTCGCGGCCCGGACCGGGCTGCCAGACGTCCATGACCGCCTCGCAGACCTCCAGCGCGAAGTCCAGCTCGGTGTCGGTGAAGATCTCCGGGCTGTACTGGTAGCCGAACTCGGTCTCCGGGCCCAGCAGCTTCTCGGCGTACTCCATGACCAGGCGGGTGCCGTCGACGGCGATCTGCTTGATCTGCTCCTTGGAGCCGCGGAACACCACCCGGCGGAAGACGGGCGCGGTGGCGTTGTACAGGTGCACGTTGGCGCGCTTGGCGCCCTTCAGCGACTCGACGGTGCGCTCGATCAGGTCCTCGCGGGCCTGGGTCAGCACGGAGATGGTGACGTCGTCGGGGATCGCGCCGGGCTCCTCGATGATCGACCGTACGAAGTCGAAGTCCGTCTGGCCGGAGGCGGGGAAGCCGACCTCGATCTCCTTGTAGCCCATCTTGACCAGCTGGTCGAACATCCGGCGCTTGCGCTCGGGCGACATCGGGTCGATCAGGGCCTGGTTGCCGTCACGCAGATCGGTCGACAGCCAACGGGGGGCCTGGGTGATCCGCTTCTCGGGCCAGGTGCGGTCGGGGATGTCGACCTGCTCGTACTGGCCGTACTTGTGGATCGGCATGGTGCTGGGCTGCTGGCGGTTCGCCATGATGACTCGGGCTCCTCAGGGTGTCCGGAAGGACGGCCGACGACGCAACGCCAAGCTCCGCGGGGAGGGAGTCGACCTGGACTACAGGCCCTCGCCGCGGCAGCTAAGAAGAAGCAGCCCGAAACGCATGATGCACAGCATGCTAGCCGAGCCCCTTCGGATGCGGGGCGCCGTATCAGTATGCGGGACCCGCGAGATAAAAGGGACAAAAAGTGCGCCATACCACTTCGTCACGGAGCGTGCCCTTCCCTGTCCGTATATTTCACCAATCATGGTTGCGGGTAGTGACACCGGCATAACTCAGTGCAAGGGTGCCGGGCATGACGACCAACGGGGGCTTCGAGCCCGTCTTCTGCACCGTCGTACCGCCACACGTCCTCGACAAGCTGGCACGGCACGACGACCCCGCAATCTCCGGTCCCGCCCGGCGCACCCTGATGCGCGACAGCGAGCTGCGCGGGCGTCGCCGCGTGACGACCGAGTTCGGCCTCGCGGCCGCGCCCACGACGAAGGCACCGGCGGACCAGCCGCTGCGCACCATCTACGACGCCGGGCACAAGACCGACCTGCCCGGCAAGAAGGTGCGCGCCGAGAGCGCCGCCCCGGTCAAGGACGCCACGGTCAACCGCGCCTACGCGGGCCTCGGCGCCACCTTCGACCTCTACCTCAAGGCCTACCAGCGTCACTCGATCGACGGCGACGGCCTGCCGCTGGACGCCAGCGTCCACTACGACGAGAAGTACAACAACGCCTTCTGGAACGGCGAGCAGATGGTGTTCGGCGACGGCGACGGCGAGATCTTCCTCGACTTCACCATCCCGATCGACGTCATCGGCCACGAGCTGACCCACGGCGTCACCCAGCACACCGCGAACCTCACCTACTACGGCCAGCCGGGCGCCCTGAACGAGTCGATGTCCGACGTCTTCGGCTCGCTCATCAAGCAGTACACGCTCGGCCAGACCGCGGCCGAGGCCGACTGGCTGATCGGCGCGGGCCTGCTCGCCCCGAGCGTCACCGGCAAGGCGCTGCGCTCCATGAAGGAGCCGGGCACGGCGTACGACGACGACGTGCTCGGCAAGGACCCGCAGCCCGCGACCATGGACGACTACGTCCGCACCGGCCGCGACAACGGCGGCGTCCACATCAACTCCGGCATCCCCAACCACGCGTTCTACCTGGTCGCCTCCGCGCTCGGCGGCCATGCCTGGGAGAAGGCGGGGCAGATCTGGTACGACGTCCTGACCGGCGGCGAGCTGTCCTCGCAGGCGCTGTTCAACGACTTCGCGAAGCTCACGGTCGCCGCGGCGAAAGCCCGCTTCAACGAGGGCGAGGAGCTGCAGGCCGTACAGAAGGCGTGGGAACAGGTCGGGGTGCGGATCCTGTAACTCCGTACTAGACAGGGACCCATGCGTATTCAGGTGAGGCGCACGGGTGGGTTCGCGGGCATCGAGCGCCATGCCGAGGTGGACACCTCGGGCCGGCCCGACGCCCAGGAGTGGCACGCCCTGGCCGAACGCGCGCTCGCGTCCGGCCGGGGCACGCCTCCCGTCGGGGTGCCGGACGGCTTCAACTACGAGATCACGGTGGACGGGAAGACGGTGTACGCGGCCGACCCCCGGCTCACGGACGAACAGCGCGAACTGATCCGCCGGGTACTGAAGGAAGGGGCGTAACCGGCAGTTCATGCCTGGGCGTTGACTTCCGTTACCGCCGGTAAGGATGATCCCGCCCATGGCTTCTGATGCAGGCAATCCGATCCCCCGCTTCCCGGCCGGCTTCGTGTGGGGCGTATCGACCTCGGCCCACCAGATCGAGGGCGCCGTCGACGAGCGTGAGCCGTCCGTGTGGGACGCCTTCACGGCCGAGCCGGGACGGGTGAAGGACGGCTCGACCGCGGCGGTGGCCTGCGACCACTACCACCGCTACCGCGAGGACGTGGCCCTCCTGGCCGACCTCGGTGTGGACGCGTACCGCTTCTCCATCTCCTGGCCGAGGGTGAACGCGCCGAACGGCCTCGACTTCTACGACCGTCTCGTCGACGAGCTGCTGACCGCGGGCGTACGGCCGGTCCCCACGCTCTTCCACTGGGACCTGCCGGTCGCGCTGGACTGGCTCGAGCGGGACACAGCCTCCCGTTTCGCGGAGTACGTGTCCGTCGTCGCCGAGCGGCTGGGCGACCGGGTGAAGAAGTGGATCACCCTCAACGAGCCCGCCGAACACACGCTGCTGGGCCATGCGCTGGGCGCGCACGCGCCCGGCAGGCAGCTGCTCTTCGACGCGCTGCCGGTGGCCCACCACCAGCTGCTGGCCCACGGTCTGGCCGTACGGGCCCTGCGCGCGTCGGGCGCCAGGGACATCGGGATCGCGAACTCGCACGGGCCGACCTGGCCGGCGTCCGGGGAGAGCGCGGACGTGGAGGCGGCGGGCTTCTACGACCTGCTGCTGAACCGCCTGTTCGCCGACCCGCTGCTGCTCGGCCAGTACCCGGAGGGCATCGCCGAGTTGATGCCGGGCGATGTCGAGTCCGACCTGAAGGTCATCGCGGAACCGCTCGACTGGTACGGCGTCAACTACTACGCGCCGACCCGGGTGGGCGCCCCGCAGGGCGAGGACATCGAGTTCGGCGGGCTGACCATCCCGGCCGAACTCCCCTTCTCGGTACGGCAGATCGAGGGCGTCCCGGTGACGGACTTCGGCTGGCCCGTGGTCCCCGAGGGCCTGACGGAGCTGCTCACCGGCTTCCGCGAGCGCTACGGCGACCGCCTCCCGCCCGTGGTCATCACCGAGAACGGCTGCTCGTACCCGGGCCTCGACGACCAGGACCGGATCGCCTACCTCGACGGCCACCTCCGGGCCCTGCACAAGGCCGTCGAGGCGGGTGTGGACGTGCGCGGGTACTTCGTGTGGTCGCTGCTGGACAACTTCGAGTGGGCGGAGGGGTACGAGCGCCGGTTCGGTCTCGTGCACGTCGACTTCGAGACGCAGCAGCGGACTCCGAAGTCGTCGTACGGCTGGTTCCGGGATGTGCTGCGGGCGCAGAGATGACCGCCACCCGGCCCGCGGAGGCACTCGCCGAGCCCGTCGAACGGGTCGGCCGCGGCTGGACGGCGGCCCTCTCACTCGCCAACGGGGCGATCTGGGTGGGCTGGTACGGCCCCCTGCAGATCCTGCTGGCCTCCCAGGCGAAGGACTTCGCGCCGGGCTCGGGCATGTCCAAGGAGACGATGCTGGCGTGGGTGACGGGGGCAGGGGCGTTGGTGTCCCTGGTCGCCAACCCGCTCTTCGGCGCCCTCTCGGACCGGACGACCTCCCGCCGGGGCCGCCGTACGCCGTGGATCGTGGCGGGGGCGGCGGGCGGCGCGCTGTCGTTGCTGCTGCTCGCGGGCGCGGGCGGGGTGTGGACCATGGCAGCCGGCTGGTGCCTGGTCCAGCTGACGCTGAACGCGGCGTTCGCGGCGGTGACGGCTGCGGTGCCGGACCGTGTTCCGCGGCTCCAGCGGGGCTCGGTGGGCGGCTGGCTGGGGGCCGCGCAGATCCTGGGCGTGGTCGGCGGGACGGGGCTCGCGACGGTGGCCGGGGGCGTCGGCGCCGGGTATGCGGCCTGTGCGGTGTTCACGGTGGTGGGGGTGCTGCCGTACGTCCTGCGCTACGAGGACCTGCGGCTGGCGGCGGCGGACCGGCCGGAGTGGTCGTGGCGGTCCTTCGCCGCAGGGTTCTGGCTGAGTCCGCGCCGGTATCCGGACCTGGGCTGGGCGTGGCTGACCCGCTTCCTGATCAACCTCAGCAACGCACTGGTACTGCTGTACCTGCTCTACTACCTGCGGGACCGCCTCCACTACGGCGACCCCGACCAAGGGGTGCTGATCCTGACCGCCGTGAACGGGGTGACGCTGCTTGCCACGGTCGTCGTGGGCGGGGTCTGGTCGGACCGGGCGGGTCGGCGCAAGCCGTTCGTGATCTGGTCGGGTGTGCTGATGGCGGTGGCCACGGCGGCGCTGGCGGGCTGGCAGACCTGGCCGGGCGCGGTCGTCGCGGCGGCGGTGCTCGGGGTCGGCTTCGGCGTCTTCACCTCGGTCGACTTCGCGCTGATGACGGACGTACTCCCGAAGGCCCTGGACCGCGGCAAGGACCTCGGCGTGATCAACGTGGCCAATGCCCTGCCGCAGGTCGCGGCACCCGCCCTCGCCGCGCCGATCGTGACGTATCTCGGCGGCTACCGGGTGCTGTACCTGGTGTCGGCGGTGATCGGGCTGGCGGGGGCGGTGCTGGTGGGGCGGATCAGGGGGGTCGACTAGACAGGCCCTGGGCCTGAGCCCTGGCTAGAGTGCGCCGGCGTCCCGGGCCGCGTACACCGACGGGTACAACGGTCGGTAGCCCAGCTCGCGGCGGATGCGCTCGGTGGACATGATCACGAGCCACGGGTCCGGGTCGGTGCGGTCGTGGAGTGCGGCGGGGACCTCGGCCCCGTTGAGCTGGTGCAGTTCGACCGCCGTGGCGGGGGCGTCGTCGGCGATGTTGTAGATCCGGCCGGCGATGCCCGGTGCGTGCAGGATGCGCAGCAGGCCCTGGGCGACGTCCGCGTGATGGCCCATGTGCAGCCGCTGGGCGGCCGCCCAGTTCTTGGCCCACATCAGGGACTGGGCGAGATGCGGATCGCCCTCGCCGTAGACGAAGGGGAGCCGGGCGACGCGTACGTCCATGCCGTCCAGGGCGAGCAGTTCGCGCTCGGCCTCGGCCTTGGACTCGGGGTAGGCGCCCCACATCGCCCCGCCGGGCCGGCTCTCGTCGTCCTCGGTCACCGGGCGGCCCCGTCCGACGCCGTACACCAAGCCCGTGCTGACCTGCACGAACCGCCGCACCCCGGAGGCCAGCGCGGCGCGGCCCAGCTCCACGGCCGCGTCCCGGTTGACGGCCCGGGCCTCCTCGTCGGGCACCCCGCGGAAGGCGGCCGCGACGTTGACGACGGCGTCCACGCCGGCCACCGCCTTGCCGAGCGCCTCGGCGTCCCGCAGATCCCCGACCACGACCTCGGCACCCAGCTCGGCGTACGGCTCCCCGCGTGCCTCGTCCCGCACCAGGACCCGCACCTTCTCGCCGGCCCGGCTCTGGGCGATCAGCCTGGGCACGAACCGCCGTCCGACCTGTCCCGTCGTTCCGGTCACCAATGTCAGCATGTTCTGCTCCTCTCGTCGCGACCCAGCCTTCAACGGGGTTGTCGCCGCCGGGAGAGACCTCCCGATCGGGGGATCGGCAGTCCCTGGATAAGCCGGGCGGCCTCCCGCACGCTGGAGAGGTGAACCGAGCCGAACTCGCCGACTTCCTGCGCCGCGGCCGCGCCCGCCTCGACCCGTCCGACGTGGGGCTGACGCCGGGCACCCGCCGCCGCACGCCGGGCCTGCGCCGCGAGGAGGTGGCGCAGCTGGCCGGCATGTCCGTGGACTACTACACGCGGCTGGAACAGTCCCGGGGGCCGCGCCCCTCCCGCCAGATGCTGACGGCGCTGGCGCGTGCGCTGCGTCTGACGGACGACGAACGGGACCACCTGTTCCACCTGGCCGGCGAGGAGCCCCCACGGCATGGAGCGGCCGGCGCCCATGTCCGACCGGGCCTTCTCCTGGTCCTGGACCGGCTGCACGACACACCTGCGGTGGTGGTGAGCGACTGCGGCGAGGTGCTGGCGCAGAACGCGATGTCGCGGGCGCTGAGCGGCGACGCGTTCGCCCGCCCGCCGCGCGAGCGCAACCTGCTCCGCCTCTTCTTCCTGGACCCGACGGCACGGGAGTTGTTCCCTCCCGAGGACGTGGCGGAGCACGCGCGCGCCCATGTGGCGAACCTGCGGGCGGTGGCGGCGTCCCGTCCCGACGATCCGGAACCGGCCGCACTGGTGGCCGAACTGCGTTCATCGAGCGAGGAGTTCGGGCGGCTGTGGGATGCCCACGAGGTGGCGGTGCGCCGGCAGTCGACGAAGCGCTTCCGGCATCCCGTGGTCGGTCTGCTGGAACTGGACTGCGAGGTCCTGCTCAACGAGGACGACCACCACATGCTCGTCATCCACACGGCCCGCCCGGGCACGGAGTCGTACGAACGCCTGCAGCTGCTGCGGGTGGTGGGCCTGCAGGCCTTGGATTCGCCCCCGCCGCCCCTACCCGTCCCGACCCTGGGGGCTCCGCCCCCAGACCCCGGATCGGCCTGAACGGCCTCGTCCTCAAACTCCCCCAGAGGGGGTGCCCCCGGACGGGCTGAAAAGAACAGACTCAGAAGCCCAACTTGCGCAGCTGCCGCGGATCCCGCTGCCAGTCCTTCGCGACCTTGACATGGAGGTCCAGGAACACCGGAGTACCGAGCAGCGCCTCGATCTGCTTACGGCTCTTGATGCCGACCTGCTTCAGACGCGCGCCCTTCGGCCCGATGATGATCCCCTTCTGGCTCGGCCGCTCGATGTAGACGAAGGCATGGATGTCCAGGAGAGGCTTGTCCGCGGGGCGGTCCTCGCGGGGCAGCATCTCCTCCACCACGACCGCGATGGAGTGCGGAAGCTCATCCCGCACACCCTCCAGCGCCGCCTCCCGGATCAGCTCCGCGATCATGACCTGCTCGGGCTCGTCGGTGAGATCGCCCTCGGGATACAGGGCGGGCCCCTCCGGCAGGAGCGGGACGATCAGATCGGCCAGCAGGTCCACCTGCTTGTCACCGACTGCCGACACCGGCACGATCTCCGCCCACTCGAAGCCCAGCTCCTTGCCGAGCTGGTCGATCGCGATGAGCTGCTCGGCGAGCGTCTTGCTGTCCACCAGGTCGGTCTTGGTGACGATCGCGATCTTCGGCGTCTTCTTGATCGACGCCAGCTCCTTCGCGATGAAACGGTCACCGGGCCCGAGCTTCTCGTTCGCCGGCAGACAGAAGCCGATCACGTCGACCTCGGCCCACGTCGTGCGCACGACGTCGTTCAGCCGCTCCCCCAGCAGCGTCCGCGGCTTGTGCAGGCCAGGGGTGTCGACCAGGATCAGCTGGGCGTCCTCCCGGTGCACGATGCCCCGTACCGTGTGCCGCGTCGTCTGCGGCTGGTTCGCGGTGATCGCCACCTTCTGGCCGACCAGAGCGTTCGTGAGGGTGGACTTGCCCGCGTTGGGACGGCCCACGAAGCAGGCGAAGCCGGCGCGGTGGGGTGCCGACGACGCCGACGGCTCGGATGACTGACTACGAACGCTCATGGCGCCCATTCTCCCTGATCCACAGAGCCCTGCCGTACAGCCGAGCGATCACCGGGCGATCGCTGTCCGCCCTGTGAGATTCAGGAAACCTCCACGCAACGAAACATCACGGAAACACGCCCGTGCAGAAGCGGAAACGCACGCCCGTGACCCTCTGACGAGCCCCCACCTCGATGGAGACGACGTGACGACACTCGCCGCAGCGCACGCGGACACCGGCGACACCGCCTGGCTGCTCGCCGCCACCGCCCTCGTCCTGCTGATGACTCCGGGCCTCGCCCTCTTCTACGGCGGCATGGTCCGCACGAAGAGCGTCCTCAACATGCTGATGATGAGCTTCGTGTCGATCGCCCTGGTCACGGTGGTGTGGCTGGCCGCCGGGTACTCGCTGGCCTTCGGCGACGACATCGGCGGCGGGCTCATCGGCGGGCTGAGGCACGCGGGGATGGCGGGGCTCGGGCCCGACAGCGTGCAGGGCACGGTGCCCACCCTGCTCTTCGCCACCTTCCAGCTCACCTTCGCGATCATCACGGCGGCGCTCATCAGCGGCGCGATCGCGGACCGCGTGAAATTCGCGGCCTGGCTGGTGTTCGTCCCGGTCTGGGCGCTGCTCGTATACGTTCCCGTCACCCACTGGGTCTGGGGCCCCGGCGGCTGGATCGCGCACCGCCTCGGCGCCCTCGACTTCGCGGGCGGACTCCCGGTGGAAATCACCTCCGGCGCCTCGGGTCTGGCCCTCTGCCTGGTCCTCGGCCCGCGGCTCGGCTTCAAGAAGGACGCGATGCGTCCGCACAACCTGCCCATGGTGATGCTGGGCGCGGGCCTGCTCTGGTTCGGCTGGTTCGGCTTCAACGCGGGCTCCGCCCTCGGTGCCAGCGGTCTCGCCGCTGCCGCCTTCCTCAACACCCTCGCCGCCGGCTGCACCGGCCTGCTCGGCTGGCTCTTCGTCGAACAGAAGAGGGACGGTCACCCGACGACCCTGGGCGCGGCCTCTGGTGCCGTCGCGGGCCTGGTCGCCATCACACCCTCCTGCGGCTCCGTCTCGCTCCTCGGCGCGCTGGTCGTCGGCCTCGCCGCCGGTGTCGTCTGCTCGTACGCCGTGAGCTGGAAGTTCAGGCTCAACTACGACGACTCGCTCGACGTCGTCGGCGTCCACCTGGTCGGCGGCGTCATCGGCACCCTCCTCATCGGCGTCTTCGCCGAGAAGGCGATGACCGGCTCCACCGAGGGCCTCCTCTACGGCGGCGGGCTCGCCCAGCTCGGCAAACAGCTGGTGGCCGTGGTCGTCGTGGCCGCGTACGCCTTCCTCGTGACGTACGGCACCGGCAAGCTGATCGACAAGGCGATGGGCTTCCGGGCGAGCGAGGAGCAGGAGCACACCGGCCTGGACCTTACGGTGCACGCCGAGACCGCATACGATCACGGCGTCCTGGGCCACGGCGCCCCGGTCTCGTCCTCCGTCCTCTCCCCCACCCAGAAGGTCAAGTCCCAGGCATGAAGCTCATCACCGCGATCGTCAAGCCCTACCGCCTCGACGAGGTGAAGACGGCCCTCCAGGAGCTCGGCGTGCACGGTCTGACCGTGACCGAGGCCAGCGGGTACGGCCGGCAGCGCGGCCACACCGAGGTGTACCGCGGCGCCGAGTACCAGGTCGACCTCGTCCCCAAGGTCCGCATAGAGGTCGTCGTCGAGGACACGGACTCGGAAGCGGTGATCGACGCGATCGTCAAGGCCGCGCAGACGGGGAAGATCGGGGACGGGAAGGTGTGGGCCCTGCCGGTCGAGACGGTCGTACGGGTACGGACGGGAGAGCGCGGCCCCGACGCGCTCTGACCACGAGGACCACTCCCGCGACCGCCACCACGAGCAGGACCACCGCCGCCGGCCACGGCAGGGCGAAGAAGGACGCGCTCTCCGAGTTCCGCGTGTCCGTCGCGCTCGCCGTCAACGTGACGTCGCCCCAGTCGAGTTGAGGCGCGCCCCGCCATGGCTCGGCGAGGTGGACGCGCTGGCCGGGCAGCAGTTCGGAGGGGACGCGGGACAGGTTGCGGTCCAGGAGCGTACGGCCGAACAGGCCCTCCGCGCGCAGTTCCACCTTCGGGTCGAGGGTGACGTTGCCGGTGTTGTGCAGGGTGTACGAGATGGTCGCCGTGCTGTCGCCGAGGCCGGGGACGAGCGGCTGGTGGTGGACGACGTGGACGTGCTCCACGGCGATCGCGGGGAGGGTCGGGCCGCCCACGCGCAGATAGACGCGGGCGGCGACCGCCCGCTGCACACCGAGCGCGAGGGAGCCGTCGCCCCTGTCGATCCGTTCGTCGAGAGCCACGAGCGCGCCCGGGTGGTCGCCCGGTTCGGCGCCCTCGGGCACGCGGAGCGTGAAGGGGACGGTGACCCTGCCGTGCGCCGGGACGGTCACGCGTGACTTCGCGGGCTTCGCCCAGGCGCCGACGCCCCGCTGCTTCTCCTGCACCGTCCTGACGGCGAAACCGCCGTCACGGGCGGTGTTGTAGGCGTCGGCGGCATACAGCCGGAAGCTCAGCGGCTGTCCGGTCCTGTTCGCCACGACCACCTTGTCCTCGATGGTCGTCCCGGGGTCGGCGGAGAGGTAGAAGTACGGGCGGGCGGCGACCTCCGAGGAGGCCGGGTAGACGGACCAGCTGCCGTTGTCGGCGGCGTGCGCGGGCGCGGGCGCGACGAAGAGGGCCAGCAGGAAGAGGCCCAGGAGGAGGACGTACGGCTTGCGCATGGGTGCGGACCCCCACGGACTTCGACGGGACGAGGGGAACGGGCGGGTGCGGACGCCCGTACGCTCAGCTGAGCGTCAGGGTGAGCACGCCCGCGTACGACCCGGGAGGCGTGAACGCCGGTACGTCCAGGGAGAGCCCCGCGTTCACGGTGAACTCGCCGCCCGTCAGCGTCCCGTTGGGGGTGGACGCCAGGGTCGCCCCCGAAGTGCCCACCGTGCCCGCCGAACCGGCCTGGCAGGTGCTCGGGCTGCCCGCCTTGGTGGCGCAGGCAGGGGTCCAGCTCAGCTTCCCGGCATCGATCTTGGCGCCGGGACCGGTGAAGTCGGTGACCTTGCCGGTGAGGGACCAGCCCGCGGGTCCGCCGCGGAAGTCCTTCACGGTGACGGCGTTCAGGGCGCCGGTGGAGGCCCCGCCCTTGCCGAAGTCGACCGCCGACAGGGCGACGGAGTCCCCGGCCTGGGACATGGACAGCGTGCCCGCCTTCACCGTGGTGGTGACCTTCTGACTGCCCGCGGGAACAGGCGTGGTGTCGTTCACGACGTAGGCCGCGGGCCCCGCCCCTTTGCCGACGCTCCACGCGCTTCCCTCGTACGCCACGATCCCCGTCGTCGTCTTGTCGTTGACGACGAGGGAGCCGCTGAAGGAGCCGTCGACGGAGGCGGTGACCGTCGCCTTGTCCGCGGTCTGGGTGTCCCCGGAGCGCCCGGCGAGGGTGACGGTGGCGCCAGGCGTGAAGTGGCTGCCGTTGACGGTCACGGCGGCACCGGGGTTGCCGGAGGCCGAACCCAGCGTGATGGCACGGTCGTTGACCGGAGTGGCATCCGTCGCCGTGACGGTCTGGGAGACCGGGGCGGGCGGGTTGGTCACCGTGCACGGGGTGTCCAGTTCGAGGATGTAGCTGGTGTGGATGTTGTAGTCGCCGGGCGAGAGCGTGATCGAACCGGCCGCGGTGACCTTGAAGGTGCCGGTCATGGAGAACGACGGGAAGGCGCCGTTGCCCGGCACCGGGTCGTTCTTCTTGGGCCCGGCGACCGTCACGTCCCCCGTCTGCGCACCGCCGAGAGTGACCTTGCCGGTGGGCGTCATGATGTCGGCCGGCAGGGCGATGGCGGTGGGATTGCTGGCGGCGGGCTTGACGACGGTGTAGGTGACGGTGACGGTGTCGCCGACCTTCGGACTGGCGTTGTCCACCGCGATGCCCGCGGTCGTCGTACCGTCGATCGGCGGGATGCCCGCGACCGCGGGCGGGATGCAGTGCGTGGCGAAGTCCACGTTGGTGGCGGCACCGGCCGGACAGGCCAGCGCACCACCCGCGGTGACCGCGAGCACGGTCCCGCCGAGCAGCGACGCCCAACGGCGTCTTCGGGTTGTCGAACCCATGGGTGTGCCCCCTTCTCTGCTGCGCTCACTGGGGGCATTGATGTGGGGATTGCGTGAGAAGTCAATGGAGAAGCTGAAATGAACTGATGAACCGTCAGTTCCTTTGTGACGACCAGGAACTGACGGTCCGTCGACAGCGGCGCTCAGTCGAACACGAACGGTCCCGGCGACTGCGGGCCGGTCGCGGTGCAGGTGATGGTGACGCCGAAGACGGTCATCTGCAGCGAGCCGCCGTAGGCCTCCAGGCTGTCACCGGAAGCGACGGTGCCGGAGAGCGGGCCGACGGTGACGGGGTCGCCGGCGGCCATCGCCGGGTTCTTGGTGCCGGTGAAGGCGGTGGTGCCGCCGCTCGCGTTGACCAGGGTGAGCGTGGAGGAGATCGAGTCCTGGGACAGGGCGATCGGCGCGGTGATGGCGGACGTGACGGTGATGGTGGCCGCCGTGCCGTCCTGGGTGGCCGTGAGCGTGGCCTCTCCGCCGCCGAAGCTTCCGCAGTCGGCGGTGATCGTCGCCGACTGCGGGGTGACGGCGAGGGCGCTGGGCGCGAACGCGAGCGAGGCGGCCGCGAGGGCCCCCACCGCCACTGCCGCACCTGTACTGATCCGTTTGGCTCTCATGGGGATCCGGCTCCCTTCCCGAAGCTGGGAACTGCCATGTGGGGATGGATGGGAGAGGTCCGTACGGACAGCCGGCAGGCGCGGTGCGGGGCGCCGGGTGGGGGGTGGGGCGAATCTGACGGTCCGTCGGAACTACCGGTTCCATTGATGCCCGTGAGGTGAAGAAACGGCAAGGGTGAATTCCGGACGGCTCTGAAGCGGCCGGTTTTCAGCCCGCGGTGACGGTGGTCCGTACCGTGCCGTCCGGCCCGGCGACGAGCACCGGCGTGTCCGCCCCGCCCAGATCCCGTACGGCGGCCAGGTCCTCGGCCGAGGCCGACTCGGCGTCCGTCACCACGGCCGCCGCCTCCAGGGACTTCGCCCCGGACGCCACCGCCATGGCCACCGCCGTCTGCAGCGCACTCAGCTTCAGCGAGGCCAGGTCGACGGTCCCGGCGACATACGTACGGCCCGTCTCGTCCCGTACGGCAGCCCCCTCGGGCACGCCGTTGCGGGCCCGTGCGGAACGGGCCAGGGTGACGATCTTGCGGTCCTCGGGGTCAAGCGCGTTGCTGTCGGTCATGAGCCGAGCATACGTACCGGCACCGGCCGTATCCGGCCACGGGGTGCACGGCTCCCGGCCGGATCCGGTACCGCGCGACGGCCGTACGCGGAACTGCTCAGGGGCGGTCCAGGCGGAGGCGCTCGGCGCGCGGCAGCCCGGCCACCACCAGGTCGTAGGAGTCCTCGATGAGCTCCCGGACCAGCCGGTCGGGGAGGTCGCCGTCGACCGTGACGGTGTTCCAGTGGCGCTTGTTCATGTGGTAGCCGGGGATGATCAGGCCCTTGTACTCGCTGCGGAGCCGGATCGCGTCCTCCGGGTCGCACTTGAGGTTGACCGTGAGGGGGCGGGCGTCCAGCCAGCTCAGGGCGAACATCTTGCCCAGCACCTTGAAGACCGAGACGTCCGGGGCGAAGGGGAAGTCCTCCACCGCCGCGTTGAAGGACAGACAGAAGCCGCGCAGTTCCTCGGGCTTCACTCCTCTTTCGCCTCCTCGCCCGGCGGATCCGTCGGACCCACCGGCTCCACGAGCACGGTCACGATCTTGTTCCGGCGGCCGGCGGCGGCCTCCGCGGTCAGCCGCAGTTCGCGGCCGTCGGGCACCTCCACGACCGCCGACGCCCCGGCGATGGGCACCCGGCCGAGCGCCTTCGCGAGCAGTCCGCCGACGGTCTCCACGTCCTCGTCGTCGTACTCGTCGAGCCCGTACAGCTCGCCGAGGTCGGTGATGTCGAGGCGGGCGGTGACCCGGTAGCGGTCCTCGCCGAGGTCCTCGACCGGCGGCAGCTCACGGTCGTACTCGTCGGTGATCTCGCCGACGATCTCCTCGAGGATGTCCTCGATGGTGACGATGCCGGCCGTGCCGCCGTACTCGTCGATGACGACGGCGACGTGGTTGCGGTCCTGCTGCATCTCGCGCAGCAGGTCGCCGGCGTTCTTGGTGTCGGGCACGAACGCGGCGGGGCGCATGGCCGTCGACACCAGCTCGCTCTCGGCGTCCCGGCTGATGTGCGTCTTGCGGGCCAGGTCCTTCAGATACACGATGCCGACGATGTCGTCCTCGCTCTCCCCGGTGACCGGGATGCGCGAGAAACCCGAGCGCAGGGCGAGGGTCAGGGCCTGACGGATCGTCTTGTAGCGCTCGATGACGACCAGGTCGGTGCGCGGGACCATCACCTCCCGTACGAGGGTGTCGCCGAGCTCGAAGACCGAGTGCACCATGCGGCGCTCCTCGTCCTCGATCAGCGACTCCGCCTCGGCGAGGTCGACCAGCGCCCGCAGCTCGGCCTCGGAGGCGAACGGGCCGCGGCGGAAACCCTTGCCGGGGGTCAGCGCGTTGCCGATGAGGATGAGCAGGGACGGGATCGGCCCCATGATCCGGGCCAGCGGCAGCAGTACATACGCCGCCGCCGTCGCCGTGTTCAGCGGATGCTGCCGGCCGATGGTGCGCGGCGAGACGCCGACGGCGACGTACGACACCAGGACCATCACGCCGATCGCGGCCAGCAGGGCGCGGGTGGTGCCGGAGAACTGCTGCAGACAGGCGTACGTCACCAGGGCCGCGGCCGCCATCTCGCAGGCCACGCGGACCAGCAGGGCCACGTTGAGATAGCGGGTCGGGTCGGCGGCGACCTGGGCGAGCTTCGCGCTGCCGCGCCGGCCGGAGCGTACGGCCTCCTCGGCGCGGAAGCTGGAGACGCGCGCGAGGCCCGCCTCGGCGCAGGCGGCGAGCCAGGCGACGACGACCAGGGCGATCGCGCCCGCGACGATCTGGGGACTCATGAGACGGTCGGGGCCGGGGACGGGCCGGTCAGGCCCTTCTCCGCGCGCCAGCCGTCCACGATGGCCGCCTGCAGACCGAACATCTCGGTCTTCTCGTCGGGCTCCTCGTGGTCGTACCCGAGGAGATGCAGCACCCCGTGGACGGTGAGCAGCTGGAGCTCCTCGTCCATGGAGTGCTGGGTGTGCGCTTCCTCGCCCTGCTTCTTGGCGACCTCCGGGCACAGCACGATGTCGCCGAGGAGGCCCTGCGGGGGCTCGTCGTCGTCCTTCGACGGCGGACGCAGCTCGTCCATCGGGAAGGACATGACGTCCGTCGGCCCCGGCAGGTCCATCCACTGGATGTGCAGCTGCTCCATGGCGTCGGCGTCCACGACGATCACCGAGAGCTCGGAGAGCGGGTGGATGCGCATCCGCGCGAGGGCGTAGCGGGCGATGTCGAGGATCGCCTGCTCGTCGACCTCGGTTCCGGACTCGTTGTTGACGTCGATCGACATGGTGCTGCTGCTTCTCCTGCTTTTAAATGTCACAGCCCCTTGTGCCCGGACTGCCTGCCCCGGCCGCCCTTGTGGGTGCCGTTCTCGGTGCCGTGCGTGCTGTCGTACTTCTCGTACGCGTCGACGATACGGCCGACGAGCTTGTGCCGTACGACATCGTGGCTCGTGAGGCGCGAGAAGTGGACGTCGTCGAGGCCCTCGAGGATGTCCTGCACCTGGCGCAGGCCCGACTTGGTGCCGGTCGGCAGGTCGACCTGCGTCACGTCACCGGTGATCACGATCTTCGAGTCGAAGCCGAGGCGGGTGAGGAACATCTTCATCTGCTCGGGCGAGGTGTTCTGGGCCTCGTCCAGGATGATGAAGGCGTCGTTCAGCGTGCGGCCTCGCATGTAGGCGAGCGGCGCGACCTCGATCGTGCCCGCGGCCATCAGCCGGGGGATCGAGTCCGGGTCGAGCATGTCGTGCAGCGCGTCGTACAGCGGGCGCAGATACGGGTCGATCTTCTCGTAGAGCGTGCCGGGCAGGAAGCCCAGCCGCTCGCCCGCCTCGACCGCGGGCCGGGTCAGGATGATGCGGTTGACCTGCTTGGACTGCAGGGCCTGCACCGCCTTGGCCATGGCCAGGTACGTCTTGCCGGTGCCGGCGGGGCCGATGCCGAAGACGATCGTGTGCTTGTCGATCGCGTCGACGTACCGCTTCTGGTTGAGGGTCTTGGGGCGGATCGTGCGGCCGCGCGAGGAGAGGATGTTCTGGGTGAGGACCTCGGCCGGGGTCTCCTGGCCTTCGCTCTCCCCGTTCTCACTCGCTCTGAGCATGGCGATCGAGCGTTCCACTGCGTCCTCCGTCATCGGTTGCCCGGTGCGGAGCACCAGCATCATCTCGTCGAACAGGCGCTGGATGAGGGCGACTTCCGCGGGGTCGCCGACCGCGCTGATCTCATTGCCCCGGACATGTATGTCGGCCGCCGGGAAGGCCTTCTCGATCACGCGCAGAAGGGAGTCGCCGGACCCCAGAACGGTCACCATGGGGTGTTGGGCGGGGACGGTGAACTCTGCTCTCGCCTGCCCCTGCGCGGGGGTGTGAGCTGTGGGTGTCTGAGTCATGGGCCGGCTCTGTAGGCCTTGCTCGTCCTCCTCGAAACGGCACGCCAGCCACTTGGGCTGCTCTGGCGGTTTCAAGGGTACGCCGGGGGACTGACAACGCCGTAGGCCTTTTCGGCAAGCGCGGTTTCACACCACGCCGTGTGCTCAGGCCGGCCTGAACCCGATCGTCGGCACGGCCCGGCGCAGCGGCCACGGTCTCGCGGCCTCCCCCTGAGGGATCAGGTGCTCCAGGAAGGCGTACCGCCGAAGCGCCGCCGGGTCCTGCCCCTCCACCGACTGCACCTTCCGCCACCAGGCCGCGATCTCCGACCAGCCCGGCGCCGAGAGCGAGCCGCCGAACTCCTGGACGGACAGCGCGGCCGTCAGCCCCGCGAAGGCCAGCCGGTCCGCCAGTGGCCAGTCGGCGAGCGTGCCGGTGACGAAGCCCGCGACGAACACGTCGCCCGCGCCGGTCGGGTCCAGGGCCTCCACGGCGATCGCGGGCACCTCGGCCGTCTCCCCGGTGCGCCGGTCGACGGCGTACGCGCCCTCCGCGCCGAGGGTGACCACCGCGAGCGGAACGTGCTCGGTGAGGGCGTGGGCGGCGGCGCGCGGGGAGGAGGCGCCGGTGTACCGCATGGCCTCCTCCGCGTTCGGCAGGAAGGCCTCGCAGTGTTCGAGGTCGGTCAGGCCCGCCAGGTCCCAGGCGCCGGTGTCGTCCCAGCCGACGTCGGCGAAGATGCGGGTGCCGTGGTGCGCGGCCTGGGCGATCCAGGGGGCGCGCCCGCCGGGGGTGAGGGAGGCGACGGCGGCACGCGCGCGGGGCGCGCGGTCGGGGGCGCCGCCCAGGTTGAACACGGTCCCGGGGGGTGGCTCGTGACCGTGGGAGACCATCGTCCGCTCGCCCTCGTACGCCATCGACACGGTGACCGAGGAGTGCCAGCCGGGGACCCTGCGCGAGGTGGACAGGTCGATGCCCTCACCCTGCTCCAGGGCGTCCCAGCAGTACTCCCCGTAGTGGTCGTCGCCGAAGGCCGCCGCGAGGGAGGTCCTCAGACCCAGGCGGGCCAGTGCGGTGGCCATGTTGGCGACGCCGCCGGGGCTGGATCCCATCCCGCGGGCCCAGGACTCGGTGCCGCGCACCGGGGCGGAGTCGAGCCCGGTGAAGATGATGTCGAGGAAGACGGGGCCGGTGAGATACACGTCCCAGGGGGGATCGTCCGGCGTGCGCAGTACGGCCAGCGGGTCGACCTGGGCCTGGCACTCCGGTCCCGCTGTGATGGGTGCTGGTCCCTTCCCGTTGAACGCGCTCACGGTGCACTCCCTGACATGGTGCGGATCAGGCCAGTGTGCACCACCCCACCGGTCATCGTCTTTCAGCCCGTCCGGTGTTGTCTTTCAACCCGTCCGGCGTTGTCGGCAGGGGCGGCGGGGGCGCTACCAGCGAGGCACCGCCGGCGTCACCCACCCGGGCTCGACGACCCGCATCGCCGCCGCGTCGTCCCGCTCGCGCAGCGAACCGTCGTCGTCCAGCCAGCGCTGGTGCAGAAGGCGCAGCTTGGCACGGTCGAGCTCGACACCGAGCCCGGGAGCGTCGGAGACGGCGACCTTCCCGCCGTCGAACGTCAGCCGCGCGCCGAGCACGTCCTCCGACTGCCACGGATAGTGCGAGTCGCAGGCGTGGTGCAGGTTCGGCACGGTGGACGCGACATGCGTCATCGCGGCCAGGCTGATCCCCAGGTGGGTGTTGGAGTGCATGGACACCCCGACACCGAACGTACGGCAGATGGCGGCCAGTTGCTGTGTGTTGCGCAGTCCGCCCCAGTAGTGGTGGTCCGACAGCACCACCTGGACGGCGTCCCGTGTGAACGCCTCCTTGATCTCGGCGAAGGTCGTCACGCACATGTTGGTGGCGAGCGGCACCCCGGTGGCGGCGGAGACCTCGGCCATGGCGGGGGTGCCGAGCGCCGGGTCCTCCAGGTATTCGAGGACGTCCCCGAGTTCCTCGGCCACCTTCAGCGAGGTCTCCACGGACCAGGCGCCGTTGGGGTCGAGCCGCAGCGGATGGCCGGGAAACGCCTCCGCGAGAGCCCGTACGGCGGCGATCTCCTCGTCCGGCGGGAAGACACCGCCCTTGAGCTTGAACGAGGTGAACCCGTACCGCTCCTTGAACAGCCGGGCCTGCTCCACGACCCCGGCCGGGTCGAGGGCGGCACCCCAGTCGTCCTTCTCGCAGGCCACGCCCTCGGGGTGGTCGGCCCACTTGTAGAACAGGTAGGCGCTGTACTCGACCGCGTCGCGCACCTTGCCGCCGAGCAGCGCGTGCACGGGCAGGCCGAGCGCCTTGCCGAGGGCGTCGAGGCAGGCGACCTCGAAGCCGGAGACCACGGACAGCCGCAGCTTGTCGGCGGTCTGGACACCGCGCAGCCCGCCGACGTCGACCTGGGTCTCGACGCGCGCGGAGACCACCGAGACCTCGTCGGCGATCACGAACAGGCCGTTCAGATCACTGACCTGACGCCCCTTCAGCTTCGCGGCGAAGGGCCGGGCGAGCTCCAGGTACTTGGTGTCGCCGTAGGTCTCGCCGACACCCGTGATCCCGTCGGCCGTCACCACCTCCACGATCAGCCGCGGGGTGTACGGCTGGTGGACGCCCTGCGTGTTGAGGAGGGGCGGGTCGGCGACCAGGATCGGCGTCAGCCGTACGTCGGTGATGGTGAGGTTCACAGCGCGGCTCCTACGAGGTCGAGTCCGGTGGCGAGCAGGGCTTCGAGGCCGACCAGGTCGCCGGCCGAGGGGTCGGTGAGCGGGACCGGTGGCGATCCGCGCCGCGACATGGGCGCGGAAGCCCTCCGGGTCGAGCGAGCCGTCGTCGTGGAAGGACGTCAGCGGGCAGGAGAGCACACCATTTTCCATCCCGTCGCGCAGCCTCCGCGCAGCTGCCTCCGCCTCACCCACGTCTCCCCATGCAGATGTCATCCACGTATGCAGACAGAGCCTAGGTATGCGAACAGCAGCAGTCAACGGCCCGGTCCGGCACGGGCCGACTAACATCACCCCATGTCGGACACAGGTGGTGGCGTACGCGAGGTGAAGTCCGCCGCGCGGACGGTCGAACTGCTGGAACTGCTCGCCGCGCGCGGCGACCGACCGGCACGGCTGCAGGAGCTGGCGGACGAGCTGGGCGTGCCGCGCAGCTCGATGTACGCGCTGCTGCAGACCCTGATCGGCAGGGGCTGGGTGCGTGCGGACGTCACCGGTTCGCTGTACGGCATCGGCATCCACGCCCTGCTCACCGGCACGAGCTACCTCGACTCCGACCCGCGGGTGCGCGTCGTACGGCCGTATCTCGACGAGGCGTCCGAGGCGCTCGGCGAGACGATCCACATGGGGCGGCTCGACGGGCGGGACGTGGCGTATCTGGCCACACGGGAGTCGCACGAGTATCTGCGGACCATCAGCCGCGTCGGCCGCCGGCTGCCCGCCCACGCGGGCGCGCTCGGCAAGGCGCTGCTCGCCGAGCGGGACGACGAGGAGCTGCCCGAGGGGCCGTACCAGGCGCTCACACCGAACACGCACACCGGCCGGGAGTCACTGTCGGCGGATCTCGCGCGCGTCCGCACCCGCGGCTACTCGGTCGACCGCGAGGAGGGCGTGGCCGGAATCGTCGGTTTCGGTTTCGCGCTGCGCTACGACGTCCCCGCGCAGGACGCGATCAGCTGCTCCGTGCCGGTGGCCCGGCTGACGCCGGAGCGCGAGGAGCGGATCGTGGCGGTGATGCGGGAGATCCGCCTGAAGATCGAGGCGACGGCACGGGGCGCGGGAGGCTCGGCCCACTGGCGCTGAGGCGCCCCACCAGGCCATTTGGCGGGCTCGTCTACCCGACCCCTCCCGCCCCAAACGCAACGTGCGCCACATCACACCCCCCGCGCTTCTTTCGCGAACCGCGTGCTTGATACAAATTCTCCGCGCGTTCCTGTCCCTCGACGGTCGTCGCCCAACCCCTTCTTGAGCCGCTTCTTTCGCATGCCCTGGGAACGCCCGTGTTCGCCCCTCGCACCACCCCCTGGCCCCTCGTCGCCCTTTTCACGGCCGGGTACCTCGCTCCGTATCTGCTGCCGACGACCGTCGGACGGCTCGAGTCGGGGCTTCCGCTCTCCGCCACCGAGGCGGGTGCCATCGGCAGTGCGCTGCTGCTGAGTTCGGCCGCGGCCGGCTTCCTGCTCGCCTCCCGCGTCGACCGGATCGGCCCGCGCACCCTGGCCCGCATCGGTCTCCTGCTCGCGGTCGTCGGCTACGGCGGCGCCGCACTCACCCACGTCGTTCCCGCGGTCGTCGCGGGCGCGCTCGTCGGCGGTTTCGGCTCCGGTGCGGCGACGACGGTCGCCGCCACCGGGATCGCCGCCCAGCCGGACCCGCACCGGACGACCACGCTGGGCCTTCTCGGCGTCTCCGCGCTCGCGGGTGCCGTCTATCTGGCGGTCCCCCACCTGGGCGCGGGCCACGGGCAGCCGCTCGCCGCGATCGCGCTCACCGCGCTCGCCGTCTGGCCGCTCACCGGCCGGCTCCCGGTCCGTACGGCGGTCGCGCACAGCCCCCTCGGCGGCACCCGCCTCCCCCATCGGCGTTCCGGCCTGGTCCTCTCCCTCGTCATGTTCTGCTGGTCGCTCGCCCAGAACGCGCTGTGGGGCGTCAGCGGCCGTATCGGCCTGGCCCAGGCACACCTCGCGGAGGCCACCGTCGGCGCCGTCTTCGCGGTGGCGCTCGGCGCGGGGCTGCTGGGGGTCGTCGGCGCGGGAGCGGTCGGGCCGCGGTTCGGCCGGGCGCTGCCCATCGGTGCGGGAACGGCACTCATCTCCGGCTGCATCGTGCTCAGCGCCTCGGCGACGGACCTGACGACCTTCGCGAGCGGCGAGATCGCCTGGAACGTGCTCTACCCGGTCGTCCTGTCGTACGTGATCGGCCTGGCGGCCTCCCTGGATCCACGCGGCCGCTGGGCGGTCCTCGTCGGCTCGGCGTCCTCGCTGGGAACGGCGGCGGGCCCGCTGACCGGCAGCGTGCTGGCGGCGCAGGCCGGGTTCCCGGTGATGGGTGCGGTCCTGGCCGTGGGGCTGCTGGTGATCACCGTACCGATGACCGCGGTCGCTGTTTCAGTCCGTCCGGGGGCGCAGCCCCCGGCAGCGCCCACGACGACCCCCGCACCGGACTTCACCACCGCCGCCTAGAACTCGTACGCCTCCACCTCGGAGAGGTACCGCGCCCTCCGCTCCTCGTCGTCCTCCAGGAACGAGGCGAGGAAGGAGTTGCGGGCCAGCTCGCGCAGGCGGTCTTCACCCAGCCCCAGGGTCTGGCGCACCGCGTCGAAGTTGTCGCCGACGTAGCCGCCGAAGTACGCGGGGTCGTCGGAGTTGACCGTGCACACCAACCCCGCGTCCAGCATGGCCGGCAGCGGGTGGTCGGCGAGGGTGTCGACCGTCCGGAGGCGGACATTGGACAAGGGGCACAGAGTCAGCGGGATGCCCTCCCGGACCAGCCGCTCGACCAGCTCGGGGGATTCCATGCACCGCAGGCCGTGGTCGACGCGCTCCACGCCGAGCACGTCCAGTGCCTGGGTGATGTACTCCGGCGGGCCCTCCTCCCCGGCGTGCGCCACGCGGCGCAGACCGAGCGCGGCGGCGGCCTCGTACACCTCGCGGAACTTCACCGGCGGGTGCCCGACCTCGGCGGAGTCGAGGCCGACGCCGGTGATCCGGTCCAGGTACGGCTTCGCGGCCTCCAGGGTCTCAAGCGCCGACTCGGCGGACTCGTCCCGCAGGAAACACAGGATCAGCCGGGTGGAGATGCCGTGCGCCGACTCGCTGTGCTGCAGCGCCCGCCACAGCCCCTCCACGACCGTGCCCATGCCCACGCCCCGCGCGAGGTGCGCCTGCGGGTCGAAGAAGATCTCCGCGTGCCGCACGCCCTGCGCGGCGGCGCGGGCCAGATAGGCGTTCGCGAGGTCCTCGAAGTCCCGCTCGGTGCGCAGGACGGCCATGAGCTCGTAGTACAGGTCCAGGAAGGACTGGAGGTCCTCGAACTCGTACGCCTTGCGCAGCTCGCCCGTGTCGGCGTACGGCAGCTCGACGCCGTTGCGGGTGGCCAGCTCGAACGCGAGCTCCGGCTCCAGCGTGCCTTCGATGTGCAGGTGCAGTTCAGCTTTGGGGAGGGGCATCAAAGCATCGTACGGGTGCCTTACCGGCGTTTCGGAACCGGCACTCGGAGAAGATCGTGCGCGACCGTCAACTCGCCCTCGAAGCCGGCGGCGCGCGCCTGCCGCTCGAACTCGTCCTGTTCGGTATAGCGCTGGCTGAAGTGCGTGAGCACGAGGTGACGTACGCCCGCGTCCCGCGCCACCGCCGCCGCCTGGCCCGCCGTCAGATGGCCGTGCTCGACCGCGAGACCGGTGTCCTCGTCGAGGAACGTCGACTCGATGACGAGCATGTCGCAGCCCTCGGCGAGCGCATGCACCCCGTCGCACAGCCGGGTGTCCATGACGAACGCGAACCGCTGACCGCGGCGCACCTCGCTGACCTCCTCCAGGGCCACCCCGCCGAGCGCGCCCTCCCGCTGGATACGGCCGACGTCGGGGCCCTTGATGCCGTGCGCGGCCAGGCGGTCGGGGAGCATCCGGCGGCCGTCGGGCTCGGTCAGCCGGTAGCCGTAGGACTCCACGGGGTGCGAGAGCTTTCGGGCTTCCAGGGTGTACGAGGGCGTGACGGCCAGGGGGCCGTCCGTGTCGACCGGGGCCTCGGTGAGGCCGACCGTCTCGCGGTAGGCGGTGGCATAGCGCAGACGGTCGAAGAAGCGCTGCCCGGAGCGCGGGTAGTGGGCGGTGATCTCGTGCGGCACCTGGTCGAGGTTGATGCGCTGGATGACGCCCGCGAGGCCCAGGCAGTGGTCGCCGTGGAAGTGGGTGACGCAGATCCGGTTGAGGTCGTGCGCGGCGGCCCCGGCACGCAGCATCTGGCGCTGGGTGCCCTCGCCGGGGTCGAAGAGGATGCCCTCGCCGTCCCAGCGCAGCAGGTAGCCGTTGTGGTTGCGGTGCCGGGTGGGGACCTGGCTGGCGGTGCCGAGGACCACCAATTCACGTACGGACACGGTCGGTTATCCGGGGGGCCACTGCAGGCCGCGGCCGCCGAGGACGTGCGCATGGGCGTGCCAGACGGTCTGGCCGGCGCCGGCGCCCGTGTTGAAGACGATCCGGTAGCTCTCCAGCTTGTCCTCGTCGGCAACGGACTGCGCCTCGCGGAGCACGTCGGCGGCGAGCTCCGGCGCACCGGCGGCGAGCTCGGCCGCGTTCTTGTAGTGCGCCTTGGGGATCACCAGGACATGGGTGGGCGCCTGCGGGTTGATGTCCCGGAAGGCGACGGTGGTCTCCGTCTCGCGGACGACCGTCGCCGGGACATGCCCCGCGACGATCTTGCAGAACAGGCAGTCGTCCTGCGGCTCCCCTGCCATGTGGTCTCCTCAAGCCGGTTGACCGATCACGCTGATCGAGTACGGAGGCATCGTATCCAGGGCCGTCAGTCCAGGCTCGGGGGTGTCTTGGCGGGGGTCTCCTCCAAGGCGGCCAGTGCGATACGGATCGCTTCGTCCAGCTGGACGTCCCGTCCCGCCGCGTGGTCCTGCGGCCGCTGGACCACCTCCATGTCCGGGTCGACACCGCGGTTCTCCACGTCCCAGCCGTAACCCTCCAGCCAGAAGGCGTACTTGGGCTGAGTGATCAGCGTGCCGTCGACGAGCCGGTAACGGCTGTCGATGCCGATGACACCGCCCCAGGTGCGGGTACCGACGACCGGGCCGATGCCGAGTGCCTTGATGGCCGCGTTGACGATGTCGCCGTCGGAGCCGGAGAACTCGTTGGCGACGGCGACGACGGGACCGCGCGGAGCGTCCCGCGGATAGCTCTCCGGCCGCATTCCGCGCGGCACGTCCCAGCCGACGATCCGCCGGGCCAGCTTCTCGATGACCAGTTGCGAGGTGTGGCCGCCCCGGTTCTCCCGGACGTCCACGACGAGGCCCTCCCGGGCCACCTCGACCCGCAGGTCCCGGTGGATCTGGGCCCAGCCCGGCGCCTGCATGTCGGGGACGTGCAGATAGCCGATCCGCCCGCCGGACTTCTCATGGACGTAGGCCCGCCGGTCCGCGACCCACGCGTGGTACCGCAGCGGCTCCTCGTCCGCGACCGGCACGACGACTGCATGCCGCACCTCGCCCCCGCCGGCCGGCGAGATCGTCAGCTCGACGGGCTTGCCCGCCGTGCCGACGAGCAGCGGTCCGGGGCCGGTCACCGGGTCCACGGGCTGCCCGCCCACCGCGGCGATCGCGTCCCCGGCCCGCACCGCGACGCCCGGCGCGGCCAGCGGGGAGCGGGCGTCGGGGTCGGAGGTCTCGGTCGGCAGGATGCGGTCGATGCGCCAACTGCCGTCCTTGTGACGGGAGATGTCGGCACCGAGGAGCCCTTGCCGGGGCCCGCTGCCGTATCCGCGGTGCGGCATCACATAGGCGTGCGAGGTGCCGAGCTCGCCGTGCACCTCCCACAGGAGATCGACGAGGTCGTCGTGGGTGGCCACGCGGTCCAGGACCGGCCGGTAGCGGTCGAGTACCCCGGTCCAGTCGACGCCGCTCATGTCCGGCCGCCAGAAGTGGTCCCGCATGATGCGGCCGGTCTCCTCGTACATCTGCCGCCACTCGGCCGAGGGATCGACGGTCTGCCGTACCCGGGTCAGGTCGACGGTGATGTTGGTGTCGCTCGCGTCGTCGCCGGACGCGCGCCGGTCGCTGGGTACGACCTTCAGCCGTCCGTCGGTCCACAGCAGGACGCGCTTGCCGTCGCCGCTGACCCGGAAGTGGTCGGCGTCGGCGGCGAGGTGCTCCAGGCGATGCTGGACGAGGTCGTAGCGCTCCAGCTCGGTCTTGGGGTCGGGATCGTCGGGGGTGGCCCTGGACACCCCGAGGACGCCCTGCACCGGGTGGCGCAGCCACAGCACGCCGTCCTTCGCGGCCCGCAGACCGGAGTAGCGGGCGGCCTCGACCGGGAAGGGCACGATCCGGTCGGCGAGGCCTTCGAGGTCGATGCGGGTGGCCGGGGTGCCCTCGCTGTCGGGCGTCTCGTCCTTGTCGGGGGTGTCGAAGGGGCGTCCGTGCCGCTGCGGGCCGAAGGGCGAAGGCGTGGTCGCCGCGAGGGTGATCAGGTGCGGGCGGTCGCCGACCACGAAGGCGAGGTCGAAGACGTGCTCGTCGTAGACCGGGTCGAAGGAGCGGTTGGAGAGGAAGGCGATGTGTTTGCCGTCGAGGGTGAAGGCGGGTGAGTAGTCCCGGAAGCGCAGCGGGGTCGCCTCGGTGACCGTCAGGTCGGTGGTGTGGGCGATGCGGAGCTGGCGCAGCGGGCGCGGGCCGGGGTGGGACCAGGCGAGCCAGGCCGAGTCGGGCGAGAAGACGAGGCCGGTGACGTCCCCGTCCTCGCTGCGGTCGATCTCGCGGACCTCGCCGGTCTCCCGCTCGACGAGCAGGACGCGTCCGTCGTGCGCGGCGACCGCGGCCCGGCTGCCGTCGGGTGCCATGGCGAGCCCGAGGACGCGGCCGAGCTGTCCGGCGGCGAGGCGGCGCGGGGTGGCGCCGGGTGCCAGTCCGGTGGCGGGCGCGAACTCCAGGGCGTCCTCGCCCTCCGCGTCCGTCACCCACACCACCCATTCCTCGCCCTCGGCGCGGAAGGTGCGCGGCAGCCGGGCCCGTACGCCGGGTTCGGCGGCGAGCGCACGGGTGGGACCGGAGCGGTGGGTGACCCAGTGGACGGCTCCGCGCACGGCGACCGCGCTGCCGCGTGCGGTGTGGTCGGGGGCCGCCGAGCCGAACCAGTGGGAGGCGTTGACGGCGAACGGCCGGCGTTCGGCACGCTGTCCGCCGAGTCGGATGTCGAGACGGCGGGGCTCGGCGCCGTCGAGGTCGTCGAGGATCCACAGCTCACCGGCGGAGGCGTAGACGACCCGGGTGCCGTCGCCGGAGGCGTGCCGGGCGTAGAAGCCGTCCAGCGGGGTGTGCCGGCGCAGGTCGGAGCCGTCGGCGAGGGAGGAGTACAGCGCCCCGACACCCTCGTGGTCGGACAGGAAGGCGATGCGCTCCCCCGCCCACACCGGGGACTCCAGGTTCCCGCCGAGCTCTTCATGCAGCCGTACGAACTCGCCCTGCCCCTCCCGGTCGATCCACAGCTTGCCCGCCGTGCCCCCGCGATACCGCTTCCACCAGGCGGCCTCGCGCCCCATGGGTGCGGAGAGCAGGACGGTGCTCGGCCCGTGGGCGACATGCCCGACGAGGCCGTACGGCAGGACGGTGGAGGGTCCGCCGTCGAGCGGGACGGCATGCGCCCAGCTGCGGCGGAGGTTGGCCTGGCCGTGCGTGGTGATCGCGAGGACCTGTCCGTCCGGGGTCCAGCCACGCACCTGGGTGCGCCAACTGCCCCAGTGGGTCAGCCGCTTGGAGGGTCCGCCGGCGACCGGGGCGATGTGCACCTCGGGGGCGCCGTCGCGGGTGGAGGTCCAGGCGACGGTCGTGCCGTCGGGCGAGATGCGGGGCAGGGTGACCGGCGTGTTGTCCGCACTGACCCGCCAGGCGCGTCCGCCGTCGACGGGGGCGAGCCACACGTCGTCCTCTGCCGTGAAGGCGACCAACTCGCCCCGCAGATGCGGAAACCGGAGATAGGCAGGCGTCGCAGGCTGTGTCACCCGATCACCCTACGCAGCGGCCCCACCCGGGGTCAGCGGTTTGGATCACTTGCCCTCGACGGGCCAGCACTTCGGATCCCCCTTGCACCAGATGGTCCTGGTGACCGTCACGGTGACGGTGGCGCCGGGCTGCCCGCCGTTCCCGCCCGAGGGGTTGTTGACGATGGGCGACGGTGTCGCGTTGCAGTTGCCGAGCCCCGTCACATGGAACCACTGTTTGCCGCCCACCTTGGCGGTGAGGTCGCCGCGCACACAGGCGCCGTTGACGGCCCGGGTGACCTTGCCGGTGACGGTGATCTCCCGTCGGTCCTTGGTCTGTCCCTGGCAGTCGACGTTGGCGACCGTGGTCTCGCTCGCCGAGGGCGCCGTCCGCGTGGAGACCTTGTTGTTGCCGTAGTTGGCGGTGCAGCTGAGCCACTGCACGTCGACGTGCTGCCGCTTCAGCTCCTTGGTCGCGGTCTGGTCGGTCGTGTACGCCACGGCCGCCGAGTTCAGCCCACCCGGATCACAGGCCACGGCTCCGCCGACGCCCAGCACGGCAAGCCCCATCGCGGCCGCCGCCCGCCGTCCTCGCGGCCGCCGCCAAATCCGCCTCAATGCCCCCATGGACGGCAGCCTGCCACCGTGGGCCGTCCGGCGGTAGAGCGCATACGGTCACGAACGCGCCCGCGGGCGCCTACCGGTCAGCCGCGCAGCAGCAGCCACTCCTGCAACTCCACCAGGTTCCCCTCGGGGTCCTTGAGATGGGCGACCCGCATGCGGTCCGTCATGGGGGCCGGGCCGTGCAGGAGGACGGCGCCCCGGGTGGCGATCTGTTCGCAGTAGCTGTCGAGGTCGTCGACGCGCAGCACCACCAGGGAGCGGTGGCCGGTTGCCGTGTCGCCCAGTTCGTCCAGCACCTCGGCCATCATCGAACGGTCCTGGAGGGCGATGCCCGCCGAGCCGGTGGCCGGGCTGAACTTCTCGTACGGGCCCGCGGTCGCCCCCGACTGCGGCTTGAGGCCGAGGACCTCGGCGTAGAAGCGGTAGCAGGCGGGGAAGTCGCTGACGAGGAGCCGGACTTGGGCGAGTTCCATGGTGTTTCCCCCGTGATCGTTCAGGACCAGCGGCCGGTGCGGCCCAGGAGCAGGGCGGTCGCCGCGGTGCCCGCGGTCGATGTACGCAGCACGCTACGCCCGAGCCGGTACGCCTTCGCACCCGCCTCCGAGAACAGCGCCAACTCCTGTTCCGACACGCCCCCTTCGGGGCCCACGACCAGCACGATCTCGCCCGAGGAGGGGAGCTCGGCGGTCGCCAGCGGCTCGCTGTCGTAGTCGCGGTCCTCGTGCAGGACGGCGGCGAAGTCGGCTTTGGCGAGAAGTGCGGCAACCTGCTTGGTCGTCGCCGCGTCCGTGACCTCCGGGAAGCGCAGCCGGCGGGACTGCTTGCCGGCCTCGCGGGCGGTGGCCCGCCACTTGGCGAGGGCCTTCAGCCCCCGCTCGCCCTTCCACTGGGTGATGCAGCGGGCCGCTGACCACGGCACGATCGCGTCGACGCCGGTCTCGGTCATCGTCTCGACGGCCAGCTCGCCGCGGTCCCCCTTGGGCAGGGCCTGGACGACGGTGATACGGGGGCTGGGCTCGGGCTCGACGGGAAACTCGACGGGCTCGACGAACAGCCGGTCCTTGCCCTCCGTCCGCACGACCGCACCGGCGGCACCGCGGCCCAGACCGTCCGTCAGCACCACGTCCTCACCGGGCTGCAGCCGCCGCACGGACACCGCGTGCCGTCCCTCGGGACCGTCCAGTTCGACGATCGAGCCGGGCCCCACGCCCGCCAGCGATCCGACGACGAACACCGGCGCGGTCATCGCAGGTCTCCCTTGCCCGTCAACGCTGTCCTGGCCATGTCGATCTCGGCGGCGAGGACCTCCACCAGCTGCCCGGCCGGGAGCTCGCGCGCCATGCGGTGCCCCTGCCCCGCCCACAGCGCCATGCCCTGCGCGTCGCCGGAGGCGGCTGCCTTCTTGCGCAGGGGCGAGGTGAGGTGGTGGACCTCCGGGTAGGCGGCGGGGGCGTACGGGCCGTGCTCGCGCAGGAAGCGGTTGACCAGGCCGCGGGCCGGACGGCCGGAGAACGCCCGGGTCAGCTCGGTGCGCACGAACAGCGGGTTGGTGAGCGCCTGCTTGTGGACGGCGTTCGCGCCGGACTCCGGGGTGGCGAGGAACGCCGTGCCGAGCTGGGCCGCGCTCGCGCCCGCGGCCAGCACCGCGGCGATCTGCCCGCCGCGCATGATGCCGCCGGCCGCGACGATCGGGATGCTCACGGTCTCGCGGACCTGGGCGACGAGCGGGAGCAGCCCGATGCCGGTGCCGTCCGCCTCCGGGTTGTCCCGGTGGGTGCCCTGGTGACCGCCGGCCTCCACGCCCTGCACGATCACCGCGTCGGCGCCCGCCAGCTGCACGGCGAGGGCCTCCTCCGGGGTGGTGGCGGTGACCAGCGTGACGGTGCCGGCCCGGCGGAGGGAGTCGAGGACCTCGCGGCTCGGGACCCCGAAGTGGAAGGAGACCACCGGCACGGGGTTGTCGAGCAGCACGGCGAGCTTGGAGTCGTAGGCGTCGTCCCGGCCGCTGTCCGGATCGCCGAGCTCGGTCTCGTACCAGACGGCCTCCCCGGCCAGCTGGTGGGCGTAGATCTCCACGGCGCCGGGGTCGGCGTACTCGGGCTGCGGCATGAAGAGGTTCACACCGAAGGGGCGGCTGGTGATCCCCCGCAGCTGCTTGATCTCCTGGTACATGCCGTCGGCCGTCTTGTACCCGGCGGCGAGAAACCCGAGCCCCCCGGCCTCGCACACGGCGGCGGCCAGATGCGGCACGGAGACACCGCCCGCCATGGGGGCCTGCACGATCGGATGAGGGAAGAGATCGGTCAGTGCGGAGGACATGACGGCATGTTGTCACGTCCTCCGAACAAGTCCGAATCCGGCCCATTCCGGCCTGGGGGCGGAGCCCCCAGCACACGGTCAGCGCCCGTTGAACGCATCCTTCAGCCGCGAGAACAACCCTTGCTGCCCCGGCTGGAACTGCCCCTGCGGCCGCTCCTCACCCCGCAGCTTGGCAAGCTCCCGCAGCAGCCGCTCCTGCTCCGGGTCCAGCTTGGTCGGGGTCTGCACCTCGACGTGCACGATCAGGTCGCCGCGCCCCCCGCCGCGCAGGTGCGTGACCCCCCGCCCGTGCAGCGGGATCGACTGCCCGGACTGGGTGCCGGGCCGGATGTCGACCTCCTCCATGCCGTCCAGCGTCTCCAGCGGCACCTTGGTGCCGAGGGACGCGGCCGTCATCGGGATGGTGACCGTGCAGTGCAGGTCGTCGCCGCGCCGCTGGAAGGTCGGATGCGGCAGCTCGTGGATCTCGACGTACAGGTCACCGGCGGGACCGCCGCCGGGGCCGACCTCGCCCTCACCCGCGAGCTGGATACGGGTGCCGTTGTCGACACCGGCCGGGATCTTGACCGTGAGGGTACGGCGGGAGCGGACCCGTCCGTCGCCCGCGCACTCCGGGCACGGCGTAGGGACCACGGTCCCGAAGCCCTGGCACTGCGGACACGGCCGTGAGGTCATGACCTGGCCCAGGAAGGACCGCGTCACCTGCGACACCTCACCGCGGCCGCGGCACATGTCACACGTCTGGGCGGAGGTGCCCGGCGCCGCGCCCTCACCGTTACAGGTGGAGCAGACGATCGCCGTGTCGACCTGGATGTCCTTCGTGGTGCCGAAGGCCGCCTCGTCGAGCTCGATCTCCAGCCGGATCATGGCGTCCTGGCCGCGGCGGGTGCGCGAGCGCGGGCCGCGCTGCGACGCCGTACCGAAGAACGCGTCCATGATGTCCGAGAAGTTCCCGAAGCCGCCCGCGCCGAAGCCGCCCGCGCCACCGCCGCCGGCCTGCGAGAGCGGGTCACCGCCGAGGTCGTAGACCTGCTTCTTCTGCGGGTCGGAGAGCACCTCGTAAGCGGCGTTGATCTCCTTGAACCGCTCCTGGGTCTTCGGGTCCGGGTTCACGTCCGGGTGCAGCTCGCGCGCGAGCCGCCGGAAGGCCTTCTTGATCTCTTCCTGCGACGCGTCGCGGCGCACGCCGAGAACGGCGTAGTAGTCCGTGGCCACTTACGACTCCGCCAGGATCTGTCCGACGTACCGTGCCACTGCGCGTACCGCTCCCATCGTTCCCGGGTAATCCATGCGGGTCGGTCCGACCACGCCGAGCTTGGCGACTGCCTCGCCGCCCGAACCGTAGCCGACCGACACCACGGAAGTGGAGTTGAGTCCCTCATAGGCGTTCTCGTGCCCGATGCGCACCGTCATGCCCGAATCCCCCGCCTCGCCAAGCAACTTGAGGAGCACGACCTGCTCCTCCAGCGCCTCCAGGACGGGGCGGATGGTGAGGGGGAAGTCATGCCCGAAACGGGTCAGATTGGCGGTGCCGCCGATCATCAGCCGTTCCTCGTTCTCCTCGACCAGTGTCTCCAGAAGTGTGGAGAGCACTGTCGAGACCGTACCCCGGTCCTCGACGTCGAAGCCTTCGGGCAGGTCTTCCACGAGCCGCGGGACGTCGGCGAAGCGGCGGCCCGCGACCTTGCTGTTGAGCCGCGCCCGCAGATCCGCGAGCGAGGCCTCCCCGAACGGCGCCGGGCAGTCGACCATGCGCTGCTCGACCCGGCCGGTGTCGGTGATCAGCACGAGCATCACGCGCGCGGGGGCGAGCGAGAGCAGCTCCACGTGCCGCACGGTCGAGCGGGTCAGGGACGGGTACTGCACGACGGCGACCTGCCGGGTGAGCTGGGCGAGCAGCCGAACCGTCCGCGCCACCACGTCGTCGAGGTCCACCGCGCCGTCGAGGAAGTTCTGGATGGCCCGCTTCTCGGGCGCGGACATCGGCTTGACGCCCGCGAGCTTGTCGACGAACAGCCGGTAGCCCTTGTCGGTGGGGATGCGCCCCGCGCTGGTGTGCGGCTGGGCGATGAACCCCTCGTCCTCCAGCGCCGCCATGTCGTTGCGTACCGTCGCCGGGGACACTCCGAGGTTGTGCCGCTCGGTGAGGGCCTTCGACCCCACCGGCTCCTCGGTGCCGACATAGTCCTGGACGATGGCGCGCAATACCTGAAGCCGTCGTTCACTCAGCATCCAGCGCACACCTCCAGAAGTCGTCCCCTCGGCGCTCGCCTGGCACTCTGTCCGTCCGAGTGCCAGCCGTTACCGGCAAGTGTACGGCGGTGGGGTACACCCGGGGCAAGGTCGGCCCCTGTTGAACGGGGCGTACCGCTAGCGTCGCCGTATGACGATGACTTGGGAAGAGCTGGGGTGGGAGCGGCTGGCGGCCGGCGTCGGGCGGTGCCGTCTTCCGGGCTGGGACTGCACGACGGGGCTGGTCGTCGGGGAGGGCACGGCGCTCTTGATCGACGCGGGGTCGAGCCTCGCGGAGGGCGCGCGGTTGCGTGCCGAGGCGCAGGAGCTCGCCGGTCACCGTGTGACTCATCTCGCGCTCACGCATCCCCATTTCGACCATGTCCTCGGGGTGGCGGCGTTCGCGGGCGCGGAGGTGTACGGCGCGGTGGGCATCGACACGGTGCTGGACGGCCGGCACGCGCGCGAGGAGCTGCGGGCGGACGCGGTGGGCAACGGGCTGGACACGCGGGCGGCGGACGAGGCGGTCGACGCGCTGGTCCCGCCCCGGCATCACGTCTCCGGCGAGTGGACGCTCGACCTGGGCGGCGGCCGGCAGGTGCTGCTGGCGAACGTCGGACCGGCCCACTCGGCCCACGATCTCGTGGTGCTGGTGCCCGGCTCCCCGGAGGTCGTCTTCTGCGGCGACCTGGTGGAGGAGTCCGGCGAACCGCAGGCCGGCTCCGACGCCGTACCGTCACAGTGGCCGGCCGCTCTGGACCGGCTCCTCGACCTGGGCGGGGAGGACGCGCTGTACGTGCCCGGTCACGGAGCGGTGGTGGATGCGGGGTTCGTGCGGAGACAGCGGGAGGAGCTGGCGGCACGTTTCGGCGTGTCGTAGCCGCCGTCCGACGGCTTCTCCTATCGTCACTCGAATGCGCCAGTACTCTGCCGATCTGACCCCGCCGTGGAAGAAGTCCAAGCCCGTTCCGGAGGTCCCGGCGGAACCGGGTCTGGTGGTCGAGGAGCCGGGCACCGGTTTCTGCGGCGCGGTGATCCGCTGCGAGGCGGGCACGGTCACCCTGGAGGACCGCTTCGGCAAGCACCGGGTGTTTCCGCTGGAGCCGCGGGGGTTCCTGCTGGAGGGGCGGGTGGTGACGCTCGTACGGCCTTCCGGCGCGGCTCCTGTACGGCCCACCCGTACCGCTTCCGGTTCGGTGGCCGTCCCCGGCGCACGCGCGCGTGTCGCTCGGGCCGGGCGGATCTATGTGGAGGGCAGGCACGACGCCGAGCTGGTCGAGAAGGTCTGGGGCGACGACCTGCGCATCGAGGGCGTGGTCGTGGAGTACCTGGAGGGCGTGGACGACCTGCCGTCGATCGTCGAGGAGTTCGCACCGGGTCCGGACGCGCGGCTGGGGGTGCTGGTCGACCACCTGGTGCCGGGCACCAAGGAGTGGCGGATCGCGGAGGCGGTGACGAGCGAGCACGCGCTGGTCGTCGGCCACCCGTACATCGACATCTGGGAGGCGGTGAAGCCGTCGTCGCTCGGGATCGAGGCGTGGCCCCGGGTCCCGCACGGGCAGGACTGGAAGACGGGGGTGTGCCGGGCGCTGGGGTGGCCTTCGGAGAACACCGGGGCGGTGTGGCAGGCGATCCTGAAGCGGGTCGGGTCCTACAAGGACCTGGAGCCGGAGCTGCTGGGGCGGGTGGAGGAGCTGATCGACTTCGTCACGGCTCCAACACAGTCCTGAACCCGCGGGTGTCGACAGCGATGTTCAGCACCGGCAGGTGAAGTGTCTCCCCGTTCCTCCAGCTGCGCTGACATCGATAGTCGGCACACTCGCCGCTGCCGTACGGCTCGGTGAGCACGAGGCATGCGGCCGCCTCCGGATCGACGATCAGGTACACCGGTACGCCGGACCCGGCGTAGATTGATCGTTTGGTCACGTAGTCGCGGTGTGCGCTGGCCCTGGACACGACCTCGACCAGCATGGTGACTGCCTCGACCGGTACGAGGCGGCCGGAATCCGGGCAGGCACTCCGTTCGAGCACCACGATGTCCGGAACGGGCTCGCTTGTTTCCCGGTGCATCTCGACGTACTGGCGCTGCAACCGGTGCCAACGGCTGTGCGGAACACCATCCTGGACTTCCGCCACCGTGCAGTTGTGCACCAGATCCGGGGATCTCGTCATCACGATGTCCCCTCGCAAAAGCTCGGCCCTGATCCCCTCGGGGACGTCAAGCGTGCCGAAGAAATCGATCACCTGCCGGTCTTTCATGGACGCACCCTCAAAGCGGGACACGCCAAGGCCAGGGCTCCCAGGGGGCAACCACCCCCACGAGTGATCAGTCCACCAGATCCCGCACCACCGCATCCGCCAGCAACCGCCCCCGCAACGTCAGCACACCCCGACCCTCCTCATACGGCCCCGCCTCCAGCAGGCCCTCCCCCAGCGCCCGCCGAGAAGCCGCAAGCCCCTCCTCCCGCAGCAGCCCCAGCGGCACCCCCTCCCGCAGCCGCAGCTCCAGCAGGATCCGCTCCACCCGCCGGTCCTCCTCCGACAGCAGCTCCCGCCCGGCGCCGGGCGACCGCCCCGCCGCCAGCGCAGCCGCATACGCGCCCGGGTGCTTCACGTTCCACCACCGCACCCCGCCCACGTGCGAGTGGGCCCCGGGGCCCGCGCCCCACCAGTCGGCGCCCCGCCAGTACAGCTCGTTGTGCAGGCAGCGGGCCGCCTCGGAGGTGGACCAGTTGGAGACCTCGTACCAGTCGAAGCCCGCCGCCGACATCACCTCGTCCGCGATCAGATAGCGGTCCGCGTGGACGTCGTCGTCGGTCATCGGGACCTCGCCCCGGCGGATGCGACGCGCCAGCTGTGTGCCCTCCTCGACGATCAACGCATAGGCGCTGATGTGGTCCGGGCCCGCCCCGAGCGCTGCCTCCAGCGACGCCCGCCAGTCGTCGTCCGACTCGCCCGGGGTGCCGTAGATCAGGTCCAGGTTCACGTGCTCGAATCCGGCCGCGCGGGCCTCCGCGACGCATGCTTCGGGGCGGCCGGGCGTGTGGGTACGGTCCAGGACCTTCAGCACGTGCTGCTTCGCGCTCTGCATGCCGAAGGAGACGCGGTTGAAGCCGCCCTGCCGGAGCACGGACAGATACGCCGGGTCCACCGACTCCGGGTTCGCCTCCGTCGTCACCTCCGCGTCCGCCGCCAGGCCGAACTCGTCGCGGATCGCAGACAGCATCCGTACGAGATCGTCCGCGGCCAGCAGCGTCGGCGTACCGCCGCCCACGAAGACCGTGCGGACCTCGCGCGGGTCGTCGCCCAGGACCTTCCGCGCCAGGCGGATCTCGTCGATCAGGGTGTCCGCGTAGTTGTCGCGGGAGGCGAGGACGCCGCCCGTGCCGCGCAGCTCGGTGGCGGTGTAGGTGTTGAAGTCGCAGTAGCCGCAGCGGGTCGCGCAGTACGGGACGTGCAGATAGAAGCCGAGGGGGCGGTCGGGGGCCCCGGCGAGCGCGGATGCGGGGAGGGCGCCGTCGGCGGGGACCGGCTCGCCGTCGGGGAGTGCGGAAGGCATGCCTTCCATTGTCCAGCACCGTACGAAATGCTCACTCCGCCTGCAGCACCAGCAGCGCGAGGTCGTCCTCCGGCGGGCGCCCGCCGAACTCGTGGACGAGCCTGCGGATGCGTTCCGCGATCAGCTCGGCGCTCAGGCCCGCGCAGCCGGAGAGGGCGGTCGCGAGGCCGTCGGCGTCGTCGAACATGTCGGAGCCGGAGCGGCGCTCGGTCACGCCGTCCGTGACGCACAGGAGGCTGTCGCCGGTGCGGAGCTCGAAGGTCTCGCTGGTGTACGTCTCGTCCTCCACGACGCCGAGGAGGGTCTGCGGGCGGGCGACCGTGCGGACGCTCCCGTCGGGGCCGAGGAGCAGCGGGAGCGGGTGGCCCGCGGAGGCGAGGGTGCAGCGGATGCCGCCGTCGAAGGGGGTCAGCTCGCCGTAGAGGAGGGAGAGGAAGCGGGTCTGCGGGCCGTCGCCGGGGGCGGGCGGCCGTACCAGGGCCCGGGCGGCGGCGTCCGCGGCCTCCGTCGCGTCGTCCAGGAGGAGACGGTTGAGGCGGTCGAGGACGTCGGTGACGCGGTAGCCCTCGCGCGCGAGCAGACGCAGCCAGGGGCGGGCCAGGCCGATGACGACGGCGGCCTCGGGGCCCTTGCCCTGGACGTCGCCGACGGCGAAGCACCAGCGGCCGTCGCCGGCCGGGAAGAGGTCGTAGAAATCGCCGCTGGGCCCGCCCTTGTCGCACGGTTCGTAGACGAGGGCGCTGCGTACGCCGGGGATCTCGGCGACGGCGGCGGGCAGGAGGCCGCGCTGCAGGACCTGGCTGATGGTGGCCTGGCGGGCGTACTGACGGGCCGCGCCGATGGCGAGCGCCACCCGGCGGCTGAGGTCCTCGACGAGCCCGGTGACCTCGTCGGGGAAGCGCAGCAGGCCGGCGCGGCCGATGACGAGCGTGCCGAGCGGCCGGCCGCCCGCGATCAGACGGTAGGCGAGCGCCGCGCCGTGCTCGTCCCGCACGTCGAGCGCCTCGCCGGGCCAGGGGTACACGACCGGCCCGGACTTCCCCCACTCCCGGCTTCGCTCCGCCGGCGGGGCGCTGATCGTCTCGGGCGGATGCGGCGGGTCCTTCTCCAGGGCGCGGCGCAGTTCCTCGATGCGGTTCTCGCTGCAGTGCCAGACGCGGGCCAGGCGGGGCCCGGCGCCGCCGGTGCCGTCGGCCCAGCCCCCGCGGCCCATGGCCTCGTCCTCCAGCCACACCGCGCACCAGTCGGCGAGCCGCGGCACGATCAGCTGTCCGGCGAGTGCGGCGACCAGGTTCTCGTCGAGCTGCCCGGCCAGCAGATCGGAGGCCTCGGCGAGGAAGGACAGGGCACCGCGGTGCAGCCAGTCCCGGTCGCGCTCGGCGCGCTGCGGGTCGGGCGCCAGTATCTCGGCGGCGCGCAGCCCGCGCTCCAGCGCATGCCGGCCGGCATGCGCCTCCGGCTCGCCCGGGGTCGGGCCGCGCTCGGCGGGCAGCCGCGCCCACACCGTCTTGGTGCCCCGGCGGAAGGTGACGCCCCAGGATTCGGCGAGCGTGGCGACCAGGCGCAGTCCGCGGCCGTACTCCGGTGTCCCGTACGGCACTTCGGCCGTCTCGTAGGGCGCTTCGGCGTCCGAGTCGCGGGGCGCCCTGGAGGGATGGTGGTCGGAGACCTCCACGACGAGCGCGCAGGGCGCCTCCTCCATACGGCACTCCACCTCGACCTCGGTGCCCGCGTGCACCACGGCGTTGGTGACGAGTTCGCTGACGACGAGCACGGCGTCGTCGGCGAGCCGGCCGGTGAGGTGCTCGGCGCCGGGCAGGCCGGCCTCCGTCCAGTCGGCGAGCGCGGCACGTACGAGGGCGCGGGCGGAACCCGGCGCGAGGGGGCTGCCGGGCATCGTCGTGTACGTCTGCGCACGCGGGTCCACCCTTCCGTGCTCGGTCGCGTGCAGGTGTGCAGGCGCATCGCAAGCGCAGGAAGCGGTCTCCCGTTGCGTCGGAATGGCCCCCATGGACAGCTCCCCGAGCGGTTCGGACGAATACGCCTCAGTCGATGCCGACAGAGTGACAGACTGGCCTCGCCCATAAGCGCCGAGTTACCGAAGTGGGCCGCCATGAGTGAGAACAGTGCTACGCGTGTGCTCGAAGACGGTCAAAAACCGGAACAACTCCGAGCATCGGAGCTGCGTCCGCTGCTCGCCGCGATGACCGCCGCCCGGGACGGCGACTTCACGAAGGTTCCGGAGACGGGCCACGGAATCGTGGCCGAGCTGACGGCCGTGTTCAACCAGATCATCGACCGCAACACGCACTTCAACGGCGAAGTGCAGCGCGTCAAGCGGGAGTTGGTACGGCACGGGCGGCTCGACGAACGGGTCACGGCGAGCCCCGGACAGGGCGCCTGGACCTCCCGGGTCAACGATGTGAACCAGCTGCTCGACGCCCTGGTGGCCCCGGCGGCGAACGCCACGCGGGTGCTCGACGCGGTGGCCGGCGGCGATCTGACCCAGCGGGTCGACCTGCACGACGGCAACCGGCAGTTGCGCGGTGATCTGCGGCGGCTGGGCCGGGCCGTGAACAAGATGGTCGACCAGCTCTCCCTGTTCACCGGCGAGGTGACCCGGGTCGCGCGCGAGGTGGGCACCGAGGGGCGGCTCGGCGGGCGCGCCAAGGTGACGGGTCTGTCCGGCAGTTGGCGGGACGTGACCGAGGCCGTCAACACGATGGCCTCCCGGCTGACCGCCCAGGTGCGCGACATCGCCCTGGTGACGACGGCGGTGGCCCGCGGCGACCTGACCCGTACGGTCACGGTCGAGGCGACCGGTGAGCTGCTCGAACTGAAGCTGACCGTGAACACGATGGTGGACCAGCTGTCCGCGTTCGCCGACGAGGTCACCCGCGTGGCCCGCGAGGTCGGCACCGAGGGCCAGCTGGGCGGGCGCGCCCAGGTTCGGGGCGTCAGCGGGGTCTGGAAGGACCTGACCGACAACGTCAACTTCATGGCCTCGAATCTGACGTCGCAGGTCCGCAACATCGCCCAGGTGACGACCGCCGTCGCCAACGGCGACCTGAGCCAGAAGATCACGGTCGACGCGCAGGGCGAGATCCTGGAACTCAAGTCGACCATCAACACCATGGTGGACCAGCTGTCCGCCTTCGCCGACGAGGTCACCCGCGTGGCCCGCGAGGTCGGCACCGAGGGCAACCTCGGCGGCCGCGCCCAGGTGCGAGGGGTCTCCGGCGTCTGGAAGGACCTGACCGACAACGTCAACTTCATGGCGGACAACCTCACCTCGCAGGTCCGCAACATCGCCCTGGTCTCGACCGCGGTGGCCCAGGGCGATCTCGGCAAGAAGATCACGGTCGAGGCGAAGGGCGAGATCCTGGAGCTGAAGTCCACGATCAACACCATGGTGGACCAGCTGTCCGCCTTCGCCGACGAGGTCACCCGCGTGGCCCGCGAGGTCGGCACCGAGGGCAACCTCGGCGGCCAGGCGCAGGTGCGGGGCGTGTCGGGCGTCTGGAAGGACCTGACCGACAACGTCAACTTCATGGCGCTGAACCTGACGTCGCAGGTCCGCAACATCGCCCAGGTGACGACCGCCGTCGCCAACGGCGACCTCTCCAAGAAGATCACCGTCGACGCGCGCGGCGAGATCCTGGAACTGAAGGACACCGTCAACACGATGGTGGAGCAGCTGCGCGCCTTCGCCGACGAGGTGACGAGGGTGGCCCGCGAGGTCGGCACCGACGGCCGGCTCGGCGGCCGCGCCCAGGTGCTCGGGGTGTCCGGTGTGTGGCGGGACCTGACCGACAACGTCAACTACATGGCGGACAACCTGACTTCACAGGTACGGAACATCGCCCAGGTGACGACCGCCGTCGCCAACGGCGACCTCTCCAAGAAGATCGACGTCGACGCGCGCGGCGAGATCCTGGAACTGAAGACCGCCATCAACACGATGGTCGACACGCTCTCCTCCTTCTCCTCCGAGGTCACCCGCGTGGCCCGCGAGGTCGGCTCCGAGGGCCAGCTCGGCGGCCAGGCAAGGGTCGAGGGCGTCTACGGCACCTGGAAGCGCCTGACGACGAACGTGAACGAGCTGGCCTCGAACCTGACCACCCAGGTCCGCGCGATCGCCGAGGTCGCCTCCGCCGTGGCCCAGGGCGACATGTCCCGCTCCATCACCGTGGAGACCCAGGGCGAGGTCGCCGAGCTGAAGGACAACATCAACCTGATGGTGGCCAACCTCCGCGAGACCACCCGCGCGAAGGACTGGCTGGAGTCCAACCTGGCCCGCCTGGCGGCCCTGATGCAGGGCCACCGCGATCTGATGGAGGTCGCCGACCTGCTGCTGCGGGAGCTGACGCCGCTGGTGAACGCCCAGTACGGCGCGTTCTTCCTGGCCGACCCGGACGAGGAGAGCGCGGGGCTGCGCACCGCCGTACCCACGAAGGGACTCGCCTTCATCGCCGGATACGGCTCCGCCCAGGGCACCACGATCGAGACCGGCGGCCTGCCGGTGCACGGCCTGGTCCGGCAGGCGGCCCGGGAGAAGAAGCGGATCCTCGTCGAGGAGGCCCCACCGGACTACATCAAGATCAACAGCGGGCTCGGCGAGGCGGCCCCCACGAGCGTCGTCATCATCCCGATCCTCTTCGAGGACAAGCTCCTCGGTGTGATCGAGCTGGCCTCCTTCTCCCGCTTCTCCGATGTGCACCTGGCCTTCTTCGACCAGTTCGTGAACACCATCGCCGTCGCGATCAACACGATCATCGCCAACTCCCGTACGGAGTCCCTGCTCGGCGAGTCTCAGCGCCTGGCCATGCAGCTCCAGGAACGCTCGGACGAACTCCAGAAGCAGCAGGCCGAGCTGCAGCGCTCGAACGCCGAACTGGAGGAGAAGGCAGCCCTGTTGGCCACGAGCTCCCAGTACAAGTCGGAGTTCCTGGCGAACATGTCGCACGAGCTGCGCACCCCGCTGAACTCCCTGCTGATCCTGGCGAGGCTGCTCTCCGACAACCCGGACGGCCATCTCTCCGACCAGGAAGTGCAGTTCGCGACGACGATCCACCGCTCCGGCTCGGACCTCCTCCAGCTGATCAACGACATCCTGGACCTGTCGAAGATCGAGGCCGGCCGCATGGACGTACGCCCGAAGAAGCTCCCGCTCATCAAGCTCCTCGACTACGTCCACGCCACCTTCCGTCCGCTCACTCTCGACCGGGGCCTCGCCTTCGAGGTGGCGGTCGGCGAGGACGTGCCGCGCGAGATGTACTCGGACGAGCAGCGCCTCCAGCAGATCCTGCGCAACCTGCTCTCCAACGCGATCAAGTTCACCGCGTCGGGCCGGGTCGAGCTGCGCGTGAGCCGGATCAAGGACCCCGAGCGCCTCCATGTCCGCGACAGCGACGACGTGATCGCCTTCGCCGTCACGGACACCGGCATCGGCATCGCCGCCGAGAAACTCCCGGTGATCTTCGAGGCGTTCCAGCAGGCCGACGGCACCACCAACCGCAAGTACGGCGGCACCGGCCTCGGCCTGTCCATCAGCCGGGAGATCGCGGGCCTGCTCGGCGGCCGTATCGTCGCCACCAGCGAGCCCGGCAAGGGGTCCACCTTCACGCTGTACGTCCCCGTCGTCAGCCCCGGCCACCCGGCGACCGGGCCGGTCCCCGAGGAGCATGCCCTGCCGATGCCGGAACAGCTGTCCGCCGAGCCGTTCACCGCCACGCACGACGTGGACGACTCCTGGCCGGCCCCCACCAAACTGGAGGCCTGGAAGACGGGCCGGGCGGGTCAAGTGCTGCCCGGGCGACGGGTGTTGATCGTCGACGACGACATCCGCAACGTCTTCGCCCTCACCCATGTCCTCGGCCGCGTCGGCATGCCGGTCCTGTACGCGGAGAACGGCCGCGAGGGCATCGAGACGCTTGAGCGCAACCCGGACGTCGAACTGGTCCTGATGGACATCATGATGCCGGAGATGGACGGCTACGAGACCATCTCCGCCATCCGCCGCACCCCCCGCTGGTCCGGTCTGCCGATCGTCGCCCTGACCGCCAAGGCGATGCCCGGAGACCGCGAGAAGTCCATCGGCCGGGGTGCGAACGACTACGTACCGAAGCCGGTGGACGTCGATCAGCTGCTGACGGTCGTCTGCGCACTGCTGGATCCGGAGGGCGCGGACGAGACCACCGACACCACTGCCCCGCAGCCGGGCACGACCGAGGAAGCGGCGGCGGCAGGGCCGAACACCGAATGAGGCACACTCATCATGAGCGCTGAGGCAACGACCAACGAGCGCGCCAGCATCCTCCTCGTGGACGACATGGAGGACAACCTGATCGCGCTGGAGGCCGTCCTGGGGTCCCTCAACGAGCCGCTGGTACGCGCACGTTCGGGCGAGGAGGCGATGAAGGCGCTGCTGCGCCAGCACTTCGCCCTCGTCCTGCTCGATGTCCGCATGCCCGGCATGGACGGATTCGAGACGGCCGCCAACATCAAGCGGCTCGACCAGACCAAGGACGTCCCGATCATCTTCCTGACCGGCGCGGAGGACGACTCCGGCTACGCCTTCCGCGGCTACGCCACAGGCGCCGCGGACTACCTGACCAAGCCCTTCGACCCCTGGGTCCTCCGGGCGAAGGTCACCGTCTTCCTGGACCTCCACCGCAAGAACCGACAACTGGAACGTCTATTGGCACAGGAACAGTCGGACTACGGCGAGGTGGGCACCAGACTGGCCGAACTGGAACGGCAGTTGGACGCGGAGGAGCCCCCGGACCTGGCAGCACTTCGGGTGCAGGTACGGGAGCTCCGGGAACTCGTAGCCAGGGGCCGCGGCTTCTAGCTTTTAGGGGCGCGGGGAACTGCGCGATCAACCACAACGAACCGTCAGCCGCCAAGCAACCCGCACCAGCCCCTACGCTTCGCGCGTCCCCGCGTACATCTCATCAATGAGGTGCTTGTACTCCCGCTCAACAACAGGCCGCTTCAGCTTCAGGCTGGGCGTGATCTCACCGTGCTCCACGTCGAGGTCCCGCGGCAGAAGACGGAACTTCTTGACGGTCTGCCACCGCTGAAGCCCCTGGTTGAGCTCCGTGACATACCCCTCGATGAGGGCCACGGTCGCCGGCTCGGCGACAACCTCGGCGTACGACTTGCCCGCCAAGCCGTTCTCGGACGCCCACTGCAGAATCGACGGCTCGTCCAGCGCGATGAGCGCGGTGCAGAAGTTCCGGTCGGCTCCGTGCACCAGGATGTTGGACACATACGGGCACACCGCCTTGAACTGCCCCTCGACCTCCGCGGGCGCGATGTACTTGCCGCCGGACGTCTTGATGAGGTCCTTCTTGCGGTCGGTGATGCGCAGGTACCCGTCGGGCGACAGCTCACCGATGTCACCGGTGTGGAACCAGCCGTCCGACTCCAGCACCTCGGCGGTCTTCTCGGGCAGCCCGTGGTAGCCCTCCATGATGCCCGGGCTGCGCAGCAGGATCTCCCCGTCGTCCGCGATACGCACCTCCGTGCCGGGCAGCGGCTTGCCGACCGTGCCGGTGCGGTAGGCCTCGCCGGGGTTCACGAAGGAGGCCGCCGAGGACTCCGTGAGGCCGTACCCCTCGAGGATGTGGATGCCGGCGCCGGCGAAGAAGTAGCCGATCTCGGGCGCGAGCGCGGCCGAGCCGGAGACGCACGCCCGCAGGTTCCCGCCGAACGCCTCGCGGATCTTGGCGAACACCAGCGCGTCGGCGACCTTGTGCTTCGCGCCGAGCGAGAACGGGACGGACGCCGTGCCGGTGCGCCGGAAGTTGTCCTGCGCGACCTTGGCGTACTCGCGGGCGACCCCGGCCGCCCACTGGAAGATCTTGTACTTGGCGCCGCCGCCTGCCTTCGCCTTGGCCGCGACCCCGTTGTAGACCTTCTCGAAGATGCGCGGGACGGCCGCCATGTACGTCGGCTGCACGACCGGCAGATTCTCGATGATCTTGTCCACGCGGCCGTCGACGGCGGTGACGTGCCCCACCTCGATCTGGCCGGAGGTGAGCACCTTGCCGAAGACGTGCGCGAGCGGCAGCCACAGGTACTGCACGTCCTCGCCGCTGATCAGCCCGGTCGCGGCGATCGCCTTCGCCATGTACGACCAGTTGTCGTGCGGCAGACGCACACCCTTGGGGCGGCCGGTCGTGCCCGAGGTGTAGATCAGGGTCGCGAGCTGATCGGACGTGATCGCACCGACCCGCTCCTTGATCAGGTCGGGGTCCTTCTCAAGCCGGGCGGCGCCCCGGGCCTCCAGCTCGGAGAGCGTGAGGACCCAGTCGCCGGTCTCGACGCCCGCCGGGTCGATCACGACGACATGGGTGAGGTCGGGCAGCTCGGCGCGCTTCTCGACCGCCTTGGCGAGCTGGGCCGCGTCCTCCGCGATCAGCACCCGGCTGTCGGAGTCGGAGAGGATGAACGCCGACTCGTCGGCGTTGGTCTGCGGGTAGACCGTGGTGGTGGCCGCTCCGGCGCACAGGATGCCGAGGTCGGCGAGGATCCACTCGACCCGGGTGGAGGCGGCGAGCGCGACGCGCTGCTCGGGCTGCACACCCAGTTCGATCAGACCGGCCGCGATCGCGTAGACCCGCTCGGCGGCCTGCGCCCAGCTGAGCGTCTTCCATTCGTCGGGTCCCTCACCGGAGGCGGGCGCCACCGGGTAGCGGTAGGCCTCCGCGTCCGGTGTGGCTGCGACGCGTTCCAGGAAGAGGGTCGCCACGCTCGGCGGACGGTTCTCGATCAGTGTCTGTGTGTCGCTCACGACATCCTCCGGGGCCCGCGGCAGCGCGGCTGGCTCAAGTGCGGCGGTATTGACTGCGGCTGTAATCCACTCGCAAGACGTTGTTTAACTCGCGAGTAACTATCGAGCAGAGATCAGGGTAGAGCCCGACCGGCCGGTTCGTAAGGGGCGGCGGCCTGTCACTTCGTACAGAGAGCGACCCTACGCACGCGTAGGGGCTCGCCGCACTTTCGTACGCCGAGCCCCTGTTGTGTCCGGATTGGTGCCGCAACCCGTTGTTACTCGCGGTTACTTCTTGCCCTTGCCCGACCCCGCGCTGTCATCGCTGGAGAGTACGGCGATGAACGCCTCCTGCGGAACCTCCACGGAACCCACCATCTTCATCCGCTTCTTGCCCTCCTTCTGCTTCTCCAGCAGCTTGCGCTTACGGGAGATGTCGCCGCCGTAACACTTGGCGAGGACGTCCTTGCGGATGGCGCGGATGGTCTCGCGGGCGATCACCCGGGAGCCGATGGCGGCCTGGATGGGCACCTCGAAGGCCTGCCGCGGGATGAGCTCGCGCAGCTTGGCGACGAGCCGCACACCGTACGCGTAGGCCGCGTCCTTGTGAGTGATGGCGGAGAAGGCGTCGACCTTGTCGCCGTGCAGCAGGATGTCGACCTTGACCAGGCTGGAGGTCTGCTCGCCGGTGGGCTCGTAGTCCAGCGAGGCGTAGCCGCGCGTCTTCGACTTCAGCTGGTCGAAGAAGTCGAAGACGATCTCGGCGAGAGGCAGCGTGTAGCGGATCTCGACGCGGTCCTCGGACAGGTAGTCCATGCCGAGGAGGGTGCCGCGGCGGGTCTGGCACAGCTCCATGATCGAGCCGATGAACTCGCTGGGGGCGAGGATCGTGGCGCGTACGACGGGCTCGTACACCTCGTTGATCTTGCCCTCGGGGAACTCGCTCGGGTTGGTGACCGTGTGCTCGGTCCCGTCCTCCATGAGGACGCGGTAGACCACGTTCGGAGCGGTAGCGATGAGGTCGAGCCCGAACTCGCGCTCCAGCCGCTCCCGGATGACGTCGAGATGCAGCAGCCCCAGGAAACCGACGCGGAAGCCGAAGCCGAGGGCGGCCGAGGTCTCCGGCTCGTACACGAGCGCCGCGTCGTTGAGCTGGAGCTTGTCGAGGGCGTCGCGCAGCTCGGGGTAGTCGGAGCCGTCCAGCGGATACAGCCCGGAGAAGACCATCGGCTTCGGGTCCTTGTATCCCCCGAGGGCCTCGGTCGCGCCCTTGGCCAGGCTGGTGATGGTGTCACCGACCTTGGACTGCCGGACGTCCTTCACCCCGGTGATGAGGTAGCCGACCTCACCGACGCCGAGGCCGTCCGCGCCGAGCATCTCGGGCGAGTTCGTGCCGATCTCCAGCAGCTCGTGCGTGGCGCCGGTGGACATCATCCGGATCCGCTCGCGCTTGTTGAGCTGGCCGTCGACGACTCGTACATACGTCACGACACCGCGGTAGGAGTCGTAGACGGAGTCGAAGATCATCGCGCGGGCGGGGGCGTCCGCGACGCCGACCGGCGCCGGGATCTCCTTGACCACCTTGTCGAGCAGCGCGTCGACGCCGAGACCGGTCTTGGCGGAGACCCGCAGCACGTCGTCCGGGTCGCAGCCGACGAGGTTCGCGAGCTCCTCGGCGAACTTCTCGGGCTGCGCGGCCGGCAGGTCGATCTTGTTCAGTACGGGGATGATCGTGAGGTCGTTCTCCATCGCCAGATACAGGTTGGCGAGGGTCTGGGCCTCGATGCCCTGGGCGGCGTCGACGAGGAGGACGGTCCCCTCGCAGGCGGCGAGCGACCGCGAGACCTCGTAGGTGAAGTCGACGTGCCCCGGGGTGTCGATCATGTTGAGGATGTGCGTGTTGCCGGGCTCATGGGTCGGAGCCCAGGGCAGCCGCACCGCCTGGGACTTGATCGTGATGCCGCGCTCGCGCTCGATGTCCATCCGGTCGAGGTACTGAGCACGCATCTGCCGCTGCTCGACCACACCGGTCAGCTGGAGCATCCGGTCGGCGAGCGTGGACTTGCCGTGGTCGATGTGCGCGATGATGCAGAAATTGCGGATCAGAGCCGGGTCGGTACGGCTCGGCTCGGGCACATTGTTAGGGGTCGCGGGCACGCAGGGTCCTGTCTCTTGAGGCGCCTTATGCCTCGGGTCGGATCGATACGTAGGTTCCATGGTCCCACGGGTGGCGACCGGGGACCGTTTTGGGCCGCCGGGACGGCCGCTGGTACTCTGGGTGGCTGTGTCTCATTGCCCTCTCGGCGCGAGGCACAACTCCCAAGAAATCACCTGGTACGGGACCCGGTATCTCCTGCGTATTTCCTGCGCGGAGTGCTCCTGGCCCTGTGCCTGAACCTGAAAAGGCTCAATCAGTGGCGAACATCAAGTCCCAGATCAAGCGGATCAAGACCAACGAGAAGGCCCGGCTGCGCAACAAGGCCGTCAAGTCCTCCCTGAAGACCGCGATCCGCAAGGCCCGCGAGGCCGCTGCCGCGGGTGACGTCGAGAAGGCCACCGAGTACCAGCGCGCTGCCGCGCGTCAGCTCGACAAGGCCGTCTCGAAGGGCGTCATCCACAAGAACCAGGCCGCCAACAAGAAGTCGGCGCTTGCTTCCAAGGTCGCCTCCATCCAGGGCTGAACCTCTTACTGATCTGACCGGTCCCGCGGGACCGAACCGCCGGAAGGACCCAGAGCGGGCCCTCTCTCATCCGCTCCCGACCGGCACCCGAAGGATCCGCGCGCGGCCTGCGTTCGCCACGCGGGCGCGGATCCGACAGCTTGAGCCCAAGGCCCCGGCACCCAGCCCTTCCCCAGGGCGGGATGCCGGGGCCTTGGGCATTCCTGGCCGGTACCTCTCGACGGCGTGCCTTACGCCCGGCCCCGGGACCGGGCGGTACGGGCGATCACCACGACCGCCTTCTCCAGCGCGTACTCGGGATCGTCACCGCCACCCTTCACCCCCGCGTCCGCCTCGGCGACCGCACGCAGGGCGACCGCCACTCCATCCGGTGTCCACCCCCGCATCTGCTGCCGTACCCGGTCGATCTTCCACGGCGGCATCCCCAGCTCACGCGCCAGATCGGCCGGCCGCCCCCCACGCGCGGACGAGAGCTTCCCGATCGCCCGCACGCCCTGCGCCAGCGCGCTGGTGATCATCACCGGCGCCACCCCGGTGGCCAGGGACCACCTGAGCGCCTCCAGTGCCTCGGCCGCCCGCCCCTCCACGGCCCGGTCGGCGACCGTGAAGCTCGACGCCTCGGCCCGCCCCGTGTAGTACCGCCCGACGACGGCCTCGTCGATGGTCCCCTCGACGTCGGCGACCAGCTGGGAGACGGCGGACGCCAGCTCCCGCAGATCGCTCCCGATGGCGTCCACGAGGGCCTGGCAGGCCTCGGGCGTGGCCGATCTCCCGGCCGCCCTGAACTCCCCGCGCACGAAGGCCAGCCGATCCGCCGGCTTGGTCATCTTCGGACAGGCCACCTCCCGCGCCCCGGCCTTGCGCGCGGCGTCGAGAAGGGCCTTGCCCTTGGCTCCGCCCGCATGGACCAGCACGAGGGTGATCTCCTCGGCGGGCGCCCCGAGGTAGGCCTTCACGTCCTTGACCGTGTCGGCGGAGAGGTCCTGCGCATTGCGTACGACCACGACCTTGCGCTCGGCGAAGAGCGAGGGGCTGGTCAGCTCGGCGAGCGTGCCGGGCAGCACCTGTTCCGGTGTCAGGTCACGTACGTCCGTGTCGGCGTCGGCGGCCCTGGCGGCGGCCACCACCTCCTGCACGGCACGGTCGAGCAGGAGGTCCTCCTGGCCCACGGCAAGCGTCACCGGGGCGAGAGGGTCGTCTTCAGCAGTCTTCCTGGCCATTGCGACAAGCATGGCACGGGGCACTGACAACGCGGCGACTACGGCCGCGCCCGACGGGGGCGCGGGGCTGTATGGACATGCGGCTCCGCCGCGATGGGGGTCCCCCGCTCATGGGGGTCCCCCCGCTCGAGCGAAGTCGAGAGCGGGGGAGAAGTCGGGAGTGGGGGAGCGACCAGCCACGTCCGGCGCGCAGCCGGCACTCAACCCGCGTCCCCGGCGATCCAGCGGAGCGCTACGGCTCCTCCCGCCACCCGTCCCACTCCCCCGCGAACTCGTCCAGCTCCCCGGGGTCCAGCCGTCCGTCCTCGTCGCGCAGGACGACCAGCCACTGCGCGTCCTCCGCGTCGTCCTCACCGGCCAGGGCGTCCCGTACGAGCTGCGGCTCCTCGCTCACTCCGAACCGCTCCCCGAGCGCCTCGGCCACCGCCTCCGCGGCATCGCGGTCGGGCAGCACCAGCACATGTCTCACATCGCTCACGGAGCCATTTTCAGGCACCCCGGCCAAGGGACGGTCAGGCCTTGCGCACGATCTGAACGTCGAGGTCGACCCGGATGCTCGGCCCCACCACCGCGATCCCGCGGGCCAGCATGGTCTGCCAGCTCACCGTGAAGTCGTCCCGGTGCAGTTCCGTGGTGGCCCGGCAGGCCGCCCGCACCTCGCCCTCCATGCCGTTGCCGAGCCCGAGGTACTCGGTGTCGAGGGTGACCGTCCGCGTCACACCGTGCAGCGACAGCGCGCCGGTGACCGCCCACCGGTTCCCGCCCTTGTGCACGAACCGCTCGCTGTAGAACTCCAGCGTCGGAAAGCGCACCACGTCCAGGAAGTCACCGGACCGCAGATGGTCGTCCCGCATCCGGACGTTCGTGTCGATGGACGCCGCGTCGATCACCACATGCATCGCCGACTGCTCCACCGGGTCGGTGATCCGGACGGCCCCGGCGAAGGAGTTGAACCGGCCGTGGATCCGGGCCAGCCCGATGTGCCGCGCGGTGAACCCGATCGAGGAATGCGTGGGTTCGATCTCCCAGTCGCCCGCCGGCGGCAGCTCCGGCGGCCTCGCGACCTGGAGCGTCACATCCCCCAGCGAGGCGAGTGCGTTCTCCCCGACGGTCGCACTGGCCCGGAACGGCGTGTATCCCTCGGCGGACACCGCGAGCCGGTACTCCCCGGCGGGCACCGTCGTCAGGAACGATCCGTAGGGGTCCGTCTCCCCGCCGACCACCTTGCGTCCCATGGCGTCGCTGACCGCGAACTCCGCGTGTTTCACGGGTTCGTTGACCGGATCCAGCACCCGGCAGCTCAGCACCCCGGCACTCGGCGGGGTCTGCACCGCCGCCAGGGGACTCGTCCGTTGCACCCTGTTCGTTCGGTTTCCCAGCCAGCGGCCGAACATCCACGCCACCCCTGTGCGCCTCGACATCTTCTGTTGCCGAAGAGACATTCGATCACTGTTGCGGCTTTCGAGGCAACACGGAGTGTCTACGCACGAGTAGCAACCACTGGTCCCCTCTGGCCCCATGTGACGCCATGTGACCTCAATCAGTCACCGCCAGGGGATTTCGCACCGTCGGCACACAGCCGAGTTCGATCCCGAACCGCTCCCGGTACGCCCCGAACACCTCCTCGTCCGTGCCCAACTCCCGCTCCTGACGCGCCCCGTCTGCGCCCGTGACCTTGAACGTGCGTCCGCTGAGGGTGATCCTCCCTCCGTCCTCCGTCACCCTTGAACACACCAGCGACTGCACGAAGTGCGACGCCGGGGAGGTGCTGTGCCACCACGCCCCGGCCACGAAGTCGCCGAGCTCACGGGGCCGCACCTCCAGCCGGTACTGCGGCCTGCCGTTCACGACGACGTCCAGGTCCGGCCCCGCCTCGACGATCCGGAAGCTGCCGCCGGGATCCTTCTGCTCCACCCTGTCCCCGAATGCCAGCGGGTAGTGGCTGTGCGCCCCGAAGCCCACGTCCGCCAGCCACTCGCTGCCGTCCGACGCCCGCACCCGCAGCGCGAGATGGTCGTACGGGATCCCGAGCCGCCCCGCATCCCCGTGCACCCGCGCCGCGAGCAGCGTGACCTCGAACCCCAGCGCGCCGAGCAAGGCCCCGAACGCCCCGTTGAGTTCGTAACAGAAGCCGCCCCGCCGTGCCCCGACCACCTTGTCCAGCAGCCGCTTCTCCTCCAGCACGATCTCCTCGCCGAGGTGGATCGACACGTTCTCGAAGGGCACTGTCCGCAGGTGTCGCAGGTGCAGCTCGCGCAGCACGTCGGCGGTGGCGCCGGCGGCCCGCTGCGGGCGCTCGGCTCCCAGACGGCGGAGGTAGGCATCAACCTGTGCGGAATTCATGTGCTCAGTCTCGCGCCACCCCCAGCTCCCTGCCTTCCCCCGTGACCGCGAGGGCGCCGTCCCGGTCCGTCCGCAGCACCACCGCGCCCTCGGCCTGCAGCGACGCGACCGTGCTGGGGGCGGGGTGGCCGTACATGTTGTGCTCCCCGCAACTGATCAACGCGATCCGCGGCGCCGCCCTGCGCATCAGCTCCGGATCCTGGTACGCCGAACCGTGATGGGCCACCTTGAGGACGTCCACACCGCCGAGAAGCGCGCCCTCCGGCGATCTCAACAGCGCCTGCTGGGACGGAGGTTCGAGATCCCCGAGCAGCAGCAGCCGCAGTCCGCCCGATCTGGCGAGCAGGGCGACGCTGGCGTCGTTCGGGCCGTCCGGATCCGGTGCCGGGCGGGGTGGGGGCCACAGCACCTGCCAGGAGAGCGAGCCGGTCCGGCGCTGCTCCCCCGCCACGGCGTGGGTGAGCGGGATGTGTCGTGCCGCCGCCTCCTTCCTGACGAACCGCGCCTGGTCCGCGGGTTCTTCGAAGCCCGTCGTCTCGATCGCGCCCACCGAACGTCCGCGCAGCACGCCGGGCAGCCCGGCCACGTGGTCGGCGTGGAAGTGGGTGAGCACGATCAAGGGGATCCTGGTGATGCCGAGGGTGCGCAGGCAGTGGTCGACAAGCGTGGGATCGGGCCCTGCGTCCACCACCACACCGCTGCCGTCCCCCGCCGCCAGCACCGTCGCGTCGCCCTGCCCCACGTCGCACATGGCGAATCTCCACCCCGGCGGCGGCCACCCCGTGATCACTCTGGTCAGCGGTGGCGGCTGCACGACGACGAGCACGAGCAGCACCCCGCACGCGGCACACCACCACGGATGTCTCAGCAGCCTTCGGCCGAGCAGCAGCGCCGTCACCGTGACCAGGGCGAGCAGTCCCGCGCCGCTCCACGTGCCCGGCCAGTCCACTCCCCCGCCGGGCAGGGCCGCGCCCGTCCGGGCGATGCCCGCGATCCAGCCCGTCGGCCAACTCGCGCACCAGGCCAGCGCCTTGGCCACCGGCATCAGCACGGGCGCCGTCGCCAGCGCCGCGAACCCCAGCACGGTGGCGGGCGCCACCGCGATCTCGGCGAGCAGATTGCACGGCACTGCCACCAGACTCACCCGCGCCGACAGCACGGCGACGACGGGCGCGCACAACGCCTGTGCCGCGGCCGCCGCGGCCAGCCCTTCGGCGAGCCTCGGTGGGACCCGGCGCCGGCGCAGTGCCTCGCTCAAGCGGGGCGCGAGCGTGAGCAGGGCGCCGGTGGCCAGCACGGAGAGCAGGAAGCCGTAACTGCGGGCCAGCCAAGGGTCGTACAGCACGAGGAGCAGGACCGCTGTCGCCAGCGCCGGAATGAGCGATCTGCGGCGTCCGGTGGCCAGGGCCAGCAGGACGACGCCCCCGCAGGCCGCGGCGCGCAGCACGCTCGGATCCGGTCTGCACACGATCACGAAGGCGAGCGTGAGGGCTCCGCCGAGCAGCGCGGTCGTCCTGAGCGGAATGCCGAGCCGCGGTGCGAGTCCGCGGCGTTCCACCAGTTGAGCCGTGCCGGGTGGCCCGATGAGCAGGGCGAGGATGATCGTGAGATTGCTCCCGGACACGGCGAGCGTGTGTGCGAGGTCGGTCTCCTTGAACGCCTCGTCCAGCTCCGGGGTGATCCGCGAGGTGTCCCCGACGACCAGGCCGGGCAGCAACGCCCTGGCGTCCGCCGGCAGCCCGTCGGTCGCCTCCCGCAGCCCGGCCCGCAACCGCCCGGCGAACCGCTGCACCCCGGACGGGCCCGCCACCACCGCGGGCGCGGTCTTCCCCCGCACCCGCAGCACGGCCGCGACCCGGTCGCCCTCGACCGCCGCCGGCGCCAACCGCGCAACGACCCGTACCCGCGTGGAGGGCAACAGCTCCAGCCAGGGCGACCGTGGTGCCCGCTCCCCTCCGGCACCACGTGCTCCCACGTCGGCGATCATCAACACGGGCGTTCGTGTCGCCACCGCCGTCCCGCCCGCCTCCTCCACACGCCGCACCTCCCCCTCGATCAGCACGGAGGCCGGGGCGACATGGTCCCCGCTGATCCGGGGCCGGCTGAGCCGTGGGTCGGAGCCGACCTCGACCTCGGCGGTCACGGTGGCGTACTGCCGGGCCAGCTCCGGCACGGGGCCACGCCGGACGTCGGCACCGTGCAGCCCCGCAGACACGGCGGCCGCGGCGACGCAGAGCAGGACGGCGGCGACGGAGACCCGCGGCCACGCTCCCCGCTCCGGTCGACCGCCCGCCCGCGAAGCCCCGCCCGCGGGCGCAGGCACCGGTGCCGACTGCTCGGGCAACGGACCGCCGCCCTGGCAGCCACCGGCGGGAGCGCCGGTCGCCAACGGGGCGCCGGCAGGAGCACCGCCGCCCTGCCGACCGCCGCCGGAGCTTCCACCCCAGCCGCCGCCGAGACGGGCACCGCCGCCGTAACCGCCCTGCCCCTGCCCACCGCGGCTTCCTCCGCCGTCCGCTCCTCGTCTCCGAACGAACAGCAGCACACCGGCCGCGACGAGGCACACCACCGCCGTGCTCATGACCCACGCCGCCGTCGCGTCCAGCATCACCGCGGCCGTCGCCCAGACCGCGAGTGCGGGCGGTACGAGGCGCAGGTCCGTCGGCCCTTCCTGGCGGGGGTGAGCGGCTCCCAGCCGTCCTGAGGAGGCGGCGTGGACGGCCGCACGACCGGCCTGGAGATCGGGAGCGCCCCTCATGGCCGTACGAGATTCCGGAGATCGGCGAAGCGGCGGTCGCCGATGCCGTTGACTTCTCGCAGCTGGTCCACCGAGCGGAAACCGCCGTGCTGCGTGCGGTAGTCGACGATGTGCTGGGCCAGTACGGGTCCGACGCCCGGCAGGGTCTCGAGCTGGTCCACCGTGGCGGTGTTGAGCGGGACCGGAGCGGTGAGTGCGGCGCCCGCCGCCGAACCGGCCGGGCCGCCAGGAGCCGCGGCGGGCACCGGGGCGCCAAGGCCGCCGACCATCACCTGCTCCCCGTCCACGAGGAATCGGGCCCGGTTCAGCCCGTCGGTGCTCGTCCCGGGACGCACCCCACCGGCCGCGCGCAACGCGTCGGCGACGCGTGAACCGGCGGGCAGGCGATGGATCCCGGGCTCACGGACCTTGCCGCTGACGTCCACGACGATCTCGGCCCCGGCCGTGCCTGCGGCGCTCGGCGCCCCGGGCGAAGCGTCCGGCCCCGGCCGCTCGCTCCCCTTCCGTTCACCGAAGGGAGCCGCCGCCCGCACCACCTCGGGCGCCCGCACGGACTGTGTCCGCCCGGCCCAGAAGTGCTGAACGGCGAACACCGCGGCAACGACGAGCAGTACCGAGAGCGCGACCACGCTCCGCCGCTCAAGGCCGCACCTGGCCTGCAGCCACAGCGGCATCCGCTCCCGCAGCGCAAGCCCCGCCCGCATGCGCCAGGCCTCTGGGAACCTGCGATCGTCCGGGCTCTCGGCGGCCGTTCCGTCCCGGGGTGACAGACCGCGCTCATCGCCCTCCTCGACGGTCGCGAGCGGCGGTCCTGCTCCCGACTCCCGCCATTCCCCCGCCCGTTCGGGGAACAGCACCTCCGCACGGCGTCGGAGGTCCTCCGCCGGCGCATGCCGGTGACCGTGCCGGACCCGGCTGCGGGCCATGGGGCGCCGATGACGGATCCGGCCGTCGGACGCGGGGCCGCGCCCCGGACCACTGGTCGCGGTCGCTGTGCGTGAACGTGATCGAAGTGCCATGGCACGACGATGGTGCACTCCGCCACCCTCGCGATGATCTTGCTCAATTCCCGGGGACAACCCACCAGTTGTGGATAACTTCGTCCCTCACACGGGTGAGAGCACAGGAGCGCGGAGCCGTCAGCGCGGCGAGACCACGACCCCCAGCAGGCCGGGCCCGGTGTGCGCCCCGATCACCGCCCCCACCTCACTCACATGAAGGTCGGCCAGCCCCGGCACCCGCGCCCTGAGCCGGTCAGCGAGGGCCGACGCCCGCTCGGGGGCGGCAAGATGGTGGACGGCGATGTCCACCTGGGCGCTGCCGGCGCGATCCGCCACGATCTCCTCGAGGCGGGCGATCGCCCTCGACGCCGTACGGACCTTCTCCAGAAGCTCGATACGTCCGCCGTCCAGCTGCAGCAGCGGCTTCACGGCGAGCGCGGAGCCCAGCAGCGCCTGCGCGGCGCCGATCCGGCCGCCGCGGCGCAGATAGTCGAGGGTGTCGACGTAGAAGTAGGCGGATGTGCCGGAGGCTCGCTTCTCCGCGGCTGTGACGACCTCGTCCACCGTGCCGCCCGCCTCCGCCGCCTCGGCCGCGGCGAGCGTGCAGAACCCGAGCGCCATCGCGACGGCCCCGGTGTCCACCACCCGCACCGGCACCGGCGCCTCACGCGCCGCGAGTACCGCCGCGTCGTACGTGCCCGACAGCTCGGCGGAGAGGTGGAGGGAGACGATGCCGGTGGCGCCGGACTCGGCGACCTTGCGGTAGGTCTCGGCGAAGAGCTGGGGGCTGGGGCGCGAGGTGGTGACGGGGCGCCGCTTCTGGAGCGCCTGGGCCAGGGAGCGCGTCGAGATCTCGGTGCCCTCGTCCAGTGCCTGGTCGCCGAGGACCACGGTCAGGGGCACCGCTGTGATGCCGTGGCGCTCCATCGTCCGCGGCGGCAGGTAGGCCGTTGAATCGGTGACGATCGCGACATGGCGGGACATGAGCTGGAGGTTACCTGCCGTAGCGCCGTGACGGCAGCCCGGCCCCTCTCGCCTGGTCTGCCCTTGACCGGATCAAGTAGTGCTCTCGGGGCGGGGCTTCTTCTGCCAGGGGTAGGCGGGGCGTCGCCCCGGCGGGGTGATGGCGGGCCGCGCCGGCTCCTCGGCGGTGCGGGACCGGGGCCCGTCGGGCCAGGTCTGCCGGGACGCTTCGGCGTCGGCGGCCGGGGCCTCGGGCCACGGCGGCGGGGTGGACGCGGGCTCCGCTTTCGTCCAGTGCCGCAGGGCTCCCGCCTCGACGTCTATTTGCGCGCTCAGCGAGTCCAGGTCGTCGTCGGCGAAGCGGCGGGCCCGGTCGCGGACCGCCCAGCGCAGTGCGTCCGCCGACTGAACGATGCGCTCGGTGCGCTCCCGCAGGGCGGGCAGCCGCTCGGCGAGCGTCGTGCGGTCCGGCTCGGCCTCCAGGCGCTTGAGATCGCCGTCCAGTTCCTGCCCGTGCACGTTGAGGCGCTCGAAGAGGCCGAGGGACTCCTTGAGGGACTCGTCCTCGGCCGCGCCCGCGTGCAGCGCGTCCTGCGTGGCACGCATCGACGTGCGCAGCTTCAGCCGCAGTTGGGCCAGCTCGCCCGCCGCTCCGGGCTGGGCGAAGGACTTGGCCCGCAGGGTGTGGTCCTCGACGGTGCGGCGGGCCTGGGTGATCGTGCGGTCCACGCCGCGCTTGGCGGCGCCGACGGCCTTCGCCGTGGCGTAGGCACCGAGTACCAGGAAGAGCACGAAGAGCAGGGCGAACACTGCGATCACTGCTTCCACCGCTCCTCCTCCGACGGTCGCGACACATCCCGCGTCGCTCTTCCACGGTAAACGAGGCGGGCAGGCCCGGAGTTCCAGAAGAACCCCGAACCTGCCCGTAGGGGACTACCCCGAGGCGCTCGCCCCGGGCCGCCTGCGATGCCTAGGCCGGAACGATGTTGACCAGCTTCGGCGCCCGCACGATCACCTTGCGGATCCCCGCGCCGTCCAGCGCCGCGACGACCTTCTCGTCGGCCAGCGCGGCCTTCTCCAGCTCCTCCTCGGAGATGGCCGGCGAGACCTCCAGCCGCGCCTTGACCTTGCCCTTGATCTGCACCACGCAGGTCACGGACTCGTCGACGACATACGCCGGGTCGGCGACCGGCAGGTCCTGGTGGACCACCGAGTCGGTGTGGCCCAGCTTGCGCCACAGCTCCTCGGCGATGTGCGGGGCCAGCGGAGCCACCAGCAGCACCAGGGCCTCGGCGACCGAGCGCGGCACCGCTCCGCCCGCCTTGGTCAGGTGGTTGTTCAGCTCGGTGATCTTGGCGATGGCGGTGTTGAAGCGCAGGCCCTCCAGGTCCTGGCGGACGCCGTCGATCGCCTTGTGCAGGGCGCGCAGCGTCTCCTCGTCGATGTCGGCGTCCTCGACGTCGACGACGGTGACCTCGCCGGTCGTCTCGTCGACGACGTTGCGCCACAGCCGCTGCAGCAGCCGGAACTGGCCCACCACCGCGCGCGTGTCCCACGGCCGCGACACGTCCAGCGGGCCCATCGCCATCTCGTACAGGCGCAGCGTGTCGGCGCCGTACTCGGCGGCGATCTCGTCCGGAGTGACCGCGTTCTTCAGGGACTTGCCCATCTTGCCCAGCAGCCGGGAGACCTTCTCGCCCTGGTAGTAGTAGGCGCCGTCGCGCTCCTCCACCTCGGCGGCCGGCACCGCGATGCCACGGCTGTCCCGGTAGACGTAGGCCTGGATCATGCCCTGGTTGAACAGCTTGTGGAACGGCTCCGCGGAGGAGACGTGCCCCAGGTCGTACAGAACCTTGGACCAGAAGCGCGCGTACAGCAGGTGCAGCACGGCGTGCTCGGCGCCGCCCACGTACAGGTCGACACCGCCGTGCGGCTGGCCCTCGCGCGGGCCCATCCAGTACTGCTCGATCTCCGGGTCGACCAGCTGCTCGCTGTTGTGCGGGTCCAGGTAGCGCAGCTCGTACCAGCAGGAACCGGCCCAGTTGGGCATGGTGTTGGTCTCGCGGCGGTACCGCTTCGGGCCGTCGCCCAGGTCCAGCGTGACGTTGACCCAGTCCTCGTTGCGGGACAGCGGGGTCTCCGGGGACGTGTTCGCGTCGTCCGGGTCGAAGGTGCGCGGTGAGTAGTCCTCGACCTCCGGCAGCTCCAGCGGCAGCATCGACTCGGGCAGCGAGTGGGCGATGCCGTCCTCGTCATAGACGATCGGGAAGGGCTCGCCCCAGTAGCGCTGACGGCTGAACAGCCAGTCGCGCAGCCGGAAGTTGACGGTGCCCTCGCCGATGCCCTTGCGCGCCAGCCACTCGGTGACGCGCGCCTTGGCCTCGACGACGCCCAGGCCGTCCAGGGACACGCCCTCGCCCACGGAGTTGACGATCTTCGCGTCGTAGGAGTCGAAGGCCTCGTCCCAGGTGGACGTGTCCGTACCGCGGCCGTCGGTGGGCTCGACGACACAGTTGATCGGCAGCTCGAAGGCGCGCGCGAACTCGAAGTCACGGCTGTCGTGCGCCGGTACGGCCATGATCGCGCCGGTGCCGTAGCCCATCAGGACGTAGTCGGCGATGAAGACCGGGACCTGCTCGCCGTTGACCGGGTTGGTCGCGTACGCGCCGATGAAGACGCCGGTCTTGTCCTTGGCCTCGGCCTGCCGCTCCACGTCGGACTTGGAGGCGGCCTGCGCGCGGTACGCGGCGACGGCCTCGGCCGGGGTGGCGTGACCGCCGGTCCACACCTCGTGGGTGCCCTCCGGCCACGCGGCCGGGGTGAACTTCTCGACCAGCGGGTGCTCGGGGGCCAGCACCATGTAGGTCGCGCCGAACAGGGTGTCGGGGCGCGTGGTGAAGACCGTGATGTTCTCGCCGTCGATCGGGAAGTCGACGCGGGCGCCCTCGGAGCGGCCGATCCAGTTGCGCTGCTGCAGCTTGATGGCCTCGGGCCAGTCCAGCGCCTCCAGGTCGTCCAGCAGCCGGTCGGCGTAGGCGGTGATGCGCATGTTCCACTGGCGCAGCTTGGCCTTGAAGACGGGGAAGTTTCCGCGCTCGGAGCGGCCGTCGGAGGTGACCTCCTCGTTGGCCAGCACGGTGCCCAGGCCGGGGCACCAGTTGACCGGCGCGTCGGAGGCGTACGCCAGGCGGAACCCGCTCAGGACGTCGGCACGCTCCGTGGCGCTCAGCTCGTGCCACGCGCGCGTGTGTCCCGGTACGGCGCGCTCACCGGTCTCGAACTGGGCGATCAGTTCCGAGATCGGGCGGGCCTTGTCCGCCTCGTCGTCGTACCAGGAGTTGAAGATCTGCAGGAAGATCCACTGGGTCCACTTGTAGTAGTCCGGGTCGATCGTGGCGAACGACCGGCGCTTGTCGTGGCCCAGACCCAGCCGGCGCAGCTGGGCCTTCATGTTCTCGATGTTGGCCTCGGTGGAGACCCGCGGGTGCGTGCCGGTCTGCACGGCGTACTGCTCGGCGGGCAGGCCGAAGGCGTCGAAGCCCAGGGTGTGCAGGACGTTGTGGCCGGTCATGCGCTGGAAGCGCGCGAAGACGTCGGTGGCGATGTACCCCAGGGGGTGGCCGACGTGCAGGCCCGCACCCGAGGGGTACGGGAACATGTCCATGATGAACTTCTTGGGCCGGGCGACGACCTCGGGGTCACCGGCCAGGTCACCCTTGGGGTTGGGCGCGGCGTAGGTGCCCTCGGCGTCCCAGAAGTCCTGCCAGCGTGCCTCGATCTCGGCCGCCATGGCGGCCGTGTAGCGGTGCGGCGCTGCCGCCTCGGCGGCGGCAGCGGGGTTCGTCTCGCTCATGATCCTTAAGCTCCATCGATCGTCTCTGCCAGCAGCGGTGTCGTTCGAGAAACGAAAAATCCCCTCGCACAGGAGGGGACGCCGCGCCGATTCCGACCATCCGATTCGCCCGGTGGTCGGGACTGATCAGCGCGGCCCGCTAAGCAGAAGGCGTACAGCACGCATGGCGTTAGGGTACCGCAGCGCTTGAGCACGATGCGACGCGCTTCCGTATGCCTCCTTGGCACCACTGTCATCACCCGACAAAAGCTGAACCAAGGTCAAAAGTTACTTCGCGTAACACCCACTACCGGGACATCGCAACGAGCGCGTTGTCCTTGGATAACAACGCAATAACTCAAACCTCGTACCGATCGGTATGGAGCCACTTAGAGTTCGGCAGCGGGACCGCCTTCCCGAAACTGCTTCGGAGTTGCCCCCATGAACCCTCGTCGTAGTAACACCTCGCTCCCCAAGCCGGGCCGGTCGGCCTATGGGGTGGCGTCGGCTGTCGTACTGCTGCTCATACCCGTCGTCGTGCTGCTCGGAGGCGGGTGGCTGCAACAGTTCCTGAACTTCGGTGCGGGCGTCCTCTCGCTCGTCTGTCTGACCTGCTCGGTGATCTGGGGGCTGGTGGCCCAGGACCGGCTCATCCTGAACACGCGCCAGCGGATCATCGCCCAGGGCATCCACCGGGTGACGGCCGTCGGCTCGATCGCGTTCCTGCTGGTGCACATCACCGTCAAGCTGGCACTCGACCACACGGTGCTGATCGCCGCACTGATCCCCTTCAGCCTCGGCGTCAAGGGCAGCGCGGGTCTCATCGGCCTCGGCTCGCTGGCCGGACTCCTCATGATCTTCGTGGGCATCACCGGTGCCCTGCGCAACCAGTTCGCCTCCCCGGCGCCGGTCGCGGCGCGCTGGCGCGCCATGCACGCACTGGCCTACCCCGCCTGGTGCTCGGCGCTGGTCCACGGCCTGTTCGCGGGCCGCGCGGCGAAGCCGTTCTTCATGATCTCCTACGAGCTGTGCCTGGTCGCGGTGGCCGCCGCGCTCGCCCTGCGGGCGGCTCCCCGGCCGTTCAAGCGCCGGGTCGCCGACCGGCTCGCCGCCCTCCTGGGCAACGAGCCCGGCTCGTCCCGCGCCGAGGAGCTCGAAGCGAGCCGCGCACGGGTCGGCGAGACCTCCTCCGCACTGCCGGGCTACGAGAACGCGCGGGCGCCGAAGCCGTCCCCCGCCGACACGATGACGACGCCCGCAGCGGCTTACTACGACGCTCCCGCCGCCCGCACCATGACCCCGGAGCCTGCCAACGGCTTCGCGGCCGCCTACCGCGCCGTCACGCCCCAGCAGCGCGGCCAGCAGCCCTACGCGGCCGACCAGACCGCCCGCATGGACCTGCCCATGGACATGCAGCCCACGGAGGCGATCCCGCGCATGGACGGCGGCGGCAGCACCTCGGGCAGCTGGCCGGTCCCCATGCCCCCGCCGGTCGGCGAGGCACCCCCGTCGGCGTACGACCCGATGCAGGACACCGGATACAACATCCCGGCCTATGGCAATTCGGGCACCGCGGGATACGGCGGAAGTGACGTGTACGACACCGGTGAGACAAACACCCTCTACGGCACGTACAACCCGAACGACACGTACAACAGCGGTCCCGCCAATGAACCAGCGCCCGGTGCCTCCTTCGACGCACCGGGTTCGGGCGAACCTTGGAACACGCCTTCCGGAGGCTATAGGTGAACGAGGCCCTGCCCGACGTCCCAGAAGTCCGCGTGGTCGGACTTCCGCAGCTCACGTCTGGCTTCGACCTTGTCGAAAGACTCGATCTGCCCATGCACCTCAAGGTGCACGGGCCGCTCGAACCGCTCGGCGGCGAGCAGCTCGCGAAGCTCGCCGAGAACATCAACCTGAAGGGCCGCGGCGGCGCGGGCTTCCCCTTCCACAAGAAGCTGCGCTCGGTCGCCGAAGCGGCGATCAAGCGCGGCGTACGGCCGGTCGTCGTCGTCAACGGAAGCGAGGACGAGCCGGCCTGCCGCAAGGACACGGTGCTGATCAACCGTGCCCCGCACCTCATCCTGGACGGCGCGCTGCTGGTCGCGGAGGCGCTGGGTGCCCGCACGCTCGTGGTGGGGGTCACCCGTGAGTCGACACAGCGCTCCATGGAGGCCGCGCTCGCCGAACGCGGCCTGAACAACGGCCGCCGCTCGGTTCTACGCGCGCGCGTGCAGCGCAATCCCATCCGCATGGTGACCGGAGCGGCGGCCTCGCTGATCCGGTCCATCGACGGCGGCCCGGCGATCCCGCCCGGCCGCAAGGTCAGCGCCTCCCAGAACGGCGTCGGCGGCGCACCCACCCTGCTGTCGAACGCCGAGACCTTCGCCCAGCTGGCGATCGCCGCCCGCATCGGCCCGGAGCGCTACGGCAACACCGGCCTGTACGACGAGCCGGGCACCGTCATGCTGACGGTCTCCGGCGCGGTCGCCCGCCCCATGGTGATCGAGGTCCCCACGGGCGTCCCGCTGCGCTACGTCCTCCAGCTCGCCGGCGCCCCGCCCGTCCCGCAGGGCGTGCTGACCGGCGGCTACCACGGCAAGTGGATTGACGCGGCGACGGTCAACGAGGCGATCGTCTCCCGCAACTCCCTGGACGCGGTGGGCGGTGCGCTGGGTGCCGGCGCGATCCTGCCGATCAGTCAGGAGACCTGCCCGCTGGGCGAGTCGCTGCGCGTGGCGCAGTGGCTGGCCGAGGAGAGCGCGGGCCAGTGCGGTCCCTGCTACCTCGGCCTGCCCGCTGCCGCACGCGGTATGGCGGACATCCTCAACGGCGGAGGCCCGGCCGCCCTGGAGGCGCTCAAGCAGGTCGCCAAGAACGTCAAGCGGCGCGGCGCGTGCTCGCACCCGGACGGCTCCGCGATGTTCCTGGAGTCGACCATCAAGGCGTTCACCGACGACCTGGCCGCGCATGTCCTCGGAAACGGCTGCGGACGGCCCGTGGAGGGCGTTCTGCCGCTCTTCGAGGGCGGTCAGATGCCTACGGGCATCCCGGGCGGCGGCGAGCCCGTGGAGAACGGCCCAAGCCGTCAGAAGATCTACGTCGACTGGACGCTGTGCCGCGGCCACGGCCTGTGCGCGGACATCCTCCCGGAGGTGTTCGAGCTCGGCGCCGACGGCTTCCCGACCGTCGCCCAGGCGCAGGTGCCGCGCTACGCGGAGGCCAAGGCCCTGCGCGCGGTGCGCCGTTGCCCGGCGCTGGCCCTGCGCATCGAGGAGGAGACACCCCGGGACCGGGCGCCCTCCCGCAACCTGCCGGTCCTCTCACAGGGCCGCGGGCGGCGCGCACTGGGCCGCTGAGCCGACGTCAGAAGGGGGGCCGCCCGCGCCGGGCGGCCCCCCTTCCGCACAACTGCCCCCGAAAACACGAAGATCCCGCCGGATCGAAACGATCCGGCGGGATCTTGATTGTGGAGCTAAGGAGAATTGAACTCCTGACCTCCTGCATGCCATGCAGGCGCTCTACCAACTGAGCTATAGCCCCTTGCTTGGTCCTCCGGGGTTTCCCCCGGCGGCGACGCCAACATTACACGGTCCACCGGGTGGAACACCAAATCGTTTCCGTCGGCCCCGGGCAGGGCCGACGGCGTCAAGCGGTGACGAAGGAGTAGAACCGCTTGAGCGTGCAGTGCTCCTCCAGGAGGCGGCCGTAGATCGGCTCGCCCTCCAGCTCGCGGTACGTCTCGATCGGGTCGCCCTTTATGATCAGCGCCCGCGCGCATTCCTCGCACCAGTACTGGTAGTCGGGGTTGACCGGCTCCATGTCGCGGACGATCGGCGTACCGCTGCCGCACCAGTCGCACTTTCGCCTGTGTGCACCCATCGATCAGCTCCAGCTGTGGCCGCAGGCCGTGCACACGTAGGAGATTCCGCCGTTGTCGCCGAGAACTTGGGCGACATGGACGGAACCGCAGGAAGGGCAGCTCAGACGGGTGACCGTGTCCCGTGTCGACGCCGCTTCGAGGAGGTGGCCGACCTCCTCGAGGATGCTCGCAGGCATCACTGCTCCCTCCCGTCGGGCCGCGCCCCCTTCCGGCCGTTTGATTCTGCCACGGCCGGACCAATACGGTCAGCGACGCCTCAGTACCAGTCCGGACACGGCGCCTTCCCAGAGGTATACGCCTCCCGGGCCGAAGTGACTCAAGCCGGTGCCGGAACACGAAAAATCCCGCCCCCTCTGGGGACGGGATCTTCGTCGACCGTTCTGTGGAGCTAAGGAGAATTGAACTCCTGACCTCCTGCATGCCATGCAGGCGCTCTACCAACTGAGCTATAGCCCCTCGTCCGGCCCCCGCTTGGCGGGGCGAACGAGTAGAACTCTAGCCTGCGACCTGCCGGAAAGTGAAATCCGGGTGTGCGGACCGCCGGGCGTCAGTCGTCGTCGCCGAGCACCGGCTCCGGGAGCGTGCCGGCGTTGTGCTCCAGCAGGCGCCAGCCGCGGGCTCCCTCGCCCAGGACGGACCAGCAGCAGTTCGACAGACCGCCCAGGCTCTCCCAGTGGCGGGCCTCCAGGCCCAGGAGGCGGCCGATGGTGGTGCGGATCGTCCCGCCGTGGCTGACCACGACGAGCGTGCCGGCGTCGGGGAGCTTCTCGGCGTGCCGCAGCACCACGGGGGCGGCGCGCTCGGCCACCTCGGTCTCCAGTTCGCCGCCGCCTCGGCGGACCGGCTCACCGCGCTTCCACGCGGCGTACTCCTCGCCGTACCGCTCGATGATCTCCTCGTGCGTCAGGCCCTGCCAGACGCCCGCGTAGGTCTCGCGCAGGCCCTCGTCGTGGGTGACGTCCAGGCCGGTGAGCACGGCGAGCTCGGCCGCCGTGTGCGCGGCGCGCTGGAGGTCGGAGGCGACGATCGCGTCGGGCTTGAGGGAGACGAGCAGCCGGGCGGCGCGGCGGGCCTGGGCGAGGCCCGCCTCGGTGAGTGCGACGTCCGTGGTGCCCTGGAAGCGGCGCTCCACGTTCCAGGACGTCTGGCCGTGGCGCCACAGGATGACGCGGCGTCCGCGGCCCGCCCGGCCCGCGGACACTTCACCGGTGGCGCTCATCACCACTCACCGCCCAGGTCGGCCGCCTCCTCGGCAGCCCGCAGCTTGGCGTGCTCCTCGGCCTTGCCTCGGGTGGCCTTCGCGTCGGCGGGCAGCTCCAGCTCGGGGCAGTCCTTCCACAGCCGCTCCAGGGCGTAGAAGACGCGCTCCTCGCTGTGCTGGACGTGGACGACGATGTCGACGTAGTCGAGCAGGACCCAGCGGGCCTCGCGGTCGCCCTCGCGGCGCACCGGCTTGGCGCCGAGCTCCTTGTTGAGCCGCTCCTCGATCTCGTCGACGATCGACTTGACCTGGCGGTCGTTGGGTGCGGAGGCCAGCAGGAAGGCGTCCGTGATCGACAGGACGTCGCTGACGTCGTAGGCGATGATGTCGTGCGCGAGCTTGTCGGCGGCCGCCTGCGCGGCGGTGGTGATGAGCTCGAGAGAGCGGTCAGTGGCGGTCACTACGTGGCTTTCCGGTCGGCGGTCACTTGACACCAAGGGTCTCACGGACCACCGACAGCACCCCACGTGATTAAGGGATCACGTGGGGCGGCCCGGGCCGGCCAGGACGACTACGGCTTGTAGTCCCGGCCGAGGATCACCGAGACGTTCGCGTTGCCGGTGGCCTGGCCCTTGGTGACCGAGGCTGCGGGCAGGCCCAGGGTCTTGGCGACCTCGGCGGCGTTCTCCTTGTCGGCGGCGTCGGTGTAGACGACCTTGGACGTGGCCGCGGGGGCCGGGGCGGTGCCGCCCTCCAGGAAGGTGAAGCCGCCGTTGAGGAGGACCACGCGGGCCTTCTCTGTGTTGTCCTTCACACCGCTGGCGTTCTGCACGGAGACCCGGACCCCCGAGCCCTGGTCGGGGCTCTTCGCGGTGCCGCCGAGGACGTCCTTGACCACACTGGCGCTCGCCTGCTCGCTCAGCGTGCCGTCGTTCTGGACGGGCAGCAGGGCGGTCTTGTAGTCACCGCCCTTGGCGAGGTCGGCGAGCTTGGCGAGGAAGGTGCCGAGGTCCTTGTCGGTCAGGGAGGGGTCCAGGATCTGCGCCAGCGTCTGCACGGTGGTGGTCGCCGCCGTCGGGTCGGAGGACAGCTTGCGCAGCGTGGCCTGCATGACCTGGCCGAACCGCTCCAGCTGGGCGTTCTGGGCCTCGCCGGAGGCGCGGTAGGTGGCGTAGGCGACGGCCATCTTGCCGCTGAGGGTCTGGTCCTTGCCCTGGTGGACGAGGGGCGCGCTGCCCTTCTTCGTGGCGTCCGGGTCGGGTACGTCGGCGTTGGTGTCGAGGTCGATGTTGCCGACGAGGTCGACGAGGTTCTGCAGGTAGGGGGTGTCCAGCCGCCAGGTGCCCTCGATGTTGGTGCCGAGAACCGTGTCGAGGGCGTCGCGGGTGCCGGAGGAGCCGTCGTCCTCGACCGACTTGGCGAGGGTGGAGGTGTTGCCGTCGTCGTCGGTCAGGGCAAGGGAGTTGGGCAGCAGGACGGTGGTGCCCTGCTTGGTGGTGGTGTTGTCGACGAGCAGCGCCGTGGAGGTGCCGCCCTTCTTGGTGTTGTGCAGGTGGACGACGATCACGTCGCGGTTCTGGGCGCCCGCGGCCGTCGTGGTGCCGCCCTTCTTGGAGCCGGGCGACGTGAGGCCCGGCAGCTTCCCGGCGTACCAGAGGTAGCCGACGCCGCCGACCGCGACCAGGGCCAGGACGACGACGAGGGCGATCATGCGGCTGCGGGCGCGGCGCTTGGCCTCCTCGCGGCGCTCGGTGCGGTTCTCGGTGAAGTTCAGCCAGTCGATGACGTCCTCGGACTCGGCGTCCGGGTCCTCGACGAAGGCGAACTGCTCGGTGCGGTAGTCCCGTTCGGACCGGGGCGGGGCCTTCTCGCCCGGGGCGGGCTCCGCCGGTCCGGCCTGCTGCGGGATGTAGGCGGTCTGCTCGGCGACGACACGGGGCTGCTGACCGCTCGCCGCGGCCTGCCCGTAGGGGTCGTACGGCGCCCCGGGCGCACCGCTGTGCGAACCGGCGCCGTAGGGGTCGTAGGAGGGCACGGGCGGCTGCTGGCCGGTGCCGTAGGGGTCGTACTGCTGCGGGACCGGCTGCTGGCGGCCGGTGGCGTACGGGTCGTACCCGTAGCCCTGCTGCTGCCCATACGGGTCGTACGGCTGCTGGGGAGCCTGTTGCTGCGGGGCCTGCCGGTAGACGGGCCGGCCGTACTCGTCGTAGCCGACGAGTTCGTACTGGTCCTCGTGGTCGCCGCCGTAGCCCGCGTCGTATCGGTCGTTCACCGGTGCCCCTCTCGGCTCACTCGCCGCGGTACAGCTCGCGCTTGTCGATGTAGCGCACGACTCCGTCCGGCACCATGTACCAGATGGGGTCTCCCTTGGCGACTCTCGCACGGCATTCGGTGGAGGAGATGGCCAGCGCGGGAACCTCCACGAGAGAGACACCACCCTCCGGGAGGCCGTGGTCGGTCAGGTGGTGGCCGGGGCGGGTGCACCCGATGAAGTGCGCGAGGGAGAACAGCTCATCGGTGTCCCGCCAGGTCAGCAGCTGGGCGAGGGCGTCGGCGCCGGTGATGAAGAACAGGTCCGTGTCGGGGTTGAGCGCGCGCAGGTCGCGCAGGGTGTCGACCGTGTAGGTGGGGCCGCCGCGGTCGATGTCGATACGGCTCACCGAGAACTGCGGGTTCTCGGCGGTCGCGATGACCGTCATCAGATAGCGGTCCTCGGCCGGGGAGACATGGCGGTGGGTCTTCTGCCACGGCTGTCCGGTCGGGACGAACACCACCTCGTCCAGGTGGAACTGCGCGGCGACCTCACTGGCCGCCACGAGGTGCCCGTGGTGGATCGGGTCGAACGTTCCGCCCATGACGCCCAGGCGGCGCTTGCCCGGGTTCGACGGCCCGTTGCCGGGGCCGCTCGTCGGGCGGGGTTCCGTGCCGATCGTCGCGTCCTTCGCCGGACCGGTAGGCATGTCCTGCTCTCCCATGCGTGCAGACCCTACCGGCCCGGCCTGAGGGCACCGGCCCGAGGATGACCGAAGTGCCCTGGTATGGGCACCGGGCGCATCAGCGGTCGCGGTTGAAACGGGTGGTGATCCACAGCAGGAGCAGCAGGATGAACAGCGCGCTGCCACCGGTGACGTAGGGGCTGAGGCTCTCGTGGTTGCCGCCGTGCTCCTCGCCCTCGGCGGCAAGGGTGACCAACTGGGCTGCGGCGCTGTGGAAGCTCATCTCGGCAGGACCTATCCGGTGTGGGCGGGATAAAGATGTCGGCCCATGGTAAGCGGGGGCCTGCCCGGCGATCACCCCGACTCCGCTGTCGGGGAACCCGGCGCGGTCGTCAGTCGTCCTTCTGCTTGTAGCCCCGCAACAGGAACCACCCGGTCAGCGCGCAACCCACCATCATCACGATCAGTACGACCCGGAGCAGATTCCCCGGCCCTTGGTGCGGGGCGGCGCTCGCGGCCTCGGCGAGCCAGGCGGCCGCAGGGGTGTGCTCCATGGTTTCGGACTCCTTCGGTGTAGTGCCCGTCCACGGTAACTCCGCCTAGGCTGGGGCTCGCTTCGGGGGCGCAAAGGGCCGCACAAGGGTCCGCAAAGGGCCACTACACGCACATGGGGGAAGACATGTCCGACGACGGCCACCACGAGCACAACGGACACGAGAACGTACCGAGCAGGCAGCGCAGGCGTTTCCCCGGGATCTCCTCGCGTGCGTACGAGCACCCGGCCGACCGCAGCGCGCTGGTGGCGCTGCGCAAGCTGAGTGGCTTCGACACGGTCTTCAAGGCGCTCAGCGGGCTGCTGCCCGAGCGCAGCCTCAGGCTGCTGTTCCTGTCCGACTCGGTGCGCGTCTCGGACCAGCAGTTCGCGCACCTCAACGACATGCTGCGGGACGCCTGTTACATCCTGGACCTGGAGAAGGTCCCGCCGATGTACGTCAACCAGGACCCGCAGCCGAACGCGATGTGCATCGGCCTGGATCAGCCGATCATCGTCGTCACCACCGGGCTCGTCGAGCTGCTCGACGAGGAGGAGATGCGGGCGGTCATCGGCCACGAGGTGGGCCACGCCCTGTCCGGGCACGCGGTGTACCGCACGATCCTGCTGTTCCTGACCCAGCTGGCGGTCCGGGTCGCCTGGATCCCGCTGGGCACCATCGCGATCATGGCGATCGTGACGGCACTGCGCGAGTGGTTCCGCAAGTCGGAGCTGTCCGCGGACCGGGCGGGACTGCTCGCCGGGCAGGATCTGCAGGCCTCCATGCGCGGCCTGATGAAGATCGCGGGCGGCAACCATCTGCACGAGATGAACGTGGACGCGTTCCTGAAGCAGGCCGAGGAGTACGAGGAGAGCGGCGATCTGCGCGACTCCGTGCTGAAGATCCTGAACCTGCTGCCGCGCTCGCACCCGTTCACCACCATCCGGGCGGCCGAGCTGAAGAAGTGGTCCGAGTCCCGGGACTACCAGCGGATCATGGACGGCCACTACCCGCGGCGCACCGAGGACAAGGACACCTCGGTCTCGGACTCGTTCCGGGAGTCCGCGGCGAGCTACGCGAGCAATGTGAAGAGCTCCAAGGACCCGCTGATGAAGCTGGTCAGCGACATCGCCGGCGGGGCCGGGGGCATCGGCGGGCGGGTACGGCGCGGCTTCGACGGCTTCACCGGCTCGGCTCCCTCGCAGGAGCGGCCGCCGCAGGACGAGCCGCCCAGGGACACCCCGCCGCGGGACGAGGACTGAACCGACGGTTCGGGGCCGGCGGGGACGGCGGCGCCCCGCCGGTCGCTCACACCTTGGGCTGCGCGCCGGGGGCCAGGGAGCCGCAGAGAGCCGTGGCGCCGCCCGTGGCGTAGGGGTCGGTGCCCGCGGGGCCGCCCGCCTTGGCCGTCTGTCCGGCCAGCAGCGGGTGGAAGTGGTTCGTCGAGTCCTCGGCGCAGGACAGCGGGCCGGCCTGGACGTAGGAGACGACGAGCTGGGCCTGGTGCAGGCGCAGGTCGTCGCGGTCGAAGCGGAAGTGCAGCTCGCGGCGGACGGTGAACAGGGATGCGGGGGCCTTGGCGTCGGCGCCGGTCGCCTTCAGCGCGTAGACGAAGGTGTGGTCCGCGGTGACCTCCAGGGTGGCCGAGTCGGTCTCCGCGGCCTGCAGCGTGCCCTGGACGCGGATCCTGCTGTCGGCGAGCTGGGCGCGGGTCTGGTCGAAGCGAACCAGCCATCCGGTGGGCTGGTGACGACCGTCCGCCGTCGGGTGCTCGAAACTCTGGTCGAACTGGTCGAGTTGGCTGCCGTCGAGCAGGACGCGCGCGGCGCGGACGTCCTGGCTGCTGAGCACCTCGGGGTAGAGCGAGGAGCGGACTATGTAGTCCTTGGCGGTGGTCAGGGCGGCCACCACCTGGCTCTCCGAGAAGTGCGCGGTGCGCCGCTCGGCGGGCAGCGGTATGCCCTCGGCGCCGACGCGGAACTGCGCGGCGGGGCTGTGCGCGTACAGGTACTCGGGATCGGCCGCGCCCGGCACCTTGCCCTGCGGGGAGAGGGGTATGACGGTCATCCGCAGGGGCTCGACGGGCTGCCGGGCCGTGGCGCTCTGGTAGGGGTGCCGTACACCCATGTAGATGGCGGTGCCGAAGGCCACCGCTATCAGCAGGACCAGGATCAGCGCCTGCCGGGACAGGCCTCTGTGCAGCGGCGGACGGCGGCGCACGGCGGGCGCGTGGTCGGCCATGCGCTCCTGCGCGGAGAACTCCTGGAGGCGGGCAGCACGGACGAACGACTCGTCGAACACGACGGATCGGTATTCGTCCTCTCCTCCACCGCCGGGGGCGCCCTCGGGTGTCCCCTCAGGTGGGTCTCCAGGCCCTCCCATATATTCAGGGTAGGTCTCCGGAAGCCCCGGTAAACGCCCTGGTACACGACAACTTCTGACAGGTTCTCACCAGGTTCGAAAGTGAGCGCGAAGGGGGCGCTCGGGCCGCCGGTCAGGGGGTCGGCGGGATGACCGAGAGCGCTGGCTGAGAGTTGTCGGCGGAGGCGGAGGGCGGCGGCGCGCTGCCCTGTTCCAGGCCGGTCGAGGCGGGCGGCGGCGGCCCCTGGTCCCTGCTGCCCGTGGAGCCGCGGTAGACCGCGGTGAAGGCCAGCGCGACCATGCCTATGCCCATCACGAGGGCGAGCATCCAGGCGACCGGGCGGTGCCAGCGGATCTGTTTTCCGTACGTCCCCGAGGCGCCGTAGCGGCCTTCCAGGATGTCGGTGTCGTCCGGGTCGTCGAACTCGGGATCATGGCCGAAACCGGAGGGTTCGTATCCCTCCTCGTACCGCTCGCCCCTGCCGTGGGCCCGGCGCGCTTCCGCCTCGGAGGCCTCCGCTCTCGCCTGGGCGGCGGCAAGGAGGCGTTCGACGGCGGTCGGCTCGTGCACCACGGCCGCCCGTACGAAGGCCTCGTCGAAGACCACGGAGGCGAACTCTTCGTCCGACACCCCGCGGTCGTGGTCGTCGTCGGGCTCCCAGCCGTCAGGGAACGGCGTGCCCCCCACGTCCTCCGGCACGGGATCCAGAGTAGACCTGGGGGGTCAATTTGGGCAGACGGTATGGAAATTCATCCGCCTTGTGAGACACCTCTCGTGCGGCACAGCCGCCCGGGAGGGCGCTGTCTCAGCGCCGGATGTGTCCGTCGCCGGTGACGATGTACTTCGTGCTCGTCAGCTCCGGCAGCCCCATCGGGCCGCGCGCGTGCAGCTTCTGCGTGGAGATGCCGATCTCCGCGCCGAAGCCGAACTGGCCGCCGTCGGTGAAGCGGGTGGAGGCGTTCACGGCGACGGTGGTGGAGTCGACGAGCTGGGTGAAGCGGCGGGCGGCCTGCTGCGAGGTCGTCACGATCGCCTCGGTGTGACCGGAGGTCCACAGCCGGATGTGCTCGACGGCCTTGTCCAGGGAGTCGACGACGGCGGCGGCGATGTCGTAGGAGAGGTACTCGGTGTCCCAGTCCTCCGGGGTGGCCTCGACGACGGTCGCCTTGGAGTCCTTCGCGTACGCCAGCACCCGCGGGTCGGCGTGCACGGTCACGCCGGCCTCGGCGAGGGCGTCCAGGGCGCGCGGCAGGAACTCCGGGGCGATGTCCTGGTGGACCAGGAGGGTCTCGGCGGCGTTGCACACGCTGACCCGCTGGGCCTTGGAGTTGATCAGGATGTCGATCGCCATGTCGAGGTCGGCGTTCGCGTCGACGTAGACGTGGCAGTTGCCGATGCCGGTCTCGATGACGGGGACGATCGACTCCGTCACGACGGTCTGGATGAGGGAGGCGCCGCCGCGCGGGATGAGGACGTCGACCAGGCCGCGGGCGCGCATCAGCTCGCGCACGCTCTCACGGCCCTCGCCGGGTACGAGCTGTACGGCGTCGGCGGGCAGTCCGGCACCGCCCACGGCGTCCCGGATGACCCGGACGAGGGCGGTGTTGGACTCGTAGGCGGAGGCCGAGCCGCGCAGCAGGACCGCGTTGCCGGACTTCAGGCAGAGGGCGGCGGCGTCGACGGTGACGTTCGGGCGGGCCTCGTAGATGATGCCCACGACGCCGAGCGGGACGCGGACCTGGCGCAGGTCGATGCCGTTCGGGAGGGTCGAGCCGCGGACGACCTCGCCGACCGGGTCGGGCAGGGCGACGACGTCACGCACGTCGGAGGCGATGGCACGCACCCGCTCCGGGGTGAGCGTCAGCCGGTCGATGATGGCCTCGCTGGTGCCGGCCTCACGGGCCTTGGCGATGTCCTTGGCGTTGGCCTCGACGATCTCGCTCGTACGGACCTCCAGGGCGTCCGCGATGGCGGCCAGCGCGTCGTCCTTGACCGCGCGCGGCAGCGGGGCGAGGTCGGCGGCGGCGGCCTTGGCGCGGTAGGCGGCCCGGTTGACCGGGGACATGGAGTCGTACGGCGAAAGCGTGGTCATGAGGGAAGGGTAGTGCGCCGAGCGGGCCCGTTCAGCAGCCATTCCAAACCCCGAGACGCACCTTTTTGCGCCTAAACCGGCGCCGCTCTCGCGGACGTGGTTGCTCTCCGTGGGGGTTCCTCAATCAATGGTTGCGGTCCGTGGTCGGATCAAAAGGGGTGTACGCCGACGGGTGTGGCGGGCGCCGGGCCGTAGCCCGCCGCTATCCGCTGGTGGTAGGTCTCGCGGTCGATGACCTCCAGGCCGACGATCTCCCAGGGCGGCAGCTTGGCGGTCTGGCGGTGTTCGCCCCACAGGCGCAGGGCGACGGCGGCCGCGTCGTGGAGGTCGCGGGCCTCCTCCCAGTAGCGGATCTCCGCGTGGTCGCCCGCGTACCGGCTGGTCAGCAGAAAGGGGTGGTCGTGGGCCAGCTGCTCGAGGCCGCGCCGCACCTCGTTCAGGGGGGCCTCCTCGCCGGAGACGCTGAGGGTGACGTGCCACAGGCGCGGCAGGTCGGCCGGCTCCTCGTACCGGTCGCCGGCCGCGACGCTGGTCAGGGCGCGCTCCTCGCCGGCCGCGCGGGAGGGGGCGCCGTCACGGGACGCCGCCGCCCCTGGGCGCACTCGTCTCACGACGGCCTCCTTCACGCAATGATCGACTGGCGGACGTGCGGAATGTATCCCTGAGACAAAGTTGAGCAGGCCGCAAGGGCTCGTGGGGCGGTTTTGCGGAACGTCCACCTCAGGACGGGTCGATTTGCGGGGCGTTCCCCCCGTTTTCGGCCGTAGGACGCGGGCGGCTCCCTGGAGATGCCGGATCGGGGGCGCAGGGGGCGCCCCTGCGAGATGCCGAAGCCCGGAGCCGGGCGTCGCCCCCCCCAGAGCGGCCGCGCGGGGCCGGGGGCACCCCCAGGACACAACAGCTGGGCCCAGGGCCGCCTGGAGGTACGGCGGTCGAAGTCCTGGGGCAGCCCCAGAGGCGCAGCAGTCAGGGGCCCCGGGCCGCCCCGAGGTGATGCGATGGCGCCCGGCAGGTGTCAGGGGTGCAGGAGTACCAGGTCGTCGCGGTGGATGACCTCGCGTTCGTAGGCCGGGCCCAGTTCGCGGGCCAGTTCTCGGGTGGAGCGGCCGAGAAGCTGGGGGATCTCCTTGGCGTCGAAGTTCACGAGGCCGCGGGCCACCGCGCGTCCTTCGGCGTCCCGCAGCTCCACCGGGTCCCCGGCGACGAACTCGCCCTCCACGGCGGCGATCCCGGCCGGCAGCAGGGACTTGCGCCGCTCGACGACCGCCCGTACCGCTCCGTCGTCCAGCGTGAGGGAGCCCTGCGGGGTGGAGGCGTGCTGCAGCCACAGCAGCCGGTCGGCGGAGCGCTTGCCGGCGGGGTGGAAGTAGGTGCCGGTGTCACCACCGTGCAGGGCCTCGGCGGCGTGGATCGCGCTGGTCAGGACGACGGGGATGCCCGCGGCTGCCGCGATCCGGGCCGCCTCGACCTTGGTGACCATGCCGCCGGTGCCGACGCCGGCCTTGCCCGCGCTGCCGATCTCGACGTGCGCGAGATCCTCGGGCCCGCGTACCTCGGCTATCCGCGAGGTGCCCGGCCTGCTCGGATCGCCGTCGTACACGCCGTCGACGTCGGACAGCAGCACCAGCAGGTCGGCGTGGACGAGGTGGGCGACGAGGGCGGCGAGCCGGTCGTTGTCGCCGAAGCGGATCTCGTCGGTGGCAACCGTGTCGTTCTCGTTGACGATCGGGAACGCACCCATCGCGAGCAGCTTGTCGAGGGTGCGGGAGGCGTTGCGGTGGTGGGCGCGGCGGCTCATGTCGTCGGAGGTGAGCAGCACCTGCCCGACCCGGACGCCGTAGCGGGCGAAGGAGGCGGTGTAGCGGGCGACCAGCAGGCCCTGGCCGACGCTGGCAGCCGCCTGCTGACGCGCGAGGTCCTTGGGACGGCGGCGCAGGCCCAGCGGTGCGAGCCCCGCGGCGATGGCGCCGGAGGAGACCAGGACGATCTCCTTCTCCCCGCCGCTGCGGCTCTTGGCGAGGACGTCGACGAGCGCGTCGACACGGTCGGCGTCCAGGCCGCCGGACGCGGTGGTCAGCGACGAGGAACCCACCTTGACGACGATCCTGCGGGCCTCGCTCACGGCCTGCCTTGCCCCTGCCACCTTGTTCTTCCGTCCCCTCGCACGCTCAGGCTCCCCCGGCAATCTACGCGAAGGGGACCGCGCCCCGCGCGCCGGTCCGGTCCCCGGACAGAAGATCGTCGTCCTTGCGGTCGAGGAGGCCCTCCACCAGCGCCCGCTCCCCGCTCCGGGGGATGTGCCCCGCACCCCTTCAGGGCGCGGCCCGGCCGTCAGGCCGCCGCGGCAGTTCCGCTCGCGCCCGCCCGGGCCTTGATCACCCTGCGTGCCTTGCGCACCGCCCGCTTCACCACCGAGACGACGGAGTGTTCGCGGTAGCCCGCGACGGCCCGGGCCTCCCGGGGTGCGGCGAGGTAGACGGAGTCGGGTATGGCTGCCGTCGCGTCGCGGAAGTGCGGGTAGGCGAGGTACACCTCCCGGCCCTTCTTCTCCAGGAGTGCCTCCGCCTGCTTCTTCGCCTTCACGAACTGCACGACGGGCACGAGGAGCTCGGGCCGCTGCTCGGCGACGAGGTGCAGTCGCAGCCGCTCCTCGACCTTGAGGCGGCCTGCCACGCCCTCGCTCCAGAACTCCTCCATCAGCGGCTTCGCCAGCTCGAACTTGTGCCGCCGCACCTTCTCGCTGTCCGTGAGGTACTTCGGGCCGAACTGCGGCAGCAGCGTGATCAGGAAGGGACGGACCAGGAGCATGTCGCGCTTGTCCCCGGCGGGGACGAGTTCGGCGATCAGGTTCATGAGGGCACGCGCGGAGTCGAAGCGCAGGGTGTAGCCCCCGCTCTTCGTGACGTGCTTGCCGTCGTCGCGGCCCACCAGGTAGTAGCAGGTGTAGTCGGCGAGCACGGAGACGCCGTTCGCCCGCAGATACGCCTCCATCGTGAACAGGGCGTCCTCGCCGGTCCACAGGGACTCGTCGAAGCGCATGCCGTGCCGCTCCAGGAGTTCACGGCGGAACAGCTTCTGCGCGCTCAGCGTGAACTTGATGTTGGACGAGTAGACGTCGGTGCGGTCGAGGGTCTTGCCCCACATCGACCCCGGCGGCTTGCGGTTGATGCCCTCGACGCGGCCGAGGACCACGTCCGTGCCGTTGCGGTCGGCCATGGCGACCATGCGCTCCAGGGCCTCGGGACCGAGCCGGTCGTCGGCGTCGAGGAAGAAGACATAGCGGCCGGCGGCCTTGCCCAGTCCGACGTTGCGCGGGCCGCTGGGGCCGCCGGAGTTGTCCTGACGGATCACCGTGACCGACATCGCCGCGCGGGCCGCGAACTCCTCCAGGCACTCCCCCGACCCGTCGGTGGAGCCGTCGTCCACCGCGATGACCTCGATGCGCTCCGGGTCGATGGTCTGTGCCTCGACGGACGCCAGACACTCGACCAGATACGGCATCGCTTCGTACGCCCCGATGACGACGCTCACATCAGGTTGCGTCACGGTCACTGTTTTCCCCTCGTCAACGTGATATTTCCCCCGTATCGCGTCATTCGCCAACTGAAAAGACGGCCGGCCTGGACAAGCGGTTGCCCTATGGTCAGGCTTTCGTGACTCAGGTCACATGGAGAACAGACAGCTACGGACACATGAACATACGAAGAAGGGCCCGGTTTTCGAGGATCACTCCTCGGAAACCGGGCCCTTCTCACTCGTTTCACACCGTGAGCGGCGGCCTTCTCACGCGGTGGGCGGCTGCGCCGACAGCGCGTCGGACAGTTCGTCCGCGCCGGGGGTGCCGGCCCCGGCGGCCCGGGACTCCTGGCCGAGGTTGCGGCTGTCGGCCTTGAGCGCCAGGTTTGCCACGGCGGTGTTGAACTGCTCGATGGACGTCGGGTCGTCCGGGCCGAGCAGGTACTGCTTCAGCTCCTTGCGGTCCTCCGCCAGTGTGTCGGAGGCCGGGTCGCGGACCGCGTCCAGCAGTGCGCCCAGTTCCTTGGCGCTGTTGGAGAGGATCACCGCGGCGCGCACGGCGGTGTTCTGCCGCTTGAACTCCTCGGCGCCCAGCCCGGCGGAGTCCGTGACCGCGTACGGCTTGCCACTCGCGATGAAGTCGGAGACCACGCTGGAGATGTCGGAGACCATCGCGTCGGAGACGTTGAAGCAGTCGTACAGGCGCGGCTCGGCGCCCTCGATGACACGGTGCTCCCACGCCGGGAAGGAGCGCCAGTAGGCCTCGTTCCACTCGCCGCGCAGCCGGGCGACCTCCTCGTACCTGTCGACGTCGACCACACCGTCACGGGTGGCCTCGGCCTCGTCGGCCCTCTCGCCTCCGGTGCCGACCAGTTCGGCGATCCGGGCCTCGATGCGGACGAGGTCGGCCTTCGCCTTCTCCTGCTCGGCCGGGTCGGAGGTGAAGCGGGAGTCGGCGGCGCGCTCGGCGGCGGCAGCCTCGACCAGGGCGACGATGCGCCGGTGGGCCGCGGCGGCCTTGGGGAGCACCGTGCCCGTGAAGGGGTGCGGCTTGTACAGGACACGCACCGGCGGGTCGGCCTTGACCAGCTTCTTCACGATGTTCTCGCCGGCGAGCATGATCGAGGTGTTGCCCGGGTCGCCGTCCCAGCCCTCCCAGGTGGGCGCGTACAGCACGGTCGGACAGCGCCCATCGGCGGCTGCGCCGCGGGGCCCCTCCGGCACGCCCTCCCACCCCTGGATCGGCGCCAGCTGCGGGCGGCCGACCTCCACGATGTCCTCGTCGCGGACGCCGACATCGGCTATGGCATAGCGGTCGCGGCCCGCGCGGCCGGCGGTCCACACCTCGTCGTAGGCCTTGCTGAACGGGTTGACGCTGGCCAGCTTGTCGCTGTCACCATGGCCGATGAAGACGTGCTTCATGGTGGGCACGCGCAGCAGGTGGATGTTCTTGCCGACGTTCGCGGCGTACAGCGCGACGCGCACCGTGGACAGGTCCATGTTCATCAGATGCACCCCTCCGGGCACGCAGATGACGGGGACCGTGGTGGGCGCCAGGTTCTGCAGGATGACCCGCTCGCGCAGGATGATCAGGGGCCGGGAGTCCAGCTGCTCCATGGTCTCCAGCCACATGTTGACCTGGTAGGCGGAGTCCTTGGAGCCGGAGAAGTACAGCACCGTCTGCGGCTTGTACTCGTGCAGCCAGTCGTCGACGGCCGCGAGGACCTTGTCGGCGTTGGGCGGGATCTTGCGGCCGCGGACGTACGGCACGAGCGCGAGGACGTACAGGCTGCCCAGGCCGAGGGTGATGCCGATGCCGACGAAGCCGGCAACGGAGGAGCCCGCCTCCGCGGAGATCAGGATGCCGACGACGGCCGCGAGGTCGAGGTGGAGCATCTTCTCCGCCGACCGGTCGAGCAGGCCCAGCCACGGCGCGTCCGGGATGTCGATCCGCGACTTCAGGTCGACGTTGCGGGTGGCGACCGGCAACCGGCGTCGGTTGCGGATCAGCGTGACCACGGCGCCATGGGGGGCCTGGAGGCCGTAGAACGCGATGAAACAGCCGATCGCGCCGTAGTAGATCAGGTTGTTCGCGAGGTCCAGCCGGGCCAGCAGCAGGATCAGCAGGAGCTCTCGGATCAGGAAGCGGATCGAGAGACCGGCTCTGACCTTGCTCAGCCGGTTGACCAGGTAACTGCCCTTCCGGTGCAGGTAGTGGTCGGCCAGGTACGTCACGGCGGCCGCTGCCGCGAAGGCGGGGACGCTCGGGACGAGCGCGGCCACCATGATCGCCGGGAAGCCCAGCATCATGAGGACCGCCGCGGCCAGTTCGGCCGCGCTGCCCACCCGGGCGACGCGAATAGCGGTGGATATCACGGAGAACCTGCTCTGGGAGGGGGAGTGCCGGTTTTGTTCTGAAGTGCGCAGGATTTGTGGCAATTCTATGGGAATTCGTCGGGTGTACGGATTCAGGCCCCTGCGAACACCCGGTCAATACACTGCATTGACACCGGAAAGCAGAGGCCTGAATAACGGAAGACTAATTCCCGTCGATTATTACATGCCGTCCTGTCGGTCGAGCACCGAGGCCAGCGCCTGCTCGAAGCCGGAGGCCTTCGCCGCGCCCGCCGTCGGGTCCTGCTGGCGGACGTCGATGACATGGCCGGTCAACTCCGACAGCAGCACGTCCAGCGAGGTGCGGGCCACGGCCTCGGAGGAGAGCAGCGAACCCTCGGGCTCCTGGCCGAAGGCCTTGGTGCGCATGGGCGTCGCGGTGCGCTCCGGGTTGACGCAGTTGACGCGGATGCCGTCGCCGGCCCACTCGTCGGACAGGGCCTGGGTGAGGTTCACCATGGCGGCCTTGGTCGAGGAGTAGAGGCTGTACTCGGCGCGGCCGCGGGTGTAGCTGCTGGAGGTGTACAGCAGCAGCTGGCCCTTGGTCTCCGCCAGGTACTTGTACGCGGAACGGGCGATCTGCACCGGGGCCAGGTAGTTGACCTTCAGCGCTTCCTCGATGGTCGCGTTGTCGGTCTCGGCCAGCTTGCCGATGCGCAGCACACCCGCGGTGTTGACGACGTAGTCGATGCGGCCGGTCTCCGCGTACGCCTTGGACAGCGCGTCGTCGACCTCCTCCGGGTTCTCCACGTGCGTACCGGTGGTGGAACGGCCCAGCGCGTACACCTTGGAGCCGTAGGACTCGGCGAGTTCGGCGATGTCCTTGCCGATGCCGTAGGAGCCGCCGAAGATCACGACGGTCTTGCCGGTGAGCAGCTCGCGGTAGGCCTCCTCGCTCACCTGCTCGGGCGCGGCCGTGGAGGCGAGCTGGAACAGCTTGTCGGCGATGAAGACGTCGACCGGCTGGGTGACCTTCATGTTGTACTCGTCGCCCGCGACGACGTGGATCGGCACGTCCGGCAGGTACTTCAGCACGACGGAGCAGTCGTCCGTGGCCTGGAAGTTGGGGTCGCCGGCCGCGACCTCGTACGCCCTGCGGATGGTGGACAGCTTGAAGGCCTGCGGGGTCTGCCCGCGGCGCAGCCGGGAGCGGTCCGGGATCTCGGTGATGAACTCGCCGTCCTCGCCGTGCGTGCGCGTGACGATGATGGTGTCCGCGGACGGGATGGCGACGTCGACGGCCTGGTAGCGCTCGAGGGCGGCCACGCAGTCGTCGATCACGCGCTGCGCGAGCAGGGGGCGTACGGCATCGTGGAACAGGACGTTGAGGTCCTCGCCCTCGGCCAGGCCCTCGCCGAGGGCCTCGATGGCGCGCTCGGTGGTCTCGTTCCGGGTCGAGCCGCCCTCGATGATCTTCTTGACCTTCTTGAACCCGGCCTTGGCGACGATCTTCTCGACGTCGGGCACGTATCCCGGCGCCATCAGCACGATGACGTCGTCGATCGAGTCGGCCTTCTCGAAGGTGGTCAGGGTGTGCTCGATGACTGCCTTGCCGGCGATCTTCAGCAGCTGCTTGGGGATCGAAAGACCCACACGCTGGCCGGTACCACCGGCCAGGATCACTGCGGTGGTACGGGGCTTGGCTATGTGCTGGGACACAGAGGACCTACCTTGGGGCGACAGGGAACCCGGAAATGGTCCCACTTGCGGTTACCGCTGTGCAAGGTGAGCGCCGTTCGCTGCATATGTGCGCGCCATCTGTCATTCACCTGGCACTGCTGGTGACGGTGGGACCACCTCGCTCGGCTGCCGCGGAATTGCTGTGAGTAACTGCACAGCCCCTGACCGGATCGTCGAGGACCCGTACGCCCGTATGGGCGATGCGGTCAATCATCTCGGCACCGATCCCGGTGGCGGCCTCGACGGCCCACTGCGGGGTCGAGGTCTTCACGTCCTGCGGCGCCCGGCTGCACGCGTTCTTCATAACGCGTGACCGCGCCGTTGCGAACGAGCCTGGAATACAGCCCGGCGGGCAGTCCATTGCCCCGGAATTCCCTTTGGGGATTCCGCAGCATTTCGGTCCCGGCGTGGGTGGGGAGCTCAGACCGTCCGCACGCCGGGTCGGCCCGATTCCACCCGCAGCCGCGCCAGCGTGCTCGGCGTGGCGGTCGGCCGGCGGACCGTGTCCACCACCCTCACCTGCGCGTCGATGCCGTCGCGGTCGATGTCGAAGAGGTGGTAGCCGCGGTGGGCGTCGATCAGCTTCCAGTGCGGGTTGTCCGGCATCCGCGGGTCCCACTCGGCGTGGAAGGCGGCCTGGTCCTGGTCGCCGTTGCTGGAGATGGACGTCCCCACGAACTCGGCGCCGACGACCTCGGAGTCCGGGTCGTCGTAGTCGGTCTTGAGGTCGCTGATCATCGTGAGGTGGCGGTCGCCGCTGAGCACGACCGGGTTGCGGATGTCGGCGAACTCCTCCAGCAGGGCATTGCGTTCGACCTGGTAGCCGTCCCAGGCGTCGTAGTACCAGAGCTTGCCCTCGCCGATCTGCAGATCGGTCTCGGCCATCATTATCTGCGAGGCGATCAGGTTCCAGCGGGCCGGCGAGTCGTGCAGCCCGTCCAGCAGCCACTGCTTCTGCTCGGCGCCGAGCATCGTGAGCGCCGGGTTCTCGGCGGCCTCCTGGCTGGTCACCTGGTCGCTGCGGAACTGCCGGGTGTCCAGGACGTTCAGGCGGACCAGGCGGCCGAACTCCAGCCGTCGGTACATCTGGATGTGCGGGCCGTTCGGGATCGCGGAGGCACGGACCGGCATGTGCTCGTAGTACGCCTGGAAGGCCGCCGTCAGCCGGGCCACGAACGCGTCGTGCGACTGCTTGTCGGGGTCCTGCGGGATCTCCCCGGCCCAGTCGTTGTCGACCTCGTGGTCGTCGAAGGTGACCACCCAGGGCGTGTGCGCGTGCACCGCGGCGAGGTCGGGGTCGGTCTTGTACTGCGCGTACCGGTTGCGGTACTGCTCCAGGGTGTACGGCTCCCCGATGCCCTCGTGCCTGCGCACGGCCGTGGCCGACGGCGTGGACTCGTAGATGTAGTCGCCGACGAAGAGGACGAAGTCGGGGTCCTGGTCGAGCATGTCGGCGTACGGCGTGAAATAGCCGTGCTGCCAGTTCTGGCAGGAGGCGAGAGCCACGCGCAACGAGCCGCCCCTGCTGTGCGGGTGCGGAGCGGTGCGGGTGCGGCCGGTGGGCGAGATCTGGCCGCCGGCGCGAAAGCGGTACCAGTACGAGCGGTCCGGGCGCAGGCCCCGTACGTCCACGTGAACGCTGTGCCCGTACTCGGGCCGAGCCTGGGCGACGCCCCGGCGCACGGGCTTTCTGAACCGGTCGTCCTCCGCGAGCTCCCACTCCACCGGGACCACGGCGTCGGGCATGCCTCCGCCGTTCAGGGGGTCGGGGGCGAGCCGGGTCCACAGCACGATGCCGTCGTGCAGCGGGTCGCCGGAGGCGATACCGAGGCTGAACACGCCGTCGGGCAGGGTGGCTTCGGCCGCGCGGGCCGTGCCCGGCAGCCAGAGCTGGGCGGACGCGGCGGCGCCGAGGACGGCGGCACCGGCGGTGAGAAAGCGGCGTCGGTCGGGCGAGATTGCTCCGGTCATCGCGAACTCCCCTGTCTCGCAAGACTCTCGGACACGTGAAAGCTCACGCAGCCGGGCGGTCCACCCGCTGAACGAAGGCCTTCGCGTGCATGACAAATGGGCAGACAACAGAAGGCCCGTTGCGACACGGGAACAACACGACGAAGTGATTTTGCCGCAACGGGCCTCACATGCCGTCAATTGACACCGGGCAAGGGGCCGTTCAGTGAGCGAAGTTCAAGCCGAGTTCGGCGTCGGAGGCGATCGGGACGGCACCGTCGAAGATGTTTTCGCCCGGTGAACCCACGGAGAGCCCGGCGCGTGAACTCAGCGGGTGAACTCGCTCCCGAGCCGGGCGAGTTCGGGGTCCGTACCGAGGGCGTTGGCGCCGAAGGAGACGGAGCCGGTGGTGGTGACCCCGGAGGCAGTGGAACGGAATCCCCATACCGAACCGGCATTCGAGTTCTCACCGGGCGCACCGACGACAAGATCCGCGCGCCTGTTGGGGGTCCCCCCGCTCGAGCGAAGTCGAGAGTGGGGGAGGTCGCCGTCGAGGAGAGTGACCGCCTCGCCGAAGCGGTCGGAGCGCTCGGCGGCGCCCGGGACGCCTGCCGTGTTCTGGCTGAACACCTTCGTACCGGCGCCGGTGGGCCCGGACGCGCTGCCGGGAACGACGGCGACCGTCCCGGCGTCCTGTATGCCCGAGAAGTCCTCACCGGGAACACCGACCGCGATGTCGGCGTAACCGTCCCCGTTCACATCCCCGACCGCGACATCCGTACCGAAGAGATCGCCGGACTCCGTCGCACCCGGCACGCCGGGCGTGTCCTGGTCGATCGTGCGCGGATCGGCGGCCTGTGGTCCCTGCGACGTACCGAGCACGACGCCGATGCGCTCGCCGTACTCACTCGGGTCGGGCGTGCCTTCACCGGAGTACGCGGCCCGAGGCCGGCCGAAGACGAGATCGTCCCGCCCGTCGCCGTTGACGTCGCCGAGCGCGATGCTCTCACCGCCCTCGATCTCCCGCCCCTCGCCGTCCTTCAGACGCACCGGCGAGGCGAGACCGCTCCGGGTGCCGTGCAGGTAGAAGAGGGTGTGCCCGACGTTCTGGTCGCCCGGGTCGTCGAAGTCGAACGGCCCGGTCAGCACGACCACGTCGCTGATGCCGTCCCCGTCGACGTCCCCGCTCGCCACGTCCAGCACCTGCACATCGGCGTCGGTGAACGAGATGCCCTGGCTGCGGGCCGGCACTCCGGCACGGCTGAACGGCCCCGACTCCAGCGACGCGGGCCCCGCCAGGTCGGCGTGCCCGTCCCCGTCGAAGTCACCGGCGACGACGCGCGCGGAACCGTCGATGAGGGCGCCCGGCAGAATCGTCCCGCCGGAAAGCCCGCGCTTCCCGCCCCACAGCACCGTCACACTGCCGTGCCGGGCCACTCCGCCCTGCGTCCACTGCTCCCCCGCCGCCGGGACCACGAGATCGGTGTAGCCGTCGCCGTCCAGGTCACCGGCGGTGAGATGGGCACCGAAGTGGTCACCCGCCTCGGGCGTGCCGGGGACACCCGACGTCGCCTGCGTGAAGACCTGCTTGCTCGCCAGGTTCAGCCCATGCGCCGACCCGTACACGACGGCGACGTAACCGGCGGCCTTCTTACCGCCGACCGTGGCGCCCGGCGCCCCGGTGGCGAGGTCCTCGTACCCGTCACCGTTGAAGTCCTGCCGGACACTCTTCACCGCGGCGGGCTGTGCATGGGCGAGCGGCGAGACCACACCGGTCGCGGCAAGCAGAGCGATGGCGACCGCGACGGCACGCCGCGTTCTGGGTACGACTACGGACTCGGACACGTCGACTCCGGGAATCTGAAGGGCAGTTGACCACGGAGGGACCAAGATCCCCATCCGCGTTGCCCAGTACGACTCCCGGTGAGCCGAGGGGGTTGCCCTGAAGTGCGTGGCGATTTTCCCCGCCGTTAACCCTCCAGCCCGTCGTGGGGGTCCCCCCCCGCTCGAGCGAAGCCGAGAGTGGGGGAGTTTGAGGACGAGGCCGTTCAGGCCGAAGCGGGGGCCTGGGGGCGTAAGCCCCCAGACGGCGACGCAACCGCCGGGTGCCTACTCCCCGAACGGTTCGAACCCGCCGTACTCCTGAAATGCTTCGTCGCGCTCGGCCTGCCGATCGCGACGCCGCTGCGCCGCAGGCCTGGGCGCCTCGAACCGGTGGTCCTCGCCACGACGGCCCAGCATCTCCGCCCCGGCCATCACCGACGGCTCCCAGTCGAAGACGACGGCGTTCTCCTCGGGTCCGATGGCGACACCGTCGCCCGACCGGGCCCCCGCCTTCATCAACTCCTCTTCCACACCGAGGCGGTTGAGGCGGTCCGCGAGATACCCGACGGCCTCGTCGTTGTTGAAGTCGGTCTGCCGCACCCAGCGCTCGGGCTTCTCGCCCCGCACCCGGAACAGCCCGTCGTCCTCGCGTGTCACCGTGAAGCCCGCGTCGTCGACCGCCTTGGGCCGGATGACGATCCGCGTCGCCTCCTCCTTCGGCTTCGCGGCACGCGCCTTCGCCACCAGGTCGGCCAGCGCGAACGACAGTTCCTTCAGCCCGAGATGGGCCACGGCCGACACCTCGAAGACCCGGTATCCGCGCGCCTCCAGATCCGGGCGCGCCATCTCGGCGAGGTCCTTGCCGTCCGGTACGTCGATCTTGTTCAGTACGACGATCCGCGGCCGCCGGTCGAGCCCGCCGTACTGCTTCAGCTCCTCCTCGATGACATCGAGGTCGGAGACGGGGTCCCGCTCGGACTCCAGCGTCGCCGTGTCCAGCACATGCACCAGCACACTGCACCGCTCGACGTGCCGCAGGAACTCGAGGCCCAGCCCCTTGCCCTGGCTGGCGCCCGGGATCAGCCCCGGTACGTCCGCGATGGTGTACACGGTCGAACCGGCCGTCACGACACCCAGGTTGGGCACGAGGGTCGTGAACGGATAGTCGGCGATCTTCGGCTTGGCCGCCGACAGCACCGAGATCAGCGAGGACTTGCCGGCGCTCGGGTAGCCCACCAGCGCCACGTCCGCGACCGTCTTCAGCTCCAGGACGATGTCCTGGAGATCACCGGGGACACCGAGCAGCGCGAACCCGGGCGCCTTGCGGCGCGCGGAGGCGAGCGCCGCGTTGCCGAGCCCGCCGCGGCCGCCCTGTGCGGCGACGTACGAGGTGCCGTGTCCGACGAGGTCGGCGAGCACATTGCCGGCCTTGTCGAGGACGACGGTGCCGTCCGGCACGGGCAGCACCAGGTCCTGGCCGTCCTTGCCCGAGCGGTTTCCGCCCTCACCGGGCTTGCCGTTGGTGGCCTTGCGGTGCGGGGAGTGGTGGTAGTCGAGAAGCGTCGTCACCGACTGGTCGACGGTCAGGATGACGTCACCGCCACGCCCGCCGTTGCCGCCGTCGGGTCCGCCGAGCGGCTTGAACTTCTCACGGTGGACGGAGGCACAGCCGTGGCCTCCGTTACCCGCGGCGACATGCAGCTCGACGCGGTCCACGAAGGTGGTCATGTGGGGTGCCTCCAGAACATACGGGAATGTCTCTTACGTAACACGCGAAAGGCGGACCCGCTTCCCGCACGGGAAGTGAGGTCCGCCTCGCGAAGAATTCCGGTCAGGCGACCGGAACGATGTTCACGACCTTGCGGCCACGGTGGGTACCGAACTCCACCGCACCGGGCTGCAGCGCGAACAGCGTGTCGTCGCCGCCACGGCCGACGCCCGCGCCGGGGTGGAAGTGGGTGCCGCGCTGGCGGACGATGATCTCACCCGCGTTGACGACCTGACCGCCGAAGCGCTTCACGCCGAGCCGCTGGGCGTTCGAGTCGCGACCGTTCCGGGTGGACGATGCGCCCTTCTTGTGTGCCATCTCTCCTCAGTCCCTTACTTCGCAGCCGTGGGGATCTCAGTGACCTTGATCGCCGTGTACTGCTGGCGGTGGCCCTGACGACGGCGGTAGCCGGTCTTGTTCTTGTAGCGCAGAATGTCGATCTTCTGGCCCTTGTGGTGGTCCACGACCTCGGCCTGGACCTTGATGCCGGCCAGCACCCACGGGTCGCTGGTCACAGCGTCGCCGTCGACAACGAGCAGGGTCGAGAGCTCGACCGTGTCGCCAACCTTGGCGGTGGAAATCTTGTCAACCTCAACGATGTCGCCGACAGCAACCTTGTGCTGGCGACCACCGCTGCGCACGATGGCGTACACGCGGATCTCACTCTCTCGCTCGGGAACGGCACCCCCGCAGTCCAGCCACCCGGCACGGGCAGCCTCTCCGGAGCACCCAGTGCCCTGGAGGAATGAGGTTTACGGGGATGTGGCGCGCCCATATCCAAGGACACGCCGACGGTCAAGGTTACGGGGCCGTGGCCGGAGGGGTCAAACCGGGCCGGGCCCCGCACACGTGCGGCCGGTCACAGGGACCGGCCGCACAGGGCACTGCTCAGCTCTCGTCGGCGGCGGCCGAGACCGAGGTCTTCTTCGCCGTCGACTTGGCCGCGGCCGTCTTGGCGGTCTTCGCCGCCTTCTTGGCCGTGACCTTCTTCGCCGCGGTCTTCTTGGCGGCCGCGGTCTTCTTGGTGGCGGCCTTCTTCGCGGTGGCCTTCTTGGCCGTCTTGCGAGCGGCCGTCTTCTTGGCCGGAGCCGCCTCCTCGGCGCTCTCCTCCGCGGCAGCCGGCTCCTCCGCACCCGAGGAGACGACCACGACGGCCGTCTCCTCGGACGCGGTCGGCGCGGCCTCCTTGCGCACGGCACGGCGCCGCGGGCGGGCCGGAGCGGCGCTCTCGGCCGGAACCTCGGGCTCCGCGACGGCCTCAGCCGGCGTGGCCTCCGCGACCGGCGCCGTCTCGGCGACCGTCACCACGGTGGCCTCGGCCCCCGCGGGCGACCCGGCCGGCGCGGACACCTTGCGGGTCGCACGACGGCGCGTACGCCCCTTGGGCGCTGCCTCGTCCGTGGCCGGGGCCTCGGCCGGAACCACGGCGTCCTCGACGGCCGCGGGCTCGGCCAGCGCCTCGGCGGCGGGCTCCGGCTGCACCGGACGCTCCACCTCTTCCTCGGCCGTCACGTCCTGCGCGGTCGGCGCCTCGGCCTCCTCGTACCTCGGCGCCTCACGCCGGGGCGCACCCGCCGGGGCGGACGCGCGACGGCTCGCGCGGCGCCGCGAACGGCCACGGCCGACCGCGGCCTCCGCCTCGGCGACGCTGCTGTACAGCTCCTCGTCCGGCGCGAAGGCGGGCGCGGAGAGCGCGACCGGCTCGGCGACCTCGGCGGCGACCTCGGCCTCGGTCTCCTCGGCCTCCGGAGCCTCGAGGGCCACCGCGGCCTCGTGCACGTGCTCGTGCCCGTCGCCGCCGCGCCCGCGCTTCTTGCGCTTGCCGCCGCCACCGGCGGAGGTCGGCTGCTCCATGTGCACGATGACGCCGCGGCCGTTGCAGTGGACGCAGGTCTCGGAGAAGGACTCAAGGAGGCCCTGGCCGACCCGCTTGCGGGTCATCTGAACCAGGCCCAGCGAGGTGACCTCGGCGACCTGGTGCTTCGTACGGTCCCGGCCCAGGCACTCCAGCAGGCGCCGCAGCACCAGGTCCCGGTTGGACTCCAGCACCATGTCGATGAAGTCGATGACGATGATGCCGCCGAGGTCGCGCAGCCTGAGCTGGCGCACGATCTCCTCGGCCGCCTCCAGGTTGTTCCTGGTGACGGTCTCCTCGAGGTTGCCGCCCTGGCCGGTGAACTTGCCGGTGTTGACGTCGACGACGACCATCGCCTCGGTCCGGTCGATCACCAGCGAACCGCCGCTGGGCAGCCAGACCTTGCGGTCCAGGGCCTTGGCGAGCTGCTCGTCGATCCGGTACGTGGCGAAGACGTCGACCTCACTGGTCCACTTCGACAGGCGGTCGGCGAGGTCAGGCGCGACGTGCGAGACGTAGCCGTGGATGGTCTGCCACGCGTCGTCGCCGCTGACGACGACCTTGGTGAAGTCCTCGTTGAAGATGTCGCGGACGACGCGGACGGTCATGTCCGGCTCGCCGTACAGCAGCGTCGGGGCGTTGCCGTTCTTCGACTTCTTCTGGATGTCCTCCCACTGCGCCTGGAGCCGCTCGACGTCCCTGCGCAGTTCGTCCTCGGAAGCGCCCTCCGCGGCCGTGCGGACGATGACGCCCGCGTCCTCGGGGACGATCTTCTTGAGGATGGTCTTCAGCCGGGCCCGCTCGGTGTCGGGCAGCTTGCGGCTGATGCCGGTCATCGAGCCCTCGGGGACGTACACGAGGTAGCGGCCCGGGAGGGAGACCTGGCTGGTCAGACGCGCGCCCTTGTGCCCGATCGGGTCCTTCGTCACCTGGACGAGGACCGACTGGCCGGACTTCAGGGCGGACTCGATGCGGCGCGGCCCGTTGGCCATGCCCAGCGCCTCGAAGTTGACCTCACCGGCGTACAGGACGGCGTTGCGGCCCTTGCCGATGTCGATGAACGCGGCCTCCATCGAGGGCAGCACGTTCTGGACCTTGCCCAGGTAGACGTTGCCGACGTACGAGGTCGACTGCTCCTTGTTGACGTAGTGCTCGACGAGCACGCCGTCCTCCAGGACGCCGATCTGCGTGCGCTCACCGCTCTGCCGGACGACCATCACGCGCTCGACGGCCTCGCGGCGCGCCAGGAACTCGGCCTCGGTGATGATCGGGACGCGACGGCGGCCCTGCTCACGGCCTTCACGGCGGCGCTGCTTCTTGGCCTCCAGACGCGTGGAGCCCTTGATGGACTGCACCTCGTCGGACGGCTCGGCACCCTTTTCCCGCGCGGGACGGGGCTCGCGGACCTTGACGACGGTGCGCTCGGGGTCGCCCTCGCCGGGCTCGGTGTCCACGGAGGTGTCACCGGCACGACGACGACGGCGACGGCGACGGCGGCTGCTGGAGCTGGAGCCCCCGCTCTCGCCGGCCTCGTCCTCCTCCTCGTCGTCCTCGACCTGCTCGGCGGTGTCCTCGGCGTCCTGCGCGGCCTGTACGGCGGCCAGGTCCTCGGACTCCTCCGACTCGTCCTCGCCTGCGGACTCGGCGGACTCGCCACGACGACGGCGACGGCCCCCACGGCGACGGCGACGGCGCGAACCGGTGTCCTCGGACTCGTCGCCCTCGGCGCCGTCCTCGGCCGAATCCTCGGCCTCCTCCGCCTCGTCCTCCACGGCGGTCTCGACGGCCTGCGGCTCGGCCTCCTCACCGAACGCGGCACCGCGGCGACGACGGCGGCGCCGCACCCCGGCCTGCTCCTCGGCGAGCTCCTCCGGCTCGGTGGTCTCGGCCTCGGCGGCCGCTTCGGCGGCGGCCCGCTGCGGCGTCTGGAACTGCGGCTCGGTGAACACGGGCGCCTGGAACACGGCGACGGCGGGCCGGGCCGGCCGCCGCGGACCCTCGTCCTCGACGCTCTCGGCGCCCTCGACGGCACCGGCGCCCTGCGCGGGCTCGGCGAACCCGGTGGCGGCCTTGCGGGCGGTCCGGCGACGCGTACGCCGCGGCGCGCCGTCCTCCTCGGCCTGCTCGGCGGCCGGAGCGGCGACGGGCTCCTCGACGGCGGGCGCCTCTTCGGCACCGGCGGTCTCCTCGACCGGCGTGGACACGCGGCGCGTGGCACGACGACGCGTACGACGCGGGGCGGCGTCCTCGGCCGGCTCGACGGCCTCGGCGGCGGCCGGCTCGGCGTCCTCGGCGGCGGTCGCCTCGACGCTCTCGGGCGCCTCGCTGGGCGCCGACACACGGCGCGTGGCACGACGACGGGTCCGGGGCGGAGCGGCGTCCTCGCCCGACACGGCGGCCGCTTCGGCAGGAACCTCGGCGGCGGCCGGCTCCTCGACCGGAGCGGCAGCGGGCACCACGGTCTCGGCGGCCTCGGCGGCAGCGGGCGCCCCGGCAGGCGCGGACACCCGGCGGGTCGCACGACGACGCGTACGCGCGACGGGCGCGGGCTCCTCGACGACCGCAGGCGCCTCGGCGGCCTCTTCGGTCTCCTCGACCTCGGCGGCCTCTTCGGCCTCGTCGGGCTTCTTGTCGCTCTCGGCCGGTATGGCCGGCGCGACGATCTCCTCCGGGGTTTCGGAGGCGGCCCCGGCGGGGGGACCCGCCGGGCGTGAGGCGGCACGGCGCCGACGACGCGGCGGCAGGGTGTCGCTCGGTGTGTTCAGTTCGGAACCCTCGGTGGGTTCGGTCGGTTCGAGCATGCGGGCTTTTCTCCCGTCAGGCTCCCGGGCGCCGCGCCTGGTCCGGCGTTGATCGCCGGTGACGTCCGCGGCTCGCGCGATGCGCGGTGCCGCCGTCCGGGGCGCGGGCGCCGCACGGAAGCTCTCTGTGTCCTGTCTCGCCGGTTCCGTACACCGAATGCGTACGGCCTGGCGAAAGTCTTCTGTGTCGGTGCGCTGCCCGACCCAGGTGGCTCCCGAGTACGAGGGCGGCGCTTCGACGTCCGTCCTTCGCGGGACCTTCCTTACGCCGACGCCTTCGCGGCGGCAGCGGAATCGGCCGTGGGTAGGGCCGTCGCTGCCTCGCGGTCGGGCGCGAGCGGGTCGGTCACCGTGCCGGTCTCTTCATCGAACAGCCCCTGCGCCAGCCTGGTCACCGCTGCGGGGACCGGCGGCGCCAGGTCGGCCACGGCGCGGAGACCGGACAGGACGTCGTCGGGTCGTACGGCAGGCGTCACGTGCCGAACAACCAGCCGCAGTATCGCACAGGGCTGGTCGGTCGGCCTATCAGCCGGATCACTATGCGTTTCAAGATGTACGACCGCGGGGCGTGCGTCGAAGGTCCGCACGCCGTTCTTGGTCATGCGCTGGACCTCGACGGCCTCGGCGGTGTTGAAGGCCTGGGCGGCCCGCTCCGCCTCGGCCGGGTCCACGCCGTCCAGCCGCAGCTCCCACACGGAAGCCGTGAGCCGGTCGGCGAGGCCGGAGGTCCGGGCCTCGACCGCGTCGACGACGTCGAGCCCGGCGGGCAGCGACTCGTCGAGCAGGATCCTCAACTTCTCCGGATCCCGCGCCTCGCTGAGGGCGATCTCCAGATACTCCGCCTCACTGCCCGTGCCGGTGGGTGCGGCATTGGCGTACGACACCTTCGGATGCGGTGTGAACCCCGCCGAGTAAGCCATGGGCACCTCGGCGCGGCGCAGCGCACGCTCGAAGGCGCGCTGGAAGTCACGGTGGCTGGTGAACCGGAGGCGGCCGCGCTTGGTGTAGCGCAGTCGGATGCGCTGCACCGCGGGTGCGGGCGGCGGGCCTTCGGGCTGTCGCTTGCCCAGTGTCGTTCAGTCCTTCGTGAGAGCGGTCGTACTGCTACCAAGAGTACGTGTCTCGCGGGCCGGAGGTTCCCGGCGGTCCACAGCCTCCCTCGGCTCGGGCTCCCCGAAGAGCATCCGCCGGAACTCGGCGCGCGCCTGCCGCGCGGACTCCCGGGCGGAGGCGAGCGCCAGCCGGGTGGCCCTCCCCACGCTGCGCGCCGCCTCGGCGACGGGCCGCAGCACGGCATCCCGTACGACATGTCCCACCGGCGTGAGCACGGTCCGGTAGACCCAGCTCACCGGCTCCACGAAGATCCACCGGAAGAGGGTTGCCAGAGCCCGCCCCACGGCGAGCGAGATCCGCCCGGCCACCCGCCAGGCATGCCCGATCGCCTGCCCCACCTCGCGCCCGACGACGGCGAGGAACCGCCCGACGGGCACCAGCACCCACCGCCACAGGGCGAGCGCGGGCAGCACGAACAGCACCCGGCCCACCCAGTACAGCCCGACCCCGACCCCGGTGGCGACCATGCCCGCGAGCCACGCGACCGCCCGGCCGACCGGCGCGAGCACACGCGCGTACCCCCACACCGCGGGGACGACGACGAGATACCGCACCAGCCACGCGACAGCGGCGTACATACCGGCCCCCAGCAGGGCCAGCACCGCCCCGATCCCCCTGAGCGCCCACATCACGCCCTGTCCGACTGGCGTCAGCACGCGCGCGTACACCCACACCAGCGCCTGTCCGAGCGGGGTCAGCACATACCGGTGGAACCACTTCAGCGGCACCACGAGGAGCACGTGCCCGAGCCACCCCAGCGCCCTGCCGAGCGGCACGACGACATACCGCCACAGTCCCACGAGGGGCCACACGAACACCGCCCGCGCCACCCACAGCAGCGCCCGCCCCACCGGCCGGAAGAGGGTGTCGTTCAGAAACCGTCCGGCGACGACGAGCGCGTCCCACACCATCCGCACCGGCACCACCAGCACGAGCACGACGATCCGCACGGGAAGACGGATCGCCACGACGAGGCACCCTTCGGGCGACTGCCGCGCGGGCTGCTGTGCGGGGTGTCCGGTGGGCGGCTTCTGCAGATCCATACCCGCACAGACGCCGGGGCCGCCCGTCCGGATCCCGCGCCGGAACACCGATTAGTTCCGCAGCCCCGCGCGGTCTACCCCTGCACCAGCGAAAGTCACGCGCGAGCTCTGTGAGGGGACCATGACCAACCAAGCCCTGCCACCCGTCGTCGACGCCGCAACGTGGGAGCGCAGGCTCGCCTCCCTGCGGGCCCGGGAGAAGGCCGCGACGCGGGAACTCGACGCCATCGCCGCCGAGCGTCGCCGGCTGCCGATGGTCGAACTGCCCGACTACACCCTCGAGGGCGAGGACGGCCCCGTCCGGCTGGCGGACGTCTTCGAGGGCAGGAGGCAACTGATCGTCTACAACCACATGTGGTCCCCCGGCCAGGAATGGCAGTGCCCGGGCTGCACGGGCTTCACCTCGCAGTACACGCGCCTGGAGTTCCTGGACAACTACGACGCGCGATTCGTCATCGTCACGCAGGGGCCGATCGAGGAGGCACTCGCCTACAAGCACCGCGTCGGCAACCGCATGACCTGGTACTCGACCGCCAACAGCTCCTTCGGGACCGACGTCGGCGCACCGCCCGGCGGCGGGTTCGCGGTCAACGTCTTCCTGCGCGACGGCGACACCGTCCATCGCACCTGGCACACCAACGGCCGCGGCACCGAGCAGATCGGTCACAGCTTCGCGCTGATCGACCTCCTCCCGTACGGCCGCCAGGAGGAATGGCAGGACTCACCCGAGGGCTGGCCCCAGTCCCCCACCTACAGCCGGTGGGCGACGTCCAAGGACATCGCCGCGCTCTACGGCCCGGGCTCCGGCGCCAGCTGAGCCCTGGCGCCGGCCCACGCCCGGATCGCCTCCGCATGCTCACGGATCAGGGACATACGGGCCTCCCACTCCACTCCGCTGCGATGGTCGGGGTGGGCGGTGATCTGCCCGCCGTGCTTGCGGTAGGCAAGTCCGGTCTCGCCGATGAACCATCCGTCCGCCAGGGCGTCCAGACCGAGCAGCAGCCCGGTGTCGCCCGAGGCGGGCAGGGCCATCCAGCCGCCCAGCAGCGCCAGCAGGGAGCGCCTCACGCACAGGGTGGCCGGGTGGACCTGCGGCCGGTGGTGTTCGCTCCAGAACCCGAACGCGCTTCCCCTGGGGAGCCGGCCCGGTCGCGGGTCGCTCGATTCGAACGAGACGGTGCTGCCGTCCTCGAGGAGATCGACGACCCGCGACGTGGTCCAGCCGACCGAGTCGTCCGTCTCCAGCACGGCGAGGTCCCTGGCAAGGGTGCCGGCGGTGAGCTGGTCGTCGGCGTCCAGCGTCTTCACATACGCACCGGTCGAGCGTGCGAACGCCATGGTCCGCGCCACGTGAGGCCCACCGGCGCGGGACGCCGAGATCCGGATCCGCGGATCGTCGGCCGGCAGACACTCCTGTGCGCGGACGTCGCCGCCGTCCTCCTGGACGCACCACTCCCATGACCATCCGTCAGGAAGTTCCTGGTGGAGCAGGGAGGCGTAGGCGTCAGGGAGGAAACCGACGGCGCCGCTGTGTACAGGGGTGACGAGGGAGACGACGTTCACGAAGTCTCACCCTACGGACTGGACCATCAGCGGTTGTCAGGAGGTACGGCGGCTCCGCGCCTCCTGCTGGGCGATGGCCTCCGCTTCGGCGTCGGCCAGCGCGAGCGCGACGCCGAACGCCTGGGTGATGTGGCCTGCGGCCGACATGACGCGCGCTGTTCCCACCACGGGGGCGATGGCGACGAGCAGGTCCTGCAGCTGTTCGACCGTGAACTCGGCCTTGACCGCGGGGTCGATGTGCGCAAGGTAGGAGATCGCCGGTGCGTCCATGGCCACGAGTGCGGCAATGCGGGCGAGGATGACCGATCGCGGCTCCATGTGGCAGCGCTCGACAGAGTCGAGGGTCATGGCGGCAATCGTGTCGAGTACGGGGGTGTGGGACTCAGTGGCCATGGTGAATCGCCTTTCGGTGCCGAGGGGAGCCGAACCGCCACCCGGCAAGCGCGGGGTCCCTCCCCCCTGCGAATCCGGCGGGCCGACTCAATCGTAGGCACCCCGAGTCGGGGGCGCGCGTCGAGCCGGCCCGGTTCAGGAGCCGAGATCGGCCAGCCAGCGGAGGGCGCTGAGGCTCGGCAGGAAGCAGTATTCGCCGCCGCGCGTGGTGACGAAGCGCTCGACGCCGTGCAGGCGGCGCCGGACCGGGTGCTGCGGGATCGTGAAGACGCCCGAGCCATCGTTGTTCCCCGTGAGCGGGTCCTTCTCCACGTCGAGGCCGGTGAAGTTGCCGTCGTTGAACCACTGCGACTTCACGAACTCGAACTGACGGTCGAGGTGTGTGTTGACGGCGATGAACACGATGCCGCGGTCGGCGCCGTCGTCGTCCAGGGTGCCGGCCGGCAGCGGCGGCCCGTAGCTGGTGCTCCGCCGGATCAGCCGGTGGAGGTCGACGTCACCGATGATCTCCGAGTCACGCGGATTGGCGCGCCTGGCGTGGGCGCCGTGCGGGCAGACCGTGCCGCGCGGATCGGACGCGTAGACGAAGTCGTTGTTGCGCTGCTCATCCGCCCCCAGGTCCGGGTCGTCGTGCTCGGGCGCCAGGATCAACGGGGCACCGCTCGGCCAGCGGCCCACGATCTTTGCGGCGAGCAGGGACTCCTCCTCCGGGCTGCCGGCGTTGTCGCGCAGATACCGCCGGAAGGCGGCGACGCGCGCGTGCAGCTTCCGCCAGACCACGAACGTGCCGTTGCGCCCCAACACCTCCGGCTCCGGCAACGCCGGCAGGTTTCCCGTCTGGTCGGGATAACCCAGCACGAACTCGCCCGCCTTGAGAGTGGGACCGCCACCCGGCGGATGCTCCGCGCCGCCGCCTTCCACCGCAGGATTGCTGATGCCGTCCTTGTAGCCGAAGCTGGTGCGCCCCGAGGTCAGTTGGTACAGCTCCTGCCGATACACCACTTGAACACCGGGAAGCTCCGCGCGTGCCTGCCTCGCCCGTTCGAGGACGACAGCCAGCGACTCCTGGTCCGCGGCGATCAGGGACAGCACGACGTGCACCTGACCGGTGCCGAAGGGCGGCTCCCAGTGCGCGGGCGCGCTCTCGCCGGTGTCGCCCAGGAACTCCGCCCGTGCCGCCATGCCCTGCCGGAACTCCTCCGGGAAACTGTTCAGGGAGGCCTGCGGCACCTGGAGCGCTTCGAGGCCCCGGTACGTCACTGCGACGTTGAGAAGCGCCGGCAGTGGCGGCTGCCACCAGTCGGCGGCGGAGTCGACCAGTCCGGCGAGGCGCCCCATCAGCTCACGGCCGGCGCCGGGGTCGTCCACCCGCAGCAGGATGTAGGTGCCGACGTACGGTGACGGCCGGGTACGCAGCACGATGCCTTGGATGTCGTCGAGTTGCAGTAGTGGGCCTTCAGCCGTCGTCATCTCGCCCTCTCGGTGAAGCGTCGGCCGATTTGTACCAATTACAGACTCTGTCGACGCTGTCCGACACGGCATCTCGCGCGATCGACGAGCGCGCGGGCACGTGGAGTCGGCCGAAGCGTGAGGTTCTGCAGCGACAGCTGGAGGGCCCGCTGTGGATCGCCGCCGACCGTCAGCCAGAACTCCGCCGCATGATCGGCGTAGGCCTCAGGGTGGTGCGCCATCAACGCCTCGTAGTGAGCGGCGGCCCGGGCCCGCCAGATCTGCGCTTCTCCCCACGCTTGCCGCTCGCCCAGGATTCCGGCGAGCTGGGCCTCGTACTGCGGATCGTCACTGTCGAGCGCAAGTCGACGCAGGTTTGCGGTCGCCACGGCAGCACCGCCCTGGGCGGCATCGATATCGGCGAGGTGCCCCTGCGCCGGAACGTAGGACGGTAGTCGGCGTATCGCTGACTCCAGCCAGAGGCGCGCACGTGTCAGGTCGCCCTGAGACAGCCATGCCTGACCGCACTGGAATTCAAGGACCGCGAGCGGGAAAGGACTGACTCCGCAGTAGCCACGCCTCGCCGCCAGGAACCACCTCTCGGCCTCGACCACCTCTGCACGCTCGGCATGACAGCGAGCCAGGGCAGCCAGGGCATGGAAGTCATGCCGTCCTGACAGCGTGTGCCGATGCAGGGCGAGCGCCTCGTCGTACCGCCCGACCGCCTGATGGACGGCAGCCCGTTCCTCGTCCAAGGTTCGCCGATCGAGTCCCATCACTGCCGCCGCGTCGAGATCGACCAGCGCGGCCGAGAAGCGGTGAAAGTGCGCGGCCAGCCTGGCGCGGGCCACACGGGACCGAGGATCGCCCGGCATCCGTTCGATGAACTCATCCGCCAGCGACGCAGCGCGCTCAGCCTCGTCGATACGGCCCCGTACGTGCCCGCGCAGGGCGGTCAGTTCCACCAACTCGCCCCACCCGTCACCGGTCAGGCTTCCCCGTGCCGCCTGGCCTGTAAGGCCCTCGATGCGTGCGTCGAGGTTGCCCATCGCGATCACGCCCGCCGTCGTCGCCGGGCCGTCGGCGAGACCGAGTCGCCCCCGCCGCTCACACGGCCGGCCGTTGCGGAGTTGCTCCTCATCAGCTCGTGGCGGCCGTCGGGACGGAAACGGGTGTGGGCGGGTTGAGATTGGGCGGCGCCAGATACGGAAACTCCCGAGAGGCCGGCACGGTCGCCCGGTCGACGCCGTCGCCGACCCGCGGGCCGTGGAAGGCGTTGACGATCAGCGTGTACAGCGTGTCGATGACGTCGTCGTTGAGCGAGCGGCCGCCGCATGTTGCGTGCGACCGCCCCTCCAACAGGGCGCGCTCGATCTCGAAGTAGCTGTCCTCGGCGTATGGCTTTGCCACGTCCACGACCAGGAAGTCGGCGAGCAGAAGGTCGGTCAGCGGATGTGTCCCGTCCGGTTCCGTCCGCCAGTCGAGCTTGCCGTCCAGACCGTCGAAGAAGGCCAGGTTGGCGTTCAGCCGCGAGCGGTAGGCGCCCAGGTAGTGCGGCCCCAGCCGGAACGGGTCTTCTTCGTTGTAGAGGTCGCGCAGATCAACGACCTTGTTCGCGGTGTCGACCCCGTTCTCCGACATGAGAACGTTCTTCACTTCCGGGCGACCGAGCCGCTCGAGGCGGATGGGGTAGGGGCCGGCTGTGACGGTTTCCGCCGCGACGGCGAAGAGGGTGCCCGAGGTCGGCCCGAGCAGCCCGGCGACGTCGAACTCCACGACGATAGTCAGAACGTCGACGTCTTCCAGCGTGTTGGTGCCCTGCCGGACGAAGGCGAGCCGCCGCTCCGCCCGCGTCTCCACCTCCTTGCCGACATCCATGAAGAAGGGATCCAGCCGCAGCCCGGCGTAGACGCGTGCGCCCTGGCCCTCACCGCCTTGTTCGTCGTTCACCTGGAATGCGACCGCCTCCCCGTCCGGGAGCACGCACGTTCCCCGCTGCACCATCTCCCTGTCGGCGTCCGGCTCCGCAGGGCCTGCGAACGTGCAGGTGAACGCGTACTCATCGGCGCCTACTTCGAAGAGCGCACCGGGTTGATCCGCCGCAATTGCTGCGGGACGCACACGGAACCGGTAGCTGGCGGCGTCGGAGAACAAGGCCCCCGGGCGGGCATTGGGGAAGACGTCCATGATGAGGACGAGCCAGCCCGTCCGGGAGAGGCTGGGAAAGGCGTAGAGGTCGGCGAGGTCGATGGCTGGATCGACCTCGGCGCGGGTGCCGGAAAGATGGTCGGACATGACGGTGCGGCCTTCGCTGATGTTGCAACTGTGAGGGCTGCCCCTAGTCGGCCACTGCGTCCAGCAACGCGTTGAACGCCTCCGAGACCTTCTGTGCCTTGGCGGTGTCCTCGACCGTCATGCTCGGATTGGAGGCGTACCACATGTCCGCCTCGACGATCTTCGGCGCCAACCAGTTGACGATGCCAGGATCGCTGGCCCCGGGGTAGCCCTCGATGACACCATCGAACATTTCATCGAACCACGGCCCGGCGTTGGCGAAGATGTCGGCCATGTACGGCTTGAAGTCACCGTCATAGGTGACCGCGCCTACGACCTGCGTGTCATTGTTGATGAACGTGACGCGGAAGTCGTGGACAGTGCCGACGAGCTTCTCGTAGTGAAAGGCGTCGTCCTGGATCTTGGCGGCGTTCCGGCGGAACCTCTCCGCCCCGCCTGGCTTGGCATCGAGGAGAACGGTGATTTCCGCCACCTCCCCGACCCGCTTGCCGAGACCGTCTGGCTGCCTGGCCACGGTCGGCGCCGCATCCCTCGGAGTCGCCGACATCTTGGAACTCTGCGTCGCCATGACTCCCTCTCCCTTTGATCTTCTATCGGCCGGCCTACGGGCTCCCTCTCCGTTGTGACGTTGTTCGAATTCTTCCTACAGTCAGCTTTGTCGCCCCCCCGGAGCATCGGCAAGACGATCACGAATGCCAAACAGGCGAGCCCCCTCCCGTTCAGGGAAGGGGCTCAACACGTCACGCCAACGCGTGTAGGCCTGGAGCCGGCCTCAGACCCAACGGGGTTCGTCAGTGGGTGTGACCGCTCGAAGCCGGTGCCGGACCTGCGTTCTTGACCGTGAGAGGCAGCAGCTTCCTGCCCGTCGGGCCGATCTGGATGTGCGTGTCCATCTGCGGGCAGGGTGCACAGCACACTGTGAGCGTTCCTTTGGCCACACCTGCCCTCGTCTTGGAGCCGCTCCTTCTCCTACGGCTTCCCTGTCGCGGGCGTGGAGACCAGCTGCCTGAACGGTCAACGAGGCGGAGAAGGACTTCCGGCGGGAGAACAGGTGGGATGCACTTGAAGAACCCTTCTTTCGAGGGATGCGCGATCGACCCGGTCGATCCTCTTCGGGAGTCCGCGGTCTGAGGCGCCATGGACTCTTGATCGCCGAGGTTCCCCGACCCACGCTTTGAAGGTCAGTATCCTGCCCGTGTCGGCCGCTGCGACCTCGGGAGGTACTACCGGCCGTCCGCCGGCGGCAGGCCCTGCTCGGTCCAGATGGTCTTGCCGGTCGGTGTGTAGCGCGTGCCCCAGTGGTGGGTCATCTGGGCGATGATGAACAGGCCGCGGCCTCCCTCGTCGTCGCTCGCCGCGTGCCGCAGATTGGGCGTGGTGTGGCCGGTGTCCGACACCTCGCAGATCAGGTTCCGGTCGCGGATCAGGCGTACCTGGATCGGGCCGCCGACGTAGCGGATGGCGTTGGTGACCAGTTCGCTGACGATGAGCTCGCTGGTGAACGTCAGGTCGTCCAGTCCCCAGTCGCGGAGCTGCTTGCCGACGGCGGTGCGGATGGTGGCCACCACCGCCGGGTCCGGGGGCAGTTCCCATTGGGCGAACTGGTTCCGGTCGAGCAGGCGTGTGCGGACCACGAGCAGCGTCGCGTCCACGTCCACCGGCCCGGGCAGCAGGGTGGTCACCGCCCGGTCGCACAGCTCTTCCAGCGACTCTCGGTCGCCGGCGAGGACGTGGGACAACTGCGCGAGCCCGGCGTCACGGCCGTCGGCCGCCTGGAGGAGGCCGCCTGTGAAGAGGGCGACGAGACTGCCCGGCGTGAGCTCCAGTTCCGAGCTCTGGTAGGGCGGGCCACCGATTCCCAGCGGCGGTCCGGTCGGCAGCTCCGGATAGCCGACGACGCCCGTGTGCGGTTCGACGACCGCCAGCACCGGCTCCCCGGCCCGCGCCAGGCTGCACTTTCCCGAGACGGGGTCGTACACCGCGTACAGGCAGGTCACGCCCAGGGCCTCGTCGGGCCGCTGCCTCAAGCGACCCCGATCGTGGCCCGCCCCGCGCTCGTGCGCGGTCTGCTCGACCAGGTCGTCCAGACGGGTCAGGAGCTCGTCCGGGCTCAGGTCCAGCCGGGCCAGGACGCGCACGCCCGTGCTCAAGCGTCCCATGGTGGCCGCGGCGCGCAGGCCGTGTCCGAGCACGTCCCCGACGACCAGGCCCACCCGGGTGCCCGACAGGGGGATGACGTCATACCAGTCGCCGCCCACCCCGGACCCGTTGTCGGCGGGCAGGTAGCGGCTCGCCGAGTCGACGGCGGCGTGAGACGGCAGGCGGCGCGGAAGCAGGCCCCGCTGGAGTTTGAGGGCCACGGAGTGGCCTCGGGTGACCACCGGCATCAGCAGGAGACCGATCAGCAGGGCGCCCAGGCCCAGGACGGTGACCCCGCCCGTCCTTCCGATCAGTGGCAGGTTGACGGCGGTCGTGCCGTAACTGGGGTTCGCGTAGACGACGAAAGCGGCGTAGACGAACAGCAAGAGCATGATCAGCGCGCCGAGCCCCGGCAGCACGCCTTTCGTGACCAGGTCTTTGACGCTACGGGTTAGGACCTTGCGGTGGTACCAGACGCAGGCGAAGCCGGTCAGTCCGTACTGGAATGCGATCGCGAGACCGATCGAGTCGATCGAGTCGGCCAGGATGTTTCGGCTGAGCAACGTCAGCAGGACGAACAGGGCGATCGAGGCCGCTCCCATGCCGACGGTCCCCCATGTCGGGGTGAGGAACCTGCGGTGAACCCGGGCGAACCGGGCGGGGACGGCCTTGTGGACCGCCATGGAGAAGACGGTCCTGGCCAGGGGCAGGATGGTGGTCTGGGCGGAGGCCAACGCGGAGGTCAACACCATCAGGATCAGCAGTCTCGACAGGAGCAGACCCGTGTCTTGGCTCCCGAACACGGCCTCGCCCAGTCCGGAGAACACATCGTCCGAGTTGTGCGCGTTGCCGAGCCCGATGCCTGAGGTGCCAACTCCCGCGAACGCCTGCGCCGAAGTGGCCACCAGCCCGTACATGATCAGGAGCAACACGGTGGACATGATCGCGGCGCGCCCTGGGACCCGCGTGCTGTCCTTGGTCTCCTCGTTGACCGAGAATGCGGTGTCCCAGCCCCAGTAGATGAAGACCCCCGCGAGGATGCCCGAGGTCAGAGCCGTTACCGAGGGAACCTGGAAGGGGTTGAACCAGGAGGCGGACACGTGGATCGCCGTCGGGGGAGGGCTGTTGTAGACCCTGACCAGCGCGGCGACGGCGAACACGATCAGCATCACCACTTCCAGGCACAGCAGACAGCGCTGGACTGCCGCCGAGAATTCGATGCCGACATAGCAGACGGCGGTCAGCAGGGCGATCCAGACGATGCCCGCCACGGTGATCCACAGCCGGTTCGCCCCCAGTTCGTTCAGGCCCACCAGCCGGAAGCTGTAGGCAGCGGCGATCTCGGCAAGGTTCGCCATGACGATGATGTTGGCGACGATGAGGCCCCAGCCGCCCATCCAGCCGGTGCGCGGTCCGAAGGCGCGGGTGGCCCAGGTGAAGGTGGTCCCGCAGTCTGCGTTGCTCGCGTTGAGCTCGCGGAAGGCGTACGCGACCAGCAGCATCGGGATGAACGCAAGCATGGTGATGATCGGGGCCTGCAGTCCGGCCCCGGCCACGATGATGCCCAGCGTGGCGGCCAGGCTGTACGCCGGGCCGGTGGAGGCCAGGCCCATGACCACCGAGGAAAACATGCCCAAGGCGTTGTTCTTGAGCCCTTTCCGGCCGGCCCTCGTCCCGGGGGCGGGGCGGCCGACGGACTCGGTGCCGCCAAAGTGCCTCACACTTGATTCCAACGCCTGGCCACTCCCCTCCGCAACAGCGCAGAGCAGCAGGAAAGCCGTCGGTCACACAACCGGGCAGCAGAGGTGACGCCCCGGAGGCAGCAGCTTCTTACCGGTCGGGCCGATTTGTGTGAACGTATCCATCTGCGAACCGACCTCCACTCACAGACGCCCCGGCTCCACAAGGCATCGCCACAGGGCGCCTCCGCTGTCCTTGCCAGTCGTTTGGTTCAGATCTCCGCGACATCGCGAGCTCCGGCACCACATCTACGGCGTTGCCGTCGGTCGAGAACGTCCCGCGTCGCCTCTCAGCTCCACCTCGCGCCCTCCTGCAACCCACTCATTCACTATCCGACACCGGTGGCCTGCCGCAGCCCTCTTACGTTTCAGCAGCTTGCTCATCCCCTGGGGCAGACGCTCTTCAGACAAGGAGTCTTGGAGCGCGGGCTGCGTGGGGCGGACATGCCACGCATGGCGCAATGAAGCGCTCCGGCGGCTTCCCGGGTCACCTTGTGCGGAGGCGGTGACCAGCATGGATATGGGAAGGCAGGTGGCAGACCGGGCCATGGACGAGGAGAGCATTGACCGGTCGGAGGGTTTCGGCGAGCGGCTGCTGGACAGGGCGCGGCAGCTGCCGCCCCAGATGGTCGCCCCGCTGATCGCGGAGGGGGTGGCCAGGATCGGCGGTCGTCACGTCTCCCTCCTGCTGCAGGACTACGCGCAGGAGTTGCTGGTGCCTCTGCCGGGCAGGGGGCTGCACGTGGCCCAGCCAGAGCCGGTGATCGACTCCCCCGCCGGCCGGGCCTTCCTGCGCGGCGACGTGGTCGAGGTGCCGCAGGCCCACGGCGGCGTCCGGATGTACCTGCCGCTGCTGGACGGCAGTGACCAATCGTCCGCCGCTCACTCCGTGCACCGAGCACCCGCAGGATGGCAGCCTCTTCTCTCGCCGCCGTCCCCGAGTACCTCCGCGATCCGCCCCAACGCCTCACTCACATCAGTGCTTGTCTCCACCGGCCCGAGCGTCCTTCTTCACCGTCAGCGGCAGCAGCTTCTTCCCGCTGGTACTTACTTGTGGCCATGTATCCATCTGCGGGCACGGAGCCGCCAACAATGGATCCAGTTGCGTTGAGGGAAAGGCCCGTCTGGGCTGGGTCTGGCTAGGAGGCGTCGGCATAAGCGAGGTGGGTGCCGCAGACGGTGCAGCGGAAGAGCATGGCGCTTGCGCCCTGCCCGAGGTGGGTCAGGAAGCTCTCCAGCTGTGATGCGTCGTGCCAACCGCCCATCCGCAGGTCGGTCCGAAGCTGGTCGAGTGCCTCCGGGTGGGCGGCGAGTTCGGTGTGTCCGACCTCGCCGACGAAGGCGGCCGCGTCGTCGCAGTGGACGAGCCAGTGCGGGTCCTGCCAGGCGTGGAAGCCGGGGGTACGGCGGGTGACGTGCTCCAGGATCTCCTCGCTGACCCCGGCAAGCCCGTACGAGTCGGCGAATTCACCCTCGAATCGTTCAGCGGCGCTGCCGTCGGCGATGCACCAGGGACAGAACTCCCCGTCGACGTCCTGGGCCGTGAAGAAGGTCGCGGTGTAGATCCACCCGGTACTGCGCTCGCAACAGGCGCAGGTCTCGGCGCTCTCACGGATGGAACCGCTCGCAACAGGATCAGGGTGATAGCGGAAAACGGGCAGGGCAGCGCTCATCAGCGAGCCTTCCTGTGCCAGAAGATGACCGTGTTGACGCCAGTGGCCTGCGCGTGGGTGGGCCCGCCTGTGAAGCTCAGACCCACTCCACCTCAGAGACGATGTCCAGCGAAGCCCCGGGGGCCGGCAGAGGCGTCCGAAGGGGCGCCTCCGGCACCGACGGACGAGGGAGTGAGACGCCGACCACGCCGACCGCGGACAGTGCAGCCGCCACCTCGTTCTCACTCACCCCTGCCAGCGCCTCAACCACCCGATCGAGCGCCTCGCTCACGTCAGTGGGTGTGACCGCTCGAAGCCGGTGCCGGACCCGCGTTCTTGACCGTCAGAGGCAGCAGCTTCTTACCGGTCGGGCCGATCTGGATGTGGGTGTCCATCTGCGGGCACACCCCGCAGTCGAAGCACGGCGTCCACCGGCAGTCCTCGACCTCCGTCTCGTCGAGGGCGTCCTGCCAGTCCTCCCAGAGCCAGTCCTTGTCGAGGCCCGAGTCCAGGTGGTCCCAGGGGAGGACCTCCTCGTACGTCTTCTCGCGGGTCGTGTACCAGTCGACGTCCACGCCGAAGGCGGGCAGCACCTTGTCGGCGCAGCTCATCCAGCGGTCGTAGGAGAAGTGTTCGCGCCAGCCGTCGAAGCGGCCGCCGTCCTCGTAGACGGCGCGGATGACGGGGCCGATACGGCGGTCGCCGCGGGAGAGGAGGCCTTCCACGATGCCGGGCTTGCCGTCGTGGTAGCGGAAGCCGATCGAGCGGCCGTACTTCTTGTCGCCGCGGATCTTGTCCCGGAGCTTTTCGAGGCGGGCGTCGGTCTCCTCCGCCGAGAGCTGCGGGGCCCACTGGAAGGGGGTGTGGGGCTTGGGGACGAAGCCGCCGATCGAGACCGTGCAGCGGATGTCGTTGGAGCCGGAGACCTCCCGGCCCTTCGCGATCACCTTCGTCGCCATGTCGGCGATCTGCAGGACGTCCTCGTCCGTCTCGGTCGGCAGGCCGCACATGAAGTACAGCTTCACCTGGCGCCAGCCGTTGCCGTAGGCGGTGGCGACCGTCCTGATCAGGTCCTCTTCCGAGACCATCTTGTTGATGACCTTGCGCATGCGCTCCGAGCCGCCCTCGGGGGCGAAGGTGAGGCCGGAACGGCGGCCGTTGCGCGTCAGCTCGTTCGCCAGGTCGACGTTGAAGGCGTCCACCCGGGTCGACGGGAGCGACAGGCCGATCTTGTCCTCCTCGTACCGGTCCGCGAGGCCCTTGGCGATGTCGCCGATCTCGCTGTGGTCCGCGGAGGACAGGGAGAGCAGGCCGACCTCCTCGAAGCCGGTCGCCTTCAGGCCCTTCTCCACCATGTCGCCGATGCCCGTGATGGAACGCTCGCGGACCGGGCGCGTGATCATGCCGGCCTGGCAGAAGCGGCAGCCGCGCGTGCAGCCGCGGAAGATCTCCACCGACATGCGCTCGTGGACCGTCTCGGCGAGCGGGACCAGGGGCTGCTTGGGGTAGGGCCACTCGTCGAGGTCCATGACCGTGTGCTTGGAGACGCGCCACGGGACGCCCGACTTGTTCGGTACGACACGGGCGATACGGCCGTCGGGGAGGTACTCCACGTCGTAGAACGCGGGGATGTAGACCGAGCCCGTCTTCGCGAGGCGGAACAGGACCTCCTCGCGGCCGCCGGGGCGGCCCTCCGCCTTCCAGTCACGGATGATCTTCGTCATGTCCAGCACGGCCTGCTCGCCGTCGCCGATGATCGCCGCGTCGATGAAGTCCGCGATCGGCTCGGGGTTGAAGGCCGCGTGGCCGCCGGCCAGCACGATCGGGTCGTCCAGCCCCCGGTCCTTGGACTCCAGGGGGATCCCGGCCAGGTCGAGGGCCGTCAGCATGTTGGTGTAGCCCAGCTCCGTGGAGAAGCTGAGCCCGAACACGTCGAAGGCCTTCACCGGCCGGTGGCTGTCCACCGTGAACTGCGGGACGGCGTGCTCCCGCATCAGCGCCTCCAGGTCCGGCCACACGCTGTAGGTGCGCTCGGCGAGGACGCCCTCCTGCTCGTTCAGGACCTCGTAGAGGATCATGACGCCCTGGTTGGGCAGGCCGACCTCGTAGGCGTCCGGGTACATGAGCGCCCAGCGGACGTCACAGGACTCCCACGGCTTGACCGTGGAATTGAGCTCTCCGCCGACGTACTGGATCGGCTTCTGCACATGCGGGAGCAGAGCTTCGAGCTGCGGGAACACAGACTCGGCGGCCGCAGCGACTTCGGCAGACATCTCGCGAACCTTCGTGGGATGGGCTGATGGGACGACCTGAACTGACAGGGGTGACCATCTAGCCTAACGCGGCCGCGCACCCGCCCCGACCGCTCGGCCCGCCCCACCGCTCAGACCTGCATGCCGTCCTTGACCTCCTGCCACGCCCCCGGCAGCTGTACCTCCACTGCCGTGGCGCGCGCCTCCTCGCGGCCGTAGAGCACTCCGTACGTGAACGAGCTCTCCCCCGCCGCATGGGCCACGGCGGACAGCTCGCGCAGGGTCTGGCGGGTCATGAAGCTGTCCTGGTGGTCGCCCAGCAGGGTCTGGAGGGACTTCATCGACTTGATCAGCGCGGTGGCCGGGCTGCCGAGAGGTGTTGCGGCCGCCTCCGCCGCGTACCGCGTCCGCTTGGCCTTCTTGCGGGCCTCGTGCAGGGCGAGGTCGCGTTCGTGGCCGGGTTCCAGGGCGATGGCCTGCTCGACCAGCTCGGACAGCTTTCCGAAGTCCTTCCGTACGGCCTTGGCGATCACCTTCTCCGGCTTTCCGGCGGCCGCCTCCAGCAGCGGCGGGTCGGCGACCAGCGCGTCCAGGCCGTCGAGCAGCTCGAGATAGCGCTGGGAGTCCAGGACGCCGGTCAGGCGGCGGCGCGATCCGCCGCGGCGGGCGTTCATCCAGGTGCGCAGCCGGGTGCGGATGGGGCCGGAGAGCAGCGTCCTGGGCAGTTCGTCCAGAGCCGCCGTCAGGCGCTCGGTCAGCACCTCACGGTCCCGGTCCACGCCGAGTTCGCCGGCCAGCCACTTCAGTTCCCCGCCGATGGGGTCGGTGACGCCGCGGTCCAGGACCTTGCCGTACGAGCGGAAGGCGCTGCGCATCCGGCGGGTCGCGACGCGCATGCGGTGCACGGAGTCGAACACGTCCTGCCGTACGGCCGGGTCGAGTTCGACGATGGCGTCGCGCTGCTCGCGGAGGTAGGCGAGGACGTGGTCCCCGGCCGTCACCGGCTGCTTGGCCTGCCGCTTCTTCCCGTTCTTCGCGCGCTTCTTCTTCGGAGCGGTCTCCGCGAGGGCCCGGGCCAGTTTGGAGGCGGATGCGGAGGGTCGTACGCCCGCCTTGCGCAGCCGCTTGTCGACCTTGTCCAGGAAGGCGGGGTCGCCGCCGTCGGCGAGCTCCACCTCCATCTCGGTCCACTGGGCCGAGCCGCCGTCGCCGGTGAGCCGTTCGGCGCGTACGGCATCGACGCTGACCTCGGCGAGCACCCGGCCCCCTGCGTCGACGAGGTCGCGCAGGTCACGGTCGGAGCGCAGCCGGACCACGGGCAGCAGTTCGGCGTCACGGACCCGGGAGCGGACCAGGCCGGCGAGGCTGCGCGGGACGGTGTCGGAGAGCGGGGCCTGGATCTCGTCGCGGACACCGGGGGCGACCGGGAACTTCAGGTGCCAGCCCGCGTCGGAGCCGCCGGTGCGGCGGCGCAGGGTGATCGCGGACGCGGCGAGGCGTTCGTCGGAGGTGTCGTAGTAGGTGGCGTCCAGGTGCGCGACCCCCTTGTCGACGACCGCGTCGACACCGGCGACGCCGGTCAGGTCGGGCAGGCCACTGTCGTCGGACTCGTACTTCCGCTCGATCTCCCGCTTTGTGTCCGCCATGAACCGAATCTAGTTGCTGCCGGGCCGTGACGACAGTGTCCGCACCTCTCAGTAGCCCGAGGCCTACGCCGACATGGGCCGCTGCACCCTGATCGACTGCAGCAGTCCCACCGCCATCCACACCGCGAACATCGACGAGCCGCCGTACGACACAAAGGGCAGCGGCAGGCCGGTGACCGGCATGATGCCGAGGGTCATGCCGATGTTCTCGAAGGTCTGGAAGGCGAACCAGGCGACGATCCCCGCGGCGACGATCGTGCCGTACAGCTCGGTCGAGTCGCGGGCGATCCGGCAGGCGCGCCACAGCACCACGCCGAGGAGGAAGATGATCAGCCCCGCGCCGACGAAGCCCAGCTCCTCCCCCGCGACTGTGAAGACGAAGTCCGTCTGCTGCTCGGGCACGAACTGGCCGGTGGTCTGCGAGCCGTGGAAGAGGCCCGCGCCGGTCAGACCGCCCGAACCGATCGCGATGCGCGCCTGGTTGGTGTTGTAGCCGACGCCCGCCGGGTCGAGGCTGGGGTTGGCGAAGGCCGCGAAGCGGTTGATCTGGTACTCGTCCAGGATGTGCAGCTGCCAGATGGCGATGCAGCCGATGACGCCGGCCGTGATCAGGCCGAAGACCCAGCGGTTGGAGGCGCCCGAGGCGAGCAGCACGCCCAGGATGATCGTCACCAGGACCAGGACCGTACCGAGGTCGGGCATGAGCAGCACGATCAGGATCGGTACGGTGGCCAGGCCCAGCGCCTGCAGGACCGTGCGGTGGTCGGGGTACTTCTTGTCGCCCGCGTCGACCCGCGCCGCCAGCAGCATCGCCATCCCGAGGATGATCGTGATCTTCACGAACTCGGCGGGCTGCAGGGAGAAGCCGCCGCCGAAGACGATCCAGTTGCGGCTGCCGTTGATCGTGGCGCCGAGCGGGGTGAGCACCAGCAGGATCAGGAACACCGAGGCGCCGTACAGGATCGGGACGGCGGTGCGCAGGGTGCGGTGGCCGAGCCAGATCGTGCCGGCCATCAGGGCGAACCCGATGCCGGTGTTCATGATGTGCCGGATGAGGAAGTAGTACGGGTCGCCCTGGTTGATCTCGGTGCGGTTGCGGGTCGCCGAGAAGACGAGCACCGAACCGATCGCCGAGAGCGCGAGGGCCGCCAGCAGCATCGGCCAGTCCAGCCGGCGGGACACCGAGTCACGGGCGAAGATCCGGGTCCAGCCCGCGCGCCGGGGGCCGTACCCGGGGACGGAGAAGCTGCCTGCACCGGTCATGTGAGCATCCTCCGGCTTCCCCGCCTGCGCGGCCGCCTGCGGGTGGTCCGGCTGGTGGACGTGGGCGAGGGCGTGGTCGCCGCGGGCTGACTGGCGCCCGGGGAGGGGCTGGCGTTGTCGTTGGCGTGGAGTTCCTTGGCCGGGTCCTTGGGGACCTTCGGCGCGGCGATGGTGCCGTCCGTCTTGACCTTGGGCAGGCCCTTCTGCGGGCTGGGCAGCAGTGCCTTCTTGTTGTCGATCGAGCCGTCGGGCTGGACGCCGTAGAGGGCGCTGTAGATGCTGCGGACGGCCTCACCGGAGGCGCCGGAACCCGTACCGGCCTGGGCGATCGTCATGACGACCGAGTAGTCCTTGGAGTAGGTGGCGAGCCACGAGGTGGTCTGCTTGCCGTAGACCTCCGCGGTACCGGTCTTGGCGTGCAGTGTGATCTTGTCCTGCGGCCAGCCCTTGAACTTCCAGGCGGCGGTACCGGCGGTGATGACGCCGGCGAGGGCCTTGTCGATGCCCTTGTGCGTGGCCTCGCTGATCGGGAGCTTGCGCAGGACCCTGGGCTTGATCTCCTTGACCGTCCTGCCGTCGGCGCTGATGATCGCCTTGCCGATGGTCGGGACGTGCTCGGTGCCGCCGTTGGCGATGGCCCCGTAGATCATGGCCTCCTGGATCGGGGTGAGGAGGGTGTCACCCTGACCGATGGAGTAGTTGATCGAGTCGCCCTCGCGCATCTTGTAGCCCTCGAGGCAGCCCTCGTACTCGATCCGCTGGACGTAGGTGCCGCCCTTCTTGCCGCTCTTGCACCAGGCGTCCTTGTTGGCCTTCCAGTAGTCCTGCTTCCACTGGCGGTCGGGGACGCGGCCGGTGACCTCGTTCGGGAGGTCGATGCCCGTCTGCTGGCCGAGGCCGAACTGGTGGGCCGTCTTGTAGAAGTAGTCCTTGGGCTGGCCCTTCTTCGGGTTGATCCCGCCGTCCTTCTTCCACTCGCGGTCGGCGAGGCCGTAGAAGACGGTGTCGCAGGAGACCTCCAGGGCGCGGCCCAGCGAGATGGGGCCGAAGCTCTCGCCCTCGAAGTTCTTGAAGACCTGGCCGCCCACCGAGTACGAGCTGGTGCAGGGGTAGCCGCCGTCCCAGGCGTAGCCGGCCTGGACCGCGGCGGCCGTGGAGACCACCTTGAAGGTCGAACCCGGCGCGGACTGACCCTGTATGGCCCGATTGAGCAGCGGGTAGTCGGAGTCCTTGCCGGTGAGCTGCTTGTAGTCCTTGGCGGAGATGCCGCCGACCCAGACGTTCGGGTCGTACGTCGGCGCGGACGCCATGGCGACGATACGGCCGGTCTTGGCCTCCATCACGACGACGGCACCCGAGTCGGCCTTGTACTTCTCGCCCGTGACCTTGTCGTACTGGGTGCGGGCGATCTTCATGGCGTTGTCCAGCTCGTACTCGGCGACCCGCTGGACGCGGGAGTCGATGCTGGTGACAAGGCTCGAACCGGCCTGCGCGGGATCGGACTTGGCCTTGCCGATGACCCGGCCGAGGTTGTCGACCTCGTAGCGGGTGACGCCGGCCTTGCCGCGCAGTTCCTTGTCGTACTGGCGTTCCAGTCCGGAGCGGCCGACCTGGTCGGAGCGCAGATACGGCGAGTTGGTGTCCTTGGCCTTCTGGATCTCCTCGTCGGTGACGGGCGAGAGATAGCCGAGGACCTGCGCGGTGTTGGACTTGGCGGGGCCGGGGTAGCGGCGCAGCGCCTCGGGCTCGGCGGTGATGCCGGGGAAGTCCTCGGAGCGCTCGCGGATCTGCATGGCCTGGCGGGGCGTGGCCTCGTCGGTGATGGGGATCGGCTGGAAGGGCGAGCCGTTCCAGCACGGCTGGGGCGTCTTCGCGTCGCACAGCCTCACCCGCTGCATGACCTCCTTGGGCTTCATGCCCAGCACTCCGGCCAGCTTGGTGAGGACCGCCTTGCCGTCGTCCTTCATCTTCAGCAGGTCGGTGCGGGAGGCGGAGACCACGAGGCGGGTCTCGTTGTCGGCGAGCGCCACACCGCGGGCGTCCAGGATCGAGCCGCGTACGGCGGGATCGACGACCTGCTGGACGTGGTTGCCGGACGCCTCCTTCTGGTACTGGGCGCCCTCGCGGATCTGCAGGTACCACAGCCGGCCGCCGAGGGTACCGAGCAGGGAGAGGACCAGGATCTGGATGACGACGAGCCGGATCTGGACCCGTGGGGTCCGTCCGGTCTCGGGAATGTTGGTCACTGCGGCTGCCTCCCCCTCTCAGTGTGTGTACGTGTCATATACGACGGAGCTGTGAAGGGCGTCCGCCGCCAACTTCCGCCTGCTCACAGCCGCTTGACCCCCTTGATGCGGCCCACGCGGGCGGTGCGGGTGCGGGCCCTGGTCTTCAGGGCGCCGAGGCCGCCGCGCTGGCCGCCGAGCTTGAGGCCCGTGCCGGCGGAGATCCAGCCGGAGGTGATGTCGGTGGCCTTCTTCGACGGGGAGCTCGCCTCGGCGAGCGGGTCGTTGTCCGCGCGCCGGGCCAGGGCCATGATCCCGGGCACCACGAAGGGGGCGAGCAGCAGGTCGTACAGGGCCGCCGAGAACATCAGGCCGACGAGGCCGACATGGCGGGCGGCGGTGTCGCCGACGAGGGCGCCGACACCGGCGTACAGCAGGGTCGAGCCGATGGCGGCGGCGACCACGACGAGCATGGGGCCGGTGGCCGACTTCAGCCGTCCGTTCTCCGGTCTGGCCAGCCCGGCGAGGTAGCCGATGACGCACAGCACCAGGGCGTAGCGGCCGGCGGCGTGGTCGGCGGGCGGGGCCAGGTCGGCGAGCAGGCCCGCGCCGAAGCCGACGAGGGAGCCTCCGACATGGCCGTAGACCAGGGCCAGGCCCAGCACGGTGAGCAGCAGCAAGTCGGGGACCGCGCCCGGCAGATGGAGCCGGGCGAGGACGCTCACCTGGACCACCAGGGCTACGACGACCAGGGCCGAGGAGAGCAGGATCCGGTTGACGCGCATGGGGATTCAGCTCCTACTGCTACGGGGTCTGGCCGGGCGATGCGGTCGCGTTCGCAGACGCGTCCGCGGACGGGGTGACCGTGACGGTGACCGTCGGCGTGGGCGTCGGCTGGGGCTTGGCGGGGAGCACCGTGTCGCGCGGGTCCTTCTTCGGGGCCTCCACGACGACGCCGACGATGTCGAGCTTGGAGAAGCTGACGTACGGAGTGACGTAGAGGGTGCGGGTCAGGTTGCCGCCGGACGGGTCGACGCGGGAGACCACACCGACCGGGACGCCCGGCACGAAGGGCTTGTCGGCCTCGGAGCCGAAGGTGACCAGGCGGTCGCCCTTCTTCACATCGGCCTTGGAGTTGAGCAGTTCCACCCGCAGCGGGCGGTCGCCCTGCCCGGTGGCGAAGCCGAGCTCGTCGCTGCCCTCCATGCGGGTGCCGACGGTGAAGTCCGGGTCGTTGGCGAGCAGGACGGTGGAGGCGTCGGGGCCGACGTTGGTGACCCGTCCGACCAGGCCGTCGCCGTTCAGCACCGTCATGTCCCGTTTGATGCCGTCGCTGGCGCCGACGTCGATGGTGATCGTCCAGGAGAAGCCCTGGGCCGCTCCTATGGCGATGACCTGGGCGCCCTTGATGCCGTACTGGCCCTCCGCGGAGACCTTCAGCATCTTGTCGAGCTGCGCCAGGCGGCTGCGGTTGCGGTCGTCGCTGCCGAGTTTCGCCTTGAGGGTCGCGTTCTCCGTCTCCAGACGGGCGAGCCGGTCGTGCCGGGTGCCCGAGTCACGGACCGCTGAGACGGCGTTGCCGACCGGGTCGACCGCCGAGGACACGCCGTCCTCGATCGGGCCGAACACGGTGGCCGCGACCTGGCGGGCACCGTCGACCGGTGAGTCCTGCCCGCCGCGGATGTCCACCGTGATCAGCGCGAACGCGATGGCGATCAGCAGCACCAGGAGCAGCCGGCTCTCTCGTGTGTCCCTCACGTGCGGCGGCCGTGCCTTCCTCATAGGAATGTGCAGAGGTTCAGGTGTTCAGTTCAGCTGGGCAGTTCCAGCGGGCAGAGGCTTATGGGCGAGCTTATGCCTCTATATCAACTGCCTCTATATCAACGATCCGCCGTACGAGAGGAGATCGTCCCGTACGGCGGAATCGAAGAGTTGCCGTCATCTGCGCGGCTGGGCGTCCAGCACCTGCTGGAGCGCCTCGAACTCCTCGACGCACTTGCCCGATCCGAGCGCCACGCTGTCCAGCGGGTCCTCGGCGATGTGGATCGGCATCCCGGTCTCCCGGCGCAGCCGCTCGTCGAGGCCGCGCAGCAGCGCCCCGCCGCCCGTCAGCACGATCCCCCGGTCCATGATGTCGCCGGACAGCTCCGGCGGGCACTTGTCGAGGGTCGTCTTGACGGCGTCGACGATGGCGTTGACCGGCTCCTCGATCGCCTTGCGCACTTCGGCTGCGGAGATGACGACGGTCTTGGGCAGTCCGGAGACGAGGTCCCGGCCGCGGATCTCGGTGTGCTGGTCGTCGTCGAGGTCGTAGGCCGAACCGATCGTGATCTTGATCTGCTCGGCCGTCCGCTCACCGAGGAGGAGGGAGTACTCCTTCTTGATGTGCTGGATGATCGCGTTGTCCAGTTCGTCGCCCGCGACGCGGATGGACTGGGCGGTGACGATGCCGCCGAGCGAGATGACCGCGACCTCGGTGGTGCCGCCGCCGATGTCCACCACCATGTTGCCCGTGGCCTCGTGGACCGGCAGGCCGGAGCCGATGGCCGCCGCCATGGGCTCCTCGATGATGTGCACCTGACGAGCACCGGCCTGCGAGGACGCCTCGATCACGGCGCGGCGCTCGACGCCCGTGATGCCGGAGGGCACACACACGACGACGCGCGGCCGCGCGAGATACCGCCGCTTGTGGATCTTCAGGATGAAGTAGCGGAGCATCCGCTCGGTGATCTCGAAGTCGGCGATGACGCCGTCCTTCAGCGGTCGTACGGCAACGATGTTGCCAGGGGTCCGACCGATCATCTTCTTCGCCTCGGCGCCGACCGCGAGGATGCCACCGGTATTGGTGTTGATCGCGACGACGGACGGTTCGTTGAGTACGATCCCGCGTCCCCTGACGTACACCAGCGTGTTGGCGGTCCCGAGGTCGACAGCCATGTCACGGCCGATGAACGACATTGAGTTCCCCATCAGGATTCGTCTGGCCTTCCTGGGAGCTTTTGAGGGCTTTTCAGGTCGGCGAAGTGGGTGCTGTGACGTGAAGGCTTCCATCGTAGACGCGCCTGCACGAACACTGCGCGAGGGTCTTCGCCATTGTCAGCAGATGAAGCGCCGCCTCGCTTGTGGAGACGGCCCATCGGGGGCACTCGTTCCCCCGATCGGCACGCATATGCCGGAGGACGGCCGGAAACTCTCGGCCGCCCCAGGTCAGACGGGCGAGCGACCTGACGGTCACTCAAGAATTCATAGGTTTGTCGCTCAACCGCGGCCGGGGAAAAAGATCTTCACCTCACGCTCGGCGGACTCCTCGGAGTCGGAGGCGTGGATCAGGTTCTCGCGGACGATCACGCCGTAGTCGCCGCGGATGGAGCCGGGTGCGGCGGCGATCGGGTCGGTCGGGCCGGCGAGCGCGCGCAGCCCCTCGATGACCCGCTCGCCCTCGACGATCAGCGCGACGACCGGACCGGAGGCCATGAACTCCACCAGCGGCTCGTAGAAGGGCTTGCCCTTGTGCTCGCCGTAGTGCTGCTCCAGGGTCTCCTGGTCCAGGGTGCGCAGCTCCAGCGCGGTGATCTGCCAGCCGGCCTTGCGCTCGATACGGCTGATGATCTCGCCGGTCAGGCCACGGCGGACCGCGTCGGGCTTGAGCAGGACGAGGGTGCGCTGGGTCACTGCGGGCTCCTATGGAAGATCAAGGATGGTGCGGGAGGTGTTCGAAGATTACAGGGCGTGTCCGGGGCCCTGTCACACAGCGTCAGGTGCGGAGGAACCCGTAGAGCCTGTCTCCGCGGCGGCGAACCGCGCCTTCGCCTCGTCGATCTTCCTTCCGTAGTGCACGGAGGCCCACCACAGGGCCGCGAAGACCGCGCCGAGGAAGAACATCGTCGGGACGACGAAGCCGGAGGCGACGAGGGCGGCCTGCAGGGCCCAGCCGAGCGCGATGCCGCCGGGACGCGTCACGACACCGCACAGCGCCACGCACAGGAACATCGCGATGCCGCTGACCGTCCACACCGTCGACGTGGTGAGGCCGGGGTCCTTCATGGCGACGAGTCCGGCGAAGCCGATCACGAAGAACTCGCCGATCAGGGTCGAGGCACAGAGCGTACGCACGAGTGGTCAGCCCCTTCCCAGCAGCAGCCGGGCCTCGCCGACGGTGATGACGGAGCCGGTCACGAGCACGCCGCCGCCCGCGAACTCGCCCTCCTCCTCGGCCAGCGTGATCGCAGCCTCCAGGGCGTCCGGCAGCCTTGGTTCGACCTGGACGCGCTCGTCGCCGAACACCTCCACGGCGATCGCGGCGAGCTCGTCGGCGTCCATCGCGCGGTGGCTGGAGTTCTGCGTGACGACGACCTCGGCGAAGATCGGCTCGAAGGCCTCGAGCAGCCCTCGTACGTTCTTGTCGCCGCTCGCGCCGACCACGCCGATCAGCCGGCTGAAGTCGAAGGCCTCACCGATCGCCTCGGCGGTGGCGCGGGCGCCGGCCGGATTGTGGGCGGCGTCCAGGACGATGGTGGGCGAGCGCCGTACGACTTCGAGCCGCCCCGGCGAGGAGACGGCAGCGAAGGCCTTGCGGACGGTGTCGATGTCGAGCGGTTCGGGCCGCTGGGAGCCGACCCCGAAGAACGCCTCGACGGCGGCGAGCGCGACGGCGGCGTTGTGCGCCTGGTACGGGCCGTGGAGCGGAAGGTAGACCTCGTCGTACTCGCCGCCGAGGCCGCGCAGGGTGAGCAGCTGTCCGCCGACCGCGACCTGACGCGCCACGACCCCGAACTCCAGGCCTTCGCGGGCCACGGTGGCGTCGACCTCGACGGACTTCTTCAGCAGCACCTGGGCCGCGTCCACCGGCTGTTGGGCCAGGATGACCGTCGCGCCCTGCTTGACGATGCCGGCCTTCTCGGTGGCGATCGCGCCGGGCGTCTCACCGAGGCGGTCGGTGTGGTCGAGGTCGATGGGGGTGACGACGGCGACGTCCCCGTCGATGACGTTGGTGGCGTCCCAGGAGCCTCCCATCCCCACTTCCACGACGGCGACATCGACGGGCGCGTCCGCGAAGGCCGCGTAGGCCATGCCCGTCAGCACCTCGAAGAAGGACAGCCGGTACTCCTGCTGCGCGTCGACCATCTCGATGTACGGCTTGATGTCCTCGTACGTCTCGACGAAGCGCTCGGCGGAGATGGGGGCGCCGTCCAGGCTGATGCGCTCGGTGATCGACTGGACGTGCGGGGACGTGTACCGGCCGGTGCGCAGTTCGAAGGCGCCGAGGAGTGCCTCGATCATGCGGGCGGTGGAGGTCTTGCCGTTGGTGCCGGTGATGTGGATCGAGGGGTACGAGCGCTGCGGCTCGCCCAGGACGTCCATCAGCGCGGCGATACGGCTGACGGAGGGCTCGAGCTTGGTCTCACCCCAGCGGGTGGCGAGCTCCGCCTCGACCTCGCGCAGGGCCTTGTCGACCTCGGGGTCTTCCGGCCGCGCGGGCACATCGGCCTGCGGCGGGCCGCCCTGCGTGCGCAGGGTGCGGCTGCCGGCCTCGATGATCGCGAGGTCGGGGTCGCGGTCGGTCTCGGCGGCGACGATGTCGTCGAAGGGGTCGCTTTCACTCACGGGGCCAGTCTACGTACGCGGCCCGCGGGCAGTCGTGCCGCCCGGGGGGCGCCCGTCCCAAGGAAGCGGCATCCCGCACCGCCGGGGTTGCGCAGCCCCTCGGTCGGCAACGGGCCCCGGAACGAAAGAGTCCCGGGGCCCGTACCCGCCATACGTGTGCTACGCGGCCGGCAGCCGGTCCAGCTGGGCCTTGATCCGTGCGATGTCCTCGTCCGCCTTCGTAAGGCGCCCGCGGATCTTGTCCACCACGTTGTCCGGGGCCTTCGCCAGGAACGCCTCGTTGCCGAGCTTGGCGGTGGCCTGGGCCTTCTCCTTCTCGGCGGCCGCGAGGTCCTTCGCGAGGCGCTTGCGCTCCGCCGCGACGTCGATCGTGCCGGAGAGGTCGAGGGCGACCTCGGCGCCGCCGACCGGCAGGGTCGCCGTGGCCGTGAAGCCCTCGCCTTCCGGCTGCAGACGCAGCAGCTGGCGGATGGCCGCCTCGTGCGGAGCCAGCGCCGTGCCGTCGAGGGTCAGACGGGCCGGGACCTTCTGCCCGTCCTTGAGGCCCTGGTCCTTGCGGAACCGGCGCACCTCGGTGACGACCCGCTGGACCAGCTCGATCTCCAGCTCGGCGTCCTTGTCGCGGAAAGCACTGTCCTGCGGCCATTCGCCGATGACCAGCGACTCGCCGCCCGTGAGCGTGGTCCACAGGGCGTCGGTGACGAACGGGATGACCGGGTGGAGCAGCCGCAGCGTCACGTCGAGGACCTCACCGAGGACCCGTCCGGAGACCCTGGCCTGCTCGCCGCCCGCGAAGAACGTCGTCTTCGACAGCTCGACGTACCAGTCGAAGACCTCGTCCCACGCGAAGTGGTAGAGCGCGTCGGCGAGTTTGGCGAACTGGTAGTCGTCGTAGTACGCGTCGACCTGGGCGACGGTCGTGTTCAGTCGGGAGAGGATCCAGCGGTCCGTCGCCGACATCTCGGAGGCGTCCGGCAGCGGGCCCTCGACCGTGGCGCCGTTCATGAGGGCGAAGCGGGTGGCGTTCCAGATCTTGTTGGTGAAGTTCCGGGAGGCCTTGACCCAGTCCTCGCCGATCGGCACGTCCGCACCCGGGTTGGCGCCGTTGGCGAGCGTGAAGCGGACGGCGTCGGAGCCGTAGGCGTCCATCCAGACCAGCGGGTCGACCGCGTTCGGGTTCGACTTCGACATCTTCTTGCCGAACTCGTCGCGGACCAGGCCGGTCAGGGCGATGGTGTGGAAGGGGACCTCGCCGTCCATGGCGTAGAGGCCGAACATCATCATCCGGGCGACCCAGAAGAAGATGATGTCGTGGCCGGTCAGCAGGACGTCGGTCGGGTAGAACTTCCGCAGGTCCTCGGTCTGTTCGGGCCAGCCGAGCGTGGAGAACGGCCACAGGCCGGAGGAGAACCAGGTGTCCAGGACGTCGGAGTCCTGGGTCCAGCCCTCGCCGGTGGGCGGCTCCTCGTCGGGGCCGACGCAGACGACCTCGCCGTCCGGGCCGTACCAGATCGGGATGCGGTGGCCCCACCACAGCTGGCGCGAGATGCACCAGTCGTGCATGTTGTCGACCCAGTCGAAGTAGCGCTTCGACATGTCCTCGGGGTGGATCTTGACGCGGCCGTCGCGGACCGCGTCACCGGCGGCCTTGGCGAGCGGGCCGACCTTGACCCACCACTGCATGGAAAGCCGCGGCTCGACCGTGGTCTTGCAGCGCGAGCAGTGGCCGACCGAGTGCATGTACGGGCGCTTCTCGGCGACGATGCGGCCCTGCTCCTTGAGGGCGCCGACGACGGCCGAGCGGGCCTCGAAGCGGTCCAGGCCGAGGAAGGGGCCGTGGACGGTGATGACGCCGTGCTCGTCCATGATCGTCAGGGACGGCAGGTCGTGGCGCCGGCCGATCTCGAAGTCGTTCGGATCGTGCGCCGGGGTCACCTTGACCGCACCGGTGCCGAACTCCGGGTCGACATGGGTGTCGGCGACGACCGGGATGGTGCGGTCGGTGAGCGGCAGCTTGATCTGCTTGCCGACCAGGTGCCGGTAGCGCTCGTCGTCGGGGTGGACGGCGACCGCGGTGTCACCGAGCATCGTCTCCGCACGCGTGGTCGCGACGACGAGGCTGTCCTCGCCCTCGCCGTAGCGGATGGAGACCAACTCGCCCGCGTCCTCCTGGTATTCCACCTCGATGTCCGAGATGGCCGTCAGACAGCGCGGGCACCAGTTGATGATGCGCTCGGCGCGGTAGATCAGCTCGTCCTCGTAGAGCCGCTTGAAGATGGTGAGGACGGCCTTGGAGAGGCCCTCGTCCATCGTGAAGCGCTCGCGGCTCCAGTCGACACCGTCGCCGAGGCGACGCATCTGGCCGAGGATCTTGCCGCCGTACTCCTCCTTCCACTGCCAGACACGTTCGACGAACTCCTCGCGGCCGAGGTCGTGACGGGACTTGCCCTCCTCGGCGAGCTGCTGCTCGACCTTGTTCTGGGTGGCGATACCGGCGTGGTCCATGCCGGGCAGCCAGAGCGACTCGTAACCCTGCATGCGCTTGCGGCGGGTGAGGGCGTCCATGAGTGTGTGCTGGAAGGCGTGGCCCAGGTGGAGCGAGCCCGTGACGTTCGGCGGCGGGATGACGATGGTGTACGCCGGCTTGTCGCTCTTCGCGTCGGCCTCGAAGTAACCGCGCTCTACCCAGCGCTCGTACAGCGGCCCCTCTACATCGGCCGGCGCGTACTGGGTCGGCAGTTCGGTGCTGGGCGCTGGTGGCTGCTGCTGAGCGTTCTCGGTCACGGGGTCAGTTTAGGGGTGTCTCGGGGGTGTCCCGAAACGTGTTTGCTCTGTAACGGTGGGGGCCCCGATGCGGTGCGCTGTCCGTGTCTGCGCCAGGATGTCGGCACCACATAAACATTCTGGAGGGGAACCCAGTAATGAGCTACAACCAGCCGGGCCCGTACGGCGGGCAGCCCCAGCAGCCCGGACCGTACGGCCAGCCGGGCCCCTACGGCCAGCAGCCGCCGCAGGCGCCTCCGGCCCAGCCCGGCTACGGCTACCCCCAGCAGGCCCCTCCGCCCCAGCCCCAGCCGGGTTACGGCTACCCGCAGCAGGCTCCCCCGCCGCAGCCGCAGCCCGGCTACGGCTATCCGCAGCAGCCCCCCTACGGCCAGGACCCGTACGGCCAGCAGCCCTACAACGTCCCGCAGCCGCCCCAGCCCGGCGGCGGCGGCAAGAAGGCGGGCCTGATCATCGGCGCGGTGGCGGTCGTGGCGGCCATCGGGGTCGGGGCGTACCTCGTGCTCGGCAATGCGGGCGGGGGCGGCGGCAGCGTCTCGGACGACGGTGCGCACAAGCTGACGGCGCCGGCGACCGTGATCGGCGGCGAGTACACGAAGTCCCAGAGTGCCGACTCCGCCGGTCAGATGACCAGCGAGGACAAGGCCGACTTCCAGAAGTGGGGCGTGCAGAACGCCAAGGACGTCAGCGCCGGGTACAAGAGCGGCACGGGCCTCAGCGCGAAGAACCTGTCCTTCAGTGGTGTGTACGGCACCATCGACGATCCCGAGGCCGTCGTCGACGCCATGTTCGCCAAGGTCAAGTCGGAGTCCCAGAAGGACCAGGGCAGCAGCGGGACCAAGGGGAAGCTGGTCGGCAGCCCGCAGGCGGTCACGCCTTCCGGTTTCTCGAACGGCGTCATGAAATGTCAGATCATCGAGCTCGACGGCGCCGCGTCGGGCGCCGGTTCCGCGAAGACCATCAAGATGCCGATGTGCATCTGGGGTGACCACAGCACCGTCGCGGTGGTCTCGTCCTTCAGCCTGGCCGACCTCGCCGGCGGCGGGACTTCGATCGACGACGCGGCCTCCCTCGCGGCAAAGCTCCGCAACGACGTACGTGTCAAGGCCTGACCGCGGTCTCAGTCGGACAACTCCCGCCGTGACAACGGCGCTTGCTGCGGGCGGGAGTCCCGGATGACGAAAGAGGTGCCCGGCGCTGCGGAAAGCGCCGGGCACCTCTTTGGTGCTCGTGGCGGTTACGCCGTCTTCTGCTCCCCCGGTCCCCGCCCGTTGCGCGCGTCCCGCGGGATCAGGGTCGGGTTCACGTTCGAGTGGACGACGTCCGCCGTGACGACCACGCGGGCCACGTCCTTGCGGGACGGGACCTCGTACATGACCGACATGAGGACCTCCTCCATGATGGCGCGCAGGCCTCGCGCGCCGGTCTGGCGGAGGATGGCCTGGTCGGCGATGGCCTCCAGGGCCTCGCGCTCGAAGTCCAGTTCCACACCGTCGAGTTCGAACAGGCGCTGGTACTGCTTCACCAGCGCGTTGCGGGGTTCCACCAGGATCTGGAGGAGGGCTTCCCTGTCCAGGTTGTGGACCGAGGTGATGACCGGGAGGCGGCCGATGAACTCGGGGATCATGCCGAACTTGACCAGGTCCTCGGGCATGACGTCCTCGAACTGGTCCTTGGCCTCCAGCTCGCGCTTGGAGCGGATCGTCGCGCCGAAGCCGATGCCCTTGGCACCCGCGCGCGACTCGATGATCTTCTCCAGGCCCGCGAAGGCGCCACCCACGATGAACAGGACGTTCGTCGTGTCGATCTGGATGAACTCCTGGTGGGGGTGCTTGCGGCCGCCCTGCGGAGGCACGGAGGCGGTCGTGCCCTCCAGGATCTTCAGCAGGGCCTGCTGGACGCCCTCGCCCGACACGTCGCGCGTGATGGAGGGGTTTTCACTCTTCCTCGCGACCTTGTCGATCTCGTCGATGTAGATGATCCCGGTCTCGGCCTTCTTGACGTCGTAGTCGGCCGCCTGGATCAGCTTGAGCAGGATGTTCTCGACGTCCTCGCCGACATAGCCGGCCTCCGTCAGCGCCGTGGCGTCGGCGATGGCGAACGGCACGTTCAGCATGCGGGCCAGGGTCTGGGCCAGGAGGGTCTTGCCGGAGCCCGTGGGGCCGAGCAGCAGGATGTTGGACTTCGCCAGTTCGATCGCGTCGTCACGACCGTTGGCGCCGCCGTTCTCGCCGGCCTGGACGCGCTTGTAGTGGTTGTAGACCGCCACCGAGAGGGCCTTCTTCGCCGGCTCCTGGCCGACGACGTAGCCCTCGAGGAACTCGTAGATCTCGCGCGGCTTGGGAAGTTCCTCCCAGCGCACCTCGCTCGTCTCCGCGAGTTCTTCCTCGATGATCTCGTTGCAGAGGTCGATGCACTCGTCGCAGATGTACACACCAGGCCCTGCGATGAGCTTCTTGACCTGCTTCTGGCTCTTGCCGCAGAACGAGCACTTGAGCAGATCGCCGCCGTCACCGATGCGTGCCACGGTGTGCTTCCCCTTCGCCTGGGAGACGCCTGAATCCAGCGGCTCCTGGTGCTGCCTTAATCCGACGGTACCTTGCCGGGCCCCCCGTTCGGGCCCCCCTTGGCGCGGTTCACTTTGACGTGCAGCGTGTCAAAGCACACTTACCGTGCCAAGGGGCGGCAGACGATACAGCCTCCGACTAGCGGACGGCCGCGTTGTTCATCTTCCGGGTGGAGATGATCTGGTCGATCAGGCCGTACGAGAGCGCCTCCTCGGCCGTGAGGATCTTGTCGCGCTCGATGTCCTCGCGGATCTTCTCGATCGGCGTGGTGGAGTGCTTGGCCAGCATCTCCTCCAGCTGCGAACGCATCCGCAGGATCTCGTTCGCGGCGATCTCCAGGTCGGACACCTGGCCGCGGCCCGTCTCGCTGTAGGGCTGGTGGATCAGCACGCGGGCGTTCGGCAGCGCCATGCGCTTGCCGGGCGTACCGGCGGCCAGCAGGATGGCCGCGGCGGAGGCCGCCTGGCCCATGCAGACCGTCTGGATGTCCGGCTTCACGAACTGCATCGTGTCGTAGATCGCGGTCAGCGCGGTGAAGGAGCCGCCGGGGCTGTTGATGTAGACCGAGATGTCCCGGTCGGGGTCCATCGACTCCAGGCACAGCAGCTGCGCCATGACGTCGTTGGCCGAGGCGTCGTCGATCTGGACGCCCAGGAAGATCACGCGCTCCTCGAAGAGCTTCGCGTACGGGTCGTACTCGCGGATGCCCTGCGAGGTGCGCTCGACGAAGCGCGGGATGACGTAACGGGACTCCGCCGTGGGGCCCGTGTACTCGGCGCGTGAGCGGTCGTACAGGCCGCTGCCGGGGAAGTCGTTCACTGTCTGTCTCCTAGGAGCTGAGGCGGTCGGCTGGGGGCTGTGCGGGGCCACAGGGCCCCGCTGTGGGGCTCAGGCCCCGGTACCGCCGCCGCCCGGCATGTTGGCGGCCGTCGTGATGACGTCGTCGATGAGGCCGTACTCCTTGGCCTCGTCGGCGTCGAACCAGCGGTCGCGGTCGGAGGCGCGGGTGATCTCCTCGAACGACTGACCGGTGTGCTGAGCCGTGAGCTCGGCCATGCGCTTCTTGGTGTGCAGCAGCCGCTCCGCGTGGATCTTGATGTCCGAGGCGGAGCCGGCCAGGCCCGCGGAGGGCTGGTGGATCAGGATCTCGGCGTTCGGGAGCGCGAAGCGCTTGCCCGGGGTGCCCGCGCTGAGCAGGAACTGACCCATGGAGGCCGCGAGGCCCATGGCGATGGTCACCACGTCGTTCTTGATGTACTGCATGGTGTCGTAGATCGCCATGCCGGCCGTGATCGAGCCGCCCGGGCTGTTGATGTACAGGTAAATGTCCTTGTCCGGGTCGGCGGCAAGGAGCAGCAGCTGTGCGGTGATCTTGTTCGCGATGTCGTCGTCGACCGGCTGGCCGAGGAAGATGATCCGCTCGTTGAGCAGCCGGTTGTAGACCTGGTCGCCGAGGCCACCACCGATGGAAGGCTCGCCGGCGGCGGAGGGCATCAGATTCGTCACGTATCCACCTGCTCGTCTTACGACGGCGCCGGGCCGTCTCACGTTTTCCTGCGGGGGCCTCCGGCGGTATCGCCGAGTTCCCTGCCCCCATATTCATGGACCCTAACGCGCGGGTCCCTTCGGGGAATCCCGCGGAGGGGGGTGTTCGCCGGGGGCGTAGCGTCGTGGGTACTTTCCGTTCGTCGGCCACTGCGGGTAGTGGGGGCCGTTCGCGCCCCGCGGCGGAGCCGCACATCGGCACAGCCCCGCGCCCCTTAAGGGCGCTCCCTCACCCCAAGCCAGAAGGGCCCCGGGGAACGTCTCCCCAGGGCCCTTCATACGACGTCTCGCAGCGCCGCGGGCGGTCGTCAGCCCTCGGTCTTCTCCTCGGCCGTCTCGGTGGCGTCGGCCTCGGTGGCCTCGGCGGCGATCTCGGCGGCCGTCTCGACCTCGTCCTCGTCGTCCAGGTCGATGACCTCGCCGTTGGTGTCCTTGACCGTGGCGGCCTCGACGACGACCGCGAGGGCCTTGCCGCGGGCGACCTCGCCGACCAGGAGCGGAACCTGGCCGCCCTCGACGACGGCCTGGGCGAACTGGTCGGGGGACATGCCGGAGGAGGCCGCGCGCCGCATGAGGTGCTCGGTGAGCTCCTCCTGGTTGACGTTGAGCTTCTCCTGCTTGACCAGCTCGTCGAGGACGAACTGGGTCTTGATGCCCTTGACCGCGGCTTCCTTGGTCTCGGCCTCGAACTCCTCGGCCGTCTTGCCCTGGATCTCGAGGTACTTCTCGAGGTCGAGGCCCATCTGGCCGAGCTGGTGGTGCTCGAGGTTGTGCTTACGGGTGTTGATCTCGTCCTCGAGCAGCTTCTCGGGGACGGGGACCTCGACCAGCTCGAGCAGCTTCTCCAGGACGCGCTCCTGGGCCTGCGTGGCCTGGTCGTACTGCTTCATGTTCTCGAGGCGCTTGCGGCTGTCCGCCTTCAGCTCCTCCAGGGTGTCGAACTCGGAGGCGAGCTGCGCGAACTCGTCGTCCAGCTCAGGCAGTTCGCGGGCGGCGACCTGGGTGACCTTGACGGTGACCTCGGCCTCCTTGCCGGCCGCGGAGCCGCCCTTGAGCTCGGAGGTGAAGGTGGCCTCCTCGCCCGCCGACAGGCCCTTGACGGCGTCGTCGATGCCGTCGAGCAGCTCGCCGGAGCCGATGGTGTAGGAGACGCCGTTCGCGACGCCGTCCTCCAGGACCTCGCCCTCGACCTTGGCCTCCAGGTCGATGGTGACGACGTCGCCGTCCTCGGCGGCACGCTCGACCGGGGAGGTCGAGGCGAAGCGCTCGCGGAGCTGCTCGACCGACTTGTCGACGTCCTCGTCGGTGACCTCGACGGCGTCGACCTCGACCTCGATGCCGGAGTAGTCCGGGATCTCGAGGGCGGGACGGACGTCGACCTCGGCGGTGAAGTTCAGCGTCTCACCGTCCTTCAGCTCCGTGATGTCGACCTCGGGCTGGCCGAGGACGTTCAGGTCGGCCTCGTTGACCGCCTCGGTGTAGAACTTCGGAAGCGCGTCGTTGACCGCCTCCTCCAGGACCGCACCGCGGCCGAACCGCTGGTCGATGACGCGCGCCGGGATCTTGCCCTTCCGGAAGCCCTTCACCGTGACCTGCTGGTTGATCTTCTTGTACGCCGCGTCGAGGCTGTCCTTGAGCTCCTCGAAGGGCACCTCGACAGTGAGCCGAACCCGGGTCGGGTTCAGGGTCTCCACGGCGCTCTTCACGGTTCGGTCTCCTTGTGGCTGACTTCTTGGTTTCTGCCGGAGCCAGACTGGTCCGGCGGATTTCGCCGCCCGGAGGACGTCCGAAGGATCTCCAGTGGTGGTCCAGTGGATTCCTGTGGATGAGACACACGGGCGCGCAGCTTGCATAGTAACCGCAGCGGCTGAACGCCCCAAAGGCGATCATGCGAGGTGATCGCCCGGGGTGACCGGTGTTGACCGGTCGGTGGTCGGGGTGGCGGGATTTGAACCCACGGCCTTCCGCTCCCAAAGCGGACGCGCTACCAAGCTGCGCCACACCCCGTCAGGTGCGACACGTAGGGTACATGCCCGCTGGCAGCGCGGCTGCCGCATTTACGGAGTGTGCGCCGAGGGGGCCGGACCCGCTACGATGCCTTCTGTGCCGCGGTCACCTGACCTGCGGCGCGCGCTGTGCGGGCGTAGCTCAATGGTAGAGCCCTAGTCTTCCAAACTAGCTACGCGGGTTCGATTCCCGTCGCCCGCTCTCCACGTATCAGGGCCGGGCCGGAGGATCTTCCTCCGGCCCGGCCCTGATCGTTTCGGGTCCCGGTACGTCCGGCGCGTGAGGCGCGATCGTCCATGGGCGCGGCTCGGCGGCCTCCGCGTCCTGCGCGGGCGGGGCATCTGCCCGGATCAGAAGCTGATCGAGTTGATGGTCTCCGCTATCGAGTTCAGGAACCGGTTGATCGACGGGGCCATGCCGGTCGATGCGAGGAAGAAGCCGAAGAGCACCGCGACGATCGCCGGGCCGGCCTTGATCGAGCCTCCCCTGATCAACACCACCAGGATGATCGCCAACAGCAGCACCACTGACAGTGAAATGGCCACAACTGATCACACCCTCGGTCGGTCCGCTCTCCCGGCCCGGGGGTGCCAGCCCCGCGCACCCCCGCCAGAACCATCGTGCCACCAACAGGGCCCCCGTATGCGGCAGGTGAGGCATCATCCGTGACACCTGTGCCGGACCTTTGCCTCAGCCATGCGGGGCGCGGCACACGCGAGAGCTCAACGCCCGTTGCTCGCACAGCGATTCGACGGCGCATCCGCACAGGGAATTCAGCGAGATCGTTTCCATACCCACACAACACGTTCGCAGGTATTTCGAATTGTTGTGACGGGTGCAGCGGAGTCGCCAACACGGGCCCCGTGAAAGGCCAATGAAGCAGACATTCCACTGGAGTCGCCCCCGGGTCATATGCCCCATTTAGTCGGGACGAGTCGTAACAACCTGGACATGCAATGGTGTGTTGACCGGCACCTCCATGAGGTTGTCAACTCCCCTTAATCGCGGGTACTCGAAGCCAATTGGAAGGAACCACGTGGGGAGTTTTACGAAAACCCACAGACGACGCTAGGGTGCCTCAGATGTTTCACGCTGCATCGTCTTCCGCACGCGCAGCGAGGTCCGGGATCGTCTCCCCCCGTTTCCGGGGGGAGGGTCTGTGACGAACTCGTTGCACCCGCACGGCCAGAACAGAGCGCCGCTCCCTCCGGCACAGTCGCCGGCGTCGGCAGTGCCGAGCCCACGCTCCCCGCAGGAACAGCAGAACAACCCCAAACAGCAGAACAACCCCGCCAAACCCGGCAAACAGCGCGACTCGTTCTTCGACAACGCGAAGTACCTGGCGATCGTGCTGGTGGCGATGGGCCACTCCTGGGAGCCGCTGAAGGGTGACAGCCGCATCCTGGAGGGTGCGTACACGGTCGTGTACGCCTTCCACATGCCGGCGTTCATCATCATCTCCGGCTACTTCTCGCGCAGTTTCGACATGCGCCCCGACCGCGTCAGGCGACTGATCACCGGCGTCCTCGTGCCGTACGTCGTCTTCGAGACCGCGTACACCCTCTTCAAGCGCTACGGCGACCACGACCCGAGCATGACGGTCAGTCTGCTCGACCCCTGGTACCTCACCTGGTTCCTGGTCGCGCTGTTCATCTGGCGCCTCACCACCCCGCTGTGGAAGACCCTGCGGTGGCCGCTGCCCGTCGCGCTCGGCATCGCGATGTTCGGGTCGGTCTCGCCGGAGATCGGCAACGACCTCGACCTCCAGCGTGTCCTGCAGTTCCTGCCGTACTTCGTACTGGGCCTGTGCATGAAGCCCGAGCACTTCCAGAGGGTGCGCACACGGACGATGCGGATCCTGGCGGTGCCGGTCTTCGCGAGCGCGCTGGCCGTCGGCTGGTGGGCGGTGCCGCGGATGAACACCGCGTGGTTCTACCACCGGGACTCCGCCCAGGAGTTGGGCGCGCCGTGGTGGACCGGGCCGGTCATGGTGCTCGCCATGTTCGGCTGTTCGCTGCTGCTGACCGCCTGCTTCTTCGCCTGGGTGCCGCGCCGGAAGATGTGGTTCACGGCGCTCGGCGCGGGCACGCTCTACGGCTATCTGCTGCACGGGTTCCTGGTGAAGGCCGGGGAGTTCTACGGCTGGTTCGAGCCGAAGTGGTTGCACCGGCCGTTGGGGGAGATCTTGGTGACCGTGGTGTTTGCCGGGGCGGTCACGTTGTTGTGCAGCTCGCCGGTGCGGCGGGTGTTCAAGGGGGTGATGGAGCCCGAGATGAGGTGGGCCTTCCGGCCGGATGCGGCGGAAGGTGCGCGGGGGCGCGAGATGGCCGGCGCCTGAGGATTTGCCACGGTATGTCGTCTGGCGTGTGCGGGTTCGTCGTGGTTGATCGGGCCCACGCGGCGGAGCCGCATATCGATGCAGCCCCGCGCCCCTTTGGGGCGCTACTGCTGAGGCAGGCCGAGAAGTGCACGCATGTGGGCGTACTTCTCGGTCAGTCTTGTGCGGGTTGCCTCGTCGGTGAGGCGGGCCAGGCGGGCCGGGTCCCCGTTGTGTGCCAGGTCCGCTTCCTTCACCAGGAGAGCGCCCGGCGTGGCCAGGATCCGGGCCGCGTACTCCTCTGGTGCCTCCCCCGGGCGCTTGGTGACCGCCAGGACTATGTTCTTTGTGCGGGGGCTCAGGGGCGCCTCTTCCAGCCATTGCTCGGAGAGTGCGTCGTCCTCCACGGAGTCGTGGAGCCAGGCTGCCGCTATCTGTTCCTCGTCGCCGCCGCGGTTGCGCACGCCCTCCGCGACCGCCTGGAGGTGCTCGGCGTAGGGGCGTCCCGCCTTGTCCGTCTGGCCTTCATGGGCGGCGCGGGCGGTGGCTTCGACCTCGGCGAGAGTCATCGGCTTGTCAGGGGTTTCGGTCATCGGCTCAGCCCGAAGTCGGCGGCTGGGAGGTCGCCGTCGGGCCCTCCCGGCAGATCAGCAGGAGTGCGCGGTCGTCGTTGACGTCCTTCGCGACCGCCTCGATGAGATGCCAGGCGGCGCCGTGGAAGCCGCCGGCGACATAGCGGTCGGCCTCGCCCGTGAGGCGGTCGATGCCCTCGACGATGTCCCGGTCGGAGGTCTCCACCAGGCCGTCTGTGAACAGCATCAACACGTCACCGGGGCGGAGCGAGCCCTTCACGGGGTCGAACTGCGCACCGTCGTACACACCCAGGAGCGGGCCCTCGGCCGCCTTCTCCTCCCAGCGGCCGCTCCCCGCGCTGAGCTGGAGACCCGGCGGATGGCCCGCGGAGTAGAGCTCGTAGTCGCCGGAGTCGAGGTCCAGGACGAGGTGGATCGAGGTCGCGAAGCCCTCGTCCCAGTCCTGGCGGAGCAGATAGCCGTTGGCCGCCGGGAGGAACGCGTGCGGGGGCAGCGAGCCGAGGAGGCCGCCGAAGGCACCCGACAGGAGCAGGGCGCGCGAGCCCGCGTCCATGCCCTTCCCGGAGACGTCCGTCAGGACGACCTCCATGGTGCGGCCGCCGTTGGTGCGGGCGGCGACCACGAAGTCGCCCGAGAAGGACTGGCCGCCCGCCGGACGCAGCGCCATCTCGCGGTGCCAGCCCACCGGCAGCAGCGGCAGCTTGCTCTGCACCCGGATGCGTTCGCGCAGGTCGAAGAGCATGGTGCCGCCGCGCCGCCAGGGCACGCCGACCCGGCTGCGGAACTGGGCGATGAGCAGACCGAAGAACCCGCAGGCGGCGACCACCAGTACGACGCCGGGGGTGACACGGGAAGGGCCCTCCGTGTAGGGCCCCAGTTTCACCGACTCCACGATCAGCGCCGTGGCCGCGGCCGCGTACAGCCCGAGCAGGCTCGCGGGGCGCAGCAGCAGGCCGCCCGCGACGATCGGCAGGACCAGTACGGCAGGGGAGCACCACACGGAGTTGGCGAGCGTGACGGCGGCGATCAGCGGGACGGTGAGGAGCAGTCCGGCGAGCGCGACCCAGTCCGAGCCGTCCCCGCGGAAGTAGTCCACGGCGCTTCTGCGCAGGCCGACGCGGACCCGGTGCCACTGCATCTTCAACCGGGCCGTGAACGTCTCGGCTGCTGCGCGCCGCTCTCGTCCTGCTGCCATTAGTTCGGGACCCTATCCATCGGACCAGCTGCTTGGCACGGGAGGTCCCACTTGTCCCCCGTCCGAGGTTCAACTTCACAGTGAACTTCACAGAAAGCCGTCGCGGGTCCGCCAAGGCGAAATTCCCTCGCTCGTCCGGCAATGCCCTGGTAGGCATGGTTCATGGGGACTGACTTGCGGGTACTGCGCCGGGAACAGTGGGACGAGTGGTACGACAACCTGATCCGCGCCTTCGGCGGGATTCCGGAGTCGGCCGAGGAGCGGGCGCTGTTTCGTGAGCTCACCGAGACGGACCGTTCGATCGGTGCCTGGGACGGTGATGCGTGTGTGGGGACGGCGGGCGCGTTCTCCTTCCGGCTGACCGTGCCCGGCGGGGCCGCGGTGCCCGCCGCGGGCGTGACCATGGTGTCCGTGGCCGCCACGCACCGGCGGCGCGGGGTGCTGAGGTCCATGATGCGGCGGCAGTTGGACGACGTACGGTCCTGGGGCGAGCCGCTGGCCGTCCTGACGGCCTCCGAACCCGCGATCTACGGACGGTTCGGGTACGGCGTCGGGACGTACCACGTCAACGCCGAGATCGACACGACTCGTGTACGGCTGTCCGTGCCGCCCGGCACCGACGACGTACGGCTGCGGTACGCCGAGCCGGCGGCCGCAATCGACGCGTGCGAGGCGGTGTACGCCCAACTGGTCGCGCGGCGGCCCGGGATGGTGGCGCGCATTCCGGGCTGGGAGCGGCTGTGGCTGCTCGACCCGGAGAGCGAGCGGGACGGCGCGTCGCCGCTGCAGTGCGTGCTCGCGGAGCGGGACGGCGAGGTCGTCGGGTACGCCCGCTTCCGCATCAAGGGGGACTGGGAGGCCGCCGGCCCCAAGGGGACGGTCGTCGTACAGGACGTGGACGCGCTGGACCCGGCGGCGCACGCGGCGCTCTGGCGGTTCCTGTTCGAGATCGACCTGACGTCCAGGATCGACGCGCGGCGGCGGCCGCTGGACGAGCCGTGGCAGCACATGGTGTCCGACATCCGCCGCTGCTCGCTGCTGGTCCGGGACTCGCTGCACGTACGGCTGGTGGACGTCGGCGCCGCGCTGCAGGCGCGCACGTACCAGGCGCCGGTGGACGTGGTGCTGGAGGTCGAGGACGCCTTCTGCCCCTGGAACGAGGGCCGCCTGCGACTGACCGGCGACCCCAAGGGCGCGTCCTGCGAGCGTACGACAGACGCGGCCGATCTCGCCCTGTCCGTACGGGAGTTGGGCTCGGCGTACCTCGGCGGTGTATCGCTCGCGTCGCTGGCGGCGGCCGGCCGGGTGCGCGAGCTGCGCCAGGGCGCGCTGGCGGAGGCGTCGCTCGCGTTCGGCTCGGCGGTGGCGCCCTGGCTGCCGCACGGGTTCTAGCGGCGCGTCAGCGCTGTTGGCAGGTGGGGCACCAGAAGAGGTTGCGGGCGGCGAGGTCGGCGGTGCGGATCTCGCCGGCGCAGATGTGGCAGGGGAGGGTGGCCCGGCGGTAGACGTAGACCTCGCCGCCGTGGTCGTCGACGCGCGGCGGGCGGCCCATGGCCTCGGGGGTGTGTTCCGGGCGGACGGTGTCGATGCGGTTGTTGCGGACGCCCTCGTGCATCAGCTCGACCAGGTCGCACCAGATCGCGTCCCACTCGGCGGAGGTGATGTCCCGGCCGGGGCGGTAGGGGTCGATGCCGTGGCGGAAGAGGACCTCGGCGCGGTAGACGTTGCCGACGCCTGCGATCACCTTCTGGTCCATGAGGAGTGCGGCGATCGTCGTACGGCTGCGGGTGATGCGCCGGTACGCCGTCTGCGGGTCGGCGTCCTCGCGGAGAGGGTCGGGGCCGAGGCGGCCGTGTATCGCGTTCTTCTCGGCGTCCGTGATCAGGGCGCAGGTCGTGGGGCCGCGGAGGTCGACGTACGAGGTGCTGTTCGCGAGGCGGAGGCGGACGGTGTCCGTGGGCGGGGGCGCCGGGGCGTCGCCGAAGGCGACCTTGCCGAAGAGGCCGAGGTGGATGTGGACCCAGTCGGTGTCCCGGAAGCCCAGGAAGAGGTGCTTGCCGTGGGCTTCGGTGTGGGTGAGTTCGGCGGTGTCGAGGAGTTGTGCGGCGTCGGAGAACTTGCCCTGGGGGCTGGTGACGTGGGGGCTCGTGCCGAGGAATCTTGTGGCGTAGTCCTTGGCCAGGCGGTGGATCGTGTGCCCCTCTGGCACGGTGGCTCCTGTTCGTACGCGCCCAGGGGGCTTCGCCCCCTGGACCCCCATCGGCCTGAACGGCCTCGTCCTCAGGCTCCGGACCTGCTGGTAATTACTGCTGCGGGTGGTGGGGCGGGATCGGGGGCAGGTCGCCCGTCGTCTCGTAGGCCGCGAGCATGTCGATTCGGCGGATGTGGCGGGCGTCCTCGGAGAAGGGGGTGCCCAGGAAGGTCTCGACGAACTTGGTCGCCTCCTCCTGGGTGTGCATGCGGGCGCCCACCGCCACGACGTTGGCGTTGTTGTGCTGGCGGCCGAGGGACGCCGTCTCCTCGCTCCAGGCGAGGGCCGCGCGGACGCCCTTGACCTTGTTCGCCGCGATCTGCTCGCCGTTGCCCGAGCCGCCGATCACGATGCCGAGGGAGTCGGGGTCCGCGGCCGTCCGCTCCGCGGCGCGGAGGCAGAAGGGCGGGTAGTCGTCCTGGGCGTCGTAGATGTGGGGGCCGCAGTCGACGGGCTCGTGGCCTGCCGCCTTGAGCCACTCGACGAGGTGGTTCTTGAGTTCGAAGCCCGCATGGTCGGAGCCGAGATACACGCGCATGGCTCCGAGTGTGACATGGCTGTTTCCGGGCGGCAGCCTCGGGTGCCGCACCCGTCACAGCACCACGAAGCTGTCCTTGACCTCGTCGTAGGTCCTGAGGGCCTGGGTTTCGGTGTCCGGCTGGTACCAGGTGTTGATCTGGTACGACTTCCCGTCCTGGTCGAAGCCCAGCAGCCGGGCGTGCCAGGGGGTGCCCTTCAGGGTGAAGGCGTACTCCCAGACCACGGCCGGGTTGCCGCGGAACGTCGTCTTCTCCAGGCGGATCTTCCGGTAGTCCTGGCCCTGGTGGGCGTCCCGCTCCGACTTCTGCCAGGTCTCCATGAGGTCGCCGCGGGCGAGGGACGACTTGGCGACCAGTTCCTGTGCACCGTCGGGGGACGTGTAGTGCACCTCCGCCCCCGTCTTCACGTCCCGCCGCCAGCCCTGCGGCGGCGCCCACGCGAATCCGCCGCCCTCCCGGTGCGCACCCGGGGGCAGGCTCTGCGGCCTGGACGTGCCCTTCACCGTGGGCGACGGGCTGCCGGCGGGTGTGGTGGCGGATGTCGTCGGTGCGGTCGAGGAGCCCGCCTGGTCGCCGCCGGGTGATCCGGAGTTCGTCAGGAGGAGTACGGCGACGACGGCACCGGCCGCCACCACACCGACCGCGGCCACGACTACGGCGAGGTGGCGACTGCGAGGGGGGCCGTCGGAGCCGTTCGGGTGCGCGGGGCGCTGTTCCGTGAGCGGATGGGGGCGGACGAGGGAGACGCCGGGCCCCTGGGGTGCAGGGGGCGCGGAAGGGGCGGACGAGGTCTCCGAGCGGACCTCCGAGCGCAGTTCGGAGGGGACTTCGGTGGAGGCGTTGGGGAACTGCACGGGTACGGAGGGTGCGGAAGGGGTGGGAGGCGCTTCCGGAGACGGGGCCGGGGGGTGGGCTCGGCGGAAGTCGTGGGTGTTCGGCGGTTCTTGCGGTACCGCGTCCTCGACGGGAGCGAGTACGGGTGCGGGTTGCCTGGGGTCGCGTGCGGCGCGTACCAGACGGGTGTCCAGGTAGGCCGGGGTGGGTTCCTCGGCCCCGCCGGGGTGCTCGGGCTCCGGCTCCGCTTCGGCAGGCACCGTGCCTTCGGCCGCGGCAGCACCCCCCGGGCTCGGATCGGCGCCCTCGACCGGTTCGGGCCCGGGTGGCTCCTGAGGCCCGGGCGGCTCTTGCGCATCCGCCGGTCGAGAGGGCTCCGTCTCCGTCCCGCGCCCCTCCTCGTCCGCCGCCGCGGCATCGCCCTCTCCCCCGCCCACCGGAAGAGTCGGCGTGGGTGCCGGGTGCGCGACCTGGCGCAGGGCCTCCTCCAGGTCGGGCAGGGCGGGGCGGACCGCCGGTTCCTTCTCCAGCAGGGCTGCCAGGAGGTCACGCAGGGGGCCTGCCGCGGCGGGGAGTTCGGGCTCCTCGTAGAGGACCGCGTGCAGGGTGGCCAGGGTCGTGTCGCGGGAGAAGGGGGAGCGGCCGCCCAGGGCCGCGCAGAGGGTCGCGCCGAGGGACCACACGTCCGACGGCGGGCCCTGGGGGTGGCCGGAGATGCGTTCCGGGGCCATGTAGTCGGGGGAGCCGACGAGCATGCCGACCATGGTGAGCGCCTTGGCGTCCTGGATCGCGGCGATGCCGAAGTCGGTGAGGACGACGCGCCGGCCGCCGTCCTCCACCAGGACGTTCCCCGGTTTGATGTCCCTGTGCAGGACCCCGCGAGCGTGCACCTGGCGCAGCGCCGCCACCAGACCGAGCCCGATCCGTGCCGTCTCGGCCGGCCCCAGCGGCCCTTCCTCCACCATGATCCGTTCGAGGGAGCGGCCGACGACCAACTCCATGACGATCCACAGGCGTTCGCCCTCGTCGACGACGTCGTAGACCCGCACGACATTCGGATGGTCGATCCGTGCGGTGGCCCTTGCCTCCCGCAGCGTGCGTTCGCGGCGGGTGCGGATGTCCTCCGCGTCCAGGCCGTCTATGCGTATCTCCTTGACGGCGACCGGGCGGTCGAGCATCTCGTCGGCGGCTCGCCACACCCGCCCCATTCCTCCCTGGCCGATGCTTTCGACCAACCGATAGCGCCCCGTCACCAGTAGCCCTGGAACGCCGCCACTCCTCGTATTCCCCGGCAATCCGCTGCACCCCCTCAGCCACCGAAATTTTCTCAACTACCTCAATTATCTCGACTGCGCCCCGACTGAAACACAATGGTCACACTTCACGGCGTACCAGCATAGTGCGGAGAAATCTTGTGGTAGCTCTTCAAGTACTGCGAATTCAGGCGCAGCCAAGGGGGATGTGAACATGAGTTCTCGTCGCACGACGACCATCGCGGGATCGCTGGTCGCGGCATCTTTTTCGGCGGTGATGATCCTTTCCTTCACCGCCAGCGCGGACGACCAGGGGCCCGGCAGCAGCAAGGGGGGAAAGGCCGTCGACGAGGCACCGGCAGGTGTGAAGCTGACCACGCTCCTGCCCTCCCGGATCTCGGTCGACAATGGCTCGCAAAAGACGGCGCTCACCGCCACGGTGAAGAACGGGGGGACCAAGGACAGCGGAAAGATCCAGCTTCTGGTCGTCGGTTTCGACGGCCTCACGGTCAAGGGTGTCCAAGGCTGCTCCCAGATTGACGGAAAGAACCTTCCGGCCGGCTCGAACAGCGGTTTCTCCTGCCCGATCGACAATCTCGCGGCCGGGAAGTCGAAGTCGTTTGCCGTCGACGCCACATACGACGTGCACAAGACCGGCAAGATCTGCCTGCCGGTGCAGTCCGGTGACGGGAAGAAGACGTACTGGCAGCAGGGCCCGGTTCCGTTCGGTACGACCAACCCGTCGCCGAACGCCCCGGCCACCCCGCTGCTCCTCGGCACCGACAACAAGCCGGTGGCGCCGGGCGGTAGCAAGGAGCTGCCCAAGACCGGTGTCGGACGCGATGTCCTGCCGCTGGGGGCGGCGGGCGCGTCGCTGATCGCGGCCGGTGCGGCGGGGCTGTGGTGGTCCTCCCGGCGGCCGACCGCGCAGCGGCTGCGCGGCTGAGCCCCCTCGGGCACACCGGTCCCCACTTCTCGCCACTTCGCCCGCATAACCTGACGGAACTTGTCAGGTTATGCGGGCACGATGCGTTTCATGAACTTCGCCGACCACACCGCTGACCTGCTCATTCTCCGTCCCGGCGAGCCCGGCTACGACGACGAACTCGCCGGCTTCCAGACCGGGTTCGCCCAGCGTCCCGCTGTCGTCTTCGCCGCCGCCTCGGCCGAGGACGTGATCGCGGCCGTACGGTATGCGGCCGAACACAACCTGCCGATCGGCGTCCAGGCCACCGGGCACGGGCTGCCCGGCGCCTGTGAGGGCGGGGTGCTGGTGACGACGAAGCGGATGGACCGGGTGACCGTCGACCCCGAGGCGCGCACCGCGCGCGTCCAGGCGGGCGTCCGCTGGGGGCAGGTCGTGGCGGCCGCCGAGCCGTACGGCCTGGCCCCGCTCAACGGCTCCGCGCCGAGCGTCGGCGCCGTCTCCTACACACTGAGCGGCGGACTGGGCATCCTGGCAAGGGAGTTCGGGTACGCGGCCGACCACGTGCGCTCCTTGGACCTCGTCACGGCCGACGGCCGGCTCCGGCATGTGACCCCGGAGTCCGACCCCGACCTGTACTGGGCCCTGCTCGGCGGCGGCCACAACTTCGGCATCGTCACCGAGCTGGAGATCGGCCTCGTACCCGTGCGGACGCTCTACGGCGGCTCCCTCGCGTTCGACGGCCGCCAGGTCGACGGGGCGGCCCTGCTGCGGGCGTACGAGGAGTGGACGCGGACCGTGCCCGAGGGGCTGACCTCGTCCTTCGCGGCCGTACCGTATCCGGACGTGCCGGCGTTGCCGCCGCATCTGCGTGGCCGGTACGTGGTCTCCGTGCGCGTCGCGTACACCGGGGCCGGCGGTGATGAACTCGTCGCCCCGCTGCGGGAGTCGGGGCCCGTGCTCGCCGACTCCCTGCGTGAGATGCCGTATGCCGAGAGCCACACCATCCACAGCGATCCGGACTTCCCGCACGCGTACTACGGGGACAGCGCGGTGCTGAGCGAGCTGGACGTGGAGCGGGCCGGTGAGGTGCTCGCCGCCGTGGGGCCGGATGCGGGTCGTCCGATGTGTGTCCTGCAGATCAACCACCTGGGCGGGGCGCTCGCCCGGCCCGCACCGAACTCGGTTCCGTACCGCGAAGGGCGCTTCCTGGTACGGCTGTTGACGGTGGGCGACCGGGACGCGGCGCGCGCGGTGCTGGATCCGGCGTTCGCCCTGCTCGCCCCGGTCACGATCGGGCGTGCGCTCAACTTCGCCTTCGGAGCCGGGGACCGGACGGACGGGCTGTACGACGCCGGAACGCAAAAGAGGCTCGCCGAGCTGAAGTCGTCGTACGACCCGGCGCACCTCTTCCGCAGGAACTACAGCCTCAGCGCTTGTCGATGAGCTTCCAGGCGGTGGGCATGACGCCCATCGCCAGGGCGGCCTTGAGGGCGTCGCCGATCAGGAACGGGGTGAGACCGGCCGCGATCGCCGCGGACGCGGACATGTCGGCGGCGTAGGCCAGGTAGGGGACGCCGACGGCGTAGATGATCGCCTCGCCGAGCAGCATGGTGCCGGCCATGCGCAGCACGGAGCGGTCGGCGCCGCGGCGGGCCAGGGCGCCCACGACGGTCGAGGCGAGAAGCATGCCGAGGATGTAGCCGAAGGAGACGGAGACACCGGAGCTGCCGCCCGCGAACCACGGCACCCCGGCGAGTCCGGCCAGCGCGTACAGGACGAGCGAGGCGAGGCCCCGGCTCGCGCCGAGCGTCGTGCCGACCAGCAGCGCGGCGAAGGTCTGGCCCGTGACCGGCACCGGGGAGCCCGGAACGGGCACGGAGATCTGGGCCGCGAGGCCGGTGAGCGCGGCACCGCCGAGCACGAGTGCCACGTCCCGGACGCGGGACGCAGGCAGGAGATCGGCGAGGACCTCGCGGGGGCGGGCGGTGGCGGCAGCGGTGCTCATGGGGACTCCGCGGGTGACGGGGACATGCTGGGACACGGTGACGCTATCCCAGCGGCCTTCAGCCGATCACCGTCAGCGATCGACAAAGGGTGAGACAGGGGCTTGGTGGGCTCCGGACAAAGAGTGCTGGTTACACCTGGTTCGGCGTGATGCCAGTCACTGAGGCAGGGAGGCCGCGCTCACCCGGCCGGAGGCAGACAGGTCTGTAGGGTCTCACCAAATGAATCCTAGTGGTCTGGCCGGATTCACCTTTTCTGGCCTACCCTTCGAGCCATGGTTGCCCAGGCCCGGAACTTCACGTCGCGTCGCTATGTCGACCTGCGACGCCAGGGTGCTGCCACCTGTCGCCGTCCGGTGTGAGGCGGGCCGCGGCGCGCCTCGACCTCCGAGACGTGTCGGCCCCGTTCCCGAGGACGGTCTCCCATGCCCTCTGCCACGGCATCCACTCTTTCGTCCCCTTCCACCCGCCGCCGCACCAGCGCGAGCGTCGTGCTGCGGTCCGTGCTGGAGCACGGTCCGGTGGCCCGCAGCACCATCGCCCGGCTGACCGGTCTGTCCCCCGCGTCGGTGACGGACTACTGCGCCCGGTTCGCCGAACTGGGCCTGATCCGCGAGTCGGCCGCACCCCGGCGCTCGAACGGGGTGGGCCGCCCGCATGTCCCCGTCGACCTGGACGACTCCCGGTTCGTGGTCGGCGGGGTGCATGTGGCGGTGCCGTACACCACGGTCGCGCTGCTCGATCTGCGTGGCCGGGTGGTGGCGCGGCGCGAGTTGAAGCACGAGCGCACCGATCCCGGGTGGGTACTGGCCCGGGCCGCCGAGGGGCTCGGAGCGCTGCTGGCCGGAAACCCCCGTTGCAGAGCTCTCGGTGTCGGGGTGGCCGTCGGCGGCTGGGTGGACCGGGAGTCCGGGACCGTCGTGGAGCACGCGCTGCTCGGCTGGCGGGAGGTGGCGGTGCGGGAGGCGCTCGGCGAGCGCACCGGGCTGCCGGTCCATGTGGACGGCCACGCACGCGCGCTGGTCAACGCGGAGCGGCTGTTCGGGCGGGCGCGGGGCAGCGGGAGCATGCTGCATCTGTTCGTCGGCAACGTCGTCGACGCGGCGTTCGCCACCCATGACGAGGTGCACCACGGGCCCCGCTCCCAGGCGGGCGCCATCGCGCATCTGCCGGTGCCGGGCGGCACGGAGCCCTGTGCCTGCGGGCGGACCGGCTGCCTGCAGGCCGAGTTGAGCGAGCGGACGCTGTGCCGGCGGGCGCGGGAGGCGGGCGTGACGGACGGCGTGAATCCCATGCATGTGGTCGCGGCGGCCGCCGCGGACGATCCCGAGGCTGTACGGCTGCTGGTGCAGCGGGCGGGTGCGATCGGGCGGGCGGCGCGGCTGCTGCTCGATGTGCTCAACCCGGAGACGGTGGTCGTGACGGAGGTCGGGATCATTCACCGGGAGGACTGCCTGAACGCGTTGCGCGAAGGGGTCGGCGACGAACGTGCGGCGGCCGTGGTGCCGACGAGTTTCCCGGATTCGGTGCTCGCGGTGGCGGGCGGTTCGGTGGCCCTCGACGTGCTCTACCGGGATCCGCTGGCCGCTTGACCTGAGGCTATTTAATTCAGAATCGCCGAATATTGACAGGGATCGGCGCCGGCCAGGAACATCGTCCTCATGAGCCCGATCGTGAGCTGTCGCACCCTTTGTTGCTGACACGTTGCCGCGTGTGAAGCGCTCATTTCTTTCTGCGTTAATTCTGCGAATTCCTTTCTCCGGCCCACCCTGCCCGGAATTCCGCCTGCGCTCTCCCCCTCTGCACTCCTTCCCTCTGAAAGTCACGGAGTCCTGCCATGCCTTCCTCTCCCGTGCCGGGTCTCGACCGACGGCTCTTTCTCACCTCAGTGCTCGGTGCCGCAGCCGGTGTCGCCGGTCTGACCGGCTGCGCGGGCGGCAGTGCATCCGCCGACAGCAAAGGCGTCTCGACCGCGCCGCTCGCCGACAAGGTTCCGGCCGGTACGAGCCTGAAGATCGCCTCCTATCAGAACACCGAGCAACTCCAGTTCAAACTGGCCAAGCTGGGCGACCTGCCGTTCAAGGTGTCGAACTGGTTGAACATCGGTGCGGGCCCGGATGTGATCAACGCTTTCCGCGCCAAATCCCTGGACGTCGCCAACAACGCGGGAATCCCGCCGATCCAGGCGCACTACCAGGGCTTCGCCGCGAAGATCGTCGCAATCAACATCACCCGCAAGCCGAATTACCTCTTCGCCACCAAGCCCGGCAGCGACATCCGGTCGGTCGCCGACTTCAAGGGCAAGAAGCTCGCCTTCTCGCAGGGCCAGGCCCAGGGTGTCGTACTCCTGCGGGCGCTGAAGAAGGCGGGCCTCAAGTACGACGAGGTCGACCTCGTCCCGCTGACCAGCAACCAGTTCCTGACCGCCCTGCAGTCCGGCCAGGTGGACATCGCGCCGCTCGCCAACCAGCAGGCGCCCGCCTATCTGGGGCAGTACGCGTCCAAGGGCGCCCACGCCATCACCACGGACGTCGTCGACCTCCTCAACCTGCTGTGGGCGCCGGTCTCCGTGCTCAACGACCCCGCGAAGGCCGCCGCGGTCGCCGCGTACATCCCGTACTGGACCAAGGGCCAGGTCTGGACGTACGAGAACCCCGACGCCTGGAACGAGGAGTTCTACGTCAAGACCCAGAACCTGACCCTCGCGCAGGCCCGGGGCATCAGCAAGCTCGCCAACAAGCCGCTGTTCCCGCCGAGTTGGGCGGAGGCGATCAAGTGGGAGCAGGAGACCGCCGATCTGCTGGCCGAGGGCGGCTTCGTGAAGAAGTTCGACGTCTCCTCGCTCTTCGACCACCGCTTCGAGTCCATCGCCGCCAAGGCCGTGCCGGCGGAGTACCGGAGGTGACCGCCGTGACCACCACCACCGCCACCGCGCTCCCGGCACAGGCTCAGGAACGGAGCCATCCCGTACGGCGCCGCCGCGGCCTGTCCCCCGGCAGGCGGCTGCCCGCCTCCCGGCTGATCGGCCCCGCCCTCTTCCTCGCCCTGTGGGCCGCCGCCTCGGCCGCCGGACAGCTCGACCCGGCCGCGATCCCGGCGCCCTGGACGGTGCTGCGGACCGCGGGCCGGCTGTGGAGCGCCGGGACGCTGCCCACGGACATCCTGACCTCCCTCGAACGGGCCGCGTACGGCTTCACGATCGGTCTCGCGGCCGGGGTCGTGCTGGCGCTGGCCGCCGGGCTCAGCCGGGTCGGCGAGGCGTTGATCGACGGAACGGTGAACCTCAACCGGGCGATCCCGACCCTCGGTCTGATCCCGCTGTTCATCCTCTGGCTGGGCATCGGCGAGGCGTTCAAGATCGCGATCATCGCGATCGTCGTCTACGTCCCGATCTATCTGAACACGCACTCCGCGCTGTCCGGCATCGACAGCCGCTACGTCGAACTCGCCGAGGTGCAGGGGCTGTCCCGCTTCCGGTTCATCCGCCAGATCGTCATCCCCGGCGCCCTTCCCGGATTCTTCGTGGGACTCCGGCTCGGGGTGACCGGCTCCTGGCTGGGCCTGGTGGTCCTGGAGCAGATCAACGCCACCAGCGGGCTCGGCTACATGATGTTCCAGGCCCAGAACTACGGCCAGTCCGACGTCATCCTCGTGGGCCTGCTCGTCTACGGGATCTTCGGCCTGGTCTCCGACAGCGCGGTCCGTCTCATCGAACGGAGGGTGCTGTCATGGCGCCGCACACTGAGCAGCTGACCCGGCCCGCCGTCCAGCTCCGGGGGCTCACACGGTCGTTCGAGGGGCGGACCGTCCTGGACGGCATCGACCTGGATATCCCGGCGGGACAGTTCACGGCCCTGCTCGGGCACAGCGGCTCCGGAAAGAGCACACTGCTGCGGGCGATCGCCGGTCTGGACCACAAGGTCGCGGGCAGCGGGCAGCTCACGGCCCCGGAGCAAGTGTCCGTGGTCTTCCAGGACTCCCGGCTGCTGCCCTGGCGCCGGGTCCTGGACAACGTACTCCTCGGCCTGGACGGCAAGGACGCCGAGCACAAGGGCCGCGAGGCCCTCGCCGAGGTGGGCCTGAAGGGGCGCGAACGGGCCTGGCCGAACGAGCTGTCCGGTGGCGAGGCACAGCGGGCGGCGCTGGCGCGGTCGCTGGTCCGCGAGCCCGAACTGCTGCTGGCCGATGAGCCGTTCGGGGCGTTGGACGCGCTGACGCGCATCAAGATGCACGCCTTGCTGCGGGAGCTGTGGACGCGGCATCAGCCGTCCGTGCTGCTGGTCACCCATGACGTGGACGAGGCGATCGTGCTCGCCGACCGGGTGCTTGTGCTCGACTCCGGGCGGATCTCGCTCGATCTGGCCATCGACCGGGATGCGGCGGCGCGCGGCGAGTACCGGGAGCGGTTGCTTGCGGCGCTGGGCGTCACCGAGGGGGTGCGGTGACCGTCACTGGGGGCTGCCGCCCCCAGACCCCCGCTTCGGCCTGAACGGCCTCGTCCTCAAACGCCGGACGGGCTGAATTGCGCACCCGGCGCTCGCAAGTTCCCTTAGCAAAGGACACCCCATGCCCCGCCAGCTCCACCTCAACGCCTTCCTCATGAGCACCGGCCATCACGAAGCCTCGTGGCGGCTGCCCGAAAGCGATCCGTACGCGCATGTCGAGCTGGACCACTACGTGCGGCTCGCCCGGACCGCCGAACGCGGCACCTTCGACTCCCTCTTTCTCGCCGACGGGCCGCAGCTGTGGGGCAATCTCGCCCAGCGCCCCGCGGGAGCCCTGGAGCCGCTCACCCTGCTGACCGCGCTGGCGACGGCCACCGAGCACATCGGGCTGATCGCCACCGCCTCCACCTCGTACAACTCCCCCTACAACCTGGCCCGCAAGTTCGCCTCCCTGGACATCATCAGCGGCGGCCGGGCGGGCTGGAACATCGTCACCACGGCGGGTGCCGAGGCCGCGCGCAACTTCGGTCTGGAGCACGAGCCCGCCCACGCCGACCGGTACGCCCGCGCCGCCGAGTTCCTCGACGTGGCGCTGAAGCTCTGGGACAGCTGGGAGGACGACGCCATCGTCGGCGACAAGGCGGCCGGCGTCTGGGGCGACGACGCGAAGATCCATCCGCCCCGGCACAAGGGGACCTACTTCAGCGTCGAGGGCGCCCTCAACGTGCCCCGCTCGCCCCAGGGTTACCCGCTGCTCGTGCAGGCGGGGTCGAGCGAGGACGGGAAGACGTTCGCCGCGCGCTACGCGGAGGCCGTGTTCACCGCCCAGCAGACCCTGGCCGACGCGCAGGCCTTCTACGCCGACCTCAAATCCCGTACGGCGGCGGCCGGCCGGGACCCCGGGCTCATCAAGGTGCTGCCCGGGATCGTGCCGGTCATCGGGTCCACGGAGGCCGAGGCGCGGGCGAACGAGCAGGTCCTGGAGGACCACATCGTGTACACGCACGGCGTGGACCGTTTGGAGCGGCTCCTGCAACTCCCTGAAGGCACACTGGAGTTGGACTCGCAACTGCCCTCCGACCTGCCGCCCGAGGACGCCATCGAGGGCGCCAAGAGCCGCTACACGCTGATCGTCGAACTCGCGCGGCGCGAGCGCCTCACCGTCCGGCAGCTGGTCGGCCGGCTCGGCGGCGGACGCGGCCACCTCACCTTCGCGGGCACGCCCGAGCAGGTCGCCGACGCGATCGAGACGTGGTTCACACAGGGCGCCGCCGACGGGTTCAACATCATGCCCGCCGTGCTGCCCTCCGGGCTCGAGGCCTTCGTCGACCAGGTCGTCCCCATCCTCCGCACCCGGGGCCTGCTCCGCACGGAGTACGGCCCCCGCCAGACCCTCCGGGAGCGCTACGGCCTCCCCCGCCCCGCCAACCAGTACTCCACCCAGGAACCCGCCCTCGTCTGAAAGGACGGCCAGCACATGTCAGGCATCGAAATCCAGAAGGTCACCGCCCACATCGGCGCCCGCGTCTCCGGCGTCGACATCTCCAAGCCGCTCGACGAGGAGACGACCGCCGCGGTCCGCGAGGCCCTCAACGTCCACAAGGCGCTCGTCTTCGACGACGTGAACCTCGACGACGCAGGCCAGCAGGCCTTCGTCGGCCATCTCGGCGACCTCACCACCGCCCACCCGACGGTCTCCTCGGTGGACGGCGTCCCGAACGTGCTGCCCGTCGACAGCGAGCGCGGCCGCGCCGCCAACCACTGGCACACGGACGTCACCTTCGTGCTGAACCCGCCACAGGCCAGCACCCTGCGCTCGATCACGATCCCGCCGTACGGCGGCGAGACCCTGATCGCCAACTCGGCGGCCGCCTACCGCCAACTCCCCGAATCTCTGCGTCAGTTGGCGGACACCCTGTGGGCGGAGCACACCAACGACTACGACTACGCCGTACCGGAGGAGGAGCTCGACGAACAGCAGGCCGCCCAGCGCGCCCAGTTCACCTCGATCAAGTACCGCACGATCCACCCGGTGGTCCGCGTGCACCCGCTGACCGGTGAGCGCGGCCTGTTCATCGGCGGGTTCGCGCAGCGGATCGTCGGCCTCTCCCCGGGCGAGTCCCGCAAGATCCTCGACCTGCTCCAGGCGTACGTCACCCGGCCGGAGAACATCCTGCGCCACCGCTGGTCGGAGAACCAGCTGGTCCTCTTCGACAACCGCATCACCCAGCACTACGCCGTCGACAACTACGACGGTCTGCCGCGCCGTCTGCACCGGGTGACCGTCGCCGGTGACGTCCCGGTCGGCATCGAGGGCAAGGAGAGCTACTCGATCGAGGGCGACGCCTCGCACTACACCTCCGTAGCCGCATAGTCACAGCACGTTCCGGGCCTGTCCGGATCATGGGCGGCCTCTCCTTCTGAGCGGAGAGGCCGCCCTGGCGGCGGTCGGGTACGCCTGGCAGCGGGCCAGGCGCTGACGACGGCCGCCTCGCACAGAAGCCCCCGTGTACGCACGGGGGCTTTTTGTTGTTAGCGTGTAGTTGCAAGTTACTTGCAATAAGATCTCCGGAGGGGACCCCGCCCATGCCCGTCTACACGCTTCCCGACCTGCCGTACGACTACTCCGCGCTCGCGCCCGTGATCAGCCCCGAGATCATCGAGCTGCATCACGACAAGCACCATGCCGCGTATGTGAAGGGCGCCAACGACGCGCTGGAGCAGCTCGCGGAGGCGCGGGACAAGGAGTCGTGGGCGGCCGTCAACGGCCTGGAGAAGAACCTGGCGTTCCATCTGTCCGGGCACATCCTGCACTCGATCTACTGGAACAACATGACTGGTGACGGCGGCGGTGAGCCGCTGGCTGCGGACGGCGTGGGCGAGCTCGCGGACGCGATCGCCGAGTCCTTCGGGTCGTTCGCCGGCTTCCGGGCGCAGCTGTCGAAGGCCGCCGCCAGCACCCAGGGCTCGGGCTGGGGCGTCCTCGCGTACGAGCCGCTGAGCGGTCGGCTGATCGTCGAGCAGGTCTACGACCACCAGGGCAATGTCGGGCAGGGCTCGGTGCCGCTCCTCGTCTTCGACGCCTGGGAGCACGCCTTCTACCTCCAGTACCGCAACCAGAAGGCGGACTTCGTCGAGGCGATGTGGCGGGTCGTCAACTGGCAGGACGTGGCGCGCCGTTACGAGGCCGCGAAGTCCCGTGCGGACGTACTGCTGCCGGCCCTCTGACCCGGTGAAGCGTCCTGCCTCGTGATCGTCTTCTCACCTTTCACATGGCAGGCGGATGAAGAGGAAGGCCCTCGCGAGGACGTGACTCGCGAGGGCCTTCTTTGTGCCATGCGGCCTTTACGTCGCGAGGCCGGAGCAGGTCAGACGTCGAACGCTCCGGCCTTCACGCCCGCCACGAACTCGGCCCATCCACCGGCCGAGTAGAACTGAATGCCACCGTCGCGGTTCTTGCTGTCGCGGACGGCGCGGCCGCCCTCGGCGGTGTGAGCGACTTCCACACAGTCCTGGCCTCCACCCTGAGAGGCAGTGGACTTCTTGAACGCCGTCACTATGTCCTGGTTCTTCATTCCTCTTCTTTCTCTCCCTCCGGGATCTCCCGCAGCATCCTTCGAATGAACGAGAGGCTCTGGTCCGGAGTCAGGGCGGCGGCCGCTAGGGCCTCGAAGATTCGCGCATGGGTACCCATGTCCGCCGGTTCTTCGAGCACGACCGTGCTGCTGGTGGTGTCGTAAGCGACAGCTTCCGGGCCAGGTTCGGGGCCGAAGCTGAGCATGACGAAGTGAGAGGACAGGTGCGCGGCTCGCCACTCGGACACAGGAAGAACCTGGATGCTCACGTTCTGCCGCTGCGCCACATTCAGCACATGGAGCAACTGCTCACGGTGCGCTTTCCGGGACGGCATAGGTGCTGTGAGCGCCGGCTCCCAGATGACGGCCGCGAATCGAGCGCCGTCCTCCTCGATGAGCTTTCTGCGCATCTGCCTGATGGCGACTGCCTCTTCGATCGCTTCCGGCGAGTGGACCGTCAAGCCCGACCCCAGCAGGGTCTTGAGGTAGTCATCGGTCTGCAGCAGACCGGGAAGGAAGAGTGGTTGCCAGGTACGGATATAGGTCGCGTCGGTCTCCAGCGTGATGAAGTCGGCGAAACCAGGATCCTTGGCGACCCAGCCATAATTGAGCCACCAGCCTCGCTTGTTGGAGTCTCGAGCTAGCTGCTCAAGCTGCTGGTACACATCCCGGTCTTCGACGCCGTACAGCTCAAGCATCAGGCGAACGTCACCGGGTCTGGCCGAGACCTGCCCGCTCTCGATCCTGCTGACCTTGGTCTTTGAACCGGCGATGTACTCGGCCACCTGTTGCTGATCCAGCTTGGCCGCCTCGCGATATCGCTTGAGCGCCGCGCCCAGCCGTCGACTCCGCACAGTAGGGCGTCCACCTGCGGGCATGTCCCCTCCTCCACTGCGTGCAACCAGTCTGCACGTCAGCTGACGCTACATGCCAGCAAGTTGGCAACTCAACGCAGCTCGCAATTTTGCGTTTCTTCCAGTTGCGAGTCCAACCAGTCGCGCTCTACCGTGAGTTGCGGTCACTTGACGTCGTCGGGCCGAGACGCCCCGTAGCCGTCACCTCGCCTGCCCATCAACCCTTGGGGGACGCATGTCCGGGCGTACGCACGTAACAAGGTTCCGAGTCCGCAGGGACTCCGTCGCTGCAGCACGGCGGCACGTCAAACAGGTTCTGATCGAATGGAGACTCGGAGGCCTCGTCGACGACACCGTCCTCATCACCAGCGAACTGGCCACCAACGTCGTCAACCACGCCAAAGGAACCGGCGATTACTTCGAGTTGGCATTACGCCGCCGCGACGGCGTCCTCGTACTTGAAGTGTCGGACTCGTACCAGTGGCAGATGCCGGAACTCCAGAAGCCCGGCCCTGAAGACCTCGGCGGCCGGGGCCTGTTCCTCGTCGACGCCCTCTCGGAGACCTGGGGCGTCCGGCCGCGCAGCACCGGCAAGACCGTATGGGCGCACCTGCCGGTCCATCCCAGGGAGCAGCCGTGAGCCTGCTTCACCAGTCCAGGTCACCCAAGTCCCTTGTCTATCCCGCCTGGTGACGCAGGTTCAAACCAGTGGCCAAGGTTTCAAGCACATCATATGATCTTCATCATGGTCGCAAGATCACAGTGCTGGTTGAGTGCGTTGCTCAGCTGCCGCCTCTATTGGCGGGACCTATCGAGAAAGGCTCCACATCATGGCTATCGGCCGCGTCTTGACCACCGCCGCCGTGTCCGCCGCGCTGGTAATCGGGGGCTCTACGGCTGCCTTCGCCGGCACCGGGGGGACCACCAGCACCGCACTGAGCAACGGCACCCTGTACTTCGAAGCGCACAACGGATCCGTGGTGACCGGCAACTCCAGCCTCTTCTACGGTGCGACCAAGTACACAAAGACCGGCGGCAGTAAGGTGACCGCCTACCTGAAGATGTCCACGAGTGAGGCCGTCTTCACCAGCCCGCTGAAGACAGTGTCGGCGGGGCAGTCGATTTCGTACTCTTTCGGCGGCCAGTCCATTGCAAAGTATGCTCCGGACTGCGATGCGGCGGGTCTGATGGATGCTTCCACGGGCCAGTACTACACGCCGAACATCAGCTTCTGCTGAACCGTCTGGTGATGTGGGAAGGGCCCGTCACTGCGGGCCCTTCCCTGTGTCTCTCGCCGTGTCACTTGCTGTGAAAGGGTCGCTCACTTGATTGACGCGTCCATCAAAGCTGTTCCTGGCCTGTTGTTGTCGTTCGGAGTGCTTGCGCTGATCCTGGCGCTGCCCACAGGGCTGATTGCCCGGATACGGCAGAAGCCGGTCACTGTGCGTGTGCTGTGTGCGAGCAGCGTCGCCGGAATCTTTGCGGTGACCCTCCTGCCGACCGACGGTGGCCCTGTCGGGCAGGGCGCCATCTGTGATCTGAGCTCGCCGTTCCCTCAGATGTTCCAGTCATCGAGTGCGCTGCTGAACGTCGCCTTGTTCATCCCGGCGCCGTTCTTCGCTGTACTCGTCTTCCGGCGGCCTTTGACCGTTGCGGCGGTGACGGTCATTTCCAGCGGCGTGATCGAGTTGGTGCAGGCGGAAGGGGCGATGGGACGCTCGTGCAGTGCCACCGATCTCGCCGCCAACGCGACGGGAGCGCTGCTCGGCGTGGTGGGAGCCGCGGCTTGGCTGCAGTTCCGTGGGCAAGCGGGGTGGCCAGGGAAGAAAGACATCTTCTGGGGCATAAGCCTTGCCACGGTCGGGTCTTTGGCCCTGATCGGTGTGTTTCGCTCGTCGGTCAACCCATACGTTCCGGTGTCGGAACGTCACAACGCCGCAGCCGAAGCGAGGGCCCTGGATGGTTCGGACGCTTGGATCACCGGAGCGGCAAGGTATGTGTTCGGCCCGAAGGCCAACATGGGGCCGACAGTGAGCGTAAAGCGGGATGGACGCATTCTGGTGACGGCTTCCACCGACCTCGGAGACATCTCCGGCTGGTGGCCCGACAAGAAACTGGAACAGGCCGCGTTCAAGGACAACAAGGCCGAAGAAGGATCTCTGAACCAGAAACAGGCGGAGTCGGTCGGCACCCGTTTTGCCGAGCGCTGGTTCCCGGATGAAGTCCGCGGCGCGCACCGCAAGGTTCGCGTGAGCGGATCCGGGAGCACCGCCGTCTACATACTCATCTATCGGCGTTACAAGGCGGGCTTGATGATGCCGATGCGGCTGGACATCACAGTGACCTCGGCCGGTCGCATCATGAACTTCACCGCCCGAGCCATACAGGACCCCCAACTGCCGAAGACCACGGTCAGCGAGAGCAAAGCGGCGCAACTGGCCCACCAGTACTCAGGCCGAACGACGCAGGGTGCAGTGCTCCTTGCACAGAAAGTCAAAGGCCAGGGATGGCGGCCTGTGTGGATGATGGGCCTTGAGACCAGCGATGTGTTCGTCGATGCAGTCACCGGCCGCCAGATACCCCAGAGCAGTCTGGTCCGTTGACGTGAATCGGGGCGGTGCCGTTCGAGGGTGCTCAAGGGGTGGCCCATGGTCCGGCTGGTCAAGGGGCTGGAGGACATAGCGCCTGGGCCGGAGCCGGTACGAATACGGGGGCGTCTTCGTGTCCGCAGGTTGCACCCCTGAATCGCAGGGACCGCCCGGCTACGAGGAAGCCACAGGGACATTCAGCGAGATCAGCCCAACTGCCCCGGCTTCCATACGGAGTTCGGTGACCGCCGCATTCCGCAGTCGCGGAAGGACCCGCCGGTACTCGCCCAGCGGAATGGACAGCAGCTCGCACAGCACCAGCCGGAGCAGGGTGTTGTGGGCGACGACCAGGACGCGTTGGCCGTCGTGGGCGGCGGCGATGCGATGCAGGGCGGCGGCGCCACGGTGTGCCGCGGCCGTCGGGTCCTCGGCGCCGGGGAAGGGGTGGGCCACGGGGTCGGCACGGAAGGCCTCCGCCGCCTTCGGGTCCTCGGCCGCGAACTCGGCGAGAGTACGGCCCTCCACCACCCCGAAGTCGCATTCCCGCAGGTCGGGTTCGCGGCGCGGGGTGAGGCCGAGGGCGCGGCAGGCGGGTTCGGCGGTGGCGATCGCACGGGAGACGGTGGACGTCCAGATCGCGTCGACGGGGTGGGCGGCGGCCCAGCGCCCGAGGGCCTCGGCCTGGGCGCGGCCGGTCTCCGTGAGGGCGACGTCGCTCACGCCCGCGTAACGGTTCTCGGCGTGCCACACGGTCTGGCCGTGACGGGCCAGCAGCAGGGTCGTGGTCATGAACCCGCAGTATCCCGGCCGAGGCGCTCGCGTGCGTGTGCCGCCACCGGTGGTGGCAGCCAGCCGCGGGCCGCCAGTTCGTCGACGAGACGGGTGTACGGCTCGGCGAACAGGGCCGTGCGGCCGGGGCGGGGTGCGAGGACGGTGTGGATGCGGACCATGCGGTCGGCGACGTCCGTCAGGGGGCCCGAGCCCGTGCCGTGGGCGGCCAGGGCGGCCATGCCGAGGGCCGGCTCGGTCTGCTCCGGTACGCGGGCCGGGCGGCCGAGGATGTCGGCGCGGAGCTGGTTCCAGTACGGGCTGCGGGCGCCGCCGCCGGTGAAGGTGAGCGGGCCGTCCATCGGGGCGCCCAGGTGGTGCAGGTAGTCCAGACAGAGCCGCTCGGCGAAGGCGACGCCCTGGAGCAGTGCGGCCCACAGGTCGGCCTCCCCGTCAGGTTCGCCCAGGACCAGGGCGGAGGCGTGCGGCGCCAGGAACGGGAACCGCTCGCCGGGCGACACGAGGGGGTACGCCACCGCGCCCGAGGGCTCATGGGCGGCCGCCCGCGCGTCCATCGCGGCCGGGTCGGCGCCCGCGAAGGCGGCGGTCAGCACCCCCGCGCCCACGCTGGACGCCCCGCCGGGCAGCCAACTACCGTCCGGGGCACGGTGGTTGTAGACCACGCCGGTCGGGTCGCGGACGGGCTCGGCGGAGGCGCCCTTGAGGACGAGTGTCGTGCCGAGCACCGAGTTCCAGGAACCCGGCCGCAGCGCCCCGGACGCGATCTGCGCCGCGCAGCCGTCGGTCATCCCGGCGATCACCGGGGTGCCGGCGGGGATCCCGGTGGCCTGCGCGGCGGCCGGGCAGACCTCGCCGAGCGGGGTGCCGGGCCGTACGACGTCGGGCAGTTCGGGTACGCCGGGGATGTCCGGCCAGGCCTCGCGCTCCACGTCGTAGGCCGTCTTGAGGGCGTGGCTGGAGTCGGTGGGGACGGGACGGCCGACGAGTTGGGCCGCGACGAGGTCGGGCTGGTGGGTGACGCGCCCCCGCCCATGCGTGCGCAGGAGCCACAGCGCCTTCGGCAGCCCCCACGTGTTCTGCACGGTGAGCCCCGCGCTCCGCAGCCGCTCCGCCTCGGCCCAGGCCCGCCCGTCGTCGTACATCAGCGCGGGGCTCACCGGCCGCCCCGCCGCATCCGTCAGCAGCACGGTCCCGGACGTGCCGCACACCGCGAGCCCGCCGATACGGGCAGCCGGGTCCTCGACGTCCTTGAGGGCGCCCCGGCACGCCGTGCACAGCGCGGTCCACCACTCCCCCGGATCCTGCTCGTGCCGCACCCCGTCACGCATCCCCGCCAAGGGAGCCGAACCGGCGCCCAGGACCGTGCCGTCGGCGGCGGCGAGCAGCACACGGACGCTCTGCGTGCCCAGGTCGATGCCCAGCCAGGCCTCGCCCTCATACCCCATCCGGACCTCCCACGGATCGCGACCCGGGATGTGAACTTCTCACTCTGCCCTGAGATTTTCGACTGCGCGAGGGATTGACGGCCATCTTCCGCTGTTACACCCTCGGTGAGCGGGCCGACGCGACGTGTCACCCCGCACCGCACACCGGGGCTCGCCGGTCGCGCCGCGCGCCGACACGACCGGGCTGCGGTCCGACGATCCGGTACGGCTGAGGTTCCGGCCTGAGAACCTGCTGCTGTTCGAGGCCGACGGGCCCCAGGGTCCAGGACGACTGATCGGGGCGCGATGAGCAGCAACAGCAGCGGGGGCAGCGCACACCAGCAGGGGCCGGCGGCCCGGCAGGCCGCCATGGCCGAACTGGTCCTGGCCGACGGTTCGGCGAGCGCGGCCGAGCTCGCCGAGCGGTTCGGGGTGAGCCTGATGACCATCCACCGGGACCTCGACGAACTCGAACGGCAGGGCCTGGTGAGGAAGTTCAGGGGCGGGGTGACCGCCCAGCCGTCCGGTGTGTTCGAGTCGAACGTGCAGTACCGGCTGAAGACCATGCGGGCGGAGAAGGCCGCCGTCGCCGAGCAGGCGCTGAGGTCGATAGAGCCCGGCATGGCGATCATGCTGGACGACTCCACCTCCGCGCTGGAGATAGCCCGCAGGCTGCGGCTCGGTGAGATCACCCCGCTGACGGTCGTCACCAACTTCCTGGAGGCGATCAACCTGCTCGCCGACCAGCGGGACATCCGTCTGATGGCCCTCGGCGGCGACTACGACCCCCTGCACTCGTCCTTCCTCGGGGTGTCCTGCGTGGAGGCGGTGCAGTCGCTCCGGGTGGATGTGTGCTTCGCGTCGACATCCGCCGTGCATGGGGGTCACGCCTACCACCAGGAGCAGCACATCGTGTCGGTGAAGCGGGCGATGCTCGACTCGGCGGCCCGCAACGTCCTGCTCATCGACCACACCAAGCTCGCCCGGACCGCCCTGCACCGGGTCGTCCCGCTCTCCCGCTTCGACCTGCTCCTCGTGGACGACGGGGCGTCGGCTCAGGCGCTGCGGGACCTGGACGAGCACAAGGTCACCTATCAGGTCTGCGCGACGAAGGGCAGCGACGACCGAGCCGGAGCCACATGATCTGCGCCTCCGGGTGCGGCCTCGAGACAGGAGACTTGCTGCGATGAGCGAACCCGTGCGTGTCGTCGCCGCCGGCGACCACTTCATCCTGCCGCCGCTCATCACGGCGGCGGTGCGCCAGGAACTCGCCTGCGAGGTACGCGAGTTGACTCTCGGCTGGCCTCTGGAGCCCTTCGGTCCGGTGGCCGAGGTGACGGAGGCCAGCGACGCCGAGGACGAGCTGATCGACGCGCTCGCGGGGGCTCAGGTGCTGGTCACCCAGATGGGGCCGGTGACGGAGCGCGTCCTGGACGCCTGCCCGGACCTGCGGCTGGTGGTCGTGTGCCGGGGCGGCCCGGTCAACGTCAACCTGGACGCGGCCAAACGGCACGACGTCCGCGTCTGCTTCGCCCCCGGGCGCAACGCCGCCGCCACCGCCGAGTTCACCGTCGGCCTGATGCTGGCGGCCCTGCGGCGCATCCCGCAGGCCCACCATCTGCTTGCCGGGGAGGGCAGTTGGCAGGGAGCGACGTACTACACGTACGAACACAGCGGACTGGAGCTGGAGGACCTGCCGGTCGGGCTCGTCGGCTACGGGGCTGTGGGCAGCCGGGTCGCCCGGGCGCTGTGTGCGTTCGGGGCGCAGGTGATGGTCTACGACCCGTATGTGCGGGGCGAGATCCACGGGCTGCGGGTGTCCTCGCTGGACGAACTCCTACGGCGGTCCCGGGTGATCAGCCTGCATGCGCGGCTCACCGCTGAGACCCGCGGTCTGATCGGTGCGGGTGAGCTGGCGCTGCTGCCGGAGGGGGCGGTGGTCGTGAACGTGGCGCGCGGACCGCTGCTGGACGAGGACGCGTTGTGCGACGCGTTGGAGAGTGGGCGGCTGTCGGCCGCCGCCCTCGACACCTACGCGACGGAGCCCGTGCCGCAGGGGTCGCGGCTGTTCGGGCTGCGGGAGCGGGTGGTGATGACGCCGCATCTGGGTGGGGCTTCTCGGGCGGTGGCGGAGAAGGCTGCGGATATCGCTGCCGCTGAAGTGGGCCGCTGGGTGCGCGGGGAGCCACTTGCGCATGCGCTGACGTGAGTGCCGCGGTTTGCCGTTGTGCGTCTGCGGCTGCGTTGTGGCTGGTCGCGCAGTTCCCCGCGCCCCTTTAGGGCAGTGTCGAGCCGCAAAGGAGATACGTGATGTACGTCGGTATCGACGTCGGTACGTCCATGGTGAAGGCCGCCGCGTTCGACGGTGCGGGGCGTGAACTCGCCGTCGAGGCACGGCCCGTAGGACTCGCCCTGCACGGGGGTGTCGTCGAGCAGGACATGGAGGAGGTGTATGCGGCCGTCGTCGGCGTGCTGGAGGCGGTGACCTCGCGGGTGGGCGAACCGGTGGAGCTCGCCGGGCTCACCGGGCAGGGCGACGGGGTGTGGCTGGTCGACAAGGACGGGCGGCCGGTGCGGGCCGCTGCCTCCTGGATGGACGGGCGGGCGCATGAGCTGCTCGATCAGTGGCTGGCGGACGGGACCTTCGAGACGGTGTTCGGGCGGACGGGGAGTGCCATGTTCCCCGGGTGTCCAGGGCCTCTGCTGGCCTGGTTCGATCGTCACGAGCCGAAGTCCCTGGACGCCGCGGCGACTGCCCTGTACTGCAAGGACATGGTGTTCCGGCGGCTGACGGGGGCGCCGGTGACGACGGATGTGTCGGACGCGTCGATGCCGTTCCTCGATCCGCGGACGCGGGCGTACGACGACCGGGTGATGGAGCTGCTGGGGCTGACCCACCGCCGTGGGCTGCTCGCCCCCATCGGGGATCCGATCGCGACGGCGGAGGCACGCGGGGAGGGGCTGCCGGCCGGCACGCGGCTGGCGAACGGCCCGTACGACCTCCCGTCGTGTGCGCTCGGCGCGGGTGTCACGACCCCGGGGGACGGTCTGCTGATCGTCGGCACCTGCCTGGCCAGCCTGGTCGCCACGACCGATCTCGACCTGACCGGCGAGCCGGCCGGCCTGTACATCTCCACCGACCGTCCCGGTCACTGGCTGCGCGCCATGCCCGCGATGGTCGGCACGGCGGCTTTGGACTGGGTGCTGTCGACGACGGGCGTGCGGCACGAGGAGGTCGACGGTCTGCTCGCCGGGACCCCGCCCGGTGCGAACGGCGTGCGCGTCCTGCCGTACTTCGCCCCGTCCGGCGAGCGCGCCCCCTTCGTCGAGCCGCGTCTGCGTGCGGAGCTCACCGGCGTTTCCCTTGAGTCGACGAAGGCGGACCTGGTCCGCGCCACCTGCGAGGGCATCGGGTACGCCGCCCGCCACTGCCTGGAGGCGGCAGGACTTACGGGCTCCCTGGCCGTCTGCGGCGGGGGTACGCGCAGTCCCGCCTGGATGCGGCTGCTCGCCGATGTCCTGGGGCGGCCGTTGCGGGTCGTCGAGGGCGAAGTGGGCGCGCGGGGCGCGGTGTTGGCGGCGGCGGAGCGGTACGGGATCGCGCTGGACGCGGCGGCGTGGACCGAGCCGACCGCGGTCGTGGAGCCGGACGCGGGCCGGGCGGCGTACTACGCGAAGGCCTATGAGGACCATCTGGCCCGGCTCGCGCAAGCGCGGGGAAGGGCGCGGGCGTGAACGTCGCACCACCGGGACCCGACGATTCCGGGGACGCGTACGCCGTGTACGCGCTGTACTACCGTTCATGACCGAGATCGAGCGGGAGTGCCCGACGTGTCGGAGCAGGCAGAAGTTCCGGCGGCTCAACGGCGCGGAGAAGGCTGCCGTACGGGAGAAGAAGGGTCCACGCTTCTTCGTGGGGAACCTCTGGCGCTGCACCGCCGAGAAGTGCCTCTGGTACCAGCCGTACCTCAACAGGGCAAAGGGCGACCTCCTCCCCGAGAGTTTCCGGAAGGAGGCGGCGGCCGGGGAATGACGTCCGGAATCCGCCCTGGCGGGACGGATTCCGGGCTGCCGCGACGGCCGACTCCGAGTACCCCTAGAGGTTGCTGAAGTCCGGCCCCGCCGTCCGGGTCCGCTTGATCTCGTAGAAGCCCGGCACCGAGGCGACGGCCAGCGTGCCGTCCCAGAGCTTGGCGGCGTCCTCGCCCTTGGGGGCCGGGGTGACGACCGGGCCGAAGAAGGCGATCTGCTCACCGTCGGAGCCGGGGACGGCGATCACGGGGGTGCCGACCTCCTGGCCGACCTTCTCGATGCCCTCCTTGTGGGAGGCGCGCAGCTCGGCGTCGAACTCGAAGTCCTCCTGGTCGGCGTAGTCGATGAGGTCGGCGGGCAGGCCGACGTCGGCCAGGGCGCCCACGATCGCCTCGACCGTCGGGCCCTCGCCCTGGTTGTGGATGCGGGTACCGAGGGCGGTGTAGAGCGGGCCCACGACGTCCTCGCCGTGCTTCTGCCAGGCCGCGGTCACCACGCGCACCGGCTTCCATGCCTTGGTGGCGAGCATCTCCCGGTACTCCTCGGGCAGCTCGTCGATCCGGTTCTCGTTGAGCACCGCCAGGCTCATGATGTGCCAGCGGACCTCGATGTCCCGGACCTTCTCCACTTCGAGCACCCAGCGGGACGTCATCCAGGCCCAGGGGCACAGCGGGTCGAACCAGAAGTCGACGGGGGTCTTGGCGGAGGTGGTCGCGGTCTCGGACATGGCTCTCCCAGGAATACGGTCGTTTCCCCAGGCAACACCGGCCATCACCGAGCCCATTCCCGGGTGCCCGGGGTCAGGGGCACATGGCAGGATCGGTCCTGTTCCGCCGTACCCGTCGATGTCCGATATGCCCCAGAGGGAGTACCGCCCGTGCCCGGTGAGAATCTGACCCGCGACGAGGCCCGGGAGCGGGCCGCCCTGCTGTCCGTCGACGGGTACGACGTGTCCCTCGACCTGCGTACGGCGGTGGGGGAACAGGGCGGGGACGGTCCGCGGACCTTCCGGTCCGTCACCACGATCCGTTTCCGCAGCAACGAGCCCGGCGCCGCCACCTTCGTCGACCTGATCGCACCGAGTGTGACCTCCGTCTCACTCAACGGGAGGGATCTCGACCCCGGCCAGGTCTTCGACGGCTCCCGGATCCTGCTGGAGGACCTCGCCGCCGAGAACGAGCTGGTCGTCGACGCGCAGTGCGCGTACTCCCGCACCGGCGAGGGCCTGCACCGCTTCGTCGACCCCGAGGACGGCGAGGTGTACCTGTACACCCAGTACGAGCCGGCCGACTCCCGCCGGGTCTTCGCGGGCTTCGAGCAGCCGGACCTCAAGGCCCCCTTCCGCTTCGAGGTGCGGGCGCCGGAGGGCTGGACGGTCTGGAGCAACGGCGTCGGCGAGCGGGCGGACGGGGTGTGGAGGTTCGCGGAGACCAAGCCGATCTCGACGTACATCACGTGCGTGGTGGCGGGGCCGTACCACTACGTCACGGACTCCTACGAGCGGACCTTCGAGGACGGTACGCGTCTCGAGATCCCCCTCGGCGCCCTGTGCCGCAAGGGCCTGGCGCCCTACTTCGACTCGGACGACGTCTTCCTCGTCACCAAGCAGGGCCTGGACTTCTTCCACGACCACTTCGACTACCCGTACCCCTTCGGGAAGTACGACCAGGCCTTCGTCCCCGAGTACAACCTCGGCGCGATGGAGAACCCGGGTCTGGTCACCTTCCGCGAGGAGTTCATCTTCCGGGGCAAGGTCACCCGGGCCTCGTACGAGGGGCGGGCCAACGTCATCCTGCACGAGATGGCGCACATGTGGTTCGGCGACCTGGTCACCATGGTGTGGTGGGACGACCTGTGGCTGAAGGAGTCCTTCGCGGACTTCATGGGCACCTTCGCCAACGTCGGCGCGACCCGCTTCACCGACGCCTGGATCACCTTCGCCAACCGCCGCAAGGCCTGGGCGTACCGGGCCGACCAGCTGCCCTCCACCCACCCGATCACCGCCGACATCCGCGACCTGCAGGACGCGAAGCTCAACTTCGACGGCATCACGTACGCCAAGGGCGCGTCGGTGCTGAAGCAGCTGGTGGCGTACGTCGGGCAGGACGCGTTCCTGGAGGGCGCGCGCCGCTACTTCAAGCGCAACGCGTACGGGAACACGCGCCTCGGCGATCTGCTGTCGGTGCTGGAGGAGACCAGCGGCCGGGACATGGGCGCCTGGGCGCTGAAGTGGCTGCAGACGGCCGGCGTCAACTCCCTCACCCCGCAGGTGCTGCTGGACGCGGAGGGGAGGGTCGACGAGCTGGCGGTGCTCCAGGAGGCGGCCGAGTCTCACCCCGAGCTGCGGCCGCACCGGGTGGCGGTCGGTCTGTACCGGCGTACGCCCGAGGGCGCCCTGGAGCGGTACGCCCGGGTCGAGGCGGACGTCGACGGTCCGCGTACGGTCGTGGCGGAGCTGGCGGGTGCCGAGGCTCCGGAGCTGGTGCTCGTCAACGACGACGACCTCACGTACTGCAAGATCCGCTTCGACGGCACCTCGCTGGCCACCCTGCGCGAGCACCTGGGGGCGATCACCGATCCGCTGGCCCGCGCCCTGTGCTGGTCGGCGCTGTGGAACCTGACCCGGGACGCGCTGCTGCCCGCCGCCGACTTCGTGGAGCTGGTGACGCGGTTCGCGCGCCGCGAGTCCGACATCGGCGTGCTGCAGATGCTGCACGCCTGGGCGAACTCGGCGCTGGTCAACTATGCGCCACCGGCCTGGCGGCCGACCGGCGAGCGGCTGCTGGCCGAGGTCGCCCTGCGGGATCTGCGGGCGGCCGAGCCGGGCAGCGAGCAGCAGCTGGCCTGGGCCCGTTTCCTCGCGACGGTGGCGGCAGGGCCGGACGAACTGGCGCTGCTGCGCGGCCTGTTGGACGGTACGGAGAAGGTCGACGGTCTCGAGGTGGACCAGGAGCTGCGCTGGGCGTTCCTGGAGCCGCTGGCCGCGCACGGGGCCGCGGACGAGACGGTGCTGGCGGCGGAGCTGGCCCGCGACGACACGGCGTCCGGCAAGCGCCACCAGGTCCGCTGTCTGGCCGCCCGCCCCTCCGAAGCGGTGAAGGCGCAGGCCTGGGCGCAGGTGGTGGAGTCGGACGCGCTGTCCAACGCCCTGGTGGAGGCGACGATCGCGGGCTTCGCGCAGCCTTCGCAGCGGGAGCTGATCGCGCCCTACACCGCGAAGTACTTCGCGGCGATCGAGCGGGTGTGGCGGGAGCGGTCGATCCAGATCGGCATGGACGTGGTCCGGGGACTGTTCCCGTCCCACCCGACGGAGCAGGGCGCGCAGTCGACGCTGGACGCGACGGACGCGTGGCTCGCGGCCCACGAGGACGCGGCACCGGCGCTGCGCAGGCTGGTCCTCGAGGCGCGCGACGATCTGGCGCGGGCGCTGCGGGCCCAGGCCGCGGGCGCCTAGGACGCGAGCTTTGGCCAACGGTTGATCCGCCCGTGACCGTTACGGAATCCGGTCAATCACACCCGTAACCCCTGGTCCGACCCGAACGGACCAGGGGTTTTGCCTGCCCTATCGGCATCCGAACAAGCGTCCTTTAGTGCCATCTTGTCCGTTTTTGTCGACGAGCGTGTAACAGCGGTTAGAGGGCGGTTCCAGCGCGGGAAACCCCCCGGCATGAACCACAACACCCCTCTCCCCGCGGCCTCCCCCCGCCCCCTGAGCCACCTCGCCGAGGTGCACCGCCGAGTGCTGACGACGGCTCAGCTCCGGGCGCACGGCGTCTCGTCCGCGGAGATGACCGAGCAGTGCCGCACCGGCGGCCCCTGGCAGCAGTTCCTCCCGGGCGTCTTCCTGCTCCACCCGGGCCCGCCGACCAGCGAGGAGCGGCTGCACGCGGTGCTGATGTACGCGGCGCGGGAGTCGACCCCCGGAGTGCCGACACAGCCGGGCGCGGAGAGCCCGCACCGGCCGGTCTACGCGGAGGCGATGATCACGGGCCTGGCGGCCCTGACGCTGCACGGCTTCACGTCCGCGCCGCCGCTGCTGTCACTGGAGAAGATCGACGTCCTGGTCCCGCGGCTGCGCCGGCTGCGCTCGGCGGGCTGCGCCCGGATCCTCCGCACGCACACGCTGCCAACCCCCCAGCAGGTGACGGGAGTTCCGATCGCGCCGGTGCCGCGCGCCCTGGCCGACGCGGTGTCGGAACTCGCGGACGCGGGCGCGGTACGCCGGCTGCTGACGGAGGCGGTACGCGCCGGCCACTGCGAACCGGCCTCGGTGGTACGGGCGTTGAACCAGGCGAAGCTGCTCAGCCGCCCGCACGTGGTGGACGCGGTGGACTCGCTGCTGGCCGAGGGCCGCGCCATCGCGGAGGACCGGCTGTACCGCATGGTCCGCGACTACGGCCTGCCCGACCCGGTCTGGAACGTGGACCTCCGTCTGCCGGGCGGCCCCCACCTCGGCGGCCTCGACGCGTACTGGCCGGAGCAGGCGGTGGCCGTGGAGCTCGACACCCGGGCCCCGCGCCAGGACGAGGACGCGCTGTGGTCCGAATACGCCCGCAAGCGCGAGCACTTGGAGCGCCTGGGCATCACGGTCGTCCACATCACCCCCAAGAAGCTCCGCGACTCGATGGAACAACAGGCGGCGGTCGTCCGCACGGCCCTGATGGCCTCCGGCGACCGGGAGCCCGCCGCGTATGTCGTGGTGCTGCCGCGGTAGTGACGGACCGGGGCGGGACCAGGAGGGGAGAGGTGGGGCCACCGGGGTGCCGGTGGCCCCACCTCATGTGCGGTCGGGAGGCCCCCGGCCCGCGTAGCTGCGGGCAATCGTGCCGCTCAGGGCGGCACGGGTGGGCGCAGCGGCACCGGCAAGCGCCGCAAGCGGCTCCCGCACCGGGCGCGGTGACCCGGTGACAGCCCCCCAGCGGTCGCCCAAGAGGGCGGCGGGCCCTCCGCCTCCGGGATCAGGCCCCCGGCCGCCACTCCTCGCCGCTCAGTGCGGCTCCGGAAGGGCCGGCCTCGCCGCAGCGCCTGCCGCGACCCAGTCGAGGAGGGTGGCGTAGGACGCGATCATGCGGGTGCGGCTGAAGCGTTCGCGGCTTGCGGTGAGGGACGGGGTGAGGGCGGTGCGGGAGGCTGCCGCTTCCGTCCAGGCCCGGGCGATCGCCGTCGGGTCGGGCGGGGTGACGAAGCCGTGGCCCGCCACGATCGCCGCGCTGTCGCCGACGTCGGTGGCGACCGGTACGGCGCCGCACATCATGCCCTCCACCAGGCACAGCGGGGCCGCCTCGCCCCAGGAGGAGGTCAGCGCGACGACGTCGGCACCGGCGTACACGGATTCCATGTCGTGTCGGACGCCGAGCAGGTGGACCCGGTTCGTCAGTGATCGCTGCGGACCGAACGCGGTCTCGATGTCCGCCTCCAGTCCCGGGTTCGCCGGGGTCATGCCCGCGCCGCACATCAGTACATGCCCGTCGGGCTGCTGCTCGAGCCACTCCCGTGCCGCCCGCAGGAACAGCGGGACGTTCTTCATCGCGTCGTAGCGGGCCGCGAAGACGACCACCGGTGCCGCGGCCGGGATCTCCAGGGAGGCCCGCAGTGCCAGCCGCCGGGCCGCGTCGGGGCGGAAGCGCAGCAGGTCCACGCCGTTCGGGATGACGTGCAGCAGCTCGGCCGGGATCCCCGCGGCCTCGTAGGCCGCCCGCGTCGACTCCGCGCAGCACACGCACGCCACCACCCTGCCGTCGGCGATGGCGGCCTTCAGCTCGTCGAGGGCCGCCCCCTGGTTCTCCGGGTCGGAGCGGTGCAGGCACACCACGACGGGGCGGCGGGGCAGGCCGGCCTGGTTCAGGAGGCGCAGAGGCTGTTCCTTCAGCGAAAGGATCACGTCCGCCTCCGCCGTCGCCCGCGCCGTGTCGGCCAGTTCCGGCCCGGTGAAGGTGGCCGGATCACCGCTTGCGGGAAAGACCCGGCCCAGGGAAGTGACGCCCACGCCCGCCGCGGTCAGCGACCGGTAGCAGGCATCGTCCTCCATCCGTTGCCGGGTGGCCTCCCGGTGCACCTCGCCATGGAGGCTCAGCACGCGATGCTGCTGGTCACCCTCCTGAAGTCCGAGTACGACGTCACTGTGAACGATCCGGGCCCCGCCGGAGAAGAAACCCTCGTAGACCGAGAGCACGTGCAGTCCGCGCCTCGTGGGCATACGACCACCCGCCTTGCACAAATCGAGCCATCCCCCGTGTGAGTGCGGGTTAGCCGTTATGAGGCGGCATGGACGTTTCGTACGGATGAACTCGACGTCTCGTGTCCGAGTCGGCTGAATTACCGGGTGGTCTCTCGAAGCGGGCCCGCAACCGGCGCAGCGCGAGCCGCAGAGACGGGGAGTCGTCCGCCACGACCGGCGCGTCCGGTGTCGCCGACAGGACGCCCGCCTTGGTCTGCCAGCCCTCGAAGACTCCGCGGAACAACTGGTGGGTTTCAGGTACGTCCCTCATGCCTGCGAAGCTACTGAGAAATGGCTCGCTGCTACTGTCCAATGGCATGCAGGAATCACAGACCAATCCGGCGGGCGATCTTCTGCTCCACCTGGGGCAGGCCGCCGACGGCCCGCTGCACGAACGGGTGAAGCGAGCGCTGCGTTCGGCGATCAGGGACGGCCGTATCGAGGTGGGCACCGCCCTGCCGCCAAGCCGCCGGCTCGCCGCCGACCTCGGCTGTTCGCGCTGGGCGGTGACCGAGGCGTACGGCCAGCTGGTCGCCGAGGGATATCTGGAGGCCAGGACCGGCTCCGCGACCCGGGTGCGCTGGTCGAACAGCCCCGACGCCGGCTCGGCACCGCGCGCGCCGCACCAGGCCCCGGCGGCCCGCTACGACCTGGCCCCGGGCCTGCCGGACCTGCGGGCGTTCCCGCGGCGCCACTGGGCCGACGCGGTCCGCGCGCAGACGACGACCGTGGCGTTCACGGAGTTCGGCTACCCGCCGCCCGGCGGCCACCCCCGGCTCAGACGGCTGCTCGCCGAGTACCTGGGCCGCTCCCGCGGCGTCTCCGCGAGCCCGCAGGACGTGACGGTGTGCACGAGCGTGACCGACGGAGTGCGCCGCTTCTGCCAGGCCCTGCGCGCCCGCGGCATCACCGCCGTCGCAGTCGAGGAACCCGGCTGGACCCGGCTGCGCGAGGTGATCGGCGCCGCTGGCCTGGACGTCGTGCCCGTCCGCGTGGACGGCGCCGGCCTGCGCACCGACGAGCTCACCCGACACCCCGGCCTGAGGGCGGTGCTGGCGTCCCCGGCGCATCAGTTCCCGCTGGGCACGGTGCTCGCCCCCGAGCGGCGCGCGGCCCTGCTGCGGTGGGCCCGCGAGGTGGACGGCGTCGTACTGGAGGACGACTACGACGCCGAGTTCCGCTACGACCGCCGGCCGGTCGCGAGCCTGCAGGGCATGGATCCGTCCCGGGTGGTCCTGTTCAAGTCGCTCAGCAAGATCCTCTCCCCCGCGCTCGGCATCGGATGGATCGTGGCGCCCGGCCGCTGGACGGAACACCTGCACAGGACCGACCAGACGGCGACCCAGCCCCCGCCCCTCGACCAGCTGGCCTTCGCCGACCTGCTGGAATCAGGCGCCTACGATCGCCATCTGCGGGCCTGCCGTGGGCGCTACCGCGACCGCCGCGACACCCTCGTCCGGGCCCTGGCGGACCAGCTGCCCCACGCCCCGGTCTCCGGCATCGCCGCCGGCCTCCATCTCCTCCTGCGGCTGCCCGCCGCCGTGGACCCGGCGGCCGTGGTCCGGGCGGCGGCCGCCCGCTCGCTGCGCGTGGCCGACCTCGCCGCCTACCACGCCACCGAGGACCACGCCGACCACGGCCTGGTCCTCGGGTACGGCAATCTCGCGGACGGGGTGGTCGAGGAGGCGGTCGGCCGGCTGCGCGCCGCGATCGACGCGTGCCGTCAGCGGTCCTGACCGCCGCAGAACTCCGCCTCGATCACCGCCTGGGTGTGGGACACGTCCGTCCAGTCCCCGTTGAGGTTGAAGGACAGGGAGTGGCGGCCGTCCGCCGTCGTCACCGCCTCCGAGAGGGAGCCGAAGATGCCGCCCGCGTGGCCCCAGACGTGGACTCCGCAGCTGAGCCTGCGGTCGATGAGGCCGAGGCCGTAGCGGGCGTTCGGCAGGACGTCGGCCTTGACCGTGGTCTTCATCTCCTTCAGCTGCGCGGGCGGCAGCAGCCGTCCGGTGAGCAGGGCCTTGAAGAAGCGGTTCAGGTCGGAGGTGTCGGAGATCAACTCACCCGAACCGTACGCCAGAGAGGGGTTCACGGTCGTGACGTCGTACGTCGGGCCCGTCGTGGAGTCCGCGAGTTTGGAGTAGGTACGGCTGCTGGGCTGCGGGAGGGTGACCCGGTTGCCGGGGACCGAGGTGCCGGTCAGGTGGAGCGGGTCGATGATCCGCCGGCGGATCTCCTCGGCGTACGCGTGGCCGGTGACCTTCTCGACCACCATCGCGGCCAGCAGGTAGTTCGTGTTGGAGTAGCTCCAGGAGGTGCCGGGCTCGAAGAGCGGCTTGTGGCGCATGGCGACCGCCAGTTCGGCCTCGGGCGTCCAGCGGTCGTAGCGGTGCTTGAGGAAGCCGTCCTTGCTGAAGTACCACCGTACGAACGTCTCGTCGTTGGTGTAGTCGTAGATGCCGCTGGTGTGGTTGAGGATCTGGCGGACGGTGATCCGGCTGCCGTCGTGGCCGTGGCCGTGGACCGCGCCCGGCAGCCACTTCTCCACCGTGTCGTCCAGCGACAGCCGGCCCTCGGCCTCCAGCTGCAGCACCACCGTCGCGACGAACGTCTTCGTGATGCTTCCCGCCCGGAAGCGGTCCTCGGCCGAACGCGGCCTGCCGGTACGGATGTTGCCCACGCCGGCGGTCGTCGACCAGGTGCCGTGGGCGTCCTTCGCCGTCGCCGTGACGCCGGGAATGCCGTCCTCGACCACGGCTTCGACCGCTCTGCGGGTCGCGTCGTGGGCTCCGGCGCGGGTGGGCCCCGCCGCAAGGGCGGGACCGGCCAGGGCGGCGGACAGCGCCACCGCGGTGGCCGCCACCAGGGTCGTACGTACGGTCATGTCTTCCCCCATCTCGCTCGCTCGTCGCCGAGCTCGGTCGGGGGAGCAGACCCGGCCCGCGGGGTGAAGGTTGATGCACCGCGAGCCGGTTGAGCCGCTTTCGGCCCTTGTTCAGCTGCTCAGCCCTTCTTGAGGACCAGCTCCGTGTTGCGGTCCTCCGGGTGGCCGGCGAGGATCGCGTTGCGGTCGGGGACGTTGTACGACAGCTCGCGGTAGAGGGCGGCCAGGCCGGTCTGGGAGAGGTCGGCGAAGTCCGTGCGGTGCGGGGCCGCGGACTCGACGAGGGTGGTGAACAGGGAGAGCGTGCCGTCCTTGTTGTCGGTGATCTCGATGACGCGCGCCAGCTGCGGGTAGTCCACGTGGGAGGCGGTGGAGATCTCCCAGAAGGAGTGGCCGCCGGAGCCCTTGTGCGGCGTGATGTAGTTGCGGTGGATGTGGCCGTTCACCCAGGCCAGGACGTTGGCGTGGCTGCCGAGGAGGGCGACGACCTCCTGGCCGTTGTGCCGGCGCTCGTTCGGGTGGGCCGGGTCCACGTTCGAGGTGTTCGCCATGGACTGGCTGGTGTGGTGGCTGAAGACGATGACGTGCGAGTCCTTGTTGTCCCGCAGCTGCTTGTCGAGCCAGTTCAACTGGGCCGTGCCGATGGAGCCGTTGTAGTGGCCGCCCGGGTCGGTGGTGTCGATGCTGATGCCGACGACGTCGTCGGCGATGCGGAAGGTGTAGTACTGCGTGCCCGCGTCGAGGTTGGCGGTGGAGTAGCCGTGGCCGACCGGGCCGTTGCCGCGGTAGGCCGGGTCGAGGTGGGCCCTGAGGTAGTCGGCCCGGGTGAACGGGGCCCGGCTCTCGTCCGCGGTGACCGAGCGCATGTCGCGCGCGTGGGCCTTGAGCAGGTCCCGGTAGGCCGTGCCCTTGGGGTCCTTGTTCGCCCTGATGGCGTCCTGCAGCTTCTTCCCCTCGGCGGCGGACAGCGACATCAGCTTCTTGCCGCCGACCGCGTACTCGGCGAGCCAGGAGTCGCCCTGGCCGAAGCAGCCGAGCGGCAGGGCGTCGTGGTTGCCGACCGTGGAGTACCAGGGCAGGTTCAGGCCGGGGCTCTGCACCTCGCGGATCGCGGCGGCCAGGAAGCCCTGCAGATGCGGGAAGCCGAGCTGCTTGTCGCCGTCGCGGACCGTGGATTCGGGCTGCCAGTACAGCTTGAGGCCACTGTTCTGGACGCCCTCGTAGTGCCGCGGGTCACCCGAGTTGGGGGTCATCCGGCCGCCGCTCATGATCTTCATGTACCACTCGAGCTCGGACTTGGCGTTGTTGTCCGTGTTGTCGCCGGTGGTCATCGCGAAGTGCAGCGGGGTGCCGGTGACGGGGGCGCCGCGCAGCGCGTTGATCCGCTCGACCAGCGAGATCGCGCCCTGCACGGTCAGCGCCTCGTGCGGGCGCCAGGCGCCCTTGTCGGTGGAGCGCAGGCACTCCAGGCGCGAGGGGTGCTGGACGTCGGTCAGGTGCAGATCGGTGAGCTGTACGAACGAGGCGAGCGCGGTACGGCGGCCGGCGCGGCCCGACTTGGGGGCGGCGAGCTCGCTGCGCACGACGCGGGACCAGCCGGGGCCGTCGCCGAGGCGGCGGAAGCCGGAGGAGTTGCGCGGGGCGGCGACCGTGGCGAGGGTGGTGCCCTTGGTGTAGGGCGCGAGGGGGGCGGCCGGGGCCTTGCGGGACTGCGCCACGACCTTGGTGGTGTCGGTGGTGGCGGCCTGGCTGTCGGTGGGCCGCAGGGCGTAGCCGACGCCTGCGGAGACGGCCGCCGCGCCGGTGGCGGCGAGGACGGTACGGCGGTTGATCGCCGGGCTGGTGGCGGCGACAGAGCGTATGCGCGGCATGGCGCGATCTCCCCGAGTGGCAACGCGTCGGCAGTGGTCGCGGGCTGTTTCGCTGTCGCGAACAACCCGCTCGCTCTGGATGGTTGGCACCGGGGATGACCTGCTGGTGAACGAGGCGGCAACGGCCAACGCCGATCACCGTACGTGGATCTTGGGCCACCCTCCGCGTTCACGACCGCTCGTCGGGCGGCCCGGGGGCAGTCACTCAGCGTTCATCTTTCTGGGTACTGCAAGCAGTTCACCCGCCCCGCCGCCGGCCGCTCCCGCCACAGTGCAAGACCCACGTCGACCAATGTGACCCGGCGCAGCCCGGGCACCGTCTCCAGGGGATGCCAGGCCGCCATGTCCGTCGAGCCGCCGATCTCGTGGCGGAGTTCGCCGCCGGTCACCCGGCCCTCGTACACCAGACGGATGCCGTGGTGGTCGACGGAGCGGCCGAAGCGGCGGGGGGCGGTGCGGCGGATCGAGTCCACGCCCAGGAGGGCGGTGAGGTCGACGTGGTAGCCGGTCTCCTCCTCGACCTCCCTGAGGGCGGCGTCGTAGGGGTCCTCGCCGTGTTCCACGCCGCCGCCGGGCAGGGTCCACTCGGGGCGGCCCCGGTCGTCGATCCAGCGGGCCAGAAGGAGTTCGTCGTCGCGGACGCATATGGCGTAGGCCGCCACCCTCAATTTCCTGCGCACGTAGGGACGTTAGTCCGGAACCGCCGGTTCATTTAGCACTATTGGGGACTCATCCCCGTAAAGGGAATCGGGGGTTTTCCCCATACGTCCATATCGTTTCGGTCAACACTTCCCAAACAACTGTCCCTTGGGTAAAGCTGTGCGCTCGTCCGGCACTGAAAATCTTCACTCCTAGGGATGCCGATGACCCTCACCCCCCTCAGACCCGTGGCCCGAATAGCCGTGGCCGCCGGTCTCGTCGCCGCGCTCTCCGCGGCCGGGCCGATACCCATGGCCTTCTCCGCCGACGCGCCGTCCCCGGGCTCCACCGCCCCCTCGGACGGCAGCGTCAAGTCCGCGCAGGAAAAGCTCGGTTCCGACGACGCGGACCTGCTCGCCGAGGCCAAGGCCGACGGCGACAAGAACGTCACGATGATGATCGCCACCGCCCCGGGGCAGACCGGGCAGGTCGCCGGGAAGCTGGACGCGGTCAGGGGCGGCTCGGTCGGCCGGACGTACGACAAGCTCGGTTACGTCCGCGCCACCGTCCCCACCTCGCAGGCGGACGCGGCCATCGCCGCCGCCGCGAAGCTCTCCTCCGTGCACGGCATCGACCTGCGCAAGGAGATACCGCTGGACGACCCGAGCGCGACGGGCGGCTCCAAGTCGGCCTCGGGCACGGTCAGTTACCCGGCGCCGGACAAGAACACGCCCGCCGAGAACCCGTACAACCCGTCCTTCGAGACGGGCGCCGTCGACTTCGTGAAGGACCACCCGAAGGCGGACGGCCGCGGCGTCACCATCGGCATCCTGGACTCCGGTGTCGACCTCGGTCACCCGGCGCTGCAGAAGACCACCACCGGTGAGCGGAAGATCGTCGACTGGGTGACGGCGACCGACCCGATCGTCGACAGCGACGCCACCTGGCGCCCGATGGTGACCTCCGTCTCCGGGCCCACCTTCACCTACGGTGGCAAGACGTGGACGGCGCCCGCCGGGTCGTACCAGGTCAGCACCTTCAGCGAGTCCGCCACCGCGGGCGGCGACGCGAAGGGCGACGCCAACCGGGACGGGGACACCACGGACAAGTGGGGCGTCCTCTACGACGCCGCCGCCGGCACCGTGCGCGTCGACCTCAACAACAACTACGACTTCTCCGACGACACGCCGATGAAGCCGTACAAGGACGGCTACCAGATCGGTTACTTCGGGACCGACAACCCGTCGACCGACGTCGTGGAGCGCCAGCCGTTCGTCGTGCAGATCCGCAAGGACGTGCCGATGGACCCCTACGGCGGCGACTGGGTCGGCAAGAAGGCCGACTTCGTCAACATCGGTGTCATCGAGTCCGAGCACGGCACGCACGTCGCCGGCATCACCGCCGCCAACGGCCTGTTCGGCGGGAAGATGAACGGCGCGGCCCCCGGTGCGAAGATCGTCTCCTCCCGTGCCTGCACCTGGACCGGCGGCTGCACCAACGTCGCGCTCACCGAGGGCATGATCGACCTCGTCGTCAACCGCGGTGTCGACATCGTCAACATGTCCATCGGCGGCCTGCCGGCCCTCAACGACGGCAACAACGCGCGCGCCGAGCTGTACACGCGGCTCATCGACACCTACGGCGTGCAGCTGGTGATCTCGGCGGGCAACTCCGGCCCGGGCGCGAACACCATCGGCGACCCCGGTCTCGCCGACAAGGTGATCTCCGTGGGCGCCGCCATCTCCAAGGCCACCTGGGCGTCCAACTACGGCTCGGTCGTGGAGAAGAAGTACGCGATGATGCCCTTCTCCTCCCGCGGCCCGCGTGAGGATGGCGGCTTCACGCCGACCCTCGTGGCGCCGGGTGCCGCGATCAACACCACCCAGACCTGGCTGCCGGGCTCCCCGGTCGCCGAGGCGGGCTACTCGCTGCCGGCCGGCTACTCCATGCTGCAGGGCACGTCCATGGCCTCCCCGCAGGCCACGGGCGCGAGCGCGCTGCTGCTGTCGGCCGCCAAGCAGAAGGGCATCGAGCTCAAGCCCGCCGCCCTGCGCACGGCTCTCACCTCGACCGCCCATCACATCAAGGGCGTTCAGGCATACGAGGAGGGCGCGGGCCGCATCGACGTCGTCGACGCCTGGGACGCGATCCGCGACGGCGCCACCGCGCATGACGCCGTGCCTTCTGACTACGTCGTGAAGGCCCCGGTCGACACCGCGCTCGACCAGGCCCTGAAGACGCCCGGCTTCGGCACCGGCCTGTACGACCGCGAGGGTGGCCTCAAGGCGGGTGACAGGAAGACGTACGACGTCACGATCACTCGGACCTCCGGCTCCGCCAAGGCGCTCTGGCACGAGCTGAGCATCGAGAACAACGCCGGTGACACCTTCCGGATCGTCGGCAAGGACTGGGTGAAGCTGCCGCTGAACCAGCCGGTCACCGTCAAGGTGCAGGCGAACCCGAGGTCCGCGGGGATCAAGAGCGCGATCCTCGACGTCGACGACCCGAGCACCGAGGGCGTCGACAAGCAGATCCTCGCCACGGTCGTGGTCTCGACGCCGGTGAAGTACACCTTCACCGCCTCGAACACGGTGCAGCGCAACAGCACGCAGTCGTACTTCGTGACCGTGCCCGAGGGCGCCAAGTCCCTCGAGGTCGCCCTCGGCGGGCTGCAGGACAAGAGCCAGACCCGGTTCATCGCGATCCACCCGTACGGCACTCCGGTCGACAACACCGGCACCCCGTACTGCTACCCGAACTACCTCGACGGCAACGGCTGCAAGCCCGACGTGCGTGCGTACGCGGACCCGCAGGCCGGCGTCTGGGAGATCGAGGTCGAGTCGCGCCGTACCTCGCCGCTGCTCGACAACCCGTACAAGCTGGACGTCGCCGTCCTCGGCGCGGCCTTCGACCCGCAGACCGTGACCGTCCCCGAGGCCAAGGTCGGTACCCCGGCCGCCGTCTCCTGGAAGGTGACCAACAAGCTCGCCGCGCTCGACGGCAAGCTGGTCGGCGGCCCGCTCGGCTCGTCGAAGACGACCCGCCCGACCATCAAGCAGGGCGAGACGCAGACCACCACGGTCGAGGTGCCCGCGGGCGCCAAGTCGCTGGACGTCGCGATCGGCAATGTGTCGGACGCGTCCGCCGACCTCGACCTGACGGTGAAGAACGCGGCCGGCACGGTCGTCGGCCAGTCCGCCGACGGCGACTCGGAGGAGGCGGTCTCCATCGCCTCGCCCGCCGCCGGCACGTACACCATCGAGGTCGCGGGCTACTCGGTCCCGTCCGGTTCCACCGCCTACGACTACCGGGACGTCTTCTTCTCCGCGTCCCTGGGCACGGTCAGCGTCGACGAGTCGGCGCCGGTGAAGCTCGGCACGGGCGACTCGGCGACCGTCTCCGGCAGCGTCACCGCCGCGGCGGCCGCTCCTGAGGGCCGTGAGTTCTTCGGCCAGGTCCAGCTGGTGAACGCACGCGGCACGGCCGCGGGCACCGGCAGCGTGAAGATCGAGAAGGTCACTCCGTAGTCGGTGGTACGGCGGTGAGGGCGGGCGTCCGTACGGGCGCCCGCCCTTTCCCGTCAGCGGGCCACCTCAGCAGGTGACCCCGGCCGATTCGGGCAGTGCACGGGTGAGCCCGGCGCGTTCACGGGCGATCGACTTCTCGCCGACGATCACCTGGTCCGGGACGGTGGACTGCGGTGGGACGGCCACCAGGATGTGGTCGCCCTTGTGAAGGGCCTTGCGGAGGGTCTCGTCCTCGATCACCAGGGTGATCGCCTTCTGGGACTTCTCCGGCTTGTACGAGCGGGTCACGTCCAGGGTGATCCGCTCCTGCCCGGCGGTGCCGTGGACCGGCTGCACCGCCGTCACCTCGCCCTCGGCGACCAGGCGGGTGCAGGCGAGGTAGCCGGGGCTGGAGAAGGCGGAGCCTGCCTCGGCCTTGCGGTCCGCCTTGGAGGCTGCCGAGTCGGCGCTGCCGCCCGACATGGTGTCGACTCCGCTGTTGGCCTGCACCAACAGCCAGCCGAGCCCCGACAGCACGGTCGCGACGGCGGCCACGGCGAGGGAGCCGTAGGCGAACCTGCGCGCCCGGCGCCAGTCCCGCGGTACCCGTACCGGAGCGGGCGTCCGCTCCGGCCGCGACTCCCCGGCCAGCGCGTCCCCGATGATCCCGAGCTGCTGCCGCAGCAGCGCCACATCGGCCCTCGCCCTGCGGTGCTCGGCGGCGAAGCCGGCGTCCGCGCGGGCCTCCTCCGGCAGTTCCTCGCCGGTGATCACGGCCATCAGCGCGTCGACGCCGTTGTGTTCGGCGGTCATCTCACACCACCTCGTCCTCGTGCAGGCGGGCGCGCAGAGCCCGTACCGCCGTGTGCAGCCTGCTCTTGACCGTGCCCTCCGGGATGCCGAGCTCGTGGGCTATCGAGCGGACCGGCAGGTCGGCATAGAAGCGCAGGACGAGGACCTGGCGCTGGGAGTCGGGGAGCTCGTCGAGGCCCTGGGCGACAGCCAGGGAGAGCACGCTGGTGTCCTCTCCGGACGGGTGCTCCAGCTGGCGCAGGGAGGCGAGCCGTTCGCCGATCCGCTCCTGCCGCTTCTTGGCCCGGTGCCAGTCCATGGCCAGGTTGGAGGCGACGACGGCGGCCCATGCGGAGACGTCGCGCGGGGCCTCGTACCCCTTCGCCGCCCGCTCCAGCAGCCGCAGACGGACCTGCTGCACCCCGTCCGGCAGGTCCGTCTGCGGCACCCCGCCCAGTGCGAGCACCGCCCGCACCCGGCGTTCCTGAGCCGCGTCCAGAGGATCGCCATGATCGTCCTCCTGGCCACGGCGGGCCTTTCTGCGCAGCACAAGCCACCCCCTCACCGCGTTTCCTCTACGACGCCCGAGGCGGCGGAAACGTTCGGCCGGGCCATGGGAAATCGTGCAGAGGTGTACGTCACACCGACGTGCGCGGCCAGCACAGCTTGCGGCACCGGGCCGTCGTAGAGCGAATTTCTCCAGCTCAGCGCGGGTGCGGGCGGAGTTCCGGAACTGTTGATCGCGGTGCGGCGTCCCAGGTTTCGGGCATGGAGCGCAAAGAATTGGACAGGCGGACCCGGGTCGGCCGCATGATGGAAACGCCGCAGACATACAGGAACACGCAGAAGGAGTCGCCGTGAGGGTCGGAATCGTCGGAGCCACCGGGCAGGTCGGCACGGTCATGCGCAGGATCCTCAAGGAGCGCGACTTCCCCGTGACCGAGCTGCGCCTGTTCGCCTCGGCCCGCTCGGCCGGCACGGAGCTCGACGGTGTGACGGTGGAGGACGCGGCGACCGCCGACTACACCGGCCTGGACATCGTGCTGTTCTCCGCGGGCGGCGCGACCTCGAAGGCGCTGGCCGAGAAGGTGGCCGCGCAGGGCCCCGTCGTGATCGACAACTCCTCGGCCTGGCGCAAGGACCCCGAGGTCCCGCTGGTCGTCTCCGAGGTGAACCCGCACGCGGTCGCGGACCGCCCCAAGGGCATCATCGCCAACCCGAACTGCACGACGATGGCCGCGATGCCGGTCCTGAAGGTGCTGCACGCGGAGGCGGGCCTCGAAGCGCTGGTCGTCGCCACCTACCAGGCGGTGTCCGGCTCGGGTCTGGCGGGCGTCGCGGAGCTGCACGGCCAGGCGCAGAAGGTCGTCGCCGACGCGGACAAGCTGACGCACGACGGCTCGGCGGTGGACTTCCCGGAGCCGGGCGTCTACAAGCGCCCCATCGCCTTCAACGTCCTGCCCTTCGCGGGCAACCTCGTCGAGGACGGTCTGAACGAGACGGACGAGGAGCAGAAGCTCCGCAACGAGTCCCGCAAGATCCTGGAGATCCCCGAGCTCAAGGTCTCCGGCACCTGCGTCCGCGTCCCGGTCTTCTCCGGCCACTCCCTCCAGGTCAACGCCCGCTTCGCCCGCCCGATCTCCCCGGAGCGCGCGACGGAGCTGCTGGCGGGCGCCCCGGGCGTCGCGCTCTCCGAGATCCCGACCCCCCTTGAGGCCGCCGGCCAGGACCCGTCCTACGTGGGTCGCATCCGCCGCGACGAGACGGTGGACAACGGCCTCGCGCTGTTCATCTCCAACGACAACCTCCGCAAGGGCGCGGCCCTGAACGCGGTACAGATCGCGGAGCTGGTGGCGGCCGAGCTGAAGGGCTAAGGCCTCCTGACCTCGTAGAGGAAACAGCCGTACTCGACGGCCCGGACGTGGACGAGCGCCACGGACGGGTCGTCGAATGCGTTGTGGAAGGCCGCGTCGTCGGGGGCCTCCACCAGCTCGCCGCCGAGGATGTGCCCCTCGGCGGAGTAGCGGCGGACCGTGCGGTGGGCGTCGGCGAAGGGGTAGCCGTCGCCGTCCGGGCCCGGGCACTCGTCCGCGTGGATGAAGACCGGCCCCTGCTCGTCGTAGGCCCCGGGCTCGGCGCCCGTCTCGGCCGCCCACCGGCGCAACGGCGCGTACGACACGAGGGCGATCCGCTCCCCCGGCTCGTTGCGGCGCAGACAGCAGCGCAGCGGGGCGCCGCCCTCGTCGTCGGCCACGGGGATCATCGGACGGCCCGCGTCGTCGGTGGTGCGCAGTTCCTTGAGGACGGACGGGGCGATGGGTCGTGCGGTGTACGTCGTCATGCCCCCAGGCTGGCGCGGACGGAGCCGCGGGACCGGCGGGATTCGGACGTGGCGGTCCGGGGGCGTCGACCGGTGTTCCATCGGGAAAACCCTCGTCGCCCTCCCCACGGTCCCGTGGAAGGATGGCTGAACCGACACATGACGAGGAGATGACCCCGTGCCTGGCACAAACCTGACCCGCGACGAGGCGCAGCAGCGGGCGAAGCTGCTCACCGTTGACTCGTACGAGATCGATCTCGACCTCTCCGGCGCGCAGGAGGGCGGCACCTACAGGTCTGTGACGACGGTGCGCTTCGACGTGGCCGAAAACGGCGCCGAGTCCTTCATCGACCTGGTGGCCCCGACCGTCCACGAGGTGACGCTGAACGGCGACAGCCTCGACCCCGCCGAGGTCTTCAAGGACTCGCGGATCGCCCTTCCGGGACTGCTCGAGGGCCGTAACATCCTGCGGGTCGTCGCCGACTGCGCGTACACCAACACGGGTGAGGGGCTGCACCGCTTCGTCGACCCGGTGGACCAGCAGGCCTATCTCTACACCCAGTTCGAGGTCCCGGACGCCCGTCGCGTGTTCGCGTCGTTCGAGCAGCCCGACCTCAAGGCGACCTTCCAGTTCACGGTGAAGGCCCCCTCCGGCTGGACCGTCATCTCCAACTCGCCGACGCCCGAGCCCAAGGACGACACCTGGGTCTTCGAGCCGACGCCGCGGATCTCCAGCTACATCACCGCGCTGATCGTGGGCCCGTACCACTCCGTGCACAGCGTGTACGAGAAGGACGGGCAGAGCGTGCCGCTCGGCATCTACTGCCGGCCCTCGCTCGCCGAGTTCCTCGACTCCGACGCGATCTTCGAGGTCACCCGGCAGGGCTTCGAGTGGTTCCAGGAGAAGTTCGACTACGCGTACCCGTTCAAGAAGTACGACCAGCTGTTCGTGCCGGAGTTCAACGCGGGCGCGATGGAGAACGCGGGTGCGGTGACCATCCGGGACCAGTACGTGTTCCGTTCCAAGGTCACCGACGCGTCGTACGAGCTGCGCGCGGAGACCATCCTGCACGAGCTGGCGCACATGTGGTTCGGCGACCTGGTCACCATGGAGTGGTGGAACGACCTGTGGCTGAACGAGTCGTTCGCCACGTACACGTCGATCGCATGCCAGTCGTACCACCCGGAGTCCCGCTGGCCGCACTCGTGGACGACCTTCGCCAACTCCATGAAGACGTGGGCCTACCGGCAGGACCAGCTGCCCTCCACCCACCCGATCATGGCCGAGATCAACGACCTGGACGACGTCCTGGTCAACTTCGACGGCATCACCTACGCCAAGGGCGCCAGCGTCCTGAAGCAGCTGGTCGCGTACGTCGGCATGGACGAGTTCTTCGGTGGTGTGCAGGCGTACTTCAAGCGTCACGCGTACGGCAACACCCGCCTGTCCGACCTGCTGGGCGCGCTGGAGGAGACCTCCGGGCGCGATCTGAAGAACTGGTCGGAGAAATGGCTGCAGACGGCGGGCATCAACGTCCTGCGGCCCGAGATCGAGACGGACGCCGCCGGTGTCGTCACCTCCTTCGCCATCCGCCAGGAGGCCCCGGCGCTCCCCGCGGGCGCCAAGGGCGAGCCGACGCTCCGCCCGCACCGCATCGCGGTGGGCCTGTACGAGCTCGACGAGGACAGCGGCAAGCTGGTCCGTGACGAGCGCGTCGAGCTGGACGTCGACGGCGAGCTGACCGCCGTACCGCAGCTGGTCGGCAGGCGCCGCCCGGCCGTCGTGCTGCTCAACGACGACGACCTGTCGTACGCCAAGGTCCGCCTCGACGAGGAGTCCCTGGCGTTCGTCACCGAGCACCTCGGCGACTTCGCGTCGTCCCTGCCCCGCGCCCTGTGCTGGGCGTCGGCCTGGGACATGACCCGGGACGCGGAGCTCGCCACCCGCGACTACCTCTCGCTGGTCCTGTCGGGCATCGGCAAGGAGTCCGACATCGGTGTCGTGCAGTCGCTGCACCGCCAGGTGAAGCTGGCGATCGACCTGTACGCCGACCCGGCGGCCCGCGAGGCCCTGCTCACCCGCTGGACCGACGCCACGCTGGCCCACCTGCGCGCGGCCGAGCCGGGCAGCGACCACCAGCTGGCCTGGGCGCGGGCGTTCGCGGCGACCGCCAGGACACCCGAGCAGCTGGACCTGCTGGAGGCGCTGCTCGACGGTTCGCAGACGATCGAGGGTCTGGTCGTCGACACCGAGCTGCGCTGGGCGTTCGTGCAGCGGCTGGCCGCGGTGGGCCGCTACGACGAGGCGGAGATCGCCGGCGAGTACGAGCGGGACAGGACCGCCGCGGGTGAGCGCCATGCGGCCAGCGCCCGTGCTGCCCGGCCGACCGTGGAGGCGAAGGCGGAGGTCTGGGCGCAGGTCGTGGAGTCCGACAAGCTGCCGAACGCCGTCCAGGAGGCGGTCATCGGCGGCTTCGTCCAGACCGACCAGCGCGAGCTGCTCGCCCCGTACGCCGAGAAGTACTTCGAGGTGGTCAAGGACATCTGGGACGCCCGCTCGCACGAGATCGCCCAGCAGATCGTGGTCGGTCTCTACCCGTCCGTCCAGGTGTCGCAGGAGACCCTGGACCGGACGGACGCCTGGCTCGCCTCCGCCGAGCCCAGCGCGGCCCTGCGGCGCCTGGTCTCCGAGTCCCGGTCGGGAGTGGAGCGCGCGCTGAAGGCGCAGGCGGCGGACGCACAGGCGTAGTCGCCCCGAGCAGTACGAGAACGAGGGCGCCCGGTGTCACACCGGGCGCCCTTCCTCGTGTCCGCGCTCAGGTTCTCGTTCCTGCGCTCAGCGCACGACCATCCCGCCCGTCACGTTGACGAACGTGCCGGTGATGCCGGCCGCGTGGTCGGAGGCGAGGAAGACCGCGGTGGCGGCCACCTCGGCGAGGGTCGGGTTGCGGCGGGTCATCCGCATTCCGGCGAGGTTGTCGACGATCCCCTGGACGGCCGCTTCGTCGATCGCCGGGTTGACCGCGGAGAGCTTCTCGACGGTGAAGGTCTCGGGTACGCCGGCCGCCCACAGGCCCACGGCGCGCACCCCACGCGGGCCGCACTCCAGGGCCAGGTTGCGGACGAGGGTGTCGATGGCGGCATCGGCGGGTCCCGTGCCGCCCATCATCGGACTGCCGTGCGCGGAGCCGCTGTTGAGGGTGAGGATCACGCCGGAGCCGCGCTCGGCCATCCGGCGGGCGGCGCCACGCGCGGTGATGAAGTTGGCGCGGACGCCGTCCAGCAACGGCCGCAGGAAGTCGTCCACGGGCATGTCGGTGAGCGGGGCGCCCTGCACATCGCCGCGGGTGACGAGGTTGAACGAGATGTCGACGTCCCCGACGCCCGCGAGGTGCTCTTCGACGGCCGCCTCGTCGAGGGCGTCCACGACGGCGACCTCGGCGTCCTTGATGTCGGCGGCCACGGCCTCCAGCGTTTCCCGGGTCCGTCCGACCAGGTGGACGCGTGCGCCCTCGGCGGCGAAGGCGCGGGCGACCGCACCGCCGATCGAGCCGCCGGCGCCGTAGATGATCGCGGTCTTGTCGGTGAGCAGCATGGTGATCTCCTCGGTGGAGGTGTTCCGTATCGGTCGGTCATACAGACGCACCGCGCCCCGATCACTCATCGGTCCTCACAGCCGCAGCGGCAGTCCGAAGGCCGGGAACAGATGCGGTTCGAAGGACGTGATCTCCACGATCCGGTCGTCGGCGTCGAAGCGCAGGACGTCGAGGACCTGGGCGCGGTGAACGTGCGTACCGGGTCTGCGGACGTAACCGCCCGCCGCGAGCTGCCCGTTGGCGCGGGCGGGCAGATGGCGCCAGTGGCCGAAGAACATGGGGGACGCGGGGTCGAGGGTGGGGCGCAGGAACTCGACGAGGGCGTCCCGGCCGGTGAACCAGAACGGGTTGGGCGGCATGGTGAGCGTGACGTCCTTGCTGAGCAGGTCGGTCATCGCGGCGAAGTCGAGCTGCTCGGCGGCGGTCATGTACCGCTGCAGTACGGTGCGTTGGGCTTCCGTCGGCTCGCCCGCGCTCCACTCGGCGCGCTGCCCGGGCAGATGGTCACGGAGGGTGGGCCGGGCGCGCTGCAGGGCGCTGTTGGCGGAGGCCACGGTCAGGTCGAGGGCCTCCGCGGTCTCGGCGGCGGTGAGGCCGAGCACGTCCCGCAGGATCAGTACGGCCCGCTGGCGGGGCGGGAGGTGCTGGATGGCGGTGAGGAAGACCAGCTCCAGGGTCTCGCGGGAGACCGCGGCGACGTCCGGCCGGTCCTCCTCGGCCGTGGGCAGTTCGTCGTCCGGGTAGGGCTGCAGCCAGGTGATGCGTGCGGGTGCCTCGCCGGTGCCGTGGTTCATGCCGGGGATGGGCTCGTAGCGCTGCGGGCGGCGGGCGGTGCGGCGCTGGAAGTCCAGGCAGGCGTTGGTGGCGATGCGGTACAGCCAGGTGCGGGCGCCGGCGCGCCCCTCGAAGGACTCCCGGGCCCGCCAGGCCCGCAGGAAGGTCTCCTGCACCAGGTCCTCGGCGTCGTCGTAGGAGCCCGTCATGCGGTAGCAGTGGACGTGGATCTCCCGGCGGTGGGACTCGGTGAGGGTGGCGAAGTCGGCTTCCGTGAGGGGGATTTCCGTAACGGCCTTCCGTGTTACGGAGGGCTCGGTGGGCCTCGGGTGTTCCTTCGCGGTGTCGCGGGCGGTCCGGGCGACCCGCCGCAAACGCGCCACGGCGGCCGACAGGTCGGCCACCCCGGAGTACAGGACCGACGGCGGCTGCGGTGTGAGTTCCTGGACCTGCCGCCCGATGTCGTCGATCAGGCCCTGCACACTGGCCCCCGTCCCCGTTCCCTGCCGCTCCCGGTATGCCTTCTGCCGGCAGGCGGCCGAGCAGTACACGGAGCTGCGGCCGGTGCGGCCCGCCCGTGCGGGGAGCGGTTTGCCGCAGTTGGCACAGGTGTCGGCGACCACGGGCACCTCCGGGGTGGTGAAGGCATTGCGTCACGCGGGGACGGTGTGACGCTATCGCGATACGGGGGCCCCGGGGGGCCTCCGGTCACGCCGGTTCGGACGGCCGGGTGAGGTGGGTGCGGGCGACCTTGCGGAACGCGGACACCAGTCGGCTGCGGTCCCCGGCGCGGGTGGCGAGGGCGACCTGGCTGGGTGCCACGCCGTGCAGCGGGATCGCGGTGAGGTCGGGGCGCAGCCGGACGCCGGTCGGGTAGGCCGTGATGACCAGGGCCTCCCCGGCGGCGACGACCTCGAACTTGTCCTCCAGGTCCAGGATCTCCGGGCCGTCGGGCACGGGGCGGCCGTCCGGCCGGGGTTCCAGGCGCCAGAAGGACGCCCAGGCGGGGTCGGCGCCGGTGATCCGGGGCATCGGCTCGTCCGCGATGTCGTCGACGGTGACGGACTCCTTGCCGGCCAGGCGGTGATCGACGGGGACCACCACGGCCCTGGGCTCGTCGTAGAGGACGGTCACCTCCAACTGGTCGGTGGCGAAGGGCAGCCGGGTCACCACGGCGTCCACCCGGCGTTCGAGCAGCGCGGCGCGCGCCCCGTCCCAGCGCAGATGCCGGCTGCGTACGTCGGCGTCCGGATGCCGGCGCCGTAGCTCGCGCACGGCCGCGGTGACGATCAGACCGCTGGTGAAGCCGACGGTGAACCGGCTGGGCTCGGCGGCGGCCCTGGTCTCCGCGGCCGCCTGCTCGGCGGCGCCCAGCAACGCCCGCGCACGCGGCAGGAACACCTCACCGGCCTCGGTGAGCCGGGTGCCGCGCGGGGTGCGGTCCAGCAGCCGGGCGCCGAGCTGCTGTTCCAGGGCCGCGATCTGCCGGCTCAGGGACGGCTGGGTGATGTGCAGGGCCTCGGCGGCACGCCCGAAGTGGCGGTGTTCGGCCACGGCGGTGAAGTACCGGACCAGACGGAGGTCGAGGTCAGCCATGCATCCACCTTACTCACCTGCGGTGATGCCCGAACCGTATTGCTCGATGCGGAACAGGCTTTGGACGCGGCCACCGTGTCCTTCGGAGGATGGAGGCACATCCACTCACCACCTTCGAAGGGCTGCACCATGCGCGTATTCGTCACGGGCGCGACCGGTTTCATCGGCTCCGCGGTCGTCCGCGAACTCCTCGACGCCGGGCACCGGGTCACAGGGCTGGCCCGCTCCGACGCCTCCGCCGAGGCCCTGCGGGCCGCCGGAGCCGAGGTGCGTCGCGGGGACCTCGCCGACCCGGCAGGTCTCGCCGAGGGGGCGGCCGCGGCCGACGCCGTCGCCCACCTCGCGTTCATCCACGACTTCTCGGGAACCTTCGACTTCGCCGCCGCGTGCGCGGCCGACCTGCGGGCCGTCGAGGCGATCGGGGCGGCGCTGGAGGGCTCGGACAAGCCCTTCGTGATGTCCTCCGGTACGGCGCTGCTGCAGCCGGGAAGGCTCAACACCGAGGAGGACACGGCCCCGCCGGAGTCGTTCGGGGCGGTCCGCGCGCGCAGCGAGGACGCGGCCGTGGCGCTGGCCGACCGCGGGGTCAGGTCGGCGGCCGTCCGGTTCTCCCCGACCGTGCACGGCCGGGGGGACAAGGGCTTCGTCTCGATGCTGATCGCCACCGCCCGCGAGAAGGGCTTCGCGGCGTACGTCGAAGACGGCGCCAACCGCTGGCCGGCCGTGCACCGCACGGACGCGGCACGTGTGGTCCGCCTCGCCCTGGAGTCGGCGCCCGCCGGCACCCGTCTGCACGCCGTGGGCGAGGAGAGCGTCCGGTTCCGGGACATCGCCGCCGTCATCGGCCGCCACCTGGACGTCCCGGTCAGGAGCATCACCGCCGAGGAGGCGCCCGCCCACTTCGGCTGGCTGGCGCACGTCGTCGGCCTCGACGTTCCGGCCTCGAACACGCTGACCCGCAAGTGGCTCGGCTGGGAGCCGACGGGACCCGGCCTGATCGAGGACCTGGAGGAGGGGCACTACTTCAGCGCGTGACGGCCCGCGCCCCCTCGGAGAGCTCCCCCGCCACCTCCCGCAAGGCCCCGAGCACCCGCCCGACGGCCGCTCCTTCCCCCGCCCCTTTCCGGACGGCCGCCACCACGTGCCGTCGGGGCCGGTCCTCCGTCAGCTGCCGCATCGCGACGCCCTCCCTCCCCACGACCGCCATGCGGGGCACCAGCGCGACGCCCATGCCGGCCTCCACCATCGCCAGGATCGCGGTCCACCCGGCCGCCGAATGGCCCTGCACGGGGCTGAACCCGGCCGCCTCGCAGGCCCCGCGGGTGATGTCCGACCAGGGCCCGCTGCCGCCGAAGATCCACGGCTCCCCGGCGAGGTCGGCCAGCCGCAGCCCTTCGGCGGCAGCGAGCGGGTGGTCGCGGGGCAGGGCCAGGTCGAGGGGGTCGGCGAGCAGCGGGACACGGGTGAAGCGGGGGTCGGCGGCGGTCGGGGCCTGGGCGGCGAGGGAGAGCGCGAGGTCGACGTCGCCTGCGGCCAGCAGCTCGTACGCCTCCCCCGCCTCCGCCTCCCGCACCCGTACGGTCACGCCGGGGTGCCGGGTGCGCAGCGCCCGTACGGCAGGTACGACCAGAGCCGGTACGGCCGTGGAGAAGGCGCCGACCCGCACCTCGCCGGCCTCGCCCTGCGTGTAGGCCGCCAACTCGGCGTCGGCGCGCTCCAGTTGCTCGAACACGGCCTCCGCGTGCCGCAGCACCAGCCGCGCCGCGTCCGTCAGCCGCACCCGCCGCCCCTGCGCCTCCAGCAGGGGCACCCCGAGCTGCCTGGCCAGGTTGGTCAGCTGCTGGGACACCGCGGAGGGCGTCATCCGCAGCGCCTCGGCGGTCGCGGTGACCGTCTCCCGCTCCCTGAGCGTCCGCAGGATCTGCAGCTTCCGGATGTCCCACTCGACCATGGCGGCAACCTATACGGCGGCGCCCAGCACCACCCCGCCGAGGATCAGCGCCATGCTCAGGGCCTGCGTCCGGCCGACCTGCTCCCCGAGCACCGCCCAGGACAGCAGGGCCACGCACACCGGCTGCAGGTGGTAGACCGCTCCCGCCCGGGCCGCACCGACCAGGCCGATCGCCTTGTTCCAGGCGAAGAACGCGACGGCGGAGGAGGCGACGCCGACGTAGAGGAGCGGGAGGACGGTCCCGGGCGTCGGGGTGAAGGCACCCTGCGCCGCCACGCTCACGGCCTGGGCGGGCAGCAGCAGGCCGGTGCCGAACAGGAAGGCCGTGAACAGGAAGGCCGTACCGCCGAGTCCGGCCGGCCTGCGCCGCAGCAGCGCACTGTACGAGCCGAAGCAGCAGGCGGCGGTGACCATCCAGAGGTCCCCCGCGGCAAGTCCGGCTCCCCCGCCCATCAGCAGTACGACGCCCCCGCAGGCCGTCGCCAGCCCCGTGACCCGGCGCGCTCCCAGCCGCCCTCCGCCCACCCGCTCGAACGCCGCCATCAGCACGGGCGAGGCGGCCATGATCATGCCCATGTTGGCGGCCGGGACGGTCAGCGCGGCCTGGTTGACCAGGGTGTTGTAGACGGTGACCCCGAGGAGCGAGGCCAGCAGCACGAACCCGAGGTGACGTCGTACCAGCTCCCGCTGCCGCCAGGCCCGTCGCGCCCCGAAGGGCGCCACAGAGACCAGCGCGACCACCCACCGCCAGAACGCCTGCTGCACCGGCGGCACGCTGTCGTGCAGCGCCCGAGAGGTGACGAAGCTGCCGGACCAGACGACAGTGGCGAGGGCGGCGAGGGCGAGTCCTCGCAGCGAGCGGGTGGTGACAGTGGGGGCGGTCCGGTCGAGGGCGACGGCCACGGAGGTCCTTTCGGCGACGGGTGATCTCGGTCGATCTACCGTCGCAGGGACACACCTGTCAGGTCCATCGAATCTTTTCGACCATTCATTTCAGCAGAACTGAACGATCGAGGGCGAGCGGGCCTCGTCGCCTGCCCCGCCACCGTCGCGCCGAACGCCAGCGCCATGCCCGCGAGCTGGACCGGGGTGAGCGCCTGACCGAGGACCGCCCAGCCGACCACCGCCGCGGTCAGCGGGGAGAGCGGGCCGAGGAAGGTGACCTGGGTGGCGGTGAGGCGGCCGATGCCGCGGAACCAGAGCCAGTAGGCGACGGCCGTGTTGGCGAGGGCGAGGTAGAGATAGCCGCCGATCGCGCGGGCGTCGAGCGCGGGCGGGGCGCCCTCGACGAGGAGGGCGAGCGGGGCGATGAGCAGCCCGCCGGCCGTCAACTGCCAGCCGGTGAGCGCCAGCGGGCCCACACCCTCCGGTCGCCCCCACTTCTTGGTCAGCACCGTGCCGGTGGACATCGACGCCGACGAGGCGAGGGCGGCCAGCACACCGACGGCGTCGAGCGCTCCGGCCGCCTTCAGGACGACGAGACTCACGCCGAACGCCGCCACGACCCCGGCGGTCAGCGCCCGCCCCGTCGGCCGCTGCCCCAGCAGCAGCGCCGACAGCCCGACCACGAACAGCGGCCCGACCGAGCCGACGACGGCCGCCATGCCGCCGGGCAGCCGGTACGCGGACAGGAACAGCAGCGGGAAGAAGGCACCGATGTTCAGCGCACCGAGCACGGCCGCCCTCCACCACCAGGCACCGCGCGGCAGCACCCGGGTGACGGCCAGCAGCAGCAGACCGGCGGGCAGGGCCCGCGCCAGAGCGGTGAACAGGGGACGGTCGGCCGGGAGGAACTGGGTGGTGACGGCGTAGGTGGTGCCCCAGGAGACGGGGGCGAGGGCGGTGAGCAGGACGGTCGCGGTCCGATTCATGACCGGGTCCCTTCGGAGTGACGGAAGGTGGCGTTCCGTGCGGATCAGGGGCAGCCTGTCGCCGATTGACTTGGCAGTGATTAGCTTAGCGCTAAGCAACTTTCCGTCAAGCTACTTTCTTGCGAGTGACTCTGCTGATGCGGATACTCGGGACATGAGTGCACAGCGCAAGGACGCCGTCGACGCGATCATCGAGCAGTGGGCGGAGGTGCGACCGGACCTCGACACCAGGGCGATGGAGGTCTTCGGGCGGATCTACCGCCTCTCCCGCACCATGGGCGACCGCATGGAGAAGGCGTACGCCCCGCACGGCATCTCACGCGGCGAGTTCGACGTGCTGGCGACCCTGCGCCGCTCGGGAGAGCCGTACACCCTCTCGCCGCGCCAGCTCTCGGCGGCCCTGATGCTCACCACGGGCGGCATGACCGGCCGCCTGGACAAACTGGAACGCGCGGGCCTGCTGCGCCGCTCCCCCGACCCGCACGACCGCCGGGCCCTCCAGGTGACGCTCACCGAGAAAGGGCTGACGGTCATCGACGAGGCGGTCGGCGCGGGCCTGGCCGTCCAGACCGCGGCGCTGTCCACCATGAATGACGAACAGGCCGGCCAACTGGCCGACCTGCTACGGGAGTTGCTGGCGGGGGCGCAGGAGGCCGAGCACTAGCCCACGTACCGGGCCACCGCTTCCACCGGTCCTTGCGGGCACCTGGTCCTCGTCGGCCTCGGGGGTGGTCAGTACCCCGGGGAGGGCCGCCCGCCGCCGGGCCGCCGAACCCGTGAGAACACAGCGGGGGGGGGGGGGGGGGGCCGCCCGGGGGGGGGGGGGGGCCCCCCCCCGGGGGGGGGGGGGGGGGGGGGGGGGGGGGGGGGGGGGCGGCGTCGACATCCCCGGGCTCGGCGACATCGGGAACATCGGCGGGCTGCTGCCCGACAACATCGGCAACCTCATCCATGCGAAGGCGGC